>NZ_WINI01000001.1 GCF_009497155.1 Glaciimonas soli
ACCCAGAAAACCCCATCCTCTTAACCGAGGGTGGGGTTTTTGCTTTGCATAAACGCTTGGTGCGAACGATTGGCAGTGCCGCTTGTTAAGCAAGCTCAGGCTGCGCCGACGTCAACAGCGCGATCAACCAATCAACGCGCTGACAGATGCTGTGCGGCTGACCATAAGCTTACCGCTGGCGCGATGCAGAGCCCTGCGCATTTCCGGCTCCCATTTCTCCTGCCCCCGTAGTTATCGGCAATAAAAAAGCCAGCTGATTAGGCTGGCTTCTTAAACAGGACTTATCAATTGCATATCCACGCTCGACGAAAAGGCCAAAGGTCCAAGCCCCGTTACAGGCTTGATCCATGCCGCAGGCATCACCAGCCCAAATACTAAAGGTCGGCCTGTGCGGCACGGTACTTGTGCTTGAGGAGAGTTACATCACCGCACCAATTTGCCAAGGTACGAATTCATTTTGTCCGTAACCGTGGACTTCACTCTTCGTGCGTGTGCCGGACGCGACGGCTATGATCATGTGGAAAATCTGCTCACCGACGGTCTCGACATCGGTGATGCCGTCGGCGATGCCGCCGCAGTTGAGATCCATGTCTTCTTCCTGGCGCTGCCACAATCCTGAATTGGTTGCTAGTTTCAGCGACGGAGAGGGCGCACAGCCATAGGCCGAACCGCGTCCGGTAGTAAAACAGATCACGTTGGCACCGCCGGCAACCTGCCCAGTGGCGGAAACCGGATCGTAGCCGGGCGTATCCATGAACGTCAGGCCTTTGGCGGTGACCGATGCGCCATATTCGACTACATCTACCAGGTTGGTGCTGCCTGATTTGGCCACTGCACCCAACGATTTTTCCAAGATGGTGGTTAAGCCGCCAGCCTTGTTGCCGGCCGATGGATTATTGTTCATCTCCGCATTTTGGCGCACGCAGTATTCTTCCCACCAGCGAACACGAGCTAACAGTTTGTTGCCGATTTCAGGGGTCGTGGCGCGGCGCGTGAGCAAATGTTCGGCGCCGTAGATCTCGGGCGTTTCCGACAGAATCGCACTGAATGTGAAGCTCTGTATGCAAGGGTATCCATTTCTGCATGGTCTGATGCTGTCGTTTGAACCATTGGACGGTGGCGCATGGTCGAATTACATCAAGTTTTTCAATACCGACAATCTATACCTTACGATACCAGGGCTAGCGATGGCGTTCTGTCTGTCGTTCGTGCAGGCCTTCTCGGTCTTTCCGTCCGCGGTATTGTTAGGCTCGCCCGCCGGGCCAACCCGGGTCATTTCGATTGCCGCCTATGAGGCTGCATTCGAAAATTACGATTATCCGATGGCCTCTACGATTGCCATGATTATGGGCATGGTGCAACTTGCGGTGGTCGCTTTTGTACTTGGGCTGCGCAGCATGGTGTATCGCGGGCCAGTTACTGGCGGAAAGGGGTAAATCATGACGAAATCAATATCGCCAACTGCGATCATGCCGATGTCTGCTTCTGCTTCGCCAAAGCCGCACGTTAATTGGTGGAGCCGTATCTGGAGTGGCCTGGTGATCGGCTTCATGACATTCTTCTTGCTCAATGTCGGCTTGATGATTGCTTCGGTAGCCACCAACTCGATCGCTCGCAGCTGGTTCGGCACCTGGCTGCCTGACGGTTTTACTTTTGAATGGTACGCATCCGCCTGGAATGAGTTCCAGCTTGGTGACGTATTGCTGGTAACGGTAGAAGTAGTGCTGGCCGTTGTGGTGTTGGCATTGGCAATTGGCGTGCCAGCCGCATACGCATTGGCGCGCAGAGATTTTCGTGGAAAGCGTTTGTTGACCATGTTGTTTCTGCTGCCGCTGATGATACCGCCGATCACCTACGGTATTCCACTGGCCACGCTGATGTACCAAATGCATCTTGCGGGAACCTTGTTTGGTGTAGTGATCGCCAATTTGTTGCCGGCCTTGCCGTTCGTTATTCTGGTTATGACACCGTTTATCGAACAGATCGACCCGAATCTGGAATCGGCTGCACGCGTGTTCGGTGCGTCGACCTGGAAAATGTTCCGTCATGTGTTAGTGCCGCTGTTGGCACCGGGCATCCTTGCTGCGTCGTTGCTGGTACTGGTGCGCACCATCGCGATGTTCGAGCTGACCTTTATGACGGCCGGATCGGATACCCAGACGCTGGTCGTGGCGCTGTACTACTCAGTGTTCGCAGCCGGGGTGCGGGCTCCACAATCGATCGATGCGATGGCAATGGTCTATATGATCATCACGCTGGTGTGGCTGTTGATTGCGATGCGTTTTGTCAGTCCGACACAACTTGTCTCCAGGGTACGTGAGCACCCGCAGGGCGCTTAAGGAGATGTGATGAGACTTTCGAATACAGCTTTGGCATCGATGGGTGCGCATCAAATTGTAATCGTGCCTAAGTATGACCGCTATCAGCTATCCCCAGGCATCGTGCATTTAGGCTTGGGGGCCTTCCATCGCGCACATGCGGCGGTATACACGGATCACGCAATTGCTGCTGGCGACCAGCGCTGGGGGATAGTTGGTGTATCCCTGCGTCAGGCGGATACCCGTGATGCGCTTGCGCCGCAAGACAATCTGTACACAGTGGTTGTGCGTGACGGCGGTGGCGAGCGATTGCATGTCATCGGCGCATTGATCGCGTCGCTGTTGGCACCGGAGAACCCGCACGCGGTGCTGGCCGCGATGGCCGATCCGCGTTGCCACGTTGTCAGTCTGACGGTGACTGAAAAGGGTTATTGCCACGATCCGGCGACACGTGCCTTGCGTCTGAATCACCCCGATATTGCACATGATTTGACGCATCCCGATGTACCGCGTTCTGCCATCGGTTTCATCGTGCGTGCATTGGCGCTACGCCAAAAGGCGGGGCTGCCGCCGTTCACCGTGCTGTCGTGCGACAACCTGCCGTCGAATGGGTTGACTACACGTGGCTTGGTGCTGGCGTTCGCCGCAGCCATTGACCCTGGACTGGCGCATTGGATAGCTGAGCATGGTGCCTTTCCTAACGCGATGGTGGATCGCATCGTGCCAAAGACTACCGAGGATGACCGCGCCAGCGTTGCGATTCGCCTTGGTGCCGACGATGCATGGCCGGTGATGACCGAACCGTTCAGCCAGTGGGTGATTGAGAACCGGTTTGTCGGACCACGGCCGCGCTGGGAGGATGCCGGAGCGACCATCGTAGCGGAGGTTGAGCCATACGAAAACGCCAAACTGCGCATGCTCAATGGCACGCATTCCAGTCTCGCGTATCTGGGTTCCGTGATTGGCTATGTAACGGTCGATGAGGCCATCGCCGATACACGATTAGCCAATTTTATTGCTGCCATGATGGGTGACGAGATTGAGCCGACGTTGTCGCGTCCCGGTCTGGCTGTGTATCGCGCGCAATTGCTGGCGCGCTACCGCAATCCGGCGCTCAAGCACAAATTGCAGCAAATTGCGATGGACGGGTCGCAGAAATTGCCGCAACGCTTGCTCGGCACTATTCGCGATCGTTTGCTGGCTGGTGCGTCCTGCGACCGGCTTTGTTTTGCCGTCGCCGGCTGGTTTCGCTATCTGGTCGGCAAGGACGAGTCCGGCCTTGCATATCCAATTTCCGATCCTCTCGCCGAAACGTTACATGCCGCTGCGACCAGCTCTCTGAACGCGGCGGAGCAAGTTGTTGCCTTGCTGGCTGTGCGTGAAGTGTTTGGCGATGACTTGCCCCGTAATCAGCAGTTCGTTTTCACATTGACTCAACACCTGGAAAATATCGGTAAGTACGGAGTCGTTGAGGCGATGAGTGCTTTGGAATCCAAAAAAGCGTGAGCACGTGAGACAGCGCTTCAGCATGTATGAAGCGCTGTCGCATGAAAAATAGAGGAGGGGATGATGGGCATTGACAAGCGTTTTGACATTGTCGGATTGGGAGAGCCGATGATCGAATTCAATGAGACGGGGACCGCTCTGTACCGACAAGGGTTTGGTGGTGATACTGCCAATTTTGCGATTGCTGCGGCAAGGCAGGGGGCAAACGTCGCATACTACACGCGCCTCGGTGATGATCGCTTCGGCCGCATGTTTCTCGATTTATGGGCCAAGGAAAGGATTGATACGTCAGCAGTCGGGATTGATCAGAATGCGCATACCGGCGTGTACTTCGTCACGCATGGTACGGATGGACATCAATTTGAATACTTGCGCGCTGGTTCCGCCGCTAGTCGCATGACCGTTGATGATTTGCCGCTGAATATGCTTCGTGATACGCGCTTCCTGCATGTATCGGGCATCAGTCAAGCCATTAGCCCAACTGCCTGCGATGCGGTGGGCGCTGCGGTGGCAACTGCCAGCGCAGCTGGCGCATCTATTACCTACGACCCGAATCTACGCTTGCGATTGTGGTCGCTGGCAAAGGCGAAAGCCACAATTGAAGCCACGATCCCGCACATTGATATTTTCTTGCCTAGTCTTGATGAAGCGTTGATTCTGGCCGATGCCGATAACCGCGATGACGTATTTGCGTGGTGCGCTCGGCACGGCGCGAAGAACGTGGTGCTCAAATGCGGCGCAGAAGGTGCGTGGATCTGGCAAGAAAGTGATGGCGTGCCGCGACATGTGCCGGGGTTCGCAGTACAACCTATCGATGCCACCGGCGCCGGCGACTGCTTTGACGGCAGCCTGGTTGCGCGTCTTGCCGTCGGTGAAAGTTTACTGGACGCAGTGCGTTACGCCAACGTGGCTGCTGCAATTTCGACGACCGGATACGGGGCCATCGCGCCGATTCCGCATCAGGCCGATGTTCTCATTAAGTTGGTAAATAAATTGGCAGTGACAATGACGGAGGCCGCCACTTGATCACCACGCCTGGCAGAGCCAGTTAACTATCGCGGAAATATCCGCAATCCCCTTCGGGCGCTAATGCGGCGCCAGTGACAATGAGTAGTGGTTGGTTTAACCACCCTCAGGGGCAGACTTGCGCCCGCATCACACGGAAAGTGTGTCGAGCGTCGTACCTAGTAGCACCGTAGTTTCCATGAAATATTCAATAACTTATAAACAGGGGATGAAATGAAGACGAAAAGCAGTTTGATGATAGCTGGAGTGATGGCAATGTCGATCGGGGCAGTGTGCGATGTTTATGCGCAAAGCAGCGTACCGGTTGTTGCGGCGGCAGTTCCGACGTTATTCCGCTATACACGGTAACGCCGCTACAAGGCATGCAGAACACGCTAGCCCAGTTGGGATCGAGTGCAACGGTAAATCTGGTCGTCGTTGCCCCAGATAACAGCAATCTTGCAGCCGTGGTCGATGCTGCGAGCAAGGCCGATGTTGTGGTCATCATGGCTGGCACGCTTGCAGAGGAGGGACAGGACCGCCTGAGTATCTCGCTGGATGGAGGCGACTACATGAACACCACTGGCACGTACATCAACCAAAACCAGAACCAGAACGCTATGATAACCACAGTTCTCGCGGCCAATCCGACGAAGACCGTTGTCGTTCTAAAGGACAACGCGTCAGTGCTGTTGCCATGGATCGATCAGGTTCCTGCGGTACTGGAAGCGTGGTTCCCCGGTCAGGAAGATGGCAACATTGTCGCTAATTTGCTATTCGGTACGGTCAATCCGTCGGGTAAGCTGCCGGTCACGTTCCCGAAGAACGATGGCGACTGGCCGGCAAATACGCCCACACAGTTTCCAGGCATTATGGTCAATGGCAAACCGACGGTGACCTACTCCGAAGGCTTGAATATCGTCCAGCAATGGAACATCGCCAATGATCAGTACAAGGTCCTTGTTGGTAATTCGTCGAGAAATCTGAATCTCAACAGCACGATCATCGTCAGTAAGTAAGGCGAGGTGATGCAGGACCAGCGAATTTGCTGGTTCGGCACCGCCAGGTCGATCGGCAGGTGGCCATAGATCTGTCAATCTTGGCGTTCGGTATGGGGTAGTGCGATTATCTGCACCGCGCCGGGTGCGCCGATTGGGTTTGGCGCATCGATTGGCCTTGTTAGTTCTGTGTTGTGCTTGCCGCGTGAGCAGCATTAGTGAAAGACGCCCTTGGGTAACCCCCAGTTCTCCCATTATATTTAATGGGATTTTTTTTGGGAGCGATGGCGCGACACTTCGATGCCGTGCCCAAAATTTATTAGCAAAATAGCGGGCACTGCATCATTCGTTCTAATTTTTGCGCTTGCTACCGATCATCAAAAAGTCGTTACGGACTTAGCGGCAGTGTTTAATTTGAAACCATTTTATTGAAATGACCTATTAGCTCAATTTTCAACTGCCGCATCGCGGTTAGCGTAATTTACCGATGTATCGGCGGGGTGTTCCAAGTGCTGTAGAAGCTTGCTGACCATTATGATCACAGTCAATCCTACGATGACGAAGAAAATGGCCATGGGAGTGAGGCTATGAATAGACACGAATCCGGCCAATCCCATCATGGCCGACGAAACGAGCAGCAGGGCAAATCCGAGGATGGCACTAGTCAATCCTGCAATGTGAGGAAAAATCGAATTTCCCTTTGCCATCAGGGTCGGATACATGGCGCCGGCGCAAAATCCCATGAGCAGAACAGGGGTAGTCAGCGTCCATACGCGCAGTCCGACTGTCACGGAAAGAATAAGCATGACGAACGCGGCGCCAGTCATGACGCGTGCGCCGATCCGAAGGCGCTGTTCCGGAGTAGGCAGGCGTGGATGATGTATACGATTAGAAATGCCGCCGAGAAAATACATCAATCCGATTGCAAGAGCCAGATAGCCAAAATAGGTCGGTGGCTTGTGCAAAGTGTTTTGCACCATGAATGGGCCAACAATGTTGAACACCAAAAGAATGCTGTAGCACAGTCCCTGCGAAAGAAAACAGCTACGGAAAACTGGACTGACGAGCACCATGCGCGCATTCTTCACCAGCGTTTTCATATTCAGATGCACCGGTTGCTGTAGCGTTTCGCGGTAACGCCAAAGTACTGCCCACATCACAAATGAATAGACCAGCAGGAAAATCAGGCAGGAACGCCAGCCGAACATTGCTTGCAGATGCGCACCAATGACCGGAGCCACAATCGGCGCCAATCCCCACGCCGTCGCCATGTAAGTAAAGGCATGCATCAAGGCCTGACCAGAAAACGAGTCAGTGATGATGGCCTTGGCAAGCAAATTGGTCGCAGCGATGCCAAAACCTTGCAGGCAGCGTGCAAATACGAACGTTTCCAGATTGCTTGCCGCGAGCGAGAGCAGGCAGCCGCACGTAAAGACTGCCAATCCCAGTGCAAGAATTGGTTTGCGT
Source organism: Glaciimonas soli (assembly GCF_009497155.1). Lineage (GTDB taxonomy): Bacteria > Pseudomonadota > Gammaproteobacteria > Burkholderiales > Burkholderiaceae_D > Glaciimonas > Glaciimonas soli. The sequence goes on from NZ_WINI01000001.1 coordinate 7,295, forward strand.
CCGTATGCATCTGCGAGAGGGCCGAAGACCAGTTGGCCGAACGCATAGGCCATCAGATAGCTGGTCACGCTCAATTGAATGGCTTGCGGCGAAGCCTGAAAGAAATGCGCCATCGCGGGCAATGCAGGTACATAGATGTCGATTGCAAGCTGCCCGGCGGAAGCAAAGGCGCAAATGAGAAATAATAAAAAGCGGGGGTGATTGGTGGCGTTACGCATAGAAGGGTTTTGTCGCAATACGAAGATGGGGACTAGCGGAATTTTAAAAAAAGAGGTGCCGCATGCTTGAGGCAGAATAGGCCGCAATTCTGCCACACTTAGACAATTTGTGAATTTGATGACGACGGTGAGGCGGGGAAGTTGAATCTTCATCTGGGTCCAGGTAATACTCGCGCTACCATGAATGCCATCTTTTTTGAGTGAATTTGATGTGCCCGACATCAGCAGTTCCTAAACGTTTACTTTGACTTGTCTCAGTGGGCAGGCTACCTTGACGGCATAAAGGAAGGGGCAAGAACCCTTCGCAACCCGCAAACTTGAAGAGCATCAATGAATAATAGGAAAGCTACTCTTATCGGACTCGTCGCGGTGCTTCTTTGGAGCGCAATCGTTGGATTGATACGCGGCGTCAGTGAGCATCTCGGTCCCACAGGAGGCGCTGCGGCGATTTACAGTGTCGCCTCGGTGTTTCTGCTGTTCTCGGTCGGGTTCCCGAAGCTCAGCACCTTTCCTAAACGATATTTGTTGTGGGGAAGTCTTTTGTTCGTTGCTTACGAGCTATGCCTTTCTCTGTCCATCGGTTACGCAAATACAGGCAGACAAGCAATTGAAGTCGGCATGGTCAATTATCTGTGGCCGACATTCACGCTCATTTCGGCAATTGCCTTCAGCAACCAGAGGGCAAACCTTTTGGTCGTGCCTGGTTTCGTGCTCTCGTTGCTGGGAATTTGCTGGGTATTGGGTGGCAATCAAGGGTTGGACTTGGCCGGTATGCTGGTCAACGTTCAGGACAACCCACTCAGCTACGGACTGGCTTTGGCCGGCGCAATCATCTGGGCTGCGTATTGCACTGTGACGACCAACATCGCGCGAGGTAAAAACGGCGTTACGCCGTTCTTCATGCTGGTGGCGTTGGTTCTTTGGGTGAAATTTTTCCTCGGAGATCACGGCCAGATGTCCTTTAGCGCGCCGGCAATCATCTATCTGTTGTTGGCCGCAGCGGCGATGGGGTTTGGCTACGCAGCATGGAACGTTGGCATTTTACATGGCAACGTCACTGTTCTGGCGGGAGCCTCGTACTTCATTCCCATCTTTTCGTCGGTGCTATCTGCGTTTTTGTTGCACGCACCTTTGCCAAGATCATTCTGGGTTGGTTCGTCCATGGTGTGCGCTGGTTCGATTCTCTGCTGCTTGGCCACGAGGACGAAAAAGTCACCGCCGAGTCAAAGAGATGTGGTCGCAAACAGCTAGTCTATTCTTTTCGTGAAAAAAATATTTTCACAAATCCCCAGATGGCAGCGATGATTACAAGGCCGCCTAGCTTTGTGTACCAAGTCGAAAACCATTGTGTATTCAAGCTCGTTAATTCTAAAGATGAATCATGGGACATAACGCTCCCTGGTCCAGCCTTAGATGACCAAAAATTGAGCGCAGGCCAAAAAAATAGCCAAAATAAAGCAAGAATGATAGGCCAAGTTTTCTTGAATCTTATTTGTTTATATTTATTTCCAAACCGTAAAATTGCGCCTGCAAGTACCGTAGTTACAATCCAGCCAATAATTATTTCGCCTCCAGTCGGCATGTCGATGCCGAACCACGACGAGAACTGCCAAACAGAAAAAAACATAAAAGCAGCCACGCACGCAATAACAACTTTTACAAAACTATTGTTGCCGCCATTTTCATTTCCGGAATTTACACTCACATCATCTCCATTGATCATCTTGCATCTTTAAATAATAACAGAAGGACAATGAAGCACTAGCTGTTAAATATTGCAGTAGGGGGAATGATGTTGATGGTGTGTAGCCAGAAATGGCGGCGTAATATTTGCAGAGTCGGATTGATACCGACGCAGACTATATTTCAGAGTATTGAGTAGGCGTAAAAAAAAACCACGTGAGAGCAGGCTAATTTGAATAATATTAGACACTGTCTAATATACAGTGCTGTATGTATACGCAGCTTGCGCAGTAAGTCTTTGATTCTATTGGTCGGGACGGAGTGATTCGAACACTCGACCCCATGCACCTGATGCGGGAGTTTATAAGTCCGTACCGCCCGTAAACATTGGCTTTCCACCTGGATCGTATAATATCCAGCGGTTCTTCATGAGCCTGTATCTCGCATGAAATAGTGACGTACTTCGCCAGATTATACAAATTTAGGTTTATTCCTGATTTAATTCGATGAGTCGGGAATTTGTATTTTTTCGCGTAAAACGACGACCCATATTCGGCTAGAAAGATCCGTCAGTGCATCCTCTTCAAAAATAACAGTCATCCGCATGCGTTTACCGTGTGCATCGGCTTTAATGAAATGGACGCTCCTTTCAGTCAAACTGGCAATTTTCGCATTTTGGCACTTCGATACCGTTTCGAAATAAGGCGCCCATTTCATTAAAACCACTGAGGAATGCATCGCTTTTCGCCGAATCAAATCAGCAATTCGTCGTTAATATTGGTGGGGCCGGATCGACTAAAAACTGATTGCTACCAAAAGGGCGAGCTAAGCGTCGTGCCAACTCTGCGCCCCTGTGTTTCGATTTATCAATGCAAGCAAAGAGGGAAATTGAACTCGGACTATGAATAAAGAAAATAATGTTTTAAGTGTGAATCAAAAAAATGTCGTGCACTCATCCAACTCTGAAATGCAGGAAAAAATTGTACAGCCTACGTCTACATGGTTCAGTCAGATAAAAGCAGCGATTTTTCGGACGCATACCAAAACTGATGAGCAAGGTGAGAGGCCTCCCAGAGATGTTGAAATACACTCGGCCGAATCGCACGGCGGGGTAAAAAGTGATCCACTTGAAGAAATGAAGCGGATGAAGGAGTTTTATAAAGAATTTGTCGCGATAGGAAAAGACACGCTTGAAGTTGGATGGAAACTTGCACCATTGGCGTTTTTGCCGACGGGCTTGCTTCTATGGGTTTACCTCCGATCAATACATTGGACGGGACTGTTTCAAGATTCGGCGATGGCGGTAAGTGGCCTGGTATTTTTATTTGTAGCGGCACTGTTTTTGGCATTTGCAGTTTTACTACAGTTCGTTGCCCCGTCCGTAATTCTGATATGCACCGTCTCTGGCTATGCTCAAAATCGCTTTATGCCGAAATATGTTGCGAATATTTATCGCTGGGCATTGGTGGGTTGGCTCATTGGAGTTAGCTTGATCATCTGGTGGGACAATAGTAACGGCAAATGGATAGCGTTGGCATTGCCAATTGTGACGTCGTTGATTTATTTGTTTGTATATATGCGGAAAGAGCCAACTTTGTTGCCGGGCAAGTCAACATTTGCGTGGTTTATGAAAAATGCTGGATGGTCTCTTGCGGCGACATTCACGGTTGCTTCCACCAGTTTACCATTGGTAATCGGCTTACAAATCGCGGGTCATGTCCCTAATATCGAAGAAGGTTGGCAAACTTGGGTTGCGATGGGAGTCTGCATCGGGATCTCGGCAATCAGTCTCGTCCCTGGATTGATGTATTTAGGCGCGAGAACTTCTAGTATGGGTGCTTATCGCCCAATGAAATTTGCAATTGGCGGAGTTGTTTTTATTTCATACGTAGTCATCAGCAGCGTTGTTTTTTTTGCCCCGGTGTCATCGACAGTGCTGCGCTTATCCGGTATTTACAGCAATGAGCTTCAGACGTTTCAGGTTCGTGAACCTACGCTTACACCTGTGTTTACCGCAGTGGGCTTGAATGTCACCAAGAAAGAAGATTTAACTTTGGTCCGCGCTTATCTTCGGTATGGATTTGGAGGGTATAAGCTTCTGTGTGCTAATAAGTTTAACCCGGCTACTGTTTCTCAGGAAGCAGTGAAGAAAGCTCGACTTGATAAAAAGCCGGACCCGGGCATCGTTGGCGGGAGCCACTGCGCTCCGGCCTATCCCAACGAGGTTCGGGAGATAAGAGAATAGTCTTTCCAGGACTACAGGCTTAGGTGCAGCGGTAGGCGTTAGGAGGCGAATTCCGGTGTAAGCATTCTTAGTGGAAAATGAGATGAAATGGAAAAGGCCTACAAGTCAAGAGCTGTAATCCTTTGATTTTATTGGCCAGGTATTCTAGGTTGCTATGCCGATACGGCGGAAGTCTGGCAAGCAGGTTGACTAAGCCAATTTTGCGGAGAACAATAAGATATTGACTTGCGGGAACGTTGACCAAGTCAGGCTAAGAGTCTGCGCTCGCTTGCCGCCGCTATTTTTTTTTGCGCTAAATCGATCGATGCGGAGAAAATGTTTAGCAGAATACGAGCGAACTGATATATGGCGTTCATTTGCATACCGAAGAAAAAATAAAAAAATCTCCCATAAAGTTGGTTTTTTGTTTTCCCTGCATCAGTTGTCACGTCAACGTGCATCGGCCCTATAAGGCAAATATATCTTGCGCTAGGTGCTAATTGGGCAACACCGTTGTCACTAGCCGCTAGAATCAATCCGCAGCAAGAACGTCGTTTGGCGAGGAGTACCGCCGTTTTAACTTGAGAGGGGATTACTTTGAATGATGCGAGCAAAGATGTGCCTGTTTCCCTCGTGGCGTCGGTGGCAGGAAGGGATGATTCAAGCTTTGAAGTTACCCAAAAATTTCAAGTTCGTCAGGTGCCGGATGATGCTAAGGAATACTATATTCGTTTTCGGATAAGTACGTTGAAGCGTTGTCGGGAACAATTAGGCATTCTGGAAAATGCAGGATTTCCCTATGGCGAGTTATGTCTGGCGATAGCATCAATTACTCTTGGAGCGGCATTAGGCGCGTGGGCCGGGGGAGTGAAACTAGAAGCTAAATTTACGTCTGGATTTTTCTATATTGCATTACCATGCATTGCAGTCGGCACCTTCATTTTGTACGTATTTCTGAGACATTCTTCTGTCGTAGATGCTAAGAAAATCGCGAAGAACGTCCTTGGTGATCTTCCCTTAATTGATTCTCATACGGAGCCAAATCAAGATTTTTCTAAAATTGCAACATCCATGCAAGATGATGCGTCCACTCTGGGCACCGTGGAAAAGCCCATTTCAACATTTGAAATAACAGAACCGGCAGCAGACAAAGGGGGCTTCGATTTTTCAGATCCAAAAGTGAGTTGGAACCAATTCGATTTTAATACGGCATATTTTCTGCAAATCAATCAGGAAAGTGGCAAAGCCGATTTAGTTGATCAAGTTTTTCAGCAAAGCCCGCTGGCCGAAGATCCGCATGAAGTACTTAAATGGTCAGGTTGGAAGCTGTACTGCAAATTGGAATATGGTATGTCTGGGCAATTTGATGCGTTAGAAGTTCTTGCGAAGGATAATCCTGGTATTCATGATTTTGCGGCCCACTTAGGTCGGATTTACCGTAAATATGGCGATAATAAACAAGCTGCAGTTTGGTTTGAATGCGCTGCGGACAGCTGTCAGATTAAGGCAGTGTCCCTTAGATTACTTGGTGATGCTGCCGAGGCGTCATTGATCAGCGGACAAAAGGACCGTGCAAATTCATTGGCTAATCGTATTCGAGAATATCAGGCGAATGATAGTGACTTAGACCGGATTAAGTTGACGATAGAACGTAGGCTTTTGGAAATTGGGAAGGATGACGAGAGGTCGATTGGTATTTTAGAGAGGCTACTTGAATTAGATCCGACGGATGATAATTTGCGATTCCTCTTAGGTTTCAAATATTCTGAAATGAACAGGCATGCACTGGCTGCATTGCATTATGGGCGTATTGATATTCGAAAGCGAGGGGGGAGCTCTTGGAATAATTTAGGGGTTGCGTTGTATCACATTGGCATTCCGAGTCTTTCAATTGAGGCCTTCCTCGCCTCGTCGGCCCATGGGGAAACACTTGCGGCAAGTAATCTAGCGAATCAACTAATTCCTGCCGGATTTTTGCAACAGGCCGAGGACCTCCTTGATAAGGCGTCGATAACTAAACCATATGACAATGCTGTCGATACTTCGCGTTCTACTCTGAATGAACGGAAGAGCGAAAGTCTGAAAAAACTTGAAGAATCAAACAAAAAAGTCACTTTTATTAGCGATTTTTATAAGCGATTTGGCGAGAGCATTGTCTTACCGCACCCCCCTATTCAGAATGGTATTTTTGAAGGGCCAGAATTTTCAGTAACGGTATCAATCAACGGAGACCAATTTTTAGCTCATGGGAAGTACGTGGTACAAGCGAATAAATTGTTGGGGATTGTGTTCCCGGCCGGGGCACAACCAATACCTATCTCCTATGAAGTGACGATTAGAGGAAATTTGCTCGGTTCAACGATGGTCGGGAATATCAAGAAAATAGTCGTCGAAAGACCGCCGGTTGCTCCGACATTGCTTGACGTACAAAATGGAACTCCGTTACTTCTGATTCTAAGTCCTGATGGAAATAGCCTGCACGCCATGGAAATTGAGCCGGAAGTGTCACCATCGATATTCTCGTTCGTTCGCCATCCATAGCGATATCAGCCGCCGACAGTATTGGTAACGGTATTTTTCATGGTATTTGAATTTGCGGTGATCACCAGGGGCAATTAAATATTGGCATACTGGTTTAATTGATAATTGAGTGGGGATGGTCTGATGTCAGGCACACGCTAGTATTTAGAAGCAAAAAAAGCCTGCGTAAACGCGCGCTTTTTTGCTTCTTGGTTTAGTGTCGCTTGCCATGTCAATGTATACGCCACGGACCGATGCCACGACGATATATTTCAATCCGAATCCGACACCAATTCCTGCAGCGAATTTTCCGCAACAAATGAAGGGTGTTTACATACAGGTTTCACGCTAAGTCTTTGATTCTATTGGTCGGGACGGAGTGATTCGAACACTCGACCCCTTGCACCCCATGCAAGTACGCTACCAGGCTGCGCTACGCCCCGACAAGCCTGCTATTATAGCAGTGCAAAAAAGCTTTTTTCGCGCGGATTTAAAAAATTCTGCCGGTTTTTTGCCTGATCAACATTTCCTTATTTACTTGCTCCTTGCTTGTTCGATGTTAATTTGGCTCATGAGGCCGGATTGGAATCGACTGGCTAACATTCTGTGATTATTCTATGTCTATAAAAATCAGCCAACAATTTGACGGTGGTGCCATCGAGGTTTTGCGCGCCGAACATCCACAACAAATCGAAGTCAATCTACGCCCAGATTCGCATGCGGATTTTACGCAGTGGTTTTATTTTCGCGTGCAAGGCGTGCGTGGCGAGGCTTGTCAGATACGTTTCATGAATGCTGGTAAAGCGACGTATGCAAAGGGTTGGAAAGACTACAGCGTTTGCGCTAGTTACGACCGTGAAAACTGGTTTCGCGTGCCCACCAGTTTTGATGGTGAAGTGATGACGGTGACACACACGCCTGAGTCTGACAGCGTGTATTACGCTTATTTTGAGCCTTACACTTGGGAGCGGCATTTGGCATTGATTGGCCGGGTAGGGCAGTCTGCTCAGGTGCAAGTGCAGGATTTGGGGAATACCGTTGACGGTCGTGATCTGAATTTACTGGTGATTGGCAATCCTGCCGCGGCAAAAAAAGTATGGGTAATCGCACGCCAGCATCCGGGCGAGACGATGGCAGAATGGTTTGTCGAGGGTTTGGTGGATGCGTTGCTTGATCGCGCCAATCCTATCGCTACGCGCCTGTTGCAGGAAGCGGTGTTTTATGTTGTGCCGAATATGAATCCGGATGGTTCTGTGCGCGGTAATTTGCGTACTAATGCCGCTGGTGCAAATTTGAATCGTGAATGGATGACGCCTTCGTTGGATAAAAGCCCGGAAGTATTTCACGTCAAAAATAAGATCCACGAAATTGGCTGCGACTTCTTTTTGGATGTACATGGAGATGAAGCCTTGCCTTATAACTTTGTGGCGGGCTCGGAAATGCTGAATGGATTCACTGCGGAGCAAGCAACGGAGCAGGATAAATTTATTGCTAACTTTAAAAATGCCAGTCCGGATTTCCAGAGTGAATTTGGTTATGCGGCGAGCAAATACAGTGCGGATGTGTTAACGCTGGCTTCTAAATATATTGGCCATACATTTAAATGCCTGTCATTGACGCTGGAAATGCCGTTTAAAGACAATGCCAATTTACCGGATGCGCAAGTTGGCTGGAATGGCGCCCGTAGCGTGCGGCTGGGTGCGGCTAGTTTGCAGCCGATTTTGAAGGCGTTTGAATAAGACAAAGAGGGCGCAACCGATAAAATCCGGTCGTGCCCAACTTTTGTCAATTTCAATGGAAATGCGCCGAGCTTGGCGGCGTATCTTCCGGCATTTCCGGATGCACCAATTCCCCATCATTATCAGCATATAGCGGCGTTCCGCAATCATCGCAAAACTCCATCGCAAATAATTCGTTGTGACATTGAATGTGGCTGATGCCATTCTCTCGTAACAACGCGAGGATTTGTTCTAGCGGGGTTTGTGCTTCCGGATCTTCTGTTGAGGATGCTGCATCGCCGGTTTCTTCGTTTGCTTCTTCTTGCCCGTAGAGCGGCCAGACGACGCCATAGACAACGTCATGGTTTTCTGCGATGGCAAAAGCGATGCGGTACTCGTCGACCCGACCGCTTTCGGGTTCTTCGCTAAAGCGCCCGATAGTGGCGTGTAATTCGGTGCTGGCAACGTTCAAGGTGCTGGTCAAATAAAAGCTGGCAGCACGTAAAGAAATCGGCCGTATTTGCTTATCTGCTTCACGACAAGCGACAAAATAGGCTTCCGGCAGCAACACGTCAATTCCACAACCCGGCAATAAACGATTAAACGTCGGCGTTGCTTGCGCTTGCCATAGTCTTAATGCGCTGTCTTTTGTGCCCGCACCGGTTTGCCAGTTAAACAGCGGTGCCCCACGAGGTACTACCAATGCCGCCAATAGATAGCGTGTATCGGCAAGGAAAGGAGCAGTTTCCGGTTGTTTGGCAGGCCGATGCAAGGCGCTGTTACTCAATGCTGCATGCGCCATCGTTTGCAACAGCGCAGCGGTGTCCGCATGTGTGCGTGGTAGCTGATCAATCGCATATAAATTTGGCATCAGTGCAGTACGTACGCCTGATGCCAGAACATGCGCATGAAAATGGGCATTCAGTGTGATTAAAAGATCTGCTGGAATAGGGCCCGACGCAATTGAAAAGCGAGTCCAGGCCAATATCGGCAGGGCGACTAACAAGGCGTCGTAAGAAACGCCTTCATAGTCAATAATCGTCGACTCGCTACAAGCCTCGATCCCATCCATTAACGCGTTATAGGCATCCGCCTGATCGGGAAATAACAACTCTAATGCGCTATCAATTGGATCTTGCTGATTAGCTTTCAACAGTTTATTGACATGAATATCAAGTTCATCTTCCCACGCACGCAATTCAAGGCGACTTGAAGCTTCTGTCAGGGCATGTGCTAATGCGGTGAGTCGTTGGCTGTCAGCGGAAGGTTTGCGAGAAGTACTTTTAGTCGGACGGCGCATGATGATCTCGGCAACAGAATCGGAACTTGTATTGTAGAGGAGTAATGAGCAGAACGCTGATGGCATCAAATATAAAGACGAAAAAAAACCGCACTAATGTGCGGTTTTTCTTGAGTAGCATTTAAGCTTAATTTAGCGCCAGATTGGCGCCAAATTAGTACTTAATAGTACTTAAGCCGCCAGCAACTGACGCAACACGAACGGCAAGATGCCGCCATGTTTGTAGTAATCGACTTCAATCGGTGTATCAATACGCAGCAAAACTTTGACTTCTTTAGATTCGCCGTTGGCACGGTGAATCACTAAAGTAGCGTCTTGTTGCGGTTTGATTTCACCGTCGATACCCTTGAGGTCAAAAGTTTCATTACCAGTGATACCTAGTGTGTCAACACTGTCAGTGCCGATGAATTGCAATGGCAACACGCCCATACCGACCAGGTTAGAACGGTGAATACGCTCAAATGAACGCGCAAATACCGCTTTAACGCCTAACAGTTGTGTACCTTTAGCAGCCCAGTCACGTGACGAACCAGTACCGTATTCTTCGCCCGCAAATACCATGGTTGGCACGTCATCTTTGATGTACTGCATAGCCGCATCGTAGATCGATGTTTCTGTACCAGCCGGTTGATGCAGAGTGATACCGCCTTCAACGCGACCGCCATCTGCTTTTGCAGGAATCATCAGATTTTTGATACGAACGTTAGCGAATGTACCGCGCATCATGATTTCGTGGTTACCGCGACGTGAGCCGTAAGAGTTGAAATCTGCTTTCAGGACACCGTTCTTTTCCAACCATTTACCTGCAGGGCTGGATTCTTTAATCGCGCCAGCCGGAGAGATATGGTCGGTGGTGATGGAATCGCCAAATACGCCCAATGCACGCGCGCCTGTGATGCCAGTTGCTGCGGCTTTTGGTTCCATCGTGAAGTCACCGAAGAATGGCGGTTCAGCGATGTAGGTTGAGGTTGGCCAGTTATAAACTTCACCTTGTGCCACGCCTTTGATGTCTTCCCACAATTTGCCTGGCGCGCCTTTAACATCGGCGTAGTTGGCTTTGAAGACTTTTGAATTCATCGCGAACTTCATCATTGCTGCGACTTCTTTTGAAGTTGGCCAGATATCGCCCAGGTAAATGTCTTTACCGCCTTTACCTTTGCCAACTGGTTCAGTCATCAAATCGCGTGTCATGTTACCGGCGATAGCGTAAGCGACGACCAGCGGTGGCGATGCCAGGAAGTTAGAGCGAATGTTTGGATGAATCCGTGCTTCAAAGTTACGGTTGCCCGACAACACTGCAGAAGCAACGATATCGTTTTTAACGATGGCTTCGTTCATTGCCGGTGTCAAATCGCCGGCGTTACCGATACAGGTCGTGCAGCCATAAGCTGTTACGCCGAAACCGAGTTTTTCCAGGTATGGCAGCAAACCAGCGGCAGTCAGATATTCTGTAACAACGCGCGAGCCAGGGGCTAATGACGTTTTGATGTGAGGCGATACTTTCAGACCGGCTTCCACTGCTTTTTTCGCCAACAAACCAGCTGCCAGCATTACGCTAGGATTGGAAGTGTTAGTGCAAGAAGTGATCGCAGCAATCAATACGTCACCGTTCATGACATTGACGCCGTCAGCATTGACGTATTTAGCATCCAGATCGGCAGCTTTTTTGTTGAAGCCGTTTTCGGCAGCTGGTTTGCTGAACAGTTCAGCAAAGTTGTTTTTGACGTTGCCGATTTCGATACGGTCTTGAGGACGTTTTGGACCTGCCAATGATGGTGCAACGGTTCCCAAATCCAGTTCAACGACAGTGGTGTAGTCGATTTCGCCAGCTTTTGGAATACCAAACAGATTTTGTGAACGGAAATAGCTTTCGAAGGCGTCGATTTCGGCTTTGCTGCGGCCTGTGCCTTGGAAGTATTCGATAGTGGCTTCGTCAACTGGGAAGAAGCCCATAGTCGCGCCGTATTCTGGTGCCATGTTTGCTAGCGTAGCGCGATCTGTCAGGCTTAACGATTGCGTGCCTTCACCGAAGTATTCGACAAATTTACCGACAACTTTTGCTTTACGCAGCAATTCAGTAATGGTCAATACCAAGTCAGTTGCGGTAACGCCTTCACGCAATTGGCCTGTCAGATTTACGCCGACAACGTCTGGTGTCAGGAAATACACTGGCTGACCGAGCATGCCTGCTTCGGCTTCGATACCGCCAACGCCCCAGCCGACTACGCCGATACCGTTGATCATGGTGGTGTGCGAATCAGTACCTACCAGAGTGTCCGGGTAGTAAACGTCATCTTTGCCTGTGCGTTTCTTGTGCACGCCGCGCGCCAGATATTCCAGATTGACTTGATGGACGATACCAAAGCCAGGAGGCACAACGCCGAAAGTATCAAATGCTTGCATACCCCATTTCATGAACTGATAGCGCTCGTTATTGCGCTGAAATTCCAGTTTCATGTTGAGATCAAGCGCTTTCTTTTCGCGGAAATGATCGATAGTGACAGAGTGATCGACTACCAAGTCCACCGGCACCAATGGTTCGATATTTTTAGGATTTTTGCCCAGCGAAGCAGCAACGTTACGCATTGCCGCCAAATCAGCCAGCAAAGGCACGCCAGTGAAATCCTGCAGCACGACGCGTGAAACGACGAAAGGAATTTCATCAGTACGTTCGCCATTTGCTTTCCAGTTGGCGAGTTGTTTAACGTGTTCTTCGGTAACTTTTTTACCGTCGCAATTGCGCAGTACTGATTCCAGTACGATACGGATAGAAACAGGTAGGCGTGAAATTTTAACGCCGAGTTTTTTCTCTAGAGCTGGCAGTGAGTAAAACTTACCTTTTTTGTTCCCAGAAATAGTAAATTCTTTGAGTGTGTTCAAGGTGTTATTGGACATGATTTCTCCTGAAGTGACGATGCGTGATATGCATATAACGGGTTTCAACATACTCAAAGAATGTTGGTTGAATACCCCGGTGTTGCCGATTACTGATGCTAAATGCTTGATTCTTCTTTCCGCCCTCTCTCAAATACGTGCGAGAGAGGACAGGTTTGTGTCACAGCGCTGGCGTTCTTTCTTATGCTGCAGGTGTTGCGTTGGCTACTGGTGCCGCCGCGTGTTGCTCAACCGATGTGCAGTCATTGGCTAATTCATGCCCACCTTTTGAATCCAGCAGCATTCCCTTTGATGGAATGCCAATCCAAACGAAGCCGTATTTTTTATTTTCGTAACGGCTTGCACCTGTGGTGGTTGGAATTTCTTTCATGCGACGAATAACATTGCCCCATTTCAGAGCGATATATTGAGGATCTTCAGCATTGCGATAAATGGTCAGATTGCTGCCGACTGCGCACTGATATGCGACGGCTGTGGAGGTCTTAATGTCTGGTGTGATGTCATCTTCATCAGTGCTTACCGCTGCAGCAGCTGCTGCAGTTGCAGGTACAGCCGCTTTTTTCACGACTTTCTTTTTGACGACCTTTTTCTTGACAACCTTCTTCGCCGGCGCGGTTGTGCTTGCACTCGTGCTAGCAGTTTGTGCCATTGAAACGGTAGGTGCTACGACCATCAAACTGGCGCAAAGCAGGCTCAGAAGAGTTAAGGATTTTTTCACTGTTAATGCTCCGTGGGTAAGTATTTATACTGAGTATGTGTATTAAGTACGCTTAATTAAATAAATGTGCAGCAAATTCTGGCAGCGTTATACCACTACATTGTGCACGTTGTAAAACACTCCAGTAATAACGGTAGCTCGCACGATCATGTAAGTTGCCGTTGTGTTGTATTGGCCCCCATTCTGCATGTTGGGCGGCCTGTAATATTTGCGTCGCTTCGCTGACCTCCGACTGTGGCGGTGTAAATGCGTTCACGATCGCTTTTATCTGTTGCGGATGAATACTCCACATCCGCGTGTAACCACATTCTGCAGCAGCGCGATGAGCGTCGCTGGTAACAACAGCCATATCGACTATATCTGTGGTGACATTGTGCGATGGCACTTTGCCATGGGCGTGACATGCTGCCGCAATTTCCAGCTTTGCGCGCATGACTAATGGATGACTAAATTGCCCCGGAGAGCGCATGGCACTGCTGGGGATCGCGCCGTAATGCGCAGAGACGAAATCCATAATGCCGAATGACAGTGATTCGACTTGCGGTATGGCTGCAATTGCGGCGACGTCGGCCAATGCACCATGGGTTTCTATCAGCACATGTACTGGCAATGACTGACGACCCGCTTTGTGACTGTGATGATTGATCAGGTTTACGGCCTGTTGCACGTCCGCCAGATTCTCTGCTTTTGGCAGCATGAGATAAGCCAGGCGTGACGCGGCATGCTGGCAAATGACACTGACATCAGACTCAAAAAATACACTGTGAACATCGTGTACTCGTGCGCCGATGCGGCCAAAGCGATTGTCGTCGCTGGCGATGACTGTCCCGACCAAATGCGCATGTGCTGCTTCGTTACCCGCACTGGCACCGTCTTCACAGTCAAAAGTAATATCGAATATGGAACCGAGTTCGCGCTGCAATGCGAGCGATTTGCGCATCAGTTTTTCACTGCCGGCGTAATGGTCGCAAACCGGCAAATAAACCGGTGCTTGCTTGCCTAGGAATAAAACCTCGGTGGGATGCATACGACTTAATCTATGAAATGTTGAATGGATGGGATTTTAATAATCCCATCCACAGGCGATAAAAGAGTTCGTCGAACTAATTGTATGAAATTAGCCGAGCAAATCTTTCACAGCGTCACGTTCACCTTCTAATTCAGCTAAAGTTTTGTTGATGCCTTCTTGCGTGAATGCGTCAATTTCCAAGCCTTGAACGATTTTGTATTCGCCATTTTCAGTTGTCACTGGGAAGCCAAACATGATGCCTTCTGGAATACCATATGAGCCGTCCGAAGGAACGCCCATCGTTGTCCATTTGCCGTTTGTGCCCAATAACCAGTCATGCACGTGATCAATCGCTGCGCTTGCTGCTGATGCTGCTGACGACAAGCCGCGTGCTTCAATGATAGCTGCGCCACGTTTGCCAACGGTCGGCAAGAATACTTCTTTGTTCCACACTTGATCGTTGATCAGATCTTTTACAGATGCGCCATCCGTTGTTGCAAAGCGATAGTCTGCGTGCATAGTTGGAGAATGATTTCCCCAAACGCATAGCTTTTCAAGAGAGGCGATTGGCTTGCCGATTTTGGCGGCAACTTGTGACAATGCACGGTTGTGATCCAGGCGCAGCATCGCAGTGAAGTTTTTCGCAGGCAGATTTGGTGCCGATTTCATCGCAATGTAAGCGTTGGTGTTGGCAGGGTTGCCGACTACCAGAACTTTGACGTTACGTGATGCAACTGCGTCCAATGCTTTGCCTTGTGCAGTGAAAATTTTCGCGTTAGCTTGCAACAGGTCGCTGCGTTCCATGCCAGGACCGCGCGGACGTGCGCCGACCAATACAGCAACGTCGCAATCTTTGAATGCAGTCATTGGATCGCCGTGGGCAGTCATTTCGGCTACCAATGGGAATGCGCAATCGTTGATTTCCATCATGACGCCTTGCAACGCTTTTTGCGCTTTTTCGTCAGGAATTTCTAACAATTGCAAAATGACCGGTTGGTCTTTGCCTAGCATGTCGCCATTGGCAATACGGAATAATAGGGAGTAACTGATTTGACCAGCGGCGCCACTGACGGCAACACGCAAAGGGGCTTTAGCCATGATGAATCTCCGAGGTGATGAAAACGTACTAAATGTAAATAACCGCGGTAAAAAAACGGCGGTAAATAGCAGCAGTAACAATGTAGAACTGAAGCTAATTCTTTGAGCCTACATCTACAGCCCGATATCATACCGTTGAAAATCGTGTTTCGCCGGCATGTATCTGGCATATACTTGAATTCCCGTGAATGCCCGCGAGTTTAGGCTTGCGCAGCGACGCTGTCAACGACTATCTTATATCTTATATAAGACATATCACTGTGCATTTTTTGCTGGACGACAGTACTCGTTCTATGGTGAAATCTTGGGTTATGAACTCTTCAACAACCAACAAGGTTATCGATAAAGTCGGCAATGCTGCTGACACCGTCGCCGCGGCTGCTATTGTCGGCACTAATGTCGCTAGTAATTCCCCTGTTGCGCAAGTGGCATCGTCTGCTGTGTCTCCTACTTTTAGTCCCCTTTACCAGCAAATCAAAGTGTTGATCTTGCAACGCCTGCAATCGGGTGAGTGGAAGTCGGGCGAAATGATTCCAAGTGAAGTGGAGCTTGGTAACCGTTTTAAGGTAAGTCAGGGAACTGTGCGTAAGGCAATTGATGAACTTGCAGCTGAAAATTTGGTGGTGCGGCGGCAAGGGAAGGGTACTTTTGTTGCGACGCACCATGAAGACCATGTTCAGTTTCGTTTTTTGCGCCTGATGCCTGATGATGGTCAGCCTAAGCCTGGCGAAAAGAAAATTATTGAATTCAAGCGTTTGCGTGCTCCGGCGGAAATTGCGCGCTTGTTGAGTATGAAGTCGGGTGATTCGGTCGTATTTGTTAAGCGCGTGATGTCATTTGATGGTGCGCCGACGATTCTCGAAGAATTATGGTTGCCGGGTGTTACCTTCAAAGCACTGACGTTGGAGCGTTTGAATGAATACCAAGGGCCAATGTATGGTCTGTTTGAAACCGAATTTGGCACCCGCATGATACGCGCAACAGAGCAGATTCGTGCGGCGAGCGCGGATGATGAAGTTGCGCAATTGCTGAATGTTGCGCAGATGTCGCCGTTATTATCCGTAGAGCGAGTGTCATTTACGTATGGCGATAAGCCGGTCGAGGTGAGGCGCGGTTTATATGTGACACATCATCATCATTATCAGAATGAATTAAATTGAGCGATCTGCATTATTTGAGAAATATATTTGTCGTTGCAGGGCCGTGAAAGCAAGAAATGCCGTCGATGTATTACCGCTAAGCTGCAATTATTCTAAATAAAGAATAATAACTATTGGTGTGTCGCACAAAAATAGGCGAAAATTACGAGATTGCGTTTGCGTTGTAGCAAACAATTATGAAAACTAAGTAAAACTGAGGAGGACCCAGGAATGTCTGAAACCGAAGCCGAGAAAAAACAGCGGCCACAATTTCGAAATATAGGCTTAAATCAAATCGTCGGATACCGCATGCCATTGGCAGCGTTGGTTTCGATTATGCACCGGATTAGCGGGCTGTTCATGTTTTTGCTGCTACCGTTCATTCTATGTCTGCTCGATACCAGTCTTGTATCGGAAAGCTCATTCGAGTACTTCAAAGGTATTGCCTCCCACTGGTTTGTTAAATTGATTATCTTGGCGCTGTCATGGGCTTATCTGCATCATTTTTGCGCAGGTATCCGTCATTTGATTATGGATAATCATATTGGTCTGGATAAAGACAGTGCGCGTAAATCAGCTGCTGGCGTGCTGATCATCAGCATACCTCTGGCTTTCATCGTAGCCTTGAAACTGTTTGGAGCATTCTAATGGCAAATACAAATAATGTTGGAGCCAAGCGCCTGGTTGTCGGCGCACATTACGGTCTGCGTGACTGGCTGGCGCAGCGCATGACTGCGGTGGTAATGGCGGTTTATACGATCATTTTGTTGGCGAAATTTTTGTGCGCAAATGATTTTAGTTATCAGGGCTGGGCTGGCATGTTTGCGCATCAGTGGTTCAAGATTGCCACTTTCGTTGCTTTGATGTCGCTGTTTTTCCATGCCTGGATTGGTGTGCGTGATATTTGGATGGATTATGTCAAGCCAGTCGCTTTGCGTCTGTTCTTGCAAGTTGCCACAATTTTGTGGCTAGTCGGTTGTGCCGGATGGGCGGCGCAGATTTTGTGGAGAGTGTAATCGTGGCAGCTATCAAATCCACAATTCCTACACGCCGCTTTGATGCGGTAATCGTTGGTGCCGGTGGTTCCGGTATGCGTGCTTCGCTGCAATTAGCTGAAGCTGGTTTAAATGTTGCCGTGTTGTCGAAGGTATTTCCGACGCGCTCGCACACCGTTGCAGCGCAGGGCGGTATTGGTGCATCGCTCGGTAATATGTCCGAAGATAACTGGTACTGGCACATGTTTGATACCGTCAAAGGTTCAGACTATCTGGGTGACCAGGACGCGATTGAGTTCATGTGCCGTGAGGCGGCAAAAGCAGTCTATGAACTAGAGCATCTGGGGATGCCGTTTGACCGTAATGCCGATGGTACGATTTATCAGCGTCCTTTCGGTGGGCACTCGGCCAACTTCGGTGAGAAGCCGGTTGCGCGTGCCTGTGCTGCGGCTGACCGTACTGGTCATGCTTTGCTGCATACGCTGTATCAGCGTAACGTCCGTGCAAAAACACATTTCTTCGTTGAGTGGATGGCGATCGATCTGGTGCGCGATGCTGAAGGCGACGTGCTAGGCGTGCTGGCATTGGAAATGGAAACCGGCGAAGTGATGATGCTGGAAGCGAAGACAACTGTTCTTGCTACTGGCGGTGCTGGCCGTATCTGGGCAGCGTCAACTAACGCCTTCATCAATACTGGCGACGGTATGGGTATGGCGGCACGCGCTGGCATTCCGTTGGAAGATATGGAATTCTGGCAGTTCCATCCAACCGGTGTTGCTGGCGCTGGTGTCTTGATTACTGAGGGTGTGCGCGGCGAGGGCGGTATTTTGATCAATGCCAACGGCGAGCGTTTCATGGAGCGTTATGCGCCTACGTTGAAAGATTTGGCTCCACGCGATTTCGTTTCACGCTCGATGGATCAGGAAATCAAAGAAGGTCGTGGTTGCGGTCCGTTGAAGGATCATGTGATGCTGGACTTGCGTCATATTGGTGCTGATACGATCAAAAAACGTTTGCCATCGATTCTGGAAATTGGCCATAAATTCGCCAACGTTGATGCGCTTAAAGAGCCTATCCCTGTGGTACCAACTATCCATTATCAAATGGGTGGTATTCCGACCAACGTGTATGGTCAGGTAGTGGTGCCTAAGAATGGTATTCCTAACGCGATTGTTAACGGTTTGTACGCTATCGGTGAGTGTGCTTGCGTTTCTGTGCATGGTGCAAATCGCCTGGGTACGAACTCGTTGCTGGACTTGGTGGTATTCGGTCGCGCAGCTGGTAATCACATTGTTGACAGCAAGCTCAAAGAGCGTAGCCATAAGCCGTTGCCGGCCGACGCTACCGATTACGCGGTAGGCCGTTTGTCGGACCTGGAAAACAGTACTGGTTCAGAGCGGGTGCAAGACGTTGCCAATGATATTCGTAAAACCATGCAGCATTATTGCGGCGTGTTCCGTACCGACGAATTGCTGCAGCAAGGTTACAAAGAAATCATGGTGTTGGATGAGCGTCGTAAGCATGTTTCATTCAAGGATAAGTCCAAAGTATTCAACACTGCACGTGTTGAGGCGCTAGAATTGAGCAACATCATTGAGGCGGCCAAGGCAACGATTACTGCAGCTGCAGCCCGTAAAGAATCTCGTGGCGCGCATGCGCATCGTGATTACGAACATCGTGATGATGAAAACTGGATGAAACACTCATTGTGGTATTCGGAAGGAAATCGTTTGGATTACAAACCTGTGATCACCAAGCCGTTGACCGTCGATACGTTCAAGCCAAAGCCACGTACTTTCTAATTACGCTCGAAAATAAGTAAAGGTATAGCCATGTCGCGTACAGTTAAATTTAAAATCTATCGCTACGATCCGGATCGTGATGCGAAGCCGTACATGCAGGATTTGACGGTTGAATTACAGCCAACCGATAAGATGTTGCTGGATGCTTTGCAGCGTATCAAGGCCGATGTTGATGACTCATTGGCGTTGCGCCGCTCTTGCCGTGAAGGCGTGTGTGGATCCGATGCCATGAACATCAACGGCAAAAATGGTCTGGCGTGTACAACTAACTTGAATGAGTTGTCCGAGCCTATCATTTTGAAGCCGTTGCCAGGTCTGCCAGTTATTCGCGATCTGATCGTCGATATGACGCAGTTCTTCAAGCAATATGATTCAGTTAAACCATATCTGATCAACGACAATATTCCGCCTGAAAAAGAACGTCTGCAGTCGCCGGAACAACGTGAAGAGTTGGACGGTCTATATGAGTGTATTTTGTGCGCTTGTTGTTCGACCTCTTGCCCGTCGTTCTGGTGGAATCCAGATAAGTTTGTCGGTCCGGCTGGTTTGTTGCAAGCTTACCGCTTTATCGCAGATAGCCGTGATGAGGCAACTAGTGAGCGCCTGGATAATCTGGAAGATCCATATCGCTTGTTCCGTTGCCGCTCGATTATGAATTGCGTCGATGTTTGTCCTAAGGGTCTGAACCCGAATGCAGCCATCGGTAAAATCAAAGAAATGATGGTCCGTCGCGCAGTTTAATTAGTTATCGTAGAATGTAGGGCTAATGTCGATCGGTTGTGGCTAAAGCTGCAGCCGATTTGCCGGCGACATTGCTGGCACCAAGCCCTGTAGAGCCGTATGTAAGATGAGGGGACGTATTTTCCTCATCTGCTTTCAAGTTTAAAAAAATCCTCAAAAAGAGCATCATCATGACCATTACCCATCAAGCCGACCCGGCAAAGCGTGCACGATTGCGCTGGCGCGCACGGCGTGGCCTATTGGAAAATGATTTGATTTTGACGCGTTTTCTTGATGCAAACGAATCAACCATGACTGACGATGATGTTGACGCATTTACGCGTTTGATGGAATTGACCGACAGTGAGTTGATGAATTTGCTGATGGAACGCAATGACCCCGCCGGCGAGGTTGATTTGCCTTCTGTGCACGCATTGGTAGCAAAATTACGAGTGGCGTAAAGAGGGCGTGAAGCCTACTATTTTCCAAATATTGCATGCAAATAGTGCGCACCGGATCAGCTATTTTTAAATCTAGCATCACCTTGTTTTACCTGATGACAATAAGGAAAGAGTCCCATGACTAACATTAGTGCTGACACCAAAGCGACCCTATCGTTTTCCGATGGAAGTCCATCTATCGATTTTCCAATTTACAAGGGTACGATAGGCCCGGAAGTGATTGACATTCGTAAGCTGTATGGCACCACTGGTAAATTTACTTATGATCCAGGTTTTTTATCTACGGCTGCTTGTAATTCGTCAATCACCTATATCGACGGTGACAAGGGCGAGTTGTTATATCGCGGTTATCCGATTGAGCAACTGGCGGAGAAGTGCGATTTTCTGGAAACATGCTATCTGTTGCTGAACGGCGAATTGCCAACTGCGGCGCAGAAAAAAGAATTTGATCAAAATGTGACCAGTCATACTATGGTCCACGAGCAGATGCAATTTTTCTTCCGTGGCTTCCGTCGCGATGCGCATCCTATGGCGGTACTGGTCGGTACGGTTGGTGCATTGTCGTCGTTCTATCATGACTCGCTCGATATTACCAATCCGCATCACCGTGAGGTTTCTGCAATTCGCCTGATTGCAAAACTGCCAACGTTGGTCGCAATGGCGCACAAATATACGATTGGTCAGCCTTTCGTTTATCCAAAAAATAATTTGTCGTACAGTGCGAATTTCTTGAACATGATGTTCTCGACGCCATGCGAAGAATATAAAGTCAATGATGTACTGGTACGCGCTTTGGATCGCATTTTGACTTTGCACGCGGATCATGAGCAGAACGCTTCGACTTCTACTGTGCGTTTGGCCGGCTCTAGCGGTGCTAATCCGTTTGCTTGTATCGCTGCTGGTATTGCTTGTTTGTGGGGTCCTGCTCATGGCGGCGCCAACGAAGCAGCATTGACAATGTTGAAAGAAATCGGCACGGTCGATAACATTCCAGACTTCATTGCAAAAGTAAAAGACAAGTCTTCAGGCGTTAAGCTGATGGGCTTCGGTCACCGTGTTTATAAAAACTTTGACCCGCGCGCTAAATTGATGCGTGAAACTTGCTACGAAGTTCTGAAAGAGCTGAAGTTGGAAGACGATCCATTGTTCAAGTTGGCATTGGCATTGGAAAAAATTGCGTTGGAAGATGAATATTTCGTTTCGCGCAAACTGTATCCAAACGTCGATTTCTACTCAGGTATCGTTCAATCGGCATTGGGTATTCCAACTTCGCTGTTTACTGGTATTTTTGCAATGGCGCGTACGGTTGGTTGGATCGCGCAATGGAATGAAATGATTTCCGATCCAGAGCAAAAAATTGGTCGTCCACGTCAATTGTTTATTGGCTCACCTAGTCGTGATGTTGAACCAATGGCAAGTCGTACTGCGAAATAATAATGGAATTTCAAAAAAGCGAATCTGACGGTTCGCTTTTTTGTTTAGTAGTTATGCTATGCTGCTATACCATTTATGACTTGTGCTAAATAGCAGGTCATAAGCGGTACAGAATATAGTAGGTAGTTTGTAAGGTATTTGTAGATAAAGCCCTTCCCCACAACTTGATGTGCAATCCGCTAACCGGTCAGGCCGTGTCGCGGAAGGTTATGTTAACCCGCTAATCTCGCGAAACGCGAAGAAAGGTGAGCAAGATGATGCAGCAATACCGCTCTAATTCGTATCTCTTCGGAGGTAATGCACCGTACATTGAAGAACTGTACGAGTCATACCTCGACAATCCCGGTTCAGTCTCTGATAACTGGCGTGCGTATTTTGACGCCATGCAACATGTGCCTGCTGTTGACGGCTCTGATAAGCCTGACGTCGGCCATGCATCAGTGATCGCATCTTTTGCAGAACGTGCCAAACAAGGCCCGATCCGCACCATTACTGCTTCTGCTGATGCAGAAATGGGACGCAAGCGCGTCGCTGCGACGCAGCTGATTGCCGCTTATCGTTATCTAGGCTCACGCTGGGCCAATCTGGACCCATTGCAACGCCAGGAACGTTCGGAACTGCCGGAACTTGATCCAAGTTTTTACGGCTTTACTGATGCTGATATGGACATTGTGTTCAACATCAGCAATACCTACTTTGGCACCGAAACATCAACTTTACGTGATTTGCTGAACTCATTGCGCGACACTTATTGTCGCTCTATTGGCGCTGAATATATGTATCTTAGCGATCCAACAGAAAAGCGCTGGATGCAAGAGCGTCTGGAAGGCACGCGTTCGAGCCCAGGTTTTTCAGTAGAAAAGAAAAAACATATTCTTGAGCGTTTGACCGCTGCGGAAGGTTTAGAGCGTTATCTGCATACTAAGTATGTCGGGCAAAAACGCTTTTCGCTAGAGGGCGGTGAAAGTTTCATCGTCTCACTTGACGAGACTATTCAACGCGCCGGCGAAAAAGGCGTGCAAGAAATCGTTATCGGTATGGCGCATCGTGGCCGTTTGAACGTGTTGGTCAACACTCTGGGCAAAATGCCACAAGAGCTGTTTGCGGAATTTGAAGGCAAACACGGCGATGACTTGCCTGCTGGTGACGTTAAGTACCATCAAGGTTTCTCATCCGATATCACCACGCCTGGTGGCCCGGTTCATCTATCGTTGGCGTTTAACCCATCACATCTGGAAATCGTTAATCCAGTAGTTGAAGGTTCAGTTAAAGCGCGTATGGATAGACGCGATGATCCTGAAGGCAAGCAGGTATTGCCGATTCTGGTGCATGGTGATGCTGCGTTTGCTGGTCAAGGCGTCGTGATGGAAACACTGAATCTGGCGCAAACACGTGGCTACGGCACTGGCGGTACGGTGCACATCGTGATTAATAATCAGATTGGCTTTACTACTTCAGATCCACGTGACTCACGTTCAACCTTGTATTGCTCTGACGTCGTCAAGATGATCGAAGCGCCAGTATTGCACGTGAATGCTGATGATCCGGAAGCAGTGGTGTTTGCTACACAACTGGCGTTGGATTATCGCGTTGAATTCAAAAAAGATATCGTGCTTGATATTATTTGCTTCCGCAAACTAGGTCATAACGAACAAGATACCCCAGCGCTGACTCAGCCGCTGATGTACAAAAAAATTGGCCAGCACCCGGGTACACGTAAAGTGTACGCAGATAAATTGGCCGCCCAAGGGACGATTGCAGCTGATGAAGGCGATGCAATGGTCAAGGCTTATCGTGATGCGATGGATGCAGGTAAGCATACGGTAGATCCAGTCATTACTAACTTCAAGAGCAAGTACGCAGTTGATTGGCTGCCGTTCCTGAACCGTAAATGGACTGACGCTGCCGATACTGCAGTCCCGCTGACAGAGTTAAAACGTTTGGCTGCCCGTATCACTGCCGTTCCTGAAAACTTTAAACCGCATGCGCTGGTTGAGAAAGTGTTGAACGATCGCAGTGCGATGGGACGTGGCGACATGAATCTGGATTGGGGTATGGGCGAACATCTCGCTTATGCGTCTTTAGTGTCTTCAGGTTATGCGATTCGTTTGACTGGTCAAGATGCTGGTCGTGGCACATTCGTTCATCGTCACGCTGTGTTGCATGATCAAAATCGTGAGCGTTGGGATGCTGGCACATATATCCCGTTGCAAAACGTTTCGGATCAGCAGGCACCGTTTACAGTCATTGACTCTGTATTGTCAGAAGAAGCGGTACTTGGTTTTGAGTACGGTTATTCAACCGCTGAACCAAACACATTGACCATCTGGGAAGCGCAGTTCGGCGACTTCGCTAACGGCGCTCAAGTTGTTATTGACCAGTTCATCAGCTCCGGCGAAGTGAAGTGGGGCCGCGCGTCAGGTTTGGTCATGATGCTGCCGCATGGTTATGAAGGTCAAGGCCCTGAGCACTCATCGGCTCGTCCTGAACGCTTCTTGCAACTATGCGCAGACAACAATATGCAAGTCGTGCAACCGACCACTGCGGCGCAGATTTTCCATTTGCTGCGTCGTCAAATGATCCGTTTGTTCCGCAAGCCATTGGTAATCATGACGCCAAAATCGTTGTTGCGTAATAAAGATGCCGGTTCACCGTTATCTGACTTTACCAAAGGCGGTTTCCAGACTGTGATCGGTGAAGTTGATGACAAAATAGATCCTAAAAAAGTCAAGCGTATCGTCGCTTGCTCTGGCAAGGTTTATTACGATCTTATCAATGCGCGTAAAGAGCGTGGTCAGACTGATACGGCGATTATCCGTTTGGAACAATTGTATCCATTCCCGCACAAAGCTTTTGCTGCGGTGTTGAAGCAATTCCCACATTTCAATGAATTAGTTTGGACACAAGATGAGCCACAAAACCAAGGTGCGTGGCTGCAAATTCAACACAATATTTTTGAAAATCTGGAAGAAGGTCAAAAACTTGCCTACGCAGGTCGTCCAGCCAGCGCATCGCCTGCTGTCGGTTACTACGACAAGCATTACGCGCAGCAAAAAGCATTGTTGGATACTGCATTTTCCAAACTCAAAGGTTTTGTTCTTACTAAATAATTGAAATGCGTTGTGTTGATCTGAGTGACTCAGTAATCAACACAACTGCCAACACCCATTACGGAGAAATCATGGCTCAAATAGAAGTACTCGTTCCGCAATTATCGGAATCTGTCGCTGAAGCGACTTTGCTGACTTGGCATAAAAAAGTCGGTGACAGTGTTACACGCGACGAAAATTTAATTGATGTTGAAACTGATAAAGTTGTTCTCGAATTGCCAGCACCGGCAGACGGCGTGATTGTGCAAATCATTGAGGCTGATGGCGCCACAGTGGTGGCTGGTCAGTTGCTCGCTATTATCGATACTGATGCTAGTGCCAAGGCCAGCCCAGTGGCTGCTGCGGCTCCTGCTCCACAAGTCTCCAATGCTCCAGCACCGGTTGCTGCACCTGCATCGGCGAGCAATTCAGCTGCAGGCATTGCAATGCCTGCAGCTGCTAAATTATTGGCTGACAATAATTTGGCGGTGACACAGGTTTCTGGCACAGGTAAAGATGGCCGCGTGACTAAAGGTGATGTACTCAACACCTTGGCCAAGCCAGCAGCGCCAGCACCGGCGGCAGCACCTGCCAAACCGGCATTGCAACAAGTTGCTGCACCTACCCAGGCGAATCTGGATGAGCGTCCAGAAGAGCGCGTGCCTATGAGTCGTTTGCGCGCACGTATTGCTGAGCGTTTGATTCAATCGCAATCGACTAATGCAATTTTGACGACATTCAATGAAGTCAACATGCAGCCAGTAATTGATCTGCGTACTAAGTACAAAGATAAATTTGAAAAAGAACACGGTGTGAAACTTGGTTTCATGTCGTTCTTTGTCAAAGCCGCTGTTGCAGCGTTGAAAAAATATCCTATCGTTAATGCTTCTGTTGATGGCAACGATATCGTGTATCACGGTTATTTCGATATCGGTATCGCAGTTGGTTCACCACGTGGATTAGTGGTGCCAGTGTTGCGCAATGCGGATCAAATGTCGATTGCCGACATCGAAAAGAAAATCGGCGAATTTGGCGCTAAAGCTAAAGACGGCAAGTTGACGTTGGATGATTTGAGTGGCGGTACGTTCTCGATCTCGAATGGCGGTACGTTCGGTTCGATGTTGTCGACACCAATTATCAACCCACCGCAATCTGCGATTTTGGGTGTGCATGCAACTAAAGATCGTGCAGTGGTTGAAAATGGTCAGATCGTCATTCGCCCTATGAACTATCTGGCGATGTCTTACGATCACCGCATCATTGATGGCCGCGAAGCGGTGTTGGCTCTGGTTGCGATGAAAGATGCGTTGGAAGATCCGGCACGTTTGTTGTTGGATCTGTAATTTGCATCCGTAAGCATTATCCCTACTCTCGCTTGCGAGAGTAGGGAGCAAACCAAACATAAAGAAAATTCGAAGGAAAACTATGAGCAAGCAATTTGACGTAGTCGTGATCGGCGGTGGTCCCGGTGGTTATATCGCAGCGATTCGTGCGGCACAGCTTGGTTTTAATACGGCATGTATCGACGAGTGGAAAAACGCAAAAAATGGCCCGGCACCTGGCGGCACTTGCACCAACGTCGGTTGTATCCCGTCTAAAGCATTGTTGCAATCGTCTGAGCATTTTGAACACGCTGGCCATTCCTTTGCTGAACACGGCATTGACGTCGCAGGATTGAGCTTGAATCTGGGACAGATGCTGGCGCGCAAAGAAACTATCATTAAACAAAACAATGATGGCATTTTGTATCTCTTCAAAAAGAACAAGGTGACGTTCTTTCACGGTCGCGGTTCTTTTGTCAAAGCCGGTGCTAACGGCGATGGCTATGAAATTAACGTTGCTGGCGCAACTGAAGAAACGATTACTGGCAAGCACATCATTGTGGCGACAGGTTCGAATGCACGCGCATTACCTGGCGCAGATTTCGACGAAAAATTGATTTTGTCGAATACCGGTGCGTTGGCAATTGACGAAGTGCCGAAGAAGCTAGGTGTGATCGGTGCTGGTGTGATCGGCCTGGAAATGGGTAGCGTCTGGCGTCGTTTAGGTTCTGAAGTGACGGTATTGGAAGCATTGCCGGCATTCCTCGGAGCGGTGGATGATCAAATCGCCAAAGAAGCCAGCAAACTGTTCGCGAAACAAGGTTTGAACATTCATCTGGGCGTTAACATCGGTGCGATTACACCGGGTAAAAAAGACGTCACGGTGGAATACACAGACAACAAAGGCGCGGCACAAAAAGCTGTTTTCGACAAGTTGATCGTGTCGATTGGCCGTACGCCAAACACCATCGGTCTCAATGGCGATGTGGTTGGTTTGCAATTAGACGAGCGCGGTTTTATTGCGGTCGATAACAATTGCAAGACCAACTTGCCTAACGTTTGGGCAGTTGGTGATGTGGTGCGCGGTCCGATGCTGGCACATAAAGCAGAAGAAGAGGGCGTTGCCGTTGCCGAGCGTATTGCTGGTCAACATGGCCACGTCAATTTCAACACCATTCCTTGGGTGATTTACACTTCTCCGGAAATCGCATGGGTTGGTAAGACTGAGCAACAATTGAAGGCAGAAGGCGTCGCTTACAAAGCGGGTACTTTCCCTTTCATGGCCAACGGCCGTGCACGTGCATTGGGTGATACCTCAGGCATGGTGAAGTTCTTGGCTGATGCGAAGAGTGATGAAATTCTAGGCGTGCACATCGTTGGTCCGATGGCGTCCGAATTGATTTCGGAAGCAGTCGTTGCGATGGAATTCCGTGCCTCGGCAGAAGACATTGCACGTATTTGTCATGCACATCCATCTCTCTCTGAAGCCACTAAAGAAGCTGCATTGGCGGTTGATAAGCGTTCATTGAATTTTTAATTACGCATAGTGAATGTCCGATCAAATGGGTGAGCGAAGGCTCGCCCATTTTTTTAGGCTTAAGTAATTTTGCATAAGTGTTTATACGTCGCTGTCTCTCCTTATCGTACGAATGTACTGTCTGCGTCGAGAGGTCTAGTCTACATATTTACGCGGACTTACTTTTATTGTTAGTTTAGCCTTCGCAAAAAGTTGAAATGTAACCCATGAATAAGATGACCGTCCGGGAGTTCTACGATCAAGCGTTAACCCAGCGTGGCTTTCAGCCCGATGAGGCGCAACTGCGCGCGGTTGAACGTTTGCAACAATCTTATGATGAATGGGTCGACTATAAAGCACAACGTTCTAATTCA
Organism: Glaciimonas soli; assembly: GCF_009497155.1. Lineage (GTDB taxonomy): Bacteria > Pseudomonadota > Gammaproteobacteria > Burkholderiales > Burkholderiaceae_D > Glaciimonas > Glaciimonas soli. The sequence goes on from NZ_WINI01000001.1 coordinate 35,530, forward strand.
TTCAAACGCTTGATTCTTCATCCAGATGTGCCGCGTGGCGTCTATATGTGGGGTGGCGTTGGGCGCGGCAAATCGTTTTTGATGGATAGTTTTTATTCTGTCGTTCCGGTGGTGCGCAAAGTACGTCTGCATTTTCATGAATTTATGCGTGCAGTGCATCGTCAGTTAGATGAGCTCAAAGGCGTTGAGGATCCTTTGGATGAGGTTGCCAAGCGTGTAGCAAAAAAATATCGGCTGATTTGTTTTGATGAGTTTCATGTGTCAGACATTGCTGATGCAATGATTTTGTATAACTTGCTGCGTGCTCTGTTCGACAATGGCGTGTCGTTTGTGATGACATCCAATTATGAGCCGAGCACCTTATATCCGGATGGCTTGCACCGCGATCGCATGCTGCCAACCATCAAATTATTGCAAGATAAATTAGATGTAATGAACATTGATGCGGGCATCGATTATCGCAAACGCGCTTTGGATCAGTTGGATGTGTATGTAACACCATTAAATGCAGATACCGATCGAAAATTACGCCATGCTTTTAAAGATGTCGCGGAAACGGCAGATGATGATCCCGTAATTGATATTGAAGCACGTAAAATTAAATCTTTGCGTCGTGCTGGAGGCGTAATCTGGTTTGATTTTTCTACTTTGTGTGGTGGGCCACGATCACAAAATGATTACCTGGAAATTGCCAGCCGCTTCCATACAGTGATATTGTCCAACATCCCGCAGATGTCAGCGGCGATGTCATCCGAAGCGCGTCGTTTCACCTGGTTGATTGACGTATTTTATGATCACAAAGTGAAGTTAATTATGTCAGCAGCGGTCGTGCCGGAAGAATTATATACAGTAGGTACTCTTGCGAATGAGTTTCATCGCACGGTGTCGCGTATCATAGAGATGCAATCGCGTGAATATATGGATGCAGAGCAGCGTTCGGAAGCTGATTCGATTGTATAAGTTGAGAAAACATAGTAAGAAATTAATGCTTCATGCGCATAAACGATAAAATTTCCTCTAGAACGGACAGCAACACGTGAAATTAGCATCTCCTCATCTTTGTCAGTCTTTTGCCTGCGCGCTCATGCTGATTACAGCACCGGCCATCTATGCGCAATCGGCAGCAACGTCCAATGAGCCGACAGTGACGCAGTCAGGCACGTCATCGACTACAGTAGAGAAAAAAAACGATGATGTGGCGGCACCGCCAACTGCGGTGGCAGTTACACCGACAGTTTCTGACGAATCTGCTAGTACACCGGAACCGACGAAAAGTGCGCCTGTGGTTGAAGATGGTCGCGACATCAGCGATATCGCCAATGCCGTCGTAACCCATTACCCAGCGGGTTCAATTCATTCGGTTGAGACTGCTGATCAGGCATTGGCAGAAGTGTCTTCGGCCAAATCGTATATTGAGGCGCAGAGCTTCGACGAGCAGCGCGTTTGTTACAGCAAATTTTTCACTAACAACTGTCTGGATGTAGCCAAAACTAAACGACGCTTGGCTCTAAAGAAAGTTCGCCCTGTTGAAGTGGAAGCGAATGCTTTCAAGCGTCGCACGACAGCGGATGATAGAGATAAAGCGTTGGCAGCACAAAATACGCAAGAAGCCATTGATGCACCGAAAAAGGCGCAAGAAGCGAAAGATAAAGCGGAATCCAACGTGAAGCAACTGCAAGACATGCAGCAAAAAGATAAGGAAGTGATTGCCAATACCAAACTGCATGCCGGTGATGCTGACAAACGTGTCGCTGATCAGGCTGCCAAAGTGCGGGCGCAGCAACAATCGGATGCTGCAAAAGCACCGCAACGGGCTGCCAATGTAGCTGCGTACAATAAAAAGGCGCAGGACGCTGCGGCACGTCAGCGCGAGGTTGCACAGAAAAAAGCAGAGAAAGAACGTGACCTGGCGGCGAAAAAAGCAGCAGCGGATGCCGCCGCAGCAAGTGCGCCAGCTACACCAGTCGTGCCTGCTAAGCCGTAATTTGGAAGTTGAATGCGCAAAGAGGAAAAGACTTAAGGTCTTTTCCTCTTTGCGTTTTTCGTCAGCGTTTTAGTAACTATTGTCAGTTTGCTTATTGGTTTGCGTTATACCGCGCGGCGCATTTTCTTGACGGTATAGTTTTGCTCTTCTTTCGGCAAGGCGATCAGTTTGACGATCGCAAACGTGCAATTGTCAGCCGCTTTGCCTGCTGCCCGGGAGCGCGCTTTATTGATGAGCATTTCTGCAGCATCGCGCGGTTTTTGCATGGCGATAGCTGCACCCAATTCGTTGTTATTAAAGTATGGCCAGAAACCGTCGGAGCATAGCAAAAACATGTCGCCGGCTTGCAAGCCTGCATGGCGAGCGATCGTTACCTCGGGATCAGAAGATGTTCCCAGCACATTGATAAGCACATTAGAAAGACTATGTGACTTTGCTTCTTCGCGGGTTATTTTCCCTTCGCTGACCAATTGCTCGACATAGGAGTGATCTATCGTATGTTCGACAAAATTGGGGCCGTCAAAACGGTACATCCGGGAATCGCCGACGTGGCCCCAAGTCGCTACGCCGTCAGGTGACAGCACCAATGCGACCATTGTGGTATGCGGGTCTTTTTCGCTTGAAAAGCGACTCAATTTAATGACGGTATGCGTTTCATGCGCGATCGTGCGCAATAAATTTTCGACGGTGTCGTTATGTGGAGAAAATGCTTCAAACAACTGCTTCGCCGTGCTTACCAGCTGTTCCGCAGCCAGTGAGCCGCCGCTGCGTCCACCCATGCCATCGGCAAGTACGGCCATCATATAACCTGGTGCTTTAGGCGATGTAAATAACCCTGCGCGATCCTGTTGTTCTGCACGATCACCGATGTGTTGCCCGGTACCTGCTTCGATCTTGTATTGGCTCATTTGTCTGGGTAGATTAAACTGTGCTTTTATGGGTAACTGCTGGGAATTTTCAATGCAAGTCAGCTGATAAGTCACTAAAAAATGTTCATTTTCTGCTGCACGGCAGTGTACTACTAGTGCCGGGGTGGTCTAAACTGTTTTTTTGACATACTTATTATGATGTAAATACGATGCTGTAATTACGCTTCGAAAACAAGTAAAAATTGCTTTACGGCATTATATCCACGAATTATCGTATTTACACCATGATTTGTGTTTCAATTTATTACCGCCGGAAGGATCTATGTTAGATCGAGAAGAAATTCGCCATCGCATTACCGAACTGGAAATTGAACATCGCGATTTAGATGCTGTAATTGACGTCCTCTCTAATGATTTACGACGTGAGGAGTTACAATTGCGACGTTTGAAAAAACGCAAATTGCAACTGAAAGATCACATTACGCTATTGAAGATGCAGTTAATTTCAGATATTCCTGCATAATTATTTTCTTTGCAAGTCAGCATCTGACCTGCTGCGGGCATAGCACTGTGCGTGCAGCATAAATGACTTTCTTGCTTGGATTCCCCGCGTGAGCACAAAATGCCATGCCTCATACTCCCGCCTGCAAGTTGGCGTAAAGTTTATTAAAACACTACTGAACAAGTTATTTTGACCGCCGACACTTCTCTTTCTACAGCCGAAAATACGATATCCCCTGGTTCACATGATGCAGATGTCGATCAGTTATTTGGACCTTCGGGGCCACTCGGGCAGGCCGTTGGCGGCTTTCGTCCTCGCCATGCACAAACCGAAATGGCGAAAGCCATTGCTGAAGCGATTGCACAGCAAACTACTTTGATTGCAGAAGCTGGTACCGGTACCGGGAAAACGTTTGCTTATCTGGTCCCGGCTTTATTGTGGGGCGGCAAAGTGATCGTTTCCACTGGCACCAAGAATTTGCAAGATCAACTTTTTTTGCGCGATATACCCACCGTACGGAAAGCACTGAGTGCGCCGGTATCGATCGCTTTATTGAAAGGCAGGGCCAACTACGTCTGCCATTTTCATCTGGAGCGTACGCTGCAAAATGGCCGTATGACTTCACGTGAAGATGTCGGCTATTTGCGTGAGATTTCGCGCTTCATGAAAACAACCAGCTCCGGCGATAAAGCAGAGTTATCTAAAGTACCAGAGACTGCGCTGATCTGGAATCTGGTGACCTCGACTCGCGATACTTGTCTGGGTGCGGAATGTCAGTATTATCAGGATTGTTTTGTCATGAAAGCGCGCAAAGAGGCGCAGCAAGCGGATGTGGTGGTCGTAAATCACCATTTGTTCTTTGCCGATGTCGCGTTGAAGGATACCGGCGTCGCAGAGTTATTGCCTTCAGCGAATACGATTATCTTTGATGAAGCGCATCAATTACCGGAAGTAGCCACCTTGTTCTTTGGCGATACGGTATCGACCTCACAGATTCTGGAATTGTGTCGTGATGTGATCGCCGAAGGTTTGTCCCATGCACGGGATGGCGCTGATTGGGCGCAAGTGATATTGCCTGTTGAAAAAGCTGCGCGCGATTTGCGTTTGGCGTTCCCTCAAGACGTGATCCGACTTTCTGTTAATCAGATTGCCCCGTCTAGCCAATTTTTCCCGGCATTAGCGACGCTGCAGAAAGAATTCGATGCGATGGTGGCCGTTCTGGAGAAGCAAGCCGAGCGGGCTGAAACCATCGAACAATGTCGTGTGCGTGCGATTGAAATTGGTATGCGGATGGATGCCTGGTCCAAGAAAACGGCCGGCAACAAAGAAGCGGCAAATGCGGCAATAGATGACAAAGTTTTATGGGTAGAGGCATTTTCATCTTCTTTGCAATTACATCAGACGCCGTTGTCGATTGCGCCGATTTTCAACAAGCAGCGCGAAGGTGTGGCGCGGACCTGGATTTTTACGTCAGCAACGTTGGCAGTAAAAAATGATTTCCATCACTATGCTGCACAAATGGGATTAACGGATGAGCCTGCGCAATCCTGGCCGAGTCCGTTTGACTATGGTGAGCAAGGTTTGCTTTACGTCCCGCAAAATTTACCGCAACCAAATTCGCCCGACTATACGGATGCCGTGATTGATGCGGCTTTGCCAGTGATAGAAGCTGCCGGTGGTCGTACCTTTTTATTATGTACCACCATTCGCGCCGTCAATCATGCCGCAGAAAGATTGCGTAAGGAATTCGCTGAACGTAATTTGCCTTTTCCATTAATGGTGCAGGGTGAAGCTGGCCGAACTGAATTACTTGACCGGTTTCGTGCAGCAGGCAATGCGGTGCTGATCGGCAGTCAAAGTTTTTGGGAGGGCGTAGATGTTCGGGGAGAAGCGTTGTCGTGCGTGATTATCGACAAATTACCATTTTCACCACCCGATGACCCGGTACTAGCGGCGCGGATCGAGGCACTGGAGAAAAAGGGCATAAACGGTTTTATGCACCATCAATTACCGGCCGCGATCATCAATTTGAAACAGGGTGCAGGGCGTCTCATCCGTGATGAAACTGATCGTGGTGTCTTGATGATTTGTGATCCGCGCCTGATTTCCAAGGGCTATGGGCGTCGCATTTGGCAAAGCCTGCCGCCGTTTAAACGCACACGTGATGCCGAAGTTGTCGTCAACTTCTGGAAAGCTGGACAGCCAGTAGACTGATGTGTATTGTCATGATCATAGCGGCATATCAATCGAGATAAATAATTTGTATTTGATTATTTATTCAGGAATTGATATCGCCAGCCTCTCATCTTTGCTTTTTCAGCTTGCGTCGGTTTAATTTTGCTTTGTGCTTGTCACTAAGGTGTCATAAACAAGTCTTATTGTCCGTTGCTCATAATTGTATTTCCAAAACAAATGCAAGCTTTGCGTTTGATGTAATGCGTTTGATTTGGAAATGTAAGTATGTCAAAAAAACTGTTCATACGCTGACCCAACCGCTCCGCGGTACCAAAGTACAGTCTGCGCCGTAGAGCTAAATTTAAATAGTTTTTTTGCATACTTAATTGATATTTAACTGTGCATTGAGATGAAAGAGGGACGCAATGTTTGCAGCAGTCGATTTAGGGTCGAATAGTTTCCGTTTGCATATAGGCAAATACAACGGTGATGCAATTCGCGTGATCAAAAGTGCGCGCGACCCAATTCGCCTGGCCGCAGGGCTCGATAGCAAAGGGAATTTAACAGACGCCGCAATGCAATCAGGCCTCGAATCGCTTGCGCGCTTTAAATCCATTCTGGCCGAATATCAGTTGGAAGCTGTACGTGTGGTTGCCACTAACACTATGCGTATTGCAAAAAATGCCGCAGTTTTTTTGCCAAAAGCTGAAGCCGCTATTGGCTATCCAATTGAAATTATTTCGGGTGAAGAAGAAGGTCGCTTAATTTATATGGGCGTCGCCAGCATGCTGCGTTTGCCGAACGAAAAGCGCCTTGTGCTTGATATCGGCGGCGGCTCCACTGAACTGATTTTGGGCCGGGGCCAATCGATCGAAAGAGTGGAGTCATTTGGTATTGGGACAGTCAATCAAAGTCTGGCTTTTTTCGCAGATGGCAATATCACGACTGAGGCTTTCGATGCCGCGATTCTTTCTGCTCGTAGTCATTTTGAAGATGCGGCGCCACCATATCGTCCACAGAACTGGAGTAATGCTTACGGTTCTTCCGGCACCATTCGGGCGATTGCTGAAACTATAGAAAAAAATGCGCTCGGCGATGGCCGTCTCTCTTATACCAGCCTCGAAATCCTAAAGAGTAAATTCATAGAATTGCAGCATGTCAGCAACATCAATATGCCAGGCATGAAAGCCGAACGCGCGCCGGTAATCGTTGGCGGTGTCGCGGTATTGTTAGGTTTGATGCAAGAGCTTGGAATCGCCATGTTGACGCCGATTGAAGCGGGCTTGCGGATGGGGGTAATGTGGGATTTGCAATTGCGTGGAACACGGCTGGATCGACGCGATCAATCGGTGCGTGACTTTTGCCAGCGTTTTCATGTCGATCAGTTACGCGCTAATCGCGTAGCAGAAACTGCGGCAACCTTGTTTAGTATGCTCAAACCCAGCAATGACAATCTGAGTAAATATCTGCATTGGAGCGGTTTGCTGCACGAAGTCGGTATGGTAGTGTCGCAAAGTGGCTATCACAAGCACGCCGCTTATCTTATTGCCAACGCCGATTTGCCAGGTTTCACCACGCGTGAACAGCGCACCATGAGTCTGTTGATTCTTGGTCAGAAAGGCAATTTACGTAAACTCAATGGAACGTTGGCTGATGCCGACTATTCTAAAGCGGTCTTGGCATTGCGGCTGGCGGTAATGTTTTTGCATTCCCGGATCGAAGTCGATTTTGACGAATTGCGCTTGCGGATGAAAAGTAAAATCGAACTAGATCTCAAGCAAGAGTGGATCGTCGATCATCCGACGACGTCATTCTGGATGGAAAAAGAGCGCGAATTCTGGCGTGAAATCGGCGTGGAGTTTTTATTTAGACATGGTTGAATTGTTCTCGACTTGCTGATTTGATCGTTTGCTTAATTCGAGTGCAACATCAGTCACCATATCGATTTGTCCGCCAATGATTTGACGCCTTCCTAGCTCAGATAAAATGCTGTGCGAATCAATACCATGATTGTGTGCAGCCTCTTTTGCAGTATGTGAAAAATCAGCATGCAAACCGTTAGATCCTGCGTTCAGGCTGTTCTGATCAAGATAAAGAACGCGATTTTGCCAAGGTCGCACTAAGGTTTCTGCCGCGACGATTAAGTCAGATAAGTTGATATTATGCTGGTATCCGTAGGTATCGGCTGCAGCAATAAAAACTTCCATTGGTGTATTGCCTGCACCGGCACCAACTCCCGCCAATGACAGATCGACTCGGGTTGCGCCATGCTGTACTGCGGTGATTGAATTGGCAACTCCGAGAGAGAGTTGATGTTGCGCATAAATGCCAAATCGAGTTTCTGGTTTTAGTATCTGCGCGTAAGCAATCGAACGCGCTGCCACGTCGTTCATCGTCATCATGCCGCAAGAGTCTGCAACATAGACGCAGTGTGCTCCATACTCCTCCATCAACTTGGCTTGCTGTGCCAATGCTTCGGGCGATGTCATATGACTCATCATTAACAGCCCGGATACATCCATATCCAAATGACGTGCATATTCAATATGCTGTTTAGTTACGTCTGCTTCTGTGCAGTGAGTCGCAATGCGTACAGATGAAACTCCCATGTCATGAGCACGCTTTAAATCATGGACAGTACCGATACCGGGAACTAATAAGGCGCTCAAACGCGCGTGCTTGACGACGGACGCTGCAGCTGCAATCCAGTCCCAATCAGTATGATCGCCAAAGCCGGAGTGAAAAGAAGAACCGGACAAACCATCGCCACGAGAAATTTCAATCGCGTCTACTTTGGCCTTATCTAAGGCTTTAGCAATTTGACGTACTTGCTCCAACGTATAACGACGTTGCATCGCGTGCAGACCATCACGCAGGGTGATGTCTTGAATATACAGCTTCCCTGCTGGTGCAATGGTGTTGGGGGCTAAGTATCCATATGCGTTGTCAGATATGCCGCTAATCGCATTCATGCAGCATACTCCAGCACTTGCTGGGAGTTACTGAGATGTTCCACCATCCGTTCCGCTGTTTTGAGTGCGGCGGAAGTCATGATATCGAGATTTCCGGCATACGCTGCTAAATAATGGCCAGCTCCTTCGACTTCTAGAAATACACTCACTTTGATGCCACGAAAATATTGATTCATTTCAGGAATGAACAATGGATTGTTGGCGCCATAGTGCGTGAATTGCACTGTTTGTTTGAGTCGATAACCTGGTACGTAACTCTGCACTTGCGCCACCATCGTTTGAATTGCTGCGTTGATTTTGCTCTCATCTGCATCATCACACAGGCAATGTACTGTATCGCGCATGATCATCGGTGGCTCGCTAGGATTGATAATAATCATGGCTTTACCACGTAGAGCACCACCCACACTCTCTATGGCTTTAGAAGTAGTTTCAACAAATTCATCAATGTTGGCTCGCGTACCAGGCCCAACAGATTTTGAGGAAACAGAAGCGATAATTTCTGCATAATGCACTTTGCTCACACTGCTGACGGCTGCAACAATGGGAATAGTCGCCTGACCACCGCAAGTGACCATGTTGACATTGGTTTGATGCAAATGTGCGTCGCCGTTAAGTGCAGGTATGGTGAACGGGCCGATCGCCGCTGGTGTCAAATCAACTACGCGCTTACCGTGACGCTGCAAAATAGCATTGTGTTCATGATGTGCATTCGCGCTTGTAGCATCAAAGACGATGTCGATTTCGGCAAATTCTGGCATATCGAGCAAGCCAGCTAAGCCAGCTAAGCCAGCTAAGCCAGATGCTGAGGTAGGAATCCCTAGTTGTGTTGCCCGTTTAAGTCCTTCGGAAGCAGGGCGAGTGCCAACCATGGCGGCCATTTCCAGATTTTTCGACAGGCGGATCACTTTCATCATTAAATCGATGCCAATGTTACCCGGGCCGATAATGCCAACTTTTGTTTTTGATAATGATGCATTACTCATTTTGTTCTCCAAAGTGAGGCGGCAAACATAAGAAAAATACAAAAAGTGCCAGCGTGCTGTAAAGCAGTGTGGTTTATAGGAATCAGAGTTAACGTTATAAGATACGAGGGAGGACGGTGTTATTTAGATCGTCTTAAGCATAGTCGATATATGCTGCGGCGCAATATGTATTGCGATTTAGTGTATGAATATCAGGTATGGAAAATATTCATAGGGGAGTTCATATCATTTTCTTTAATAACAATATCAAATCAGTCACAGCACTAGCGGGGCAGTGGCCGTTATAATAGATAGCTATGAGGCGACATTGCTGACCCAGCTTAGTGAGTGGACAAGGTTGTTTCAAGAAATTTCCTTATACTTTCCTGCAATTAGCAGATATCACCATTACAAATCACTCTATGCAATACGTATCCACACGCGGCCATGCTGCAGCGCAGACTTTTTCCCATATTTTGCTCGGCGGCCTGGCACCGGATGGTGGCCTTTATTTGCCTGCCGAATATCCGCAAGTAAGCGATGCCGAGCTGACGCATTGGCGCACGTTGTCTTATGCAGATTTGGCATTTGAAGTACTGAAAAAATTTGCTACGGACATTCCTGAGGCAGATTTGAAAGCATTGGCGCACAAGACCTATACCGCCGATGTTTATCGCAATGTGCGCGCTGGTGAAAATGCTGCCCAGATCACGCCTTTACGCGTTCTGGAAGAAAAAAATGGTAAAAAAATAGTATTGCAGGCCTTGTCAAACGGCCCGACTTTGGCATTCAAAGATATGGCGATGCAATTGTTGGGTAACTTATTCGAGTACACCTTAGCCAAAGATAACGCCGAGCTGAATATTTTCGGTGCCACTTCTGGCGATACCGGTAGTGCCGCCGAATATGCGATGCGTGGTAAAAAAGGCGTACGCGTTTTCATGCTGTCGCCGTATAAAAAGATGAGTGCGTTTCAGACAGCACAAATGTTTAGTTTGCAAGATCCGAATATTTTCAATATCGCAGTCAAAGGCGTGTTCGACGATTGCCAGGATATGGTCAAAGCGGTATCCAACGATCATGCATTTAAAGCGGCGAAAAAAATTGGTACGGTCAATTCAATTAACTGGGCGCGCGTGGTTGCGCAGGTTGTGTACTACTTCCGTGGTTATCTGAGCGCTACCACTAGTAATGACCAAAAAGTTTCTTTCACCGTACCTTCGGGGAATTTCGGTAACATCTGCGCCGGCCACATTGCGCGCATGATGGGCTTGCCTATCGATAAACTCGTCGCGGCGACTAACGAAAATGATGTTCTGGACGAATTTTTCCGCACCGGCGTGTATCGGGTTCGCCCATCGTCCGAGACCTATCATACTAGTAGCCCGAGTATGGACATCAGCAAAGCGTCGAATTTCGAACGTTTCATTTATGATTTAACTGGCCGCGATAGCAAACGTCTGAGTGCGTTGTTCCATTTGGTTGAAACTAAAGGCGGTTTTGATTTATCCGGTAAGCCGGGTAGTGATGGCGATGAATTTCATAAAATTGCTGAATATGGTTTCTGCTCTGGTAAATCAACTCATGATGACCGTCTCGCGACTATTCGCGATGTTCAGAAAAATTATGGCATCACTGTCGATACGCATACCGCTGACGGGATTAAAGTCGCGCGTGAATATTTGACCCCCGACGTAACGATGATCGTGTTGGAAACCGCGTTACCAGCCAAATTTAATGAAACCATACGTGAAGCGTTGGGCAGAGATGCAGAGCGTCCAGCTGGTTTTGAAAACATTGAAGCCTTGCCGCAAAAATTTGAAGTGATGGATGCTGACGTTGCTCAGGTTAAAGCATACATTGCGGCCCATACTGAATAAGCCAAGATGCAGAAATCACCTATTCCGGCGATCCAGACGGTTGAGCAGGCATTAAACATATTGTTGACGTCCGCGCAGCCACTGACAGAAGTGGACAGCGTACCTACACTCAATGCCAATCGCCGAATATTGGCTGCCGCCCAGACATCAAAATTGAATGTGCCACCGGCCGATAATACGCAAATGGATGGGTACGCGGTACGCGCTGAAGATTGCATCGGTGGCGCCTCGATATTAACGATTTCTCAGCGAATTCCCGCCGGTTATGTTGGCCAGCCACTGCAACCGGGTACGGCCGCGCGTATTTTTACCGGTGCCATGATTCCAGAAGGTGCTGATGCCGTCGTGATGCAGGAAATGTGTGAGGCGGATGGTAACAAGGTCATCGTTAAGCATGCTCCTAAGTCTGGCGAGTGGATACGGCGTGCCGGCGAAGACATCGGCGCTGGCAATGTCATTTTGGCAGCGGGCACGCGTTTGCAGGCGCAGCATCTGGGTTTAGCCGCTTCGGTCGGCCTGGCTGAATTGCCGGTAATACGCAAATTACGTGTCGCGGTATTCTTTACGGGCGATGAACTGACTATGCCCGGTGAGACATTAAAGCCAGGTGCCATCTACAATTCCAATCGCTTTGTGCTGCGTGGCCTGTTGGAAAATCTCGATTGCGATATCACCGACTACGGTATTGTTCCGGATTCATTGCAGGCAACACGCGATACGTTGCGTAGCGCTGCTCAACAGCATGATTTGATTATCACTTCCGGCGGCGTTTCTGTTGGTGAGGAAGATCACATTAAACCGGCGGTTGAAGCTGAAGGACGTTTGACCATGTGGCAAATCGCCATGAAGCCGGGCAAGCCATTGGCCTTCGGCCAAGTGCGGAGATTACATAAAAATCCTGATGAAAATGCCTTTTTCATTGGTTTACCGGGGAATCCCGTTTCCAGTTTCGTCACGTTTCTGATTTTTGTGCGGCCATTTATTTTGCGATTGCAAGGAGTCGAAAACGTCATGCCGCAATCGTATGCAATGCGTGCAGATTTTGATTGGAGCAAAGCGGATCGACGTGAAGAGTTTTTACGCGCAAAAATTAACGAGCAGGGTGGACTTTCATTATTCTCGCATCAAGGTTCTGGCGTCTTAACTTCCACAGTATGGGGCGATGGTTTGATTGATAATCCTGCGGGTAAAATAATTGCTGCTGGTGATGTCGTGCGCTTTTATCCTTTTTCATCGTTGATGTAGTTAAGAGTTTTGAAATCATGAAAATCCAATGCCGTTTTTTTGCCAGTGTTCGCGAAGCCCTTAACGAAACAGATGAAACGCTGGAATTGCCAGCAACCGTGCACACCGTTGGTGACGTGCGCAATTATCTACGTGAACGTGGTGGTGTGTGGGAAGAAGTATTGGGGGAAGGGCGCGCACTGCGAATGGCATACAATCAAGTGATGACCACGCCGGATACGCCAATAACGGCTGATTGCGAAGTCGCATTTTTTCCACCGGTCACTGGCGGTTGAGTTTTCCGAGGCTGACGCAAAACAAGGCTGAGCGTACCATTTTTTGCTCACGATCTCGTAACGTCGGTATCGATGATGGGATATGCGTCGCCACCATTTCTAAACTTAATTGCTTTCTGTTTGTATCTCGTCTTTTCTGAGCAAAAAATGGTACGCTCAGCCCTGTTTAGCTTAATTTTTATAGCGCTTCCAATTGTTACTATGCCTATCCGTATTCAAACTGCCGATTTTGATGTCAGCGCTGAGTTGGCGCAATTGCGTATGGAGAATCCGAAAGTGGGTGCCATCGTCAGTTTTGTCGGTACGGTACGTGATCTTAACGATGGTCATTCAATTTCGCAGATGGAATTGGAACATTATCCGGGCATGACCGAAAAAGCGCTGGAAACGATTATTACGCAAGCACAAACGCGCTGGGATATTGCTGATGCGTTGGTGATTCACCGTGTTGGCCCTTTATTGCCTCTGGATCAAATTGTGTTAGTCGCAGTAACCTCAGCCCATCGCGGCGAAGCGTTTAAAGCCTGCGAATACATCATCGATTATTTAAAAACGGAAGCGCCATTGTGGAAGAAAGAGCAAACGCCAGAAGGTGCGCATTGGGTTGACGCGCGTGACAGTGATGATACGGCGTTGACTAAATGGCAGTTGTAGGCAATGATCGGGCTTGTTAAATACATCAGATGAGCCCGCCATGAAAAAAATGCCTGGTGCTTTTTCTACCTTATTCCTACTCATTACATTCCTTATGCCACTGCAAGGACATGCCCAAGAAAAAAATCTCCATCTACTGATCGGCACTTATACGAATACCAATCGTAACGTGAAGAGTGAGGGGATTTATGCGGTTGACTTCAATCCGAAGAGTGCTGAAGCCATCTATAAAAATGTCGTGAAAAATGTGATTAACCCTAGTTATCTGGCGGTTTCACCAGACAAGAAGTTTGTTTACGCTGTCAATGAGAATGGCGAAAAAAGTGAAGTCAGTGCGTTTTCCTATGATGAAAAATCCGGCAACTTGCACTTTCTTAATAAAGTCGCTTCGCTTGGCGCAGACCCGTGCTACATCACGTTAGATAAAGATGGCAAACATGTGATTGTCGCCAATTACACCGGCGGCAGTCTGGCAGTGTTTGCTGTTGAGCCTGATGGAAAATTGAGTGAAGCGATTCAGGTGATACAACATGCCGGTAGCAGCGTCACTAAAAATCGTCAGGACAGTCCTCATGTCCATATGGTGAAATTCGCGCCGGATGGTAAATATCTGTTGGTGAGTGACCTTGGAACCGATCAAGTTTTTAGCTACGCTTATAACGCTGCTAACCCAAGAACGCCGTTGACGCTCAAACATACATTCAATGTCAAAAAAGGTAGTGGGCCGCGTCACCTTATCTTTAGCGCGAACGGCAAGATCGCTTATCTATTGCACGAGATCGATGGCACATTGACTGTGTTTGGCTACCATGATGGTGTGCTTACACCTGTGCAAGAAACGACAGTCGCCGCTAAAAATTTTGATAGGACCAAGGAAGGCACGATAGACGCTGCGGATATTCATCTCTCACCCGATGGCAAATTTTTGTACGCATCCAGTCGTGGCGCAGTTAACGACATCAGTATTTTTTCAGTAGCGGCAAATGGCACATTAAGTCTGGTTACGCACACGCCTGCTTTAGGCAAAGGCCCGCGCAATTTTGCTATCGATCCTAGCGGACAATTTTTGTTGGTCGCTCATCAAACCAGCGATGAAGTCGTCATTTTTCGACGCGATCTAGTGACTGGCTTGTTGACCGATAGCGGTAAACGCATAGTTATAGGCAGCCCTGTTTGCCTGGTGTTTGTAGGCTGAACGTTTCTTGTGTTGTTATCTTCGATGGAGCGAGCTTGCTTTGCGCAGCTCGCTGTCCCAGCCATACACTCAGCAAAATCACTATAGAGCCAACGATCTGCAACGGCGATAATTGTTGATCCAACACTAGCCAGCCGAGCAGTGTCGCTGTTACCGGACTCAATAAACCGAGCGAAGCTGCCGCTGCTGGTTGCAGTTTTTGCAGACCGCGAAACCACAGCCAGTAGGTTAATCCTGCGCCAATTAATCCTAAGTACACAAAACCGACGATGTTTTCATTGCTCAATGCGGGCAATGGCGGTTCAAACCACAGCGCAAGAGGCAACAACAATAAACCACCGGCAGTTAATTGCCATGCGGTGTAAGTCAGTAACGGGACTGGCGCACGCCAACGCTGGCTTAACGTAGTTCCGACAGCCATGGAGACAGCACCCAATAGTCCGGCACCGATGCCAACCGCATCCAATTGTGCCGATGGTGTCAATACTAACAAGGCAACGCCAGCAATACCGATTGCACCAGCGAATATTGCTAATGCACGTGGTGCCTTGCCAAACATGAGCCATGAGAACAGCACCACCATTAACGGTTGTATTGCCCCGACTGTCGCGGCGACACCGCCGGGCAAGCGATAGGCAGAAAGAAATAGTAACGACCAAAAGATCGTGAAGTTGAGCCCGCCCAGGATAAACACGCGTAGCCACCAGACTCCGGTGGGCAACTGGCGCAACATAATCAGCAACAACAAGCCTATAGGCAAGGCGCGTAAAGTGGCCAGCGTCAACGGATAACCGGACGGTAGCATTTCTGTCGTGATTAGATAGGTGCTTCCCCAGATTGCCGGTGCAATCGCGGTAATCAGGGTGTCGCGCAATAGTGTGTTTGATTTTGTCATGCTCAATGCCTTTAGTTTAGGACTTACGCAAAACAGCCTCAGTGGCGTTTTCGCCTAGCCGTATTTTGCGTTGCTTTGATCTGATAGTTTTGTGTGTGCCTTATATCCGAGAATAAATCTTCACATGAACTATCTTCATATCAAGATACATGCATTTTACATTTTTATATCTCGACGTCAAGATATAATTGCATCGTGCAAGTCATATACCGCCATTTTGTTGCAATGCCGTATATCGCGCAGATGGATGGAACAGGAGTCATTAAGACAATGAAAATGCAAAATAAAGAAAAAATACAGCAGCGCAATCACCAAGAACACCAGAAAGACGGTATCAGCGACGAAAGAAAATTTGATAAAGTCGACACCATTCTTGCGCAATGGCAGCGCGAGCGCCCAGATCTGGATAGCGCGCCAATGGGTATCATTGGTCGTCTGGGGCGCTTGGCGCATTACTTTGAAGCGGGTGTCAGCGAAGGCTTGGAACAGTTTGGATTGACCAGGTGGTCGTTTGATGTGCTGGCGGCGTTGCGCCGCGCAGGAGCGCCGTATAGCTTGTCGCCGAATGCATTGTTGCAATCGTTGATGATTACCTCCGGCACCATGACCAATCGCATCGACCATTTGGAGCGTGCCGCTTTGGTGGTGCGTGAAAACAATCCGGATGACAGGCGCAGTGTCCTGATTACCTTAACCCCGGCTGGTTTGGAGGTAATTGAACAAGCAGTGTCGGCACACGTCGCCAACGAACATCGTTTATTGGCGTCGTTAAAAGAAAATGAACGCGAACAGTTGGCCGGATTATTGCGTCAATTATTATTGGAATTTGAATCTTGAGTAATCTAAAAGAAAATCAAAAAGCGGTACCCATAAATGATCAGGCAACATCACTTGCATTGTTTTGCAAAGTCGTTGATAACTATGGCGACATTGGCATTTGCTGGCGTCTGGCGCGACAGTTGGAGCAGGAACATGGCATTGCCGTCACTTTGTGGGTGGATGACTTAATCAGTTTTAAGCGAATTTGTCCGGAAGTCGTCATTGACTGTGATGTGCAGCAGATCGGTACCGTGATCGTACGGCATTGGCGTGATCAGGACGGCGTGTTTACGGTCAATGACATCGCCGATATCGTGATTGAGTTTTTCGGTTGCAATATACCGCCTGCGTACATTGCGACGATGGCACTATGCACTCCGCAACCTGCATGGATTAATCTGGAAGGACTCAGTGCAGAGGAATGGGTAGAGGGGTGCCACACGTTGCCTTCGCCACACCCAACGCTGTCATTGACGAAGTACTTTTTTTATCCGGGCTTTACAGCGCGCACAGGAGGCTTGTTGGTCGAAGCCAATCTGGCGCAGCAGAGGCAAGAGTTCCAACAGGACCCGGTCGCGATGGCGGCATTTTTGACCAATCTAGGTGTGACGCAAACAGAGATAGCATCATTAAAGATCTCCCTTTTTTGCTATCCGTTCGCACCGGTATCGGAATTGTTTGATACATGGCAAAGCGGTGACACAGCGATTACTTGTTTAGTGCCGGAAGGCGTAGCTATAGATGCGATGCAGGTGTTTTTTGGAGGACCTGTTGTTGCAGGATCAGTTGCGACGAAGGGTGCATTGACTGTGCGTATTTTGCCTTTTATTACGCAACAAGATTACGATAAATTGTTGTGGGCTTGCGATCTCAATTTTGTTCGAGGGGAAGACTCTTTCGTTCGTGCGCAGTGGGCAGAAAAACCTTTTGTCTGGCATATTTATCCGCAAGACAAAAATTTGCATCACGTAAAATTACAAGCTTTTTTGCGACGTTATCTGGAAAATACCAATAGTGAGGGTCTGGCAGCGATGTGGCGCAGCTGGAATCATATGGGAAATCCGCCCGAGGAAATTGCGTCAGCATGGCCTTTATTCCATGCTGAAATGCCAAAAATTACTGAGATGACAATAATATGGCGACAACACATGCTTGAAAATGGTGATTTCACCTCAAATTTGCTGCGCTTTGTCGAGACAATTAAATGAGAGCAGTATAAAAATCGGTTAAAATATAAGGCTAATTTTTAAATGCATTATTAAATTCAATCACTCGTAGGCTTGCGACGTTTTCTGTTGGTAGGCTGAAGATGATTTTTTTGTAACTTACTTTTTACGTATATTCGCTATGAATCCAGCAAAAGAAATTAAAGTCGGCAACATCATTGAGTTCGGCGATTCAAAAACACCTATGATCGTTCTGCGTTCAGACGTCAACGGTTCTAGTCGTACTGGCTTTACCTACAAATGGAAGATGAAAAATCTTTTGACTGGTAGCCCTCAAGAGGTCGTCGCGCGTGGCGATGATAAATATCAAAAAATCGTGCTTGATAAAAAAGAAGTCACCTATTCTTATTTCGCAGATCCGTTGTATGTGTTCATGGACAGTGAATACAATCAGTATGAGATTGAAGGCGAAAATATGGGCGATGCCTTGGGTTATCTTGAAGACGGCATGGTATGCGAAGCTGTTTTCTACAATGAAAAAGCTATTTCAGTTGAATTGCCAACCACAATCGTGCGTAAAGTTGTGTACAGCGAGCCAGCGGTTAAAGGTAACACTTCAGGTAACGTGTTGAAAGAAGCAAAACTGGCAACTGGCCACATCGTTCAAGTGCCGTTGTTTGTTTCGCAAGACGACATGATTGAAATTGATACACGCACCAATGAATACAAAAAACGTGTGTAATTAGTTTTAATGCACGCAAAAAACGCTGCTGATTTTCTGCAGCGTTTTTTTTCGCCTTTGCATTCTTTTGTTTGATGGGGAAACAAGGTAATATTGGTAAAATATTTCTCGTCGGAACTATTTTTTTGTGCGCATACTCATCGCGTTACAAATTGTCGTTTTGACCTTCGGAGATTGTTATGAAAAAAATCGTCACGTTGTTGTCAATCTCTGGCGTATTTGTGTTGGCAGGTTGCGTTGCAGTCCCTATGGATCAACCCGGCTATTATCAACCGCAAGCGGCCGCTGCACAGTCTTTATATTACGACTCAATTCCAGTGACGCCGACTTACGTAGATCCAGTCCCGGTTGCTTCAGTGTATGTGCCGCCGGCGACGGTAGCGATGCCGGTAATTAGCACATCAATTCACCTTGGCGGACATTATCATCGGCTCCCGCATCATCATAGGCCGCATCATAAACCTCATCGTCCACCGCATCATGGCCATCGTCCGCCCAGCCATAGACCGCCGCATCACGGACACCGGCCACCACATCACGGTCATCGACCAAGCGCCAAACCGCACAAATGAGGCGGAACAAAATAAATCATTTGAGACAAGCAGAAACGAATCGTCAGTTTGAAAATCATCATCGTCCGGTTCAAATGGGAGTGACATTCGGAGGTCAGGCAGAGGCATCTCAAAATTCAAATTAGTTTTTGCCGCCGGCTTTCTGCAGTAAAAAACCACATGCTTTTATACATGTGGTTTTTTATGTGCGTCACAATAATTCAACGCTCAATAAATTCAAATAACAACTCTCTCGCGTCGTGTTTACAAAATCAGCCAGATACGGTTTTTCTGACGCGTCTGGTAAACAAGCCGCATATAACTTGCCGATCAAGCCGTCGGGAGTAATGCGTTTTGCCAGCACATAATCCCGATTAACATAACTTTGGGCTGCCCAGATAGGTAGGGTTGCGATCCCGCGGCGACTGGCAACCAATTGCAGCATTGCTACGGTTAATTCTGTGGTGCGTCGTGGGGTTTGGATGCCTGCGGGTTTTAATACTTGTCTGACGATATCGAGCATGTCGTCAGGCACAGGGTAAGTGATCAGGGTATCGCTGGCAAAGTCGGCTGCGACCAGATAATCACGTGCGGCCAACGGATGATCATGCGCTAATAGAGCGACAATTTCAAAGCTGAACAAAGGGTGATAATCGACTTTTTCATCCTGGTCGATTTCCGCCACAATCGCGACATCAGCCCGATGTTCGTACAGTAATCCGACTGGATCGGCTTGAAATCCCGAGACGATATCAAGTTCTACCTCGGGCCATCGCTTGCGGAAAATATCCATCGCGGGCATCAGCCAATCAAAGCAGGTATGACACTCCACCGCAATGCGCAACTGTCCGGCGACGCCTTGCGCCAGGCGCACCAAATCACGCTCACTTTCCGCTACTTGCGGTAATACGGTATCCGCTAATTTTAATAGGCGCTCACCAGCCGGGGTAAAGCGTACCGGTACCGATTTTCGTTCAAACAAAGTGGTGCCGTGATGATCTTCCAACTGCTTGATCTGATGTGATAAAGCCGATTGCGTGACGTTGAGTAACGTCGCGGCACGCAGTAAGTTGCCTGCTTCACGTAGTGCATGCAGGGTTTTCAGATGGCGTAACTCGAGGATGGATTGCATAGGATGCTTTGATTATGAATAAAATTCAAGTTGATTCTTAATATTTGTCGTTTGAATCATAGTCTATATTATTGCAACATGCCAAGTATCACTTACCACCTTGGATATAGTTATGGCAATAGCACACGTTTTAGGTTTTCCCCGCATAGGCGCGCAGCGCGAACTGAAATTTGCGCAAGAAGCATTCTGGGCGGGGGAGTCTGACGAAACTGCTTTGCGTGCTACCGGCGCAACGTTGCGCGAGCGTCATTGGCAAACGCAAGCCGATGCCGGTTTGGATTTGGTCACAGTGGGTGATTTTGCCTGGTATGACCAGGTATTGAATACCTTGGCATTATTGGGGGCGATTCCTGCTCGCTTTGGCTTTGATCCACAACAATTAAGTCTGGCCGACTATTTCACATTGGCGCGCGGAAGCAAGCAGCATTTTGCAATGGAAATGACAAAATGGTTTGACACGAATTATCACTATCTGGTGCCAGAGTGGAGTGCCGATGTGAAATTCGATGGTGGCGTTAACTGGTTGTTCGATGAGGTTTCTGAAGCACAGGCGCTTGGTCATTTCACCAAAGTCGCGTTGATAGGGCCGCTGACGTTGCTGTATCTGGGGAAAATAAAATCAGACCTCTCGCATAAATTAGATCTGTTGCCAAAAATCGTCGTCGGTTATCAGCAACTACTACAACGTTTACATTGGGCTGGCGTTACTACAGTACAAATTGACGAGCCGATACTATCGCTGGATTTAGCAGCAGAATGGCTAGCTGCATTTACACCGACATATACGGCATTATCCAAACAAGCACCAGCGTTGCTGTTGACTACGTATTTTGGTGAAGTCTGCGAACATGCTGCATTGCTACGATCATTGCCAGTCCAGGGTGTGCATCTGGATTGTGTGCGTGGCGCTGAACAAGTGGGCGCATTCACGAAAGACTGGCCGAAAGATAAAATCTTGTCGCTTGGTGTGATTGATGGTCGTAATCTTTGGCGTGCAGATTTGGATGGGATACTTGGTAAACTTAAGTTGCTACATGAACAGCTCGATGACCGCTTGTGGATAGGATCCAGTTGCTCGTTATTGCACGTGCCAGTTGATCTTAGTAATGAAAATAAACTGGATGATGAGCTGAAAAGCTGGCTAGCATTCGCGACCCAAAAACTGTCTGAAATCGTCGCGTTGAAACAAGCGTTGAATGGCAATTTTAGTGAAGCAGAAGCACAATTCATTGCTTCGCGTGCCGCACAAGCGAGCCGTCGCAACTCCGCTCGCATCCACAATCCCTTGGTGCAAAGGCGCTTGGCTGCAGTAAGCGATGCTGATGGGCAACGCATCAGCAATTTTCCTGAGCGCATTAGTAAACAGCAGGCTAAATGGAAGTTGCCAGCGTTCCCTACTACAACCATAGGTTCTTTCCCGCAGACTGCAGAAATCCGGCAAACGCGTGCAGCTTACAAACGTGGTGAAATTGGCCATCTTGCCTATCTGGAGCAAATGCGCGATGAAATTCGTTTTGTGGTGCAAAAACAAGAGGAGCTCGGGCTGGACGTGTTTGTACATGGCGAACCGGAGCGTAACGATATGGTGGAATACTTTGGTGAGCAATTGTGGGGCTACGCGTTCACCGCCAATGGTTGGGTGCAAAGTTACGGTTCGCGTTGTGTTAAGCCGCCGATTATTTACGGCGATGTTTATCGTCCGGAAGCCATGACAGTAGGCTGGAGCCAGTTCGCGCAGAGCCTCACCAGTAAGCCGATGAAGGGGATGCTGACAGGGCCGGTGACGATGTTGCAATGGTCTTTCGTCCGCGATGATCAGCCACGCGCCACCACGGCATTGCAAATCGCTCTGGTGTTGCGCGATGAAGTGTGTGATCTGGAAAAAGCCGGTATCGGGATGATACAAATCGACGAACCAGCGTTCCGCGAAGGTCTGCCGTTGAAGTCGCGTGACTGGACATCCTATTTAGAGTCGGCAGTACGTGCCTTTAAAATCAGCGCGGCCGGTGTCAAAGACGAAACGCAAATTCATACACACATGTGTTATTCCGAATTTAATGACATCTTGCCATGGATTGCTGCGATGGATGCGGATGTGATTACGATCGAGACCTCGCGTTCGGACATGGAATTGTTAGACGGGTTTGGCGAGTTTGCTTATCCGAATGACATTGGCCCCGGTGTTTACGATATTCACGCACCACGTATTCCGCAAGTCGATGAAATGGAACGCTTGTTGCGTAAAGCACGCGGTGTGATTCCCGATCAGCGTTTGTGGGTTAATCCTGATTGTGGTTTGAAGACGCGTGGTTGGCCGGAGACCTATGCTGCATTGGAAAATATGGTGTCGGCGGCATGGCGTTTGCGAGAGGAGGTTGGAGCGGAGCTGAAGGTCGCTTAAGCTGCTAATGACGCTCTCTTGGTTGGAGCGTTACTCCGTGGTTCCGGCAATATCGAGGTAGCTCGATAGCAGTCGATGAAGATGCACATGAATTTTTTTGCTTAAATATCAAGCACATTCTTCTTTCATATAGAAATATATGAAGGAAGGCTTTGTAGTTTGGCTTCTTATCTGCTAAAGTAATGGCATGAATAAGAACGCACGACAAGAGAGCCCCGAAATAAGCCATGCATTAGCTGTGGCAGGGGAGCTTCGTATCCTGATTGGCAAGCTGAAGCGGCGGCTTCGAGAAGAGGCGCATTTAGGCAATCTCAGTTTGTCACAGACGGCAGCACTCTCACATCTGGAGCGCGAAGGCCCTGCGACAGTGACAACGCTGGCGCGGGCTCAGGCTATGCGCCCACAGTCCATGGGGGCTACGGTTTCTTCTCTGGAAGAAGCTGGGCTCGTGATTGGCGTACCGGATCCGCACGACGGCCGACAAACCATTTGGTCTCTTACTGATGCTTGCCGAGAAATGATCAAAGTAAGCCGGGCAGCTGGAGAAGACTGGTTGTTTCGTTCGATTCGGACAAAACTCACACCAGTGGAGCAAGAGGCACTTGCGACTGGTGTCGAACTGCTCAAACGTCTGGTCGACTCGTAAGCCAACCGTCTCATCACAACAAATCACCCTTAATCATCCCAAGGAAAATATCATGACAGTAACCACGCTTGATCCCAAGACCGCTCTCATCGTCATCGATCTGCAGAACGGCATCGTCGCTTATCCCACCGTACATCCGGCCGCCGAGATTGTGAGTAAGGCCAGTACTTTGGCCGATGCATTTCGCAGCCACGGTTTGCCGGTTGTGCTGGTCAACGTTGCCGGCGGAGCGCCGGGGCGAGCAGAGCAGTCACGCAGCCTTAGCGATCTTCCCGCCGGTTGGGCTGATTTGGTTCCAGAACTCAATCAGCAGCCGACAGATCACACTGTGACGAAGCGGACTTGGGGAGCGTTCACCAATACCGACCTTGAAGAATATTTGAAGAAGCAGGGCGTTACGCAGGTGGTTATTGCTGGCATCGCTACCAGCATCGGCGTTGAATCAACCGCGCGTTATGCAAACGAGCTTGGATTCAACGTGACGTTTGCCCTCGACGCTATGAGCGATATGAATCCAGATGCACATATCAATAGCACGACACGGATTTTCCCGAGATTAGGTGAGACCGGCACAACGCAAGAGATCATGGCGCTTCTCCAAAAAAAGGGCGGATAACCATGGAATTGATGGAATCGACTCACTACGTCGCCTACTTTTTTGGTGGTGTTTTTCTTACAAATGCAGTGCCCCATTTTGTAAGTGGCGTAATGGGGCGCCCATTTCAAAGCCCATTTGCCACGCCGAGCGGTGTGGGGCTTTCTTCGTCAACTGTCAACGTGTTGTGGGGATTTTTCAATTTTGTGATTGCCTATCTCCTGATATGCCGTGTCGGAAACTTTGACTTACGTTCCTCAGATCAGGTTATTGCTACGGGATTGGGCGTTCTTCTGATGAGCGTGATGGCGGCGCGCATGTTCGGACGATTTCATGGTGGTAACTCCCCGGACAACGCGTAAATGATATGGTACAAGGCACCTTCCGCTCACTGAGCAACTACAACTATCGCCTGTGGGCTGGCGGTGCGATTGTATCCAATGTCGGAACCTGGATGCAGCGTACCGCTCAGGATTGGCTGGTGCTTACTGAACTTACTCACAAAAATGCTACCGCTGTCGGCGTGGTCATGGCGCTTCAGTTCGGCCCACAGCTTCTGTTGCTACCTTTAACCGGTTTTGCCGCTGATTATTTCAATCGTCGAAAATTCTTGATTGCCACTCAAGCGGCAATGGGGGTATTGGCCTTGGGTTTGGGTACTCTTACTGTTACGGGGCTGGTTCAGTTGTGGCAAGTGTATCTGTTTGCGTTTCTGCTTGGGTGCGTCACGGCATTCGATGCGCCAGTGCGTCAGACATTCGTTTCGGAACTAGTGACTGAAGCCGATTTATCAAATGCCGTCGCGCTTAATTCAACTTCATTTAACGCGGCGCGAATGATAGGTCCGGCAATCGCCGGTGTGCTGATCGCGGCAGTGGGGTCGGGGTGGGTATTTTTGATAAACGCAGCTTCGTTTGCAGCCGTCATCAGCTCGCTATATTTCCTTCGCCTTAATGAATTGCATCTGAGCAGCCGAGCCGCCCGAACCAAGGGCAGTTTCGCCGAGGGTTTTCGCTATGTAGCAAAACGTCCTGATTTAAAAGCCATCATTTTCATGGTGTTTTTGATCGGTACGTTTGGCCTCAACTTCCCAATTTTTATTTCGACAATGTCCGTCAGCATTTTTCATGGCGGTGCAGGGCAGTACGGGCTACTGTCATCGACCATGGCAATCGGATCTGTCGCCGGTGCGCTGCTCTCAGCTAAACGAGCGCATCCCCGCATCTCTCTTTTATTCGTCGGCGCGGCAATTTTCGGAATCGGTTTAACGTTTGCCGCTTTCATGCCGAACTACTGGCTCTTTGGATTTGTGCTCATCATCATTGGCATATCTGCTCAAACCTTTAACACCACTGCCAACAGTATGGTGCAGCTATCAACCGAGCCGGAGATGCGTGGCAGGGTGATGGCAATTTTCCTTGCCGTAGCGTTGGGTGGCACGCCACTCGGTGCGCCAGTTGTCGGTTGGGTAGCTGACAGGTTTGGTCCGCGTTGGGCACTTGGGATTGGTGCTGCGTCTGGTTTTGCGGCTGCGATTGTCGTGATTCATTATTTGATGAAATACCGTCATTTACGCATGCGCCTGGTTGCCGGGCGCATGCACTTCAGCATAGCCGATGTTGACCCGATGAGTCGCTCGCAGCAATCAGAACGGCTGACTCCAGAACAGAAGATTCGCTGAGTTGGAAGATCGGTAACGTACGCGTTGAACAACGTAGTCGGTGACCAGCAAAATCTATGCAGCTTGTGTAAAGTAAGCAGCATCGCACACCTTGCGATGGGCTTTTTTACAGGAGATAGATGATGATTAAGCACGCATTGTTTGCCCGTTTTGAAGCGAAACCCGGCAAAGAGGCGGATGTCGAGGCATTTCTTGATATGGGTTTAACATTGGCAAATCAGGAAGCCACCACACCAATCTGGTTTGCATTACAACTATCTGCGTCTACTTTCGGCGTGTTCGATGCGTTTGAAGACGAGGCAGGTCGCCAGGCGCACTTGAACGGGCCAATCGCACAGGCATTGATGGCCAAAGCGGATGAGTTGTTTGTTGGTCCGCCCAGTATCGAAAAAATAGAAGTATTAGGGTTGAAAAATCTCGCTACTTAATCGACGATAAGCGCAAAGATAAGTGCGAAGATAAGTGGCCATTTATGCCTTTTGAACGCAGTAACCGCTCTAAATCAATATATGAAAGCGGGGCAGAATATATCCGCACTTATTTTGTACCCGCTTTTCATTCCGCAGAACTAATCTGTTCACGCAACAGCGTCACAAAATTCGCCAATTCTGGTGCCGCAACGTCTGATGCGACCCAATACACCATACCTTTACTGGTCCAGTGCATAAGATGATAGCCACGCTCACTCAGGCTTTTTGGTGCGGCATCTCTCACATTATCTGGCCAGATATACACGTTAATCGGATGCAGCTGGCGATGATAGATTAGTGCCGCAACCGGATGCCCATCCAGATAATCCAATCGCCCACCCGCAAGCGGATAGCCTTGCTGCGCCAAATCAATTACTGTCGGAGAGAAGTTGATTTTCCCATTAAACCAAGGTTTGACGGTGTGCTTATCAGTGGAAATGACGTCGGATAAATGATTCACTTGTAAAGAACGCACGTGACTGGCAACAACTTCATCGGCGAGTCTGTCTTGTGCGGATGGCAGGTTCAAATATAAACCTGCACTCCATATCACCGCCAGCAATGTGGTTAGTACAGCACCGGCATTTATCCAATTGAAATTCAAATTGAAAAGTTTATAGACGCGCCAACCGGAACGATCAGCTTTATTTGGCTGCGCATGCGTAGTTGCTGGTTCGCTTTGCGCACCAGGTAACGCTGCATTAATACGCTGAGCCAGACTAGCTGACGCTTGATGATACGGCGCTTGTTTCTTGATGAAATCGCTGACTTGGTTTTGCTGCGCATACTCTTGCTGACAACTACTGCAACTGTCTAAGTGTCGCGCTAGCTCTATCGTTTCGCTCACACTCAATTCCTGATCAACATAAGCTGGAATGAGTTCTAATGCTTGTTGATGATTCATCATAACTCCTGCCGCTTTGCTGCCACTGATACTGGCGTTGTGACACCTGAAACTCCGCTAGCAATCAGTTTTTTTGCCAATAGTTGGCGGCCGCGCCCTAAGCGTGACATCACCGTGCCAATGGGAATGTCGACGATGGCAGCGATTTGTTTGTACGACAAATCTTCCAATTCTCGCAATATCATCACTTCCCGAAATTCCAACGGTAAGGTGCGCAACGCTAGCTGCAGTTGTTGTTCGCAATCCTTTTGTAAGAGCAGGTTTTCCGGATCATTGTTTGCTTGCTGATGAACGTTTGCAAATTCGTTTGGATCTTCGCCTGTAGCGTTGTGATGACCGTAGCTATCGTCAGATTGTTCATCAAATAATGCCGTGTGCGCATTGCGTGTTTGCTTTTGCTCGTACCACGTGTAGAACGTATTGCGCACGATGGCGAGCAACCAGGGGCGTCCATCCTCGCCACCGTTGCTGGCATTGCTGCGATGACTGTTGAAGCTGTCAAAGAAAGTATACGCGCGCAAATAAGCCTCCTGAACCACATCCTCCGCATCCTGATGGCTGCCCGTGAGCCAGCGTGCCAGGTTAAAGGCAGAGTTGAGATGCGGTAAAACGATGGCTTGGAAGCGTTCTTCTTTAGTCTGGTCGGTCATTCTGCGCATTCGACATTCGCTGTGTTTTCCTATCATACCGCCTGAGTCGATATTTTATTCCCGCAAAATTTACAGGAATAAAATTGCCGCGCTATCGGTATGAGGATTTACCGGTCATGTGATCGGACTAAGGAGAGCATGATGGAAAGTACCGTACCAAATGATGCACTTTCGGCTACATTTCAATTGTCGATGAAACGCCGTAGCTTTATCAAGCTAGCTGGCTTAGGTGGGGTTGTTTATGCATCAGGCTTAAGTGGTTGGGCTGCCAATGCAAGTCCGGTTGATGATTTCTTTTTTGTCCAGTTATCCGATAGCCATTGGGGGTTTGAGGGCGCGCCTAATCCCGATGCGCGTGGCACGCTGCCAAAAGCTGTGGCAGCGGTCAATGGTTTGGAGAAAATGCCGGACTTTATTGTTTTTACCGGTGATTTGACCCACACCACCGATGATCCGCAAGAGCGCCGTAAGAGAATGACAGAATTCAAAGCCGTCGTCGCCGATTTGAAAGTAAAACCAGTATATTTTATGCCCGGCGAACATGATGCCGGATTGGATCGGGGCGCCGCGTATCAGGAATTTTTTGGTAAAACGCATTACACCTTCGATCACAAAGGAGTGCATTTTATTGTTCTCGATAATGTATCCGATCCCGGTGCCAGCATCGGCGATGAGCAATTGGCATGGCTGGCGGCTGATTTGGAAAAACAAACAGCCGATGCGCAGATAGTGGTCTTTACGCATCGCCCCTTATTTGATCTCTACCCGCAATGGGATTGGGCGACACGCGACGGCGCCAAGGCATTGGCGTTGCTAATGCCGTATAAAAATGTGACGGTATTTTATGGTCATATCCATCAGGAAAACCATCATATGACCGAGCACATAGCGCATCACTCGGCCAAATCCCTGATCTTTCCATTGCCTGCGCCGGGATCACAGCCGAAACGCACACCGATAGCGTGGGACAGCGCTCAGCCATATCGCGGCTTAGGATTTCGCGAAGTCGCAACAGTGCGAAAAACGATGGAATACCAGATAACCGAATTGCCAGTGCAAAAGAGCTAATCATGGCTATCAATTTCCTGCCTCCCACTATTAATAAAGAGCGTCGGCAGCTGTTGCTTGGCCTGACGGCAGTCGGATTCTGTGGCTTCGCCGTATCCGCACTGGCAGCAAGCCAAGAGCGCGTTATCAAGGTGGTTGCCAAACGATTTACTTATACGCCGGATAGGTTACTGTTGAAGCAGGGGCAATCCGTTACCTTAGAGTTAACGACGGCAGACATTCCTATGGGTTTCAATGCGCCAGACTTTGCGGTGCGCACGGATATTTTGCCAGGTACCGTATCACGCGTGCGTTTTACGCCGGATAAAGTGGGTGAGTTTGGGTTTCATTGCGACTTGTTTTGTGGCTCAGGACATGAGGATATGGTCGGTGTGATTGTGGTGACGTGATGCGCTAGTGCGTTTGTAGGGACACGATTTATCGCGTCCCTACGATAGAACAGTATTAATTCCTCATCAAAACGCTTTCGACATCGCTACATAAAAACCACGTCGTTGCCCATATTGAGGCGCACCCACGCCAATGCCAGTGCCATCACGGATTTCATAGACACGATCAAACAGATTTGTCACATTGAACCGGGCAGTCACTTTGCCGATAGGTGACTCTGTGAACACATGGCTGGCGCCAACATTAACTACGGTATATGCCGGTAAATGATCGGTATTTGCAAAGCCGCTACGCAAACCACTGCCAAATAAGGCATCAGTGCTGTAGGTCGTGCCGCGCCATAAATATGACATACCCGCTGAGGCAGAGAGACGCTGATCGTGATCCAGATGTACCCAATGATTGGAGATATAGTCCAGTTCTGCCTGATCAAAGTTATATTGGCTAGAAATGATATCTTTACCCATTGCGGTAGCACGCGCCAGATTGAAATAGGCTGATAAATTATCTTTGTGATAGTTCAGGGTCAATTCAAGACCGTAGATTTTGCCTTGAGCATAATTGAACGGGGTGTATAACAAAGCAGAGCCAAACTGACCTTCATCCAGTAAATTTTTTACTTTTTTATAGTAAGCATCCAAGCCCAAGGTCAGATGTTGCGTCAACTGCTGATTCACACCGGCATCAAAATAATCGGAGCTTTCTGCCTGCACCGCACCGTTCTGACTACTGGGCGACGCATTGGTAGTGCCATTGAAATTGGTGACGGTGGAAGCAGCGATTAACTCACTCGCGGGTGGCGTGAAGTATTTGGCATAGCCCGCATGGAAGGTGGTGCTCGGCGTCATTTGATAGACGAAGCCGATGCGTGGACTAAATTGATTCGCCTTCACATACGCATTGACCCAATCGGCACGCGCACCGTAGTTCATGGTGAGCTTGTCAGTCAATTTCCATTCATCTTGTAAGTAAACCCCGATTTGATCAGTGGTTTTTTGATCGCTTTCATTGATTGCAAAAGGCGTGGTGCTTAGCTGATTACCGTCACTATCCGCGGGGAAGGTAAGGGCATCCGTACTGTTGTTGAGAGTTTCTCGCGTATAGGCAACACCGCTGCGTATCGTGTGGCTATCATTTAATTTATAACTTCCATCAGCTTGCAGTCCATTGGCCAAGCCAGTACGTACAACTTTGGAGGCAACGCCGGTAAACATTAAATCGCCAATGTCATCCGGATCGAATGAGGTCTTGGTATAGCGGCTGAAGGCGGCAATCTGATAATCTAATTGCGAATTGATCGAACCTTGCAAGGCAAGAATGCCATAGCGGGTAGTTTCGCGTTGACGCTCATCCAGATCGGCTGATTGATAATCGGCTGGCGCACCGGCTAACTGATAAGTAGGTGTTTGTCCGGGAATATTGGGGATCTGAAAGCGATTATCGGAATTGCCCAAAATCAAACTGACACGGGTATCTGGATTCAATATGTAGGAAAAATAACCAAAAGCTTTGTTTTGCAAAGTACGGTCATGTATGGCGGTTGATGCGCCGGTGGTATTTTCGATACCGAGATCGTTGGCATCAAATGCGCCGTTGATGTAATAGCTGAAATTATCCGTGCTTCCTCTCACATCGCCAGTGATTTCTTGTGTATGGTTGCTGCCGAATTGCACGCCGATATCACCGCCATTGCCATCTTCTCCGGTTTTGGTTTGCACATTGACCACACCTGCTGTGCGATAGCCGTATTGCGCCGGCAATGCGCCTGTCAAAAAGCTGATGTTGTTGACGAAGCGGGTATCCAGGGTTTGGCCGAATCCGGAAATACTTTCCGGAAGCAAGATGCCATTCAAACGGTATTGCAAATTGGCGTGATCTCCGCGCACATGCAACTGTCCAAACGAATCTTGTGCGACGCCAGGCGCTTGTAATAGCACTTGGTTAAATGACGTGTCATCACCTTGCGGCAGAGCGGCAATTTCTTTGGGGCCGATCCGATATATGCTGCTGCCGGTTTCAACCGAAATACTATTTCTGGCGCGATCTAAACGACCAGCGGTGACAGTGATTTGACTGATGGGTGCGGTGGTCGTAACCGGTACTGCGGCGGATGGTGCGCTATTCGCATTATTATTCGTAACATTATTCGCACCACTGGCTGCTGGCGCATCTGTGTTGTTAACACCGATAGTCGGTTCTGTCGTAACCCCTGTCGCATCGGCATTGGCTGCAATGACGATAGTGGGCGCGTAGGCGAGCGCAATCAAGGCGCTCAGCCGTAACAAGCGTGTTTTCATTCTTCTAACTCCAATAAGACGGAACAAACAAGCGCAGAGCATCGAATAAGGGCAACATAACCTGATAGAAATCATTGCCATTTCCAAGTCATTGGAAAGGACATAAGTTATCCGTTGTAATCAACTTGCAATGCATAACTCATCCCCGTCATTCCCGCGAACGCGGGAATCCACGTTACGTTGAACATGGATTCCCGCGTTCGCGGGAATGACAGTGACTTTTAAAATTGATTACGTCGATTTACTTAACGCGCGATTTATAAAGCAGTCATGTTGCATTATTTAACGCGATCTTAGCTCGCTTCAATATGCAATTTAAGTAATCTGGAAAGGAGAAGATAATGACGGCGGCGCTTGTGCCAGAGGGGTCAGATAGTGAGACGGCGGGAGCAGCAGGAAATAAATCGCCTCAATTGCAACTGGATAGACAAAAACCAATGCGGCAGTTGGCGCCACCACCGGCGGGGTGGGCGTAGGTGAGGGCAGGTTAGCCGCTAACGAGCAGGCAGCACAATCATCCGATTTTTCAGTTAAGCCATGGTTATGAAAAGCGGCGGCGACCAACTGAATCACCAGTATGGACAGCACTAACCAGAACGCGAACTGACGCCAGCGTATCTTGCGATTTCGCTTTGAGCTGTACGTGTCGTTAATGATTAGCTGCATACGGAAACTTGATTGTGGGAAACGCTAAATGCAATTGAGTTGCATAGTCTAATCGTGTTTATGTACGATTAGCAATAAAAAGAAAAAATTATGTCGTTTTTCTTATTGCTTTTTTTGTTCATTATTTATCAATGTTTTTCTTGCCTGTGAATAATGAAATATTCAAGGATAATGCGAGCCCTCAGTAATTTGCTTTGGTCACGCCCAAATTCGCATGAAAAACAAAAAACACAATAAAACTCAACGTAAAACCCAGCAGTTGTTAACCTTACTATTTGTTGCTGGCACGGCCGCCGCAAGTTCATATGCGGAAGATGCCAATATGACTGGTTCTGCGCCCGATACAGTGACAAGCGCTAACGGAAATGTCGCCGCGACTCCTGAGCAGCATCGCACCTTGCCGATAGTGACCGTCACCGGCAGCGCACCCATCCGCGGCAGCTATGGCGCAACATCCTCAGCCGTGAGTAGTTTTGGCGATACGCCTTTGCTGGATACGCCGGCGTCGATTTCTGTGATGACACGTAATTTGATGAATGATCAACAATCGCGCTTGTTGACGGATGTGACGAAAAATGACGCGTCGATTGACGACAATTACGCACCATTGGGCTATTACGAAAATGTCAGCATCCGTGGCTTCCCGTTGGACCTGGCATCGAGCTATCAGTTGGACGGCATGACAATTTCGGGTGAGCAAAACGTTGCGCTGGAAAACAAAGAACGGGTCGAAGTATTGAAAGGCCTGGCCGGTTTGCAAACGGGTATGGGGGCAGCCGGCGGCTTGATTAATTACGTCAGCAAACGTCCTGCCGATGTGCGCTCTATCACATTGGGGACCGATTCGCGTGGCTCGCGTTATCTGGCGGCGGATATCGGCACGATATTTGGTGACCAAAATCAATTTGGGATTCGTGTCAATGCGGCGCATGAAGGCATTAATACCTATGTGCACGGCGCCGACGGCAATCGGAATTTCGGTTCGCTGGCAGCAGATTGGAAAATTTCTCCGTCTGCAAAGTTGGAATTCAATATTGAAGATCAACATCGTCAACAACGTTCTGTGCCGGGCTATCAATTGTTGGGTGGAACGACGCTTCCGACCAATGTTTCGCCATCGACTCTATTGGGCGGTCAAAGCTGGGCCAAGCCGGTGACGATAGATGCGCTCAATACCAATCTGCGTCTGGATGTCGATCTGAATGCTGATTGGCATACTTATCTGATGGCGAGCCGCAGTAAAGTGGTAATAGATGACAATGTAGCGTTTCCGTATGGTTGCTATTACGTTACCAGTTGCATCAACGGTGACAGCCCCGGTCAATATTTCAGCCCTAGCGGTGAATATGATATTTACGATTATCGCTTCCCAAAAGACACGCGCATCAATGATCAAGTGCAAGCAGTGTTGCAAGGGAAGTTCAGTACCGCACAGATCGTGCATGATCTGACAGTCGGTGTCAGTAGTTTTCGCCGTTATATTGCGCAGACTGATGGTGTCAGTGAGTATGTCGGCAGCGATAATATTTACAACCCAAATCCGATTGCTTTTCCGCCTTCACCTGATCAGCCTGGCGCATTTTATAAGCGCCTGGATAGTCGTCAGCAAGGATTGTTTGCGGTCGATCGCATCAGTTTGAGCGACAGCTGGCAAGTAGTCGCGGGAGCGCGTCAGGTTTGGCTGAGAGAACAAGCATTCGATATCACTGGCGCTGCGACACGCACCACCGATAAATCGCTATTACTGCCGCAAGTCGCTCTGTTATTTAAACCGCAAGCGGCGATGACTTTGTATACCAGCTATAGCAAGGGTCTGACCATGGGTGGTCAGGCGCCAGCCTGGGCAGACAATGCCAACATTTTCCTGGCGCCGACTGTGTCGCGTCAAATCGAAGCGGGTATCAAATATGATGTCAGCAGCAAGCTAATGATTACCGGCGCACTGTTTCAGATGACCAAGCCGTATGAATATCCTAAGCCAGACGGCGCAGGTGGGTTTGAATATGTGCAAGAAGGAACGCAAACAAATCGCGGTCTTGAGTTGAGTGCAGCAGGGCAGGCTAGCAGTCAATTGCGCTTAACTGCCAGCATCAGTGCCATTCAGGCAATCGCCAACGATACTGGTACGGCGTCATATGACGGTCATCAAGCCATCAATGTGCCACGCATAAAGGCAACTGTGTATGCTGACTATGCGATACAGCAGATTGCCGGTTTGAGCTTGTTGGGTGGCTGGGAATATAGTGCGAGTAAAGCTGCCACGCGCGAAGGTAATGTCGATATACCGGCTTACTATTTGTTTAATGCAGGTTCACGTTATACCACCACGTTGGCGGGGCACAATGTCGTGCTGCGGTTGAGCATAGACAATCTCTTGAATAAGCAATATTGGAAAGATTCGGGAGAGTTCTTGGGTGACAGTTATATTCACTTGGGGGCACCGCGGACCGCACGGTTATCGATGCAATATGATTTCTAAATTCGCTACTACACAGTTCTTACTATGAGCACGGATAATCAGTCCATGGATGGCGCAACATTATTGAGCCATGGTCTTGGCACGGAGCCGGTCGCGCCCAGCTGGCCTCCGTTGACACTGGATGAAGTCAATAATTTGTTAGGACGCTATCCACAAGCAGGTAGTGCCCGGCGTTTGGTTTGGCACAGCCCGCGTCCATTTTCCAGCGCATGCGTAGTTGAAACAAGCGCTGGTGCTTTGTTTGTAAAACGCCTATTGCGTGAAATACGCAGTGTTGATCAGTTGGTTGAGGAGCACCGCTTTATCGCCTGGCTGGCGCAGCATTTGCCATCCGATGGCCCCGCTGTCTGTACCGTACTAACAGATAAAACAGGTACTACCGCGTATGCAGATGGTGAATGGGCTTATGAGGTGCATAGACTAGCCGACGGTGACGATATTTATCGCGATGCGTTTTCCTGGACGCCATTTTTGCACATCGCGCACGCCACTGCAGCAGGTCGTGCGTTGGGGGCGTTACACGTCGCAGCCTATGGTTATGTTGCTCCGGCCCGTACCGCAACTTTGTTGGTATCGGGTTTCACCGTCTTCAATAGCGATGATCCGTTATCCCACCTGCAAACCTATATAGATGCGCGCCCTGGTTTGGCAAGCTATATGGCGCAACGTGCATGGCGTGAAGATGTCACACGCGTGTTGATGCCATTTCACGCCCGCTTGCAACCGTTGCTAAACAGTCTCACGCCGCTGTGGACGCATAACGATTGGCATGCCTCAAATTTATTGTGGCGAACGCAAGAGCCCGTGGCGGTAGCGACGGTGCTCGATTTCGGCTTATGCGATAAAACCTGCGCTGTGTATGATTTGGCGATTGCCATTGTGACCAATATCATCGAATGGTTAGCAGTGCAGGATGTGGATATCAATAGCGTGATACATCTGGATCATATGGATGCGCTGTTAGATGGTTATGAAGCGATCTGCCCATTGAGCAGTGCGGAAGCAGCGGCACTGCCAGCGATATTGCCGTTGGCCCATGTGGAATTTGCCTTATCAGAGTTGGCTTATTTTTACGGTGTTCAAGGCTCGGCTGAAAATGCGGCGATTGCCTATGACACCTATTTATTGGGTCACGCTGAATGGTTCAATAGTGAAGCAGGGCAGCAGTTATTGGCACATATACGGCGACGTTATGCGATAAGCACGGCGGCTTCCGACGCGACGCCGCAAAATGTTTAGGCATTGACCTAAGTATTCTCATGTTCTATAGTTAGGTATATGCCTAAGCAAATCTATCAACTTGATCGCATTTTTTATGCTTTAGCCGATCCGACACGCCGCGCCGTTCTTGAGCGACTCGGAGCGGGTTCTGCTGCGGTCAGCGAACTGGCCCAACCATTTGACATGGCGTTGCCGTCATTTACGCAACACTTAACGGTTTTAGAGGGATGTGGATTGGTTCGTTCAGAAAAGACCGGGCGTGTACGAATTTATCAATTGGTGCCAGAACCACTACATGCGGCTGAAGACTGGATGCAGGAACAACGCACGCTGTGGGACGGCCGGCTCAATCAATTGGATAGTTATCTCATCAACATGAAAGGGAAAAAGCCATGACTTACTTGCCGCTTAAACCGAACCCGCAACTTGATCTTGTACTTGAACGATATGTTGATGTCCTGCCAGAACAGGTGTGGGCCGCATGGACAACGCCGGAACATATTAAACATTGGTTTACGCCCGCGCCGTGGAAAACAATCGATTGTGAAATTGATCTGCGCCCTGGCGGTGCTTTTCGAACGGTGATGCAATCGCCGGAAGGGCAGGAATTCCCAAATGTTGGCTGCTATCTTGAAATCGTCGAAAACGAAAGATTAGTTTGGACAAATGTTCTGGCGCCAGGTTATCGACCTTCAAACGCGACTTCGGACGCAGCCGCCTTTATGTTCACGGCAGTCATATCACTTGAGCTGCATGGGAAGGGGACGAAATATACGGCGCTGGTTATTCACGGCGATGAAGATAGTCGCAACAAGCACGAAAAAATGGGTTTCCACGATGGTTGGAGTAAGGCGCTTGATCAGCTTGTTGAATATATAAAGAAATGCTAGTCAGCTATCTTGAGTTGGGCGTCACTCCGTGGTTCTGGCAATGTCGGGGGTAGCCCGACAGCTACTCACTTTTCTTGCTTCGCCAAGAAAAGTAAGCAAAAGAAGGGTTGGAGCACTGCTCCAACAACAGCCGTTGCCCGCCGCAGGCGGGTTCCCAAAAGTGCGGCGGCTTATTCGGGAGGAAAGACCAACTCGCTTCGCTCAAACATGTCTTTCCTCTTTTTCCGAATAAGCCGCCGAACTTTTGGCAACGTCAGCATCGGGGTACGTCAAAATCAAAACCAACGTCAAAAACAACAGCTTTGGCGACGCTAAAATATTTTATAGAGCTAGTCAGCGCAAACAAATTTTTTGTCGAATGAACGGCATTAAAATCTAATTCTGCTTTGCGTAGCTCCTAAGAAAAACATAAAAATAGAAACCCCTCCAATATGTCCGCATTAGAAATCATCGCCGTCATCATCAGCGCACTGGCCGTGTGGTTAACCGCAAGACGCAATGTCTGGTGCTGGCCGATCGGAATAGTGTCGGTATTGTTATATGCGCGCATTTTCTTTGATGCCAAACTGTATTCTGACTTGCTGCTGCAACTGATTTTCGCTGTCATGCAGCTGTACGGATGGTGGAATTGGACGCATAAAAAGGCAGCAGAAAATGCGGTAGAGGATAAATTACACATCCTGCCACAACGCTTGTCTGCTGCAGGGTGGGGTTTCGGATTGTTGATAGGTGCGCTTGGTAGCGTGCTGTTAGGTTATGTCATGGCACGCTATACCGATGCGCATATTCCCTGGATCGATTCGGCTTTAACCAGCTTCAGTCTGGTCGCACAATTCTGGATGGCGCGCAAATACATTGCCAATTGGTGGCTCTGGATCATTGTTGATGTTATCTACGTGGGCGTTTATATCTACAAAGATTTGCAGTTGACTGCGGGTTTGTATGCCTTGTTTATTGTGTTGGCGGTTGTGGGATTGGTGAACTGGCGACGTGAGTTGTCAGAGTATGAAAAAAACAAGTGAAGCAGGATGGGGCGCTGTTACGTAACTAATATAGCAATATCCATCCGCTGCACAAATCGTGATGTGATCTGACAGAATATCCCCAAACTTGATGCAGCAGAATTTGAAGAAATCATCGATACATTGCACGGTACCGCTTGGCGACGGATAATAGCGGCCACATCATTTTTAGAGCTCCCCCATGGAAATCAAGGTCAACTTTCTCGATAAACTACGTCTTGAAGCCAAGTTCGATGACTTCACCGTAGTGGCCGACCAGCCTATCCGTTATAAGGGCGATGGCTCGGCACCGGGACCCTTCGATTATTTTCTGGCCTCATCGGCCTTGTGTGCAGCGTACTTTGTGAAGTTGTATTGCGTAACTCGCAATATTCCTACCGAAAATATCCGCCTGTCGCAGAATAATATTGTTGATCCGGAAAACCGGTACCAGCAGATTTTCAAGATTCAGGTTGAGTTGCCGGCCGATATCTCTGCCAAAGACCGCCAGGGAATTTTGCGTTCCATCGAGCGCTGTACGGTTAAAAAAGTGGTGCAAGCCGGACCCGAGTTTGTGATTGAAGAAGTCGAGAACCTGGATGCCGATGCGCAATCGTTGCTGACGTTAAAACCTGCATCTGATGTCAGCACCTATATTGTGGGCAAGGATCTTCCGTTGGAGCAAACCATCGTCAATATGTCGAGCGTCTTGGCGAACCTGGGCATCAAGATTGAAATCGCTTCGTGGCGCAATCTTGTCCCCAATGTGTGGTCGCTGCATATCCGCGATGCGCACTCGCCGATGTGTTTTACCAACGGCAAAGGGGCGACTAAGGAAAGCGCATTGGCGTCGGCGTTGGGAGAGTATATCGAGCGGCTCAATAACAACCATTTCTACGCTGGCGTGTTTTGGGGCGAAGACATCGCCAACGCGGAGTTTGTCCATTACCCGAACGAGCGCTGGTTCAAGCCAGGCCCTAAAGATGCGCTGCCGGCTGAAATTCTGGATGAGTACTGCCTGCCAATCTACAATCCCGACGGCGACTTATTTGGCTCGCATCTGATCGATACTAACTCTGGCAATGTCCAGCGCGGTATTTGTTCATTGCCGTATGTGCGACAGTCGGACGGCAAGGTAGTGTATTTTCCGTCCAATCTGGTCGAAAACCTCTACGTCAGCAATGGCATGAGTGCCGGTAACACGCTAGCCGAAGCGCAGGTGCAATGCCTGTCAGAAATTTTCGAACGGGCGGTGAAACGCGAAATTCTGGAAGGTGAAATCGCATTACCTGATGTACCGCAAGAAGTGCTGGCGAAATACCCTGGCATTCTGGCCGGCATTCAAGGATTGGAAGAGCAGGGGTTTCCCGTGCTGGTCAAGGATGCGTCGTTGGGTGGGGTATACCCAGTGATGTGCGTCACCTTGATGAACCCCCGGACAGGTGGTGTGTTTGCCTCGTTCGGCGCGCACCCAAGCCTGGAAGTGGCGCTGGAGCGTAGTCTGACGGAATTGTTACAGGGACGAAGTTTTGAAGGCTTGAACGAATTACCGCGGCCCACTTTTGCAAGTGAAGCCGTGACTGAGCCAAATAACTTTGTTGAACATTTTATCGATTCCAGCGGTATTGTGTCATGGCGCTTTTTCAGCGCCAAAGCGGATTTCAATTTTGTTGAATGGGATTTTTCTGGTCAGGGCGAAAACTCCAATGTTGAGGAAGCCGCGACCTTGTTCGGCATTCTCGAAGACATGGGTAAAGAGGTGTACGTTGCGACGTATGACAATTTAGGTGCCGTAGCCTGCCGGATTTTGGTGCCCGGTTATTCGGAAGTTTACCCGATAGAAGATTTGGTTTGGGATAACACCAACAAGGCATTGTTGTTCCGCGCCGATATTTTGAATCTGCATCGTCTGGATGATGATCGCCTGGAAGCACTGCTTGAGCGCTTGGAGAACAATGAGCTGGATGACTACTCCGACATAGCCACCTTGATCGGCATTGAATTTGATGAGAATACGGTTTGGGGGCAACTGACAGTTTTGGAGTTGAAGCTGCTGATTCATCTCGCCTTGCAGCAATTTGAGGAGGCGCATGAGTTGGTAGGAGCCTTCCTGCAGTACAACGACAACACGGTCGAGCGCGGATTGTTTTATCAGGCCTTGAATGTGATGCTAGAGGTGCTGCTGGATGATGACTTGGAACTGGACGATTACGTGGTCAATTTCCGCCGGATGTTTGGCAACGATAGGATGGACGCGGTAATGGGGGCAGTGGATGGCAGCGTACGCTTCTTCGGATTAGCGCCAACGAGTATGAAACTGGAAGGTCTCGATAGACACCAACGCCTGATCGACAGCTACAAAAAATTGCATAAGGCTCGGGCAAATGCGGGTCCTGCAGTCAGTTAGGGCTAAGAGCTATGGCTGGATGCTCTGATACTGTTCATGCATCAATGTTCGGTACCAGAGCGACCATCTAAGCCGGCGTGCCTGAGTCTTGATGCCAGCATTCGCTTTCGTGTTTCTATCTCGAGAGCTGCTGCAAGTGACCGATAGTCAATGCCCGTGATCGAATTCTATCCTTGTATGCAAGCGTTTCAACTAAAAGTAAATCCTTGTCATCCAAGAAACGCATCCACAGGTTGAAACGCCACAGTTCTCGACCCGTAAGCATTCGGCACAATGAATGCTTCTGATCCCCATAGGCGATGCGGCTTAAGGCGGTAAATGATGGGCGTCACTACTTTTCCGCCAGCCATCATTTTAGAAGCGGCCTAAACCAAATACATCTTTGACTTCATCGACTGTTGTTGCGGCCACTGCCCGTGCTGTTTGTGTCCCAATTCTCAACATGTCTCGCACATAGTTCAAATCTTGTGCGAGCAATGCACGGTGCTCTCGAATCGGCCGTAAGAAATCTTGCAACACTTCTTCCAGATGCTTTTTCACCAAACTATCAGCCAGACCACCACGTTGATAATGGGCTTTCAGTTCAGCGACTAAAGCAGTATCCGGATGGAACACGTCCAAATAAGAAAAGACCACATTCCCTTCGACACGGCCCGGATCATTGACGGCAAGATGCAATGGATCGGTATACATTTTCTTGACTGCGCGTGAAATTTCGTCTGCGGATGCGCCAAGATTAATCGTGTTGCCAAGTGATTTGCTCATCTTCGCTTTGCCATCAATTCCCGGCAAGCGTCCTACCGTGGAAACCATCGCTTCCGCTTCCATCAATACGGCGCGATCAGCGATGCGATTGACGCGTCGCACGATCTCGTTGGTTTGTTCTATCATCGGCAATTGGTCTTCACCGACCGGCACCAGATGTGCCTTAAACGCCGCGATGTCAGCGGCTTGACTAATGGGGTAGGTGAAAAAGCCAACCGGAATATCGCGTTCAAAATTGCGTTGTTTGATTTCTTCTTTGACCGTTGGGTTGCGCTCCAATCGAGACACAGTGACCAGATTCATGAAATAAAAACTGAGCTCTGTCAATTCTGGAACCTGGGATTGCACAAAGATCGTGGATTGCTTCGGGTCGATACCGACCGCCAGATAATCGAGTGCGACCTCGAGGATATTGGTTCTGATTTTTTCGGTGTTATCAAAGTTATCGGTCAGCGCTTGTGCATCAGCAATCAGAATGAATTGCCGATGATCTTTTTGTAATTTAACGCGGTTTTGCAAGCTGCCGACGTAATGCCCTAAATGAAGTGGGCCGGTAGGGCGGTCGCCGGTAAGTACTGTTTTCATGTTGCGCTCTTATAAATGAAATTCGGTGAATCTACTTAGCTAAATATTGAAATGAATATCTGAATATCAGGTCGACGATGCGTACCCAAGCTCCTGGTTATCGTTGTTGACGACCACCTCTAAATCATTTCTAGCTGGGAATCCAGTATTTTAATGATGTATGCTCGTCAGTAGGGTGTACGTGTTCAAAAATATAAAATAGATGGAGACAGTATGCAGCAAGTTTACGATTACGTGATCGTTGGTGGTGGTTCAAGCGGATGCGTTTTGGCTGGTCGTTTGAGTGAAGACCCGAACATTTCAGTTGCCTTGCTGGAAGCGGGAGGCGGACAAGGCGACAGCTGGATAGTCAATACGCCGGTCGCCGGGGCATTGATGGTGCCAACGAAGTTGAACAATTGGGCATTTGAAACCGTACCCCAACCGGGACTTGATGGACGCAAGGGTTATCAACCGCGCGGGAAGATTCTCGGTGGCTCGTCAGCCATCAATGCCATGGTCTATATTCGAGGCGATCGCAGCGACTACGATCATTGGGCTGCATTGGGCAATCACGGCTGGTCTTTCAAGGACGTGCTGCCGTATTTCAAAAAAGCAGAGAACAACAGCGAATTTTCTGACGATTTGCATGGTCAGGATGGGCCGCTCCATGTCAGTAATTCGCGTACTGATAATCCGTTTCAGCAACACTATTTGCGGGCAGCCGAGCAAGTAGGCTATCCCATCAATCATGATTTTAATGGCATCACGCAGGAAGGTATCGGTCTCTATCAGGTTACCCAGCATAACGGCGAGCGCTGGAGCTCGTATCGAGCCTATGTGGCACCACATTTGGGAAAGCGTCCCAATCTTATGGTGGAAAGCAACGCTTTTACTCAGCGTGTTCTTTTTGAAGGCAAGCGCGCAGTTGGTGTCGAGATCCGGCAAGGTGGGCAATTGCGCACTATTCAGGCCCGGCGGGAGGTAATACTTTGCGCCGGTGCGTTCCAGTCGCCACAAGTGCTGATGCTTTCCGGAGTAGGCGATGCAGCTGAATTACAAAAACATGGCATTCCGGTATTGCATCACTTGCCAGGTGTCGGGAGGAATCTGCAGGATCATCCAGATCTCGTTTTAGGTTATAAGTCCAACGACGCCAATCTATTCGGAATTTCGATCAAGGGTGGGATACGTTTAGTGAAAGAAATCATGCGTTTTCGGCGAGAGCGGCGAGGCATGATTACGTCTAATTTTGCCGAAGCCGGTGGATTCTTAAAAACCAGGCCAGAATTGCATGCGCCTGATATCCAGTTGCACTTCGTGATTGCACGGATAGACAACCATGCGCGCACTCTACATGCAGGTCACGGCCTATCGTGCCATGTCTGCCTGTTGCGCCCGAAGAGCATCGGTCGTGTTTGCCTGAGCGATGGGAAGGCCGAAACGCC
This sequence comes from Glaciimonas soli, assembly GCF_009497155.1. Classification (GTDB taxonomy): domain Bacteria; phylum Pseudomonadota; class Gammaproteobacteria; order Burkholderiales; family Burkholderiaceae_D; genus Glaciimonas; species Glaciimonas soli. Next base: position 78,094 of record NZ_WINI01000001.1, read on the forward strand.
GCCGCTTATCGATCCAAAATTTCTTGAGCATCCAGACGATATGGATGGTATGGTGGCAGGCTACAAAATGACTGAACGGTTGATGAAGGCTCCCGCCTTAGCGCAGTTCATAGCGAATTCTCCCGTCACGAAGCCGATCAACAATGACGATGACATTCGAGACTTGCTGCGTGCACGTGTTGACACTGTGTATCATCCAGTAGGCACCTGCAAAATGGGCATTGACGATATGGCCGTGGTTGACCCGACTCTTCAGGTATATGGCTTGCAGGGTTTACGTGTAGTCGATGCATCCATTATGCCGACGCTCATCGGCGGCAACACCAATGCGCCATCCATCATGATTGCTGAAAAGGCTGCGCAAATGATTCAAAAAGGTGAGCATTTTTAAATCATTTGCGCATCAGCCCATAAATAAACTGCTCTTTAGCCGCGATAATAACGCTGCTGCACAAACGGCAATTTAACGACTTCAATAACAACCGCTTTGTTGCTCACCATGGCATCTAGTTTTGTTCCCAGTTGCGCGTATTCAGTAGCGACATAGCCCATTGCAACCGGGCCATTGGCACTTGCCCCAAAGCCGCCGCTACTGACTGCGCCGACCAACTTGCCTTCGGCACCATGGATTTGCGCTCCCTCACGTACGGGGCGTCCTTCCGGGCGTAAACCAACGCGTTTGCGTGTTGTGCCTGTGGCTAATTGTTTAAGGATAATCTCTGCACCCGGAAAGCCACCGGCACGCACGCCGTCAGCACGACGCGCTTTGGAGATGGCCCATGTCAGGCTAGCTTCGATGGGTGTGGTGTGCTCATCCATGTCGTGGCCATACAGGCATAAACCAGCTTCCAGCCTCAGTGAATCGCGCGCACCTAAACCTATCGGCGCCACTTCCGGTTGCGCCAGTAGTAAGCGCGCCAATGCCTCTGCTTGTGCGTTGGGAACTGAAATTTCGAATCCGTCTTCGCCGGTATAGCCGGAGCGACTGATATAGCATTCAGCGCCAGCTAAAGTGACAGTCGCCGTTTGCATGAATATCATTGTCGATGTTTCCGGCACTAATCTCGCCATGACGCTGGCGGCTGCTGGCCCTTGCAACGCCAACAACGCACGATCACTGAGCTCTTCGATGATGCATGAGTCAGCAAGATGCTGATGCAGATGGGCGATGTCGGCTTGTTTGCAAGCAGCGTTGACGACGATGAATAAATGGTCGCCGTTGTTGGCTACCATTAAGTCGTCCAGGATGCCGCCTTGTGGATTGGTGAATAAAGCATAGCGCTGTTGATGTAGAGGCAAATCAACTATGTCGACAGGTACGAGAGTTTCTAATTCTGCTGCGGCATTTTTGCCATTTTTTCCAGTCAGGCGTACTTGCCCCATATGCGAAACATCAAACAAACCAGCTTGGGCGCGGGTGTGCAGATGTTCTTTGAGAATACCCATAGGGTATTGCACCGGCATGTCATAGCCAGCGAATGGCACCATTTTCGCGCCTAGTTCCAGATGTAAGTTGTAGAGTGGGGTGCGTAATAGCGGTTGTTCTGTAGTCATTGCCTGGCCTCATTTTCATATTTGTTTGATGTCCGTAAATGTCTTGCGCCTCTCTCCCGATTTCGGGAAAGAGGCGAGGAGCAATTACTCGTAATCCGACATCGGCGGACACGCACAAACAAGATTGCGATCGCCATAGACGTTATCGACCCTGCCAACCGGCGACCAGTATTTGTTCTGACGCAATGCACGTACCGGATAAGCGGCTTGCTCACGCGTATACACATGTGGCCAATCGCCAGCCAGTTCTAACGCCGTGTGAGGCGCGTGGCGCAATGGGCTATCTTCGGCGCTGATCTGACCATTTTCAACAGCGCGAATTTCTTCACGAATAGCGATCATGGCATCGCAGAAACGATCGAGTTCATCTTTCGATTCGCTTTCGGTTGGCTCGATCATCAACGTGCCGGCAACCGGGAAAGACATGGTTGGTGCATGGAAGCCGAAATCAATTAAGCGTTTCGCCACATCTTCTACCGTGATGCCAGTTTTATCTTTGATCGGACGCAAATCAATAATGCCTTCATGTGCGACGATGTTGTGGCCATTGTCCGTATCGGCGTACAGAATTGGGTAATGCGGTTCCAATCTGTGGACGATGTAATTGGCGTTCAAGATCGCTACTTCGCTGGCTTGTTTTAAGCCTGTTTTACCCATCAATGTGATGTATGCCCAACTGATTGGCAAGATACTGGCGCTGCCCCAAGGCGCTGCGCACACTGGCGCGATACCGGTTTCCAATTTGCCATGACCCGGCAAGAACGGCGCCAGATGGGCTTTAACGCCAATCGGTCCAACACCAGGTCCGCCGCCGCCGTGCGGGATACAAAAGGTTTTGTGCAGATTCAGATGGGAAACGTCGCCACCAAATTTGCCAGGAGCGCAAAGACCGACCATCGCGTTCATGTTGGCACCATCGATATACACTTGACCGCCGTGAGCATGGACGATTTCGCAGATTTCGCTGATGGCATGTTCAAACACGCCATGGGTGGACGGATAGGTGATCATCAATGCAGCCAAATCTTGCGCATGCTGATCGGCTTTAGCACGTAAATCAGCGACATCGACGTTACCCTGGTCATCGCATTTAACGACAACTACCTGCATGCCAGCCATATGCGCGGTGGCGGGATTGGTGCCGTGCGCCGAACTTGGGATCAAGCAGATATTGCGCTTTTCCTGGCCGCGACTATGGTGATAGGCGCGTATCGCCAGCAAGCCGGCATATTCGCCTTGCGAGCCCGCGTTAGGTTGCAATGAAACCGCATCATAGCCAGTGCAAATACACAGCATGCGTTCCAGTTCGGAGATCAATTGCAAATAACCTTGCGCCTGACTGAGCGGAGCAAAAGGATGAATCGCACCAAACTCAGGCCATGTAACCGGCATCATTTCGGTGGTGGCATTGAGTTTCATGGTGCACGAACCGAGTGGTATCATGCTGCGATCCAACGCCAGATCTTTATCGGCCAAACGTCGCAGATAACGCAACATATGGGTTTCCGAGTGATGGCTATTGAAGATAGGATGGGTTAAAAATGCACTGGTACGCACCAGATTAGCAGGTAGCCGATCTACACTTGCTTTCTCGGTGTTGGTGAAATTCGGCACGGTTTTCTCAGTGCCAGCAAATACCTGCCACAGTGATGTTATATCTTCCGCAGTCGTGGTTTCATCAAGCGCGATAGCGACATTATTGACATCGATATGCTGTAGATTTATTGCGTGTTTTTCAGCGGCGGCATGTATGCTTTTCGTGGCGCTGCCAGTGCGTATGGTGATGGTGTCGAAGTAATGCGACGTCGTGATTTCATAACCCAACTGATGCAAACCATCGGCTAAGGTAGTGCTCAATCTGTGAATGCGTTGGGCGATGGTGGTGAGGCCTTCTGCTCCATGATAAACCGCATACATGCTGGCAATATTGGCCAGCAATACTTGCGCTGTACAGACATTGCTGGTGGCTTTTTCACGGCGAATATGTTGTTCCCGCGTTTGCATCGCCAGGCGATAAGCAGGTTCGCCATGGCTGTCGATGGAGACGCCAACGATACGGCCCGGCATGGTGCGCTTATACGCATCTTTGGTGGCAAAGTAAGCTGCATGCGGCCCACCAAAGCCCAGTGGTACGCCAAAGCGTTGCGCAGTACCAATGACGACGTCTGCGCCAAACTCACCCGGCGGCGTCAGTAGCGTCAGTGCCAATAAATCAGCGGCAACCACTACCAATGCATGCTTGTCATGCGCTTGTTGTACTGTGTGCGCATAGTCATGAATTTCGCCGTTTAATGCGGGATATTGCAGCAGTACGCCAAAACACTCTGTATTTTTAAGATCGGTACGATGATCGCCAACCACTACTTCAACGCCAATTGGCGCAGCGCGGGTGCGCACCACATCTATAGTTTGTGGGTAGCAATCTTGCGAGACAAAAAATATGTTGCTGGTGCTTTTCGACAAGCGCTGACAGAAAGTCATGGCTTCGGCTGCGGCGGTCGCTTCATCCAATAACGATGCATTGGCGATTTCCATGCCGGTCAAATCCGATACCATGGTTTGGAAGTTCAATAAAGCTTCCAGACGCCCTTGTGAAATTTCAGGTTGATATGGCGTATACGCGGTATACCAAGCTGGGTTTTCTAATAAATTACGCAAGATTACCGGCGGTGTATGGCAGTTGTAATACCCCATGCCGATATACGATTTGAAAATCTGATTCTTAGCGGCGATCTGACGCAGCGTAGCGAGTGTTTCTGCTTCGCTTTGTGCTGAATTGAGTTCCAGCGCTTGTGTAGATAAAATGGCAGACGGGATGACTTTGTGAATCAAAGCATCTATGGACTCGAAACCGAGTACATCCAGCATGGCTTGTTGTTCTTGTTGATTGGGGCCGATGTGGCGGCCGATGAAGTCATTGTGTTGCTGCAGGTCGTTAAATGCCGGTCTAGTTTGTGTCATGAACGCATCCATCAAGTGAATATCGCCAGGGATCGCCTGGCGACAAAGTGCTGTGTACATAGTGCATGTTATTGCAGGTTTTTGCTGGAGCCTCAGTCTTACTTCGCTTCGTCGCAGAAAGCTTTGTATGCCGCTGCATCCATCAAGCCATCCAAAGCGCTTTTGTCAGCTGGCTTTAGTTTCATGATCCAACCATCTTTTTCGGCAGAGGAGTTGATCAGGCTTTGATCATCCGCGAGTTTTGTATTTACTTCTACGACTTCTCCAGCAATTCCCGCGTATAAATCAGATGCTGCTTTAACCGATTCAATTGCGCCAATGGTGTCGCCAGCCTCAAATGTTTTGCCAACTTCAGGCAGTTCTATGAAAACAATGTCGCCCAGCGAATCTTGCGCCAAATTGCTGATTCCCATCGTCACAATTCCATCGTCACCTAAGCTTAACCACTCATGCGATTTGGTGTATTTGATACTGCTCATTTGTTCATCTCCAAAATGAAATTGTTTTTTATGAAATTTCGACGTCGTCAAAATAGGGTGCCGTAACTTTAACCGTTTTAGCCCTATTTTGGCAAAGCATGATCACTGATTAATGCCTGTAAATTACTTAGTCAGAAAACAATTCTTTTTGAGACAAATAATCGGATGCACTTGCTTCTTGCGGTTTGCTGAGGTTATCAACGCGTACGCCAAGCAATCTGAATCTTTGTTCGAGCGGGATGCGTTGCAGGCATTCGCCGGCGGCGCGTCGTATGGTCAACGCATCTGCAGTCGGCGTTGGTAAGGTGATTACGCGGGTCATAATTTTGAAATCCGTGTAACGCAATTTGATGCCAACGGTACGCCCGACATAGCCTTTGCGTACCAGATCGCCTGCCACGCGCTGGCACAAATTATCAAAAATGACTGTCAGCGCTGCGCGATCGTGGCGGGCATGCATATCGCGTTCGAAAGTGGTTTCTCTGCTGATCGATTTGGTTTCTGATACGGTCGCTACCGGACGTTCATCTATACCTTGCGCGATATCACGTAACCAGGATGCATAGCTCGCCGTGAAATTGGTTTGCAATAAATCCGGATCTGCGCTTGCTAAATCGCCAACGGTAAAAATGCCAATTGAAGCCAACTTTGCATCTGCTTTGGGACCAATGCCGTTAACCTTGCGCGCAGGTAGCGGCCATATCCGACTTGGAATATCCGCATACTGAAGTATCGTCAGTCCATTGGGTTTTTCTAAATCTGAACAAATTTTCGCTAACAGCTTGTTAGGCGCAATACCGATGGAACAAGAAAGTTGAGTGGCATCAAAGACAGCCGCTTTGATTTTCATCGCCAATTCTTGGGTTTCACCAGGTTCGTCGCTCAGATCAATGTAAATTTCGTCAATGCCTCTGTCTTCAATCAGAGGAGCAATTTTTGCTACGGCTTGCTTAAATAATCTGGAGTAATGGCGATACGCGTCAAAATCAGTCGGCAGCAGTATTGCCTCCGGCGCCAGGTGCGCTGCTTTCATAATTCCCATAGCAGAAAAAACACCCAGCGCGCGCGCCGCATAAGTGGAGGTGGTGACCACGCCCCGACCAGCATAATCTTTGATTTTGAAAAAGCGTCGAGTGCCATCGCTTTCAGTTACTGGCTGGTTGGCGGAGCCACCGCCAATGACAACGGGCAAACCACGCAACTCTGGATAGCGCAACAGCTCTACAGATGCATAAAAAGCATCCATGTCCAAGTGCGCAATGCGCCGACTGTTGGATGTCATCATTTAATTTCGGTGAAGTGCCTGTGCAATGATGAATAGGCGCACGTCTTGTCTATGCCATAAACGCAGTCGACATCACGTTGGAACAATTTTCTTTGTTGATAGTTCAAGGTGCGGTAAAAGCAGTAAGAAATGGAAAAAAATACGTTATCGATTATTTTACCGTGTCGAAGTATTTTATTCCGGCAACTGGCTGACACACGCGATTTTGAGAAAAAGCTATTTAGCATTAACCAGAGGCTTAGTAGGGTTTATGTATCTTTATGTATCAACCAGACAAGTGTCATGATATTGTTATTTAAGAATTTTACATTGTTGATTTGGCTTATCAATTTTCTACAACAGAAAGGTTGTGACCATGGAATGGCTACATGAACTGTTCAAGGCATCGCCAGAAATGGCTTTGTTTTTATCGCTTGCAATCGGGTATTACATTGGGAAGATTAAGTTTGGCAAATTTCAGCTGGGGGGTGTCGCAGGCTCTTTGCTGGCTGCCGTTGTCATTAGTCAGGTTGGTGTGCATGTAGATCCTGGCGTTAAAGCGGTGCTGTTTGCCTTGTTCATTTACGCAGTGGGTTACGAAAGCGGACCGCAGTTTTTTAGCTCTCTGGGTAAACAATCGATACGGGAAATTATTCTGGCGGCAGTGTTGGCAGTCACCGGTTTGGCGACAGTGGTTGTGATGGCTAAGTTATTCGGCTTGGACAAAGGTTTAGCTGCAGGCGTGGCGGCAGGTGGTTTGACGCAGTCGGCAATTATTGGCACCGCCAGCGATGCCATCGGAAAACTCGGATTGGGTGCCGTTGAGACTGCGCGGCTGCAGGGAAATGTCGCAGTAGGTTATGCCGTTACCTATGTATTTGGATCTTTCGGTGCGATTATTGTCTGCGTCAACATATTGCCTAAACTGATGGGGCGCAGCATCAAAGAAGATGCCGTGAAAGCTGAAACTGCGATGCATGAAGGTGAACAGGTTTTAGGGCCTAACCAACACGCGGCCGCACCTGATCTGGTCGGACGTATTTATCAAATATCTGAAAGTAAAATCGGCAACGCGCGAACGATCGCCGATATTGAAAACCTCAACCCCACAGCTCCCATTACGATAGAGCGTGTCAAACGTAATGGACAAATCATTGAGGCGACTCCGCAACTGACACTGGAAAACGATGACATCGTTTTAGTCGTTGGCCGTCGTGCTGCAATGGTGAGCGTTGCCCCACAATTAGGGAAAGAGGTGTTTGGTGTAGATGGCATGCAAATGACCATGCATCGTCAAGAAATTGTGCTGACTAATAATATTTATGCACATAAAACCGTCAACGAGATTCGCCAGCAAACTGCAAACGATGTTCGCCATGGAATTTATGTGCTGCAAATTAGTCGGATGGGAAAAGTGTTGGCGATGCAGCCTGACACAGTGGTGGAACTTGGTGACGTAATTTCTATTTATGGCGCAGAGCAGGATGTTAAACGTGTTGCAGCACAAGCCGGTTATGTGATTGTTCAGGATACTAAAACAGATTTTGTGTATCTGGGATCTGGCTTGGTTGTCGGTTTGTTGATTGGCATGTTGACGGCTAAAATCGGTTCGATTCCCTTGACCCTGGGCAGCGGCGGTGGGGCGTTGTTATCTGGCTTGTTGTTTGGCTGGTTCCGTGCAAAGCATCAGTCTTTTGGTGCATTGCCAAGCGCAGCAGGGCAGTTACTTCGCGACCTTGGCTTGGCTGGCTTTGTGGCGGTAGTGGGATTGACGTCAGGTTTGCAGGCAGTACAAACCGTGAAGTCGCAGGGCATGATGGTGTTTGGTGTCGGTGTAGTCGTTACGATATTGCCGTTAATTTTGACGATGCTGATTGGGCGCTATGTTCTGAAGTACGACAATACGGCTGTTTTTGCCGGTGCGCTCAGTGGTTCGCGTAGTGCAAATCCTGCTTTCGGTGAAGTGCTGGATAAGGCCGAAAATACGATTCCGACGGTGCCATTTGCGATTACCTATGCATTGGCAAATGTGTTTCTGACCTTGCTTGGACCATTAATTGTGGCTTTGGTGTGATGTGTCGCAATGCTCGGAAAAGCGTGGCGCCGTCCGGGCATTGGCGTCAATTTTGTGATCTTTAGCGATCGTTAGTGATCGATTGTCGGAAGGCGCTACACCTTTCTAATCTAAGTGATGGTTTGTATTCAGTTTCGCTATGGTGAGTTTCTCTTCCCTCTTGATAAGGAGTAGTGCAAATGGATTTCAGTAACCCGGAAAAACTTGCGAAGTTAAGCCCTTTTGAATTAAAAGATGCATTGATCCAGACTGCGCAGCAGAGCAGTCGTTCTATGCTTAATGCTGGACGCGGTAACCCTAATTTCCTGGCAACCACACCACGCCACGGATTTTTTCAGTTTGGCCTGTTTGCAATGACGGAAGCGGAGCGTTCATTTATTTATATGAATGACGTTGGTGGATTTCCGCAACGTGAAGGCATAGAAGCACGCTTTGAAATTTTCGTTAAGCAACACGCTCAGGCGGAAGGCGTTCGTTTTATTGCGGCGGCGGTATCGTATGTGCGCGATCAGTTAGGATTGTCTGCCGGTGACTTCATTTATGAAATGTGCGAAGCCATCCTTGGTTGCAATTACCCTGTGCCTGATCGCATGCTGAAGTTGAGTGAAAAAATTGTAGGGCATTATATTCACCGCGAAATGGTAGGTAAGCATCCGTTCGAAGGCCGCTTCGATATGTATGCAGTAGAAGGCGGTACAGCAGCGATGACCTACCTTTTCAACAGCTTGAAAGAAAATCATCTGATTCAGGCGGGAGATACGATTGCGCTGGGTATGCCAATTTTCACGCCGTATATTGAAATTCCGGAACTGAACGACTATCAATTAGTAGAGTTGATGATTGATGCGCCGGAAGAAAATAACTGGCAATTCACCAAACCGGAACTGGATAAATTGTTAGACCCGAAAGTGAAGGCTTTCTTCCTGGTTAATCCAAGCAATCCACCTTCAGTCAAAATCGATGATGAAACGCTGGACTACATTGTCGAAATCGTTAAAAAACGGCCAGACCTGATTATTTTGACAGATGATGTCTACGGTACGTTTGCGGACAACTTCGTTTCATTATTCGCCAAGTGCCCGCATAACACTATTCTGGTGTATTCGTTCTCAAAATATTTCGGTGCAACGGGGTGGCGTATGGGCGTGGTAGCCACGCACGAACATAATATTCTGGATGAGAAAATCGCCAAGTTGCCACAAGCGGTGCTGAAGGAACTGGATAAGCGTTACAGCTCGATCACAACCGAGCCACGCAAACTCAAATTTATCGACCGTTTAGTAGCTGATAGCCGCACGGTGGCACTGAATCATACGGCTGGGCTAGCGACACCTATACAGGCGCAAATGACGATGTTTTCGCTGTTTTCGCTGATGGATGAACCGGGCAGTTATAAAGCCTCAATGAAGCGCATCGTGTCACGTCGCAAAGAAGCGTTGTACAGGGAGCTTGATTTGCCGTTGCCGCACGATCCTAACTCTGTGAGTTACTACCATTTGCTCGACATGGAATCATTGTCGGCGCAAATGCACGGTAAAGAGTTTTCGCAATGGTTGTTGAAGACGCTAAAGCCGAATGAAGCCTTATTCCGACTTGCGGCGGAAACTGGCGTGATTCTGTTGCCGGGCAAGGGTTTTGGGACCACGCATCCATCAGGGCGCGTGTCGCTGGCAAACCTTAATGAATATGATTATGCGAATATCGGGCGCGCCATTCGCAAGATGGCGACCGAGTTTTATGCGGTATTTTTGGCGCAAAAAGGTAAGTCGAAAACAGCAACTAAAGCGGTCAAGCAAAGTAGTAGCAGTGCCGTAAAAAGTAAGGCCGTTAAGGCGACGAAAAAAGTGAAAAAATAGAAGGAAGCGTTCTCGTTTATTTTTTTGATTGATGGAAAATCAGGGTCTGGAGTCCCTGTAAAGTTGGTTAACACTGCCTCAGTGGGGCGCCGTACTGTCTGCATACGGCGCCCCACTGAGGCAGTGTTGCGTAAGCCCCACTATAAAAAATATTTGTTGTTAAGTCATTGAATTGAAATAAATTTGTCATTTTCTTGAAGTAATCCAAAGTTAGTCTGTCGTCGTCATTCGGACTTACGCAAAATCGCCTCAACAGCGCTATTCCGATATGCATGAGAAACGATAACTGCGTTGCTTAGCGTTGCTGTGCAACAGCACTATCTGCGCGTCACGCCTTGTTCTCGCCTCTCATGCTTATCGAAATGTTATTTATGTTGTTCGTTGTTTGGACAATTTTGCGTAAGCCCTAAACATGAAAAGGACGACGCATGAGATTACTGACGATACCTAGTGATGCTAACCCGAGTTTTTCCAAGTTAACGGTAAGCCTTGCCAGTACGCCGGAAGAAATACGTGAGGTGCAACGCCTCCGTTATAAAGTGTTTATTGAAGCACTTAGTTTGTCTGCATTAGCCAATCCCGATGGTTTAGATAGTGATGATTTTGATAGGTATTGCGATCATTTAATTGTGCGCGATACCAAAACTTTGCGCGTCGTCGGCACTTATCGTGTAATGAGCCCGGATGCCGCGCGCCGTATGGGAAGCTATTACTCTGAACAAGAATTCGATCTCAGTCGTTTAGATCATCTGCGCAGCCGTATCGCCGAAGCAGGACGTGCCTGCATCCATCCCGATTACCGAAGTGGCGGCGTGATCATGTTGTTGTGGGCCGGTTTAGCGGCGTATATGCGCCGTGAACGTTGTGACTACCTGATGGGCTGTGCCAGTGTGAGTCTGGCCGATGGTGGACACAACGCAGCTGCGCTATATCACGCGCTGACCCCAGAAAATTTCGCCCCGGCAGAATATCGCGTTTCACCAATTACGCCATTCCCTGTCTATGAGCGAGAAGCTGGTCATGCGCCTATCATGCCGCCGTTGTTAAAAGGGTATTTACGCAGCGGTGCATGGGTCTGCGGAGAGCCAGCCTGGGATCCTGATTTTCACTCAGCGGACTTTTTCTTGTTGTTGCCTTTAACGAAACTCGATAGTCGTTATGCGCGTCATTATCTTAAAGAGGAGAAACCGATATGAAGCCCAGTGACCAGTTTCTGAATAGCGGCATTCTTGGTAACGGAACATTGCGAGACATGAAAAAAGAACCAATACGATTTCGTACGATCTGGATATCTGATGTGCATTTAGGGACGACCGGTTGTCAGGCGGCGCGCTTGTTGGAATTTTTACGCGGCACAGAATCCGATACCTTGTATCTGGTCGGTGACATCATCGATGGATGGCAATTAAAACGCCGCTGGTATTGGGACCAAACGCACAACAATGTTGTGCAAACGGTGTTGAAAAAAGCACGTAAGGGAACTGAAGTAATTTTTGTTCCTGGCAATCACGACGAAGCGGTCAGACAATTTATTGACCTTGATTTTGGCGGTATTAAAATTCGCGATGAACTCGTACACACCACGGCGCAAGGAAAACGATTTTTAGTCATACACGGTGATCGTTTTGATGGCGTAATTGCTTGTGCGAAATGGCTGGCCTACGTTGGTGATAACTTGTACACCGTGATTTTAAAATTCAATCAATGGTTCAATAGTTGGCGCGCTCGTGCTGGTCTGCCGTATTGGTCGCTATCGCAATATTTGAAAGGTAAAGTCAAAAATGCGGTGAATTATATTTCTTCATTTGAAGATGCATTAGCGGCAGAAGCGCAGAAAAAAGGACTGGATGGCGTTATTTGCGGCCATATTCATAAGCCGGAAATTCGTGACATCAACGGCATCACGTATTGCAATGATGGTGATTGGGTGGAAAGTCTCTCTGCTTTGGTTGAAGATACCAGCGGCGCATTGCGATTGGTGACTTGGCAAGAGATTTTTGGATATAAAAATGTGATTCAGAATAACGAAATTGCGGCGGAAGAAGGTGAGTTGTGCGAAGCACCAACCTGAATCTAGCAATGTAGAGCGAGCGAATAAACGCAGGAAATAAAAAAAACCTCGCAATGCGAGGTTTTTTTATAAGCAATATTTGCTAAATTACCAAAACTTCCACCAGGACTTTTCTGCTTTGACAGGACCGCCGTGATAGTAGACGCTGTTCGGATAGTTTTTGTCGAGTACGCGTTTGGCATCATCACGAAGTTGATTCTCGCCCAGCGCATCATAGGATTTCATCATGATGTACAGCGCTTCTTCTACCGCTGGCGCATCCGGGTACTGTTGAACCGAATTTTGCGCACGACTTGCCGCAGCGACATAAGCGCCACGACGCAAATAGTAACTGGCAACGTGAACATCGTATTGCGCCATTGCTTGCACCAGATATTTCATCCGATCGCGAGAATCCGGGGCATATTGGCTATTCGGGAAGCGTACAACCACTTGTTTGAATGCGTCAAAAGCGTCGCGCGCTGCTTTCGGATCGCGTTCGGTAGGATCTTCCTGAGCCAAAAAGTCGAAAATACTGACGCGATCGTTAAAGTTGACCAGACCACGCAGGTAGTACATGTAATCAACGTTAGGGTGATTCGGGTGCATTTTAATGAAGCGATCAATCGCAGCCAAAGCCTCAGGTTGTTCACCCTGGCGGTAATGGGCATAAGCGATATCCATCTGTGCTTGTTGAGCGTAGGTACCGAACGGGAAGCGCGTTTCCAGCTTTTCAAAATACTGAATTGCCTTGTCGTAACCGCCACTATTCATTTCGTCCTTGGCCTCCGAGTATAATTTGGGCGCGGACCAGTTTGCGGTTTCATCGGTTTTGTCTGGTAGTAGGCCACAGGCCGATACTGATAATGCGATTGCAATTGCAGCTAGTTTGGATAAGTTTTTTTGCATGGTGTTCGCGAAAATGTGAAAAGCCGTGTAAACAATTGATGGATTATAGCCGATGGGACATGCAGTGACGTCATTTACAAAACCAAATATGGTTGAAAACCCGCAAGTAACCGCTCAGGCGGACGATTTCATAGCCGACAGCGATGATATCGAAGAAGCCGGCATTAGTGTTGATGAAATTAACGAGATAGTATTGAATTTAACGCCAGAGGTCTGTGGAACCCGGCTTGATAAAGTGATATCTACTTTAATTCCGCAGTATTCTCGTAGCCGCATTCAGCAATGGATGGAAGCCGGCCACGTTAGTGTTGATGGCAAAATTGCCACAACAAAAATGATTGCGTATGGCGATGAGAATGTCATCGTTTTGCCGCAGCCAGCACCGGATGAGCATGCCTACGAGCCAGAGGAAATGGCTTTGGATGTCGTTTACGAAGACGATGACATTATTGTGATCAATAAACCGGCTGGATTAGTCGTTCATCCGGCCGCAGGGAACTGGTCCGGGACGTTGTTAAATGGCTTGCTATTTCGTTGGTCGCAACTGGGCGGCGTGCCGCGAGCCGGGATTGTCCATCGCTTGGACAAAGATACTAGCGGTTTGATGGTAGTCGCAAAAAATCTTGAGTCACAAACGGATTTGGTACGTCAATTGCAAGCGCGTACGGTCAAGCGCCATTATTTGGCATTGGTATGGGGCACGCCACAATTGAACGGCACCATTGATAAAGCAATGGCACGCCATCCCCGTGATCGCATCAAAATGGCAGTGTCTGACAGTTTGAGCGCGAAAACGGCGGTAACGCATTACGAGCGCCTGGCAACCGGAGCAATCGATGGGCGTCTGGTGAGTTTGATGCGTTGTCAATTAGAAACCGGACGTACGCATCAAATTAGGGTGCATATGCTATCACTCGGTTTTGCGTTGGTTGGCGACACTTTATATGGCAAACAGCATTTGATGCCGGTATTTCCACGTCAGGCTTTACATGCAACGCGTTTAGGCTTGATTCATCCTGATAGTGGAGAAGATTGCGCCTGGTATGCACCGTTGCCTGATGATTTTGAGGAATTATTAGCGCGGGCCGGGATTGTCGTGCCTGAAACGTTGCCTGAATAATTAAGTTTCTGTTTTTTGATTGAACACTACCCCATGCATGTCATTATTCCAAATTGGATCGCTTTACCGCATCGTGTCGGTGCTTTTTCAACTACGCGGCAGGGTGGTGTCAGTCACATACCGTACGACGACGGCATGGGCGGTGGCGGTCTGAATCTTGGCTCACATGTTGATGACCAATTGGCCGATGTCGAAAGCAATCGCGCTTTGTTGGATTGCTTATTGCCGACATCACCAATCTGGTTGTCGCAAGTGCATGGAGTGAATGTGGTTGATGCTGCAGAAGTGATGGCCGGTGTTGAGGCTGATGCGGCTATTACAACCAAGCGCGGTGTCGTCTGCGCAGTGCAGACTGCAGATTGTTTACCGGTATTGTTTTATGATAATGGCGGTCATGTAGTTGGTGCTGCGCACGCCGGTTGGCGTGGCTTGGTGAGTGGCGTGCTGGAAAATACAGTGGCACGCATGCGTGCAAGCGGTGATGAGGTTGGTGAAATCATCGCGTGGTGCGGACCCGCAATAGGCCCGCAACAATTTGAAGTGGGCACAGATGTACTGGAGGCTTTTATGGCGCGTGCCATAACACTGCAGATGTCAGCAACAGTGCAAAACGAGATTCAGTCAGCTTTTGTTGCAATCCCTGAGCGTGCTGGAAAATATCTTGCCGATATCTATCGTTTGGCGCGCATTGTTTTACGTGAAGTAAATGTGCACCATGTTTATGGCGGAGAGGCTTGTACGGTCAGCGATAAACGGTTTTATTCTTATCGCCGTGACAAAGTGACAGGGCGTATGGCAGCATTAATCTGGTTGAAATGAACCAGTCAAAGTAAGTCATTGATTTAGTTTTTGATTGAAGCTCACATACAAACTGAACATCAGTTTTTCAAATTATCCTCGTCGACGTTTTTGAGAATTTTCTTAGCGCGATCATCAATCGTTTCCCCTTTTATTTCTTCTCGGATAGACAAACGTCGCTGTTCTGCGGCTCTTTGTCGATTTCGCTTGCGTTGCGGTGTGCCCATCAGGTATAAAACTATTGCCAAAGGAAGAACGCCATAGAAAAGAAATGTCATGACACCGGCAGCTGCGGACGACTCCGTAATGGACATCATGAAGACAACATAAATCCAGCCGATGGCGATAATATACATAGAGTATGCGATTCAAGTGATGAGATAGCCCCAGACGATACGCTAAAGTTATGGTAACAGCACATGAATAATCAAAATATCCCCAATGCTTTCACTCTCGTGGAAATGACGCAGATATCACAGAAAATTGCTGAGCATATTTCGCATACGGTGTCGCAATTCAAAGATGCGCAGCAATGGTCATTACCTTCCGCAAATAAGCCATTCGACTTTAGTGCGCTGATGCAGAGCATACCTTCCAGCGCAAGTTTGACTGGACCAGGCATTACACTTAATCCAGCGTTGCTAGAGCAGTTGCAAGAACAATACGCCCAGCAGTTTGCCGTTTTATGGCAAAACATGCTTGCTTCGAAAACGCCTGCACTGACCGATAAACGATTTAGTCATGAAGCATGGCAAAGCACGTCGTTGCACGCTTTCAATGCAGCCATTTATTTATTGAACGGTCAGTTTTTATCGGCGATGGTTGATACAGTTGAAGCGCCGCTGAAAACCAAAAGAAAGATTGCTTTCGCAGTGCAACAAATGATCGACGCGATGTCACCGTCCAATTTTTTCGCCAGTAATCCAGTCGCGCAACAAAAAATGATTGAGACGAAAGGTGAAAGCCTGGCTCGCGGTATGGCGCATTTGATGGCCGATATGAAAAAAGGCAAAATTTCACAAACGGATGAAACTGCTTTTGAGGTCGGTAAAGATGTCGCAACCACCGAGGGCGCGGTGGTATTTGAGCATCCGTTATTCCAGTTAATTCAATATAGTCCGTTGACTAAAACGGTGCATCAGCGACCTCTGCTGATTGTGCCGCCATGTATCAACAAGTTTTACATTTTAGACTTGCAGCCACAAAATTCGCTGGTGAGATTCGCTGTTGAGCAAGGCCACACTGTATTCCTGATATCTTGGTGTAACGCTGATGCCTCGGTTGAGCAAGCGAATTGGGATCAATATATTGAAGATGGCGCGATACAGGCGATTCATGTGGCGCAAAAAATTTCAGGGCAGGAAAAGATCAATGCGCTTGGTTTTTGTGTAGGCGGCACGATTTTGTCAGCGGCACTTGCGGTGTTGTTTGCGCGCGGAGAAAAACCGGTTTCCAGCCTGACGTTATTGACGACATTCCTCGACTTCACTGATACCGGCATCCTTGATGTTTATATTGATGATGCGCAAATTAAACTGCGAGAAAAAGCTATTGGGCAGGGCGGCTTGATGCCGGGACGTGATTTTTCTTCTGCATTTTCCAGTCTGCGCCCCAACGATTTAGTATGGAACTATGTTGAATCCAATTATCTCAAAGGTGAGGAGCCAACGGCCTTTGATTTGTTGTACTGGAATGCAGATACTACCAATTTGCCAGGACCGATGTTTTGTTACTACTTGCGCAATATGTATTTGGATAATGCGTTAAAGGAGCCGGGCAAACTGACCATCGCGGGTGAGAAACTTGATCTTGGCAAAATCAGTGCGCCAACCTTTATTTACGCATCGCGAGAAGATCATATTGTGCCTTGGACGTCCGCTTATGCTTCAACGCAGCTACTTAATCCTAAGCACCCGGAGCGTAACCGTTTTGTACTCGGCGCATCTGGTCATATTGCAGGCGTCATTAATCCTCCGGCAAAAAAGAAACGGAATTATTGGACCAATCAACAAGCAAAGCCGGGCATATCGGCCGATACTTGGTTTACTGATGCAATTGAACACCCAGGTAGTTGGTGGACAGAATGGGCGGAATTTTTGTCCCAACATGGCGGCAAACAAATAACCGCACCAAAGAAATTGGGCAGTACCAGCTTTAAACCGATTGAACCGGCGCCCGGGCGTTATGTAAAAGCCAGAGCCGAATAAAAACAAGAAAAATCGTGGCAATCTGTAGCACGAACGTAAAGAATATTGCGAGTTTATGGATTGTAGTACCTCTGAAAGACCAGATCTTAACGAGGAGTATGGAGAGTATTAGCGATGCATTCGTATCGTTTTTGTTAATCGAATAAATAGGAGACAAACATGTCCAAGCGAATTGCATATGTAACTGGTGGAATGGGCGGGATTGGGACACCAATTTGCACTCGGCTTTGCCGAGATGGTTATACCGTCGTAGCAGGATGCGGTCCAAATTCAACCCGCAAAGACAGATGGTTAGCCGAAATGCGTGCACAAGGATTTGATATTCACGCGTCAGAAGGCAATGTGTCGAGCTGGGAATCAACCGTAGCGGCTTTTGATAAAGTCAAAGCGGACATTGGCCAAGTTGATGTCTTGGTCAATAACGCTGGTATTACCCGCGATGGTCAATTTCGCAAAATGTCTAAAGACGATTGGGATGCTGTCATTAATACCAACCTGAACTCCTTGTTCAATGTTACCAAGCAAGTTATTGAAGGAATGGTAGATCGTGGCTTTGGGCGCATCATCAATATTTCTTCGGTGAATGGTCAAAAGGGGCAGTTTGGACAAACCAATTATTCGACTGCGAAAGCGGGAATTCACGGCTTTACCATGGCATTGGCACAAGAAGTTGCCACCAAAGGTGTCACTGTCAATACCGTTTCACCGGGTTATGTGGGAACTGACATGGTGCGCGCAATCCGGCCTGAAGTACTGGAAAAAATTGTCGCAGGGATTCCACTTAAGCGATTGGCAGAGCCAGAGGAAATCGCCTCCATCATTGCCTGGATTGCTTCCGAGGAAGGTGGTTATGCAACTGGTTCGGATTTCTCGCTGAACGGCGGCTTGCATATGGGGTAAATAGAAGGGGCGAAAAAAGCAACTTTTATCCCCGTGGCTTGGTTTACAATATTTTTTGTAAAACATTAAATTCGGGCACTACCAGCACCATGTAATGTTGTGTATAGTGCCCGTCAGTGCTCCGTGAGACCGGCGCATTTTTACCTACGCCCAAGTAAAGTCAGAATGCATGATTATCATGCATTCTCAATATGCGCCATAGCAGAATGAACTGGAAATTGACATGACTACTACAAAAAAAAATGCTGAGCGCCTGATTAAGAAATACCCGAACCGCCGTCTTTATGACACTCAGACTAGTTCTTACATCACTTTGACAGATGTCAAACAATTGGTGCTCGATAACGAAGAGTTTGCTGTAGTCGATGCCAAAACTGAAGAAAATCTCACGCGCAGCATTTTGTTGCAAATTATTCTGGAAGAAGAGTCGAACGGCACGCCGATGTTCTCCAGTCCTGCACTTGCGCAAATCATTCGCTATTACGGTCACGCCATGCAAGGAATGATGGGCTCTTACCTTGAAAAGAACATTCAAACTTTCATTGATATTCAAAACAAGCTGACGGAAAACTCTAAAGGCATGTATGAAGGTAAGCCATTTAGCCCTGAGATGTGGACGCAATTTATGAATGTTCAGGGGCCAATGATGCAAGGCATGATGAACAATTACATAGAGCAAAGTAAATCCCTGTTTGTGCAAATGCAGGAGCAAATGCAAAGCCAAAGCAAAAATATGTTTGGCACTTTTCCTTTTGCGTCAGCGCCACCACACAAAGAAAAGTAAATTATTTGACAATTTTTGTTGGGAAAAATTCAATATTCAATGGCTTGCGCAATAAAAATTGTGTAAGCCATTGTCTTTTTATAATGATGTTTCTCATCGCAGCAGCTTGAGAGGTGAGATTAGCTCGCGGTTCAATTCAGCGGAAAGGGTACAATAGCGGATTCGTCTTGTCCCTTTCTTGCCATGTCTAACACCACTCCAGTTTTTACCCCTATTTCAACTCCATCGGCGCCTAAAGTTGGCTTCGTTTCGCTCGGCTGTCCAAAAGCGCTGGTCGATTCAGAGCAAATCCTCACGCAACTGCGTGCTGAAGGCTATGAAACCGCAAAATCCTACGACGGTGCCGATCTGGTGATTGTCAATACGTGCGGCTTCATTGACGCCGCAGTGCAGGAATCACTTGATGCCATCGGTGAGGCACTCAGCGAAAACGGCAAAGTCATTGTCACAGGATGTCTGGGCGCAAAGAAAGATGCGGACGGAGACGATCTGATTCAAAAAATCCATCCTAAAGTGCTAGAAGTGACCGGGCCGCATGCGGTCGGCGAGGTCATGTTCGCTGTGCATAAATATTTACCTAAGCCACACGATCCATTTCTGGATTTAGTACCTGCGCAAGGCGTGAAATTGACGCCTAAGCATTTCGCCTATTTGAAAATTTCTGAAGGCTGTAACCACCGTTGCAGTTTTTGTATTATTCCATCCATGCGCGGAGATCTGGTTTCACGTCCAATTGCCGACATCATGCTGGAAGCTGAAAACCTGTTTAAAGCCGGCGTTAAAGAATTGCTAGTGATTTCGCAAGATACAAGTGCCTATGGTGTTGATGTCAAATTCCGCATGGGCTTCTGGAACGGCAAGCCAGTCAAAACGCATATGACGCAGTTAGTAACTGCCTTAGGTGAGTTGGCTGCGCATTATGGCGCCTGGGTACGTCTGCACTATGTTTATCCTTATCCGCACGTCGATCACATTATTCCATTAATGGCAGAGGGCAAAATTCTGCCTTATCTGGATGTGCCGCTGCAACATGCACACCCTGACGTACTAAAGCGGATGAAACGTCCCGCCAACGGTGAAAAAAATATTGAGCGTATTCAGGCTTGGCGTGCGATGTGCCCGGATCTCACGATTCGCTCCACTTTCATCGCAGGCTTCCCGGGTGAGACGGAAGCTGAATTTGAATATCTGTTGGATTTCTTGAAAGAAGCGGAAATCGACCGTCTCGGTTGTTTTGCCTATTCTCCGGTGGCTGGCGCAACCGCGAACGATATCGCGAATCCGGTGCCAGAAGAGCTGCGCGAAGAACGTCGTGGCCGGGTGATGCTATTGCAAGAAGAAATCTCCAAAAAGCGTTTGCAAGCCAAAGTCGGCAAAACTATGCGCGTATTAATCGACCAGGTTGATCGCAATGGTGGCGTTGGTCGTACTAGTGCAGATGCGCCGGAAATTGATGGCGTTGTTTATGTTAAACCGCCATTTGAACCGCATAAGAAGCTGGTGGTTGGTGAGTTTGTTGATGTCACGATTACCGCTGCAGATGCACATGATTTATGGGCTGCAGCTTAAGTAATACCAAATAATCGCTTTGAAAACTACCGCCGTCATCTTCGCGAACGCGGCGATCCAAATTTCGTAATGGGGATTCCCGCGTTACTGGGAATGACGAGGTCATTTTCAAAATGATAGATTGAACTTACTTAAGAAATAACCCAAATCTAATAATCTCTGTTTGAAGGTATTGTTAATGTTGTTTCGAATCACATTTTCGCTGCTTTTGCTGTTTTTTACTTCAGGCGCAGTGATGGCGGCACCAGCAGATGGAATAGCCGATACTGCTGAAGCAACTAATGCTGCCGACGCCTTAACTTGCCCCGCCACACATTTGTTTGCCCAGCCTTTGACGCTTCAAGGGACCTTGGATGAAAAGCAAATCGAAATGCATTTGCAACTCAAGCCGAATGCTGAGGACGGTATTGAAGGGTCATACGCGACATTAAATCCGGCAACTGCTCATCCTAAGAAAGTGCTGTTAGTCGGAGAGTGTGAAGGTCAACAAATTTCGATGGAAGAGTCGGAAGATGATCAGGGCATTTCCGGTTATTGGATAGGCACCGTTGCCAATGGTGTTTATAGTGGGAATTGGTCACCGGCATCGGACGAAAATACGACTAAGCATTTTATTTTAAAATTGCAAGTGGGTATTTCGCATAAGCCTTAAAAATAGAATTGAACGACAATATTCAAAGAGGGACATACGTATGACAAAGCCATTTTCGCAAACCGAATTGATACACAACGAATATCAGGCACCGCAAGGATTTAATGCTTTTTCAGTACCGATTCATCATGCATCGACGGTATTGTTCGATAATGTCGCTGCGTTGCGCTCGAAGGAATGGCTGGACAAAAATGCGTACCGCTATGGCTTGCACGGGACGCCAACCACTTTTACTTTAGAAGCGCGCCTGGCGTCAATTGAAGGGGGCGAATATTGCCGCCTTGCTCAAAGTGGATTGGGAGCGCTGGCGCTGGTCGATTTCGCTTTTTTGAAGGCCGGCGACGACATGCTGTTGCCGGATAATGTCTATGGCGACAATCGCGGTTTAAGCGACTGGCTATCTGCCAACTTCAATATCACCACGCGTTATTACCCGCCATTGATAGGCAGCGGTATTGCCGATTTAATTCAAGCCAATACCAAGCTGATCTGGGCCGAGGCGCCAGGTTCAGTCTCAATGGAAGTTCCTGATATTCCGGCCATTTGCGCTGCAGCGCATGCAAAAGGCGTGCTTGTAGCGATTGATAACACGTGGTCTGCCGGTTTGGCATTTCGTGCTTTTGATCATGGGGCAGATATTGTGATGCAAGCGCTGACCAAATATCAGTCAGGTGGTTCCGATGTGCTTATGGGAGCGGTGATTACACGCGATCCTAAACTGGCGCAACAGATAGAAAACTCGTACTCCAGTATTGGCTTCAATGTCAGCCCGGACGACGCTTATCTTGTTTTACGTAGTTTGCCATCGATGAAGCTACGCTTTGAAGCGCACGATGCGGCTGGACGTGAAGTGGCAATGTGGTTAAAAGGACGTAGTGAAATTAGTAAAGTATTACACCCGGCTTTTGCTGATTGTCCCGGCCACGAAATCTGGAAGCGCGATTTTACCGGTGCCGCAGGCTTGTTCTCAGTATTGTTCGATGCGCGCTACAGTGAAGAGCAAACTGACCGTTTTGTCGATAGCCTGAAATTGTTCAAAATCGGCTTTAGCTGGGGTGGGGCTAACAGTCTCGCCGTGCCGTATCGCATCAAAGCGATGCGTCAAAATTGGCAGGAGCAGGGAACGTTAGTGCGATTCAATATTGGCTTGGAAGACACGCAGGATTTGATTGCGGATATTGAACAGGCGTTGAATAAGCTATAAGCAGGCTATAAATAAGCTATAAATTCGGCACGTTAAGTAAGCATCAACAGCAGGTAGGAAAGCGTAGCGGCTCTCCTGCCTGCATGCAGGTTAAGCCACGCGCTTACCAAGAATAATCAAATCTCTCTCAATACCATCTAAGGTAGCCACACCCGGCATTTTTGCCCATTGTTCAAATCCGAAAGTATTGAATAATTGCAAGCTAGGTGCGTTGTGGCCGAAAATAAATCCCAGCAAAGTATGTACCCCAACGTTTGGCGCGTAGGCTATAGCTTGCTGCATCAGATAGCGGCCAACACCTTTGCCACGTGCAACTTCATGAATATAGATGGAAATTTCCGCGGTACCAGCGTAAGCGGGGCGACCATAAAAATCGGAATAAGATAGCCAGCCCAAGATGGGAGTGGAGCCGGTTATTGCATCTTGTGGCGCATCCACCACCCATAACGGTCGCGTAGTCGGATTATGTGCGTCAAACCAGGCTTGACGTGATTCGACGGAGACAGGCTCTGTATCTGCGGTTACATCACGCGAGGCGATAGTGCTGTTATAGATCGCAACAATGGCGGCCAGATCGGATTGACGTGCTAGTCGGTGCTGATAATCCATAGATAAGAATACGAAAATGAGTGGTTGAAAATTAAAACGTATGAGTAGGGCGAGTTGATCCGAGTGCCGAGCCTAAAATTTCCTCAATCCGAGTGCGCAGACGAATACCGCTTTCATCATTGGGGAAGTGTATGCCGATACCTTGCACTTTATTATTGTTTGCGCCGGTCGGTGTGACCCAGGCAACTTTGCCAGCGATTGGGTATTTTGCAGTGTCGTCGATCAAGCTCAAAATCAAATAGATTTCGTCGCCGATACGATATGGTTTGCTAGTCGGAACGAACACGCCGCCATTGGCTAAATACGGCATATAGGACGTATACAAAGATACTTTTTCTTTAATCGCTAACGATAAGACTGAAGGCCGTGCAACTTTGACCTCGCTACTGATGGTGTTGCTGTCTGCCATATTGGGTCCTTAGATTTTAGGGCTTATGCAAATCTACTTTTGGTTATTGATTTTATTTTGTAAAAATTCTAGCGTAATCCAGCAACATTTCTTCGATAAAGAGCCGTGCCGACAAAGGATGATCGGCAATCGCCCGGCGTTCATTTGTCGCCTTTAATAACTGCATTAATGCTTGCGTGTGGGTGCGTTTGGCCAATGTGCGTATTGCTTGTTGATAACGCGGATAATAACGCACGGTGTCAGTCATTTTTTGCGAAAACACATCGTAAAGCCAACGCTGCTGCCAACTGACCAATTCTGTTACCGGTGTTTTTTGCAACTGTTCCGCACATTTTAACGCGGCGGCAAGATCAGGTTGGCTTAAATAGGCCAGCAAAGTATCAATTAATTCCCGACCTTCGCTCTGTGATTGTGCTTGCGCAGTCAACGGTGCGCCGCCTTGCTCTGCCAGCCACATGTCGGCATTAGCTACACCTTGTTGTTGTAACCAGTTGAGCGCATCTTCTTGCGCAGGTACTGGCATGGCGAACTTGCGGCAACGCGATAGTATGGTCGGCAACAATTGATCCAGACTATTCGAAATCAATAAAAATACGGTGTTTTCTGGCGGTTCTTCCAGCGTTTTAAGCAAAGCGTTGGCTGCAGCTGTGTTCAAGGCTTCTGCAGGGTAGAGCAATACTACGCGCTGACCCTGCCGATGGGTGGATACATTCATGAAGCCGGCTAAAGCACGAATTTGGTCGATTTTGATTTCTTTGGAAGGCGCTTTAGTCGCTTTTGCTGCTTTCTTTTCGCCGCCATCTTCTGCGCCATCACCTTCCGCAGCGTCTTCATCTTCCAGAATTTCAGGCCGTACGCGACGATAATCTGGATGGTTGTATTGCACAAACCAGCCGCACGATGCACAAACACCACAGGCATGACCATCGATTTGTTGATTTTCGCAAAATAAAGACTGTGCAAATTGCTCAGCAAAGGCAGTTTTCCCTATGCCTTCAGAACCGTGAAATAAAATAGCATGTGGTAAGCGCGCACGCATCTGCTGCAGCTGCTGCCAAGCTTGTGTTTGCCAAGGAAATATTGAGTTAGTAGTCATTGAAATGCGTAAAAAATGCGCTTCCTATAGAGCGGTAATCAGTTCTGTTAGCGATGCTTGAATTTCACTGATGGTGCGCGTCGAGTCAATGATACGAAACCGCTCTGGGAACTGTGCGGCCCTGCGTAAATATTCGGCACGCGTATCGGCAAAGAATGTGGCCTTTTCTTGCTCAAACTTATCCAGAGTACGGCTAGCATCCAAACGCGCGCGTGCAACTTCTAACGGGACATCAAATAGCAGTGTCAGGTCAGGTTGACGTTGCGGATGTACCCACTGCTCAAGCGTTTCCAATTTTTCTAAAGCGAGTTTTCGTCCTCCGCCCTGATAAGCAAATGTGGCATCGGTGAAGCGATCAGAAATAACGGTGTCGCCACGCGCCAATGCTGGCTCAATTACTTGCGCCAGATGTTCCCGGCGGGATGCAAACATCAGCAAGGTTTCGGTTTCCAGATGCATGGGTTGATGCAGTACTAATTCACGCAAAGTCTCGCCCAGCGGTGTGCCACCAGGTTCACGTGTCGTCACTACCTTGTCGCCACGTTGACGCAATAACTCAGCGACGAAGGCAATGTGAGTGGATTTTCCAGCGCCGTCTATGCCTTCAAAGGTAATAAATTTCGCAGATGTCATAAGTTAAAAATTGAGTGTTTTGTTTTACGTAAGTCTTCAGCGTTGATATCTGTTTACAGCCTGATTGTGTTCACTGAGATTGTTAGAAAAATGACTGCTGCCATCGCCTTTCGCTACAAAATACAGAGCATCTGTTTTGGCCGGATTCATTGCAGCGTGTAACGATTCTTCCCCTGGTAATGCAATCGGTGTCGGCGGCAATCCGGCACGTGTATAGGTATTGTAGGGGGTATCGGTGGTGAGATCACGCTTATAAATTTTGCCGTCATATTTGTCGCCCATGCCATAAATCACCGTTGGGTCCGTTTGCAACAGCATGCCTAGTCGCAGGCGGTTGATGAATACGCCTGCGATATTTGTGCGCTCTGCTTTGCGGCCGGTTTCCTTTTCAACGATAGAGGCCATGATTAGCGCTTCATAGGGCGTCTTGTAAGGGAGAGACGCCACATCGCGGGTTTCCCAGGCTTCATTCAAACGCTTCTGCAGCAGAGAATAAGCTTGTTTATACACTTGCATATCACTGGCACCAGGGGCAAATAAATAGGTGTCAGGCGCAAACAGGCCTTCAGGCATGGTGAAATCAGGCGTGATTTTGGCCAGCAACTCAGTATCGGAAAGGTTAACCGTATCATGCTTAAGCGCAGTACTAGCCGCAATCGCTGCGCGCATCTGCTTGAAAGTCCAGCCTTCAATCACCGTCAAGGACTCTTGTGCAAATTCGCCGCGAACCATCTGTGTAATTAATCTTAATGGCGTCGTTCCGGGTTTTAACGAATAGCTTCCGGCTTTAAGTTTGTCACTTTTACCCGTCAAGCGTACGAGTATATCCAACAATTCTGGATTAACGGGAATGTTGGCGCTGGCAATTTGTTGCACGGCGCTATCAAGGTGACTGCCCGATTTGATGGTGAAGGGAATGGCATTTCCAGATGTTGTAATCGGCTGTTTGCTCCAATAGGCCATACCTGCGGCTGCCAACATGCCCAGTACTACCACACTGAAGAATAATTTTTTAAACAAGTTCAGACACTCCGAAGGGTAATTTGAGACAAAACCAACGCCATTTTTGCGACAACTCTATAATCAAGGCCATATGATAATCGCTGAAATAGAAATGGCTCACATTTATGACTGAAATAACAAGTACTTGGCAAGAATTTTTGAAGCAACAGGCCGCGAATTTTAGCGCTGAACTCTCCGATAACTTCGTTACTCCTTTGAATGATCTTGGCATCATCGCTGTGTGTGGTGATGATGCTGCCAGTTTTTTGCATAATCAATTAACCAATGACGTTGAGCACCTGACTTCAAACCAGGTGCGACGAGCTGGTTATTGCACGCCCAAAGGGCGGTTATTGGCGAGCTTTTTGATGTGGAAAAACCAGCAAGGTTTTTTCCTGCAATTACCCAAAGAGATACAAGCTGCAGTGCAGAAACGCATGCAAATGTTCATCATGCGATCGAAGGTCAAGATGGCAGATGTGTCGGACAGCCAGATAGTCCTTGCTCTCGGTGGTAATGCCGTCGGTGCGGCGCTCGCAAAGTGGTTTCCGAATTTGCCTGATGCGCCGTATGCCAACATCGAAAACGAGCATGGTTGCCTGATGCGATTGGACGACGCGCAAGGTATTGCTCGCTATCAATGGCATACCACAACCGAAATGGCGATCACCGCATGGCCAGGTTTGGTGGAAAAACTCACACCGGTGGATAGCCGGGTATGGCGTTTAGGTGAGATTGAAGCAGGTATCCCTCAAATTACGTTAGCAACACAAGAACAGTTTGTGCCGCAGATGATTAATTTCGAAGTGATCGGTGGGGTCAATTTTAAAAAGGGCTGTTATCCGGGCCAGGAAATTGTCGCGCGCAGCCAGTATCTAGGGAAACTTAAGCGCCGTGCCGTAATAGCCAAGATCGTTTCCGCAGAAGTGGCGGCCGGGATGGCAGTTTTTTCCAGTGCGGATCCGGCGCAGCCCTGTGGCATGATTATTAATGCAGAGAGCAGCACTTCAGATACTTTTATCTGCATATTAGAGATTAAACTAGCGGCTTTAGAAAATGGCTCTGTGCATCTTGGCTCGGCTGACGGTGCACCACTGACTGTTTTGCCGTTACCTTACGCAATGCCGGATGCAAACTAACATTAGCGCTGTATGAGTATGAAACTGGATATCTACATTTATTACCGCGTTGCAGCAGAACACGTAACACCGTTCTGCGCCGCAGCCTCGGCGATGCAAGCGACCTTATCGGCAGAGCACAAGATCGTCAGTTTGCTTAAACGGCGACCAGAAGAGTCGGCTGGCGCTGCTGCTGATCCGTCAGCTAAATTCCACACTTGGATGGAAATCTATTTAGCCGTTCCGGAAGATTTTGAACAAGTGATTGCGCAGCATCTTAAGCAAGCTGGTATCGCCACGTGGATAGAAGGCGTACGTCATGTGGAAACTTTTTTTACAGTAGCAAAATCTGGCGTAATGGTGGGAGAGCATGCATGTGCCTAATCGTTTTTTCCTGGCAAATTATTCCTGGCATGCCTCTCATCGCGGCAGCAAACCGAGATGAATTTTATGCTCGCCCAAGTAAAAGTGCCGCGTGGTGGGAAGATCAACCAGACATCTATGCTGGGCGAGATTTGCAAAGCGGTGGCACGTGGCTGGGGATTACAAAAAATGGCCGTTTTGCCGCCCTCACCAACGTTCGTTCGCCGGCAGAGCGACGCGATGATGCACCTAGTCGCGGTGAGTTGGTGTCCAATTTTCTCAGCAGCGATCTGACAGCAGCTGACTATATCGCGCAAATTCAGCCTAAAGCGGACAGCTACAATGGTTTCAATTTGCTGATACACGATGGCGAACAATTGATCTGGTATTCGAATCGCGGTGATGCGGATAGTAGAAATGGCCAGCCTTTAGCGCCTGGCGTCTATGGCTTGTCGAATGCTTCGCTCGATACTTGCTGGCCGAAAGTGGTACGCACCAAAGCGCAATTTTCCAGTTTGTTGTGTCAAGGCGCGCCGGACGATACTTATTTCGAGATGCTCTGCGATACCACGCGCGCTGGTGATTGCCGCCTGCCTTCTACTGGCGTGGGCATAGAACGTGAGCGTGTATTGTCATCCGTCTTTATTGAATCGCCCGACTACGGCACGCGTTCTTCGACTTTGGTGAAAATTTCTGCCCAAGGCGAGACGCTGTTGAAAGAACATGTGATTCGATAAGCAGAAATTTGGCTAAATTAAAGGAATGACATTCATGATTGAAGGTTCTGCAATCAGTATTCGACACGTACGTAAAAGCGATTTGATTAAGCTTATCCCTCTTATGAACAATCTTCAAATGCGTGGTCAATATTTGCCGTCTTCAATCACTTCGCCGGATTTGATCGAAAAGAATTTTGATGCAGATCAGATGTCGACCGACGTTAAAGAAACACTGCTAATCGTCGATAAAAAAGATAACATCATCGGCTCTCTATGGCATTTCAAATCGGTTCCTTATTTTAATGCGCGTGAAATTGGCTACACTCTTTATGCTCTTGAGCAAAGAGGCCAAGGAATAGTCAGCGAGGCTGTGAGATTGTTGTCAGCTTATTTGTTTAAGTCGCGCATGATTAATCGACTTGAAATCCGTATGGACACAAACAATATTGCGTCAGAAAAGGTCGCAATAAAGTGTGGTTATCAGAAGGAAGGGATTTCGAGAGCAGCCAATTTTGTGAATGGTAAAAACGTGGATATGTTTATCTATTCGCTCCTGCGCAACGAATGGGAGTGCGCTCAAGAAAAGCATCAAGCTTCAGAAAATAATAATTAATTTACTGATGAGTAACATACTTCACTAATTTGAAGGAACAGTATCCATGATTGAGGGAGCGACAATCAACATTCGGCACGTACATAAGAGTGATCTGGTGAAACTCATCCCTCTTATGAATAACCTCGAGATACGGGGGCCGTATTTGCCATCTTCAATCACTTCTCCCGGTCTGATCGAAAAGAATTTTGATGCAGATCAGATGTCGACGGAAGCGAAAGAAACGCTGCTAATCGTCGATAAAAAAGATAACATTATTGGCTGTCTATGGCATTTCAAATCGGTTCCGCATTTTAATGCGCGTGAAATTGCATACGCTCTCTATGCTCTTGAGCAGAGAGGACAAGGAATTGTCAGTGAGTCGGTGAGGCTCTTGTCTGCATATTTGTTTAAATCGCGCATGATTAATCGGCTAGAACTGCGCATGAATACAAAAAATATTGCATCCGAAAAGGTCGCAATAAAGTGTGGTTATCAGAAAGAAGGAATTTCGAGAGAATCCAATTTTGTAAACGGCAAGCACGTCGATACGTATATCTATTCTCTCCTGCGTCGTGAATGGGAGCACGATCAAGTAACACCTCAAGCTGTAGAAAATAATAATTAATATACTGATGCCGAATATACTTCACACTCTTCTTTCATATCGCATTCGCCTTCAGCGCTTATTCCTGATATCTGAAAACAATTCCATGCTGTTATGGGCCGCATTAGTTGGCTTGTTGGGCGCGTTGGCGACGATCGCTTTCCGTGAATGCATTACGCTGTTGCAGTTATTGTTTACTGGTAAAAGCGGTAGCTTTGTCGCCATTGCGAAGAGCTTGCCGTGGTATTGGCGTGTGTTGCTACCTACTTGCGGTGGCGTGGTGGCGGGAGCGATATTACTGCTGTCGAAAAAAGTTCCGGCTGCCGCTGCTTCCGATTATATGGAAGCGGTCGCCATTGGTGATGGCAGGGTTCCAGTACGTCACAGTTTACTGCGTAGCTTGTCTTCGCTGATGACGATCAGTTCTGGCGGCTCGATAGGGCGCGAAGGCTCGATGGTGCAATTGTCGGCTTTGGCTGCATCTGTGTTTGGTCGATTCACCCATTTTGAACCAGGGCGACTACGCTTGCTGGTCGCTTGTGGTGCAGCGGCGGGGATTACTTCGGCCTATAACGCACCGATTGCCGGCGCATTTTTTGTCACCGAAATTGTGCTGGGCTCGCTGGTAATGGAGAGCTTCGGGCCAATAGTTGTGGCATCAGTGGTGGCCAATATCACCATGCGTAGCCTGCCGGGATATAAACCATCTTATGAAATGCCGGCATTTCCCGATATTAGTGGCGGCGAAGTATTACTGTTTGCGTTGTTAGGCATTTTGGTTGGCTTCGGTGCGCCGCTGTTTTTAGGGTTTCTTAACTTCACTAAAAAACAATTCAAAAAAACCGCACTGCCTTTGCCCTGGCGCTTAGGCTTGGGTGGTTTATTGACCGGGACGATTTCTGTCTGGATACCAGAAGTGTGGGGGAACGGTTATAGCATCGTCAATTCGCTGCTGCATACGCCATGGGTGTGGTGGAGTGTATTGATGATTTTGGCGGCGAAGGTAATTGCAACAGCGATCACCACCGGATCAGGCGCAGTTGGCGGGATATTCACGCCGGCTTTGTTTGTTGGCGCATCGATAGGATTTTTGTTTGGCGTCGTGGTGCATACGTTATGGCCGGGAGCGACATCGGCACCGTTTGCGTATGCCATCGTCGGTATGGGCGCATTTTTGGCGGCCGCCACTAGCGCACCGCTGATGGCAATATTGATGATTTTTGAGATGACGCTGAGCTATCAAGTCATGTTGCCGTTGATGCTGTCCTGCGTGCTTGCTTACTTTATTGCACGCAGTTTAAATGGCCCTTCAATGTATGACATCACGCTAAAACGGCATCGTGATGAACAGGAGAGGGTGCGTTTGCGCGGCATTCATATGAGTGAATTAATCCGGCCCGCAGATACTATCTTGCCGATGACCGCATCATTTGAAGAAATCAGCCGTTTATTTCTGAAATACCCAGTCAAATATATTTACATCGTCGACAGCGATCAGCGCTACTGCGGCGTGGTCGCTTTGCAAGATATCACCTCAACCCTACTGAATAAAAATGAGACGGCAAGTCATCAAGCGAGTGATTTTTTAAGACGTGAATACCTGCATGTGATTACACCAGATATGTCTTTAGGTAAAGCCTTGGAATTATTTCTTGATCATCAAGGTGAACGTTTGCCTATCGTACGCAGTGAGAAGGATCCTGTGCTATTGGGAGCCGTGTATAAGAGCTCGCTATTAGATGCTTATTTTCGATTAGACAATCCTAAAATGTGAAATTTGATGATGTTCAGTTGGCCGTACGGTGTTAATAATCCTCACCCAGTTAATTCCGGATTTTTTAAATAATTTTTCTCCAAGTCAATATAGTTTGTTTTATATTGAGCAACTGGGTGTCAATAGCCTGCAAATGTGCAGAAGACATCTATCTCGTTGACAATTAACTATCAGGAGCAATTATGGGTCTTATCTGGACGATCATTGTTGGTTTCATAGTTGGTGTTATTGCTAAATTTCTGCATCCCTCGCGTGAAAGCATGGGATTTATTGTTACTACATTGCTAGGTATTGGCGGCTCATTACTTGCCGGCTATGTGGGTGAGGCGTTGCATTGGTATCATCCAGGACAGGGCGCAGGATTTATCGGCTCCATCATTGGTGCATTTGTCCTGTTGCTGATTTACGGATTTGTTAAGGGCAAAGTAAAAAGTGACTAATGCTCGTCATGCCGGGTGCATGCGTCACGCTCATGCACCCAACTATGTGCGAATCTAAAACAACCAATTGAGAGCAGATAATTGATCGGGAAACGGGATAGCAAACGCGTTCAGGCGACGATTAGTAAAGATGTCTTAATTCCGGTTTCTGATAGCGCTCTGCATCTAGTGCGCCAACGTTGCCAGCGTTTGGTCGCGCGACGTGCTTTATGGTCGGCGGGGGCATCAGCGTTGCCTATTTTTGGGGTGGACATCGCTGTCGATATTCATCTGCTATCCCGACTGATCGAAGAAATTAACGCCGAATTCGGTCTGACGCCCGCACAAATTGAGCGACTGCATCCTAAACTGAAAGTGGCGACCTATAGCGCTATTGTTGGCGTCGGCAGCAACCTGATTGGCCGCGTTGTGACGCGCGAATTACTGCTCAAAATTCTTACGCGCAGCGGCGTCAAACTCGTTAGCAAGAATGCCACCCGCTTAGTTCCTATTGCTGGTCAAATGGTGTCTGCCGCAATAGGTTACTCTGCCTTTCGCGCCGTTGGGAGCAAGCATATTGAGGCTTGTGTGCAAGTAGCAGAAGAGATGTTAAAAGTGCAAGCAATCGCCGTCGTGGAATGAAATCTGCCATCATGCTGGTGGAATTGGTAAAATGCCGGCCTTCCTTTCCTATATTACTTGCTGTGTGTCTTTTCCAGCCGAGTAAAACACTTACCTAGATTGATATTTTATGCTGAGCTACCGCCACGCCTTTCACGCAGGTAATCACGCCGATGTGTTAAAACACTTCGTGACCATCCAATTGTTGGAGTATCTCAACCAAAAAGATACGCCTTATATGGTGATTGATACGCATGCCGGTGCTGGGCTATACGCACTTGATGGCGGTTATGCAGCGAAAAACGCCGAATATGAAAGCGGTATTAGCCGCTTGTGGGATCGTAAGGATTTACCGCCTGCAGTGGCAGAGTATGTCAATGTGGTACGCAAATTGAATCCCGATGGGAAATTACGTTTTTATCCAGGTTCACCCTATTGTGCTGATGTCACCATGCGTGAACAGGATAGATTGCGCTTGTTTGAGTTACATCCAAGCGACGGTCGGATTTTGACGGAAAACTTCCGCAAACTGGATGAGCAACGTGAGCGTAGCAACACGCGCGGCAAGCGCGTCATGATCACTCAAGGTAATGGTTTTGCCGGTCTGAAAGCCTTATTGCCGCCACCGTCACGACGTGGACTGGTGCTGATCGACCCGCCATATGAGGTCAAAGAAGATTATCAGCACGTCAAAAAAACGCTGGAAGACGCTTTATTGCGTTTCTCAACCGGTACGTATGCGGTGTGGTATCCAGTACTTAATCGCATGGAATCACGCCAATTGCCGGATAAATTGAAACGCATCAAAGGCAATGGCTGGCTGAATGTCACTTTAACTGTGAAAACCCCATCACCAGACGGTTTTGGCTTGCACAGCAGCGGTATGTTTGTCATTAACCCGCCGTGGACGTTGGAGCCCTTGCTGAAAGAAGTGATGCCGTACCTGGTGAAAACCATGGGAACTGATGCTGGTGCCGGCTTTACTCTGGAAACAGGGACTACGATGGCAGTCAATACAGGTACGCGACGGGTTTAGTCGAACAGGGTTGCGTGTGGGTTAATGTGATTAAGCCGTACGCATCGCCACACGTTTTTCCATTAAGGTCAGCCATCGTTCAGTGCATTGTGCATCGCTGATGCACATAGCGTAATCTGTCACGGTGCGTGCGGCGCGTTCCAGTAATTGAATATCGGCTTCATGCTGACGCGCTACATGCGGATCTTCAAGAAATAACACGCGACGACATTGTTGCTTGTCTAGAATCAATTCAGCAATCTGCGCATCGCCGCCCATAGGTCCGCTTAAAAATGGTTTAACCCAATTCCGGCCGGCTTCTTCCCCTTTGATTTGTTGTGCCAACTGATTGAGTAAACTACCTGTCGTGCCGGTAGCGCAACGAAATGCAAATTGGTCTAGTAAATTAAAGTGGTGTTTGGCGATCGTTAGCATCCGTTCTTTGCATGCATCATGGGCGATAAGAGCGATCCCTTCTTGCGCAAGATCAAAAGTCGAATCCAGTTCTGGATTACTTGGCGCTCCGGTAGCAATAGCCTCTAATTCCAACCATTCTCGTGCGGCAGCTACAGTAGATAAAAACGGCTTGCCATGAATGATGCATTGCCGCTTGAGTGCCACCGCCTCCGGAAAGGTTGAAGATGGGTCGGTAGGATCAATCAAATAAATGACGGCATCCAAGGTCTGAGCAGGGTCGGTGTCAACAACCCGTGCGACCAATCGCATCAAGCCACCTTGATGCCCGTATGGAAAGCGCTCAATGTGCGGGTAATCAGGGAGTAAATTCAACTGCTCCATCGCATCAAGCGTGCGTCCGACGACGATCAGTTCTGGCTGCAAATGCTTTTCTATGGTTTCAGCACTGCAGCGTAATAATCTTACCAATGCGGATTGTGGCCCATCCTGATGATGTCTGTTGGATACTAATCCGATACGATAGCGGCGCGTATGAAAGGTCATAGTGTGTGGTATTTGATAGGGCTGAATGTTGTTTGTATGTTACTCGACATTGGTTTCCTTACGGATTTATTTTATATGCATACCGCTGTAACCGGCTTTTCACAAACGCACTACAATATTGTTTATGAATAAAGCCTTTGTTAAAAAATCTGACGGTGATGACGACGATCTGGAATTTGGATTGCCGCCTATTCCTGCTGGCACTAAAAATTACATGACACCAGCTGGTCATGCCCGCATGAAAGCGGAGTTGCTCGACTTGATCGATAACGCCCGCCCGGAAGTAGTACGCATCGTATCTTGGGCGGCATCCAATGGCGATCGCTCCGAGAACGGTGATTACATCTATGGCAAGCGACGTTTACGCGAAATTGACCGGCGCATACGCTTTTTAACTAAACGCCTGGACTTGGCGGAGATCGTTGACCCTAGTGTTCATCATGGTAACGATCAAGTATTTTTCGGCGCAACGGTGATTTATCAAACGCAATCTGGGGAAGAGCATACGGTCACCATCGTCGGGATTGATGAACTGGACCCTTTAAACGGCAAAATAAGCTGGATTTCACCGGTGGCGCGGGCACTGACTAAAGCGCGAGAAGGGGATTTGGTGACCTTGATGACGCCGGCAGGGCTGGACGAATTGGAAATATTGAGCGTCAGTTATCCAGAAGCCAATTGATTGATTCACCAGTATTGCACGCACCACCGTCATTCCCGCTTATGCGGGAATCCATGTTATTTCGCTCAACCAGCCTGGGTATCAATCCTCCCAATAAAGTGCATCGCCTATTGTTCGACGTAATGCAAACGGTGTTTTGCATTTCGCAAATTGGATTCCCACTTTCACGGGAATGACGGTGGTTAGTGTCGCTTGTACTGCTGATTGCCAAATAAAATATCGCGTTCTTTTTCCGTATTCATTGGTTTCCGCAGTCCGGCAAGCACTTCCACGCCACGCTTAACTGCCGGGCGTTGGCTGATGGTGTCAAACCATTTAGCCAGATGCGGGAAATCCGCTAAGTTAATCCCTTGATTTGCCCACGAGCGCAACCATGGGAAAGTGGCGATATCTGCAATGGTGTATTCATCGCCGGCCAGATATGCATGCTGTGACAGCTGTTTATCAATCACGCCATACAGACGATTGGCCTCATTGGTATAGCGATCAACTGCGTAAGCTATTTTTTCTGGCGCATAGATTCGGAAGTGATGCGCTTGCCCCAGCATTGGTCCTACGCCGCCCATTTGAAACATCAGCCACTGCATCGTGGTGAATTTTTCTCTATCGGTAGTGCCTAAAAATTTTCCGGCTTTACTCGCCAGATAAAGCAGAATCGCACCGGATTCAAACAGTGAAATCGGTTTGCCATCAGGGCCGTGGTGATCAACGATAGCCGGGATTTTGTTGTTGGGAGAAATGGCGAGAAATTCAGATGTAAATTGATCGCCAGCACCAATATTGATGGGGTGCGCTTGATATGCAAAACCGCATTCTTCCAACATGATATGTACTTTGTGACCGTTTGGTGTAGCCCAGCTATAAACATCAATCATGATTATTTCCTTGGTAGGTTTTTTAGACTTTATTTTTAGACTTTACTTAAACGCTGTAAGGCCTGTTGCAAAGTAGTGTCTTGTTTTGCGAAGCAAAAACGCACGATACTTGATTCGCGTGGGGTCGCATAAAAGGCAGAAACCGGAATCGCGGCAACGCCAATTTCACTCGTCAACCACGTAGCGAATTCAGCTTCGTTGCTTGATGAAATGGCAGAGTAATCGACACACTGAAAATAAGTGCCGCTCGATGGTAGTAATTTGAAGCGCGAACTCTTTAAGCCATCACGGAAGAGATCACGTTTACGTTGATAAAAAGCTGGCAATTCCAGATAGGGCGCCGGATTTTGCATGTAACTGGCAATGCCATGCTGAGCCGGCGTATTGACCGAAAATACGCTGAACTGATGTACTTTGCGAAACTCCGCCATCAGTGCCGCTGGCGCTGCGACAAAGCCAATTTTCCATCCAGTGACGTGATAAGTTTTGCCGAAACTGGATACCATGAAAGCACGCGCTGCCAGTTCCGGGTGACGACAAATCGATTCGTGCGTTAGTCCGTCGTACACCATGTGTTCGTAGACTTCATCCGACAAAATCAATATGTCGGTATTGCGGACAATATCCGCCAAACTGTTAATGTCTGCGCTACTGAGAACGCTACCTGTCGGATTATGCGGCGTATTAATCATAATCAGGCGCGTACGTGGAGTGACCGCCGCTGCGACTTGATCCCATGGAGCGCTGTAACCGTCGGCACCCAAAGTCATCTGCACAAATACCGGTTTGCCGCCGGCTAGTTCTATCGCAGGAACATAACTGTCAAATGCTGGTTCAATCACGATCACTTCATCGCCAGCATGGACTACACTCATAATCACTGCCAGCAGTGCTTGCGTCGCGCCAGCGGTGATTGTAATTTCGCTGGCAGGGTTGTAATGGCGACCGTGCAGCTTTTCAATTTTGTTTGAGAGCGCCAAACGCAGAGGTAATGCGCCGCTCATGGGCGGATATTGGTTCATGCCATTTTTCATGGCATCGCTCACCGCATTAATTAAAGCCGGGTCACAATCAAAGTCGGGGAAGCCTTGCCCTAAATTAACCGCTTTCTTTTCTTCGGCCAAGAGCGACATAGTGGTGAAAATAGTAGTGCCAATTTTCGGCAATTTTGATGAAAAACTTAGTGACATAGTGATGACGAGGCGATCGAAAAATACTGCGTTAAAAATGCGTGAAAATGTATTCTAGCGGTTTGTTTGAAACTGCACAGCGCGCTTGGAATTTTCTGCTATTGCTTATTCAGGCAAGGAAGGTGCTTGCCAGGCTTGTGGCGCAATGATGGAAAACAGTCCCAGTTTTGCCGTCTTACGCGCGAGTTTTAAAACCGCTTTATCTTTACTGATCAACATGGCTGCATTTGCGCCTAAAGCCAGCTCCAGGAATTTTTGATCATCTTTATCTGTGCAAATCGGCAGGCGAATATCAGTGCGTGGTGAAAGTGCCTCTGGCGCCATGCAAGTAATTAATGCGTCAAATTGCGCGTTAATGGCTGGGCGGGACTCGTCAGTAATGGGTAAGTGGGAATAATGCAGCACCATTTGCCACTCCATCCGACAATCAGCGCGCGTCACTGCTTCAACTGCGCCGGATTCCAATGCTGCCATCAATGCTGCCCAGCGTGGATCGCGGAAGACAAATAAATCTAAACAAACGTTGGTATCAATTACTATGCGATTCGGTATCATTGCGGACTATTCTTTTAAAGTTTCGATATTATTTATGCTGATCGTTTTATCGCCTGCCAAATCGCTCGATTACACAACACCACCCACCACACAACAACATACCCTGCCAGATTTCATTCCGCGATCGGCAGAGCTGATCGACGTGTTAAAGCAGTTGTCGCCAGATCAAGTCGGTAGTTTGATGAAAATTTCCGATGCTTTGGCGCATATGAATGTCGCGCGTTTTTATTCATGGACAAAGAAATTCGATCCAAGTAATGCAAAACAGGCAATTTTGGCGTTCAATGGGGATGTGTATGGCGGTCTGGATGCTGGCTCGTTGAATGACAAGCAGCTTACTTACGCACAAAATCAC
Source organism: Glaciimonas soli (assembly GCF_009497155.1). Lineage (GTDB taxonomy): Bacteria > Pseudomonadota > Gammaproteobacteria > Burkholderiales > Burkholderiaceae_D > Glaciimonas > Glaciimonas soli. The sequence goes on from NZ_WINI01000001.1 coordinate 116,069, forward strand.
GTGCGTATTTTATCCGGCTTATACGGCATGTTGCGACCATTGGATTTGATTCAGCCTTACCGCCTTGAAATGGGGACTCAATTAATCAATGCGAAAGGCAAGAATCTTTATGCATTTTGGGATGATGCGGTGACATTAGCCTTGAATCAGGAGTTGGAAAGTAAAAAAGAAAAGACTCTGATCAATTTGGCATCGGAAGAGTATTTTAAAGTGGTGAAGCCTAAATTACTTGATGCCGATGTCATTACGCCTGTGTTTGAGGATCACAAAAATGGCAAATACAAGATTATTTCTTTTTACGCCAAGCGTGCGCGCGGCTTGATGGCTCGCTATGCGGCGTTGAATAAAGTGACACAAGCTGAGCAGCTCAAAAAATTTGACGTAGAAGGATATAAGTTTGTCAGTGACGAGGCAAGCCAGGGGCGCTGGATTTTCCGGCGGCGGCTGGAGGCTTAAGTATGGAAATTTTCGAAATGTGTTGCTGAGGCGCATTAATCCATCATGCGCTCATGCCATTTCTCAAGATGCTTAATGGCAACAAGTTGTTCAGCTTTGCCTTGCATTTTAATGACATGCTGTCAATTTCCATCAGGAAAACCTCTTTTTCATCAAAATCATCAAAAAATGCGATTGTCTTAGGTATATCCGGTTTGACCGCCTTGGTTACGGCGCGTTACAATGTTGGGTTATTGAAATGATGGATATTGTCGATGGTGCGTCGCAAACTGGTAGTCGGTAACTGGAAGATGAATGGCAGCTTGGCTGCCAATTCGGCATTGTTGGCGGATTTGTCTGCTGGATTGATGTCTGAGAAAATTGACTGTGATATTGCTGTTTGTGTGCCGGCACCATATTTGGCGCAATGTCAGGCTGCGTTGTCAGGTTCAGCGTTGGCATGGGGTGCGCAAGATGTCTCGATTCATGCGTCGGGCGCTTATACTGGCGAAATTGCTGCGACTATGTTGTGTGACTTTGGTTGTCGCTATGTGATTGTTGGGCATTCCGAAAGACGCGCTTATCACGCGGAAACAAGTCAGTTAGTAGCGCAAAAAACAGTCGCTGCTTTGCAAGTGGGATTGACGCCTATCGTATGTGTAGGTGAAACATTGGCAGAGCGCGAAGCAGGGCGCACCGATGTGGTAGTCGGGCAGCAGCTTGATGCGGTTTTGGCGCTTTTAGACGCGTCAGATGTGGCAAAAATTGTAGTGGCTTATGAGCCGGTTTGGGCAATAGGTACTGGAAAAACAGCGACGCCGCAAATGGCGCAAGATGTGCACGCAGCTTTACGCCTGAGGTTGGCGGCGAAAGATGCTGGTGCTGCGCCGATGATAAGCATTTTGTACGGCGGCAGCATGAAGCCGGATAATGCGGCAGAGCTGATGGCCATGGTGGATATCGATGGTGGCTTGATTGGCGGAGCTGCATTAAAGGCTGCTGATTTTTTAGCGATAGCAGCTGCGGCTTAAAGAATTTTTGAGCAAGTTTTGGTTTATGTAGATGTAGCAGTGAAGATGTGGAAATGAAAAGTCCGCAGCAAAGTAAAGATAATTAAAGAATTAACCCTCCCTATTTGGAAAATCATTAAATGAACTCTGTACTTACTATCATTATCGTCGTTCAAGTGTTATCTGCATTGGCGATCATTGGCCTGGTCTTGCTTCAACATGGTAAGGGTGCCGACATGGGTGCAGCTTTTGGCTCGGGTGCTTCGGGCAGTTTGTTTGGTGCTACTGGCTCTTCTAACTTTTTGTCTAAGTCAACCGGCTTGGCTGCGCTGATTTTTTTCTGCGCGACTTTGGCGTTGGTATTTTTGGGTAATCATCGTACTGCTGAAAGTGGCGGTGTGATGGCCAATTTGCCAGCGGCGGCAACTGCGCCGGCTGCAGCAATTCCAGCGACATCAACTCCTGAAGTGCCGACAGGTGCGGCGGCAAGTTCGGCTAGTTCGGCAGCGGCAGCGGCGGTAAGCTCATCGGCATCGGCACATGGCTCGGAGCAGTCTAATCAAATTCCAAAATAAGTAGCGCTGTATGCAAAATATCAGCGTATTTATTGGGTTTTGATCAAATTGTGCATTGAACAAAAGCACTAAATCGGGTTAAAATAACCCTTTATGCCGACGTGGTGAAATTGGTAGACACGCTATCTTGAGGGGGTAGTGGCGAAAGCTGTACGAGTTCGAGTCTCGTCGTCGGCACCAAGCTATAAAGATCGATCAAGCCTCTCTTGATCTGATTTTTTTATCGAGGAATTTATAGTGCTTGGTTTTTGATTTGATGTATTGAAGTTGTGGGCTTAAGTTGTAGATCGGCCTTAAGTGCGCTAGCTTTAATTTTTAAAAATCGTGCTATTTTCCATCGCTCAAACTACTAGCATTAGCGAAAAATCGTGAACCTCGAAAATTATTTTCCCGTCTTGTTATTTATATTGATCGGTATTGCGGTTGGTGTTATGCCGCAATTGCTAGGTCGTCTTCTGGGGCCGCATCGGCCTGACGTTCAAAAAACTTCCCCATACGAGTGCGGCTTTGAGGCATTCGAAGATGCGCGTATGAAGTTCGATGTGCGTTATTACCTTGTCGCCATTTTGTTCATTTTGTTCGATCTGGAAACCGCTTTCTTCTTCCCGTGGGGCGTCGCGATGCGCGACCTTGGATGGCAGGGCTTTATTACGATGATGGTGTTTATCGCCGAATTCGTAGTTGGCTTCTGGTACATCTGGAAGCGCGGCGCTTTGGATTGGGAGTAAAAAGATGTCTATTGAAGGTGTGTTGAATGAAGGTTTTGTCACCACTACGGCTGACAAACTCATTAACTGGACGCGTACCGGCTCGCTGTGGCCAATGACCTTTGGTCTGGCTTGCTGCGCGGTTGAAATGATGCATGCAGGTGCGTCGCGTTACGATATGGACCGTTTTGGTGTCATTTTCCGTCCATCGCCGCGTCAGTCTGATGTGATGATAGTAGCAGGGACTTTGTGCAATAAAATGGCTCCGGCGTTACGTAAAGTGTATGACCAGATGCCAGAACCACGTTGGGTTATCTCTATGGGTTCTTGCGCAAATGGTGGTGGTTATTACCATTACTCCTATTCGGTTGTGCGCGGTTGTGATCGCATTGTTCCTGTGGATATTTATGTCCCTGGTTGCCCACCGACCGCTGAAGCACTGTTGTACGGCATTATTCAGCTGCAAAATAAAATCCGTCGCACTAATACGATTGCACGCTAAGAGAGCATAGAGCAAATGACGACGAAACTGGAAACCCTTGAAGCCGCCGTGCGCAATGCGCTTGGCGACTCTATTCAAAGTCTGACTGTTGCCTTTGGCGAAGTGACGATTATTGTAAAAGCCGCTGATTATTTATCGGCAATGCGTACGCTGCGTGATCATGCGGATACGCGTTTTGAAGAATTGATCGATTTGTGCGGGGTCGATTATTCGGCCTATGGCGATGGCGCCTGGGATGGCAAGCGCTTTGCTGCCGTATCCCATTTACTGTCCATCGAGCACAACTGGCGTTTGCGTGTGCGCGTCTTCGCGCCGGATGACGATATGCCAGTGTTGGCATCGTTAATGGACGTGTGGTCGGCGGCCAATTGGTATGAGCGTGAAGCCTTTGACTTCTTTGGCATTTTGTTTGAAGGTCATAACGATTTGCGCCGTATCCTGACTGATTATGGTTTTATCGGTCATCCATTCCGCAAAGATTTCCCAGTATCTGGTTATGTCGAGATGCGTTACGACCCAGAACAACGACGCGTCATTTATCAACCCGTAACGATAGACCCGCGCGAAATTACGCCGCGCGTAATTCGTGAAGAAAATTACGGGATCAAAGGGTAACGTAATGGCAGAAATTAAAAACTACACGCTCAATTTCGGTCCTCAGCATCCTGCCGCGCATGGTGTTTTGCGCTTGGTACTGGAGCTCGATGGTGAAGTAATTCAGCGTGCAGATCCGCATATTGGCTTGTTGCACCGCGCAACTGAAAAATTAGCCGAACAAAAAACCTATTTGCAATCTGTGCCTTATATGGATCGACTCGATTATGTGTCGATGATGTGTAATGAGCACGGCTATGTGATGGCAATTGAGCGTTTGCTCGGCTTGGAAGTGCCACTGCGTGCGCAATATATTCGTGTCATGTTCGACGAAATTACGCGTTTGCTGAACCATTTGATGTGGATCGGCGCACATGCATTGGACGTCGGTGCGATGGCGGTATTGTTGTATGCATTCCGTGAACGCGAAGATTTAATGGATTGCTACGAAGCCGTATCTGGCGCACGTATGCATGCGGCTTACTATCGTCCAGGCGGCGTTTATCGCGATTTGCCTGACACTATGCCGCAGCACAAAGCATCGCTGGTGCGCAATGCGAAAGCGATCAATGCCTTGAATGAAAATCGTCAAGGTTCGTTGCTGGACTTTATCGAAGATTTTACCGTTCGCTTCCCAACTTACGTCGATGAATACGAAACGCTGCTAACCGATAACCGTATCTGGAAGCAGCGTCTGGTCGGCGTTGGTGTGGTGTCTCCTGAGCGTGCGAAAGCGATGGGCTTTTCTGGTCCTATGCTGCGCGGCTCCGGTATCGAATGGGATTTACGCAAGAAACAACCATACGAAGTGTATGATTTGCTCGATTTTGATATTCCTGTCGGCAAAAATGGTGATTGCTACGATCGTTATCTGGTACGCGTAGAAGAAATGCGTCAATCCAACCGCATTATCAAACAATGCGTAGAATGGCTGCGCAATAACGGTGGTCCGGTAATGACGGATAACCATAAAGTTGCACCATCTTCACGTGTGAATATGAAGTCGAATATGGAAGAGTTGATCCATCACTTCAAATTGTTCACTGAGGGTTTCCATGTGCCGCCGGGCGAGGCGTATGCTGCGGTTGAACATCCGAAAGGTGAATTTGGTGTTTACATCGTTTCTGATGGTGCGAATAAGCCTTATCGTTTGAAAATCCGTGCCCCAGGTTTCCCGCATTTGCAGGGACTCAACGAAATGGCAAAAGGTCACATGATTGCTGATGCCGTGACCATCATTGGTACGCAAGATATTGTGTTCGGTGAGATTGATCGTTAATTTAATAATCGATCCTCAGAAGCATCCGGTAAGCATTAAGAATTTTAAAGAATGGCCAACAACATGTTGTTAAGTCAAGACACATACAAAAAAATAGATCGCGAAGTGGCGAAATTCCCGCCCGACCAAAAACAGTCGGCGGTAATGGCTGCGTTGGCGATTGCGCAGGATGAAAAAGGTTGGCTCGCGCCAGAAACGTTGCAGGATGTTGCCGATTACCTCGGAATGCCTGCGATCGCGGTGCAAGAAGTGGCAACTTTTTACAACATGTACAACACGAAACCTGTTGGCAAGCACAAGATCAGCATTTGCACTAATTTGCCTTGCCAACTATCTGGTGGCGAAAGAGCCGCGGCGCATCTAAAGCATAAACTCGGGATCGACTATCGCGAAACTACTGCGGATGGCCAATTCACACTGGTTGAAGGTGAATGTATGGGCGCTTGCGGTGACGCACCAGTATTGTTGGTAGATAACAAGCGCATGTGTAGCTGGATGTCGAATGATAAAATTGACGGCCTGTTGGCGGAACTCAGTGAGGCAGCCCCAAAATGACCAGTCTACATAATCGCCACATCAATCCCCTTATTCTTAAAGACCTCAATGGTGACAATTGGCATTACGCCGATTACGTTAAACGCGGTGGTTATTCTGCGTTAAAACGTATCCTGTCCGAAGGTATTACCCCCGAACAAATTATCGCTGAACTGAAAGCCGGTTCTTTGCGTGGCCGTGGTGGTGCGGGCTTTCCAACCGGTCTGAAGTGGAGCTTCATGCCGCGTCAATTTCCAGGTCAAAAATATTTGGTCTGCAATACGGATGAAGGCGAACCGGGTACTTTCAAAGATCGCGACATTATTCGTTATAACCCGCATGCCTTGATTGAAGGTATGGCAATTGGCGCTTTTGCTATGGGCATTAGCGTTGGTTACAACTACATTCATGGCGAGATTTGGTCAGCCTACGATCGCTTTGAAGAAGCACTGGAAGAAGCGCGTGCTGCGGGCGCATTGGGCGATAAAATTTTCGGCAGCAATTTCAATTTCCAGTTGCATGCGTTCCACGGTTATGGCGCATACATCTGCGGCGAAGAAACTGCGTTGCTAGAGTCGTTGGAAGGTAAAAAAGGGCAGCCGCGCTTTAAACCGCCGTTCCCTGCCAGCTTTGGTTTGTATGGCAAGCCAACCACGATCAATAACACCGAAACTTTCGCCGCTGTTCCTTTCCTGTTGAACATGGGCGGTGAAGCCTATGGCGCATTAGGTAAGCCGAACAATGGTGGTACCAAAATTTTCTCTATCTCTGGCGACGTTGAAAAGCCAGGCAATTATGAAGTGCCATTAGGCACACCATTTGCGACATTGATGGAGCTGGCCGGCGGTATGCGCGGCGGCAAGAAAATCAAAGCAGTGATTCCTGGTGGTTCTTCGGCGCCGGTAATTCGTGGCGAAGTCATGATGGATACCGATCTGGATTACGATGCGATTGCAAAAGCCGGCTCTATGCTCGGTTCAGGCGCCGTCATTGTGATGGACGATACACGTTGCATGGTTAAATCATTGCTGCGCTTGTCCTACTTTTATTTCGAAGAATCTTGTGGTCAATGTACACCTTGCCGTGAAGGTACGGGTTGGTTGTATCGCTTGGTACATCGAATTGAAACAGGTCACGGTCGTCCTGAAGATATGGAACTGCTGGATACGGTTGCGGGTAACATCATGGGACGCACTATTTGTGCGTTGGGTGATGCGGCAGCGATGCCAGTACGAGGCTTCCTGAAAAACTTCCGCGAAGAATTTGAATATCACATCGAGCACAAACACTGCTTGGTACCGGCATACGTTTAAATAGAGCTGTACGTAACTACTGCAAAATAAACCGTAAGCAAAATACTTAGGCAAGAAAAGCAAAAGCCATGGTCGAAATCGAAATAGACGGCAAAAAAGTGGAAGTCCAAGAGGGCAGCATGGTAATGGATGCTGCCAATAAAATTGGTACTTACATTCCTCATTTTTGTTATCACAAAAAACTCTCAATTGCAGCTAACTGCCGCATGTGTCTGGTCGAGGTGGAAAAAGCACCGAAGGCTTTACCGGCATGCGCTACACCAGTCAGCGCCGGTATGATCGTGCGCACTGCTAGCGATAAGGCAGTCACAGCGCAAAAAAGTGTAATGGAATTTTTGTTGATTAATCACCCGCTTGATTGCCCAATCTGCGATCAAGGTGGTGAATGTCAACTACAGGATTTGGCGGTCGGTTACGGTAAATCCTCATCACGTTACGAAGAAGAAAAGCGCGTTGTTAATCCTAAGGATGCAGGCCCGCTGATCTCCATGCAGGAAATGAGTCGTTGCATTCAATGTACACGTTGCGTTCGTTTCGGTCAGGAGATCGCCGGCGTAATGGAATTCGGTATGATCGGCCGTGGTGAGCATTCCGAAATCACCACCTTTGTTGGCAAGACTGTTAATTCCGAATTGTCGGGCAACATGATTGACCTATGTCCAGTCGGTGCGCTGACTTCTAAACCATTCCGCTACAGCGCTCGTACCTGGGAGCTGTCACGCCGAAAATCAGTCAGCCCGCATGACGGTTTAGGCGCTAACTTGATCGTTCAAGTCAAGTCCGGCAAAGTGATGCGTGTACTGCCATTAGAAAATAACGATGTCAACGAATGCTGGTTGTCTGACAAAGACAGATTTGCCTACGAAGGCTTGAATAGTGCAGAGCGTTTGACTAAGCCTATGCTCAAGCAAGATGGCAAATGGCAAGAAGTTGAATGGCAAACTGCGCTGGAATACGTGGCGCACGGATTGCGTAATATCAAACATGAGCATGGTGCTGACGCGATTGCCGCTTTAGGTACGCCGTATTCAACATTAGAAGAACTATCGCTGCTGCAAAAAGTGGTACGCGGCATCGGTTCTGGCAATATCGATTTCCGTACGCGTCAATCTGACTTTACTTTAGACGGCAAAGTCAGTCCTTGGCTCGGTATGTCGATCAACGATTTCGCCGCATTAGATCGCGTTTTCGTGATTGGATCTTTCTTACGCAAAGATCATCCATTGTTGTCTGCACGCCTGCGCTTGAGTGTCAAACGCGGTGCCAAGCTAAGTATTTTGCATGCGACAGACGATGATTTGTTGATGCCTGTTGCAAACAAAATGATCGTCGCACCATCCGCTTGGTTGGCTGCCTTGGGCGAAATCATTGTTGCAGTGGCACAAGCCAAAGGAATCGCCGCTCCTGCTGGTTTCGAGAAAGTTACCGCTACCTCCGCAGCGCAAGCAATTGCGGCAAGCCTGTTGTCAGATGATGCAAAAGGCGTGTTGTTGGGTAACGCAGCAGCTCAGCACCCACAAGCCTCGCAATTGCATATGGCAGCACAATGGATTGCCGAGCATACTGGCGCGAAATTTGGATATATGACCGAAGCGGGTAATACCGTTGGTGGTTATGTGGCAAATGCGCTGCCAAGCGATGGCGGTGCTAACGCACAGCAAATGTTCGCACAAGCACGTAAAGCGTATGTGTTGCTGAACGCAGAACCTGAATTTGATAGTTTTGATCCGCAAACTGCACGCGCTGCGTTGAATCAGGCTGAGATGGTGGTTGCTTTATCAGCCTACAAACACGGTATGGATTACGCCGATGTGTTGCTGCCAATTGCGCCATTTACTGAAACATCTGGCACTTTCGTTAATTGCGAAGGCCGTGTGCAAAGTTTCAACGGTACGGTTAAACCATTAGGTGATGCTCGTCCAGCTTGGAAAGTTTTACGCGTGCTGGGTAACTTGCTAGGTCTGGCGGAGTTTGATTACGACACTTCGGAAGCGATCCGGAACGACGTGCTGAACGCTGGACACGTTGTAGAGCCTGTTTTGCCAACTGTTTTACATACGCGTTTGAACAATATCGCGGATCTGCCATTGCAAGTATCTACTTCAAATGGTGCGGCAAGCGGAATTGAACGCATTGCGGATGTGCCGATTTATTTTGCAGATGCAGTTGTGCGTCGTGCCGCATCTCTGCAAGAAACGACAGATGCTCAAGCGCCACAAGCATGGTTGTCGGCAGCATTGGCAGAGAAATTGGGTATCGCGCATGGCGACAGGGTTCATGTGAAGCAAGGGCAGGGAAGTACAACCTTGTTTGCGGCAATAGATAAAGCGTTGCCGGACAGCGTAGTGCGTGTTGCAGCAGCACATGCATCGACCGTTGCACTTGGTGCGATGTTTGGCGCAATCGCAGTGGAGAAAGCATAATGGACCAACTTATTGCTACCCTCAACGCTGCTGGTTCAGAACATCTGGGTATGATTTGGCCGTTGATCTGGAATTTGCTCAAGATCATTGTGATTGTCGTTCCACTGTTGCTGTGCGTCGCTTACATGACTTACTGGGAACGTAAGCTGATTGGTTGGATGCACATTCGCTTAGGCCCGAATCGTGTTGGTCCTTTTGGTTTGTTGCAACCAATTGCTGATGCATTAAAGCTGCTGCTTAAAGAAGTGACTTTGCCGTCACGTGCCAACAAGTATCTATTCTTTATTGCACCGATCATGACCATCATGCCTGCTTTGGCAGCATGGGCGGTGATTCCGTTTGGTCCAGAAACTGTATTAGCCAATGTTAACGCCGGCTTGCTATTTGTTATGGCCATCACTTCAATGGAAGTGTATGGCGTGATCATCGCGGGTTGGGCATCTAACTCCAAATACGCTTTCCTGGGCGCGATGCGTGCATCGGCACAAATGGTGTCGTACGAAATCGCGATGGGTTTTGCGCTGGTGATTGTCTTGATGGTATCAGGCAGTTTAAATCTGACCGACATCGTCATGGCACAAAGCAAAGGTTACTTCTTCGATAAAGGCTTCGGCTTCTTATCGTGGAACTGGTTATCGCTGTTCCCGGTATTCATCATTTATTTCATTTCTGGTATCGCTGAGACTAATCGTCATCCATTTGACGTTGTTGAAGGCGAATCTGAAATCGTTGCCGGTCACATGATTGAATATTCAGGCATGTCATTTGCCATGTTTTTCTTGGCTGAATACGCCAACATGATCTTGATTTCGGTTTTGGCGACATTAATGTTCCTGGGCGGTTGGGCTTCGCCAGTGCAGTTCCTGGATTTCATTCCTGGCTGGATTTGGTTAGGTGTTAAAACGTTCTTTCTGCTCTCTGTGTTTATCTGGGTACGTGCTTCATTCCCACGTTATCGCTATGACCAGATCATGCGTCTCGGTTGGAAAGTGTTTATCCCATTGACGTTGACCTATTTGGTGATCGTCGCGGCATGGATACAAAGTCCGTGGAATATCTGGAAGTAATAGGAAGGTTGACAGAACATGGTTGCGATCAAAGATTTTTTCGGTAGCTTGATGCTATTGGAGTTGTTAAAAGGGCTGAAGCTGACTGGCCGTTACTTGTTTAAACGCAAAATTACGGTGTTATTTCCAGAGGAAAAAACACCGCAGTCCCCACGTTTTCGTGGTTTGCATGCACTACGTCGTTATCCTAATGGGGAAGAACGTTGCATCGCTTGTAAGTTATGCGAAGCCGTTTGTCCTGCAATGGCGATTACGATCGAATCAGAGCAACGTGAAGATGGCTCACGCCGTACCACACGTTATGACATTGATTTGACGAAATGTATTTTTTGCGGTTTTTGCGAAGAGTCTTGCCCGGTTGATTCCATCGTTGAAACGCATATTTTGGAATATCACGGTGAAAAGCGCGGTGATTTGTACTACACCAAAGAAATGTTACTTGCTGTTGGTGATCGTTACGAGCCTGAAATTGCGGCTGCACGTGCAGCCGATGCGAAATATCGTTAACAGCACCGTTATTTTTTCCTCCTTGCTTGTATGCGTGATGGGATTTTCATTACGCAACAGGTGTGAACATCAAGCTTCACTTTTTAGCTGACTTTTTGGTCGATTATGGATTTCAAGACATTTTTGTTTTATGCGTTTTCGGTGGTGTTGGTGATCGCCGCGTTACGCGTTATCACCGCCCGCAATCCAGTGCATTCCGCGCTGTTTTTGGTGTTGGCTTTCTTTTCTGCCGCCGGCATTTGGATGTTACTCAAAGCCGAATTCCTGGCGATTGTTCTGGTACTGGTCTACGTCGGTGCCGTGATGGTGCTGTTCCTGTTCGTTGTCATGATGCTGGATATTAATCTCGACAAGTTACGAGAGGGGTTTTGGGGATATTTTCCACTGGCCGCTACGGTTGGCGTCATTATCGTGCTGGAAATGTCGGGCGTATTACTGCGCGGCTTCTGGGCACCGGAAAGTGAAGTGCCTGCTGTTTCCTCAAATATCGGCAACACCAAAGAACTGGGGAAACTGATCTATACACAATACGTCTACGCTTTTGAAATTGCTGCGGTGGTCTTGTTGGTGGCGATTGTGGCAGCAGTTGCATTGACTTTACGTCGCCGTAAAGACACTAAGGCAATCTCGCCGTCTGCAGCAGTAAAAGTACAAAGTGGTGATCGTGTTCGTCTGGTGAAAATGGCAGCAGAAGCAAAACCACATGGCTTATCGGCGGCAGCGGCAGCAGTAGTTGCAACACCGACGTCCGCAACACCAGAAGCTAAATAAGAGGAACGCAAATGACTTTATCTCTGTCACATTATTTGGTTCTCGGGGCGATTTTATTTTCGATCGCGATCGTTGGCATATTTTTGAATCGTAAAAACATCATCGTCTTGTTGATGGCGATTGAATTGATGCTGTTAGCCGTCAATATAAATTTCATCGCATTCTCCTATTATTTAGGTGATGCAGCAGGTCAGATTTTTGTCTTCTTCATCATGACGGTGGCGGCTGCTGAAGCGGCAATCGGATTGGCAATCCTGGTGGCGCTGTTCCGTAATCTGGATACCATCAATGTAGAAGATCTGGATAGCCTAAAAGGCTAAATAGCGCGCTTGAGTAAAATTAAGCAGCGAACTACGTATTAGCAACGCATTAAGCAAATAAAAAGATAAGGTTGATCATGGCGGGGCAACTTAACCCACAATTACTTCTAGCTGTTCCATTAGCCCCACTGGCTGGTGCAGCTATTGCAGGTTTGTTTGGCACACGATTTTTTGGCAATCTGATCGGACGCAAGACATCGCATACGGTCACCATCTTGGGTGTGTTGATCGCCTTCATCATTTCGGTGATGACCTTATTGGCTGTTATGGATGGCGCATCTTATAACGGCACGGTATACACGTGGATGACGGTTGGTTCACTCAAACTGGAAGTCGGTTTCTTAATCGATAGTTTGACGGCGATGATGATGTGCGTTGTCACTTTCGTTTCGTTGATGGTGCATATTTACACCATCGGCTATATGAAAGATGACGAAGGCTACAATCGTTTCTTTGCTTACATTTCCTTATTTACCTTCTCGATGTTGATGCTCGTTATGAGCAATAACTTCCTGCAACTTTTCTTTGGTTGGGAAGCGGTCGGATTGGTTTCGTATTTGTTGATTGGTTTCTGGTATACCAAACCAACTGCGATCGTCGCCAATATGAAAGCGTTCTTGGTTAACCGGGTAGGTGACTTCGGCTTTATCCTCGGGATTGGATTATTGCTGGCCTATGCAGGAACAATGAACTACGGCGAAGTTTTCGCACAAAAAACAGCATTGGCACAACTGACGTTGCCAGGTAGTGATTGGGCGTTGTTGACTGTTGCCTGTATCTGCTTGTTCATCGGCGCGATGGGTAAATCAGCGCAATTTCCATTGCATGTCTGGTTGCCTGATTCGATGGAAGGTCCTACACCAATTTCTGCGTTGATCCATGCTGCGACGATGGTGACTGCTGGTATTTTCATGGTGGCACGTATGTCACCATTGTTTGAATTGTCGGACACAGCGCTATCGTTCATCCTGATCATCGGATCGATTACCGCGTTGTTCATGGGCTTCTTGGGCATGATTCAAACGGATATCAAACGCGTGGTAGCTTATTCGACGCTGTCGCAGTTGGGTTATATGACCGTTGCATTGGGCGCGTCCGCTTACTCAGTGGCCGTGTTCCATTTGATGACACATGCATTCTTTAAAGCCTTGTTGTTCCTTGGTGCCGGTTCGGTCATCATCGGGATGCATCATGATCAAGATATGCGCAATATGGGTGGTTTGCGTAAATATATGCCGATTACCTGGATCACTTCGTTGATCGGTTCTTTGGCATTGATAGGTACACCGTTCTTCTCAGGTTTTTATTCAAAAGACAGCATCATTGAAGCAGTCGAAGCGACGCATTTATATGGTTCCGGCTTTGCTAAGTTCGCTGTGCTGGCAGGCGTTTTTGTTACGGCGTTCTATTCATTCCGCATGTATTTCATGGTGTTCCATGGAGAAGAGCGTTTTGGTAAAGCGCATGGCCACGGTAATCATCATGACGACCATCATGAAGAGGAAGGCGCTGATGATCACGCGCATCATGGTTTGGCGCCAGGACAAAAACCACATGAATCGCCATGGGTTGTGACTATCCCATTGATCTTGTTGGCAATTCCATCGGTAGTAATAGGATTCTTTGCGATTGAACCGTTGTTGTTTGGCTCATTCTTCAATGGCGTTATTACTGTTAATGACATACATCCTGCTATGGAAGAATTACGCGCTAATTTCCATGGTCCTGTTGAAATGGTGATACACGGCTTAACTACTGCACCGTTTTGGTTGATGTTGGCGGGGGTAGCAACAGCCTATTATTTCTACATGGTCAATCCACGCGTACCGGCAGCGATCAAACAACGTTTCCATGGCATTTACACGCTGTTGGATAACAAGTATTACCTCGACAAATTTAATGAAGTGGTATTTGCTGGTGGCGCGCGAATGATTGGGCGCGGTCTGTGGAATGTCGGTGATCGTAGTCTGATCGATGGTTTGATTGTCAATGGCAGTGCCAAAGCGGTTAACTGGTTCTCGAAAATCACACGTCTCTGGCAGTCTGGCTATATCTATCACTATGCATTTGTGATGATTCTTGGTGTACTGGGCTTCCTGGTGTATTTCATGCCTTCACCGTTTGCTAAGTGATCTGAGCTCAGCGAAGTTATAAATCGAAGCGAAAATAAATAACAAACATGATGCAGTCAACTTTCCCTCTTTTAAGCCTCGCAATTTGGTGTCCGATTGCGTTCGGTCTTCTCGTTCTGGCATTTGGCCGTGACGACAATCCTAGTTTGACGCGCTGGTTGGCGCTGCTAGGCTCACTGGTCAGTTTTGTGGTGACTTTGCCGTTGGTAATGCATTTCGATAACAGCTTCCACGGCATGCAGTTTGTCGAGAAGATGGCTTGGATCGATCGCTTCAACATCAATTATTATCTCGGGATAGATGGTCTGTCATTGTGGTTCATTCCTTTGACAGCTTTCATTACCGTGATGGTAGTGATCTCGGCATGGGAAGTGATACAAAAGCGCGTGGCTCAATACATGGGAGCATTCCTTATTTTGTCCGGCCTGATGATAGGTGTGTTTTGCGCGCTGGACGGCATGTTGTTCTATGTGTTCTTTGAAGCTACGCTAGTCCCGATGTTTATCATCGTGGGTGTGTGGGGTGGTGCAAATCGTGTTTATGCTGCGATTAAATTCTTTCTATACACATTCTTCGGCTCGCTGTTAATGCTGATTGCTTTGCTGTATCTGTACTTTGTTTCTGGCGGCAGCTTCGATATTCTGACTTGGCATGACCTGCCATTGTCGTTGGAAGCCCAGATCTATATTTTCCTGGCATTCCTGATGGCTTTTGCCGTGAAAGTACCAATGTGGCCTGTCCATACATGGTTGCCGGATGCGCACGTTGAAGCACCTACCGGCGGCTCGGTTGTGTTGGCTGCGATCATGCTGAAACTGGGTGGTTATGGCTTCTTGCGTTTTTCGCTGCCGATCACGCCAGATGCAAGCCATTACCTGTCAGGTTTTATGATCACTCTGTCGCTGATCGCGGTGATTTACATCGGTCTGGTTGCCTTGGTACAGAAAGACATGAAGAAACTGGTGGCTTACTCATCCATCGCACACATGGGTTTTGTCACGCTAGGCTTCTTCGTATTTAACGAAATGGCAGTGCAGGGCGGTATCGTTCAAATGATTTCGCACGGCTTTGTTTCGGGCGCAATGTTCTTGTGTATCGGTGTGATGTATGACCGTTTGCATACACGTGAAATTGATCAATACGGCGGTTTGGTCAACGTGATGCCGCGCTTCGCAGCATTGTTTGTTCTGTTCTCGCTGGCTAACAGCGGCTTGCCGGGTACCTCAGGCTTCGTCGGTGAGTTCATGGTGATTTTGGGTGCGGTACAACATAATTTCTGGATCGGTCTGTTGGCAGCAACAGCTTTGATCCTCGGCGCTGCGTATTCGTTGTGGTTGGTCAAGCGTGTGGTATTTGGTGTGATCACCAATTCGCATGTAAAAGATATGCTTGACCTCAATAAACGCGAATTCTTCATGCTCGGATTGTTAGCGATTGCGGTAATTGCGATGGGCTTTTATCCAGCACCATTCACCGATGCGATGCAAGTGTCGGTGGCTGATTTGCTCAAGCATGTCGCCATTTCAAAGCTAAACTAATAAGAAGCGGCAAATAAATGAACAATATGAATCTCATCCCTGTTTATCCAGAAATCTTTCTGCTGATCGCAACGTCTGCTGTGTTGCTGATCGATATGTTTCTCTCGGATGCAAAGCGCCACATTACCTATTATTTGACGCTGTTGGTAATCGCTGTTTGTGCGTTAATAACGTTAAGTGATTTCCAATCTGGCGAAACGGTTTACACCTTCCACAATATGTTTGTGTCAGATCCATTGTCACATCTATTGAAACTGGTTTCTTACGCTGCGGTTGCCATTACGCTAGTCTATTCGCGTCAATATACGAGCGATAGCCAGATGGTAAATGGTCATCTGGGTGGTGAATTTTATCCGTTAGCATTGTTTGCTTTGCTTGGTCAGATGGTGATGATTTCTGGGAGTAATTTCCTCAGCATTTACCTCGGTTTGGAATTGATGTCGTTGTCGCTGTATGCGCTGGTTGCATTACGTCGCGATAACGCTGCAGCAATCGAAGCGGCAATGAAGTATTTCATCTTGGGTGCGATGGCCTCCGGTTTCCTGTTGTACGGTATGTCGATGTTGTACGGCGCGACGGGAACATTGGATCTGATCGAAATGACCAAAATCCTTGGGATTGGCATCACCGAAGGACAGCATACAACGTTGGTATTCGGCGTAGTCTTTTTGGTGGCTGGTTTAGCCTTTAAATTGGGCGCAGTACCGTTCCATATGTGGGTGCCGGATGTGTATCAAGGTGCACCAACGGCCGCCACATTGTTGTTGGGTGCGGCACCAAAATTGGCTGCGTTTGCGATTTGCTTCCGCTTGCTTGTTGAAGGTTTGTTGTTGTTGGCAGTTGACTGGCAACAGATGTTGATGGTCCTGGCTGTGCTGTCGATGGCGATCGGTAATATCACGGCAATTGCACAAACCAATATAAAACGGATGCTGGCATATTCGACCATTTCGCATATGGGCTTTATGCTGTTAGGTTTATTGTCAGGTGTGGTTGGCGGCAATATGTATTCCGCTATCAATGCGTATAGCGCGGCATTGTTCTATTCCATCACTTACGTACTAACAACACTTGGTACCTTCGGTGTGATCTTGCTGATGACACGCTCTGGTTTCGAAGCAGAAAACATCGACGATTTCAAAGGCTTGAATCAACGTAGTCCATGGTTTGCTGCCGTCATGATGGTGTTGATGCTGTCGTTGGCTGGCGTACCGCCGTTAATGGGTTTTTATGCCAAGTTATCAGTATTGCGTGCAGCAATGGGCACCGGTCAACTCTGGTTACCTATCGTTGCCGTCTTATTCTCGTTGATTGGTGCATTCTATTATTTGCGCGTAATCAAAGTGATGTATTTCGATGATGCGCAAGACACGAATAAAATCGTTAGCCATTTTGATGCGCGTGTGGTGTTAAGTCTGAATGGTATTGCGGTACTGGCATTGGGCTTGTTCCCAGGATTCTTGATGGATGCTAGCCACGCTGCAATCGTACGGACATTAGCCAGTTTCGTTGGTCGTCTGGCTTCATAAGCCTGAAGTCCCACGGCGCACCGACATGAATGTTTCTTCTTCCAGTTGGATTGTAATTCTGTTGGCGGTGCTGGCCGCCAATCTGCCTTTTATAAATGAGCGCCTGTTCGCGCTCATTCCTCTCAAAGCCAAATCAGTCTGGTTGCGTATAGTTGAATTGTTTGTGCTATACGCGCTAGTCGGTGTCATTGCGAATGTGCTTGAATCACGCTTAGGTAATGCATTTACCCAGACGTGGGAATTCTACGCAATCACTGCATGCCTGTTTTTGGTACTCGCTTTCCCTGGCTTTGTGTATCGCTATTTGCGCAAAAAGCACTCCTGATAGCGTTGGTATCGAGTCGCCGGGCGCTTTGAACTTAATAAAAGTAGGAGTTTTTGCATGGACCAGCATCTGAAAGAAACGCAGGTTGATAGCGCATTAGTCTATGACGGCCACTTTCTTAAGGTTCAGCGCGATACCGTAGCACTGCCAGATGGCAAACATACCGCACGCGAATATATCAAGCATCCCGGTGCAGTGGTGATTTTGCCGTTGTTCGATGATGGAACTGTGCTACTTGAACGCCAGTTTCGCTATCCACTGAATAATGTTTTTATCGAATTCCCTGCAGGGAAAATCGATCCCAATGAAGATCATTTAGTCTGTGCCAAGCGCGAACTACAAGAAGAAACTGGTTATACCGCCAATGACTGGCAATATGTTTGTACGATACATAATGCGATTGCTTATGCCGATGAGCATCTGGAAATTTTCCTGGCCCGTGGCTTGACTGCCGGTGAGCGTAAACTTGACGACGGTGAATTTCTGGACGTCTTCAAAGCGCCGGTGACTGAAGTGCTGCAATGGGTGAGAGAAGGAAAGATCACCGATGTCAAAACCATTATTGGAGCGTTTTGGCTGGAGAAGATAGTTGCAGGGCAGTGGAAGCTGTAAGTTATAAATCAAAAAAAAAGCGCCAAATTTTGGCGCTTTTTTTGTTTCTACATATTTCTACATATTCGCGTAGTTTGGCCCGCCACCACCTTCTGGTGTGACCCATACAATATTCTGCGTCGGATCTTTGATATCGCAAGTTTTGCAATGCACACAATTTTGTGAGTTGATTTGCAAACGTTCGGTATTGTCCGGGTTGGTCACAAATTCATATACGCCTGCCGGGCAATAACGTGCTTCTGGTCCGGCATAACGCGCCAGATTAATATTCACTGGTACGTTAGGGTCTTTCAACGTCAAGTGAATAGGTTGCTCTTCCGCGTGGTTAGTATTGGAAATGAAAACGGACGAGAGGCGATCGAACGTCAATTTTCCATCTGGTCGTGGATAGTTAATCGGTGCGAAGTTGGCTGCCGGTTTTAAGCATTCGTGATCAGCGTGAGAGTGATGTAATGTCCACGGTGCTTTGCCACCGAATACAACTTGATCGACGCCGACCATCAATGTGCCGAGATACAAACCTTTGCTCATCCACGGTTTGAAATTACGCGCCTTGTGCAACTCTTCATGTAACCACGATTGCTCAAATGCGGTGGAATAGGCGCTCAATTCGTCGTGCTGACGATCCTGGCTCAGCGCCTCGAAGGCGGCATTGGCTGCCAGCATGCCACTCTTAATCGCTGCGTGACTGCCTTTGATGCGGCTGGCATTGAGGAAGCCGGCTTCGCAACCGATCAACGCACCGCCATTGAAGGTTAGCTTAGGTAATGATTGCAGGCCACCTGCGGTAATTGCGCGCGCGCCATATGAAATGCGTTTGGCGCCGACGAAGAACTTGCTGATTTCAGGATGCGTTTTGTAGCGCTGGAATTCTTCGTACGGTGAAAGATATGGATTTTCGTAAGCCAAGCCAACTACGTAGCCTATGACGACCTGATTGTTTTCGAGATGATAGAAGAATGAACCACCATACGTCTTGGTGTCGAGCGGCCAGCCTGCAGTGTGTATCACCAGCCCGGGTTGATGCAATTTAGGATCAATTTCCCACAATTCCTTGATACCGATGGCATAGGTTTGAGGATCTTTACCTTGATTTAAATCGTACTTGGCGATCAACTGTTTGCCCAAGCTGCCGCGCGCGCCTTCGGCGAACATGGTGTATTTGGCATGCAGTTCCATTCCTAACTGGAAAGCCTCAGTCGGTTTTCCATCGCGCCCAACGCCCATATTGCCAGTGGCGACACCTTTGACTGAACCATCATCGTTATACAGAATTTCTGCTGCCGGGAAACCAGGGAAAATATCCACGCCCAGCGCTTCAGCTTGCTGGCCCAACCAGCGCACTACGTTGGCTAACGAGATAACGTAATTGCCATGATTTTGAAAGCAAGCAGGCAATAACCAATTAGGCGTTTTATAGGCTTTTTTCTCAGACAAAAATAAGAAGCGATCTTCGGTGACCGGCGTGTTGAGAGGGGCTCCCAGCTCTTTCCAGTTTGGAATCAACTCGGTCAATGCTTGCGGATCCATTACAGCGCCCGACAAAATGTGCGCGCCGAGCTCACTGCCTTTTTCCAGCACACATACCGAGGTTTCTCTGCCTTGTTCTGCCGCCAGCTGTTTCAAACGTATCGCCGCCGATAAACCAGCAGGACCACCGCCGACGACAACGACGTCATATTCCATCGCCTCGCGTGGGCCGTATTGTTCCAGTATGCTTTGCTGTTGTGATTCGGGTGCAGATAGTGTCATTGTCTCTTACCTTTTTTATTGCTAGTTTGTCATTTTTGAATAATTTTCGAACGATCGTGCTAATTGTCCGAGATTTTGCGGCAAAATGCTAGGTTTTGGTGACCTGAGACAATAGCATTGTTGCTCTAAATTGGGTCTAACATTTTTGCAAAATAGGAATATGTCGCATGGATAACACGCCGCTCGTCGAAAAAAAACTGGTTCATCGTAGTCGCATGGCGATTCGGTGGGGCGATATGGATGCATTTGGTCATGTTAATAATACGGTCTATTTCCGCTACATAGAACAGGCCAGAATTGAATGGATGGAGAGCTTGGGTGGCAATCTGGCGGGGGAGCAGGGACCGGTACTGGTCAATGCACAATGCACATTCCTGAGCCAGCTTACTTATCCGGGGGAAATAGAAGTGACTTGCTATACCGGGGTATCCGGTCGTTCTAGTATCGAAACCATGTATGAAATCCGCCGCACTGATACGCCTGATATGCTCGTTGCTGAAGGAACTGCAAAAGTTGTCTGGATCGACTTCAAATTAGGGAAGTCAACACCGTTGCCAGATTTGCTACGTTGAGGAAGCAGACGGGATAAATCTGCAGAGATACATTGTCGAATCAATTACTTCGGCTTATCCTTACGAACCATTTGCATTCAAGCAGAACTAAGCAGTTAAGTAAGGCGGCATAACTGTTTGTAGGCCGTCGCCTCCGCGTTGCCGTACTTTAAAGTACTCACAGCTGCGGGGCGCCCGGGCTAAACAGTTATACGGCCTTACATAGTCGAGTAGGTTTAAACAAAGGAGATAGCGGCATGAATAAAGTTTATCCTGACGCCAATAGCGCGTTAGCTGGTCTGGTTAAAGATGGGCAAACCATCGCGGTGGGTGGTTTTGGTCTGTGCGGCATTCCAGAGGCGTTGATTTTGGCTTTACGTGATTCCGGCGTAAAAAATCTGACCGCTATTTCAAACAACGCCGGCGTTGATGGTTTCGGCTTAGGTCAATTATTGACGACACGCCAAATCAAAAAAATGATTTCCTCCTATGTCGGTGAAAACAAAGAATTCGAGCGCCAATATTTGGCGGGTGAATTAGAACTTGAATTCACTCCGCAAGGTACTTTGGCCGAAAAACTGCGCGCCGGAGGCTCTGGCATTCCCGCATTCTTTACTAAAACAGGCGTCGGAACCTTGGTCGCTGAAGGGAAAGAAATACGTGAATTCGACGGCGCAAAATACGTAATGGAGCGTTCGCTGACGGCTGATGTATCTTTAGTCAAAGCGTACAAAGCGGACCGTAGCGGCAATTTGATCTATAACAAAACTGCGCGTAATTTCAATCCTAACGTGGCAATGGCTGGAAAAATCACGGTCGTTGAGGTTGAGCATCTGGTCGAAGTCGGCGAGCTTGATCCTGATGAAATTCATACCCCGGGGATTTTTGTTCACCGCATCGTCGTTAACGCGACACCAGAAAAGCGCATTGAGCAACGCACAGTCAGCGCTTAATTAGAACAAACGGAGAAAAGACATGGCATGGACTCGCGACGAAATGGCCGCACGGGCGGCGCAAGAATTACAAGATGGTTTTTACGTTAATCTCGGCATAGGCTTGCCGACTTTGGTGGCCAACCATGTTCCAAAAGGCGTAGAAGTGTGGCTGCAATCAGAGAATGGTTTGCTCGGTATTGGCCCGTTTCCTAAAGATGATAAAGTCGATCCAGATTTGATCAATGCAGGTAAGCAAACCGTCACATCTTTACCAGGTTCGTCATTTTTCAGTTCAGCGGATTCGTTCGCCATGATACGTGGCGGCAAAATCAACCTGGCGGTGTTGGGCGCGATGCAAGTGTCTGAACATGGCGACCTTGCCAACTGGATGATTCCCGGGAAAATGGTCAAAGGCATGGGCGGTGCGATGGACTTAGTCGCCGGGGTTGGCCGTGTGGTGGTGTTGATGGAGCACGTTGCTAAAGCTAAAGACGGTTCTACCTCACACAAAATTTTAGAGGCTTGCAACTTGCCGCTGACAGGTGTCGGCGTGGTCAATCGCATCATCACTGATCTGGGCGTATTGGATGTGACACCTCAAGGGTTGAAAGTGGTAGAACTGGCTACTGGCGTCAGCAAAGAAGATATGATTGCGAATACAGGCGCGAAACTTGATTTTAGTCAGTTGAATTGACGTTTCTGCAGCACCTCTTCGTAAAACGCCTGCCTGCCTGAAGCATGCAGGCGTTTTGCATAAGAGGTATAAATACACGATATAGAATATTTTAGGAGTTAAAAATGGCAGATGCGTCTTTTGCGATACCAAATTCTGAGTTGAATAAGCCAAGCGTGAATGGGGTGGTTGCGGGTTTCGCTGTCATGCTGTTGTTGATAGTTGGGCTATGGCTGGCAGAAGTCGTCTCATGGCGGCTAGCCATGTTATTTGGTGTTGGCGGTCTGATGGGCGTTGTGCTGTATCACGCACAATTTGGCTTTACGTCGGCATTTCGTGTGTTTATCTCCGAGCGTCGGGGCGCCGGTTTGCGTGCGCAAATGGCAATGCTGGCGTTGGCTTGTCTGTTATTTTTTCCGGCACTTGCTGCCGGATCGCTGTTTGGCACGCCGGTCAAGGGAAATGTTGATCCCATCGGCATGTCGGTATTGGTAGGTGCATTCATGTTTGGGATTGGCATGCAGCTAGGGTCGGGTTGTGCCTCGGGTACGCTTTATACGGTCGGCGGCGGCAGCATACGCATGATCGTTACTCTCTTCTTTTTTATCGCAGGCTCTGTATTGGGGACGCTGCATATGGGCTGGTGGGAAGCGACACCGCATCTCAACGGCATTTCACTGTTGAAGCAATTTGGTTTAGTCCCAGCGTTATTGCTGAATCTGGTGATATTTGCTGGTATAGCGGGCCTCACCGTCCTGCTTGAGCGCCGTCGCCATGGCCGATTGTTGACACCGGTATCGGCTCACGCGAACGGTTGGCGTCGCGTATTGCAGGGTACCTGGCCGCTGCTGGCAGGTGCGCTTGCTTTGGCAATACTCAATTTCGCGACGCTGGCATTGGCAGGAAAGCCATGGGGAATTACGTCCGCTTTCGCACTATGGGGAGCGAAACTGCTATCCATAACAGGAGTCGATGTTGCGTCGTGGTCGTATTGGTCGTCACCCGCACGCGAAGCGCAACTCAGTGGCAGTCTTGCTACCGACATTACTTCGATGATGGATTTTGGCATTATGCTAGGCGCGTTGCTCGCGGCTGCACTAGCCGGTAAATTTGCGCCAGTTTGGCGCATTCCGTTGCGCTCACTGCTTGCCGCAATTGTCGGCGGATTATTGATGGGCTACGGCGCTCGACTTGCCTATGGCTGCAATATTGGCGCGTATTTCAGTGGCATTGCTTCCGCTAGCGTGCATGGCTGGGTATGGTTTGCGGCTGCGCTGGCAGGTAGCTATTTCGGCGTTTGGGCGCGTCCTCTATTTGGGCTATCGAAAAATTAAAGAAGCATTATTATGGAGAGATGAATGGCAACGTTGCCTGGCACAACCTATCGCGACCTGCGAGCATCTCTCCAAAGTGAGTTGAAAGATAGGGTGCTGGCGCATCAAGCCCGCATTGCCGGTGTCAAGCGCATGCCGATGAAAGCTGGCCAACACCTACCGCTGAACCTGATTGCGCAGGGTGACAGCTGGTTCGATTATCCGCTGCCGGTGCCTGTCATCAATCAGTCCGATATCGTTGCCCATCTCAAGCGACTGCCCGCGATGGTTCCCGAAGTGCTGTCAGTGGCGCAGTATGGGGAAAGCGCTGAAGACATGCTAGGTGTCAAAAAAATCCACGATCTCTTCGATCAGTTCAATGACCCGGCTAACGGTAAGTTCGATGCGATCTTGTTCTCGGGCGGTGGCAACGATTTGGTTGGAAATCAGTTCAGGCTCTGGCTCAACGATGCGCTCGCAGCAAATGACGATCCTGCCAACGGCCTCAATGACAGCCGCATCGCTGCCATTTTTGGCGTGGTCAGAGCTGGATATGAGGATCTGATGTTGGCCCGCGATAAAGTCGATCCAACTATCCCGATATTCGCTCATAGCTATGATTTCGCGATTCCAAGCGGCATTGGCATCGTCTGCGTCGGTCCGTGGCTGCGCCTAGGACTCGATGATCGGGGTTGGACCAATCAAATATTTGCGCGAACCATCGTCAAAGACTTACTGTTGCAATTCAATAGCATGCTCGATGATTTCGCGGCCGATCCAGCCAATAACTTTGTGCATGTGCAGACACAGGGTACTTTGTCGGATACGCAATGGGCAAACGAGCTCCACCCGACTCCAATAGGATTCGCTGCTATTACCGCTAAATTTGTCGATGCGCTGCGGTCTCGATTTCCTGGGCGCATTTGATCAGAGTTCGCTAATCCAGACGGAGCAGTTGAATATCCGTTGTCCCAAAATTGTATGGTGCTCCTGATCCACTTTTGAAAGCGCACACTAATATGAAACTGCTGATCATCATTGGCGTAATATTTCTTGGCCTGGTCACCGCAATTACCCTTGCCATCACGCTCGGTGGGCCTGGCAATCCTCCGCCAATGTCCAGCATCAACGATCCTTTCAGCGGTGTCGACTACTCCGATTTGCCGGCGCCACGTCAGTTCACTGCACGCGACGGAGCAAAGTTATCGTTTCGAGAATACCAAGTCGCCAATGGCTTGCCAAAAGGCAGTGTAGTGCTAATTCATGGGTCATCCGCGAGCGGGAAAAGCATGCACCAGATGGCTAAAGCATTTGCAGCTGCTGGCTACACTGCCTTCGCACTTGACGTTCGTGGACATGGCGGCTCTGGCACTAAAGGATACATTGACTATGTCGGCCAATTGGAGAATGACCTTGAGGACTTTTCCAGCGCAATAAAACCGCAGAAGCCGGCGACGTTAGCGGGATTTTCGTCTGGCGGCGGGTTCGTGCTGCGTTTCGCGGGTAGTGCGAAACAGCAGCTGTTCTCCAATTATCTGTTGCTATCTCCATTTATCGGCCTGGATTCGCCTACTTCTCGTCCAAATAGCGGGGGCTGGGTCAGCGTCGGTGTTCCTCGCCTGATAGCAGTTAGTGCGCTTAATGCCATTGGCGTGCGTACGTTTAATCACCTGCCTGTCATTAAATTCGCACTCAGTGAAGAGGCAAAATCCTTCCTGACGCCTCAATACTCGTATGCGTTATTATTGAATTTTGGGCCCGAAAGAGATTGGCGGGCAAACATACGTGCTGTTCGACAACCGCTTTTTTTGGTTGCAGGTCAATCCGATGAGGCGTTTCATGCCGATCTCTTTTCACAGACTTTCAAAGCTGAGGGTAAGGACATACCTGTCACATTAATTCCCGGCATAGGGCACATCGCCCTCACACTTGATCCGACAGCGATTCAAGCTGCTATATCCGCTGTGAAATCAATGGATGCATCGCTGAAATAGAGAGCCGGAATCCGTTGTTTGAGTTCAAAAGCAAAATGAGAATGAAATGGCGAGGCGATGTCCGTGTGCTCAACGGCGGCTGGCCAACGCCAATCGGACCGCCAGTCCTGTAAACACAGACCCAAGCAAATATTGCGGCAGTCGGGACGGCTTTCGGTTTGCTGACAATCTGCGGCTCAACTTGCTCGCTGTCAGAATTACTGCGCCGTTGATGAAAAAGCCAATCAAATTGAGTATAGTCGCCAGTATTAATATCTGAACTGCGATAGGTCCGGCATGCGGTTGTAAAAACTGGGGAAACAATGCCAACACAAATAAGGCCATTTTAGGATTGAGTAGATTTGTAAAAAGCCCTTGTCGAAAAATTTTACCTAATGGATAACAATGCATCGAAGCTGTCGGCGCCAGTATTGTCCCGTTGGCGTGAAAGGTTTTCCAGGCCAGGTAAAGCAAGTAGGCAGCCCCGGCAAATCGCACCAGATCATAGGCCATCGGTACAGCCAAAAATAACTCGGAGAGACCAAATGCGGCAGCCAGAGCATGGCAGTAAGTGCCAGCCAGAATCCCTGCCAATGATGCAAAGCCTGCAGCACGCCCCTGACTGACGCTACGAGAAGCGATTAACAACATATCGGGACCGGGAGTCAGCGTCAACGCGAGGCACGCACCTGAAAACAGTGCAAGTGTGCTTAGACTAAGCATGGGAAATACCTTCTATTTTATGAGGTAAGAAAGCAGAAGTTTATTGGACAGCGGTGACCGGGTCAATCGACGTGGCAGGTCTCAACCAAAGTTGGGCGCTCTCTGATATGGGCAGTTTTATAAGCATATGTAACAGTAATATAACTAGCTTTTTCCCATCAACTTGATAATATCTCCGGAACATTTTTTTTCTGAAATTTGATTTATATAATTGTTGATCCCATAGCACTCCACAGCGGTACATCTAAAGGTGACGTACAACATGAGTATGGAAATAGACAGTCAGTCAACTACTGCGGCTCTCGATTTGACCGCAGGTGCGCCGAAAATTATCAATCAGTTGTTTCAACATGCAGGCATCCAATTGAATGGGAATCAGCCATGGGATATGCAAGTTCACGACACTATCTTTTTTCAGAAAATGTTCTCGAAGTGGGAGCTAGGCATCGGTGAATCGTACATGGATGGCGATTGGGATTGCGACCGGCTCGATGAGTTTTTTTTCAGAATATGCAGTCATGACCTTGAGCAAACGGTGCATGGGCCCGCGAAAATCATGTTTGGCCTGGAAATCTTGCGCCAGAAATTCTTCAACCTCCAAAGCCGAAGCCGTGCCTTTCAGGTCGGCGAGCAGCATTACGATATCGGGAACGACTTGTTTGAAAAAATGCTCGATTCGAGCATGATGTATTCCTGCGGTTATTGGCCAAACGCCAGTAATATTGAAGAAGCGCAGCAGCATAAACTCGATTTGATTTGCCGCAAGCTGGAACTGAAACCGGGAGAGCGTCTACTGGATATCGGCTGCGGCTGGGGCGGGTTGGCGCGTTACGCCGCGCAGAATTATCAGGTTGAAGTAGTCGGCATCACGATTTCAAAAGAGCAGCAAAAACTAGCGCAGGAACGCTGTGCGGGACTGCCGGTAAAGATCGAACTGACCGACTATCGCCAACTCACCGGTCAATTCGATAAGGTGGTGTCAGTGGGTATGATCGAACACGTCGGCGCTAAAAATTACCCGGTCTACTTCGATGTGGTGAGGAAATTGCTTACGCCGGAAGGCTTGTTTCTGTTGCATACCATCGGCAATTACGAGACCGAAATGAAAAGGGATGTCTGGCTGGATACTTACATCTTCCCGAATGGTCATCTGCCATCCGCGAAGGAGCTTGCGAGCGTCCTGGAAAACCGCTTCCTGATTGAAGATTGGCACAATTTTGGTCGGGACTATGATTTGACTCTGATGGCCTGGTGGGAAAATTTCGACCGTGCATGGCCAACATTGAAAGATAAATACGGCGAACGTTTCTATCGGATGTGGAAATATTTCTTACTTTCTTCTGCTGGATTTTTCCGATCTGGTCAGGGGCAACTCTGGCAAATCGTACTCAGCAAACGAGGTCGCATTCAACCTTATCGTTCCGTACGCTAATAACTCCCGCCCCGACTTCACATCATCTGCATCAAATTTTCGGCCTGATAACATCACTGCTATCAGGCCGAAAATCAAAAACTGCCGGTAAATTGATAACGTGAAGCTGGATGCCATAGCGACGCAACCGATGCTACCTGGCCCTGCGACAAGGTGCGGCGCTTAAGCACCAGACACGGTTCGTGCGCCGTCATTCCTAGCAGCTCTGCAATATCGGCCGGCGGCAATCGTGCTTCGATCGCAAAATTCACACCCTGTAG
Source organism: Glaciimonas soli (assembly GCF_009497155.1). Lineage (GTDB taxonomy): Bacteria > Pseudomonadota > Gammaproteobacteria > Burkholderiales > Burkholderiaceae_D > Glaciimonas > Glaciimonas soli. The sequence continues at coordinate 143,854 of NZ_WINI01000001.1, forward strand.
TGGTGCCACGCGCATCAGATAGGCATTCGGTGTCTGGCTGGTGAAGTCCTGTGCCAGATAATCTTGGGCGATTGCCGGATTAACGTAACGGTCTTCGACTTGAATTGGCAGGGCGTTCTCAAAATGCACCACAACCGAATGAAACAGTATTTGCTGTGTCGGCAATTCAAACTGGCGAGCCAAGGCTTCATCCGCTTTGCAGCGCTCCAATTGTTGTAGCTCGCTGCGATGCACATGGCCGCGCCCCGCAATTTCTTCGGCAATGTTACGAATATCGACCAGCGTGGACTGATATTTTTGCTGCGCTACAAACGTCCCTGAGCCTTGTACGCGGAGCACGATTTGTTCGTCGCTAAGTTCGCGGATGGCGCGGTTCACCGTCATCCGGGACACCCCGAATTCACGCGTCAAGGCTTCCTCTGTTGGAATCGCTTCTCCTTCTTTCCAGATTCCGGCTTGAATCTGATCCAGCACATAGGATTTGATGCGCTGGAAGGCGGGGAGATTATTTGTTGTCATGGAATGCCGCTCTGTAAAGGTAGTGATTATTATTTTTTTGCCGCCTATCAGCACTCGCAAAACTTAAATTGTCCTGAGGCATAAGTTTAGCATATACATTATATGTATATACATTTACAAGCTTGTATGTCATATTTGTATTATCAACCAATTGATGGTTGAAAAAATATAAAAACAAAAGTCACATGTGTCAAATCCATTCAGGAGACAAGATGAAACCATTTTTAACGGCACTCATACGTAAAAAAGCAATCAACGATGATACGCGCATAGATCACGGCAGTGGCGAGTTAAAGCGTAGTCTGGGCTTATTTTCTTTGGTAATGCTCGGTGTAGGGGCCACCATCGGTACTGGTATTTTCTTCGCAATGGCTGAGGCTGTGCCGAAAGCCGGGCCTGCGGTACTCTGGTCTTTTGTCATTGCCAGCATTGCGGCTGGCTTAACCGCATTGTGCTATGCCGAATTATCTTCTTTTATTCCGGCGTCTGGCTCGGCTTATTCCTATACCTATGTCAGCGTCGGCGAGTTTCCGGCATACATCGTAGGCGCTTGTCTGTTGCTGGAATACGCCTTGGCCGCCAGTGCTACCGCCATCGGTTGGTCGGAATATTTAAACAATTTTTTGCAACACACCATCGGCTGGTCTATTCCACTGCACTGGCGCAGCCCCTTAATGGTCAGCGGCGCCAACGGGCTGGAAATGCATTGGGGTAATTTTAATTTACCTCCCATTATTCTGGTGTCTATGTGCTGTCTTCTACTATTACGCGGTGCCAAAGAATCCGCGATGGTGAACGGCATTATGGTGCTCATCAAAATCGCCATTCTGGTGTTTTTTTCTGTGATTGCTTTCTCGGCATTCAACAGCCATAACTTCGTTCCCTTCAATCCTCATGGCATGCTAGGTCACACAGGCGAGACGGGTATGGGGATAGTTCCTGCCGCTGGTACCATTTTCTTTTCATTCATCGGACTTGATACGGTCGCCACTGCCGGTGCTGAAAGCAATAATCCGAAACGCAATGTTCCCTTAGGTATTATGTTGGCGCTGCTAATTGTAGTTGCAGCTTATATCCTGGTGGCTACGGCCGCGATGGGGGCACAACCGGTGGCCGCTTTTATTGGACAGGAGGCTGGCCTTTCCGCCATTCTGGAAAACGTTACCGGTCAAAAATGGCCTGCTATTTTGTTATCCGCCGGTGCCATCATTTCCGTGTTCAGCGTGACTCTCGTATTGATTTACGGTCAAACGCGCATCTTGTTCGTCATCGGTCGTGACGGGCTGATTCCCAAAGTTTTCCAAACCGTGCATCCGAAAACGCTGTCGCCAGTGGCTAACACGCTAATTGTGTCTGTCATGGTGGGATTGATCGCTGGATTTGTGGATTCAAGTTATTTGTGGGATATGGTCAGCATGGGAACCCTCGTGGCATTTTCGCTGGTCTCTATCGGGGTGACGGTGATGCGGCTAAAGTCCCCTGAATTAGTACGCGGCTTCACTCTTCCTTTCGGCCCTTGGGTTATTCCGAGTTTGAGTGTGCTTGCCTGTGCCTGGATCGTGGTCGGCTTAAGCAGCATTACCTACACCATATTTGCCGTGTGGATCGGCTTTGCTGTGCTGGGCTACGCGATATACGGTATCCAAAACTCTAAACTCGCTTTGAAAGGAACATGATCATGCAAACCTGTTTGGTAGGTTATACGCCAGATGCTGCGGGCGAAGAAGCGTTATCTTTGGCGCGCATCTGGGCGCGTGCCCATGGCTGGACTTTGGTTGTCTGTGTGGTAGCACCGGAGGCCTGGGGCCATCCCTCACTGGCCAAGCTCGACGTCGAATACGCCAACTTTCTGTCGCAGCATACGCAAGAAAGCATAGACAAGGCGCAAGCTTTTCTGGTGAATACTTCGAACGTGCGCTATATAAGATTCGCTTCAACCTCGGTCAGTGCTGGCTTACTGGCGGCCGCAAAACAGGAAAACGCCGATTTGATCGTGTTGGGTTCATCACGCAGCGGCCCTGTGGGAGGTATCTCAACCGGCGGCATGATCAGCGAAATTATGCACAGTTCCGAGTTCCCGATAGCGATCGCACCGCGCGGTTACAGTGCTGGCGAAAATGCAGTGATTGAGCGTTTCACCTGCGCCTATTCGGGACTGGAAGCTGCCAGCGGCACGGTGCACAAAGCACATGAGATCGCTACTGCGATGGCGGTGCCGCTGCGCTTGGTCAGTTTTGCTGTGCGTGATGGACATATGTACCCGCCGCTAGTCGGTTACCAGGCAGAAGAAAGCCTGGCCGATGCATGGCGTGAGCAAGCGCAGGTCTCGCTAACACGAGTGAAAAAACAGTTGGCGTCTCAACAAACCCCAGTCGAAATCGCCGTGGCGGTGAAAGAAACATGGGAAGAAGCACTCAATAGTTTTGACTGGCTGCCCGGTGAAATGCTGATCCTGGGATCAAGTCGAATGGGCGTACTCAAGCGTGTATTTTTAGGTTCCAACGCTAACAAAATTATCCAGGCTTCGCCTGTGTCTGTGATGGTGCTTCCTCGGGCATCCTAATGTAAACTTTTCGAAATGTGATGGAGTAGGGCGAAACGATGATGTTACTGTCGTACATTTCGCTGGCTACTTCATCCATAAAACTACGTCACATAATCGAAGAAAAATCGTCGTACTGATTCGCGAAAAAGCCGTCGCGTAATAACTTAGCAATCGCTCATTAATAGCACCCAAAACAGCATCCAAAACAGCATCCAAATTTTTTTTGTGGGGAGACGCATGTCGGCAATGTATAGTATTACGCTTATCAACAAAAAACTTTCCCATGGAAAATATTTTATTAGTCGTTGTCGCGTTCTTGTTGGTTGCGCTCAACGGCTTCTTTGTGGCCGCAGAATTTGGCTTGGTCAAACTGCGTCAAACACGTATCAGTGCCATTGCTAAAAAACACGGATTACCGGGCCGAATACTCGTAAAAGTCCATACCCAGCTTGATGCTTATTTGTCGGCCTGCCAGCTCGGCATTACGCTTGCATCGCTCGGTCTTGGTTGGATCGGTGAACCTGCTTTTTCCCGATTGTTAGAACCCTTGTTTCGCTTTGCGGGCGTTACCTCGCAGGCTGCCATTCATAGCATTTCATTCGCATTCGCTTTTTTGATTATTTCGTTCTTGCATATTGTTATCGGTGAGTTGGCACCAAAATCGATGGCGATTCGTAACCCGGACAAAATTAGTTTGTGGAGCGCGCTGCCGCTTTATTGTTTTTATTGGATGATGTATCCGGCGATCTGGGTACTCAATGCCAGTGCCAACTGGATATTGCGGGTGGTCGGCCTGGGAAGTACACACGCGCACGATCATTATTCATCTGAAGAACTCAAACTGATTCTGCGCACCAGCCACCCAGACAATAAATTGAATCGTGAAGAACGGAACGTATTGGCGCAAACGCTGGCTTTCAATGAGTTGGATGTTGCTGACCTCATGCGCCCGATACATGAAATTGCCGCTTTGCATAGTTCATTATCCTTCCAGGAAAACATGCAAACCGTGACTCGTAATCGCTTCAGTCGCTATCCGTATTTTGATGGAACACAAGTGCTGGGTATGATTCACTTGAAGGATTTGTTTCTCGCCCAACAGGAAGGAAAATCCATCACCAATTGGAGCGATTATCTACGCCCTGTGCAGCACATTCCTCCAAATATGCCTGCACGAGAATTGTTCAGACACTTTCGTAAGGGCGCACCACACTTCGTCATCGTCGGCAACAAGGATCAAAAGCCGAGAGGTTTTTTGACGCTGGATAATTTACTGGGCGCACTGGTTGGTGAAATTAGCGATGAGTTTCGCCAAAGCGATCATGATTGGAAGCAGCTAGAAGATGGCAGTTTAATTGGCAAAGGCAGCATGCCGATTTTCACGTTAGAACGAATTCTGGGCATTGATATTGAGAACGAAGAATTCAATCTGAAAGGCGCCGATTCAGTGGGTGGATTGATTATGGGAAAATTGGGCGATATTCCAGTAGAGGATCAGAGAATCGCGTTCGAGCAATTTGACGTCGTCGTCAAAAAAATGAACGGGCCGCGTATTGAGCTGGTGCAGGTATTTCCTGCTGAGACGATAGTGATTGATAGTTCTCACCAGTAGCGATTGGGCAATCATGCTCAGATAAGCTATCTTGATTCAGGCGTCACTTCGTGGTGCGGGCGATGTCGGGAGTAGCCCGACAGTCTTGGTGGCGCTAAAATATTTCTTGTAGCTACTCCGTGCCAGCGATTCTTCATTTAACAGAACGGGAGTTCAATCATCGATTGCAGCCGGAACAAAAAATTGGGCTGGTGCATTCAGTGCTTTTCCGCACGCAGTATCTGTTGCGCAGTTGATAGCTGGTGGTGTAGTTGCTAAGCCTCGTTGATAGATCACTTTACCGTCCTTGATCGTCTCATCAACCTTGATGTCGATAATCTTTGCATGATCTACTGTCAGGGGATTGTCCGAGAGTATCACCAGATCTGCGATCTTGCCGACTTCGATGGACCCTTTCGTTGCTTCTTCAAAGTGCTGGTAAGCCGGCCAGATCGTCATGGCTTTGAGCGCTACGAGTGGGCTGATACGTTGCTTGGGACCCAATATATAGCCGCTACGTGTTACGCGATTCACGGCGGTCGAGATGAGCCGCATGGCGTCGGGGAAAACAACCGGTGCGTCGGAATGGATGCTGAATTTCATGTCGCTTTTTAGCAACCAGCCGGTTGGCGAGATGTTCTCTGCGCGCGCCGGTCCGACTACCGATTCACGGTAGTAATCCCCCCAATAAAACGTATGCATAGGAAACTCTGACGGGAAAATCCCCAACTCTTTAATTTGCGGGATTTGGTCTGCGCGTAACAACTGACCGTGAATCATCACGGTGCGCCTGTCTTTAGGAGGATAGCTTGCAGCAGTGTCTTGCACTATCCGGATCAGTTGGTCAATTGCAGCATCGCCGTTGGTATGTGCCAACAGTTGCCAGTTATTTTTATAGGCCAGGTTAACCCAATCGTGTAACTTAGCGTCGGTAAACGCCGGGTATCCGGCATAATTTTTGTCCTGACCCGACGGCACTTTGAAATAGGGGTGAGTGAACCATGCAGTTTTTCCCTGCGGCGAACCGTCCAGTGTCAGTTTGACACCGCCGATGCGGAAATGATTGGTATAGCTACGTGACATCAATGGACCTTGCAATATGGCTTCGTCACCCGCATCCACCACCGCCACTAAATCGGCATATGAAACCACGTCAATCTTGAATCCGCCCATCCTGGCTATTTCTGGCAGTACCTTGAGTGTTGCAACAGAAGTTTTCCCATCTTGCGCCGTAGTGAAGCCATTGGCGATATAGTGTGCTTCACCACCCTGTATTTGCGCTATTAGTTCATCAGGCGTGAATGTCGGCATGAGTTTTGGCGCTGCCATGAAAAACGCAGTTTCCTGCAGCACACCATTCGGCGTTTTGCCATCGGCCTCGCGTTCGATCACACCGCCCGGAGGATTCGGCGTTGCCGCGCTGATGCCCGCCATCTCTAAAGCCTTGCTGTTAAGCACCCCGATATGGCCAGACTGATGGCTGATCATGATAGGTATCTTGGTCGAAACTGCATCAAGTTCCTGTCGAGTCGGATGGCGCTGCTCGACCATCTGGGAGTTATCGTAGTTCATTCCAACCACGATGTGATGCGCTTTGACGATAGCTGACGTCGCCATAAAATCGCGCAGTGCTTGCTGTAGTTCCGGAATCGCGTTAACTGGTCCATCGGGTGCGGGCAACAGATTCGCTGAAACCGATTGCGTGCCAACCTCAACAAAATGACTGTGCCCATCAACGAAGCCGGGAATCATCGTCTTGCCGCCGAGATTTATCATCTGGGTGGTCGCGCCCTTATTTTGCTTCTCGATGTCCGCACGCGTTCCAACCGCAAGAATTTTCCCATCCTTGAGAGCAACAGCTTCGACGTTCGGTTGTGCGTCGTTGACGGTAATGATAGTACCGTCGAAGTAAATAACGTCGGCTGTAGATGCCGCGGTGGGTAAGTTTTTTTCGGTTAAGTTACAAGCCCCCAACAATAACAACAAGCTCCCTGTGATAACTATTACTGCGCGCATAGTCTTTCCTTTGAGTCGGCTTCGTTACATAAGGAGATACGTTGCAGCACTGCAAGACTGTATTCAAGGGAAAGCGGCCATTAGGGTGGCCTCTATTTACGGAACTATCGTTGTGAAAAGATAGACCGCAAAAATCACTAAATGAATGGTCCCTTGCATCACAGTTGTGCGGCCAGTGCCAAGAGACAAAGTGGCGACAATGAAAGACAGTAACAACAATACCGTCGATTTAATGTCTAATCCGAGCGATAAAGTCCAACCAGTCGTCAGCGAAACGATCGCTACCGCCGGAATGGTTAATCCTATGCTTGCCAATGCTGAGCCGAGCGCCAAATTAAGGCTGGTCTGTAACCGGTTAGCACGGGCTGCGCGCACAGCGGCCAATCCCTCAGGCAAGAGAACCACTGCAGCAATAATAATTCCAACCAGGGATTTTGGTGCACCAGCATTCGCCACCATGGTCTCCAGCGTCGGAGCCAGTGACTTCGACAGTAGAACTACCGCGCCCAGGCAAACCAGCAAAAGTCCGCCGCTAGTCCAGGCTACTTTGTTTGATGGCGGAGCCGCATGCACTTCCTCATCATTGGTTGCTTCGTCCGGTAGAAAATAGTCACGATGTCTAACCGTTTGCACCAGAACAAAAGTGCCGTAAAGAACTAAGCATATGACGGCAATAAAGCCCAGTTGACCGGCGCTATAAACAGGGCCGACTACGCTCGACGTATAGTTAGGTAACACTAGCGTAAGCACCGCAATTGCACCTAAAGTAGCCAGCGATGTACTTACACCCAGTAAGCCGAACGTTTGTTCTTTATGGCGACTGGCGCCGGCCAACAGACAAATACCGACGATGCCATTAAGGATAATCATGATGGCGGCAAATACCGTGTCGCGTGCCAATCCCGTTGTTTCCTCGCCGCCAGCCAGCATTAGCGACACAATCAAAGCCACTTCAATCATCGTCACCGCCAACGCCAACACCAGCGTTCCATACGGTTCGCCGACGCGATGTGCCACGACTTCCGCATGGTGCACGGCAGCGAGCACGCTGCCCATAAGGCCTGCAACCAGCAATAATGAGTAAATGGCGCCGAGATCAAATTTTGCGCCGCCCAGCAAAAGCCAGCCAGCAATCGGGGCAACGATAGTCCATAGTGGGAGAGTGGGATTTTTTTTCATGATCTTATTGGACACTACTCTGGCATCTTTGGCAAGCTACGGTATGATCAACTTTTTCAGTTAATTTGGATTATTACGGGGCAATATGCACATTAATGAAATCAGCAGCTCCGTCAAGATGACGGGAAATTCCACATTTACCGCTGAAGTCGGGGACGATTGGACGCAAGGTCGTACGCTGTTCGGTGGTCTACAGGCCATGCTTGCACTTGAGGCAATGCTTCTGTTGCTACCGGATGCTCCTGCACTTTGGTCGCTGCAAACGACATTTATCGCCCCTGTACCGCCCGGTACGGTGCATGGTGAGGTAAAAATACTACGCTCTGGACGTTCTGCGACGCAAATGGAAGCGCGTTTGATGGTGAATGGGGAGAGTGCGTGCATCGTTGTTGCGATCTTCGGCGCTTCGAGAACATCGGCTGTGAAGATAAACCCGCCGCAAGTCGCACCACCTTCTCAGGATATTAACTCCTCGGCTGAGCTACCGTTCGTCCCCAATATCACGCCTAACTTTACTCAGCATTACTCCTATCACTGGGCTGTCGGTGGTTTGCCGTTTTCGGGCAGCACAAGTAGCGAAACGCGTATCCACGTTCGTCAACGTGACGCGGCAATGCTTAGTGCGTTACATGTTGTGGCACTGGGTGACGCGATTCCGTCACCGGCGCTGTCTTTACTCGACCAGCCGGCACCAGCCAGTTCGCTCTCCTGGTCTTTTGAATTCGTGCGTCATTTACCGCCAGTTGCATCAACTGAATGGTGGCGTATTGATGCACGGATTATTGCGGCTCAGGATGGCTATGCGAGTCAGGATGCCGGCTTGTACGGACCGGATGGCGGTCTTGTTGCGTTGTCTCGGCAGGTGGTCGCGTTGTTTGGGTGAAAAGAGGGTAATAACGTCGTATTAGCCACAGACATTAGATCCCGTTGCCAACATCTTCAGTGCCGATAAATCGATTATTTCTATTTCTCGGTTACTGACATTTATCATGCCGTCTTTTTTTAATTTCGTTAGCAAGCGGCTAATGCTTTCTATCGTCAGGCTGAGATAATTGCCGATGTCTTCACGCGTCATGCGTAATTTGAAATGGGTGCCAGAGTAGCCGCGAGCTTCATAGCGCGACGATACGTTGACTAAAAACGCAGCAAGTCGCTGTTCTGCTCCCATATTTCCAAGAAGTAAAATAACGCTTTGTTCGCGCGTGATTTCTTTGCTCATCATGCGATGAAAATGTCGTAACAATGCCGGGATGGTTGCGAATAATTCTTCGAGACGGACAAACGGAATTTTGCAAACCTCACTATTTTCCAATGCAACAGCATCACACTGATGAGTTCCGGTGCCGATGGCGTCCATGCCGAGCAATTCGCCGGCCATTTGAAAGCCAGTAATTTGTTGTGCTCCGTCAGGACTGACTTGGTAGGTTTTAAACTGTCCAGCCCGCACCGCAAACAAAAAGTTGAACTTGTCGCCAATCCGGTAAAGCGTGTCATCACGACTGACGCGGCTACGACCAATAATACCGTCCAGGCGTTGCATATCGGATTGCTCCAGTCCCATTGGCAAGCAAAGTTGTCGCATGCTGCAAGATGAGCAACTGTTGCGCAGGGCGGGGATGTCAAGCAGCGGTGCTGCAAGGGATGTGGGTGGCTTCATTACGTGGTCTGATAGAGAATAGGGTCCGGCATTGTCGTCACTTTGCAACTTGTTACGACGCGCTATTTTACCGCCATGCAGTGCGCAATGGCGGTGTCCCCATCTAGATCAGAGTGCATCAGGAACGATTACAAGCTTACTTCAGCCCCGCTTGTCGGTTGACCGGAAAAATCGGTCCAACAACGGCGGCGAAAGTCGTACAGCTTACAGCGACGCGCCGTATCAAAATACCAGCGCCAGGAAAATTTCTGTATCACTATGCGTAGTGGCAACATGACTTCAAGAATTTTTTGTGCTTCCTGCAAGCGGTATAGCGGAATGCTCATGTCCACGTGGTGGGCGGTATGTTCCATGATGTTATGCATTAATGCGCCGAAACGATAACGAAATGTCAGGTGAACAGTAGTGGAGACAAAAGGCTGCGCTGCCGCCCACGCTACTTTATCGTCATACCAGGCGATGTTGGTATGCGTGTGATGAACGTATACGACAAAGCCGATCATCGCATTCCAAAACAGAAAAGGTAATGCAAAGCCTGCCAGCAAAGTTATTCCTATTGATTGCTTGGTGATTATTGCGGCGGCGGCCAATCCGGCTACCCAAACCATTGCCGCAGCAGTGACAAGTACGCCATCCCAAGTAAATACTGGCCGTCGTGTTGGCATTTTTTTCCGACTAGGGAAGTACATCCGTTGCCACCACATTTCAATAAAGTAATACAACCAGGGTGCCCAGCCACTGCGATATATCCGTTCCAGCAATTGGCGCCAGCGCGGCAGCGCCTGGAACTCATCCAGAGAAAGCGGATGCCAGACAAAGTCGAAACCTTTCAAATTGGTGTAGCCGTGATGAACCACGTTATGACCGACATCCCACAAACTATAAGGCGTCAGCGAGGGCAGGAAAACCAGGCGGCCTATCCAGCGATTGAGGCGTCTATTCGGCGTGAAACTTTGATGACATGCATCGTGACCGAGAATGAACAGGCGTCCGATGACAAAGCCTGCAACAACGCCAAACAGTAGTTTTGCGGCGATATTCCGAAACCAGATAGTGGCGCCTATGGCCAATAAAAACAGGATCAGATCAAGCAAAACCAGTGTCAGCGCGTGGGCGGAGCTGCGTTGCATTATCGGTAGCAGCCACGAGCGAATTACTTTGCGATGTGGCATCACCGCCGACGGCAATATCGGGTCGGGGAGTTGGGGAAAAATCATGTGCAAGTCTTTGACAAAAAGCTACGGTGAAATGCAATAATTTTAGGCGGTTTGAAATGACTTGATATTGATCCAAATCAAGTTTTGATGAAAATCAATGACATTGATCGGATTGATTATTCGTGCGCCTAATCCCAACAAAATAGCGTCCCCATGTTGACCGCCAATTTACCTGGTGCCGGGTTGAAAAATCTGACTGATTTCGGATCTAGCAGCCATCAATTCCGCAAAACGCACCATCTGAGGCGGCTTCCGCATGCGTTTTATCCGCTGTGCGTAGTCGCAAGTGATCGGTCCATTCCGCTGCGCGACCTAGCCATCCGCTGATATCGAGTCGCTCTAGCGTGCCGTCGGCGCGTTCCAGTACGAGGGTTGGATATCCTTGTCCGCCAGCCTGCGTCAGTCGAATGCGGCTCTCATTGAAATGCTGCACGGTAGGTGCGCCCGAAAGACGATCAAAGGCTTCGGCAAAGGCGGCAGCGTTAATCTCCAACTCTTTTGCCAGTTCAAACAGGACGGTGGTCTCTGCAATGCGCCGCCCTTCAACGTAGTGTGCGCGTTGAAGACGATGCAACATGTCCAATCCTTTCCCGGCCAGCTCCTCGGCCGCAAGAATGGCAGTTGTCGGCGGGGCAGAATCCAGAATGGCGCTGGTGTCGCGCAATAATCCATTGAAGTAACCATCTCCGAACGGCTGCCCGGTCATTTGCGCGATGCGCTTATCGTGCCCCATAACGTAATCGCGGAGCTGCGATGTGACGGCATGGCGGTTGGCGCCAGCCATCATCCCACCGCTATGCAAAGCGATCGTCAACCCCGGGATGGTGCGTGCGGCAGAAATCAGCGGCTCGGCGCCGTAACACCAGCCGCATAATGGATCGAATATGTAGTGAAGAGTTGTCATGCTGTTTCCTTTATCGGTTGTTTCCAAGCTTGCGCGTGAGGTGTTTATTGCGGCCATTTCATGTCGCCTTTGAAGACCTTGGCACTCAACTCCAGCGACGCTGGCTGGCCGGCTTGCGGGAAGCGCGTTTTCATGGCGCTCACGAGAGCGGCGGAGTCTTTGGCTTTGGCCGCTTCTGCGCCAAACGCCTTGATATATTCGCTGGTGTAAGTCACTGCGCCAAGCCCCTTGGGTGCTTCGCCAAGAAAATGTCCGGGAATGACGATGGCCGGTTTCAACGCAGCTATATTATTCAGCGTAGTTTGCCAATCCTTGCGCGACTGCGCCGTTTGCGTATCTGCCATCCAAATGTGAATGCCGCTGGCAACGACCACGCCGCCAGCCACTGTTTTTAGCGAAGGAATCCATAGGTAGCTGCGATCCGGGCTTGGCCCTTTCAATCCTTTAATGTCGATGGCCTTGCCTTCCAGCGTCAGGTGATCGACCATCAGTGCGTGCGGCAGTATTAGCTTTTGCGGCGCATTTTCTTTCAAAATCGGCCCCCAGTAGGCGAGTTTGCCGTTCATGTTGGTCTTGATTGCGGCCACGGTCTGCGGCGTGGCAATGATCTTCGCGTTGGGGAACGCGGCGTGAATAACATCCAGGCCGAAGTAGTAATCCGGATCGCTATGGCTTATATATACGGTACGCAAGGTTTTGCCACTTTGCTTGATTCGCTGCACCAGTTGTTCGGCGTCGTTGCGCTGAAATTGGGCATCGATGAGGACCGCGTCGTGCTCGCCGCTGATGATGACGGAGGTCACAGGAAAAATGGCCTTTTCGCCCGGGTTGTAGACCTGCACCTGCAGCGGCTGAGCTGCATGGGATACCGACACGGCAAGCGTGAGGGAAATGGCAGATAAAGTGGTGATGAGTTGGCGGCGATTCATGGTGTTTTCCTCTGGATTATTCAATCAAACTGGGTAATTTTCGGTCAATGAGTGAAGATTAGAGGTTTCTTCCTGCTTGATAAACAGTCTAAAATGCAATTAATTGTTGCGTATAGCGATCAAATCATTAGACGGACACGTGATCGGGCAGACAAATAGGGCATTAATATGGATCGTATCGTCGCAGCGCAAGTCTTCGTCACCATTGCCGAGCGGGGCAGCTTGAGCGCCGCCGCCGAGGTGCTCGACATGTCACGTGCCATGGTAACGCGCTATCTGGCAGAGATGGAAAGTTGGTCCGGTGCGCGCCTATTTCACCGTACTACACGCCGCATCAACCTCACTGCAGCGGGCGACGCTACGTTGATACGCTGCCGTGAGATGCTGGCGCTGGCCGAGCAAATGCCAGTGGTGGGAGACGCCGGGGCGGAAGAACCGCGTGGCATCCTGCGCATCGCCTGTTCGCAATCACTCGCGCAAGCCTCGCTAGCGGCAGCGGTGACTGCCTATTTGCGGCGTTACCGACATGCTGCGATTGACCTTCGGATAGATAACAAAGCAGCAAACCTTGTCGAAGAACGTATCGACCTGGCCATTCGTATCACCAATCAACTCGACCCCGGCGTGATCGCCCGCCCGCTAGGCAGCTGTCCCTCGATAGTTTGCGCCGCACCGGCCTACCTGAAGATGCATGGAATACCGAAACATGCCGAAGATCTGGCTTTGCACAACTGTCTCACCTATACCTACTTCGGCAAAAGCCTTTGGTATTTCGAACGGGCAGGGGCGACCATCAGCGTGCCAGTGGGCGGCAACCTGAGCGCCAACGAATCCGTCGTGTTGCTACAGGCGGCCGTTGAGGGCGCGGGAATTACCATGCAGCCGATATTTTCTGCAGCGCCACTGATTGCCGATGGCCGGCTGGTGGCTTTGCTTGCGCAGGATAAACCGCAGACGCTGGGCATCCACGGGCTCTACACCTCACGTCGGCATAAGCCGGCGATTCTGAGCACCATGCTCGACTTTTTGGTTAGCTGGTTCGAGAAGCCGGTCAACTAAACGACTTGCCGACACTAGACGCAGCAAGATTTTTCGATTCGTATGACAGGGCTGCGCAGCTTTTGGGTATTTATCTGGCAACCTGGTAGTAACCCAAAAACATATCCACGGCGGTCTGCACGACAGTGACCTGTTCGGCTTCCGGTAGAGGAGCTTGCCCCATTGCCAGTTGTGGCCAGAAAGCAAAGAGTTTCAATTGGCCTTGCAGCAGATGGGATGCGAACTCCGGGGCGACTGGCTTAAGCCTTCCATCTTGTTGGGCGGCCTGTATCCAGACAGAGACGCCTTCCTCACGTTGCCCCATGCGGGAGATCATTTCTTTTGCACGTTCGGGTGAATGTATGCCTTCCACAATAGCGACTCTAGCCAAATTCATGAAGCTGGGATCACACAGCATACGCATTTTTTGCTGCATCATTTCCATCAGTTGATCACGTAACGGCAAGTCTGTTCGATAGACAGTCTCCGTCACTGCGGCTGAGCAGTCCCAAAGCTGTCCCAGAATGGCGGCGAACAAGTCATCCTTGCTCGAAAAGTGGTTGTATACGGTGCGTTTGGACACTGCCGCGCTGGCGGCGATTTTGTCCATGCTGGTAGCTTCAAAGCCGTTACTATGAAATTCGGCAATGGCGGCTTGCAAGATTGCCTCACGTTTACGGTCAGTTAATTTTTGGTTTATTGTCATGATTCTCATACCTTGGTTACAAAATATTTTACACCATACAGTTTACTTTTTTTCGATAAAAAACTACACTGCGTAGTGTTATTTGTTGTTGTAATAAAACCCTCTGCAAATCGGTATTGAAACAAAGGTGATGGTATGACAAGTGAAACACATGAATTAAGCAATCTGCAAGTTTCTCCACCTTCGTCACAGCGGCGTGATGGTAAATTCAGAAATCTTCATCCCAGGAAAAAACCAGGTTTTTGGAAAACCATGCAAATCCTGTGGCGTTTCAGTTTTGAAAAGCCTGCCGATACCGTGCCCGCGCAGCCGATTCCCGTGCAAGCGATTCATCGTCAGCAATTGCTCGACGCGCCAGATCGTTCCTTATTCCGCCTTGGGCATTCCACCATGCTGCTGAAGTTGCGTGGTGATTTCTGGCTGACCGATCCGGTATTTTCCGATCGTGCGTCACCGTTTCAATGGCTGGGGCCGAAGCGTTTTCATCAGCCGCCAATCAATATTGCCGACCTGCCGCCCATCAAGGGAGTGATTCTGTCGCACGATCACTATGATCATTTGGATTTCAACGCCATCCAACAATTAACCGGGAAGGTAGAACATTTCATTACGCCGCTTGGAGTGGGCGATACGCTAATGAAATGGGGCGTGCCAGCAGAGAAGGTGCAACAACTGGATTGGTGGCAAAGCACCCAGGTTGCTGGGCTACATCTGGTAGCTACACCAGCACAGCATTTTTCGGGACGCAGTCTTTCTGATGGCAACCGAACCTTGTGGGCTTCCTGGGTAATACAGGATGACGATTTGCGATTGTTTTTCAGTGGCGACAGCGGCTACTTCGATGGCTTTAAGGAAATCGGCAGACAATATGGCCCGTTTGACTTAACCATGATAGAAACCGGTGCCTACGACCGCGAGTGGCCGGACGTGCATATGCAGCCGGAACAAACACTACAAGCGCATCTGGATTTGCGCGGCAAACATCTGTTACCGGTACATAACGGTACCTTCGACCTGGCCATGCATCCATGGCAAGACCCGTTTGAACGTATCGTATCGATAGCGGAGGATCAGGGTGTTCCGGTCAGTACACCCCAGATGGGTGAGATGCTCAATTTGAATGCCCCGGACCTGGGCAAACGATGGTGGCGAAAACTACTACCGACACCGAATGTCTGAACGACATTAACGCCATCGCCGCCATTCTGTTTTGTTTCGATGCCTGCTTGTGACGTGCGGGCAATCGCTCCATGCGTTCAAAAATGACCATGCCGACTATCGTTGCTACAGTAAAAATGCGTGGTTTACCATTACGCCTGTCGAGCGATGATAGTCCCGGCCCAAAGCGTAACCATCTTGCTTGTTGCTAGTCTTTGCCATTTTAGATAAGCTTGCCGCTCCCGCGTTCTTCCTAAAGCAAAGAGAAAACCTGTCAACTATGGATATGCCGTCTCACCAACTCACCATGACCGTGCTGATGTCGCCCGACATGGCCAATTTTTCCGGTAATGTACACGGAGGCGCGATTCTGAAATTACTTGATCAGGTAGCCTACGCTTGCGCTAGCCGTTACGCAGCACAATATGTGGTCACGTTGAGTGTCGATCAGGTGACCTTTCGCCAGCCTATCCATGTTGGCGAATTGGTTAGTTTTCTTGCCAGCGTCAATCATACTGGTACTTCGTCAATGGAAGTTGGCATCAAAGTGGTAGCCGAAGATATCCGGACTCAGGCTGTACGTCATGTTAACAGTTGCTTTTTCACGATGGTGGCGGTGGACGGCGACCGCCGTCCGGTGGCTGTGCCGCCGCTACGTCCGTTCAGCGCCGAAGAGAAGCGACGTTTCGAAGGCGCGATCTTACGCAAGCGATTACGCCAGGAATTGGCGAGCCGTTTTGACGATGTTAAAGCCACTTGAGGATAGCGGGCTGATGCTGGGCTAGTACACGCTTTTCAACTTTGTTGGCGACAAATTACTGGATGACGAAATAGAGCGAATCTGGATTTTTTGATAGATGTCTTTATGGAGGCGATATGAAACGTGTTGTTGGTATCGGCGGCGTGTTTTTTAAAGCAAATAATCCTGAAAAACTACGCGAGTGGTATCGGGATCATCTTGGTTTTAATTTAGAAAAATGGGGTGGGGCGGTATTTCGATCGAATGGCGACAATGGCCTTATCGACAATGAAAAAACTGCCTGGTCATTATTTCCTGGCGACTCGGATTATTTTGCACCGAGTCTGCAACCTTTCATGATCAATTATCGCGTTGATGATTTACATGCTTTGCTCGCACAGTTGCGACTGGAAGGTTGCGCTGTTGATACCAAGATTGATGAGTCGGAATTTGGCAAGTTTGGATGGGTGATGGACCCCGAGGGTAATCGGGTCGAGCTTTGGGAACCACCAAAAACTTGATTTTTGTTGAGAATGCCAGGCCGATTGTTGCTGGGCTATTCCAACGTCCGTGATGGCTTATGCAACTGAATAGCGTGGCAATCAAAATTCCGGCTACGTACGACGGCTAGCCATTCCGCGCTGAGTTGTACATAACCCGTTATGTGCACCAACGAAAATTTTTATCGAGCAGGCTTTCCAGGGCATCTGCGCGCGCTTGCCATCGCTGCGTGATAATTGTCCAGGATGCGCTGTATTTCTGCGTTCTCCCCGTGTCGATCAATATTCATTGTTCGGACATAGACAGCAAGCCGTCATTGAGACGCGCGCCCTGAAGATTCCACTTAGATTCCATTTAACTAGTAAGGCTGTGATTAATTCGGTAATCACCGGGCGTTTTGCCAGTCCATGATTTGAAGGCGCGGCGAAAACTTCTGACGTCGGTGAAGCCGAGCTGTTCTGCGATTTCGCTCTGTGTTAAATGGCGGGTTTCGAGCAGGTTTCTGGCTCGACGTTCCTGCATCTGCGCGCGTATTTGCTGAAATGACATGCCGCATTGATCGAGGTGGCGCCGCAGTGTTCGCTCCGTAAGGTTGAGGTTTTTTGCGATCTCCGCCATGTTTGGCGGTGATTCCCAGTTGCGGCGAAATACACTTTCGATAGATTCAATCAGATCCGGCGTATCGGGATCGCGCATCGCCATGCGTTGCAAGTGTTCGAGAGCCTGACGCTGTGCCAGCGGGTTGTGGGTGTTGAGCGGCACAGCGAAAAGGGATGCTTCGCAGACTATGCAATTGCGCGGCGCCGAGAATTGCATAGGACAGTTGAATAGTTGCCGGTAGTTAGCGACATAGGATGGTGCAGGGTAGTCAAACTCCATACGCTTTAGCAGCGTTCGGGTACCCAGCATCGCTTGCCCTATATTCATCAGGTGTGCCGTGACTTCTTCGACTAAAAAAGGCGTAATCGCGGCATTGCCCTGGTTACGAAATACTGCCGTGCATTCTTGTTCGGTCGCCATGAACTCTATATCCACCATGGTGCCGCCTTCCTTGTGATACGTCAGGCAATGCTCAATGGCCTCGCCGAATGTGGAGGAAGTCATCATGGCAAAGCCAACCATGCCGAGCGAGTTGACGTTTTGCTTGCTGCCGACCAGCAGACCAAGCGGCAATGTCGGCAACAGCATGATCGCCTGCGCGATCATGCCACTGGTCTGGCGGCGTGACAGCCTGAAAGAAGGATCTTCCAGATCATCGATAGTCAGCCCGAAGCGCGCCAGCATGCGCGCCGGCGCAATGTCATTTTCGGAAAGAACCTGTGTCAGGGTCAGCGCGATGTTGGGAGTAATTGACGCTTTGTCATCACTCGTCAGACCGCTTCCTTTGCTGTAACGCATACGTCAACTCCTCGTCTCGATTGCCCAGTAATGCTGAGGATAACGTTTTTTGCAAGGTGCATTTTGGCCGGATATGTTCCCATATTTGCTGTTGCTGTCCTGTCATCCCCAGTACTGAGTACCTATAATTATTTCGAATATATTACATCAAAAAAATGCCCGTAAGAAATGAACTCGTGCGAATTTGGCGCGTATGTGGCAGGTATTTTGGAGATGATGATAAGACAATAATTTGGATGTTTGCTGTTGCCCACATAGAGGGAAGCAGCCGATACCCAACCGGAGATGGTGTAGCAGCAATCGAGGAGTGTAGTTTGGATCAAGCAATTTCGGTGCCTCAAGAACGGCGGACAGATTGGCGTAACTGGTCCGGATCCGTGCAGTTTTCACCCGCGCAGTATTTCTCACCCGGCTCCATGGACGAATTGAAGACAGTAGTGCGCACTACTGTCGCCTCCGGGCAATCCTTGCGCGTGGTGGGCAGCGGCCATTCATTTGTGCCGTTGGTAGAAACCGGTGGCTCGCTGCTCTCGCTGCGTAACATGAGCGGCGTTACCGCAATAGACGCGGGTGTTGCCGAAGTCTGGGCCGGTACCGATCTCAAAACGCTCGGTGAGCAGTTAAGCGCAAGCGGTTGCGCCATGCTGAATTTGGGTGACATCAACAAGCAGTCGTTGGCGGGCGCGGTGGGAACCGGTACCCACGGTACCGGGATAGGATTGGGATCAATTTCGACGCAGGTGCGGGCCATGACGCTGATAATGCCGAATGGTGAAGCGGTCGACTGTTCGCCGACACAAGAGGCCGATCTTTTTTCCGCGGCGCGCGTAGCGATGGGCAGTCTGGGCGTCATGGCGAAGATCAAGATCGACGTCGTTCCTGCTTACCGGCTTGAATTGATCAAGCAAACCATGGATCTGGATGTCTGTCTTGACATGGCACCGGCACTGGCGCAAAAAAATCGTCATTTCGAGTTCTACTGGTTTCCCCACACCCGCAAGACTGTGGCCAAGCTGATGAATCAGACCGATGCGCCGGTTTCCAATCAGGGTTTGACGAGTGCGATGGAAATGGCGCTGGAAAACGGTGTCTTTGGGTTGCTGTCACGTCTGGTAAGAGCCAAGCCTGCGCGTGCGCCAGGGATTGCGAGGCTGATCGGCAAACTGGTTGGCGACAAAGCGCCTGTGATGGTAGCCGATTGCCATCGTGCCTTTTCGACCGAGCGCCTGGTGCGCTTCAATGAGATGGAGTACGAACTCCCGGCCGAACGGGGCCCGGAAGCGCTGCGCGAACTGGCTGCATATATCGAAAAAAATAAAGTGCTGGTACATTTTCCTGTCGAGTACCGTTATGTGAAAGGCGATGACATCTGGCTCTCGCCATTCTATGGTCGTGATTCCGCGTCGATTTCGGTGCACCAGTATGTCGGCATGGAACATGATGCTTATTTTCGTGCTGCCGAAGCGATTTTCCTTAATCATGGCGGCCGCCCGCACTGGGGGAAAATGCATAATCTTAGTGCCAGCCAGCTCGGCAAACTTTATCCGCGCTGGAACGACTTTATCGCTTTACGCAATCAGATCGATCCTTCAGGCGTTTTCCTCAACCCGTTGCTGAAACGTTTTTTTGAGGGCTAAGAACAATATGAATAACGTGCATATTTCACCGTGGCAGCGTTGGGGAGTTCTGGCCATTTTTTGCGCAGCACTGATGATGGTGCAGGTGTTCTGGTATGACTTTGCACCGA
The DNA here is from genome assembly GCF_009497155.1 of Glaciimonas soli. Taxonomy (GTDB): domain Bacteria; phylum Pseudomonadota; class Gammaproteobacteria; order Burkholderiales; family Burkholderiaceae_D; genus Glaciimonas; species Glaciimonas soli. The sequence goes on from NZ_WINI01000001.1 coordinate 163,698, forward strand.
TATTGACCTTTGTTTCGGAGCATTACGGCGTCAGCGAATTGTTTGCCAGTCTGCTTATTTTGGTGTTTCCAGTGATGAGCATTCTGGTTTCGGCACCAGCCGGACGTTTGATCGATAACCGCGGTTACCGCCTCTCGCTACTTATTGGCACCGGTTTGATGGCTGCCTGCAGCATGTTGCGGGTGATAGATAATTTCTGGGTGTTGGTGCTGGCACAAACCGGCGTTGCAATCGCCACTCCCTTCATCGTCACGCCGATTACGGTGCTGGCGTCAGACTGGTTCGACGCCCGTGACGAAGCCAAGATAACCGGCATTTGCGCGATCGCCATCTTTGCAGGTCTGGCGCTGGCGATGACAGTATCGCCGGTGTTGTTCGCGGCTTTCCATCTTGCCGGTTCCATGGCAATTCATGCCGCTGCCGCTTTTCTGTTGTTCTTGCTGACGTATTTATTTGTCCATCACCAGCAGCGGCAGTCCGCAACGCCAGCCGCCCAAATCAAAAAACCAGCACCGCTTAAGGTCAGAGGCAATATCGCATTGCTGGTGATTCTGATTGCCAGTTTCCTGATACAAGGCTGCTTCAATGCCGCGACTACCTGGCTGGAGGCGGTCTGGAGCGCACGTGGCTTCGGTATCGACGATGCCGGTTTTGCCATGGCTGCGGTGGTGGGAGGAGGGATAGTCGGCGCGATGATCATTCCGGCCCTGGCTACAAAATCCGGCAGCGTGCTTGGCATGATCACCGCTTGCCTGTTGCCTTCGGCATTACTGATATATCCGCTATTCGCCGCTGGCAGCGTCACATGGGGTATCGCTTGCGGTGCGCTGCTCGGATTTTTCTGGCTACCGCTGTTGCCGCTGTCGCTGACCGTGATTGACGAAGCGGTACCAAAGACGCATGCCGGGATTGCTGCGGGCCTGTTCTGGACGGTGGGGAATGCAGGCGTGCTGGCGATGACCGTTTTGTTCGAACGTATCAAAAACATGCTGGGCTGGCCGCAAGCGGTGATCATGCTGATCTTGTGCATGCTCGCAGTACTGTGCGTGTTGCTGCGCTTTGCTCCAGCGATGCGGCGTCACCTGCTCGTCCATGTGGGAGAGGCATGATGCCGATACGTGTTGACCGCGGCGCACCGCATGATCACTATTTTTCGACGCTCAACGCGGAGTTGCGCAAGCATGGTCCGGCGCACCCTTGTCTAGTTGTTGATCTTGACCAGCTGGATCACAATCTCGCCATCGTCAGAAAAACGGTTGGTTCAGACGCATCGTTGCGCGTCGTCGCGAAATCACTGCCTTCACTTGATTTGCTCGACTATATTCTTAAAGCATCCGGTACCAACCGATTGATGGCGTTTCATCAGCCTTTCCTCAATGAAGAAGCGCAACGGTTTGCCGACGCTGACATTCTGCTTGGGAAACCGATGCCAGTTCGCGCTGTTGCCGCATTCTATGAACAGTTGCGCGGTGCATTTGACCCCGCACGACAATTGCAGTGGCTGGTCGATACGCCTGAGCGCCTGGTGCAATATCTGGCGCTTGCTCAGGGGCGCGGGCTTCGTCTGCGTATCAACATCGAACTTGATGTCGGCCTGCATCGTGGCGGAGTGACGGACAAGCAAGTGCTTTACAACATGCTAAAGCTCATCAAGAGCAATGCCGGACATCTGACATTCGGCGGCTTCATGGGATACGAACCGCATATCGCCAAACTGCCACGCGTCTTTGGCACACAAGCGCAATTGCATGCGCAAGTCATGGCTCGGTATCAGGATTTCGTGCAGGTTGCCGAGGCGGTTTTTCCCGAACTGAGAACGCAGGATTTGATACTGAATGCCGGTGGCAGCATGTCATATCGTCTGTATCAAGGACAGACAATCATCAACGATATATCTGTGGGTTCCGCGCTGGTTAAACCGACAGATTTCGATTTGCCGCAGTTGACTGAACATCGACCAGCGATGTTTATTGCCACGCCTGTGTTGAAGATGTTGGAAGGAACCAAAGTTCCGGGAGCTGATTGGATCGGTCGACTTGGCGTATGGTGGAATCCAAATCGACGCCGCACATACTTTCTTTATGGCGGACATTGGCTGGCGCGTTACGAATCCCCGCGCGGACTGATCGAACATCCGATGATGGGTTATAGCACCAATCAACAGTTCGTCAATGGTTCTGCGGCGACAGGTTTGTCGCCGGATGACTATATCTTTTTGCGACCAACCCAAAGTGAGGCTGTCATGTTGCAATTCGGAGCGCTTGTGATTGTGCGTCAAGGCCGAATTATCGACTACTGGCCTGTCCTCGGGTCCTCTGATCAAGGGCCACGTCAGGAAAACAGTGCTCCGGTGCAAACTTCGAAATGTGCAGGTGTTCACCATGCTTAATGCCATGCTTAAAATCCAAGCTGTTTTTGATGCGATGCATGTCGCCAGTCGCCAAACCCCAATGCCAGACTGGCCTACGCGAGCAGATCGCTTGCGCCGGCTGCGTGCATTGGTGATGAATAATCGGACTGACATCGCTGCAGCGATTTCGGCCGATTTCGGTAACCGGCCACAGCAGGAGACCGAACTGGCAGAGGTATTTCCCTCGGTCGAAGGCATAGCGCATGCGCTGCGCCATGGCAAGCGCTGGATGCGCGTGCGGCGGCGCTCCACAGGTCTCTGGTTCAAACCGGCGGCTTCAAAACTGATGCCGCAACCGTTGGGCGTTGTCGGCATCGTGGTGCCGTGGAATTATCCGTTGATGTTGGCAATAGGTCCTTTGACGGCAGCGTTGGCAGCGGGCAATCGCGTGATGCTCAAGCAGTCGGAATACACGCCGCGTTTTGCCGATCTGTTCGCACGGTTGATTGCCGCCAATTTCGCAGCGGACGAGATCGCCGTCGTTAATGGTGATGCTGAGGTAGCGCGTGCATTTTCCAATCTACCGTTCGATCACTTGCTGTTCACCGGGTCGACCGCAGTCGGTCGTCACGTGATGCGTGCGGCGAGTGAGCATCTCACGCCGGTCACGCTGGAGCTTGGCGGCAAGTCGCCAGCCATTATCGGGCCTGACTGTGATTTCGATAAGGCAGTGGAGCGTATTCTGGTCGGTAAGCTACTCAATGCCGGGCAGACCTGCATTGCGCCGGATTATGTGTTGGTGCCGGAAGACCAGCTACAGCGCTTTATCGATACCGCAATACGCGTGTTTGGCACACTGTATCCAAATCTTGCAAGCAACGCCGACTACACCAGCATCGTTAGCTCACAACATTTCGCGCGGCTGCAATCGTTGATCGATGAAGCCGGGCAGCGCGGCGCGCAAGTGATCGCGTTGTCGGATGCCGCGCCGGATGTCGCGTCGCGTAGCTTGCCGCCGGTATTGCTGACGCGTGTGAATGACGATATGCGCGTGATGCAGGAAGAAATTTTCGGACCTATTTTGCCGGTGATGCCTTATGGCTCTCTGGAGCAGGCCATCGCGTATATCAACTCGCATCCGCGCCCACTAGCGCTGTATTTGTTCGAAAAGAACCATGCAAACATCAATAGGATGATGACCAATACTGTGGCCGGCGGTGTCTCTATCAACGACACCTTGCTGCATATCGCTCAGGATGATCTGCCGTTCGGTGGTGTTGGTGCCAGCGGTATGGGTGCATATCACGGTGAGTACGGATTCCAGACATTGTCGAAGATGAAGCCGATTTTTCATCAGTCTGCGATCAATGGATTGTCGCTGTTCAAGCCGCCATATGGGAGGACATTCAAGATGATGATGAGATTGCTGGTGCGCTGATAGCGGGCTGGCGTTTATTGAAATTCGTTGTACCTAATAAATATAAAGACGTAACAAGAAATCGGCATATTTTGACCATTCTGTAATTTGACCTTGCGAGGAGACAATAAATGCATCCGATTAAACCTAAAGCATCTGTATTGATGCTATCCGCAGTCTGTGCCTGCTGCCTGCTGACCACACCGTTGTGGGCACAACAAGCCGCAAAACTGGGAAGTGAATTGACCCCGGTAGGTGCCGAAAAAGCTGGCAACAAAGATGGCACGATTCCAGCCTGGAGTGGTGGTGATGTTACTGCCCCAGCCGGTTACAAGGCCGGGCAGCCGCGTCCGGATCCATATGCGGCGGACAAGGTCGTGACCACAATCAACGCTGCTAATGTCGATAAATACGCCAGTAAACTGTCGCCGGGCCAAGTGCAGTTGATCAAGAGTATCAAGGGTTATCGGATGGATGTGTATCCGACTCATCGCTCTTGCGGCTATCCGGATTTCGTGTACCAGCGCACCAAAGAAAATGTTGGTTTTGCCAAGCTCGCTGCCAATGGCTATGAGCTGGCCGAGGCCAAGACTGCGGGTTATCCGTTCCCGATGCCGACCAGTGGGGTTGAGGCGATGTGGAATTTCAAAATGCGCTATCAGGGCGAAGGTTTGACCTGGGCGTATGCGACAGTGGTTCCGCCTAAAGGTGGAAGCGGCATCGGCGAACCGCTGATTCAGGAAGACTACATCCTGTTTCCCTTGTCGACTGCGCAGAACAACACGATCACCGGTGCCAAAGGTGTTGAATCCCTGTATCTGAGTCCCTACATCGCGCCTGCCCAATTTGCCGGTGATGTGACTTTGTCGCACAGTTACATCGGTAAGCCGAATGATATCTGGCTGTACTTCGCCAGTCAGCGTCGGGTGCGGCGCGCGCCAACTTATTCCTACGATGCACCTATTTTGAATGATGAAAATCTGGAAACCATCGATCAATACACCATGTACAACGGCCCGTTGGATCGTTACGACTACAAGCTGGTAGGGAAGAAGGAGATGATCGTTCCCTACAACTGGAACAAGCTTAACTCGGTGACCGCAAAGATTAGCGATGTGGTGCAGCCGACTTTTCTGAATCGCGATTTGACGCGCTATGAAATTCATCGGGTGTGGGAAGTGGAGGCAACAGTCAAGCAGGGCGCACGTCACACTTTCCCGAAGCGGGTTTTTTATCTGGACGAGGATTCCTGGCAAGTGCTGGTGCAAGATCTGTATGACGGTCAGGGCAAAGTGCAGCGCGTGATGGAAAGCGGCGTGGTGATGGCGACCGAATTGCCGGCTTGCGTGCAGGAAGCCTATGCCAGTCATGATCTGTCACTTGGGCGCTACATTGCGGAGCGGATTCCGGCTGGACAAAAACAATCAGACTGGCTGGCTGGGCGCGATGGACGAGTCAAAGAGTCGATGTTCGAGCCTGACGGCTTGCGCCGTTTTGCTACGCGTTGATTGATGTTTGAGGCGGCGACGGCCGGTAAGTAACGGGTCGTCGCGCATCAACATACTGCGCACAGTTTATTTGCATTCCTGGGGGAGACAACAATGAAAAAAATAGCAAAAAAAATAGCAAAAAAAAGACGATCCAGTTTCAAACCGCGCATGATAGTGACACTCGTATTGGGCAGTTCGACGATATTTGGCCATTCAGCGATGGCGGAACAATTCGATCTTGGCAACGGTATCAGTGGAAGTTTTGATTCAGCCGTTTCTTTTGGTATGGCAGTGCGTACGTCTAGCCCGAACTGTACCTTCATAGGTCAGGACAATGGTGGTTGTGCCAGCACCAATCAGGTTGACATTGCGCGCCGCGATCCAACCAACTTTAATCAAACTTATGATCTTGCCAGATTGAATCAGGACAACGGCGATCTCAACTATAAAAGCGGGCAATTAACCTCGGCTGCCTTACGCGGTGTACACGATCTGTACATAAAGGGACCGGATGGCTGGAGTGGCCTGTTTCGCGCTGCCTGGTCTTACGATTTTGCTGTAGATCACACCAGTTATGCGCCTCTGGAACCCGATGCGCGTAGTGCCGCGGTAAGCGACATCCGGATGCTCGATGCCTACGTCAATAAAGAGTTCGACATAGATGAGCATCCGGTACGGGTGCGGGCTGGTAATCAAGTCATCAGTTGGGGCGAGGATATCTTCATTCCCGGCGGGATTAACTCTATCAATGCTATTGATGTGGAGCGTGCGCATAGTCCCGGCGTGCAACTGAAAGAGATTTTTCGCCCGGCGCCTATCTTGTCTCTGAATGCCGAAGTGGCTAAAGGCTTGAGTGTCGAAGGTTATTATCAGGTTCTTTGGAATGGATATAAATTCGACCCGGTAGGCACCTTTTTCTCGACCAGCGATATTGTCGGACCTGGTTCCAGCGGCGCTTTCCTGCCGACATCGCTGGTCAATTCCGTTACCGGTCCACTTGGTTTGCCACCGGCACCGCCGGGCACTGTCGGTGATACCGGAACTCGTATCATCGGCGTTAACCCGGCCACCGGATTGCCGTACAACCAGCGCTTGACAGTCGGCCAACTGGCCGACCCCAGTACCAATCCACTGTACGGCCCATTGATCGGAACCGGTAGTGTGATCCCGCGGGGAATGGACCACGATCCCAAAAATAGCGGACAGTTCGGGTTATCGACGCGTTACTCGTTTCCTGACAGCGGCGATGAACTGGCGTTTTACTATATTCGCTATAACGACAAGGTGCCGTTTGCCAGCATTCGTGTTGACCGGAACACCACCGCTAATCCGTTCGGCTGGCAGGATATCTATCTGGATTACGCGGAAGATCGCAATCTGTTTGGTGTCTCGTACAATACCCGCGCCGGCGATTGGGCGTTTGGCACGGAACTCTCGTTTCGACCAAAAGAAAGCACGCCAATCGACCCAACCATCGTCATTAATCCGAATGATCCGTACTACTGCAATGCCGATCTGAATCCTGCCAACTATCGTCCTACTGGCTACGTCTGTCGCGGTGCTATTGATGAGAAAAAATATCAGTTCCACCTGACCGCGTTGAACATCTTTACCCCGGGTGGCACTTTCGGCGGTTTGCTGCGTGCCTTGGGTGCGACTGAGGGAACATTTACCGGGGAACTGGCGGCCGCCTTCTATCCCGATCTGAACCTCAATGAAGGCATTCCTTTTTCGGTGACTTCCGATTATCGGGTGCCGACCAAATTGTCGACTGGCATGGTGGCGCAGATCGGTGTCAACTATCCAGCGGCATTTGGCGGCCAGGCATCCTACGCGCCAGACCTGGCATTGTCGTATGGACTCTCGGGCGTTTCTGCCAGCGCTTTGCCTGGCTTCATACAAGGCGCGGGTGCGGTAGTGGTCGGGCTGACGGTGGATTTCAAGACCAAGCCAGGGACCAAGATGCGCGTTGATTACACTCACAACTACGGCGGTGGGCAGTCCAACTCGTATCGTGATCGCGACTTTGCCACGTTCAGCTTGACGACGTCATTCTGACGCGGATCGAAAGTAGGGCAGAAAGACAGTAGATTAACCAATGATCGGATGCAGGCATGGATGGTTCAACGCAAAATTTTATCAAGGGTAGCTGGCTGCTGCGTCTGGTGGCAAGGTTGGAATTGACCTTGTTCAAGCGCCGTTTTGCGGTGCTGCTGACGTTCGGCGTATTCACGCTTTGCATGGCAGTACTGGCGCTAGGTTTACGTATGTCGGCAGGGTTTGAAAAGACGCTGCCGCAGCAACATGAATACATCAAGACGTTTAATCAATACCGGGAAGCACTGTTCGGCGCCAATCGCCTGATCGTGGTGGTACATGCGCGGCACGGTACGATCTGGAATCCGCCAGTGCTACGGCAATTGCTGGGCGTGACTGAGGCTGTGAATTATCTGCAAGGAGTAGATCGCAGCAGCGTTATGTCACTATGGACACCGAATGTTTTTTTTACCGAAATCACGGAGGATGGTTTCAAAGCGATGCCGATTACCGGCGGCGACATCATTCCAGAAAAACTGAATCCGCAAGTGATCTCCGACATTCGCGATCGGGTTGCTGCCGGTGGTTATCTCGGCAATCTGGTATCGCGCGATCAGACCAGTGCGATGGTGTTGGCGGAATTGCAGGATAGCGATCCGCAAACCCGCCAGCCGCTCGATTACCGCGCCTTTAATCAACTGCTGGAAAACAAGGTGCGCAAGCATTTCGAAAATGCCGACGTCGAGATCCAGATCATCGGCTTCGCCAAGGCGATTGGCGATATAGGTGAGGAAGCCAGCCGGGTGACGGCTTTCTTCGGAATCGCCTTGCTGCTGACCGGGCTTTCGGTATATTGGTATTGCCGTTCCTGGCGACTGACACTGCTACCGCTGGTATGTTCCCTCAGTTCGCTGGTATGGCAGTTCGGCACCTTGAGACTGTTGGGTTTTGGTCTCGATCCGTTAGCGATTCTGGTGCCGTTTCTGGTATTTGCCATCGGCGTTTCGCACGGTGTGCAGCAGATTAATTTCATTGTGCGTGAAATCGCCGACGGCAAGAATACCGAACTGGCGGCACGCCATAGTTTCACCGGATTGCTGATACCGGGAACGCTGGCGCTGGTGACAGCATTCATCAGCTTCATTACGCTGACCCTGATTCCGATTCCGATGATACGTGAGCTGGCAATTGCGGCCTCGATAGGTGTCGGCTATAAAATTATTACCAATCTTGTGATGCTGCCGCTTGCCGCTTCGTATTTCAGCTTTTCGCAAGAATACGCGCAACGAGCCATCGGCCGCCGTGAACAGCACAGCCGCTGGCTCAGCTGGCTGGCACTGGTAGCACGCCCACGCAACGCCTGGATTGTTGTGGGGCTAGGCGTTGCCTTGTTCAGCGTAGCGGTCTGGCAAAGTCAGGGGCGTCACGTCGGCAGCTTGCAGGCTGGTGCCGACGAGTTGCGTCCCGAGGCACGCTTCAATCGTGACGCCGCCGATATTACGTCGCGGTTCAATGTCGGGCTGGATTGGCTGACAGTGGTGTTTGAAGTTGCGCCGAATGGCAAGCTGGACGCTTGCGCCCGTCCAGATGCACAGCTTTTCATGGATGATTTTGCGCAGCAGATGGGCAGTGTTCCTGGTGTGATGTCGATACGCTCCGTGGCCGATGTACTGAAGGGTATCAATGCCGGACTCAACGAAGGTAATCCGAAGATGACCACCATCACCCGTGATGCGCGTGGACTGGGATCGCAATTCGGCAGCGCAAATGACCAGCTGCACGGCTTTTCTTCATCGGATTGTCGTGCCCAAGGTGTCAACCTGTACCTGAGCGATCACAAGGCAACTACCATCAAGGGTGTCGTCGCTGCGGTAGAGAAGTTTCGCCAGGCAAATCATTTGAGCGGAGTCAATATCCGTCTGGCCAGCGGTAACGCGGGCGTGCTGGCAGCGACCAATGAGGTCCTGGAAAAAAGCGAATTGCCGATGATGCTCTATGTGTACGCCGCCATTTTGGTACTGGTGCTGCTGGCTTATCGCGACTGGCGTGCGATGCTGGCGTGTTGTTTGCCGTTGACGGTGGCAACCTGGCTTGGTTATTGGTTCATGAAAGATCTGAATATTGGCCTGACTGTGGCGACCCTACCGGTCATGGTGCTGGCCACCGGCATCGGCGTCGATTACGCTTTCTATATTTATAACCGCCTGCAACTGCATCTGGGAGCGGGCATGAATATCAGCAATGCGGTCGAACGCGCCTTGCATGAAACCGGCGTTGCGACCATATTTACTGCGCTGACTCTGTCGATTGGCGTCGCCACCTGGTCGTTCTCGCCATTGCAGTTTCAGGCCGACATGGGCAAATTATTAACTTTCATGTTCCTGGTCAATATGGTGATGGCCGTGACCTTGCTGCCCGCTTTCGCAGTGGTGCTGGAATCCATTTTCCCGCGCCGCGCTGGCGCGGTACACACGTCATCGTTGGTTGCTCATTGAGGAAGCACATGTCATCAATACTCAAAAATTCGCATGGAAATTTTGTTTCGTTTTCTATGGTGTTTTCCGGACTATTTTCCGCATTGATATTCGTTAGTGCAAATGTGGGTGCGGTCGAGCAGGCGCCATCCGATTGGCCGACTAACCGGCCCGCACAGTTGCAGCAACAAGCTGTCAGTACAGCGTTGCTGGCAGCGACAACCACGGCCAGCGGCAGGGTGATAGCGGTCGGTGATCATGGCGTGATTTTGCTGTCCGACGACGGCAAAAAATATCGTCAGGCGCACAGCGTACCGACACGTACCATGCTGACCTCGGTTACTTTTATCGACAATAAAACCGGTTGGGCTGCAGGTCATGACGGCGTAGTGCTTAAAACTGTCGATGGCGGTGAAAACTGGTCATTATTGCGTCAACAGTACGGCCAGGAACAACCGATATTGTCGATCTGGTTTGCCGATGCCAATCGGGGGCTGGCGGTGGGCTTATTCGGCATGGCCTTGAGCAGCAGCGATGGCGGAGTCACATGGAGCGAAATCAAACTGAGCAGCGGCGATGCAGCAGACCGTCATCTGTACCGCATTGTTACTACCGGCACCGGCACCGTATTGATTATTGCCGAGGCCGGTACGGTATTTCGATCTGAGGATGGCGGCAAGCATTGGGATGTGATCGATACCGGCGAAAAAGGCTCACTCTGGAGTGCCGTCACGTTTTCCGATAATGGCGTCAGCACAGTGGTTGCAGTCGGCATGCGCGGCCATATCATCCGCAGCAGCGATGATGGAAAAAGCTGGCAAGCAGTTAGCTCTGGCACCACCCAATCGCTGACCGATGTGATCCAGCTGTCCGATCATGAACTGGTGGCTGGCGGCATGGGTGGAACCTTGCTGCACAGCGAGGACGGCGGCCGCCATTTTACGCTGCGGCATAGCGCCGGCGATGAACCCATTACTGCGCTGGCCAAGATTGCAGGTAAAGGAGCAGCAACCCTGATACCGTTTTCGTTGGCTGGAGTGGTGAGCGTTGATGGCGACACAAAAGCGATCCAATAAATCATCAGAAGTTGACACGCTAGCGGACGAGTATTGAAAATTATTGAAAATTTGTGAGGAATAGGGAAGGGAGGAGTACTTAGTTGCGTGACTGAGATAACGGCAATACGGGAACAAAATTAAGTTGAGCGACGATTCTTATTTTCTTTCTTATTTTTTTGGTGTGGCGTCGCTATACAAATTAGCGGGAGCTTGATGTGAATGGCAAAAAAATGAGGGCATGGATCGGTCTGATCCATGCCCTCCAGGAAATTGCGGGTCGGTTTTGCCCGTAGTCCCGTTGTGCCGTGGTCAGGTGTGTTGCCCGGCTGGTGCTAAGGCTTGCCTGCCCGACGCACTGTCGAGGCTGACCGGACCGGCGCCGAAGTAGGCAATGTTGAGCAAACCACCCATCAACATGACGTTCTTGAGGAAGTGGATCATTTGGTTCTGATCCGCAAAGTTGTGATGGAAGAAGATAGCGGTCGCCAATGTGAACAAGGCCATCAAGGGGGCAACCAGGTGCGTGCGGTAGCCTAGCAGGAGTAAGGTGCCGCCACCAGCTTCCATCAGCACCGCGATGGCAAATCCTAATCCCGCCAGCGGCAAGCCGACGCTGGTAATGTAACCGACGGTAGCAGCATAGGAAGTCAGTTTTCCAATGCCGCTCATGATGAAAGGTACGCCAATGAGGATACGGCCGATCAAAGGCAGATATTTGTTGGGTGTGTACATGATGTGCTCCTAAAAAATTAAAAATTAAAAATTAAAAAAATAAAAACAGCGAAAATCAAACTGCATCGACAAGAACAACTTCCGCATCGCCGATTGCTGCGACGATGATCTTTGAAACATCTTTGACCGCGATGCCGTCGCGTGCATCAAGGCGCAATCCGTTGACCAAAACCGTGCCGCGCGCAACCACCAGATAGACGTAGCGAGAACCGCCGATTTGATAGTCCAAAGACTGGCCGCTTGAGATCGTCGCGCCAAGCACGCGGGCGTCCGCTTCGATTGCAATGGCTTGCTTATCGTCGGGCATGCCACTCGCCAGCACTATCCAGCGATTAGCCCGTTCGGCCTTGGGGAACGGCTTCGTCGACCAGCGTGGCGCGATACCGAGGCGACGCGGGCGCAGCCAGATTTGGAAAAGCTTCAGCGGTACGCTACCTGGATTGGTTTCCGAATGGCGAATGCCGCTGCCTGCAGAAAATGCCTGAACGTTACCTGCTGAAATCTGTCCGCGCCCGCCGGAATTGTCGACGTGTTCGAGCAGACCTTCCCTGACATAAGTCACGATTTCCATGTCGCGATGGCCATGCATCGGAAACCCTGTGCCAGGTGCCACCTCGTCGTCATTCAAGACGATCAGGCTGCCCAACGGCGCGTGTGCCGCGTTGTTGTATCCATCGAGTGCGAAATGATGTTTGGCCTTTAGCCAGGTCAAGTCGCTGCTGGCGAGTGAATCCAAGTTTCGAATTTGTAACATGCTGTTCTCCATGAGTCGTCAAGTTGGTGCGCAGTGCACCTTACGAGCTGATGAATACAGCATAATCCAGCAACAAATTAAGATTAATGGCTTGAAATAGAATTGATATTTGTCGAAAATAGAAAAATAAACGGAAATCGGACGATGGGAGAGTAAGCATGGCACCGATCAATGACCTGAATAATCTTGTCTTTTTTGTCAAAGTCGTCGATGCAGGCAGCTATTCTGCTGCAGCCGAGGCGCTCGACATGCAGACGTCCAAGCTGAGTCGACGCGTCAGTGCGTTGGAAACGGAGTTGGGGGTGCGCTTGCTTAACCGTACTACGCGCAGGCTCTCTCTGACTGAGATCGGCAAGACATTTTATGGCCATTGCGTGGCCTTGATTGCGGAAGCGCAATCGGCAAAGGATGCCGTACATCAAACGCTTTCTTCGCCACAGGGACTAGTGCGTCTGAGCTGCCCGGTTGGTCTGCTGCAAGGAGGCGTGGCCGACATCCTCGCCAAATTTCTGGTCGCGGAACCGCAGGTACGCGTCGCGCTCGACGCAACTAATCGTCGCGTTGACGTTGTCGATGAAGGCATCGACATCGCCATCCGTGTCCGGGTGCCACCTTTTGAAGACTCCGATCTCGCCATGCGCACCTTCGGGCCGTCGAAAATGATCCTCGTCGCCAGCACGCGACTGGTACAAGAACTAGGCATGCCTGTTCATCTTGCGGACGTGGCGCGCATGCCGATTGTCGCCATGGGCTATGCCGGTGACAAGGTCACATGGCGCTTTCAAGATAAGGACAACAAAACTCAAGAGCTGGTGCACACACCGCGACTGCACACCGACGACCTGCTCACGCTACGCTCTGCTGCACTACGGGGCATAGGCGTAGCCTGCGTGCCCGCGCTTGCGGTGATGACGGAATTGAGAGCAGGCATGCTAATCAGACTGCTGCCGCACTTGAGTACACGTTCGGGCATCATCCATGCCATATTTCCGTCACGGCGCGGGATGATTCCTGCGGTCAGAAGCTTGCTCGATTTTCTGGCTGCCGAACTGGCTGAGAGTTCCTGGCAGTCTTTGATGCAGGAAGACGAGGACAAGTAGGCAAACGGCTGGCAATTGGCACGCAATTGTCCATCTGGTAGAAACCGGATATGATCGATTTATCCATCGACTACGACGCTATTCATTTCCCATGCTTGACGGTGTATCGCTTGATCAATTGCGAACCTTTATCACCGCGGCCGATGAGGGCAGCTTCTCTGCTGCGTCGCGCAAACTGTATAGAGCGCAGTCGGTCATCAGCCAAACCATCAGTAATCTTGAGCAGCAGATAGACGTCGAACTGTTTGACCGATCTGGTCGTTACCCAAAACTGACGCCGGCCGGCGTTGTGCTGCTTGCCGATGCGCGAAATATCGTGACAAACGTTGATCTGCTGAAGGCGCGCGCGAAAGGCATATCAGCTGGGTTAGAGCCGGAGTTATCCGTCGTCGTCGATGTCATGTATCCGATTGCTGCGGTGACGCAAGTCGCAAAAGAATTCAGGCTGCAGTATCCCGGTGTCGCGCTGCGCGTCTATGTTGAAGCGTTAGGGGGCGCCGTGCAGCCTGTCCTCGATGAGCGCTGTAGTGTTGGAATCGTCGGTTCGCTGCCGCATATTCCACCGAAGATTGCTTATGAGCGACTCACCGGCGTGACTTTTCTCATGCTCTGCGCCAGTGACCATCCGTTAGCTTCGTACAGTGGCAAGATTCCTAAGGATGTCTTGGCGATGCACACGCAAATTGTTTTGACGGACCGGTCGGATCTGTCAAAAGGCCGTGAGTTTGGCGTGATGTCGCCTTTGACTTGGCGGCTAGGCGATCTCTTTGCCAAACATCATTTCCTCTTGAACGGTCTGGGATGGGGCGGTATGCCGCTGCATATCGTACGCGACGATATTGAAAACGGACGCTTGTCCGTACTGCAGATCGAAGATGTTCCTCCCGAAGGAACGATTTTGCCAATGTCCGCCATCTGGCAGACTTCGTCGCCCCCGGGGCCCGCCGGGCGCTGGTTCATCGAGCGCTTGAAGCAAATACCCACCCCAGCGAGCACAATTCCCGCAGCAAAATCACCAGGCAAAAACGCCATCAAATCGAAGTTGTAGTTATCGGTTTCGTACTCATCCTTCGCGCCTTTGATTTCGACATTTCCCCCAGAAGATATTCAGACGACAGCGACATTTCATAGTCAGCGAAGTCAGATCGTCAATTCCGCTCATCCCGCTACCGTTCGAAATTAACGAGGATCGCAGACGCGGCAAAACGGTCGCCGTTATCCATCTGTTAAACCGATGGTTAGCATCCAAATATTTCGTCTATTCAGATGAATTGCGCAGATCTATTCTTTCATCAACGCTTCACCTCCAATTCGACATTTAGCTGTATCAAGGTGTGATTATCGAACTGGCAAGAGCTGCGGCAAATCCGATTATGAAACTTATGGCATGGAGAAAATGATGACCATACACACAGAATCCACGCAATTTGAGCGTGACAGTCAACGGCAGCGCAAAGTGATACTGCGCACCCGCGGACATGCGCACGGCGCGATTACCCGACTGGTCAGTCCGGGCGATGTCGGCGAACTGATCAAGCCGTTCGTATTTCTTGATCATTTCGAAGCCGACGCGGCAAATGCCCCCAAGTTCGGATTCCATCCCCATTCCGGCATCGCGACACTGACGCTGATCATGTCGGGTCAGGCCTTCTACAAGGAAACGACCGGGCGCGAGGGCATTATCGACACGGGTGGTGTCGAATGGATGCGTGCAAGCAGCGGCGTCTGGCACACCGGCGGATTGTATGGCAAGGAGCGCGGGAAAGGATTTCAGCTTTGGGTCGCGATGCCGCCGGAATTTGAATTGGCCGAACCGCACAGCCAGTATCTTGACGCTTCCGCCTTTGAGGCAGTTGGCCCCGCTCGAATCATCATGGGCGAATACGAAGGGCACAAAAGCATCGTTGCAGCACCGGCGGGTATGACCTACCTCGATGTGCGGCTGAAGGCGGGTGAACGCTGGCGCTTCGTTCCGCCCAAAGAGCACGATGTGGCATGGATCGCCGTTGCTGAAGGAGAAGTGTCGGCAACAGAACACATTACATCAGGTGAACTCGCCGTGTTTGATGAATCCGAAGACGAAATCCATTTTGAAGCAAATTCCGACACGCGCTTCGTTCTCGGCTCTGCCATCAAGCATCCTTACGATTTGATCACCGGTTTTTACTCTGTTCACACCAATGCGGCCGCACTGTCGCAAGGTGAAAGCAACATCACGCAGATAGGCAGGCGGTTGCACGCGCAAGGCGTCTTCGAACAGACACGATAAAGGCAGATAGAAATGGCCACGGCGGCCTAAGCCGAATCAATTTATAGAGGAGTAAATCATGAACATTGGCATTATTGGTGCAGGCGCGCTCGGATCCAACATTGCACGGGCATTCGCCAAAGCAGGCATACCAGCCGTCATCTCCAACAGTCGAGGGCCCGAATCCCTTGCTGAATTGGTCAAAGAGCTGGCTCCCACGATCAAAGCCGGCACGACGGAAGCCGCCGCGAAGGCTGACATCGTCGTCGTCGCCATTCGCTGGGCAGACGTAAAGCGTGTGCTTGACCAACTACCTGCCTGGAACGGACGCATCGTCGTCGACGCCACCAACCCCGTCGAATGGATAGACCCGGATTCCCCAGACGCGAAGGATCCGACCAATCCGCTGGCCACATACGGCATTAAGGCGGTTGATCTCGGCGGCCGCCATTCGAGTAGCGTGGTCCGTGAGATCGTTCACGGCGCACATCTCGTCAAGGCATTCAATCACCTCGATGCGCGTGCTCTTGCAGAACCGGAAACATCGGGTGGACGCCGAGTGCTTTTCTATTCTGGCGACGACACCGAAGCCAAAACGACTGTCCGCGCCTTATTGGAGAAGATCGGCTTCGTTGGCGTTGATCTCGGCACGCTGGATGCAGGCGGACCACTGACATCGTTGCCGTTCGGCGCATTGGGCGGGGCTGGCTTCATCAAAATCTGAGGCGACGAATGGTCGCGACTTACCCCGATAGCGTAGCCGTGTTCGTCGTATCGGCTAGCTATTGGGGATGCGCGGCCTCTAATTAATGTTGATTTAGGAGTGTAGAAATGAACAAGTCGATAAAAACCCATGAAGGCAGAGTGGCGCTGGTGACAGGCGCTGGCCAAGGTATCGGTCAGGCGATAGCGCTGGCACTGGCGGAACGCGGAGCGCACGTGATTGCGACGGACCTGGCTGCTCCGGAATACACCGCCAGTAGAAACGACTCCGTCGTGCAGGCACTTCAGCTTGACGTCACGAAAGAAGAGGATTGGCAATCTGTCGCCGCCAAAGCCCGAGATATGGGTGGTGTTGATATCGTTGTCAACAATGCGGGATATTTCCCCAACCGCATTGTTGACGATTTGGACCTGCAGACGTGGCGAAGGACTATGGTCACAAACCTGGATTCTCATTTCCTGAGCGTCAAATATTTTCTGCCGGCGATGAGACAAAAAAAATGGGGACGCTTCATCGGCATATCGTCCAATATCATCGGTCTGGCTGTGCCCGGCATGAGCCACTATATGGCATCGAAGATGGGAATCATCGGCTTCATGCGAGGCTTGGCGAACGACGTAGCGCAAGACGGTATCACCGCAAATTCCGTGTTGCCCGGCTTGACGAATACGCAGGCTACTGAATCTCAACCCGACGCTCAGAAACGCGCCACTTGGGAACAGCAAGCGATCAAGCGGCTCGGCGAGCCGAAAGACATTACGGGTGCGATTCTGTTCTTAACAAGCGATGACGCTGCGTTCATTACCGGACAGGCGATTGTTGTAGACGGTGGTTCTTACCGGATCGGTTAGGCCGCCAATGATTTTCGCCGATTCATTGGCAGCGTTTCCCTCAGTGTAACGGCAGAAATGCGACGTTTTCAGTGATTCAGGAGCTGCTGTGTTCGACTCGAAATGGATGCCGCCCGTTTCGGCTAACCGCACCAGATGCCCGTTTGTACCAACTCGTGCCTGCGATTAGAGCAAACCGGTAAAAAGTACCGCATTTTGGACTTCATTATATTTCCATATGGAAATATAATTGCCGCTGCGTTCAAATCAGGGGAAACATAATAATGAAAGCGATCATTGCACTGACGGTGCTAACTCTCGTCATCATGGTGGTTATCACCGTATTAACTCGGGAAAAACAGGCGACCCAGGAAAAGCGTCGTGAGTACATCAAGAAAAAACCTTTATCGAACAACGAGCAAGTCATGTACTGGCGGCTGGTCGGCGCACTTCCGGATTACATGGTGTTGGCGCAAGTCGGCTTGAGCCGTTGTCTGGGCACTAAAGACAGCGCCGGCCTGGATACCCTGGCGTCGAAGAATCTGGATTTCGTGATTTGCGATAAAGCCAGTGACGTGGTGGCGGTCATTGAAATAGATAACAAGACGCATAACAACAAGATTCTCAGCAAAGAGGATGAAAAAAAATACAAGGCGCTGAAAAAAGCAGGCATCGACATCATCAAATGGCGTGCAAATTCGCTGCCAAGCGAAGCGGATATCAGAGAGCGATTTACCTTATTGGATCCGGGCAGAAAGCCGAGAGTAGTGAAAAGCAAGAGTCTTCAAACCAGCATTTTTGGCATTGGGATTGGCAAGTACCGCAATACCGGCGCGGGTTGAGTTGTCAAAGCCTGGACTTGGCATTGGTCGGTTAATGGAGCCGGCCAGATTCAATTAAGTGTCGTTGAGTACATCATGCAAAGGTTGAAGCTGGCACTAAGCACGTATCATCTTGGTGGCGTTATTTATTAGTTATATCGAAACCGAATTAATAAGGCTTACCTATTCAATGATAATTCTTATTATCGGTGCCTCCGGCGCCGGCACTTCGACCCTTGCAGCAGCGTTAGAAAATGCGGTGGGATTTAAGCACGTAGAAGCGGACGATTACTATTGGCTACCGACGTTGCCGCCGTTTCAAGCAAAGCGAGATCGTGTGGAGCGATTAAGCGCAATTACCGAAAAATTGGCGTCTTTACCAAATGCTGTCGTAGCAGGCTCGATTCTGGAGTGGGGCGAAGAACTTGAAAACTCCTTTGATTTGATAGTGTTTCTTTATCTGCCAGCTGATATCAGGATGGCGCGGATTATTCAAAGGGAGATTGAGCGATTTGGTAAGGTCGATGCGACCTTTCTTTCTTGGGCAAGCCAGTACGACGAGGGTATTCAGACTGGACGAAGTTTGGCGCGGCACCAGAATTGGCTGGGCCAGCGCAGCTGTCCGATACTTCATTTAGATGGAGATATTTCTGTTGATGAGCGAGTGCGTTTGGTCAGGAATGCTCTAGCTGATCTTGCTTAAGATGATGTTTCGGATTGGATTCGATCTTTCGCGTATGACCAAGTCCGGCCAGTATCGGATACCCAATTATGCGCACGATTGTTTCCATTCAATCTAGCTCTGAACGCAATTTTCGATTTGCATAAACTGCAATAACTTGTTCCGCAACCAGACATTAGCCTGATCTCGGTCAGCGCTACGATGCCAGTACAGGTGCGATTCCATGGTCGACAGTTCAAACGGCAATTCTAGTTGTATTGCGTCGTAACCTTGCACCAATCCTAACGGCGCTGTCAGTGCCAGATCAGTGCGCATGGCGATGAGTGGGGCCATCATATAGTGTTGAACCCGCATCTGAATTTTGCGCGGTTTGCCTAGTTTGTTGAGCGCTGCATCAACATGCCCCAGTCCCTCACGGCGACTCGAAATGTGGATATGCCCCAATGCCAGATAATTTTCCAGACTGAGCGGCTGATTGGCTAGTGGATGCCCTTTGCGTAACATGCAGACATAACGTTCGCTCATCAACGGACTGTGACATAGCTGGGGATCATTGATCAGCGGGGCGTCAATAGCCAGATCCAGCGCCCCCGCCGCCAGCTCTCGGGGGACATCGCGCCGGCTGCTAAAGTAGCTCTCAATGCGAATGCCAGGTGCTTGCCGTTGCAGCACTTCGCCCAAAGCCGGCAATATCAAGGTTTCCGCCAAATCGTTCATACTTACCCGGAATACCTTTTGCGCATTTTCTGGTAAAAACTGATCGGCTTCCTGAACGCTGGCATTGAGCATTTGCAGAGCCTCGCCGACGCGACCAATAATATTTTCCGCCACCGGTGTCGGTACCATGCCTTGCGGAGTACTGACAAACAATTGATCGTTAAAGGTCTTACGCATTCGTTGCAGCGCGTTGCTCACCGCTGGCTGGGAAATACACAATACCTCCGCTGCCCGGGTGAGATTACGTTTGGCATAGATCGTCTCGAAAATCACAAACAGATTGAGATCAACTTGATTTAATCGCATAACTGGTCCTTCTTTCGCTCAAAGCCATAATTAATAATTATGGCTAGGTATAAATATAATAAATTTTAAAAATACTGATGCTATCGCTATTATTTGATTTTGCAAAGCAAAGGTGCGATATGGCGGAGTTCTATCTGGTACGGCACGGCCAGGCGTCTTTCGGGACGGATGACTATGATCGACTGTCGTCGTTAGGCAAGCAGCAATCCTTCTGGCTGGGGCAGTATTTTGCCGAGCGGGGAATGCAATTTGATAGTGTCATCATTGGCACCCAATTACGCCATCGCCAAACTGCTGAGCAAATTTGCCGCGGCATGGCTTACGCCCCCATTTTTACTGAGCACGCCGGGCTCAATGAATACGATTTTCATGCGCTGTATAACGCTCTCGGTGAAGATCATGTGGCATTAAAGCGGTTGGCATCTGGCGACAAGCGTGATTTCTATAAAGGACTGAAGCAGGTATTGCAGCTCTGGACTCTTGACCAACTGATGGGAGCCTTGCCTGAAAGCTGGGAGGACTTCACTCAACGGGTTAATGATGCACGTCACTTTATTCAGCATTGCGGAGCGCAACGGGTTCTGGTGGTCAGTTCTGGCGGGCCAATAGGCATGATGAGTCGACTAGTGTTGGAGGCTCCCGCGAACATCGCTATCGAATTGAATTTACAGATTAAAAATAGTAGCTTTTCGCATTATTTTTTTAATGAGCAGTCAGTCAAGCTCGCGAGTTTCAACAATATCCCGCATCTTGATCAATTGGAGCGCTTGGACGCGATCACCTATGGATAATAAAAAATATGGAGATTTTATAAATGACAACTGATGTGAATAGTCTCGATACGGTCAGACTCGCGGCTTATCTGGAAAGCGTGATAGCTGGTTTTCAAGGACCACTGACTGCCGAGAAGTTTACGGGTGGGCAGTCCAATCCTACTTTTCTTCTAAAAGCCCGTAGCGGTGAATATGTATTGCGTCGTCAACCGTCAGGGTCTTTGCTGAAAGGTGCGCATGCCGTTGATCGGGAATACCGCGTACTGGACGCGTTGAGAGATACGGGAGTCCCGGTAGCTCACGCTTATCACCTGTGCGAGGCCCCTGAGGTGATCGGCAGCATGTTCTATGTCATGAGTTTTGTGCAGGGGAGAATTTTCTGGGATCCGGCGCTGCCAGAGCTGCCGAGCGAGCAACGAGCGCCGCTTTACAGTGAAATGATACGCGTGTTAGCGACGTTGCACGATGTCGATGTGAATGCAGTCGGGTTGGGCGATTACGGTCGCCCGGGTAATTATTTCGAACGTCAGGTCGGTATGTGGACCAAACAATATCGCGCGGCTGAAACCGAGACCATCGCTGCAATGGAGACGCTGATCGTATGGTTGCAAGCAAATCTGCCGGCGGCGGATGATCAGCTCAGTCTGGTTCATGGTGACTACCGTCTTGATAATCTGATATTTCATCCAGCAGAAGCGCGGGTGCTGGCAGTGCTGGACTGGGAGCTTTCGACTCTCGGTCACCCGTTGGCTGATCTGGCCTATTTCTGCATGTGTTTGCGCTTGCCCTCCGTCGGTCACATTTCCGGGCTGGCCAATAAAAATCGCGAGCAATTGGGGATTCCTACCGAAGCCGAACTGGTTGCGCAATATTGCGCACTGCGCGGTATCGGCACCATAGCCAATTGGCCGTTCTATCTGGCATTTAGCTTTTTTCGACTGGCGGCGATACTTCAGGGTGTACTGAAGCGCTCCGTGGACGGCAATGCTTCCAGCGACAAGGCTGCACAAGTTGGCAAGATGGCCGGACATCTTGCGCAATTGGCGGTCGCATTGTTTGAGAATGACCGTTAGATTGAACTGGTATTGAATCGCTAAAACAGCCGCAAACTTCCTGAGGAAAAAATGAGCACAAAACTATTTGATTTGACTGGCAAGATCGCTCTTGTGACAGGTGCCAGCCGCGGTATTGGCGAAGAAATAGCCAAGTTGTTAGCCGAACAGGGCGCTCATGTGATTGTCTCTAGCCGCAAGCTAGACGGTTGCCAACAAGTCGCGGAAGCCATCATTGCGGCAGGTGGCGGCGCCGAAGCTTTTCCCTGTCATGTCGGTTTGATGGAGGATATCGATGCGGTGTTTGCACACATCAGACAGACTCACGGCAAGCTGGATATCCTGGTAAATAATGCGGCCACCAATCCTTACTTTGGCCATATTCTCGACACCAACCTGGCTGTTTATAACAAGACTGTTGACGTCAATATTCGCGGCTATTTCTTCATGTCGGTTGAAGCCGGTAAGTTAATGAAAGAAAACGGCGGCGGCGCGATTGTGAATACTGCATCGATCAACGCTCTGCAGCCCGGCGATATGCAAGGTATCTATTCGATTACCAAGGCTGCGGTGGTCAATATGACCAAGGCCTTTGCCAAGGAATGCGCGCCATTGGGGATTCGTGTCAATGCGCTGCTGCCCGGCATCACCAAGACCAAATTTGCAGGGGCATTGTTCGAGAGCGAAAAAATCTACCAAAGTGTTATCGCGCATGTGCCCATGGGCCGTCATGCCGAACCGCGGGAAATGGCTGGCACCGTGTTGTATTTGGTTTCCGATGCAGCCAGTTACACCACCGGCGAATGCATAGTCGTCGATGGTGGCCTCACCCTTTAAATGAATGAAAGAGATAACCATGCAAATTGAAAATTTTCATAACAAGGTGATCATGATTACCGGTGCCGCCAGCGGATTTGGAAAATTATTGGCTGAGCAACTGGCCGGTCTTGGTGCCCGACTGATACTTGGTGATCGGAACGAAACTGGTTTGGCTGAGGTCGCCGCTTTACTGCGGAAAAGTGGTGCCGAAGTGGTTGCCATGCGCTGCGACGTCAGTCATGAAGCGGATGTTAAGGCGTTGGTAGATGCGGGTGTAAAAAATTTTGGTCGATTGGATATCGGCGTAAATAACGCTGGTTTGTCTTCGCCTATGAAATCACTGTTGGACACCGAAGAGAGCGATTTGGATATTAATTTCGCAGTGAACGCGAAAGGTGTTTTCTTCGGCATGAAATACCAGATTAAACAGATGCTTACGCAAGGTGGCGGTACGGTCTTGAACGTTAGTTCTATGGCCGGACTCGGCGGTGCTCCTAA
Source organism: Glaciimonas soli (assembly GCF_009497155.1). Lineage (GTDB taxonomy): Bacteria > Pseudomonadota > Gammaproteobacteria > Burkholderiales > Burkholderiaceae_D > Glaciimonas > Glaciimonas soli. The sequence goes on from NZ_WINI01000001.1 coordinate 186,580, forward strand.
GCTGGCTGCCTATTGTGCTTCTAAACACGCCGTCGTCGGTTTAACCAAAACGGCGGCGATCGAGTTCGGGCGCAAAAACATTCGCGTCAATGCTATCTGCCCCTTTTATAGTCTGACGCCGATGGTTACCGACAGCTTGGCGGGCGATCTGGAGTCTCAGCAACTGCTTGCCACCGGCTCACCGATGAAGCGTCTCGGTCAGCCTCAGGAGATTGTCAGTGTGATGTTAATGCTCTGCGCCCCTGAAAACAGTTATATGACCGGTCAGGCAATCGCGGTTGATGGCGGCGTATCGGCTAGCTAATTTCGGCAACGTAAATCACCATCAATGATTGCCAACATTGAACGCAATAGAAAGGTCCATCATGGATTTTGGATATACAGCAAAGGTAGAAGGTCTGCGTACCCGCGTGCGCAATTTTATGGATCAACATATCCTGCCGCGCGTGCGTCAGTATAACGAAGAGGTACATGCTGGCATCTTCCCGGTATCGTTCATGGAAGACCTGAAAGCACTGGCGAAAGCGGAAGGTTTGTGGAATCTGTTTTTGCCTCATCTGGACGATAGCGAACCCGGCACCGGTTTGAGTAATCTCGAATACGCGCCACTGGCAGAAATCATGGGGCGTATCAGCTGGGCGTCAGAAGTATTTAATTGCAATGCGCCGGACACGGGCAATATGGAATTGCTGCATATGTTTGCCACACAGGCGCAACGTAAACAATGGCTGCAGCCGTTACTGAATGGCGAGATTCGTTCCGCCTTCGCCATGACAGAACCGGACGTAGCATCCTCCGACGCAACCAACATCACTACCCTGATCCAGCGCGATGGTGATGACTATGTGATCAATGGTCGCAAATGGTTTATTACCAACGCCGCGCATCCGAATTGCAAGATTTTTATCCTGATGGGCAAGACCGATCCGACTGCCGCATCTCATCAGCAGCAGAGCATGATTCTGGTGCCACGGGATACCGCTGGCGTAGAGATTGTACGGAACATCAATATCATGAATCATCACGCCCCCGAAGGACATTGCGAGATAGTGTTTCGCAATGTGCGCGTGCCAGTCAGCAATTTACTAGGCGAGGAGGGCAGTGGCTTTGCGCTAGCTCAGGCGCGTTTGGGGCCAGGTCGCATTCATCATTGCATGCGCTCGATAGGGGCGGCGGAACTGGCATTAGAGTTGATGATAGCGCGAGCAAAAGAACGCCAAAGTTTTGGCAAGTATTTGCATCAACATGGCATCATTTCGGAGTGGATTGCACGTTCGCGCATCGAGATCGAGCAGGCACGTTTGCTTGTTTTGAAAACGGCATGGATGATCGACAACGTCGGCGCCAAGGACGCGCGCAAGGAGATCGCCATGATCAAAGCATTAGTACCGTCGGTTCACACAGCAGTCTGCGATCGCGCCATGCAAACTTTTGGCGCTATGGGACTTAGTCCCGACACGCCGCTCGCTGACCACTGGACGTGGGGCCGGGCCCTGCGTTACGCCGACGGCCCTGATGAGGTGCATCTGAAATCCATCGCCAACATGGAAATCAAGGAAAGCCAGAAAACACCGGGGAGCACGGCGGCTTATCTTACGCCGCCGATACGGCAGTAACTGGTTAAAAAACTAGACATTACGCAAGATATTAACCTTCTCCATTAGGCGACAAAAAAATGGATACTTCACATCGTCGCAGGGCCAAGTGCATGTGGGGAAAACTGAGAACCCACTGAACGCCTGCTGGCCATATCGTGACCGAAACAGGGAGCAGCTATCCGCCTCCAAGACCTAGAAACACGAAGGGCTTGGATGGCTGAAAGTGCGAACTCGCATCGCCACTAAACGTATTACGCTGATTTTTTCCAAGATCCAGTTTTAAAACCTTGCCATTGGTGGCATCAAAATTCACTTTCTTAAGATCGACCCAAAACGTATTCGGAGTTAAAGCCGACTCGAAGAAGTAGAGCATCCGTTTTTGGTCGGCCACCGTGCGCCAGCGAGTTGACGATATATTAGGTTGTCCTTCGGTGACGATGCCAAATGGCACTGACGTATTTCTGATGACACTGAAAACGCTGGCAAGCGCGACAACTGGATCTTCGCTCTTAGGAATAGCGTTAATGTAAAAGGATGCACGCGCAAAGCGATCAGCGGCGCGATTGGTGCCTGGTAGCATGACTGTGCCCCCAATGTCTTTCCAGTAAGCGTTCAGCGCCAGTTGCTGATCGAAGGAGGGCGAATTGGTCATCACTTGAAACTGACGTCCATGATGAATGACGAGCTTCCCACCAATGTATTCAAATATGGCACTGTCGCCGCTGGCGTCGGATATGGAGAGATGAAGATTAGCTAGACGGTTTTGTCCCGGCACATTGTCAGTCACGGCAAGAAACGGCTCCTTCTCCAGGACACTGACCGCTTCGGCCACTGTCGCGAAATTATCTAGAACATATTGGGCCCAGAGAGAAAGGGCCAAGGCTGGTTTGTCCTTTGTGTAAGCCGGATATTGTGATTCGGCGAGCCACAAAAGTTGGGCTGAGAGACCCTTTTCGTTTAATCCATCTGTGGTTGCCACGTCATATGCTGATGCGATAACGCTGCCGTATTTGGAAGTCCATTCCAGGGAATTCGGGCCGCCTTGACCAGTACGATGGATACCTCTCGGAAACGCCCAGAGGTTAGTGCCGATGTCTTCATTCCAATCCATCGATCTGGCAGTAATAACATCGCCATTCGCACCCAAATAAACCAACCGGGTACACGCATCGACGGGAGTCGCCGGCGCACCGAGAGCAAAAATTGCCGCACATACGAGAGGTTTAACCCAACGAATTTTGTTGTCCATTTCGCAATCTCCAATCAGAATTATGTTGAAGTAGCTAATCATCGCACTGACAGCGAACGTGCTGCGCTCACTAACGATGTTTGGTGGATTGTACTTGCTAATCGTCGTTTATTTCCGCAGCGGCTCCGCTAGCCAGCTTTCCAGAAATTGCACGCATACACGCACATTCGCTGTCGTTCCCAATCGCGTAGGATAAATCGCCCACACGTCGGCCTCCTGGCTGTAATCTGGAAGTACCCTGATCAAACGCCCATCGGCAAGGCTAGGGGCAACATCCCAGATCGAGCGCAAGATAATGCCATGACCGTCGATTGCCCATTGATGGACCAGTTCACCGTTGTTGGTCGAAAGAGGGCCTTTGACCCGCACGGTTTCGGGGCCGTGGGATCCGGACAGCTTCCAGCGTCCGAAATCCTGGTCGCGTTCACGGATCACGATGCATTTATGTTGCAGAAGATCGGCGAGTTGTTGCGGCGTGCCATTGCGCTCCAGATACGTCGGCGAGGCGCACAGAATGCGTGAATTCGCGGCTATCCGTCGAGCGATTAAATGCGACTCTTGTACCTGACCCACGCGAATATCGAGATGAAATCCTTCAGCGATAAGATCGACCGGCCGGTCCAGTAATTCGAGCTGCACTTCCAGCTCGGGATATTCACGCACCAGCGCCGAGATGGCTGGTGCAATCCAATTGCGGCCAAATCCTGAACTGGTGCACAAGCGCAGTAGTCCACGTGGCGAACTTCCTTTCTGGGATATCGTTTCTCCAAGCTGGTCGACGTCCTCCAGGATGCGTTGCGCCCACTCGTGGACAATACTGCCGTGCTCGGTCAACGAGACTTTGCGTGTTGTCCGATGTAGTAATCGTACCCGCAAAGTTTTTTCCAGGATGGCGATGCGCTTGCTCACGAGCGCGTTGGAAACCCTAAGCTCTAGTGCTGACGCAGCAAAACTTTGCTTACGCACAACAACACAAAAGAGGCTGAGATCGTCCAGAAGGGGCCGGTTTATTTTAATATCTGTACGCATAAACGCGGTTCAAGTCGAAAGCATTATTCACGATACGTGTTCTTTTTGGCTACGAATTACTTAATTATATATTTCTTCGTATTTAGTAATATGAGTTTGTTTGCTAACTCTCTCGAACCGGTTAACGGTAAATACTATGAAAATCCATAAAATTGCAGTAATTGCTGGCGACGGCATCGGTAACGAAGTGATGCCGGAAGGTTTGCGCGTGCTGGAAGCGACCGCGCGTAAATTTAACATTGCCCTTGAGTTCACGACCATGGAATGGGCCAATTGCGATTATTACCTCAAGCATGGTCAGATGATGCCAGACGATTGGCGACAGCAGCTCGACGGTTTCGAAGCGATCTATTTCGGCGCTGCCGGCATGCCCGACAAAGTGCCCGATCATATTTCGTTGTGGGGCTCGTTGCTCAAATTCCGGCGCGACTACGATCAATACGTCAACTTACGCCCGGTACGCCTGATGCCTGGCGTGCCTTGCCCGCTGGCCAACCGCAAGCCGGGCGACATCGACTTCTACGTCGTGCGCGAAAACACTGAAGGCGAATACTCATCAGTTGGTGGGAAGATGTTCGACAACACCGACCGTGAGTTTGTGGTGCAAGATGCGATTTTCACGCGCAAGGGTACCGACAGGATACTGAAGTATGCATTCGACCTGGCGCAAAGCCGGCCAAAGAAACACCTGACCTCAGCCACTAAATCGAACGGTATTTCGATCAGCATGCCGTACTGGGATGAACGTGTGGAAGCGATGGCGCCATCGTATGCCGACGTCCGTTGGGATAAGTATCACATCGATATATTGTGCGCTCGCTTCGTGCTCTCGCCGGAACGTTTCGACGTGGTGGTGGCATCAAACCTGTTCGGCGACATCTTGTCCGATCTTGGTCCTGCATGCACCGGTACGATCGGCATCGCACCGTCGGCAAATCTGAATCCGGATCGCACGTTTCCATCGCTGTTCGAGCCAGTGCATGGTTCAGCGCCTGATATTTTCGGTAAAAACATCGCCAATCCGATTGGTATGATTTGGTCCGGCGCGATGATGCTGGACTTCCTTGGAAATGGCGACGCGAACTACACGGCTGCGCACGACGCCATCATGAAGGCGATCGAAACCGTGCTGGTGCAGGGCCCAAATACGCCCGACCTCGGTGGCAGCGGCAACACGACCGACGTTGGCAAGGCAATCGCCGCCGCGCTCTGACCTGAAAGGCTTTGATCCTAAACGATCACGGTGAAAAACAACAATTCAATGTCGTTCCTGAAAGGGCGGCATGTCATTGACCTTATCCGGGTCGCACCGGTGAGCGCTATGAATGACTGACTGTTCATGTACAACGACCGATCACGAGATTTGAATGGTCCGCCGCAACGGGATGAAATCTGTCTGTCTGACACGAACGCATCAGTTCAGATAAACCGAGCTGGTCGCGATTGCCATTCCATTTGATTACTGGCACGATGAATATTTTCCTACAGCATCGTTCGGTTTTTTATGGAAGGCAGTCACATGTTCATTGAAGCATTCAATTACAAGCGCTGGTCTGATCAACGCACTTTGGAGGCGATAAGAAGCATTAACGGGAAAGAATTTCCTTCTGCCGTTAAATTCGCACAGCAACAACTAAATCATATGATCAGAGTGGAGGAGCTATGATGTCGCGCCGGATTTACGTGCCGTGCAAAAACTGGTAGGTTTATTTAGTAGAAAAGATCAACCACAAAATGCAAGTATCTCCGCGCCCAAAAAACTGCTGAATGTTATTCAGGCCGCCATCGCAACACCTGCCGAACCGGCCAATCAACCACCATCATTACCAGCTTCGCCTATGCAAACCAATTCATTCGAACTACAAGACGACTCCATTCAGGATCGTGAAATGGCCTTACAAGCGATGATCAAAGCACGGGAATGGTTTGAGCAGGCTGAGCCGAGCAGTCCGGTGTCAGTGCTATTACGGCAGGCGGAGAAGATGGTGGGGAGACGGTTTTCTGAAGTAGTGCAGTGTATTCCGCTGGAATTGTTGGAGCGGTGGGAGCAGGAAGAAAAGGGATAGGTATTGAAAATATATACAAATATCGATTTGTACTTTCTCACTAATTTCTCAAATAGTCCTACGTCATTGCTAAAATGACTAGTAAATTTCAATCTATTACCAATCAAAATACTATGTTTGAAATTAGAAAAATTGCTTCCACCCGGTACGCGTAACGTGCGTTGTTATCGCTTGCCAGACTACCCAACTGGTTACCGGTTAAGAATTGGAACATGGCTAGGCGAAGACAAGAATATCGTTTTATCGCTATCCATAAAAAACGCCTCCTAGATGGAGGCATTTCAAATAGAGAATTACCAGATCTCTTAGCTTGTTGCCGGTTGAAGTGTGAGGGAAAGAAGCCACCGTTTAAGGGCTGCAAATTTTGCTCTAGATGATCTGGTTTTCTTGGATAAGCGCAGGCATCGTATTTTACATAATATAAATTATGCGAAATTCGCCAGTGCGAGACAAATTGTCTAATTTTAATTGCTTGAAAGCTACTTAATTATATTTATGATTGAGGGCTTTTTGATTATGAATGGCTATCACTATCGACGTACGCCCCGCGACGCATGGGGAATCAATCCATTCAAGGAGTATCTGCACGACCTAACGGCTATGAAGCCAGAAAGCATCCAAGCTCTATGCAAATGGCTAGATATCAGTCTCAAAACTATGCAACGCTATATTTCAGGAGAAACGCACGTTCCACGTGCTATCTGCTATGCGCTGTATCACGAATCACAATGGGGAAAACAACTTGCCTATACCGAGGCTTTTAACGACCGGCAAATACAGTTCATGCAAATTAATGAACTCAAGAGCCAAGTACGGAATTTAGAGACTAACTTGGCCGACACCCGCCGCGCATTGGCCGAAGCGGAAAAACATACCGCTGCCATATCAAGCGCCTCTAATGATGCAACATATGGAATTAAGAGAGAGCCTCGCAATCCACATGCTTTTACGGCGTTTAAGCTGAAGGCATCATATAGACGCCATCAGCGGAGATAATCTTTACTTTGGTCTATCTGCGGTTGCCGATGTGAACTCATCTAAGATGAAATTCGTCTCCGCGACAGCCGCCTTATAGTCTTCATTTGCGGCGTTAAGCTCTTCTATATCCGCTATTGTTGGAGCGCCACCGTCTTCTGGTGCTAACGGTTTAATGATCTTTTGAAAAAACCTTTGACGCCTCTCAAACGCATTCTGCTCATTTTTCATTGCATTCTGTACTTTAATACGCCGTTCTTCAAATTCTGTCATTACCACCTCAAAATAGTTTGCGTAAATGATAACTCTTAGTTATCTAATGCAATTGCCCTAACATTTCTTTTCCACACTGATTTTATATGCCAACCACACAAAACAACCATTGCCATATCAATGCAAAATTCAATCCTCTGTGCGTCGCTAAAAAAAGCAAAAAATACACCCATAACAAACCAAATAAATATCAGTGCAAATAAATCAATCAGCGTTATCACTATCTTCTTTAGCGTCCCGGCATTCTCGCTCTTTGTCCACACTAAACCAATGAACCACCCACACATAATAACCACCGCGCAATCAATGTAAAACTCAAACTTTGAGTATTCAAAAAGAGATAAAATCAATCTTACTAAAAGCAGTATTAAAATAACAAATATAACATTTGCTATCGTTAGCGATATTTTCTTAAACATTCGCGCCCCTAGTTTATCCATACTTCTTTGTGTTTTCGTTTATAGCGCTTCTGATAAATCCGCTGCATCATTTTACGATGCTCAACGGAAACTGTGAATGTCGTTTTGTTATCGAATGCTGCATATACAACACCAGACCTCAGCGCCTTTGCTTTTTTACCGTCCATCACCGCGCCAATTCCCCCCTTCGCAACTTGCGCAACAATTACATCAACAATTTCTGCCTTTAACGTCTCTGCATTCATTACGCTGACAAACTCGGTGCTCAACGCCGTATTTATTTTGTTGGTGACGTGCTTATCGATATCAGTAATCACAGCATCTTTGTTAGTGATGTCGGTGAAATCAATTCCTGTCTTACGACTTACCTCACGCGTAAGCACGTCTTTAGTAACGAATTCATCGTCGCCTATTTCAAAGCCGCTCTCACGCATCGCCGCTCTGACATGCACCATCATGCTATTTTCAAGTGTTGTGATGGTTTCATTAGCAATGCTTGATGCGTCGTAATTCCCAGCTTTCAATTGTTCTACGATGGAGTGCGCCACCTGCCCTGCCACCTCATCAAAAGCTGCTTTATATTTCACCTCAAATTTTCTCATCGCTATTTTTCCACCCACATACGTTTATGTTTAGCGCGGTATCGCGCCTGCCGTTCACGGTTTTTAATTGCTGCCGTGGTCATGATCAGAGGTTGCTTTTCTTGCGGTTTTAACTTGTCGTAATTGGCTTCAAACGCCATTGCCGCCGTGATGATGCGTTGCCGCGCACTCGCATCTATAAGGGTGCTTGCACCGCCTTCCATCGCTATTTTTACCTGTTCTGCAACGTAACCATGCATACGTTGGCGCAGTACATCCTGATCGTTCAAACCGGTAATGATTGGCTTGTCTGGTGGTGCGCCTAGCGCGTGGTTTAGCTGACCTATGCCAATTTTTTCCAAATCGTTTTTGAGCGCATCACGGTCAAACACATTGTTAAACGATGTACCTAACTCTTTGTTTATTGCTTGGGTTATCGATTTTTCAGTAATCACAAATTCACCATCATCATTCACTTCTAAATCAATCCCCACCAATGATGAAATTGCATAAGCTATTATTTTTTTCGAGTCCTTTTTCAACCAGTTTTTTATTTCGTTTTTGAACAGCCACCATAATTTATCAATAATATACAGCGCCCATGCATAAGCTCTTGCCCTAGCAATGACAGCTCCAGCAGCAGCCACTAATTCCACTAAAAATGCTATCAACTCAGGCAACAATGCGATCATAATTTCCCCCCATAAAAAAAGCCGGAATCAACCGGCCTTTTATTTCTCAATTCCCATTTTTGCTTCAATACGCGCCAGCCGTAATTCAATTTTCATCACGTATCTAAACGCTGCAAATTGGACGGCAACAGCATGCACAGCAAAGCCAGCTATTACCCCCCAAGGAATTTCATTAATTGGCATCGCCAGCGCCAGCTACAGCGCTATCAACCCCATGACGTACCGTTGCACCCAGCACGCTAGTTAAGATCATTTGCGCTGCCGCAAAATACGACAGCCCGCCAGTCAGTACGCCAGCCACAGCACCTAGCACGCCCAGCCCCGCAGTGATGTACGTTTTTTTACCTGCTAATGCTCCAAAAATAGACAACATTTTTACCCCTTAAATTGAAAATGTGGAAACTCTCTAAAATGCACCCAACGCCCCGCCCATTCAAAGCCTGCGGCTTCTCCTAGTGCTCCCATTTTTTGCCAAAGTGCGATTTCTTCGGCGCTCTCATTGCCACACAACTTCCCATTCACCAGTGGATAAACATCCAGCGCACGACGCACGTTGTGTAATGACTGCCCTGCCCTTGCATCGGTCACTATTCGACCTGGCGTAGTACGGCCTTGCGCGTAGAGCGCCGCTTGCTCTTCATCGGTGCGATAGGTGCATGAAACGACCGTTGAAATACCGGCTTTTTCACACGCCGCAAGAAATGTTTTTGCCATTTCTGCGACGTGTGGCAAGAGAGCATCTAATGATCGGTCAGCCATGATTACGCTGTTGCTGCCGGAGCTGCAACCGGTGCGACTGGCGCATGCGCTGTCGCTGCTACAACCGGTGTAACTGGCGCATGCGCTGTAGCTGGTGCCGTCAGCGCTGCAAGGCTTGCATTCAGGCTGGCGACGTAGCTCGTCATCAACGTGATCACATCGTTATAACCTTGCAGCGCCGCTTGCTCTGCACTGTTACCGGTCGCCCAGCCCAGAGAGGTTGCCGACGCTACCAATGCCTGATTTTTCGTCAGGACTGCATTAGCGGCGGTAATGTCTTTATTGAGCGTAGTCGTTTCGCTTGCAATGGCTTTGGTCGGGTCTGTACTAGCCACCGCTTTTGTTGCCAGTGCATCGGATGGCATCGACACAGTGATGGTGTTTCCTTGCTGCATGAATTTGCCGACGAATTTTGCCGTTGCACCAGCATCCGCATAGGTCTTGATTTTGCCGTTCGTGTCGTAAGTGCTGTAACTACCATTGCTGTCCGTCACTACGGCATTGTATTTTGGTTTCTTTGCACCGTTCGACGTTAATACTACGGTGACATCACCCACCAATGCGGTGAGGTCTTTTGCAAAAATTGTTTGCGCTACCAATGTACTCATGATTACTCCATTTATATTTCACATAGTGGGAAATTCCACGATATGAAATATAAATGGAGTAATAGTTTTTGTAAATCAATATTTATAAATTGATTGTTGTTACCTAAAAATTGCCGCTCGCCTCTAATGCCATGCGACGCTGAACCTCGTTTAGTTCGTCCAGCAATGCCTGCGTAACTAGGCTTCTTTTCGATTCATCGGCAAATTTGCGACGAGGTGTGAGCGCCAAACTAGCACTTACTCTTTCTGCATATTTACCCATGCCAGCCAATTTACGCTTAAGCGGCGCACCGGTTTTAGGGCGGTTTTGTGCATCACGTTCCATATTGTGATCTATCCATTTTTGCGCGTTAGCAGTACTAGAAAAGCCGTAAGTGTCACCATTCACACGCCCCAGATATTGGATAGTTGCTCCTGCTACCAAAATGCCGTAACCATGATAGTCATAGCCATTTGTCGGGCTAGGGTAATACCGCCCCCAATCCACATGGTATGTCCACCATGCAACCGCGTCCCCAGCGGCGGTATATGCGGCAACATATTTTTCAAATAACGACTCATCCTGCGCCGCCCAGCTAGTCCCTCTAGACCAACAGCTTGCGATGTCGTCTACATAAGCACTATTATTCGACGCTACGCCGACACTTGCCCGCCATACCTGATAGTCATTTACCGCTGCATAGCCTGTGCTATTAGGATAAGTTTTCAACGACACCGTCGCTGACGAAGCTTCCACAAATTTACCTTGAAAGCCGCCAAGCAGCCCTTTTTTACCAATGTAAATCTGCCCCTGATATTCAAATGGTTGCGACAAATAAAGACCACTTTTGATCTTTTCTATCGTCACTAACGGCATGCTTATATTCATAGGTCACCCACCACTCGGTGTTACCGTGGCATCGGTTGATCCATCCGGTAACGTGCCGTTTTGCGCCAGCGTTAGCACCCCTTGCGCTGCCTGTATTTCATTTGTCAAGTCATTGACGCGCTGTGTTTTATGAGCACTACCTGCCCATGTGGAATTGATGGTCGCCAATGTTGCCGTATCAGCAGTTACCACCGTTTGCGCCGCCGTCGCCAAGCTCGCCAATTTTGTTGCTGCCGCCGCTAATTCTGCCGTTGACTGAGCAGGTTTGCCGCACAGATTGCCAAAATCGACCACAGTGATAGCGAACGTTTGTAATACCTTGCACGAACGCCGCACAAAACTTTCCACATCAGCCAATCCCGACAACCGGCGCGGCTTAAAACCGTCAGTGCATAGCACGTAGTTGCTCCCGCCATCCATCGTAAAACCTGCGCTAAATCGCGCCGGATTCTTGGAAAGCAGCGTCAAAGTTACCTGCAAATCTCCGGCTTTTCGCAACATCCGAGCTAGCACGCTCTGTCCCACATATACATCCATATCCCGTCCTTTTTTCTCTGTAACCCTGTTTGAATAGGCAAATTGAGGCTGTTTATTCGTCTCACCCCCGACTAATGCCGCCCACAGTCCACCATTTATAGCTTCCCCGGCGTTATCAATGAGCACTTAGCTAAAACCCCGTTTTTGGCGGGGCGTTATCTATGAGCACTTTTTGCATTGCTTCGGCTATTTTGGCGCTATTTACAATAGCTAAATTCTATTGATAAATGTTACGTCATTTGCTTTGACTCATGGAAATATTTTTCACGATGCGAAATGTTGATGCCGCCATTCGTGCCGGAAATGTCGCCCTGCGTACACTTATTTACACGAGTCCGAGGAAGGTCAAAAGCCACCCCAACACCGGCGGCATTTTTTCTATCTCCTGTGACAAGTTTCCATTGATAGCGCTGGGAATAAAACACCACACCATAGTCGTAGACGCATTCCACCCCGTACGGCATTAGTTTGTCGGTTTCCTCATAGCGGCCTAATACACGGGTTTCCCTGATCGCCAGTGATAACATCCGCAGTGCTCGTGGCACTATCGCGCCGCCCTGCACTTTGAGATACCTCGCAAAATCTGCACGTTGTCCCAGTTCGTCGTCACGTTGCACCGCCGCCCATGCGGTTTTCATTTGATCGCTGGCATACGTGACCATTTCTTTTTTGATGCGGCGCAGCTCACGCCACACACCTACCGGCGCACCGCCGATTTGCTGAAACTGGCGTATGCTCCAACACGCCGCCCATGCCTCTACCCGTTGTGATGGCTGTATTTCTACGTCACCTACATAGTCTGGTGTGACGACATTTCCCTCAGTTGTTTTATGATCGCCCACGTTTGCGCCGTCGATATTTTTAGAGATGTACTTGGCTATATAACCTGATGCACTACCCAAAGCAGGATCTATTTTCTTAGCGTCGAAACGGTATTTAAATGCACCTGTTTCGCCACGATCAGCACGCCATGCATAGCGCTTAAAGATGCGGCACGTACGCACGGATAAATCGGTCAAGTGAGACAGCTTTTCAGAGGTGCGGCGCACGAATAGCAGCAAGTGCCAATGTGGGCAACCGTCATGGTGCGGCTCTGCAATCCGGAAACCATATACACCAATACCGGCGCGGGCTAACGAGGCACGAATCAGCGTCCACAGCTTGCAAAGATAGTCCTGTGCATCGCGTGGCGTTGCCCCTTCAAATTTCTTGTTGGCGCTACCATCATAACGATGCGTTGCGTGAAAACGTGACGGGCAAGTCAACGTTAAAAACAAGCCCTCATCGCCGCTTTCTATGGCGATATCTTCAAAGCCTTTCATGCGTAGCATCAGTTCGCCGCGACGAATAGTTTTATTAGAAGTCGATTTTGCAGACAGTTCGGCCAGCGTATACGTGTGGCCTTTTTCATTTTCCATCACGACCGATTCCAATGCAGCCGCGTTGCGCCGGTTCTGCGATAAACGCCGCAATACAGTGTCAGTGCTTGCATAGGGTTCCACCCGATATTGCACGTAACCTAATCGGATATTTCCCGCTTCAAAGGCGCGGCCATGTCGTTTGCGCAGTTGTCGCCGCCACCAACGCGGGTCAATCACACGTGCCACTACCTGAGATAATTTATACACATCCGGCCAGCGTGAAGGCGGCGAAATGCTGTATTCAGCACACTCACAAGCGATGATTTTAAAGGCGTGCGCGTCCCCACTCGCCGCCCATAATGCGGTTGAAACTTGCGCCGCTGCCTTGTCTGCCAGTGCGCAAATATCGCCATCATCAGCGGACAAATCCAAGCCTTCTGGCACATAGTCTGCCAGGTAGGTGTTGAGTATTCCCCAGCCGATAGGCTCATAGATTTTTTGCGTAGAAAACCACTTCATGGATTCCACGATGCGCGACGTTAAACGGGTTCGCCACTTGTGCGGCACCCGTTGCAACTCCCTGTTAAATGGCCGTGATTTGATGAAAGATTGATGTAATACCGAAGGCGATAAAACGATGCGCTTAGACTGCATTGAGCACCCGTTCAAATACCCGCACCGCAGCCAATGCCGCCGCTTTAATGGCGGCACGTTCTGCATCGTTAAAAGAGTGGATTGGCTGATCGTATCGCTCAACATCCACCCCCGCTGCACGTAACACCGAGCGCCGCGCATTAGTGGGCGTGGTTCCCCATGATTGCGCAATCAGGCGCTGCACCTTACTCACGTCATCACGGATTTTTATTTGGCTACGCACCACCGCTAAGTGCGCGCGCGCATCCTCTGCCGGCGTTGGCGGCAATCCGGTTTCACGCGCCTGCAAGATTGGCGTTGCTGATGCGAATGACAGGTGGTTTTCTATCATCACCATCACCCCTTTACCCAGCCGAGCGCGACCAACAACATCGGCCCACCCATAGCGAGTCCGCACAGCAGTGCAGACCATAACCACTCCCAGTTTGACGGGGGTGTGTACAAATTGTCTGAGTGAAAATCTAGGTGCGAATCCTCAGTAGACAAAATGTCTTTGAGAAAACAAATGATGATTTGTAATGGGGTTTTTTTGCGGTCAACCGACGAGAATATTTTGCGTTTAATAGACAATTTGTCCTGCCTTCTTCAGCCCTGAGTGTGGCTTGAAAGCGAGGACTGGTGCGGCTTTCAAGCCGCACTGATCGGTATTTCCATAATTCAACAGGTTATAAATTATACGAACTTGAATAGTCGAAATACTGGAAAGAAACACAGTTACATTCACTTACAGACCAGACCAAAATCTGGTCTTTTTTTTGTCCAAAAGGAAAATATGAAGTGTCCGAATTTGCGTTACGCACGAGATGGATATTTTAAATATTACGTCGATATTTACGGCGCAAAAGCTATAGCCGAGCAGCTTTTTAAAACAGAACGAACCATCAAAGACTGGTATGAAGGCAAGAAAAAAATTCCATTTTGGGTGCCAGAACTGTTGCAATTGCGCGACAAAGAATGTTACCGAGAGTTACAGCAGATGAATATCAGAAGTCAAAAATTAGGCATCGTCATGCCAACCGCTGATATTTTAGTGTTTAGAAAAGCAACGATCATTAATAACGGATCACCAAAGCCGCCAGTTACCGCCGAAATGGATTACTCACTCGATACCGAAGATTTTAAATTGGCGCAGCGGTAGCCATCCACAAAACGCCCATACCTTGATTCTGCCAAACGTTAGCACCCTCAATACCCCGATCACAGGCCAGTTTCAGGGCGTGGGCAAATGCCCCCCATTGGTCAGTCCCATACGGTAGTTGATAAGCTACTTTCTCAGGCACAACGATGCCACGACTAGCCCAGTAACGTTTTCCGTTGAATTCTCTAACGGTCATTTCCTCTGCTATGTACTTAGCAATGTAAGCAGCTATTTTATGACGAGCGTTTTTAGTTTGACCACCGAAGCGTTGAGGATTGCGCACATCAATATTGCCGTTCACTCTGCCCTGCTCATCCGTACCTACAATGCGAGTCCATATTGAGCGTACCAAGTGATAACTTTGACGACCGTTGACCGCGATATGAATATGGAACGCGCCACGCTCCTGTTGCTCGACCACGGCGACATAATGAAACACCTTATGCTTACTCATCTTGCGCCGGAAAACGTCCCAATCCTTCTTTAATCGCACTACATCTTGCATGTTTTCTCTATAGGTCAATGTGATCATGCGATCAGCAGAAATGGCCTTGCAATTTAATCTAACCTTTTGACGAGCACGTGCAGCCGCATCCTCCTGATTAGCTTCTTTGTTTTCAGATTCGCCGCGCTTGGCGTGTTTTGTGGGCGTGTAACTGTCTTTAAAGCGGTAGGACTTAGAAACACAGATTTCTGTCTGGCCGTCGTCAAAAGTACGGTCATAGACCATCCAGACCGTTTTAGGAGCTGCGCTACTAGAGGAAAGTACTTGATTGTCGCCATCATAGGAAAATTCGTCCCATTCGTGCGGCGCTGACGTGTTTACAACAGGTGAATAGTCAAACTGGGTTGAGTGGTCTACAATTGCGTTCATTGGCGTTGTACCGTGAATACTACGTTGATCGTGTGGCTGACCTTTCCAGAGGTGCAGCCATTTTTCATTTCTAAAAACAGAACTTCAAAAAAGCATTTCTTAAATGTGTACCTAGCTGGGAAGCCCCGCCATTACTTGATTTACGTTAAGTGTCCCTATTACAAGTCTAGCGGCGCTTTGCGCCTTGCTCGTCCGCTGCGCGGCCGGCGGCGTCGCAATCACCGCTCTACCTCAAAATCAAATCCACCACCAACATCAAAACGAACACAGCGCCGCTTATTTCACTTCGGTGCGCACAACCATCGTCGCAGCTCCCGCCCGCGCCATGGTTCCGAATTACTAAAGGGGTTCCGTGCTACGCCGGAATCTGACCCTTCGGTCAGACTCAAATCGCCCCTTTTGATTATGCGCGACTATCGCAACAGCGCCATCAGCAGAGCATGTGTTCACAGCCCCTGCACCAACCCTTATAGTTTTGATTTAATTGCCTGTGTACCGCCTGTATGCGTAGCCAAGACCCCATAACCATCCCCATCAATCTCACCAAAACCACCACGCGACAAAACATCTTTGCTTAGCGGTTCATTTAGTTGATAGGACGGCTTTTCTTTGGAGTGCTTTGCAATCTCGTCAGAGGCAGCAAAAGAACCTTTTCCCATTTGATTACGTTCACCAGCCTTATCATCAAAATCCAAAAAGTAACCACGCGCCACAATATCCCTGCACAAAATTTCAGGCACATTAATCGGTGTTGCTTGCTGCGTATAACAAGTACATTTTTTTGGATTGGAAACACACGAGGCTGGATAAGGCGCAGTCGTTGGTTTTGTGATTTCGTCGTAACGCGGCGCAGTTTGCGGAAGTCCATTTACGCGCGGTGTGCGATCGAACAAAAACTGATGCGCATCCTCAACTGCGTTTTTGTACGATGCATGCGCAACACCGCCTTGCACTTGCTGTTGCGCTACGGCACCAGCCGGTAACGCTTTATCAGGATGAATCTTTTTCTGAATTGAACCGTAAATGTAATACACCAAGCAGGCCAAGATAATCAACACCAGACCAAAGCCCCAAACCTTCATTGGAATATTACGCTTTACCGTATGTTGCTCAGCACTTTTGTAGTACGCATAGACCTCTTTCGGATAACCCCATTTATGCTGTATCGAATCGCGACGATTCGAAGGACGCTCAGGACTTTCACGCACTGACATCCATTCATGCACAACTGCGCGTTCCATACCGAAGGTGCGAACAATATGCAAATGTTTACCGACCAGCTTACGCACAAAATTATCGACTAAGCTCGGATTTTGTGTGATCAGAACAATGTCAAAACCTTTGTGACGATGCACGGCGAGCTGTTCATAAAACGCCGGTAATTTTGAGCCATTCGGTTTCTTCTCAAAAACGAATTGCGCCTCATCAATCACGATCACAGAGCCAGGTGGACAATCCATCCATTTTTGCGGGTCGATTTTCGTCCACGGCAACATCAAATTACTAATGCCGTGATAGAAAATTTCGCGCAGTTCTTTCCCCTCTTTTGCACGTTCAGCGTTTTCTTTCTCTATCCACTTTTTTACATACCACAGTGTATAAAGCGTTTTACCGTTACCGGGTAATCCAGTGAATAGATTTAGCATTATTTCATGATCATTTTGGTTAATGACGTGCCAGAGGCAAGCTTGATTGTGAGCGCCGCAGTGAATGCAGAAAACACAGTACTAATAGCTTTATCAACCCACAAATAGGCCATCAATGACATGATCGATGATGGCAAACCATTGAACGAACTTTGCACCGATGCATACAGCGCATCAGTCCCCACACTCAAGCCCTGATACGTCACAAAACTAATTCCCAGCGCAAGCAATACACGCCCCACCAAGGAACCTAAAACAGGCGCTAATGCACCCCAAATCGCGGGTATAAGCTCAGCTAAAAACATAACAATTACTCCCGAAGAATTGCGCCAGATAGCATGTAATAAGCCGCTATCAATGCCGCCAACATAATCGCCGCACGTAACGGCAACAGATAAGGACATACCGTTGAAAACGGAATTACTAGCGTGGTATTCGCATACGCAAACGACTGATCAGCCATACACGAACCACCACCCAAAAAACCAGTTTGATCGATTAAATTTGTACCATTTACCGTCGAACCGTTTGCTTTAGTCGGCAACGAACTTTGCAGCGGGTCCTGACCATTCATCATTTGCGTCCCAAGCGTTGAAGCCGCAGTAGGTACAGAATTAGCACACTGCTCATTGGCCAGACTCTGCAAAATGGCCCCCTGAATGGCATCACCAGTAACCGCAACAGTCGAAACAGCACCGCTACAACCACTACTAGTTACTTGACTGTTTGTGCATGCATTCAGCTCTGGATGCAATGAACACATATCATCAGGTGGCGTAGAAGCCGCACCACTACTGCCCGATGCAGCAGCAGATTTGCCGTCAGCAACTCCCGGAGCACCCGACGATGAAGCGCTAGTCGATTGAGTGGTTGTACACGTAGTAGAACCAGTACTAGCCGGAGTAACACACGTGTTTGTATTGGTTGTACTACTACCATCAGAATTTTGATTACTTGACGAACTTGTCGTCGTCGTCACAGCACTAGACCCCGTACCAGAAGTACTTGTCGTCGTGGGATTGGTCGTCGTCGTATTTGGAGATGTAGCAGGCGACGTACCCGATCCGGAACAAATCGGTGTACCGGTCGAATCAGTTCCAATATTAGAAAGACCTGCGGGGCAACCCGTAGCAGGATCGCCACTGGCCGTTACCGATGCAGGCAAAGGCGTCACACCAGTTGGCGGTGTAAATGCATCATTTTGTGGAGCCGCAACACCAGTCTGAATACCGGTATATGTGCAATATCCTGACGTCGGAGATGAAGTGTAATGCCAGCAATCAACAACAGTTGGATGTGACTGAATATTGCAAGAACCATCGTTAGTAGGAATAGCAGCCCTTGCTGTTGCTGCAGTCAGCAAAGAACCAGACGGCGCAGACGCATTAAACGTCGTTGACGCACCAGCAGTACAAATGGGAGCAGCAGGAGCAGCACAAACTCCCGTGGCCGGATTAACCGTATTAGGTGCCGTACAAGTACCCGAAACAATGTAAACATTAGAAAGCGTATTAGTACCGTTTTTACACGCATAACCCTGAACAGTCTGAGCAATTTGAGTAGTTGTAGCATTCGCAGCAAGACAAGCAGCCATTGCCGTAGGATAACCTTTAGTAGCACCTGCATAAGACCAGACAAAATCCGAAGCACGCGCTATATGATGAACCATCATCATGACGATTGCGACGCAAACACCCACCACGATACGTTTGATTAAGTAATTCATGCGTTAAACAAAATCCAGAATGCGCCCAAAGTCGCAACAATCACTAGCAAGCCCATATCCCCCCCCCCCGTAAACTGAAAACGGAGGCCGAAGCCCCCGCGTGTACACATTCGGATTACAACGCGCCGCGAATCCATTTAAACAGTTTCACGCCGACATACACCGCAAACACAGCAGCGCCAACAGTCGCAACAGACACGCCAGCGCTAGTAATCGCACTAGTGTCTACAGTCGGCGCAGTTTGAGCCATTGCCGCAGCACTACCAACCATTGCAGCAACACCAGTACCGATTTTCACCAACAGCTTTTTAGTCATCTGAATCATTTGTATCACCTCGTAAAGTTTTGATTAACATTTTAAATACCCAAGCACCAATCCACACCGCCACTATCGCAGCAGAATAAACAGCACCATCATTTGCTGACATCATCAGGAGTGACCCAGAAATATCAGTACTACTTAGCACCACGTATTGACACGTGGAGACATCGAAATCCGTCGGATATAGACCGAACAGATAAGAACCGTCAGATTGAGGTACAGCTACAGCACATGCAGCCATTACGCACCCCACCAAAAAATTAAGCCGCCACCCGCCAACAAGCCGATGAAAAAACAGCTAAACAGAAAAAGTTGGCGGGGCATGATTAAGCAGCCTTAGGAGTTGGCGAAGGAGCAACAGAACGATTTGGAAACGGGTGCAACGCAATCACGCGAGGAATAACCAAACGGTCAAAATTGATTGATAACTCAAACTCGGCCAAGTACTTACCCGGCACAGTCAAAGCCAACTCTTTCGGCAAATTTAATTCGCCAACTTGAGTAGAGTCGTTAGCACCGCGAATTACGCATTGCGCTTTATGAATCTCATAGTCATTGCCAGTTTTCTTGCTTTTGCCGGACTGAACATTGATAGCCAAAATTTCGATCAGGTTTTTTGTGTCGATAGATGTTGTCATTTGAAACTCCTAGTGTGTATAAAGCGCCTCATTGCGCAGGGTGAAAATTGGTTAAATTACTTTGTGGAAACGTGCTATTTTTCGTTACGCGTTACGTTTATTTGCTTCTCATCCAAAATCAAATCAAGCAAATTGAATCTATTGCGTTGGCGATATTCTTTCTGACGTTGAGCTGATGTTTTTGCGTCGTGCTTAAGTGGACGACCTCTACCGCGCTTATCGAATGCATCAACCGTAAATTTGTCGTTTGTTTGTTTCATAAATTATTTATATAAATATGATCACTTTTATTACCGGAATATTTGTAGTACTTGCACTTGCTTTGTTAGTAGCCAAAGCCAATAAAAAAAATGAAAAATCACAACCTGAAAAAGGCGAATACAGCTACACAAGAAAAAATCCACTTTCACCAAACGAACAAGCCATGTACTGGAAACTCATCAGTGCGTTACCAGATCATGTCGTTCTTTCACAAGTAGAGCTATCACGATGTATTGAGGCAAAAGGCACCGGCGCACACAACACCATTAAAGGTAAAAGCCTTGATTTCGTAATCTGCAACAAATCCTTAGAAATCGTTGCTGGCATTGAGATTGACGATAAATCACACAAAAAAGCTACCGCAATAAAACGTGATGCAACTAAAAACAAAGCCCTTGAAACCGCTGGCATAAAACTCATTCGCTGGCCTGCCGTACCGCACCCATCACATGAAGAAATTCAGAAAGAATTTTCATTCACACCGAAGCCATCGCAAGACAAAAATGCAATTAAAATCAAAATCCTTGAGCAGCAACTTTTCAACATGGCAAAACGTTTAGAACAACAGCCAAAAGCTGAATAGGTTTACCTTTTCTGCACAAGTGCTAAACTCCAAGCGTTATTCCATTCGAAGTAATTACGTTTGGAACAATTGCAGATTATTACGTTCGTAATAGTTGTGCAAGCGAATTATTTAGGAGAAAAAACTATGAGTTACTTAGAAATGATCACAAGAGCGCTTAAAGGACGATCAGTCCTTTCGGCTTCAAAGCAATGGGGAATACCGCAACCGACATTAAGAAAATATGCAAACGGTGAAAGATTGCCGGACTTTGCGACCGCTAAAATCATGGCTGAAGAGGCAGGAATGGGGCTAGAAGAAGCCTTTGAAATGCTGGCCGAAGAAGAACTAAAACGAAAGCAAAAACACTCAACAATGGAAAAGATTTCCGTGTCTTTTCTTAACCTCCTATCACGCGCCAACCCGCATAAACATTACGTTTGCGTGGGGTGATAGGTAGTATTTTGGCTATTTGACTTCTTATAAATTAGGAAATTATGAATGGTTCTAAGGCAAGAGAAAACTTACTAAAATGACAGGCTATGCCGGTCATTTCTTTGCATACATGCTGGATTCAGCCGCGCTCCGAACACCACTTTTTTATTTACCAGCGAGTGACTCAATGATTTCGTCATGCCGTTCTTTATCACTCTTGTGAAGATATGTCGCGGTAGTCGATATATTGGCATGACCGGCTGTATCCTGTAATGCCTTAAGAGACACGTCATTGTTGGCATGGGTCGTTAGCATGGTGTGTCGCAACCAGTGCGCGGACGCCTGGCGCAAAGATGAAGCGCTATCCAGGTCGCCATCTGTCTCAGCCAAAGCTCCCGCGTCAGCGAATAAGGATTTCATCGCATTCGATGCCGCCTCGTCTGTAATCGAAACAAGCGCCCGCCCGCGAGTTGAAAGCACCAATGGTGTAGATTCATCGCGCTGTGCGTGAACCAATAGTCCAAACGCCAAACGATAATCGCGAAAGGCAGTGAGCATTGCAGGCGCAACCGGGAGTCTGCGAGGTTTGGATCCTTTGCCAACCACATCGAGCCACCACCGTCCATCTCCTTCTGTGTACATCGCGCCCATCTTAGCCTCGGTCAGCTCGGATAGCCGGGCGCCGGTCGTGATGTAGCTGATCAATAAAAAACGATCACGCGCCTTGCCTTTTATTCTTGCTGGGGTTGTTGTGGATAGGCCGTCAATAGCGGCATACACATAGTCAATGGCTTGCGTGCTCAGATACCGGGTGACGCGTGCATCACGGACAGTTTTGATATTTTTGACGAGCGCGCCAGCGTTGCGTTGTAGATATCCGGCGTTCTTCGCAAATTCCAGCAATGCTTTCACCACCCGAAAAGCTTGTCGAACGCTGGGCTCCGACAGCGGCCCAGAAAAAGGCCGCCAGCGATCGTCATTGCGTGGCCACTTGGTTGGCGATACCCACATTGCGATGGGTTGCGGATCTTTTAAAAAAGCCTTGTAGGCGATGAGATCTTCGATACTCACCTGAAGCAGCATTTTGGATCGATGTTGGCACCATAGCAAAAAACGCCCCAGATCTTTCTTTGTGCTCTTGATCGAATTTTCCGATAACTCGCTACTGTAAAGAAAGGCGCGCGCCAGCTCGGAATCGGTTCGTGCCGCCACCAGCGGCTCTGCCTCCTCGTCCGCAAACAAGTCAATCGTATGCACGATAACCTCGCCTGGTCGGTCAAAATCCATCGGCTCAAAATTGTTCATGCGGGCATCAAAAAGAAGTTTGAAAGGTCAAAAGGCTGCATTTTTCAGAGCCGCATTCGATTTAAGCGTATATGTCAATTAAGTCGAGATTATATACCTAATCTCGATTTAATGTGATGTTACGTAATTATAATTACATTTTAATTACGTAATAATAATTACTTTAGTTAATTAATTTGGTAAAATTCATTGCTCAAATGCCTAGAAAGAAAAATCATGTCCGAACGCCAGAATCTCAGCTGGACCGCCTGCGACACACTTGCCGCCCAAGGCAAAAAACCCTCGATTGGACTGGTACGCGAATGGACAATTGCGACGACCGGCGCCAAAAAGGGATCTGACGGCGACGTACAAAAGGACATCAACGACTGGTATGCCGATCTGCTTAAGTTGAAACGGGATAAAGGCATCATTGGACTGCCGGACGCCGTGGCCGCCCTCACCCGTGAGCTGTGGCATTTCGCTGTGGAGTCGGCGAACGACACGCTCACCGATGAGCGCACGGCACTTGCCGCAGAAAAGGCGCAAACGGAAAAATTGATCGACTTGGCGAAGGAAGGCACGCTGGCGGCCATTACGACCAGCAATGAGTTGAAGGAACAACTAGCGATCGCTAACGCTACCCTCCTCGCCCGAGACGAACAAATCAAACGCCTGGAGGAAATACTATCGGAACAGCGCGCAACGTCGCAGGCGAAGGACGAACGGATCGCTGGCTTGACCGTTGACCTGAGTCGCAAGGCAGAGGAGCAAGCGGCCGGCTTGGCTGAGCTTGATGGGCTACGCAAGCACAGCTTGCTCGAAATCGACAGGGCGCGCGGTGAGTCGAAGCACTGGAAAGCCGAATTCAACCGGGTTGAGACTGAAACTAAATCGGCCGCACAGGTTTATCGTGAAAAGATCGCCGTGCTCGATAACGAATTATCTCGTACGCACGGGCGACTGAGCGCCGTAGAAGAATCGCTTGCGGAAGCAAATAGACGAATGGAAATATTGGTGACTGAATTAGCTGCTTCAAACACAGTAGTGCCAGCGACTAAGCAACGATTCGGCATTGGTAAACATCGCGTAGGCGCAGTTCGACGACGTAAGCCTTAAAATATCCTGTACAGGCTCAGATGCGTTAACTCGGATTTGATTCGCCATTCGGCGTCCTTTGCATCCCAATCTCCGCCCCCTCCCCGAGCCGGCAAGGAATCGCGGCTCTCGCGTGTTGAATATCCGCGTTTAATGTCACCACTGTTTCACATTTAAAAATAGGCACCGTTCGCGCTCAAAATATCCGTTAGTCTGTTAGGGCTCGTTGGGAAAATTATCACTGGCTCGACACGAGTTTGCCATACCCCGATTGCTGCTCGACGACGAACTCCGGTCGAAGCCGAAGACGATTCTTCTCCAAGAACGTATTTATAACAAGCGCAGCTTACGTCTGACGATGCATATATGGCCTGCGTTTTTGTGGGTGCGTATGTGAAACGTCAGCACGCCCTAAAGTATTCCGCGAATTTGATAAGGCGAAGGTGGTCAGCGATGCAATGATTTGTGCACTTTTTGCACAATACTTGTCTTGCTTGCCACCTTTTTATTGGATATTGAGATCGTTACCATAGCGCTGCGTTTCAGTGCTTCAGTTTCAATCAATATTCAACTTCTTATTTGAGGGATTTTTATGGCTTCGTTTTCTTTCTTCCAGTTTTCCGGTCGCAATACTTTGGGTTCCCGTTCGACCAGGATTAAAACGCTGGTTTCAGGTTTGCTTCTAGCTGTCGCTGGTACGGCGATGGCCGCTAATATGGATGCCAATGCGCATCCTACTATCCGCGCAATGTCAGGCGCTAAGGAAGTGAGTCAGCTTGATCCTAAGGCTACAGCCTTAGTTGTGATCGACTTCCAAAATGAATATTTCTCTGGTGGCAAAATGCCTATTCCAGATGGATTAGCCGCGGAGAAAAATGCCAAGCGCTTGCTGCAGTTTGCAGACAAGGAAAAAATGCCTGTATTCCAGGTGCAGCACGTTACGCCAGCAGGTTCGGCCGTTTTTGCGATTGATGGCAAAACAGTGAATTTTCATGCAGGTATGGAGCCACGCTCAGGCGATAAGTTGCTTAAAAAAGATACAGTAGATGTATTCGCTAGCACTGATCTTGAGAAACAACTTAAAGCCGGCCGCATTAAAACTATCATCATCACTGGTTTAATGACACACGCTTGTGTTGAAGCTGCGGCACGCAGTGCTGCTGCGATGGGATTTAATGTCATCGTCGCTTCAGATGCGTCGGCAACCCGTGCTATCACGCGTGTTGATGGTGAAACAGTCGACGCTAAAGCCTTGCATCGCGCAAGTCTGGCAACGATCGAAGATACATTTGGCGATGTTATGACGACTTCAAAAATTATCGCTTTGCCAGTGCGTTAATTTATTGAGACTAGAGCGTGTTGGCGTTTTACGTAGGCAACCACAAAAAAACGCAGACCGTGGCAACAACACGTTCATAATTTCTTTTGACCTTATCGAACCGTGTAGCCAAAGTTCGAAACTGTTTTAACCGTGCAAAGGCATTTTCGACAAGGTGGCGATATCGGTATAGTTCTATATCGATATCGCCGTTTCCCTTGATAGAGTTGCTTTTTCTTGGGATAACAGCACGACTCCCCTTCTATGCAATTTGTTCTCGTATCGCTTCACTGTCATAGTCTTTATCCCCAACAATGGCACCTGCGCGATAATTTAGCGATCAGTTCTGGTGCTGCCTTACAGTCATGCCTAGCGCGACTGGTTTGGGTTCAGCAACAAGTATCTTTTTTCTCCCATCCACTATTCACGTTAAACTTGAGCGACTTAGAGTGATTCTATACGGCGTCGTAGTCATCCGACTCCACAGAGAATGAGAGGATAGTTCTATGCGTTTTGAACTCTACTATTGGCCGACCATACAAGGCAGAGGCGAATACATTCGACTTGCGCTAGAACAAGGAGGTGCGAAGTATATTGATGTCGCACGGCGCGCCGAAAGTAGTGGAATGGGTGTTCGAGCGATGGTTGGTTTGATGAACAACAACGAATTGCCGTATCCGCCGTTTGCCCCACCATTTCTCAAAGCCGGTGAGCTGATTATTGCTCAAACTGCAAATATTCTGTTGTTCCTTGGACCGCAATTAAACTTGATCGGCGTCGACGAGAGCAGCCGAATCTGGGCCCACCAATTGCAGTTGACGATCTCCGATTTTGTGACTGAAGTGCATGATACACATCATCCGATAGCAGGCAGCTTGTATTATAAAGATCAAAAGCCAGAGGCAAAAAGGCGCACTGCAGATTTTATTGGAACGCGACTACCGAAGTTCCTTGGCTACTTCGAGCGCGTCATGGAATGCAATCCTTTTGGTGATCAGTTCATGATTGGTGCGCAACTCAGCTACGTGGATTTGTCAATTTTTCAAATTATCGAAGGACTGCGTTACGCATTTCCTAATGCAATGAAAAAAACAGAGTCCAGTTATCCGCTGCTATTGGATTTGCATCGCCGGGTCGCATTACAACCAAGAATCGCGCGCTACCTCAAATCGGCGCGTCGTGTTCCATTTTCCAAGCAAGGCATATTTCGTCACTATAACGAGCTCGATGTTTGACGATGACAGTCAGATTAAACCTGTCTCGCTCAAAAACGGACTGCAGAAATCTCTTGTTGGATTGAGGCCTGAAACAAATTGGCCGCATTATATTCTGAAAGACAAGCGTCACCACGTACTGGCGACGCAGGCGCAGCGGGCCCTGTCTGTGTTTGAACCAGACAGGGCCGCAGTCACCATTACGCCAGATCGAAGCGGTCCGCGTTCATGACCTTGACCCAAGCCGCGACGAAGTCCTTGGCGAACTTCTCCTTGGCATCGCCACCTGCATAGACCTCGGCATATGCGCGCAGCACCGAGTTGGAACCGAAGATCAGATCGTTGCGTGTGCCTGTGTACTTGACCGCGCCAGTCTTGCGGTCGCGTCCTTCGAACAATTCGACCTCACTGTCCACGGCTTTCCACTCCAGATCCATGTCCAGAAGATTGACGAAGAAGTCATTACTGAGTACACCAACCTTGTCGGTGAACACACCGTGCTTGCTGCCATCAAAGTTGGCACCGAGTACCCGCAGGCCACCGACCAGCGCGGTGAGCTCCGGTGCAGTCAGCGTCAGCAACTGGGCCCGGTCGACCAGCAACGCTTCGGTCGCAACATTGAACTTGCCCTTGTTGTAGTTGCGGAAACCATCGGCAAGCGGCTCCAGTACGGCAAAGGCCTCGACATCCGTCTGGTCCTGTTTGGCGTCGGTGCGGCCCGGTGCGAAAGGCACCTCGATCGAGATCCCGCCCGCCTTGGCCGCCTGTTCAACGCCAACGCCGCCGGCAAGCACAATCACGTCAGCCAGCGAGACTTTGCCTGAAGCCTTCTGAATTTCGATCAGCTTTGGCAAAACACTTACAGCCGTTGCGTTGACTTCCCAGTCCTTCTGAGGAGCCAGAGCCAGGCGTGCGCCATTGGCGCCGCCGCGTTTGTCACCGCCACGGAAGGTGGAGGCGGAAGCCCAGGCCACCGACACCAGTTCGCCTACCGACAGACCGGAGGCAGCGATCTTGGCCTTGATATCGGCAATATCGGCCGGCGATGGTTGGTGCGTGGCAGCTGGCAGCGGGTCTTGCCAGATCAAATCTTCCTTCGGCACTTCGGGGCCGAGGTAACGTGCTTTTGGGCCCATGTCACGGTGAGTCAGCTTGAACCAGGCGCGGGCAAACGCTTCGGCGAAGGCTTGCGGGTCTTCGTAAAAACGTTTCGAAATCTTGCCGAATTCTGGATCGAAGCGCATCGTCAAGTCAGTGGTGAGCATGGTCGGCTTGTGGAACTTGCCTTGCACATGCGCGTCGGGAATGATGTCCGGGGCATCCTTGGCCTGCCACTGCTTGGCACCGGCCGGTGACTTGGTAAGCTCCCATTCGTACTTGAACAGGTTTTCAAAGAAATTGTTGCTCCACAATGCAGGGGTCTTAGTCCAGGTCACTTCCAGACCGCTGGATACGGTATCTTTGCCGTGGCCGCTGCCAAAGTTGCTGTTCCAACCCAGACCCTGAGCTTCAATGCCCGCACCTTCTGGTTCGGGGCCCTTGTGTGATTCGGGCGCCGCACCGTGCGCTTTGCCAAAGGTGTGACCGCCGGCGATCAAGGCAACGATCTCTTCGTCGTCCATCGCCATACGATTGAAAGTGGTGCGGATGTCCTTGGCGGCAGCCATGTAGTCGCCACTGGCGTTCGGGCCTTCCGGATTCACGTAGATCAGCCCCATGTGGGTGGCGGCCAGATTGCTCTCCAGTTCGCGGTCGCCCTGGAAACGTTTGTCATCGCCCAGCCATTTTGTTTCCGCGCCCCAGTTCACGTCCAAGTCTGGTTCCCACACGTCTTCACGGCCGCCGGCAAAGCCAAAGGTGCGAAAGCCCATGGATTCCAGCGCTACATTGCCCGTCAGGATGAACAGGTCGGCCCAGGAAATTCGCTGACCGTACTTCTGTTTGATCGGCCAGAGCAAACGGCGCGACTTGTCGATGTTGACATTGTCGGGCCACGAATTCAGGGGCGCAAAGCGCTGTTGGCCACGACCGCCGCCGCCGCGACCGTCGAGAGTGCGATAGGTACCGGCCGAATGCCAGGCCATGCGGATAAACTGCGGACCATAGTGGCCAAAATCGGCCGGCCACCAGTCCTGGCTGTCGGTCATGAGCTTGACCAGATCCGCCTTGAGTGCCTTGTAGTCAAGTTTCTTGAACTCTTCAGCGTAGTCAAACTTCTCGCCCAAGGGATTGGACTTGTTGGAATGCTGGTTCAGCAAATCAATGCGTAGTTGGTTCGGCCACCAGTCTTTGTTCGTGGTGCCGCCGCCGGCGTGATGGAAAGGACATTTGGCTTCAGTTGACATGCGGATCTCCTTGGTCGTGGGTAAGTGAGTGAGGCGACTACAATATCTCTTTAATCTGGCCGCTCTGGCCAACAGTCTGCAAACTTTGATTATCTTCTGTTGCTACGCCCTTATTTCCAGTGGGGGCTGCTGCAATGCCTGAACCGTTGCTAAGAGCAATGACCGCCACCGCGATTGTCGCTACACATAAAGCCGGTAGTCCGATATAGCGCCCGGGGAGTGAAATGTTTTTCATGAGGCATCTCCTGATTGTCAAATAGCTTACACATAGTAATTCCAATTCAATAATAAATAAAATTAATTAATTTAATTGAATCAATAGTTATATGCGATCATTTGCGCAACTTAGACTAAGGTCGCTCGAGTCATTCGACCAACCGGCCATTCTTCCGAGTCGCCGTTATAGCACTCGATTCGCTGGTCATCGCCACCATAATCGTACCAACACTTTGCGTCCGTCCTACCCTCGCAAAGTATCCGGTATTCATACTTACCAGGCAACTATCCCGGTTTATCAAAATGTTGAGTCACGAAATCCACGACTTGCCCCGATAAATCTTCTCCGCCATTCTGCTGCATGCATGCTTCTGGTCGTTTTGAGCCACTCACTACGAGCTTAGTTCGATCCAGACCGGAAGTACGGATTTGTAAATAGCTGGCGCTCAATGCCTAGCAGGGTTTCCTGGCCGCTTTCTTGCATGATAGTTTCCGGGTCGTCAAGCTGCAGTTATCAAATATGAAAATGCGAAGAATAGACTGGTTCGACGAGGTAAGCCTTAAAATGTCGTGTACAGACTCATATGCGCTAACTCGGATTTGATTCGCCATTCGGTGTCCTTTACATCCCAATCTCTACTTCCCTCCCCGAGCCGGCAAGGAGTCGCGGCTCACGTGTGCTGAATATCCGTGTTTAAAGTCGCCACGGTCTCACATTTAAAAATAGGCGCCATTCGCGCTCAAAATATCTATCCAATAGTCTGTTAGGACTCGTTGGAAAAAATACCACCGCCCCTAGCAGCCGTAGATCGGAACACATTCTTCGCCGTATCTTTATCCCAAGTTTTTTATTCTTTTCTCGTTAGAGGACCTAGCGACTATAGTGCAAATTGAGCTCTGCATCCTATGCTGTGTGATGAGTCTGTTATGATGGAAGTTGGATTCGACGATGGTTTGAACAAAAAATGAAGCTGCTGAAGCAGCGTTTTGAGGTAGCGCTCCTCACGATAGATAGTGTCAAGTAATAGGCTGGAAATACTCAAAATGATAGATTGGATCCCTATAGTCTTCGTTACATTCAAGGTTCTCGTGCTCGGCACGGGCATGTTCTTCGCCATCAAGTGGCATTACGATCAAGGGAAGAAGGAGACGGAGAAGCGCGCGGTGCTACGCGCGAGCGGCAAGGTGGCCGCAATCTTCATGCTATCGCTTCTGGGATTGGGGCTCGTCACCTTCGTCCTTGCCAGGATGCTGGGGTTGGACTTGACCTTCCCTTGATGGTAAAGAATAGTCGGCGGATATCCGGTGATGCGGCAGCAATTTCCCGATGCGGCTATTGGCCAGCATCGGCAAGCGGGTCAACGTTCGCATCGGCATCGCTGCGGGACTATTAGTCGGCAAGCCATTAGGCATTACATTGATGTGCTTCATAGGCATAGCTCTGGGCAGTTGCAAATTGCCGCTGGATTTGAGTTGGCGTCATATTTTCTGAGCGAATGATTAGCGTGGATACGAGACCTGAAGCTTTCGGGCTTCCAAAATAAACTCTAACAGCGGTTCAAATAGATAGGCATCACATGATCCTGCGTTAGCGGTGCCAGTTGCATCTGCACATAACTGTGGCTATCGACCCATACAGCCTCTTCAATTTCAGCAGCTGCATGAACTGGACCGTTGATGACAACTCGAAACAGCTCGCAATGCACATCAAAGCCAGGCTCGTTTGCCGCCGTAGCGCTAAACATTCCTAAAAATTGGGCTTGAGCAGTATCGATCTGTATTCCCAACTCTTCATCTAACGCGAGGGCCAACGCAGTGGCTGCCGGTTCACCGGGTTCGATCTTTCCACCAGGTTGCATAAATGCAGTGGTACCGCGTTTGCGTACCAAGAGCGTCTTGCCGTTAGAACCGATCAGTAAAGCAGCAGCAATGGCGAACGAATCACCGCTCTGAAGTGCATCCCACGCATTCCTAGATATTTGCATAGGATTAAATGAGTCATTGAGAAATGTTCCAACATTATGAGCACCGACGCCCAATGATTTTGAGAAGGTGTTAAAAAGTAATAATACCAACGGCACGGTCGATTATGGCCCGATGCAAATTAACACGGTCTGGGCACAACGGCTGCAGGCAAATTTTGGCGTGACGGCAACCATGATTACGCATGATTTTTGCTGGTCAATGCGCGCCGGTGCTTACATCTTGCGCTATGAAATTAATTCAGCGAACGGTAGCTTTTGGGACGGCGTCGGGCACTATCATTCGCGTACGCCAAAATTTAAAATGGAATATATCGATCGGGTTTATCAGAATTCATTACGGTTTTAGTATCAACCGCCTTTTCCCCGAGCATTGAGGCAAGGTGCCGCGATTTTTTAATACAACGTTATATTGTTTCCAGTTCGTGTTTCCAGTTCGTCGTACGATATATGTAACTCAAATGCTGCTCGGTCTCTTGTACCTTAAACATCCTGCGCATGTCACCACTCTGACCTGTTCCTAGTGACAGTCCGTCGCATGGCACAGATTGCTGCCGGCTTGTGTCGGCTGTTTGTTGACTTGCGCCGCGTTGTTATTGTTGCCGCGAAATTTGTTGTTCGCGTACACGGAATGGCCGTAGGCTTCCAGACCAAAGAGACGATTGTCACGAATGATGTTTTCGCGCACCTTAATGTCGAGTCCAAAAATGCCAACGCCACCGTTGGATTTGACGACGCTGTTGCTTATTAATCCACCAAACATGGTAGCAGCGCCGGTTCCGTTGCCGATCAGGTTCAGCTTGTCAACGCGAGCCGAATGCGTCTCTAAATATATTCCCAGATTGCCCATTCCCCGAATATAGCCATTTCTGATCACGATATTCTCTCGCAGCACCGCATGTATCCCATTGCCTGGGCCTGTAGGAGAGCAAATGACAGGGCGCGACGAGCAACGTGCCGGTCCCTGAATGGTAAAGCCGTTGAGATCTATGGTGACGTTATCGGCGTTAATCTCGATGGCTGTCGTGTTGGCATTCGGCACGTTCAGGTTACCAGTCAATTGATAGCTACCTGGTTTGCTAATAACGACAAGAAATCCATTCGATGTGTCAGCTAGTCGATTGGGATCGATAGGAATCACAGCGCTGGCTGCCGAGGCCATGTCCGGCGTCAGTCCCGCTATACTCAGCGCAATAATCGCAAATTGCTTCAATATTTGATTACGCATGATGCCTCCGTTGTTGCAAGTGGAGTTGCTACTATGCTCATGCAAAGGTGAGAAATAAATGCAGCGTAACGCAGTAGCATTTGCTTCTGCGATCTATATGACTGCCTCCATTGCCAGTTTCGAGTCTGTCAGACAAAATCCTGCCAGTATCATCCGGTCACATTATGCGTTGGTCGTCTTTGCTTTCGTCGCCGAGCGCTTGGCGGCTGAAGACATGTTCAGCGCCACCGCAGCGCAAATGAGCGTCTTCAATGCCTTTTCATTAATCTTATCGTCTTCATGGATATCGATGGCACGCCTGGTGTTGCCTTCCAAGCTAGAGTTGAAGAGTCCGGCAGGATCCTCCAACGAAGCACCTTTGGCGAATGTCATTTTTACGACATTCTTGTAGGTCTCACCGGTACAGATAATTCCAGCGTGCGACCATACTGGAACACCTCGCCATTTCATCTCCTCGACAACTTCGGGGTCTGCCTGCTTAACGAGAGTTCTTACCCGAGCGAGCATCTTGCCCCGCCAATCATTCAACTCTTTGATTTTTGCATCTATTTGTTGAGAGGGAGATTCTTCTCCATTTCCTTCCGCCGAGGCTATCTTCATCTTCGTCATGATTGTGATCACTTTCTCAATGATTGTTGTTGCTCGCGCATCACTTGAATATCACTAGCAGCACATGGTCCATCGCATATCGCTTCCAACATGTTCTTGCATCTGAAAACACTACCATAAAATGACCGATTTACCCGGGCCGTTGAAGACAACCCGATTATCATTGCACGACCTCTTCTATCTCCGCAAAGCGCATCGCCAGAAAATCAATGAGCTTACGAACAGAAGGAAGCAAGCCGCGTCTTGAGGGGAAAACGGCATGGATCACTCCTCCTTTCGATGCCCAGTCGGGTATCAGTTTCACCAGCTTACCGTCCCGGATTTCGTCAGCCATCATCATGGTTGGCAACTCTACTATCCCCACTCCGGCGATAGCCGCCAATTTCAACGCGATCATGTCGTCAGTTACCAGGCGCGGGGTATGTCTAACGGCCATCGAAGCGCCGTCAGGCCCGTCTAGCTGCCAGATATGTTCTGCAAGGTGCGAGCCTAAACCCAAGCTCGGTAAGCCAATCAAATCAGAGGGCGTCTTGGGCACGTTGTGTTGCTCCAGGAAAGTCGGACTCGCGACCAGCGACCATAAGCGCTCCCCTAGCACCCTCATCACCAGCTCGCTATCTTGCAAAGGTGGCGGACGTACGCGAATGGCGACATCAACGCCTTCGCCAATCACGTCAATCCGACGGTTAGTGGCTGTCAGAAGCACAGAAACCCGTGGATTTTCAGCCATGAAATCGGCCACCATTACTCCCACGTTTGCATGCAGCAAGGCAATCGGACAGGTCAGCCGCACTATCCCTTGCGGTTCGGCTCTGCTCATTTCGATGAATTCCTGCGCCGCTTCAGCCTCAACCAGCATCGCTTTGCAATGCTGGTAATAGCCCTGTCCTATTTCCGTGACTGAAAAGCGCCGTGTTGAGCGTTGAATAAGACGAACGCCAAGATGCTCCTCAAGTAATGCGATGCGCCGACTCAACTTTGACGTCGTGATCCCCAGCGCTCGTCCAGCAGGCGCGAAGCCATGATGATCGACCACTTGTGCAAAAAAGAAAAGATCATCCAGGTTTTGCAACATACAGCCGCCATTATCCTATAAATAGGAAACTGATTTTACATTACACCCGCTATTCACATCAATCTTCATAGACTAAGCTTCCATATATGCTAATCAGGCCACCTTGGCCTTAAACGAGAGTAATACAAGGAGTAATGATGAAGAAAATTCTCGGCCTCTACAGTAGCCCCAAGCAGCATTGGGTCGGCGACGGTTTCCCAGTGCGGACACTGTTCTCGCACCATACCTTAGGCCAGCACGTCAGTCCGTTCCTGATGTTGGACTACGCCGGGCCAATGGAATTCACGCCGACGTCGCAACCGCGTGGCGTGGGTCAGCATCCGCATCGTGGTTTCGAAACGGTCACCATCGTTTATCAGGGTGAGGTGGAACATCGTGATTCAACCGGTGGCGGCGGACGCATCGGCCCTGGTGACGTTCAGTGGATGACCGCTGCCTCCGGCATTCTGCACGATGAATTCCATTCGGAGGAATTCACGCGTAAAGGCGGCACTCTTGAGATGGTGCAGTTATGGGTCAATCTGCCGGCAAAAGACAAGATGGTCGCGCCGGGCTACCAAACTGTACTAAACGGTGACATTCCATCAGTAGCGTTGCCTGACGATGCCGGTCGCGTTCGCGTTATTGCGGGTAATTATGCCGGTCATCAGGGGCCGGCTCACACCTTCACGCCGATGGATGTGTGGGATCTGCGTTTGAAGCAAGGTGGTTACGCGGAGCTGAGTGTGCCTGAAGCCAGAACGATTGCGCTGGTTGTTCTGCATGGAACGATACTGGTTAATGGCAACCAGGTCGCCCACGAAGGTCAGCTGGTGATGCTGGATCGGGATGGAACTGACATCTCATTGGAAGCGAACACCGAGGCGACGGTGTTGCTGTTGAGCGGCGAACCTATCGACGAGCCGGTGGCTTGGTATGGTCCTTTCGTGATGAACACGGCGGAAGAGATCACGCAGGCTATGCACGATTTCAACAACGGTCGTTTCGGTCAGATGCAAGCTTGATCGTAAACAGAGGGCGCTGACAAGTTCAGCACCCTCTATCAGGCTCAGGCTGTCATTCCATTTTAGGATTGGGTCGTTCAGCCGGCGGCGTGAACCACTGTCCCTGTGGGACGATCTTGGGATCCTGCGGGTCTTTGAAGTAATGCGGCGACATGATTTGCACGCCGAATTCGTTAAACACGTCCTGAATGTTTGCATGCAAGGCACTCAGAAATACCACGCGCGGGCGTGCATCAGTCGGGATGGCCTGGCAAACCAATCGATACTCTGGATAAAAGTCGGACAGTGACATTTGAAACACCTGCGGTGCCGGAGTAGTTAATACACCCGGAGTACGCCGCGCTCCTTCGATCAGCATTGCATGCACCTGTCGCCATGGCGTATCGTAGCCGATAGTCGCCGTGACTTCGAGTATGTAGCCCGGTCCATTGACAGTACGTGAGTAGTTTTTCGTCACGGCCCCGAGAACCAACGAGTTCGACAATGTCAATTCTTCACCCTGCCCGGTTAGCAAGCGGGTGGCAAACATGCCGAGATCGGTGATAGTGCCCTCATGCTCGCCTATACTCACGTATTCGCCACGGCGAAAAACGCGGGCATAGGTCAAAATCAGACCGCTACCCGCCTGCCCGATGAGATTCGATGCTCCCAGAGAAATCATTAAGCCCACTAAAACCGATACCCCTTTGAATGCGTCAGTATGTGAACCGGGTAAATACGGATAGGCCATCGCGAATGCGAATAACCAGACTATCGCCTTGGCGATGCGGCGTGTAGTCGTAGCTACTTCGGGATCAAGCCAACTTACTTTGGTCTGGCCAGTGCGTACTCCTTCGAAGAAATTATCGAGCATCCGTCCGACAAAACGCGCGATGAAGAAGATGACGAGAGCGGTCAACATGCCGGGAACTGCGTTGAGGATGCTGCTACCAATGCCGGCAACAAGGCCGAACAGGAATCCATTCAGATGGGCGCTCCACACTTGCGTGTAGGGAAATTGCGCAAGCACCAGACTGACCCACTCATAGAGCAGAAGCAGTATCAAAATTCGATGAAAAGTTTTGACTGTAGTGCGGGCGAACCAGATCATACGATCCTGGCGAACGAACTCCACCCGATGCGCACGCAAAGCATCCGTTTGCGCCTGAGTTACTCGGACCAGCCAACGCTCAATTGCTTGCCGAATCCATCGCAATCCCCACAGCAAAGCGAACAAGACGACGGTGGCAATAGCCGCGATCACCACCGACCGCACAACGCTGTCGAGCGAACGGCTTTCACGCGTCGCCTCGATTGCCCCAGCAAGCGCAGTCGCTGCATTGCGTGTCGCTACCTCAAGAGATTCCTGTTGCAACGTATCCGCATCGTCGGCAGTGACAATAAACTAGGTCGCGCCGTCAATTTGCACCAGACTACCCAGTGGGCTAGCTTGTATGGTCACCTTTTTCGGTCCCGGATTATCAAGCTGATCTTCAATCCTAGCCTTGGCACGTAACGCCCGGTCATGTGATGAGATACCCATCAATGTTGATCTGAATGTGACGATGTCGCGATTGAATACTTTTAGGGTGGCAGTAACGTCGTGCATAGTGCCTGCTACGGAATTCGTTTCTGCAGAATTTGCCAAAGTTGGGATAAGCACCGTGGCTACCAGGAAAGCCAAAGCCAGCCACGCCTGAAATAGAGAACCAACGCGTACCATCGGCATCATCCCTCACTCAAACGGATATGGTTGGCGCGGACGAATTGCTCGAAGCCACGCATGAAATCGCTCAGTTGCTTGCGCGCGCCTTCATCAATCATCTCTCCACTATCGTCAAATACTTTGTGCGCTCTGGAAACCATCAGGCGACCGCCACTCCAATGACGCGCTCCCAGTGTCCTAATGACGGGTAACCAAGCGTTCTGCGCCAGAATTGTGCCGAAGCCGCCTGGCGAGGCACCGACAATCGCAACCGGGCGACTACCAAAAACCAACGCTATATCCGACGAAGGACGCGAAAGCCAATCAATCGCATTTTTGAAAACGCCCGGAATACCGTTGTTGTACTCCGGCGTAGCCAACAGCAAGGCATCGCTGTCCAATATGCGTGCTTTGAGTTCACTCACGGCTTGCGGCAGGCCGTCCTGCTGCTCCAGATCACCGTCGTAGAGCGGAATTCCATGCAAAGTGGCGATTTCTAACGCAATGTCGGGCTCGGCTAAGGATTGCGCGGCTCGCAACAATGCGGTGTTGTAAGACTGACGGCGCAAGCTGCCCGAAATGGCAAGGATTTTGATGGCGGCGGACATTTGAGACTCCTGATCACTGAGAAAAATCGGTGGCGATGTGAATTTCGCCGCTCAAAACCTTGTGTATAGGGCAGGCATTAGCTACCTGTAACAGGCGTTCGCGTTGCTCGCTATCGAGATCGCCCTGCAAAGTGATATGCCTGGTAATGTCAGTGACGTCCGCAGCAGGCTTGCCGTTGGGATTGAACTGTAGCCTCACCTCAACACCAGTCAGCGGCCACTGTTTGCGTGCCGCATACATCTGCAGCGTGATGATGGTGCAAGTGCCAAGGCTGGATAGCAAAATCTGGGATGGCGAAGGGCCTGCATCGGCACCACCTGCTTCCGCTGGTTCATCACCTAGCCATTGGTGTCCCTGATCGTCCGTCAACGTTACCGTGTAAGGCGTAGTGCCGCTAACGGCGCGTACAGTGGATATGGTCATTGCATACTCTCCTTTATTGCCATCGGGATATTTCGCTTGATGCGTACAGAATACCTAAAATATTGCATATTCAGAACAAGTTGCAAAAAAAATGGAAATTTACACAATTTTTTGTGAATAACAGGTCAAGAGGCTAACTTTAGTCGCGGCAACACACAACAGCCGAATATGAGAAAATCCTCCGCCGCCGGGTAAAGCCTAAAGCGACCGTCAACTCCAGAAATTCGCCATGCCCTTTGTAGTCACCGACTCCTGCATTCTCTGCAAGTACACCAACTGCGTCGACGTCTGTCCGATGGACTGTTTCCGTGAAGGCCCGAATTTTCTGGTCATCGCGCCGGACGAGTGCATCGATTGTTCAATGTGCGTGCCGGAATGTCCGGTTGGCGCAATTTATAACGAGATTGACTTGCCAGACGATCAGCGCCATTTCAGCAGATTAAATGCAGAACTGGCGGCGCGTTCAGATTGGAAGCCGATCACCCGCTCAAAAACGCCATTGTCAGAACATGCGCTGTGGAGCTCTGCACATGACAAATTAGCTTTTTTGGAAATTTCCCCATCCACGCTTTCTTCCCATAAAAAACAATGAAATTAGAAATAAACGAAGCATCGATCAAACTACTGGTCGAGAATTTTTATGCCGAAGTCAGACAAGATCCGGTGCTATCTATTGTCTTTGCAAATCATATTCAGGGCGATTGGACATCGCATCTGGAACGCATGGTCAAATTCTGGTGTTCAGTAGTGCTGGGAACTGGAGGCTTCCAAGGCAATGTCTACGGTAAGCATATGGCAATGAGCGGCATCGAACCGGAGCATTTTGCTCGCTGGCTGAATCATTTTGAACTTACTACCGGCCGCATGTTTGAAGCCGAACAAGCGGCACAATTCAATATCGTTGCACATAGAATCGGTAGCAGTTTGCAATTAGGTTTTTTTGGTGAGGTGGTCGTTCCTTAACTCATCATCATTACGCGCGACAATCTAAATACTCAACTTTGACCGATATTAAGATCCGTGGCTAAATTTCAAATATTGAGTACGAATAAGCTTTCCGCACGGTCTCTGTATAATCCACGGGGATAATTTAGATCCCCTCCTCCTTTTCAGATATTGCATCACTTCTCAATATGCCGAAGCCTACGCTCACTCAAAACAACAATGCTGATCAGAAAAGTCCATTGATAAAGCTTGCTACCGTCACTGTTTTGGTCGGCATTGGCGGTGGTATCGGCGGCATGTTGCTCGCACTGCTGTTGCATGCGATCCAGCATGGTGCGTATGGCTATAGTCTGCATCAATTGATCGGTTCCGAGAGCTTCTTTGAGGGTGCCAGCGCAGCATCACCGGAGCGTAGAGTCGCTGTACTTGTTGTTTGCGGTCTGGTCGCAGGATGCGGATGGTATTTGTTATACCGCTTCGGGACGAAACTGATCAGTATTAAAAAGGCGGTAAAGTCTGACGATCCGCGTATGCCCATTGTTTCTACGACTATCCATGCGCTGCTGCAAATTATTACGGTTGCTCTGGGGTCGCCATTAGGCCGTGAAGTTGCGCCGCGTGAAATCGGCTCCATGATCGCCGGCTGGTTATCACATCGGGCCGGATTGACGGTGCAAGAAAGTCGCTTGATGGTCGCTTGTGGCGCTGGCGCCGGTCTGGCCGCAGTGTACAACGTGCCACTCGGCGGTGCCGTTTTTGTGCTTGAAGTGCTGGTTGGGACATTCAGCATGTCAGCGCTGCTGCCCGCCCTTGCAACGTCGGTGATTGGGGCAGTTATTGCATGGATCGGACTTGGTAACGAGTCCCTATACACAATTTCTCATTTCGTCCTGAGTACCAGCCTCATCATATGGGCTATCGTAATGGGGCCGCTATTCGGTATTGCCGCTTTCGGATTCGTCGAACTGACCAGCCGTGCACGTGATTCAGCCCCCAGCGATTGGCAACTTCCGGTTTTGTCAGTCCTTAACTTTACGATGATAGGCTTACTGGCGATCAGTTTTCCGCAACTTCTGGGGAACGGAAAAACACCGGTACAACTCGGGATCAACAACGAACTGACAATAGGCCTCGCGGCCATCCTCTTACTGTTACGTGTCGTTATCACAGCCAGCAGTTTGCGCGCCGGAGCACAAGGTGGCTTGCTGACGCCAGGTCTGGCAATTGGCGCGTTGCTCGCTATCCTGCTAGGCGGCTTGTGGGCCAATATATGGCCGGGTACGCCATCAGGCGCGTTTGCAATCATAGGTGCGACTGCCTTCCTGGCAGCCTCCATGAATATGCCGATAACTGCGGTGATTCTGGTAGCAGAATTCACCCGTATTAATCATGATTTTTTGGTGCCTATGCTATTTTCTGTGGTTGGCTCGGTGGCAGTATGCCGCGTGCTCGGACACGTAAAACAGAAGCGAAACGCTGCGCTTTTGGTCCAGTCTCAGAACAATGGCAGCCTATCGGCTGAAACCTGAGATCGAATCAAACGAAAGCATCAATGAAGCACGCCGGCTCTGCGACATTAGATTCGTTAGAAGAACTGCTTACCAGTTTACAATCCATCATCGGGTTACGCGAGCGATCGCGCGGCGTGTTCTATTTCCGATCAAAGCCGTTTCTACATTTCCATGATGATCCGACTGGATTGTTTGCTGACCTAAAGATCGGCTCCGACTTCCAACGCATGTCGGTTAATTCGAAACCGGAACATGCATTACTAATCAAACTCGTGCAACAACAGCTGCTCTAAAAGCTATACGCGCCTCGTGAATTAATTGTATTATCATTAATAGCAATCAGGCTGTTTTTAAATCGGATTCACGACAGCCTGCGGCAGGTGTATGCTCAATTATCTGCATTTCTAATGAACGCGGACTGAGTTCGGCCCGGAATTAAATCCCATCTTAACGGTGGTGCCAAATGAAGAGATTTCTCATTCTGGTGTTATCTTTCTTGCTCGCCGCCTGCGCTAGCACGCAGGCCCCACCGCGGGCTGATAACTTATTCAACGATCAATTTTTTACCCCGCCGTCACAGCGTATTGACGTAGCCGATGTGTTTGCCGTCAGCAGCGCGATGAAGAACTATCTCAATAGTCCAGACATCGCTCGTCAAATTCACACAGAAGGACCGCAAAGCGGCCTGTTCAATGCCTTATATATTAAAAGCCAACTCAAACTTGAGTATGAATCGACGATGACGCGCAACGCCGCGCAAACATTCGATACGCGCTATGGAAATTGCCTGTCGCTAGTCATTATGACTGCTGCTTTCGCG
The DNA here is from genome assembly GCF_009497155.1 of Glaciimonas soli. GTDB lineage: Bacteria > Pseudomonadota > Gammaproteobacteria > Burkholderiales > Burkholderiaceae_D > Glaciimonas > Glaciimonas soli. Next base: position 227,216 of record NZ_WINI01000001.1, read on the forward strand.
CGTGAACTTGGCCTGACAGTACACTTCCAGCAAGTGATAATGGATGCATCCTGGACCCGCAACGGTGATATCTATTTCGCCAGCGACCACGTCAACGTGAGCCTGGCTAAAAAACACAATTCCATCATTGAGACTCCCTACGACCAGAGCCGTTTGATGACGATAGATTTTCTGCCGCCGGAAGACATCACTGGTCAACGCTTGCTCGATATCGACGAAGCCACCGTCATCGCCATGTATATGAATAACCGGGCGGCGGAAACATTGGCCGCGGGACAGGTAAATGATGCCTATTGGTGGGTGCGCGAAGCAATCCGGCAAGATCCGCATTTCTTAAGTTCCTACAATACGCTCGGCGTCATTTATCGACGCCATGGCAACTTGGCGCAAGCTGAACAAGCATTTCGCCAAGTATTAGCGCTGGAACCGAACAATACCGTGATCATCTACAACCTGGTCGCAGTGCTACACGATCAAGGACGTGTAGCCGAATCTGAAGCATTGGCCACCAAACTGGCACAACTCGAACCTGAAGCCCCGTTCCACTATTTCAATTTGGGTATGGATGCAATGCGGGCTGGAAATTACAAGTTAGCCAAAGCACTATTTATCAAAGAGCTCTCACGTGATCCGTACTATCACGAGTTCCAATTCTGGCTTGGTATCGCGTGCCTGCATTTAGGCGAGACCGATGAAGCCACGAAGCATTTGTCGATCGCGCTGAAAAATAGCACGACCCGACATGATCACGATCTGTATGCCGCCAAGCTTGACCTGCTCAAGGCGCGTCAAATTCATTAAGCACACCACGAACGTACGAACGATGAAATTAGGTGAGAACGACAAACTTGCCTTGCGCCTCGTTACGTTCCATTAGCTGATGTGCATGGGCAACTTCGGAAAACGTGAATATTCGCGAGGGATGCACTCGGAGTTTCCCCTCCGCGGCTAAGTTAACGATTTGCTGCATCGGAATATCCGACAACGAAAAATCGTCGGAACCAAAATTAAAACTTCCGAAAAAACTCAAATGAACGCCGCTTGGCATCTGACTAAGTGGATTAAAATCGACCACGGGAGCCAGGCCACCGAGGAAGCCAGCCAAACACACCCTTCCTCCGCGCCGCGTGGCACGCATTGAATCGACAATTGTGCTGTTGCCTATTAAATCAAGTACTGCATCAACTTTTCGACCTATGGGCGTTAATGCGTCAACCAGGGCGCCGTCTGCCGTGACGACATGTTGTGCGCCAAGGCCATGTAAAAGCGGTGTCCGCTCGGCACTGCGCGTCGTGGCGATCACCTCGGCCCCCAGTTGCACCGCCAGGTCGATGGCGGCCTGTCCCAAGCTAGAAGTGCCGCCACGAACCAGCAGCCGCTGTCCGGCCTTGAGTTCAAGATTGCGGTGCAAACAAGTCCATGCAGTGGCATAGGTTTCTGGTAACGCAGCAAGTACTTCCCACGGCGCGCTGGTCTCAATCGGAATGACATTGCTTGCCGGGACCACCGTATAGTCGGCGTAACTACCATTAATGGTGCGGCCCATGCCACCCATCAACGCCATGACCGTTTGTCCCGGGCTCAGGCGATTGGTTGCGTCGGCGATGACACGTCCGACACATTCGATACCACTGATTTCCGCCACGTTTCCCCACTCGCCGCCTCGCATGTATAACTCGGCCCGGTTCAGGCCAAATGCACGTACTTCTATCATGACTGTGCCTGGCTGCACGGTCGGTGCCACAACTTCAACGACTTCCAGCATTTCCGGTCCGCCAAATTGCTTACGTGTGATTGCCTTCATGTCGATCTCCAAAATAGGTTGAGATGCCATGTTAAGATCGAATAATGTTTGAATAAATTACTTTATTTTTACAAAGATAGAAGGATTTTCCGACAATGTCAGAATCGACTTTATTGCAACTACAATGCTTCGAGGCACTGGTTGCGCATGGTAGTTTTTCTGCCGCCGCAGCCCATCTGAATCGTACGCATCCGACTGTGCATGCTGCACTCACGTCGTTGGAAAACCAGCTAGGTATAGTCCTGCTGGATCGTAGCGGTTACAGGGTAGCCCTGACCGCCGAAGGTGCGGCGCTTCACGCACGTACGGTCTTGTTTCTGCGTCAATTTGACGAGCTAAGGCGTGAAGCCGCGCAACTGGCCGCAGGTGAAGAAACCGAATTACGCGTTGTGGTAGGCGATCTATGTCCGCTTCCAGAAACGCTGGGTATGCTACGACGATTTTTTGGGGCGAGTACAGGTACAAAGTTAAACCTCATGGTTGAAACCATCAGTGGTCCCTGGGAGCGTCTGGATGATGGAGATTGCGACCTGATCTTTCATCATCTCGACAAGCCATCTCCACAATACGAAGCAATCGCACTGTTTGAGGTAAAACTGGTGCCGGTTGCGGCCCCGGGATTTTTTGCTGGCACTGTCAGCGACGCGCTCACGCCTGACGATATGCGTCCGTACATGCAGTGCGTAATCAAAGATTCCAGCCGTCGCCCATCGCAGGCCAACTATTATCTGATCGATGGCGCACGCACATGCAGCGTTGCGGATCAGTTAATGAAACGCGAACTCATCCTGCAAGGTCTGGCCTGGGGGCATTTGCCCGTTCATCTGATTCAGGCTGACCTGCAGGAAAATCGCTTATTGTCGCTTGAAGGGCGACATTTACGCGGTGCCACACTCCCGCATTACGCGGCACGTCGGCGCGATGTCGTTCACGGGCCTGTGGCCGAACGACTATGGTCTCAATTACAGGATTCTGCCACCTGATCTGGAGTTCAGGAAGTCGTTCATTTTTAACGAGAATCTCCCCTACACGGTGCAATTTCGTCGTCCCCGCACTATCGCAGTGCGATCACAATCTCCCCCTACCCTACGTCTTAAGCAAAACACCCCGTTCAGATTCGAATAAGCGATCTGGCATATATGTTGCATAGCAATATCCTGCAAACGCAATGAAGCGTTAGCAAGAATGCATAGTGCAATGCCAAAGACGGCAAAGCGTAACAAGGACAACGGCGTCCCCTCGTATCGACAAGGTACGGGCGGACGCCGTTTTTTATTGGTTGGCGTAGTGCTTCCATTTCTGGCACTGCGGTTGCAAGGAGATTTTGATGGATCGTAACTTCTGGCGTTCCGGCCACACGCCGACATTGTTTTGCTCGTTCATTTACTTCGACCTCAGTTTTATGGTGTGGTACTTGCTCGGCCCGATGCAAGTGCAAATCGCCCAATCACTTGGCTTGTCTACCCAGGCCCGTGGGTTGATGGTTGCAACACCCATATTGGCAGGCGCTATTCTTCGTGTTTTCATGGGTTTACTGGCTGACCGCGTCGGCACCAAGCGCGCGGGTTTGCTTGGACAGTTTGTTGTCATCGCGGCCTTGATCGCAGCATGGCAATTTGGTGTGCATAGTTTTGCCCAGGTACTTCTACTAGGTGTTTTTCTGGGCGTGGCCGGTGCTTCTTTTGCCGTGGCACTGCCGCTGGCTTCACGCTGGTATCCGCCGCAACATCAAGGCACGGCGATGGGAATCGCTGGTGCAGGCAATTCCGGGACTGTGTTGGCAGCGCTGTTTGCACCGATGCTGGCAGTTGCTTTGGGCTGGCAAAATGTATTTGGTATTGCCTGTATCCCATTGCTGCTGGTGCTGGTGATTTTTGCACGATTCGCGAAAGATGCACCAGGTGTTTTCAAGCAAAAACGTCTCGCCGATTACGCACGCATGCTCGCTGACCGCGATGCATGGTGGTTCATGTTTTTCTACGCGCTGACCTTTGGCGGCTTCTCCGGCTTTGCGAGTGCCCTGCCCGGCTATTTCCATGATCAGTTTGCATTCGATCCCAAAACTGCGGGGTGGGCCACCGCTGCTTGCGTGTTTGCCGGTTCAGTGATGCGTCCATTAGGTGGCGTATTAGCAGATCGTGTTGGTGGCACCAAGTCGTTGTTGGGTGTGTTTGCAGCGAGCGCCTTGTTGATCGGTGTCGCAGGATTTCATATTGGCGGACCAATTGGTGCATTGGTGCTTTTCATCCTGGCGATGCTTTGCCTCGGTGCTGGTAATGGTGCGGTATTTCAACTGGTGCCTCAGCGTTTCGGCAACGAAATTTCCATCATGACAGGGCTGATTGGCATGGCCGGCGGTATGGGTGGTTTTGCGCTTGCAGCCAGTCTTGGTGCGATCAAACAGGCTACGGGTGACTATACGCTGGGCTTGTGGTTGTTCGCCTTGCTCGCCGCCTTAGGCTGGGTCAGTTTGCGTAGTGTCAAGGAGCGCTGGCGCAATAACTGGTCAGTGGCCATGGCGCGCGTTTGAGCTTGAAATTCAGGAGTAACTACTATGAAAAAATCAAAATTAGTCGTCATCGGTAACGGCATGGCGGGTATCCGCACGCTGGAAGAGTTGTTGGTTATTGCTCCCGACATGTATGACATTACCGTGTTCGGCAACGAACCGCATCCCAACTACAACCGGATACTCTTGTCTCCCGTATTGGCCGGAGAACAGGCGTTTCAGGATATCGTGCTCAATCCTTTGTCGTGGTATCAGGATGCAGGAATCGACCTGCGCATGGGCTGTGCAATTTCAAAGATCGATCGAGTCCGGCGCACTGTTGAGGCGGAAGACGGCAGCAGTACGCCATACGATCGCCTATTGCTTGCCACTGGCTCTACACCATTTATTTTGCCTATTCCCGGCAACGATCTCAAAGGCGTTATCAGCTATCGCGATATTCGCGATACCGAAACGATGATAGCGACCGCCAGTGTCAAACGCCATGCGGTCGTGATCGGCGGTGGCTTGTTGGGTCTGGAAGCGGCGAATGGACTCAGATTGCGCGGCATGGATGTCAGCGTCGTGCATATTGCAGACTGGTTATTGGAACGTCAGTTGGACATCACAGCAGGCAAGCTGTTGCAACACTCACTGGAAGAGCGTGGATTGCGCTTCTTGCTGGGTCAAACGACTGCCGAAATCGTCGGCAATGAAGCCGGTGAAGTGTGCTCGGTGCGTTTTAAAAACGGCGACGTTATTCCCGCGGATTTGGTGGTGATGGCGGTCGGCATACGGCCCAATAGTGCACTGGCTGAAGCAGCGGGTATTTATTGCAATCGCGGTGTGGTTGTCAGCGATGCATTGCAAACCTACGATCCGCGCGTTTATGCGGTGGGCGAATGCGTCAGTCATCGCGGCATTGCATATGGACTGGTAGCACCGTTATTTGAGCAAGCCAAAGTATGTGCCAATCATCTGGCGCAAATGGGTATAGGCCGCTATCAGGGATCGGTGCTGTCCACCAAACTTAAAGTGACCGGTATTGATTTGTTTTCAGCTGGCGATTTTATGGGCGGCGAGCAAAGCGAGGAAATCGTTTTATCAGATCCTGCTGGCGGTATCTATAAAAAATTGGTGATCAAAAATGACCAATTGGTTGGGGCCTGTCTTTACGGCGACACGACTGACGGTGCCTGGTATTTCAAGTTGCTCAAAGAGGGACGTAAGCTGGGTGAATTGCGCGATCACATCATGTTCGGTGAATCAAGCGTTGGAGATGTCGGCGTACAAGGTCAAAGCCGTGCGATGGCAATGCAGGACAAAGACGAAGTATGCGGCTGCAACGGCGTCTGCAAAGGGACAATCATCAAGGCTATCAAGGCTATCAAGGATAAGGGATTATTCACTGTCGATGATGTAAAAAAGCACACCAAGGCCGCCAGTTCTTGCGGCTCTTGTACCGGTTTGGTCGAACAAATTTTGTTGAATACAGTTGGCAGCAGTTTTCAGGAAACGCCGAAGACCAAAGCTATCTGCGGCTGCACCGACAGAAATCACGGTGAAGTACGTAAAGCGATCCGCGAGCATAAGCTCCTCACTCACAAGGAAACCTACGATTTCCTGGAATGGCGTACGCCGAATGGTTGCGCAACCTGCCGCCCAGCCGTGAACTATTACCTGCTTTCGACCTGGCCGCACGAAGCCTTGGATGATCCACAGAGCCGTTTCATTAATGAACGTGCTCACGCGAATATCCAAAAAGATGGCACTTTCTCGGTGATTCCTCAAATGAAAGGTGGCGTAACCAATTCCTCAGAATTAAGACGGATTGCCGATGTAGCAGATAAATATCAGATTCCGATGGTGAAGGTCACCGGCGGTCAGCGCATCGATTTGCTGGGCGTCAAAAAGGATGACCTGATCAATGTCTGGTCAGACCTTGGCATGAATTCCGGTCACGCCTACGGCAAGTCGATTCGCACTGTCAAAACCTGCGTCGGGATCGAGTTCTGCCGTTTCGGCACGCAGAACAGTACCCAGATGGGCATAGAGCTCGAAACCATGCTGGCCAACATGTGGTCACCCCACAAAGTGAAACTGGCTGTGTCCGGCTGCCCGCGCAATTGTGCCGAAGCAGGTATCAAGGATGTAGGTGTGATTGCAGTTGATAGTGGCTGGGAATTATATATAGGTGGGAACGGCGGCATCAAAACCGAAGTGGCGCAATTTCTCGTCAAGGTAAAGACTGCCGAAGAAGTGAAGGAATATACCGGCGCCTTCCTCCAGCTTTATCGCGAAGAAGCCTATTACCTGGATCGCAGCGTCCATTACATCGAGCGCGTCGGCCTCGACTATATCAAGCAGCGCGTGGTGACAGATGCGGCCAATCGCAAGATGCTGCATGAACGGTTGTTGTACTCGCTGGACGGTTTACCCGATCCGTGGGCAGCACGCGTTAAAGGTGTCCAACAACGTGAATTTATTCCATTAAAAATCGTTGCCTGAGGAGATGAAGATGGAAATGAATATCAACGAATTTTGGGTACGTCTGTGTGCGGTAGATGATATTCCGCCGCTCGGCAGTCGGCTGGTGGAAAGAACGGCTGGGAATATCGCTGTTTTTCGCACTGCGGATGATAAGGTCTTTGCGCTGCTAGACCGCTGCCCGCATAAGGCTGGGCCATTGTCGCAAGGGATCGTGCACGGCGAAACCGTGACCTGTCCGTTACATAGCTGGCAAATCGATTTGCAAAGCGGCGAGGCGAAAGCACCAGATGTCGGTTGTGCGCGGCGTTTTCCGGTAAAAATCGAGTCGGGTGATGTCTTCCTCGCGCTGGATTGAAAACAGTATTTTTTGCGTAAGTCTTATTCATTAAACCTGAGCACAGACAATGAAAGCTATGCCAACCATCACCAAGTCGACCTGCTGCTATTGCGGCGTAGGTTGCGGCGTGCTGATCGAGTCGCAAGATGAACGCATCACGGGTATCAAGGGCGATCCGGATCATCCCGCCAATTACGGCCGTCTGTGCAGCAAAGGACTGTCCTTGCCATTAACGGTTGCCAGCGATGTTGGGCGTGCGTTCTACCCTGAAATGCGTGCGAATCGCGATGCACCGCGTCTGCGCGTCGACTGGGATACGGCAATGGATACAGTGGCGCAGCGCTTTACAGAAATCGTGCGCAAACATGGTCCGGATGCAGTGGCATTCTATGTTTCCGGGCAATTGCTGACGGAAGACTACTATGTGTTCAATAAGCTCGCCAAGGGACTCATAGCTACCAATAACATCGATACCAATTCACGGCTTTGCATGTCGAGCGCAGTCACTGGCTATAAACTGGCCTTCGGTGCCGATGGTCCGCCATGCTGCTACGACGATCTGGAATACGCTAAAACTGTGATTTTTGCTGGCAGTAATATGGCCTATGCTCATCCAGTACTTTTTCGCCGGCTGGAAGCTGCCAAAGCAAAAGATCCGAGCATACGCTGGATTGTGATCGATCCACGCCGCACCGACACTGCTGCAATGGCTGACCTGCATCTTGCGATTGAACCGGGTACCGATGTTGCGTTATTCAATGGCATGTTGCATCACCTGATTTGGGAAGGATTGGTAGATCAGGCTTACATCGATAGCAATACCGATGGCTACACTGCGCTCAAGAATCTGGTACGTGAATACACACCACGTATGGCAGCCGATTTGTGCGGCATCCAGGAAAAAGATTTGATTCAGGCAGCAGAATGGTTTGGTTTCTCCCCTGCCGCCCTGTCGCTTTATTGCATGGGTCTGAATCAATCCAGTCATGGTACCGACAAAAATCTTGCGTTGATTAATCTTCATCTGGCCACAGGACAAATCGGGCGACCTGGCGCTGGACCATTTTCCCTGACCGGCCAGCCCAATGCCATGGGTGGACGTGAAGTCGGTGGCATGGCGACCATGCTGGCAGCTCATCGGGACATCGGCAATCCCGCCCATCGCGCAGAAGTTGAAGAGTTATGGGGAAGTGCAACGCTGTCCGACCGTCCCGGCTTACCTGCTGTCGATATGTTTGACGCCCTTCTCGACGGACGTATAAAAGCGGTATGGATAGTCTGTACCAACCCGGTTCATTCTATGCCGGACATCGGCAAGATCCGCGCAGCGCTCAATAGTGCAGAGTTCGTGGTGGTACAAGAAGCCTATACCCAGACCGATACGGTGCCATACGCCGATGTACTACTTCCGGCGAGTAGCTGGGGTGAAAAAACTGGCACCGCCACCAATTCCGAGCGCCGTATCTCGCGCGTACGGCAAGCAATCAATGCACCAGGAGAGGCAAAAGCTGACTGGTGGATCGCGAATCAAATCGGACGACGCATTCAACATTTATTACGGCCAGAGCTACGCGATCTATTTCCTTTCACCTCCCCAGAAATGGTGTTTGATGAACATCGCAGGCTGACCGTAGGACGCGACCTCGACATAGCTGGTCTGAGCTATTCGGTATTAGAAACCCAAGGGCCTCAGCAATGGCCATTTCCTGCAGGTGAAAGCGGCGGACAAACGCGCCGCTATACCGATGGGAAATTCCTCACTCCTACTGGCCGGGCACAATTTCATGCGACACAATATCAACCGGTTGCAGAGCCAACCAACGCCCGCTATCCATTCCATCTGTTGACTGGACGTTTGCGAGATCAATGGCACGGCATGAGCCGCAGCGGTCGGGTTGCTGCCGCGTTTTCCCATGCGCCGGAAGCGACACTGACGATGCATCCGGTTGATGCCGAACGACGCGGACTTCAGGCAGGCAGTCTGGTTACCATCACCAGCAAAAGAGCCCACGTGGTATTACCACTGCAGGTTTCGGACGAGATGCAATCGGGTACGGTGTTCGCAGCCATGCATTGGAATGCGCAATTTTTGAATTGCGGCGGCATTAACGAAGTTTCATCGAGTGCAGTCGATCGGCGCTCATTCCAACCAGAATTGAAACATGCGGCGGTTCGTGTCGAAGCAGCAGATCTGCCATGGCGCATCCTGGCCGCCCGACGTGGCGACGTTTTGAAAATACAAGCCAGCGTACAACCCCTATTGCATGAATGTGCGTACGCCGCCATCAAGGTCGAGGCCGATTTACTCGTGCTGAAGGCCGCCAACGGCGAACCACCGGCAGGTTGGTTGGAGCGGCTATACCTTGCACTCGATCTGCCCACTGGCACCGACACGCTCGAATATCGTGACGCGCAACGTCGCATCGCCAAACGTGCGGTGTGGGACGACGGTGCGCTCGCTGGTTTTGTATTCGCTGGTGAGGCAACAAGTGCAGACGCACTACTAGCCAGTTTGCGCCAGGGGCAGCCATGGCAAGGTTCGCGTCTCGCAGTATTTTCGCGTCAGACAACTAACATTATTGCGGATCGCACAATTTGTCTATGCAAGCAAATTAAGGCTTCACACATTACTAAGGCGATTGCTGAAGGTGCCACTCTGAATCAACTGAAAGCCACGCTGGGCTGCGGTACTGTCTGCGGATCCTGCGTTCCTGAACTAAAACAATTATGCGACCGAGGTGCGCTGGCACCCGCAATTGGAGCAAGCAAATGAGCAAGGAAATGAGTGAAGAAATAAAAGCGGGTAAGGTGACATTGCTTGGGGCTGGCCCAGGTGATCTGGACTTGTTGACGCGGAAGGCAGTGAAAGCGTTAGCTCTCGCAGATATCTTGTTGTTAGATGATTTGGTAAATCAGGAAATTGCCCTGCTGGCACCGAACGCGCGGACAATTCATGTTGGCAAACGCGGCGGCTGTAAATCGACGCCTCAAGACTTTATCCAGCGACTGGCACGACGTTATGCATTACAAGGTAAGCATGTGGTCAGAGTCAAAGGTGGCGAAGCCTTGGTGTTCGGCCGCGCCGGTGAAGAAATCGCCTATTTGCGTCGGGCTGGAATAAACATTGAACTATGCAACGGCATCAGTTCAGGTTTGGCTGCCGCGGCCAGTCTCGGCATATCTCTTACCCATCGTGCCTACGCACAAGGTGTCACTCTGGTTACAGCGCATACTCAGGGCGACTTAGAACCGGATTGGTCTGCATTGGCGGCAACAAAAACGACGCTGGTGATTTACATGGGTATGAGCCGTGTTTCACAGATCGCGACGGGTTTATTAAAGACACTCGATGAGGATACTCCTGTAGCCGTTGTTCAGGCGGCAAGTAGCATAAATGAACGTCGCTTACTCACTTCTTTGGGGAGGTTGATAATGGATGTCGCTGCTGCTGATCTTGGCAGCCCAGCCATTATTCTTGTAGGAAATGCCATTTGCGAAGCGGATGAGTGGCGCGACTCGAATATTACGCTTGCAGCATAACGACAACTGGAAGGAGAATCCTCTAAGCACATAATATCGTTGAAAAAATCAGTTCGGTTTTTCATTATGTATCCCAATTAACTCATTTTAATTAAAACATTTTTTCCCATGCTTCGAGTTCTTCTGGTCAACGATACTGATAAGCCCATAGCCGAACTTTGCCAGGTGTTGGTCGAGCATGGCTATGAGGTGCTCCCTGTCGTCGACACTTCGCGTGCGTTGTCCGAGGCTGTCAAACAGCAACGACCAGACATTGTGATTGTCGATACAGAATCTCCTTCACGCGACACTCTCGAACAACTGGCACTCATGCATACCGCTGCACCGCGTCCGGTAGTCATGTTCAGCCACGACGCCGATCAACAACTTATCCGAGCGGCCGTTGGTGCAGGTGTCACAACCTATGTAGTCGACGGCTTGGCACCTGCCCGGCTGGCACCCATACTGGAAGTTGCCCTTGCGCGTTTTGCCGAAGAAACGCGACTGCGTCAACGGCTGGCTGATGTCGAGGGCGAACTTGCCGACCGTAAGCTGATAGATCGCGCTAAAGGATTATTGATGGATAAGCGAAAAATGAGTGAAGCGCAGGCTTATGAAACACTACGCAATCAGTCTATGAAGCAAGGACTAAAAATTGCCGAAATAGCGCGCCAGATCATTGCCATAGCAGACTTGCTTAATTAAAAACTGATACAACGAAAGTCCCGAATGACAGTTCACCCTAACCTTGATCCTTCCCGCGAATTTGCAAAACCGGAGCGGCCGCACTTGCGCATAGGTTTCGTGGCGCTGACGGACTGCGCATCTTTAGTCGCCGCAAAGATGATGGATTTCGGGCAGCGCAATGGACTCACGCTTGAGTTGTGCAAGCAACCATCATGGGCCGCTGTCCGCGATAAATTGCTGTCCGGCGAACTCGATGCCGCGCAAACCTTGTACGGCATGGTGTATGGCATACAACTCGGTTTGGGCGGGCCGCAGGCCGATATGGCGATTTTGATGACGTTAAACAGAAACGGTCAGGCGATCACTGTATCGAATCGTTTGGCAGATGCGTTACGCAGCGGATCGCCTTTGTCTGCTGCATTCGCGATGCTAGGACGAAAACCGGTATTTGCGCAAACTTTCCCGACCGGGACGCACGCAATGTGGCTTAACTACTGGCTGGCTGCGCAAGGCGTTCATCCGTTGCATGACGTTGAAAGTGTCGTCATTCCCCCGCCACAGATGGCTGATGCGCTGGCGCAAGGCGAACTGGATGGATTTTGCGCCGGAGAACCGTGGCATGCTGTGGCGGAACACAATCATTCTGGACGAACCATTGTCAGCAGCAGTCAAATCTGGCCCGATCACCCGGAAAAAGCACTCGCCTGTCGACGCGAATTTGCCGCGCTTTATCCGAATACAGTACAAGCATTGGTTCGTACCCTGCTCGAAGCTTCTCAGTGGCTCGAAAATCCACCCAATAAAGTCACCACCAGCCATCGTCTCGCGAGTCCTGAATATCTCAACATCGCACAGGAATTAATTTTGCCACGACTGTCAGGGGAATATGGCAACAGCATGCTGCCTTCGGCGCCGTTACCGCATCGTTTCTTTGATGCGAACGGAATGAACTACCCGCTTGCCAGTGACGGTTTATGGTTTCTTAGTCAATTCCATCGATGGGGTTTGCTCACTACTACCGAAGGCTGGGAGAAAATCGTCACCAAGGTTTGTCAAACCGAAAGTTACATGCTTGCAGCGCAAAGCCTGGGGTATTTTGCGGACGAGCCAGCGACAACTGCCATGCCATTTATCGATGGATACAATTGGGATCCGACGAATCCAATCGCCTATTCACGACGATTTGCTATTCAGGGTAATATTTCGGGCTAGCGCATTGATCGCAGTCGCGCTGATCTTGTCTATTGAATAAAGCTAATGCAGCGCCCTAAAAATTCCGCCGCCGTTTATGGTGTTTTACATAAACTGCTGAGAAGGGAAAAATCATGTTGCTCGAATATATTCGGTACAAAATAAGCAGAGAAAATGCGACGCTTTTTGTCGATGCTTACGCACTTGCCGCAAAGGAACTCGACAAATCAGAACACTGCTTAGGGTATGACTTAAGCCAATGTTCTGAAGATCCTGAGTCATTCATTCTTCGGATTCAATGGGACTCGCTTGACGGACATATCAACGGCTTTAGAAAGAGCGCTGGTTTTGGGCCGTTCTTTGCTGCAATCAAGCCCTACTTTAACAATATCCAAGAGATGCAGCACTATGAAGCAACGAAAGTGCTATCGAAGAATGAGCAATAGAAATAAAAGTATCAGTGAGTCACCAAAATATTGTCGTCAACATTTAGGTATCACTTCACATGAGCCAAAAAAAAATTCCTACTTTATATGAATGGGCTGGAGGCATCGAAAGCATCGAAACACTGTTCATGAAATTTTATGAACGAGTACCTGGCGACGCTATCCTCGGCCCTGTGTTTGCCGACATGCCCTCACATCATTTCAAGACCGTCGCGCACTTTGTAAGCGAAGTCTTGGGCGGGCCGAAACTCTACAGCGGTGATCCGAGTCACAATCATTCGACTATGGTAGCCAAACATCTTGCCCGTCATCTCACAGACCAGCAACGCAAGCGTTGGATAGAACTGCTACTCGATACGGCAGACCAGTTGAGGTTGCCGGACGACCCCGAATTTCGTTCTGCGCTGATTGGCTATCTTGAATGGGGTTCTCGCATCGCGGTGCTCAATTCAGCCACGAGTGAAAATCCTCTCGATGAATCTGCTCCTATGCCGACATGGGGATGGGGCGAGGTAAAAGGGCCTTACATCCCCCCTGATCAAGATATTTAAGTCACATATCGGCAGATAGCGTCATTAGAAAATAGTTTGATTGAGGCACAGCTATGTACTATTCGCCAAGCGTCGTTCACGCATGCGCGCAAACCAGATTCCATGTAATCAGGCCGGCAGTCCTGCTGGCCCACATACACAATCACACAATCTTCGGGCCATACCACTCTAAAATTTTCGATTGTATGAAAATAGCAGCCCGGCATTCCCTAATAAAGTAACTTGAGCCGCATCTTTCTGCGTGAAACTCCAACCCACGGCGGGTACCACGATTGGCGACCATCCATTGTAATTCAGCGGAACTTTATTTTTATATTGGCCAACATAGCCGTACATTATGCCCCCAGCTAATTTCGCATAGAGGGACGACACGCCAAATAACTTATCCCACTCATAGCCAGCATACGCCGCGCCCGTCGCCTGGCCAAAAGAATTGGAGAACAGCACTCCACCGGCAAACCATTGGTCACTTCGGTGCTTTTCCAAACCGACTAAATACACGTTTTTGTGCTCGGGACTGTAATCGAAATGATAGGCATAAGGAGAAAGCATCAGCTCCCAATAATCACTATTCGTGGTGTTCGTGGATGTTGGCGCCGTTACCTGTGCGTGCAAAGAAGAGCCAGCACACAACAAACCAACCATTAAAGCTGCTATTCGAAATTTTGGAATCACTATATTAATCTCATCAAATAAGACTCCCCACCACTTGAAACAAGCATTCTATTCGATCGACATGACCGGCATATTTCTATGACAGGCAAAATCTTCTTACGTCTTTTATTCAACGTTTTGATACTCAGAATCGTATTTAGTATGATGGGGAGATCGTAGGTAATCATTTTTGCCCGACACAGCCGCGTCAGCGACATACCCGTCAGGCTCATCAAATTCGGGCGCACCTTAGCACGTTTCGAATTTCTGTGTTTCGAGCCAGCCATATTTTGGTTGAAGGCCGGCAACGACAATTCTCCTTGGTAATTGGCAATGGTTAGTAAATTACACCCGCCAGAAGTTCAATAACTATAAATAGAATCGTTGGCAATGACTCCTGTACAAAAGTGCACAAAGGGTTGCCTTGTGGTGCAAACAATGTCGAGTTGCACTCAGAAAATATTTTAAATCGGGCTGCCGTCGCGTTTGTTACGCAAAATTCATCGGATATTTGCTGCCATCCCGATTCCGATAAATACAGCTTTGCTATGATTGCTGGTGCAAGCCTCAGATTTAGGGCTGTTGGCCGGCATGGTCTGAGTGTGCGTTACTGGGGAGAACAGCAAAGTTAAAAAACAACTATGCCATTGTTATTTCACGCGTTGCTTTTCCAGCTTACGCGCCAATGTGCGCCTATGCATACCAAGACGACGTGCTGTCTCCGAAATATTGAAATCGGTGGCCACCAGCACTTCGTGTATGCGCTCCCATTCAAGGGTTTTGATTGATGTAGATCGGTTACTTAGCTCAATTTCGGCCGCACCTGCAATATGCCCGAAGGCTGCTTCGATATCGTCAGAATTGGATGGTTTGGCCAAATATTGGCAAGCACCAAGTTTGATCGCTTCGACCGCAGTCGTGATGCTGGCAAATCCGGTCAATACCACGATCAACATGGCAGGATCACGCTTGTGCAGCATTTGTACGCACGCCAGACCCGAGGTATTGCCGTTCAACTTGAGATCAACTACTGCGTATCCGGGGGTATGCTGTTCCAGCATTACGCTGGCTTCATCCTGGCTGGCGGCAAGCAAGACCGTATAACCGCGGCGCTCAAACGAACGCGCTAAGGTGCGAGCGAAAGCAACATCGTCTTCAATGATCAATAGCAGACGATTAGCCGACATGTGTTTTATCCTCTTCTTCAAGACTGATGGCGGCAAGTGGCAGAGTAAGCAAGACTGACGCCCCACCCTGCTCGCTATTTTTAACTGTCACGGTACCACCCAGTTTACGTGCGACGCTAATCACAAAAAATAATCCCAATCCGCCGCCGGGACGTCCTTTACTCGACTGATATGGCTTACCTAATTGCGCCAATATTTCAGGTGCGAAACCAGGTCCGGCATCGGTGATTAAGAGTGTCAGCGCATCCGCTTCTTGCGCAGCTTCAAAGCGCAACCATTGTGGTGAAGCTTCAAAGGCATTATCGAGTACATTGCAAATCATTTGCTTGAGAGCGGAATCAAAAACCACAGGAATATCCTGGCTTATCCGATTTTCATAAACAAATGTAACAACCGGTCGTGTGGTGCGCCAATCGCTGGCGAGATTATTTAAAAAAGTATTGATGGTGGTCTTTACCGCCGATTCTCCGCGCGCTTCTCCGGCCGACAGCAGGATGCCGCTGACGATAGTTTTACAACGTTGCAGCTGAACCTGCATTTCACCAATTTCCTCTAACAATTCGCTATTCTTTTTGAATTCCGGCATTCTTTTCCAGTCACCCAAAATCACGGAAAGCGTCGCCAGCGGTGTGCCGAGTTCGTGCGCAGCACCTGAGGCTAACAAGCCCATGCGCACGATGTGATCTTCTTCCACAGCACGCTGACGCAGATCGGCAAGTTGCGCATATCCTGCACGCAGATTGCGATTGATGCGCGTGATAAAAAAAACAAGCAGAGAGGCATTGATAGCGAAGCAAATAAGAATGCCATCAACATACAAACTGGATAAGCCATTACCGGCAGTTGGCGGTAATACTAATGGCTTGGAAAACAGAGACAAACCGGCTAAGCACGCACCAGAAATGGCGACAATAATCCAGGTGGTCCAGGCTTCGAGCAAAACAGCACTGAGAATCACCTGTAAGAGATAAAGAAATGCGAAAGGATTCGTGGTTCCGCCGCTGAGATACAACTGCGCTGTCAACGCGCCAACATCGACTAAAAGGGCTAGAAATAGCTCCCAATTTGTCACAATTCGATTTTCGTGCCAACGCAGATGGCTGGCAATATTGAAGGCAATCAGGCATGCCAGCACTTCCAGCATGTGTAGAAGTGGCAAATGTATGCCAAAACCGAGAGTCACAACCGCAATCGTTGTAATCTGACCAACTACGGCGATCCAACGCAATTGAATCAGTTGTAAGGTGTTCTTGTGACTGGCGGCATTTTCAACGCCGGTGGCGACTGCCGATCTTTCTGTTGAGTCTTCTGAGTTTGCAAGAATATTAATTTCGCCCGCCATCTTCACTTATCTTTGCTGTTTTCGTCGCCATCATCAGCGATAGTGCCTGCATCCGTATTTCGACGCCGCATTTTTCGCTCCTCGCGCGCAACCCAAAAACAGGCCGCCGCTACCATCAAGGCGAGAGCATACCAAGTAACAGCATAAACCAAGTGATTATTGTGAAAAGCGATTACCGTCAAACCGCCGATCGGGGTATCAGACGAAATTGCCGCGCCCTGACCTTCCGTTGTCGCTTTGGCAGCATCTACGTCAATAAAGTAAGGGGCAACATGCTGCAATCCATGCGCCGCAGCTATCGCCTGAACATCGCGAGAATACCAGCGATTGCCGGCGGGATCGTTGTGGCGAAGGAAACCGCCGCCGGGCTCGCTCATCCGCAAAAGTCCGGTAATTGTTACAACGGCTGCCGAGTCACTGTGATTTGATTGGGCATTGAGTTTTGCCGGGATGAAGCCACGATTGATCAGGACAACATTGCCATCGGCGCTACGTAATGGTGTTATTACCCAAAAACCGCTACCAAGATCGGTGACGGCTTGAACCTGCGTTGTGAGCGGATACAGGAAATTACCGGTCACGCTTACATGCCGATATTCGTCAGCCTCCGGACCGATCTGCGGCCAGCGTTCCGGACCGGGAGCCGGAACAGGGGCTGCATGAACCCGTTGATCTACCCGTTCGATCAGATCAAGTTTCCATTGCAAACGCTTGACTTGCCAGGTCCCTAAAGCAAAAAAGGCTGCAAAAAGCAGCCCCGCACAAATTAGCAATATGACCTTCACGGTTGCGGAGCGGGAACGAGGAGTAATGTCCTGAGGCTTTGAATCAGCTTGAGACTGTACGCTCGTTGCCTTGCTACGCGATGTGAGGGTCATGGTTTATTGCTGCTTATTGCTTATTCATATTCATTTCGTGCATAGATTCAGACATCGAATTTGGAACAGTTTCTTCCTGTAAATCGTGCACCATGCCCGGCATCATATTGCGATTCAGGTGATACATAACCCACAGAGAGCCGCTCAACATGATCACTACCACCATAATGGTAAAGATCAATGCCAACATGTTCCAACCGCCTTCGGACTTGGTATTCATATGCAGGAAATACACCATATGAACAATGATTTGAATCGCAGCCAAGCCTAGCAATACCATGCCGGTAGTGCTGGACTTGTCGAATACCTTACCCATGACCAGCCAGAATGGAATGATGGTCAGGATCGCAGCCAGAATGAAGCCGGTTACATAGGTTTTGAGACTGCCATGGCCGGCATCCGAATGGCCGTGATCGTCGTGACCATCATGATGGCCGTGTTCTTGATGTGCGCTCATGGCAAGGTTCCCATCAGATAAACAAAGGTGAAGACGCCAATCCAGACCAGGTCCAAAAAGTGCCAAAACATAGACAAACACATCAAACGACGGCTGTTCTCAGGTGTGATGCCATGACGACCAAGTTGGAACATCAGTGTAATCAACCAGACGATACCGAAAGTGACGTGCAAACCGTGCGTCGCTACCAGAGCAAAGAATGATGACAGGAAGCCACTGCGTCCTGGGCCTGCACCTTCATGTATCAGGTGGGCAAACTCATACAACTCAATCCCGATAAAGCAAGCACCGAAAATGCCTGTTATCGCTAACCAGATCATCGTGGCACGAACGCGTTTGCGCTGCATTTCCAACATGGCGAAGCCATAGGTGATCGACGAGAACAACAACAATGTGGTGTTGATCGCCACCAGCGGCAATTCGAACAGTTCAGCGCCAGTTGGGCCGCCTGCATAGTTACGTCCCAATACTGCGTAGGTCGCGAATAAACAAGCGAAAATCAAACAATCGCTCATCAAATAGAGCCAGAAACCGAGCAAAGTTCCATTTTCCGGATGATGCTCTTTCACGAAAAAACGTGAACTCGGAGTGGCGCCCAAGGCGCCGGTAGAGGTAGATGTAATATTAGACATGGCTAGCCAGCAAGCGAGTGCGTTCACCTTCGGTGCGGACAACATCGTCCACCGGAATGTAGTAATCGCGGTCGTAGTTAAAAGTGTGGATGATAATCGCAGCCAACATTGCAACAAAGCTGAAGCCGACCAACAACCACATGTGCCAGATCAAACCGAAACCAAGGATCGCACTAATTGCTGCGATAACGAAGCCAGCAGCCGTGTTCTTTGGCATATGGATCTTGGTAAAGCCATCCAGTGGTCGCGCGTAACCATTTTTCTTCATATCGTCCCAAGCGTCATTATCATGAACGCGTGGTGTGAAAGCGAAGTTATACACTGGTGGCGGTGACGAAGTTGACCATTCCAGAGTACGGCCACCCCATGGATCACCCGTGTGGTCACGTAGCTCTTCGCGACGTTTGTAGCTGACCACCAACTGAATGATGAACGAAGCAATACCAAGTGCAATCAATACTGCGCCGAAAGCTGCTATCACGAACCAGATCTGCAATGACGGATCTTCGAAATGACTCATACGACGTGTTACGCCCATCAGGCCAAGCACATACAACGGCATGAAAGCAACGTAGAAACCGATACACCAGAACCAGAACGAGCACTTGCCCCAGAAATCGTCAAGCTTGTAACCGAAAGCTTTAGGGAACCAGTAGTTAATGCCGGCGAACATACCGAACACCACGCCGCCAATAATCACGTTATGGAAATGGGCAATCAGGAACAGACTGTTATGCAATACGAAATCAGCTGGCGGAACCGCCAACAACACGCCAGTCATACCGCCGATAACGAAGGTAACCATGAAACCCAGCGTCCACAACATTGGTACTTCAAAGCGAATGCGTCCGCGGTACATGGTGAACAACCAGTTGAAAATTTTGGCGCCGGTTGGAATCGAGATAATCATCGTCGTAATACCAAAGAACGAATTGACACTCGCTCCCGAACCCATGGTGAAGAAGTGATGCAACCAAACCAGGTAAGACAAGATCGTGATAACAACTGTCGCGTACACCATCGAGGTGTAACCGAACAGGCGCTTGCTGCTGAAGGTTGACACGATTTCAGAGAAAACACCAAAAGCCGGAAGAATCAAAATATAAACTTCAGGATGACCCCAGATCCAGATCAGATTGACATACATCATGGCGTTGCCGCCCATGTCATTGGTAAAGAAATTGAAGCCCAGAGTACGATCTAGCGACAACATACCAAGTACAGCAGTCAACACTGGGAACGCAGCAACGATCAACACGTTAGTACACAAAGCAGTCCATGTGAATACTGGCATTTTCATCATGGTCATGCCAGGTGCGCGCATTTTAACGATGGTCGCGATCAGATTAATACCTGACAACAGGGTCCCGACCCCGGCGATCTGCAATGCCCATATGTAGTAATCGACCCCGACATCAGGACTGGCGAGTATCCCCGACAAAGGCGGATAAGCCAACCAACCTGTCTTTGCGAATTCCCCGATGAACAAAGACAACATGACCAATATCGAACCAAAGGTCGTCATCCAGAAGCTGAAGTTATTCAGGAAAGGAAAGGCAACGTCGCGTGCGCCAATTTGTAGTGGCACAACATAGTTCATCAACCCGGTAACCAGCGGCATCGCCACGAAGAAAATCATGATGACGCCATGCGCCGTGAAAACCTGATCGTAGTGATGTGGTGGCAAAAACCCGGCCGAATCGCCAAAAGAAAGCGCTTGCTGCGCACGCATCATCAAAGCATCAGCAAAGCCGCGTAACAGCATCACAATACCGAGGATGATGTACATGATACCGATTCGTTTGTGGTCGATACTGGTAACCCAATCGCGCCACAGGGTACCCCAGAAGCGGAAATAGGTAATCGCGGCTAGTACAGCTATACCGCCGATTGCCACCCCGAGAAAAGTAAATATCAGGATGGGCTCATGATAGGGAATCGAATCCCAGGTGAGACGGCCGAAGATCAGCTTGGTCAGATTAATATTGTCTAGCATCGTTACTTCCTGAGAAAAAATGGAACGCAGTGCAAGCTATGGGCTATCGCACCAGTATCTGCTGTGCAGTGTTGATCTTGTTGCAGATGCAGGTTATTCATCTTGAGCATGTTGATGATCCATTTTGACGTCGCTCTTAACATTAACGTCAGTCATCATCTGCTTGTCCATACATACCTGACCGCTTTCGACGCAACGATTGAGAATCGCATGGTAGAGGTCAGCATCAACAGTACCGTAACGGCGCACCGGCTCTTTTTCACTAGGTTTTTCAAGTTGCAAGTAGTCAGCACGATTTAATGCCCCACCTGACGCTTTGGTTGTTTGCACCCAGTTATCAAAATTTTCCTGTGTCATGCCATGAAACTTGAAGCGCATACCTGAGAATCCTGCGCCGCTGTAATTGGCTGAAAAACCCTCAAACTCGCCCGGCTTATTAATGACTGCATTAAGCGAGGTCTGCATACCTGCCATCGCGTAAATCTGACCAGCCAGCGCAGGAATATAAAAAGAGTTCATCACCGTGGAAGAAGTAATCTTGAAATGGATAGGAACATCCACCGGCGCAGCGACTTCATTAACGGTAGCAATGCCTTGTTCTGGATAAATGAACAACCATTTCCAGTCCAGCGCTACCACTTCGACCGTCAGCGGTTTAACGTCTGCCGGAATCGGGCGATGCGCATCAAGGCGTGATAGTGGTCGGTATGGATCCAGCGTATGGGTGCTGATCCAGGTCAACAGACCCAAGGCAATAATGATAAGAAGCGGCGCACCCCAGATGATTAGCTCAAGCTGAGTTGAGTGATCCCAGTCCGGTTCATAGCGTGCTTTAGTATTATTTTTTCGGTAACGCCAGGCGAACCAAAATGTTAATGCGATCACCGGAACGATGATGAGTAGCATTAGCAGAGTAGAAACGACAATGAGGTGGCCTTGCTGGTTTGCGATGTCGCCGGATGGATTCATCACGACGGTATCGCAACCAGTTAATAAGCCAACCAACAAAATAGCGGGGAAGGATATCCATCCGCGACGAGCTATTAGTGAAAACATTGGGCTAAAGTCCAATCAAAGCAGGAAAATCGTGATAATGTACACCTACTGATATGCGTTGGCGATTGGACGTTTTGTCCCACCTTTCCAAGCAGCATGTGAAAGATGGGCGCGTCCAACGACTGTAACTCAATTGGAGACATCGTAAAATGAACAGCACCTTAAGTAACAATGCAGGAAATGCAGGACTTTCGTCACATTCAACTACCAACGCGCCTAGAAACAGCAAGTTTGATCATTCAACTATCGTACCGAGTGAAATCGCCATTGGCGTCGTCATCGGTCGTGCTTCCGAGTACTTTGATTTTTTTGTCTACGCCATGGCTTCGGTACTGGTGTTCCCGTCTGTGTTCTTCCCCTACGCTCCGCGATTGGAAGGAACGCTTTATGCCTTTGTCATCTTTTCGTTTGCATTCCTTGCTCGGCCCTTCGGTACGGTTGCCTTCATGGCAATTCAGCGAAAATTCGGTCGAGAAGTGAAACTGACAGCAGCTCTCTTTATACTCGGAATTTCCACCGCTGGCATCGCTTTTTTACCAACTTTTGAAGATATTGGTTTCAAAGCTATTATTTTGCTATCGATTTTGCGCATCGGACAAGGAGTCGCAGTCGGTGGCTCATGGGATGGCCTGCCCTCACTTCTGGCGCTGAATGCACCGCAAAACAAACGTGGCTGGTACGCAATGCTCGGGCAACTGGGCGCGCCTGTCGGATTCATGATCGCCGGCAGCCTGTTCGCCTATATGCTCTCCAATCTTTCTACGGAAGACTTCCTCGATTGGGGTTGGCGCTATCCGTTCTACGTGGCTTTTGCCATCAACGTTGTCGCACTGTTTGCGCGCTTGCGCCTGGTCTCTACTAACGAATACGCGCGCTTGCTTGATGAGCGCGAATTGGAACCTACCAACTCCCTCGAAATGGTCAGCACTCAGGGTCGTAATCTGATCATTGGTGCGTTGGCAGCCCTGGCTAGCTATGCCCTGTTCCATCTGGTCACCGTGTTCCCTCTGTCATGGATACGGCTATATTCGATACGCCCTGTCAGCAGTTTCATAGTGATTCAGGTGATCGGGGCTGGTCTGATGGCTTTAGGCGTTATCGCCTCCGGCCTGATTGCAGACCGTTTTGGTCGCCGTACCACGTTAGGTACTTGTGCCGCACTGATTGCCTTACTCAGCGCCTTCGTTCCGTCATTGATGAACGGCGGCGAACTTGGACAGAACATTTTCATATTGCTGGGCTTCAGTTTGCTCGGACTGTCTTATGGTCAGGCTGCGGGCGCTGTCAGTGCCAATTTCCCGGCCAAGTACCGCTACACTGGCGCAGCCTTGACTTCTGATCTGGCCTGGCTGGTTGGCGCAGGCTTCGCGCCTCTGGTAGCGCTGGGTCTGTCCTCGCACTTCGGCTTGGCCTACGTCGGATTTTATTTATTGTCAGGCGCTGTTTGCTCTCTGGCCGCATTGAGCCTTAATCGCGCCTTGGAGCTTCGCGATTAAGGTGCTTATATCTCACAAACATAGCGTAGACATTGGGCTATGTTTGTGAGGTTATTCTTGCATTTGGTACAACCACACCCGCCCCGATTTCTTATCCCCATCGCCCGTAACTTAGTTACCGCCACGCCAGGCCGAAAAACTGAAGGTGGGCGTTGCTCGTCATAAGCTATAATCGTGGCTTCCCGATGATGCGCAATAACAGCATTTTTTGTTATCAATCAGCGCATCTCTCCAAATTCCGTATTTATTATTGACTCACTATCAAGGCAAGCGCCTAAAAATCGCTTGAACGCACGCATCATGCAAGATCCTACGCAAGAACCGATTTCCGATCAGATCGACTCTGACAATAACAACAATACCGGTGATGTCAACACTGAAACGGATGACATTGTCGTCAATAACGTCTCGGCCGAGAAAATTGCCGACGAAGTTTCGCGACGCAGAACCTTTGGCATCATTTCTCACCCGGATGCGGGTAAGACCACGCTCACCGAGAAACTATTGCTATTTTCTGGCGCAATTCAATTAGCCGGAACCGTCAAAGGTCGAAAAAGTGGCCGTCATGCCACGTCCGACTGGATGGACATTGAGAAGCAGCGCGGCATTTCGGTCGCCAGCTCAGTGATGCAATTTGAATATCGCGATCATGTCGTTAACTTGCTTGATACGCCAGGTCACCAAGACTTCTCGGAAGATACTTACCGCGTTTTAACAGCAGTGGATTCAGCACTGATGGTGATTGACGCCGCAAAAGGTGTTGAGACGCAAACCATCAAGCTCTTGAACGTCTGTCGCATGCGTAACACGCCTATCATCACTTTAATGAACAAGATGGACCGCGAAACCCGCGACCCTCTTGAATTACTGGACGAGTTGGAATCCGTTTTAAAAATTCAATGCGCTCCTGTCACATGGCCTATCGGGATGGGAAAATCTTTCCGTGGCGTGTATCACTTGCTACGCGATGAAATTTTATTATTCGCACCGGGCAGCGAAAAAGCCGATCAGACCTTTGAAGTGGTGAAAGGTATTGATAATCCGCGCTTGGCAGAAATGTTCCCGTTAGAAATCGAACAATTGAAAATGGAAGTTGAACTGGTGCATGGCGCTTCGCATCCATTCGATCAAGAGGCATTTTTGGCTGGCGTGCAAACACCCGTATTCTTTGGCTCCGCGATTAACAACTTTGGTATTCGCGAAATTCTCAATGCATTGATCGATTGGGCGCAGCCACCCGGCGCACGCGATGCGACTGTGCGCGTAGTTAAACCAACAGAGCAACCGTTCACAGGTTTCGTTTTCAAGATTCAAGCAAATATGGATCCGGCGCATCGCGACCGCATTGCGTTTTTGCGTGTTTGCTCCGGCCATTTTGAACGCGGCATGAAGATCAAGCATTTGCGCTTGAATCGCGAAATTAAAGTATCCAACGTCGTTACTTTTATGGCGTCCAGTCGCGAACAAGTGGAAGAAGCATTTGCCGGCGACATCATTGGCTTGCCTAATCACGGCAATATGCAAATCGGCGATAGTTTCTCCGAAGGCGAACCGCTGCAATTTACTGGCATCCCCTACTTTGCACCAGAGTTTTTCCGCTCAGTGCGCATTCGCAATCCTTTGAAAACCAAGCAACTGGATAAAGGATTACAGCAGCTAGGTGAAGAAGGCGCAATTCAAGTGTTTAAACCCGTTCACAACAGTGATGTGGTATTAGGTGGCGTCGGCGTACTCCAATTTGAAGTGGTCGCAAGTCGCTTGCTCAATGAGTATGGCGTTGATGCCGTTTTTGAAGGAACAAACATCAATAGTGCGCGCTGGGTCACATGCGATGATAAAAAAATGCTGGCCGATTTTGAAAGATCTACCGCTGGCAATAATCTCGCGCATGATGCCGCAGGCAACCTGGCGTATCTGGCAAGCTCAGGTGTTAACCTGCGCCTGACACAAGAGCGTTGGCCACAAGTGGTTTTCCATGAAACTCGGGAACATGCGGTGAAGTTGGTTTAGCGCTGGTTTATGAATCATGCAAATAAAAAAACGGCTCTGATGAGCCGTTTTTTTATTGCCGCTTAAGTCACCCTGAATCTAATAAATTAGGCTTTTTGTTTGATCTCGCTACTCGCCGAATCCAACATCGGATCAATATTACCCTTTCCATCCAGCTCCCGATGCAATTGATCTTCGTCCAGATCATTCGACCATTTGGCCACCAGAATTGTCGCCACACCATTACCGACCGTATTGGTCAACGCGCGCGCTTCTGACATGAACTTATCGATACCCAATATTATCGCAAGGCCTGCGACTGGTACGTGACCAACCGCTGATAATGAGGCGGCCAACACGATGAAGCCACTGCCTGTGACACCTGCGGCACCTTTTGACGTCAATAACAGCACTAACAACAGCGTGACTTGATGCATGATGGTCAGCGGTGTATCGGTCGCTTGCGCAATAAACACAGCTGCCATCGTCAAGTAGATCGAAGTGCCGTCAAGGTTGAAGGAGTAGCCAGTTGGAATGACCAAACCAACGACTGATTTTTTCGCACCGAGTTTTTCCATCTTGTCGATCAAACGCGGCAAGACCGATTCCGATGATGACGTTCCCAATACGATCAATAACTCTTCTTTGATGTACTTGACGAATTTCCAGATACTGAAGCCATGCACACGCGTAACGATGCCGAGTACGCCGAAAACGAAAATCAGACAGGTCGCATAAAATAACGCCATCAAATACCCTAGCGACAGCAAAGAGGCAATGCCGTATTTACCGATGGTAAAAGCCATTGCACCAAAAGCACCGATTGGCGCTACTTTCATGATCAAGTTAACCATGCCGAAAATAACTTGCGAAAATTTTTCAATAAAATCAAATACCACGGTGCCACGACCGCCAAAACGATGCAAAGAAAAACCAAACAAGATAGAAATTAATAGCACTTGCAGGATATTGTTTTGCGCAAATGCGTCAACAAAACTGGTCGGGATAATGTGAAACAAGAAGTCAGTTGCACTATCCATTTTCCCCGGTCCGGTAAAAGCGCTAACGGCCTTGGTGTCAATCGTTGAAACATCAATGTGCAGAGTTGCTCCTGGTTTAAACACATTAATCATGATCAAACCTATGATTAATGCAACCGTACTCATGATTTCAAAATACAAAAGCGCCAAGCCACCCGTTTTACCGACTTTTTTCATATCTTCCATGCCGGCGATACCGAGCACAACAGTACAAAAAATCACCGGCGTGATGATCATCTTGACGAGGTTAATAAAACCATCGCCCAACGGCTTCATTGCCTGAGCGGTTCCGGGATAAAACTGACCAAGAAAAACACCGATGACAATCGCCGTTAATACTTGTATATAGAGGGATTTATAGAGTGGTTTTTTAGCTGTTATATCGTTGGTCATTTATATTCTCCGATTGCGCCTGGTAGCGCTTAGAATTTTATTGTTACTGCTAAATGCATCATAGCTGCGTTTGGCTAAACAAATAGGATTATTCCAACTTGGAAAATCGCGACGCGCTTCATGAATAACTGAGGCAGAGGCAACTTTAGCCGAATTCCATAGCTTAACTCAAGCAATTTAATGCAAAAATAACAAATGACAAAACTCAATGTAGTTTTCACTAACGCTGTTATGCAAAACCATGCTGCGGTCGCACTATGTCACTGATACAATATTACTTTGCTATATGCGCGCAGGTTAATTATTTATGACACCAACTATCCCATTGTCCTCACTTGTCGATCCTGCCAGTGGCGCTTCGATGCCAGATGAACATCCTATGTCCGGGAGTTTATTCATGGTGGTAGCACCTTCCGGAGCCGGAAAATCAACCTTGGTCAATGCACTTTTAGCGCAAGATTCTGAAATTAAATTATCGATTTCCTACACTACCCGCCCGCCACGCTCTAAAGAAAAAGATGGTCGCGAATATCATTTTGCTACCGTTGAAGATTTCCGGGCGCGACATAAGCAAGGCGAATTTTTAGAGTGGGCAGAAGTACACGGTAATTATTACGGCACTTCGCGCCTGGCGATTGCCGAACAAATGCAAGCCGGCACTGATGTTTTATTGGAAATTGATTGGCAAGGCGCGCAGCAGGTAAAGAAACAATTTCCGCATGCAGTCGGCATTTTTATCTTGCCGCCGTCCATTGCAGCGCTTGAAGACAGGCTAAAAAAGCGTGGTCAAGATGAGCCGCAGGTTATTACGCGACGCATTTTGGCGGCTGGTGGCGAAATCGCCCATGCCTCAGAGTTCGAATATGTTATTATCAACCAAGAGTTTGACTCTGCATTATCCGCGCTCACAGCGATTGTTAAAGCGACTCGTTGCCGCTTTTCACAACAGGCAGTGCGTAATGCATCACTATTTGCTCAACTTGGCATTCACGCCAACTTGAGCTAAAGGTTTTTCTAAAAGTACTGATTTGGTTGTTCATAGCTATTGTTTACTAATCACCAGATCATTTTTCTATTCAATTAGTTTTTAATCGCTCACATTTAATGTGAAATTAATATTAAACTTTTTGATCAATACCCTTCACTGCACATGGAGAAAATATGGCACGTATTACCATCGAAGATTGTCTGAAACAAATTCCTAACCGTTTTCAACTGACATTGTCAGCAACTTATCGTGCGCGCCAATTGTTGCAAGGCCACACAGCTAAAGTTGACGCAAAAGACAAACCAACTGTAGTAGCGCTGCGTGAAATTGCAGCCGGCAAAATTGGTATTGAAATGTTGAAAAAGGTTCCTGTTTAACCATTACCAGTTGCGGCTGTTGTCGATCCAGTATGAACATCACTCCTTCGGATGCAACCTTGCCATCAGCCGCTACTAGTAAACGGACAGCGTCGTCACGCGCCAACAAAACCGCACCCTCTGGCGAGCTGTCTGCATCAAAATCTGAAATTGGCTCGCTGACTGGCTCAGCTAACGCCGTTGCATCCATCACTCACCTCACCGCCAAACTTTCGCAATATCTGACACCTTCCGAATTAAAGAAGGTCAAGGAAGCCTATCGTTTTTCAGACGAAAAACATTTGGGACAGATGCGCAAATCAGGCGAGCCTTACATCTCCCACCCTATCGCTGTCGCCGAAATTTGCGCCGATTGGAAACTGGATGCGCAGGCGATCATGGCGGCATTGCTGCACGATGTGATGGAAGATCAGGATGTGCAAAAAGAAGAATTAATCGAGCACTTTGGCGCCCCTGTCGCCGCGTTGGTTGATGGGCTTTCCAAACTCGACAAGATCGAATTTCAAAGTCAAATCGAAGCGCAAGCAGAGAATTTTCGCAAAATGCTACTGGCAATGGCCCGCGATGTACGCGTAATTCTTGTCAAGCTAGCAGATCGCTTGCATAACATGCGCACCTTGGGTGTCATGTCAGTAGAAAAAAAACGGCGCATTGCCCGTGAAACGATGGAAGTTTATGTGCCGATTGCACATAGACTAGGCCTGAATAATATTTATCGCGAATTGCAAGAGCTGTCTTTCTCGCACCTGCACCCACTGCGTCACAGAACATTACAGAAAGCGGTAAAAGCTGCGCGTGGCAATCGACGTGAAGTGGTGAGCAAGATTCTTGAGTCAGTCAAAACAACATTGGCTGCGGCCAGTATTCACGCGCAGATTGATGGCCGAGAAAAGACGCTGTATGGCATATATCGCAAAATGCGCACGAAACATCTGTCCTTTTCTCAAGTGCTGGATGTGTATGGGTTTCGCATTGTTGTAGACACCTTTGCCAACTGCTATGTTGCACTTGGTACGCTGCATGCGCTGTACAAGCCAATGCCGGGAAAATTCAAAGACTACATTGCCATTCCTAAACTCAATGGCTATCAATCGCTGCATACGACCTTGATCGGCCCCTACGGCACGCCGGTGGAGTTTCAGATCAGAACCCAAGATATGCATCGCGTAGCCGAGTCGGGTGTTGCCGCGCATTGGCTGTATAAAGATGAAGATGGCGATTTAAGTGACTTGCAACAGCGCACGCATGCATGGTTGCAGTCCTTGCTCGACATTCAAAAGCAAACGGGCGATTCTGCTGAATTTTTAGAGCACGTTAAAGTCGATCTGTTCCCAGATTCTGTTTATGTATTTACGCCGAAGTCCAAAATTATTGCCTTGCCACGCGGTGCCACGACATTAGACTTTGCTTACACCATCCATACCGACATTGGCGACAGCACTGTCGCTGCTAAGATCAATCACGAATCGGTGCCGTTACGTTCCGAATTACACAATGGCGACATCGTCGAAATTATTACAGCAAGAGGCTCACGCCCTAGTCCCAATTGGCTTAGCTTTGTACGGACCGGTAAAGCGCGCTCTGCCATTCGCCATCACTTGCGAACGATTAATTTACAAGAGTCGATTGAATTAGGTGCCAGCTTACTCACACAGGCATTAAACGCACTAAATGCAGACTCAACGCTGACACCCGGCTTAGTAGAGCATTTGCTAGACGAATCAAGTGCGAAGACGCTGGACGAGATTTATGCCGACATTGGTGTTGGTAAACGTATGGCCGGGCTTGTTGCCCGACATATTATGGGCCTGCAAGAAAAGCAATCCACTCCGCTTTCATCATTACAAGCCGATGAGGACACTCCCCATAAACAGAACTCTATCGTAATTAATGGCAACGAAGGGGCCAGCATACAACTGGCGCCGTGCTGTCTGCCTATTCCTGGTGATAAATTGATTGGACAATTAAAGCGCGACCAAGGCGTGATTGTTCATACCGAAGATTGCAACATCGCAAAGCGCCAACGTAACAAAGATCCGGAACGCTGGATTGAGGTTCTTTGGGGGACAGAAATTAATCGTCATTTTGATTGTCGCATTAAAGTTCTGGTGCACAACGACAAAGGGATTTTGGCACGCGTTGCTGCTGAAATTGGCAATTCCGATGCCAATATTATTTACGTCAATATGGATGACGATAAAGACCAGATGATGACGCAATTGATATTCACCATCCAGATTCAGGATCGCGTACATTTGGCACGCTTGCTGCGAAATGTACGCCGCATTCATGGCGTTACGCGCATTCTACGCGACCGCAGTTAGACCACTCACAAAACATCTGATCGCTACTGCCTCGTTTCTTTTTTGTAGTAACGAGGCAGACTGACCACTTTCTAACGCAAAATATCTATTTTGGTTGTGGCCGAGGGCGATTTCCGCCATTGCCACCATGTTGCCCGCCATTACCCGGTGGTTTAGGACGTGCCGGCTGTGGGCGATTGCCACCTTGCTGGCCACCCTGACCAAATCCAGGACGATTACCCCCATGTTGACCGCCGTTCCCTGGCCGTGGTGGCGGCATTATTCCTGGGCGACTAGGATGGGGGCGATTGACTGGTGGACGCGGACGATAACCTGGACGATTTGCCCAATGTGACTGATTTCCATACCATGGGCGATTGCGATAATAGCTACCCCAATATGTACCAATGCTAAACGCGACAATTGGCAATCCTATCGCCATACCGTAGTTAACGATTGGGACATTATTCCCTTGATATGGGTAAGTTAAATTTTGTGCATAAATCCAACCACGATTGTTTCCAGGAACAATGACATCGCACCAAACGTAGCCACTCACACATCCCATCACAGTAACTGGCGCTCCTGGGCCAACCCCTGCCACCAAAGGATAATCACGCCCGGGACCTGCGCGCAAATTCACTGATTTACTCGTAAACGCCTGCTGCTGTGCTGAGGCGACAATCGGCATAGCGCATAAAGCAACAGCAATAAATCGCAATAAGGAAATACGAATATTCGTCATTTTTCTGCCTCCATTGTTTGCAATAAGTGCCTCAAGACAATATCAGTTAATCATACATTGCGCGAGAGTATCTTAGATTTTTGTCAGTATTTAGTTGTGGAAAATAATTGCATGAAGAGCTTCCATTTTGTGAAGCGCCAACAACGACATTAATAGGCGTTATTCCACTCGCCAAAAAAAAACTAAATACGTATCCATATTGCAATGGAAATACGGGGAAAACTATTTCGTGTGGAATTGTTGCGATACAAGATCTTGCAAGCGGAGTGTTATTTATCTGCTAGAGAAATCCCAGTCGTGCCATACCGGCACCACGCCTTTCGGCAACGGCGGTAATGCGCCAAGATCAATTCTCGACTCACTTGGACTGTGGAAGTCAGAACCACGTGACGCCATAAAGCCAAAGTCATTGGCAATTTTGGCGAATTGTGCGTACTGATCTGGAGAGTGGCTGCCCGTGGTGACCTCGATTGCATCACCACCGTATTGTTTGAACTCATCGAAAAAAGCGTTGAAGGCAACAGCATTCAAATTATAACGACCTGGATGAGCAACCACAGCAATGCCACCAGCGCCATGTATCCAACTTACAGCTTGCTCCAAAGTGGCCCAGCGATGCGGAACGTAACCGGGCTTTCCCTCGGTGAGATAATTACTGAACACTTCATGCGTATCTGCACAACGCCCTATTTCAACTAAATAACGTGCAAAGTGTGTACGTGAAATCAAATCGGGATTGCCGACATGAAGCAAGGCACCTTCGAAGGCATCAGGAATACCAATTTTTGCCAGTTGTGCGGCCATTTCGCGAGCGCGTTGCTCTCGGCCACCTCTGGTGGCAGCTAATCCTTGCACTAATGTCGGGTTGGTTTCGTCTATTCGCAAACCGACAATATGGATCGTATGCGCTGCCCAGGTAATCGAAATTTCGACGCCGGGCACATAGAACAAATTGAGCTCTTTTGCCGCAGCGCGGGCGTCAGCGACACCACTAACTTCATCATGATCAGTTAATGCCCAGACATCCACACCGTTGGCCTTCGCTCGTGCGGCCACCACGGACGGACTTAAAACACCGTCGGAAATATTGGAGTGGCTGTGAAGATCAACGTTTAGCATAGCTTTATGCACGGAACCAGAGAATAAAAGACCAAGTATGCAACTGCATGTAGCAGCACAAAACAATCAGGTAAACAATAAAGATTGTTAAGATTGTACTCTCGTTCAAAGTTCCATGTTGCAAATGCACATACTAGTTAATACCTGAAGGCAATGACACGCTCAACGAGGCCGGCAAGTAGGGTCAACGGCGAGTAAACAGCAATGCGGACGTGCTTAACCTCGTCCAATAAAAGGCATGTTAGTTGCCATCACCGTCATGAACTGAACGTTAGCGTTCGGCGGCAAATTGGCCATGTAAAGCACTGCATTGGCGACGTCATCGACCGACATGGTCGGCTCAACGGCAATCGCGCCACTGGCCTGCAAGATACCCTTTTCCATGCGTTCCGTCATGTCTGTTGCGGCATTACCGATATCAATTTGACCGCAAGCAATGTTGTATTTGCGACCATCGAGCGAAGTTGATTTGGTCAATCCAGTCATCGCGTGTTTGGTAGCGGTATAAGCCACCGAATTTGGCCTGGGCACATGCGCGGCAATCGAACCATTATTTATAATGCGTCCGCCCATTGGATGTTGATCCTTCATCACGCGAAAAGCTTCTTGGGTACACAAAAAAGCACCGGTCAAATTAACATCAACTGAAGCTTTCCAATCAGCAAAATCGACGTCCTCTAGCGATGAGGATGCTGTGAACACGCCGGCGTTGTTAAATAGCAGATCAAGTCGGCCAAAATGCGTACGCAAAGTGGCAAACAAGGATTTAACAGAATCAGGAGAGCTCACATCGGCTACGACAGGCAAGGTATGTACGCCAAACTCCCCCGCAGCAGCAACCGTATCCTGAAGAGCATCAAGTCGACGCCCTGCCAACGCAACAGCATAACCATTGCGCAGCAACGCCAAGGCGATATGCTTACCTATGCCAGAACCGGCACCGGTAACCAAAGCAATTTTTTTCACGGTTGACTGCATTTAGGTTTGACTGTTAGCGGGCCGACTTCAAGCTTTATCTGCGTGCTGAGTTTGCGCAGCCAATTGATGTGGGCGCATATCGTCATAATCCTCAAATGGTTGATGTATCCAAGGATTGGTCGGTAAAAAATCGACATAAAAATCGGGTTCGATAATGGAGCATTGTTTCCACCAGATCACGGCTGTTTTCACTTCCGTAACAGGTGCATAATGCTCGCGCAAATGCCGTTGCACTTGCTCCAGCGTGATGCCGGAATCGACCAAATCATCCACCAGCAAAATTCTACCGGCCAATGCACCGCGACTGATCGTGATGTGTTTCGCGATATCAAGCTCACTGCGCACCGTACCGGCTTCTTCACGATAAGAACTCGCTGCCAATATCGCCAGTGGCACATCAAAAATACGCGAACAAACGTCACCAGGGCGCATCCCGCCGCGCGCCAGACATAACACCTGATCAAATTTCCAGCCGGAAGCGTGTACTTTTAATACTAATTTTTCGATGGCGTGGTTGTACTCTTCCCACGACACCCACAGGTGATTATCATCTGAGATCTTATTCATCTTGCTACTCTTCTTGGTTATTTTTAGTTTTTATTTGAACGGGTGACGCAAAACAATTGTCTCTTCACGATCAGGGCCAGTAGAAACCATATCGACCGGTACGCCAACCAACTCTTCAATCCGCTTGATATAAGCACGCGCTGTCGCCGGTAAAGCTTCCATCGATTTAGCGCCAACGGTGGACTCAGTCCAGCCTGGCATTTCTTCGTAGATTGGTACGCAACGCGCAGCGTCTTCAGCGCCGACTGGGAAAATATCCACACGCTTGCCATCGACCATATAACCAGTACACAGTTTTAACGATGCCAGGCCGTCCAGCACATCCAGCTTCGTCAAGCACATGCCGGAAACGCCGTTGATTTGCACAGAGCGCTTCAGTAAAGCAGCATCAAACCAACCGCAGCGGCGAGCACGACCGGTGACAGTACCAAACTCATGGCCGACACTCGCCAAATGATGGCCAACGCCCTGATCTGTCGGCAATTCAGATGGGAAAGGTCCCGAACCTACACGCGTGGTGTAAGCCTTAGTGATACCCAGAATGTAATGCAACATGTTCGGGCCTACACCAGAACCTGCAGCGGCATTGCCAGCCACACAGTTACTGGAAGTAACGAACGGATAGGTACCATGATCAACGTCAAGCAAGCTACCTTGCGCACCTTCGAACAACAACTTGGCACCATTGTTATATGCGCCGTACAACTCGCTTGAAACATCGGCAACCATAGGGCGCAGACGTGGCACATTGGCCAAGGCATCATCGTAGGTTTTTTGGAAATCGACCGCGGGTGCGTGCAAATAATTGGTCAGCACAAAATTGTGATAATCCAAATTTGCTTTGAGTTTTTCAGCAAAGCGTTCTTCATTGAGCAAATCGGCAACACGAATTGCACGACGCGCTACTTTATCTTCGTAAGCTGGGCCAATACCTTTACCAGTTGTACCGATTTTGGCATCACCGCGTGCAGCTTCACGCGCTGCGTCAAGTGCAGTGTGATAAGGCAAGATAATCGGGCAGGCTTCTGACACTCTCAGACGTGAAGCCACTTCTACGCCGACGGCTTGTAATTTATCGATTTCACGCAACAAGTCCGGCACAGATAACACCACGCCATTGCCGATATAGCAGGCAACACCAGGACGCATGATGCCTGATGGGATTAATTGCAAAGCTGTTTTCTGTCCACCGATTACCAAAGTATGACCGGCGTTATGACCACCTTGAAAACGCACCACAGCCTGCGCGTGATCGGTCAGCCAATCGACGATTTTGCCCTTGCCTTCATCGCCCCATTGCGTACCGATTACAACGACGTTTTTTGCATTACTTTTCTGTAGCATCATAGTTCCAAATTTAGTCTAAATTTTTGATAACCCAGTGACCGTTTTCGAGCACAACCGCACGGTCACAATTGAATTCATCTTGATCGTTTTCGTGGCCGGGTAAATTCTGAATGACAATTTCCCCTGCTTTACGCAATGCAACGATACACTCTTGCAGCTTTTCTTTTAAACCTGCCTCGGTACTCCACGGCGCGCGAATTGCCAATTTACGCTGTGCGCCCGGCATCAATCTGGCCAATTCGCGCAAATCCATGGAAAACCCAGTCGCCGGACGTGAACGCCCAAACGCCTCACCTACATGATCATAACGTCCGCCACGTACCAATGCATTCGGCAATCCTGGAACATAAGCACCGAAGATAGCACCACTTTCGTAATGATAACCTCGTAAATCTGCTAAATCGATAGTGACGCACTCTGGGCCAGCTGCTTCAGCCAGTGCCTGCAGTTGATCTAAGGCACTTGCAATTGCCGGTAATGCTGGCAGTACTTGCCGTGCGCGGTCCAATACAGTGATGTCGCCATACAAATTCGGCAACGCCAGTAAAGCTTCGCGGGTAATTGGCGCATAATCCGCACTCATCACTTGCAGACCAGGCGTATCTTTGGCTTCCAAAAGTTTCACCAAAGCCATCTCATCTTTCTGAGCAGTTGCATCTTCGGCAATGATGGCCCGCAAAATACCCACATGACATAGGTCCAGCCGCACTTGCGTAATCCCTGCCAAAGCTAGCGAAGTCAGGGCCAGATGTTGAATTTCCGCATCCGCTTCCAATCCAGCATGCCCATAAATTTCGGCACCGATCTGAAAAGGCTCGCGCGTCGCATGCAAGCCCTGAGGTAGTGTGCGCAAGACACTGCCAGCATAGCAAAGACGCGTCAACGATGCACGATTCAATAAATGGGCGTCGATTCTGGCCACTTGTGTGGTCATGTCCGCGCGTACCCCAAGCGTCCGACCGGATAGCTGATCCACTAATTTGAAGGTCATCCCTTCAGTATCCTGCCCCGCTCCAGCGAGTAAAGACTCCAGATACTCTAACATCGGTGGCATGACTAGCTCATAGCCGTGCAAACGAAAATTATCTAGAATCAAACGACGCAAATCTTCGATCTTGCGCGCTTCCGACGGTAAAACATCGGCAATATTTTCAGGAAGAAGCCAGTTTGGCATAGGAATAAATCAAAAAAACCGCAAAATAAATCTGCAAAAAGAAAAACGTGCCAAATCCAGATATCACTGGTTAGCACGATTCATCTACTTAACCTAACATACTTATTCGAATTAATTTCTTGACAAGACAACAAAACGCGGCAGAGACCATGTTTATTGCAAGGCGCATCAATAATAAGATGCGCCATTTTAAGCCGATATGCCACTACTCGGGGTAAATTCGTGGCATACCGACTATTTCTCGACTTTTTTTGCCGCCAAGAATTATTAATGCAGGCTATTTACTCGAGCCGCCAGCTGAACTTTTAAAGTACTTAAAGAACTCGGAATTAGGATCAATCACCATCAGATCATGACGGGTCTTGAAGCTGGCACGATACGCCTCCAAACTGCGATAAAACTTATAAAACTCAGGGTTTTTACCAAATGCTTCGGCATAAATTTGCGATGCTTTAGCATCACCTTCGCCGCGCAAAGTTTCAGCATCACGATATGCTTCGGCCAAAATCACAGTGCGCTGTTTATCAGCGTCAGCACGGATTTTTTCGGACTCGGCGAAACCCGTAGAGCGCAATTCATTAGCAACCCGTGCGCGCTCAGATTTCATCCGATCGTACACCGAACTATTAATCTGATCCACATAATCGACACGCTTCAAACGAACGTCGATGATATCAACACCGATTTGCTTGGCTTCCTCTTCCACTTTCTTCTGTATGGCATCCATGACTTTGCCACGCTCACCGGAAATCACATCACGCACAGTACGTTTGGTAATCTCCTCATTCAATGCCGCCTTCACAATTTGCGACATCCGATCTTTTGCGCGCTGCTCGTCAACACCAAAACTAACAAAATATAAACGTGGATCAACGATACGCCACTTGACGTAAGCATCGACCAGAATATTCATTTTCTCAGCCGTGATAAAACGATCCGTTTCCGGCGGATCTATCGTCAAAATACGATTATCCAGATACACCACATTTTGAAATGGTGGCGGCAATTTGAAGTGCAAACCAGGTTCTTTAATGACTTCTTTGATCTCTCCAAATGAGAACAAAATCGCATATTGACGTTGATTAACCACAAAGACTGTAGTCGACAACAGCAACAGAACAACGAGTGCTGCAACTACTAAGGATAAAATGCGATTCATAATTATCTGCCCTCCCGATCACGTGTATCGCGAGCGCGCGAATCAATGACTGCCTGTGTATCAGCATCTTTAGTTGTGCCGCTTTGCGTTGCTGCGGTTGGCGACGACGCCGTTGCGCCACTGCTTGCATTCTGATCAGCAGGCACTATCGTGCCACTACCTGAAGTTTGCTGAAGCAATTTATCTAGCGGCAGATACAACAAATTATTGCCATTTTTAGCATCAACCATGACTTTCGTTGTATTAGCAAAAATCTGCTGCATCGTATCAAGGTACATACGATCACGCGTCACCGCTGGCGCTTTTTGATATTGGGTAAGCACTTGTTTGAAACGCGATGCATCACCTTCTGCGTTAGCAGTCACACGTGCGCTGTAGGCTTCGGCTTCTTCCATCAAACGGGAAGCCGCACCGCGTGCTTTCGGCACGACGTCATTCGCGTAGGCCTGACCTTCATTTTTCTGACGTTCACGGTCCTGCCCAGCCTTTACAGCGTCATCAAACGCCGCTTGCACTTGCTCTGGGGGCTGCACGCCTTGCATCGTGACATTGGTGATTTGCACACCCGATTTATAACGGTCTAAAATTTGCTGCATGAGTTGTCCAACATCCAAAGCAACTTTTTCACGCCCTTCGTAAAGAACGTAATCCATTTTGCTTTTTCCAACAATTTCGCGTACTGCCGTTTCGGCAACTTCACGCACAGTTTCTTCCGGATCTTTATTATTGAAAATCCAGTCAGCAGCACTCTTCAATTTATATTGCACAGCAAATTGAATATCGATGATGTTTTCATCATCGGTCAGCATCAATGCTTCTCTAGGTTGTTTATTTTTTGCGTTGCCACGATAACCGACTTCAATGGTGCGCACCCCAGAAACGTTGACGATCTGATGGCTTTGAATTGGGTACGGAAATGTCCAATTGAAACCTGGACCTGTAGAACTACTATATTTCCCAAATGTCGATACGACAGCAGTCTGGCCTTCTTGCACTGTAAAAAAACCGCTAATCAACCACATGAAAAGCGCAATTGCAGCAATCATCCCGGCGCCGATTCCGGCACCTTTTCCGGATGAAAAATTGCCACCGCCATTGGAATCACCGCCGCCGCCATTCTTTTTACCGC
Organism: Glaciimonas soli; assembly: GCF_009497155.1. Lineage (GTDB taxonomy): Bacteria > Pseudomonadota > Gammaproteobacteria > Burkholderiales > Burkholderiaceae_D > Glaciimonas > Glaciimonas soli. The sequence continues at coordinate 265,735 of NZ_WINI01000001.1, forward strand.
CAAGAAAGCGGTTTAAGCGTTGATTAAAATCTTGCCACAACTTATCAAGATCCGGTGGTCCATTGCCGTTATTAGGCTTTTTGCCATCGTTATTTTGCTGGTTGTCATTTTGCGAGTTGCGCCCCCATTGCGGGTCGTTCAACGACAATTTAACACCAAATTTTTTTAGTAGGGAACCAAGCATTCGATCATTATCCGTATAGAGTAGGTAGGAATGCTCTTTCAGAGCGGCGCATTGTGAGAGTGTTCAATTAATATTTGATCATCCTTAACTACAGCATTTGTAACTACAGATTCCGTTACAGATTTTGTCATAAATTCAATAAGAGCCTGCCGCAATAAGTCCAGCCCGGCCCCACTCTGCGCACTGGTAAAAACTCGTGCAATTTTATCATACTCATCACGCTCAATTCCGGGCGCAAGTCCGGCTGCATCAATTTTATTCCATACCAAAATTTGGGGAATATGATCGGCGCCGATTTCTTTCAATACTAAATTGACCTGCTCAATTTGCTCCATTCTTGCAGGACTAGCTGCATCCACCACATGCAACAACAAATCTGCATGGATAGTTTCTTCCAGCGTCGCGCGAAATGCAGCAACCAATTGATGTGGCAACTCACGGATGAAGCCGACTGTATCTGAAATCACAACATGTCCAACTTCGCCTAAATACACCTTCCTTGAAGTGGTATCGAGCGTTGCAAACAATTGATCCGCAGCATAAACACCGGCTTTCGACAAAGCATTAAACAATGTCGATTTGCCCGCATTGGTGTAACCAACCAGCGATATGGACAAGGTATTGTTACGTCCGCGCGCACGTCGCTGTGTAGCATGTTGCCGGTGCAATTTTTCTAATTGTCCGCGCAAAGCTTTGACTCGCACTCCCAGCAAGCGCCGATCGGTTTCCAATTGGGTTTCACCGGGTCCGCGCAACCCGATACCGCCCTTTTGGCGCTCGAGATGTGTCCAGCCGCGTATCAAACGTGTCGCTAAATGCTGTAACTGGGCTAGCTCAACCTGTACTTTACCTTCGTGACTTTTAGCACGCTGAGCGAAAATATCAAGAATTAAGCTAGTCCGATCAAGTACCCGCGTTTTCAATTCGCGCTCAAGATTGCGCTGTTGCGCGGGTGATAAGGCGTGATTAAAGATAACGATATCAAGCTCGCCATCCAATACCGCATCAGCCACTTCTTGTACTTTGCCGGAACCGGCAAACAATGCGGCATCAGGCGCACTACGCTTACCCGTAATAGTGACAATTGGATCTACCCCTGCTGACTTTGCCAACAGGGACAATTCTTCCAGACTTGCAGCAAAATCGCCTTTGCCGAAGTCAATACCTACAAGTGCTGCGCGCATAGGAAAATGATGATGGCTGCTCCCACATTCGCTTGCCTTGCACCAGGCGAAATCGACGTGGGACGCAAATGCTTATTCTGTTTCTGATTCAAGATTCAGTGTCACAGCACGGGCAGGAACAACGGTTGAAATGGCGTGTTTGTATACCATTTGAGTTACTGTATTGCGTAACAGCACGACATATTGATCAAATGACTCAATATGACCTTGAAGTTTAATACCGTTGACGAGATAAATCGAAACAGGTACGTGTTCTTTACGCAATGCGTTTAGAAATGGGTCTTGTAACAATTGCCCTTTATTACTCATGGTTACTCCACTATGTTGTTGTGATTAGAGGTCAAACATATTTCATGCATTTTTTATGCATCTTAAGCCAAATTAGCAAAAGTAAAATGATTGACTAGGTGGTGTATTTATAAATGTAAACGATTTTCACTTTTACTGCCAACGAAAATCTATTTTACAGGTCGCGCGAAAGGATTTTTCCCCGATTTAAATTCGATACGTAATGGAGTGCCAATTAGTGAAAAAGTTTCACGGAAATATTTTTCCAGGTAACGTTTGTAATTGGCATCGATCGCTTCGAGAGAATTTCCGTGAATAACGACGATAGGTGGATTCATTCCGCCTTGATGCGCATAGCGTAATTTAGGACGTATCGAACCCTTGCGGCGCGGTTGTTGATGCTCAACGGCTTCCAATAACGCGCGCGTCAATTTTGGCGTAGTTAGATTTGTCATCGCGGCTGCATAGGCCGAATCGATGGACTTCATCAGCGGTCCGATACCAGTCGATTTCAATGCTGAAATATGATGGAATTTGGCGAACGACAGAAAACTAAGCTTACGATCGAGATCGATTTTGATTTCGTCACGGCGATCACTCGTCAAGCCATCCCATTTATTCACGCCAACCACCAAGGCACGACCGGACTCAAGAATAAAGCCGGCGATATGCGCGTCTTGCTCAGAAATATCTTGCTGAGCATCCAGCAATAGCAATACGACGTTAGCCTCCGAAATGGACTGCAGTGTTTTGACTACCGAAAATTTTTCAATTGCTTCAAACACCTTGCCGCGTCGACGTATCCCTGCTGTATCGATTAACGTATATTGCGTGCCATTACGCTCAAAATCGATTTCAATCGAATCACGCGTTGTACCTGGCATATCGAACGCAATCACACGCTCTTCGCCCAATAAGGTGTTAACCAAAGTGGACTTGCCAACGTTAGGGCGGCCGACAATCGCAATTTTTATGCTGCGCTCATTACTGGTTGGCTCTTCGACTTCAGGTGGACGTTGCGCGAAAGCCAAATCCAGGGATTCTTCGACCAGATCAGTTACACCATCACCATGGGCAGCTGAAATGACATAAGGGTCACCCAAACCTAATTCATAAAAATCTGCAGTAACTGAGGTGTATTTCATGCCCTCAGATTTATTCACTACCAACATCACTGAGCGACCGGATTTACGCAAAAAATCGGTGATAGTTTTGTCGTGCGGCGTCAAACCTTGACGTCCATCAACAATGAAAATCACCAGATCGGCTTCCGCCACTGCTTGCTTGGTCTGCTTTGCCATTTCATGCATGATGCCGTCTTTGGCAACCGGTTCAAAACCACCGGTGTCAATGACCAGAAATGGGCGCTCGCCTATCCGCCCCTCTCCATAGTGGCGATCTCGGGTCAATCCCGGCAAATCGGCAACCAACGCATCGCGTGATCGTGTCAAGCGATTGAATAAGGTCGATTTACCGACATTTGGACGTCCTACGAGTGCTATGACTGGCTTCATTAAGTGCTTAGAGGTTAAATGCAGTGGTTAAATGCATAATATAAAAATTGATTAATCGAGTGCTAATGCGGTCAATACGCCAGATTTTGTCTGGAAAATGACATTTGATCCAACTACTAGCGGGTTGAGTAAAACGGGTGTTTTATCAATCCGAATGCGTGACACCAGAGCACCATTTTCACGTGAGAAGAAATGGACATACCCTTCATAGTCACCGGCAACAACGGTTGGACCTAATGGTACAGGAGTAGATAAACTACGATACTTCAGGTCGCTATTTTTCCACAAGACAGTGCCATTATCACGGGTAAAAGCAGAAACATCACCGTTTTCATCGGCAGCATAGATATCCGCGCCATCACCGCCGACGCCAACCGCGCTGGAGAATTTTTTGACCCAGTGCTGCGCGCCGGTACCAGCGTCGAAACAGCCTACACGTCCTTGGTATGCGACGGAGCAGATGTCGTGACCAATCAATAGCGGCGTACCTGAGGCATCAGAAACACGCTCCAATTCCGTTGTTCCGCGCGGATCACCAATTGCCATTTCCCACCAAGGGCCGCCATTTGCAAGATTCAATGCCGATAAACGACCGCCTGGCAATGATATAAATGCCGCTTGCGGCACAATCAAAATGCCGGGAGACGAACGAATAGTCAGCGATGGATTTGTACGTTGCGCAACCCATTTGCGTTCACCTGTTTGTTCATCGTAAGCAGCAATACGATTATCTTGGCTACGAATAATCACCAGTCCTTGACCTACCGCAGGCGCAGACAAAATTTCGCTGGAAGCTTGCGCTTTCCATAGCAGTTTACCTTCCACATCATAAGCGAGCAGCGTACCTTTTTCACCTGCTACGACAACGGTTGTGCCGTCAGTACCAACGCCGCCGGTCAACTTCATGCCTGTCTTAACCTTCCAGACAGAAGCCCCCGTGGTTGCATCAAGACGACTAATACCGCCATCCGCGGATGCCGCATAAATACTGGTACCGCCAAGTACAGGAGCGAAAGCATAAACACCCGCATCACCGACAGAAGCAGTCCAGACAGTATGCACTTTTACAGTCGGTTTAAAATCAGCTGCCAGTGGAACCGGTGTGCTACTCGTAGGTTTGCTAGCAAACAAAGAACAGCCCGATAACGCCAATGCCACACCTATGCAGGCAATATTCGCTGCAGTACGGACTTTTTGCATTTTCTGCATTTGCTTCCCTTTTCTGATTTTTAGTTCTTGGCTAATGCGTACTATTCGCCACTATTGTTACTAAATTTGCGTTGATCGCTATTGGTCAGGCTGCCGCTTTGGTGGCAGATCCGCCGATCGCATCAAGCTTAATCTGGATCAATTGACGACTAGGATTGCCTGGATCAGCTTTATCCAGCGCCAATTGATAAGCAGCGCGTGCTTCGTCAATTTTATTCTGAGCTACTAGAATGTCGCCCTTGCGATCTGCCAACGCAGAATCAAATTCCGGCGCTACATCGCCACCTAACACTTCCAAACCTTTGTCGTATGCCTTCTCATCCAGCAAAACGCCGGCCAGACGAATTTTGGCTAACGTCTTGTATTCCAAGTCGCGTCCATGATCGATCACCCACTGTAACTGAGCCTTTGTATTGGTCAGATCATTGGCGTCAAAAGTTGCTTTTGCCGCGGCCAACGCTGCCATTTGCGCATAAGTTGTACCGCCAAATTTCTGCTCCATATCAGTCGCAGCGCGTAACACCCTCACATTATCTTTAGCTGTGACTGCTTTTCCCAACTCATCGTAAAGTTGCGATGCCTGCACAGCCTGATTATTTTGGTAATATTTCCAGCCGGTCCAACCTGCGTAAGCGGCCAGTGCTGCAATCAGCACCCAGGTCATTACATTGCCATTTTTTTTCCACCACTCTTGAAGAGTAGCTAGCTGTTCTTGTTCTTCGTGATCGTATGCCATGATGTCTTATCTGAGTGGTGTTTTAAAAATAATGCGAAGTATTTATGTGCTAACGCCAATACATGACGTTAGCGCATGAGTTTACAGCAATTTATTAATGGTGATAGTGTACGTGGTCATGATCATGATCATCGTTGCCAACAATCTGATCAACCAGATAATCTGTTACGCCATCAAACGGCACGACGGCTTGATTGCCACCTTCTGCAGAAACATCACCACGTAAAACTTTGATGGTTGCGGTCTGGTTAGCAACCTCATCTTCGCCAATAATGACTGCATAAGCTGCGCCACTACTATCGGCGCGCTTCATCTGAGACTTGAAACTGCTGCCAGAGTTCGCCGATGCGCAATGGAGTACGACATCCAATCCTGCACCGCGCAAACGCTCTGCCAACACAAATGCTTGCAGTTGCGCCGTTTCGCCCTGATGCACTACATACACATCACACTCATTACGCGTAACTTGTTCACCATTCTCACGCATCAATTCCAATAAGCGCTCGACCCCCATCGCAAAACCACAGGCAGGAGTTGGTTTGCCGCCAAACATTTCAACCAACGGATCATAGCGTCCACCGCCACACACCGTACCTTGTGAGCCCAATTGATCGGTAACCCACTCGAACACCGTGCGATTGTAGTAATCCATACCACGCACTAAACGCGGATTGACAGTGAATGGAATGTTGTTGTGATTCAGAATTTTTTGCACACCCTCAAAGTGCGCACGTGATTCCTCACCGAGATACTCCAACAGTTGTGGAGCACCATTCACCATTGCTTGCATGGCCGGATTTTTAGTATCCAAAATCCGCAGCGGATTAGAATGCAAGCGACGTTGTGCATCGGCGTCCAACAGCTCTTTATGCTGCTCAAAATAGGCAATCAAGTCCGTGCGATGACGATTACGCTCTTCGGCATCACCAATGGAATTTAATTCCAGTCTGATATTTTCCAAACCAAGATCGTCCCATAGACGCTGGCAAAGCATGATCAGTTCTGCATCAATATCTGGCCCAGTAAAGCCGATCGCTTCGGCGCCGACCTGATGAAATTGACGTGAGCGACCGCGCTGCGGACGTTCATGCCGAAACATTGGACCGCTGTACCAAAGTCTTTTAGGACCGTCGTAAGTCAAATTATGCTCAAGAGCAGCACGCACTACACCAGCCGTGCTTTCAGGGCGCAATGTCAGATTGTCGCCATTCATCGCGTCGACCCACGAATACATCTCTTTTTCGACAATGTCGGTTACCTCACCTAAGCCCCGTTTAAACAACGCTGTCGGCTCTACTATAGGTGTGCGAATTTGCTGGAAGCCATAGCTCTTCAACACCGATTGCACGGTGTTTTCAAATAACTCCCATAACGCGGCATCAGCTGGCAAGACATCATTCATGCCTTTAACACCAACGATTTTTTCGGCTTTTTTATTTTCTGACATTCTATTTACTATTATTTTGGTTAATTCGATTTTCGAATTTTATTTGGGATCTGCACTAATTTTTATTAGAAACAAAATCAGGTTGCATTTGCGCCGTAGTGCGACTTTACATAGTCAAGAACAATGCATTGAAATTCCTCAGCGATACCCTCGCCGCGCAACGTCATTTTTTTCTCGCCATCGATAAAAACTGGTGCAGCTGGCGTTTCGCCAGTGCCCGGCAAACTAATGCCGATATTGGCATGCTTGGACTCGCCCGGACCATTCACGATACATCCCATGACCGCAACATTCATTGCTTCAACACCCGGATATGCTTTTTTCCATACTGGCATTTGGTCGCGCAAATATGTTTGAATTTTATCCGCTAAATCTTGAAACACGGTCGACGTCGTCCGCCCACAACCAGGACAAGCAATCACCATCGGTGCAAATTTACGCAGCCCCATGGTCTGTAAAATCTCTTGCGCCACAACGATTTCTTTAGTGCGATCGCCACCAGGTTCTGGGGTCAACGAAATCCGGATAGTGTCGCCAATACCTTCTTGCAGCAAGACCGATAACGCTGCTGTCGATGCCACGATGCCTTTGCTGCCCATCCCTGCTTCAGTCAAACCTAAATGCAATGGATAATCGCACCGACGCCCTAACTCACGGTACACGGCGATCAAATCCTGCACGCCCGACACTTTGCAAGACAAAATAATCTTATCGCCAGCCAGTCCCAATTGCTCTGCACGCTGGGCATTTTCAATCGCAGATGTGATCAGTGCTTCATACATCACCGTCTGTGCTGTCCATGGATCCGAGCGCTGAGCATTTTCGTCCATAATGCGCGCCAGCAATGCCTGGTCCAGACTACCCCAGTTCACGCCTATGCGCACTGGCTTGTCATATTTGCAGGCAATTTCTATCATCTGAGCAAATTGCGTGTCGCGTTTTGCACCCTTACCGACATTGCCCGGATTAATGCGATATTTAGACAATGCCTGCGCGCACTCAGGGTAATCGTTCAACAAGGTATGACCGTTGTAATGAAAATCACCCACCAACGGCACGTCAATGCCCATCTTATCGAGTTGTTCGCGTATTGCCGGCACCGCTGCCGCAGCTTCAGGCTTGTCTACCGTCAATCTGACTATTTCGGAACCAGCGCGTGCCAAATCTTTGATTTGAATCGCCGTGCCGATGACATCAGCGGTATCGGTGTTCGTCATCGATTGCACTACCACTGGCGCTCCGCCGCCCACTAAAATTTCACGTGCGCCGTACCGTATCGGCGCAGAGCGGCTAATGCGACGAATACTGGGGCCAGAAGCAATAGGGAGATTCATCTTGGACATGGACGATGTTCGTTTTATACAGGGGGCGAAATGATTTTAATTAGGCTAAAAATGAAACAAAAAATAAAAATTATTTCAAATTCAAGCGAGCTACATTGGTTTTGCTATTGGCTTTTAAATCCAGGGCTTCACCGCGCAAAGTCGCGTCAACGCCTGAAATATTACCGATCACTACTGACAACGGCTGGTCGAGACTAAACGTTTCAGTTGCATCTGCTTTGGCAATTCCCGAAAAAAGGATTTTTTTATCTGCGCTCTTAACTTGAATCCAAGAGTCCTGCTTAAAATGCAGGCTTAATTGATTGTTGTCAGCGCCAGGCGCAACAGTCGGTGCCGGCACTCCGGTCGCGCCGACAGCCACAGTAGCTTGCGGATTGCTCGCCACAGCAGAAGGTGGCGTGTTCGCGTTTGCCAAAATCTCATCATCTGTTTTTCCTGTAGCGTCTTTGTCAGTAGAGGCTGACTCAACAGACTCTGCCGATGCCACTGAAGAAGAATGCAACGCAGATAACCCGCCGAATTGTGTTGCCGCAATCGCAGCCAATACTACAGCTACGCCAACGACTATCCATTTGACTGAAATACGACCTTCGCTCTCAAAAGGGATATTTGATTGTGCCAGTGATCTGGACGTATTTCCGCCATGCTGAGAAGAGCTAAATGCACCGGCTGTGTCAGTCGCGGAAGCCGTACTTGGCAAAATGGCTGCAGGATCAAGGCCGAGCAATTTTGCGTAGGAACGGATATAACCTCGCGTCATAACCATGGTTGGCAAAGCATTGTAATTATCTTGCTCGATAGCATCAATTTGACGAGGAGCCAATTTCAACTGACTAGCCACATCTTCGACTGCCCAACCATGTTGCTTACGCGCATTCGCTAATTGCGCGCCAACAGAATGCAAGCCATCGCTCACTGGCGCACTTGCTTCAGCCCCTGCCATTTCTTCCGCTGCGGAAGTTATTTCACTATTTTTTTCCGGCTCAGTCATCGAATGCCCCCCGTTGATAGGACGCATATTCTACCGAACCCGGATAACGTTGACGTAACTGCATCGCAAATTTTTCTTCTGATGCACGATTATCTAATTTTCGTTCGACATTAATGGCTAACCATAAAAGACTAGCATTCAAGCCATCCGTTTTTGTCACGCGTTCCATATAAAAACGCGCACGGGCCTCATCATGCCTGTCATAAGCCAGATTTGCCAAATTTACGTTAGTCAGTGGATTGTCTGGCTCGAATTGAAATGACTGCGAAAAATACCGCTCAGCCGCCGCTTTATCTTTCAACTTCAAACTACATATACCGGCGTTAGTCAGTGCCTTGGACGGCGATTTATATGAGCGACTTTTCAAAGCCGACTCAAAATAAGTTATTGATTCTTTTTCTCTGCCGTTTTGGCACAAAAACCAACCGTAATTATTGGCTATATCTGGGTTTTGAGGCGCCAGGCTCAAGGCGCGCTGAAAATTCTCATCCGCCAATCGCACTTCACCCATGTCCATATAAATCAAGCCACGCACGCTATAAGCGTCAGCAAAATCCGGATCAGCAGTCAAGGCCTGTTTAATTTCATCAAGCGCAACTTCTAACTGTCCCTGTCCATAATAACCGATCGCCAATTGCATGCGAATCCGCGCCCGGCGTTGCGCTTCAGTTAAATCAGAATTGGTTTTCAGTTCGTCGCGGGCACCAGGCTCATTACGAAGGCTGGTATCGATTTGTTGATTGGAGCATGCGGCTAACAACAAAGTCATTGCCATGACGGGAGCAATAAAACACAAAGAATTCATCGAAAAATTCCAGCTGCGATTTTTCACTCAGACACCTCAATAATTTCGATAACACGACCAAAATTCTTACCGAACTTATTTTGAGGACTGTTCTGATATTCAGGCATTTTTTGCATACGCTCTTGTACCTTGGTGCGATCTTGAACCTCACCCGCTAGTTGGCCGCAAGCCGCATCAATATCATCGCCGCGGGTTTTTCGGATAGTCGTTATGATGCCTGCATCCATCAGGATTTTTGCAAAAGCATGAATTCTCGGATTATTCGAACGCTTAAGACCAGATTCGGGAAAGGGATTGAAAGGAATCAGATTGAATTTGCATGACACGGCCGCATCACCATTATGTCCCTGAACCAAAGCAACTAACTCACGCGCATTTTGATCGCTATCGTTGACACCATCGAGCATGCAATACTCAAAAGTGACGAAGTCACGCGGTGCAAATTCCAGGTAACGACGGCAAGAAGCCATCAGTTCACGTAAAGGATATTTTTTATTCAGCGGCACCAAGCCATCACGCAACGTATCGTTGGAAGCATGCAAGGATACCGCCAACGCCACCGCGCAATCTTGCGAAAGCTTATCTATCATTGGCACGACACCACTGGTTGACAAGGTCACACGTCGGCGCGAAAGACCATAGGCGTTATCATCCAACATCAACTTCAAGGCAGTCACGGTTGGCTCGTAATTTAACAACGGCTCGCCCATGCCCATCATGACCACATTGGTGATTTGGCGCTCACCTTTAGGGCCTGGCTCGATGCCTTTGGAGCGACGCAAGGCAAATTCTGCCATCCATAGCTGACCGATGATTTCACCGACCGTCAAATTCCGACTAAAACCTTGCTTTCCAGTCGAGCAAAAGCGGCAATTGACCGCGCAACCGGCTTGCGTCGAAATACACAACGTACCGCGATTTTCCTCAGGAATAAATACTGTTTCGACCGCATTTCCTTGCCCGACATCCAGCAGCCATTTGCGCGTACCGTCGGTGGAAATATGATCGCTAATGATCGTTGGAGCGGCGATCATCGCACGCGTCGCCAACTTGTCACGCAATGACTTGGCCAAATCCGTCATTGCATCAAAATCGTGCGCGCCGAATTGGTGTATCCAGCGTTGCAATTGTTTTGCACGAAACGGCTTCTCACCCAACTCGCCGCAATAAGCGACAAGTTGCGCAGGATCCAAATCCAGCAGATTGGTGAGAGTAGTAGCCATATCGATATTTCTTACACTTCTAAATTAACGCGAAAACACTTGTGACGCTGGGAAAAAATAGGCGATTTCAATCGCTGCATTTTCTGCAGAATCAGAACCGTGAACTGCATTGGCGTCGATAGAATCAGCGAAATCAGCACGGATTGTGCCGGCAGCTGCTTCTTTAGGATTGGTTGCGCCCATCAAATCGCGGTGCTTCAAGATTGCATTTTCGCCTTCCAATGCTTGCACAACAACTGGACCAGAAATCATGAATTCAACCAAATCCTTGAAAAAAGGACGCGCTGCGTGCACTGCGTAAAAACCTTCAGCTTCAGCACGTGACAAATGCATCATGCGTGATGCAACAATCTTCAAGCCAGCGCCTTCAAAACGGCTGTAGATTTGGCCGATAACGTTTTTAGCGACTGCGTCTGGTTTGATGATCGAAAGTGTGCGTTCAATTGCCATCTGAAAAACTCCAATAAGGGTAAAAGTAAAATGATCGCTTAATTTTACATATTAAGCCGACTAAGCAAATCCGTTAAAAACTCAGCGAGTAATGCATTAATGCGGCATCAATGCGCCAAATCTACGAACCACAGTCAAATAAGTTTGATATTCAATCAACCTTTGATTCTACCACGAAACGTCGCTTCACAAACCATGCCGACATAGGGGAATTGGTAACAAACTGTCGAGAACTAGTTTGTCGCTTCATGGTCTTATGCAAGGATAGAAGATGATAAGTTGGCAAGCAGAGATATATAACATTGCGCCTCAACATGCTATGCTCTTGCCATTATTGAACGCTTTTCAACGCATTCGCAATACTTAACGGAGGTACCTATGAGTCAAAACTTACAATCACGCTACGCACCTGCGGGCACAGCTATCGGTAGCAGCCATCGCGTCATGCGTAACACCTACTGGCTGCTGGCGCTGTCGATGTTACCAACGATTGCTGGCGCTTGGTTAGGGGTACAACTGAACTTTAGCTTTTTCAGTGCCAGCCCGATGATAGGCTTTGCTATCTTTATGGCAATTGCATTCGGTTTCTTTTATGCCATTGAAAAAACCAAGGATTCCGGACTAGGCGTTCTGGTTTTGCTGGGCTTTACTTTTTTCATGGGCCTAATGCTGTCTCGCCTGATCGAACGCACACTGCAGTTTTCCAATGGCAGTTCGCTGATCATAATGGCGTTTGCAGGCACGGCTGTTGTATTTGGCGTGATGGCAACAATCGCGACTGTGTCCAAGCGTGATTTTTCTGGCATGGGCAAATGGCTATTCGCGGGTTTAATTGTCATTTTGGTTGCTAGTGTCGCCAACATTTTTTTGCATATTCCAGCGCTCTATCTCACCATTTCCGTGATCGCCATTGCAATTTTCTCCGCTTATCTGCTTTACGATGTACAGAAAGTCATTAACGGCGGTGAAACCAATTACATCCGCGCTACATTGAGTATCTATCTGGATGTTTATAATATTTTTGCCAATTTACTTTCATTGCTTGGTGTCTTTGGCGGCAATCGAAATTAAAAATTTGCTTAAGGGTTATTAACGTTTCCAATAAAAAAACCGGCTTAAACGCCGGTTTTTTTATTCGTCTTTTTTATTCTCGAATAACAACAACTTCTTTGCCTATTCCAAATCAAACATCGCAATTGATTCGACATGCGACGTATGCGGGAACATATTCACGACACCAGCTTGCGACAAGCGATAACCGCCTTGCGTCAAAATACCCGCATCGCGCGCTAATGTTGACGGGCTGCAGGATACATACACAATCCGCTTTGGCATTAACGATTTATCGACCTCCGCCAAACCGACCAAGGCATTGCAGACGGCCATTGCTCCGTCGCGCGGAGGATCGATCAACATCCTGTCGAATTTGCCTAACGCTATGAAGTCGTCCGTCGTCGCCTCGAACAAATTACGGCAATAGAACGTGGTTTTATCTGACAACTGATTGACTGCGGCATTCTCACCAGAGCGCTCAACCAACACATCACTGCCCTCTATTCCCACCACTTCGCGCGCCTGCGTCGCTAACGGCAAAGTGAAATTACCCAAGCCACAGAATAGATCCGCAACCCTTTCTTCTGGTTGCACATCCAGCAAACGCAGTGCCCTGGCAACCAATACGCGATTGATTTGATGATTCACTTGCGTGAAATCGGTAGGCTTAAACGGCATGCGGACATTGAACTCAGGCAAGGTGTAATACAAAGCACTGTCTGCCGGATAGAACGGCGCTGCAGTTTGCGGCCCACCCGTTTGCAACCACCAATGCACCTGATGCGCATCAGCAAATGCTTTTAATTTGACCTCATCTTCTGCAGTCAGCGGTGCCATGATGCGCAACACCATTACTGTAACGATGCCGTGCTCGCCTTCGCCAATAGCCAGTTCTATCTGCGGCAAGTCTTTAATAATGGTCAAGGAGGCGATTAGACTACGCAACGGAACTAGCATCGCCGACACGTTAGCGGGCAATACCTCGCAACTAGTCATGTCAGTGACAAAAGAGGATTTACGCTCATGAAATCCCACTAACACCGCGTCCTTTTTAACCACATGACGCACCGAGATACGCGCTCTATAGCGATAACCCCACGTCGGCCCATAAATCGGACGCAACATCATGTCGGCTTTGACCTTGCTGATATGCCAGAGGTTATCTTCCAATACACGCTGCTTGATGGCTACCTGCGCGCTGGCGTCAATATGCTGCATGGAACATCCACCGCATACCCCAAAAAACTGACAATGCGGCTTCACGCGTGACACTGATTCACGATGCAGCGCAGTCATGGTCGCCGCTTCCCATGCTTTTTTCTTGCGAAACGACTGAAAACTCACGCGTTCGCCAGGTAATGCACCCTCAACAAAAATCACTTTGCCTTGTGTGCCATCCTCATTTTGCAAATGGCCTACACCACGCGCATCCATGTCCAACGATTTGATATCAATGATTATGTCTTCGACCATAGGGAAACACTCTGCAATACTGCCGTCTCTTTATTCGCGAAAACAAAGAAATACAGGCATATAAATAATTTGAGGGGAAATGATTAGCGCAGAATTATAGCGGGTTATAGATGAGCTATAACAAAATAGGGTCTACATGAAGCAGGAGGATAGATATAAGACAATACGGAAGACAATGCAGTCGCACTATAAAAACGCCCCCTTCCCCACTCCCTTGGCGCCAAGTAAACGTTTCAGCTTAATCAGCGCTTCTTGCTGTATTTGCCGCACCCGCTCACGTGTCACACCAATTTCAGAAGCCAACTCTTCCAAGGTCGTAGGCTCATCGTTATCAAAACCGAAGCGTCGCATGATGACATTACGTTGTTTGTCACTCAACTTATCCAGCCACATCCGGATGAGTACGCAGGTTTCTTTTTGTTCTGCGCAAAAGTCAGGGTTTTCTTCCGTTGCACATTGCAACAAGTCGATCAAGCTTGCTGCCGGATCTTGATCCAATGCCGCATCCAGTGAAGTCGCATGCTCCGCCAATATCAACACGGCTTGCACTTGATCGATAGGTCGATCGACCAAATGCGCAATGTCTTCAGCGCAGGCATCCTTGCCATTATGATGCTGTGCCTCCAGATGGTATTTTGCCCGCAATATCTGATTCAATTCGCGCACCATATGGACCGGTAGTCGCACGGTACGTGCCTGATTCATGATTGAGCGCTCTATGCTTTGCCGTATCCACCATGTTGCATAAGTAGAAAAGCGAAAGCCTCGCTCCGGTTCAAATTTATCGATCGCTCGCATTAAACCGAGATTGCCCTCTTCGATCAAATCGAGCAAAGCAACACCGCGATTAATATAATGTTTAGCAATCGAAACGACTAAGCGTAAGTTATGCTCAATCATTTTCTGCCGCGACGGAAAATCTCCCTGCTTGGCGAGCGTCGCAAAGTGTACTTCTTCCGTCACAGTCAGTAGCGGCCGAGTGCCGATTTGATTCAGATAATGTTGCGTAGTATCGGTTGATAATTCCGATGCCAATACTTTTTTTAATTCTTCAGCACCGAACCCTGCGTCAACCACCGAGATATCATCAACATTGACAATATCATCAGTGTTTGCCGCATCGACCTCCTCTGCTTCTTCAGCGTAGCCATCAATATGGCTAACCCTATCATTAAGCAATCCAGAATCGAGATCATCAAGTACGTCATCAGAAGCGCTTTCTGAAAACATCTCATTGGCGCTACTTTGATGACTAACGTGCTTATTCATTTAGCAATCACTTAGTAAGTCATTCAGTTAAAACAATTAATAACCGCGTGAACTTCTAGTACGACAACCAACGAAATCATTAACATATTGCTACTTTATTGCAGCAATATGCATCACTTCTATATTCAGTCTTTTTGATTACGGTTGCTTTTATCTGTCAATTATCACCATTAGCCACATAGACAATGATCAACGGGGAGGCAAAAATTTCGACGGATCAACCGGCTTGCCTTGTTGTCTAATTTCAAAATGCAATATGGTGCTATCACTATCAGAATTGCCCATCTCAGCAATCTTCTGACCTTTACTGACTGTTTGTCCTTCTTTGACCAAAATCAGCTTGTTATGAGCATACGCCGATAGCAGATTGTTTGTATGCTTAATAATCACCAAATTGCCATAACCGCGTATTCCACTACCAGCATACATCACCTTGCCTGCAGCAGCAGCTTGCACTGCCTGGCCGGCCTTACCAGCGATATCGATACCTTTTTTCCCTTGGTCAAAAGTACCCGTTAATTTGCCATCCGTAGGCCACATCCAGTCAACTTTATCTTCGTCACCGCTTGGAATTGCGGCAACTGGCGGAGGCGTAGTTTTTTCAGCGGAAGTTGATGGCGCGGGTTTTATTTCTGGGCGCGCTTCGTTGGCCGCAGCCATATCTGGCTTTTGCAATTCGGCCAAAGCGCTTTCTGAATACGGACGTTTATCGCCGCGTGGGCCAGTTTTATTGCTGCTGGCAGAGGCCGCGTTATTGTTACTGCTGCTGGCACTCGGCGATGGAGTAGTTGTGCTTAATGGCTTAACTTCAACACCCGAACCGGAAGTAACATTTCCTAATTGCGCACCGCCAGCAGTGGCACTGCTACCGTTCGGAGGTTGCACACGCAATACTTGATCGACCTTAATATCGTTGGCATTTTCAAGATTATTCCAAGTCACGATATCGCGATAGCTTTGCCCGGATTCCTGTGCGATTTTAAACAGCGTATCGCCTTTTTTAACTGTGTAAAATCCCGGCCCGGCTACTGCGCGCGGCTCGGTACTGGCACCCGTGTTATACGCGGCACCGCCGGCTCGACGCTCGACTACTGGCGCAGGAGTATGTGTGGTGCTACAAGCAGCAATCGTAGTGATCACTATTCCCAGAGTTGCTAGACGAATTATTTTCATGCTCATACGTTTTCTTGGCGACTAAGTCGCAGGTTTAATCGAATTTTGTTGGATGTTCTGACGCAGGCTGATAGTAAATCTGCCAATAGAATCTACCGTTGATATGAACCTATATGGTCCCTGCACGCAACGGCACAAACTGACAATCTTCCAGTGTAGTGCTGGTCCAATCGTATTTACTGACGCGCTCAAACAACTGCAATACCTGATGACGTCCGCCCACCGGAGCCACCAAGCGTCCGCCTATGGACAATTGCTCTAACAATGCTGGCGGCACTTCCAGACCCGCAGCAGCCAGAATAATGCCATCAAAAGGCGCCGCCTGCGGCAATCCAAGCATACCATCTCCGTAATGCAAACGGATATTCGCTACACGCAATGGGCGTAAATTAACGCGAGCGAGCTCATGCAAAGGTTTGATACGCTCAATTGAATACACTTCTTTCGCAACCAAAGACAACACCGCCGCTTGATAACCACAGCCGGTACCAATCTCCAATACACGCTGCAATACACCACCTTGCTTGTTATCACGCATGATTTCTATCATGCGAGCGACGATATAAGGTTGCGAAATGGTCTGGTGATGGCCAATCGGAAACGCGGAATCGGTATAGGCCTGGCTAGCCAATCCCGGTTCCATAAACAAATGCCGTGGCACTGCCTCCATCGCCGCCAACACACTGACATCGCGCACACCGAGCTGAGCGATCCGTGCCACCATCGCTTTGCGCACACCTTCCGACACCAGCGGCGTCGGACGCTCATCGATATGTTTGGTCGAATTACTCATCACGGTAGATTTAACAGTACCCGCTTTATTAGCATTGTTTGGTGAGCTTGCTTGCGAAATTGCTTGCTTCAACGAAGCGACACGTACACTATCCTGTACAGCATTGCGCGTCGCCGTTTGTGGTGTTGCGACCTTCACATTCGAGCGCACACCAGCGGATTTTGCCTTCACATCCACCACTGATGATAAAGTCAGTGGAAAACGCGCTGCCCCTTCTTTCTTCATAGCAGATCTTTCGCTAAACCAGTCAACTGCGTTCTATGTGTCAAATCAATTTGTAATGGTGTGATCGATACATGACCGTGCGCCACTGCATGAAAATCTGTTCCTGCGTCAGCATCTTTTGCCGTACCTGCCGGACCTATCCAATAAATTTCGCGGCCATGCGGATCCAACATTTTAATCACCGGCTCCGACATATGGCGTTTCCCCAGACGCGTAGCCAATGCAGGCCGGATTTCGGCGTAAGGCAAGTTTGGGATATTCACATTGAGCAGGAAGGGACGCGGCATCTGCTCGAAACGGCGCTCCACAATCTCCCGCGCAATTTGTGCGGCAGCTTCCAATTCATCCCAGCCGTGCTTAACCTGAGAAAAGGCAATAGCCGGAATGCCAAATAAAAATCCTTCCGTCGCAGCAGCAACTGTTCCAGAGTACAACGTATCGTCGCCCATATTTTGTCCCTGATTAATTCCGGAAACAATCAGATCTGGGCGGAAATTTAAAATCCCGGTCAGCGCCACATGCACGCAATCCGATGGCGTGCCATTGACGAAGTAAAACCCGTTTTCAGCACGATGTACCGACAATGGTCTATCCAAAGTCAAAGAATTAGATGCGCCAGAGCGATTACTTTCTGGGGCAACCACCACAATGTCGGCAATTGGTGTGAGCGCATTGGCTAAAGCAATAATACCCGGAGCTAAATAACCGTCGTCGTTGCTGATAAGAATTTTCATAGATGAATTTTACCCGATGCAACCAACACTCAAGGGAAGATTTTCATGATTTTAATGTGACATAAAGACGATTTAACGGTGCCGGCTTACTTTGTTGGAAGTTGCATATGAAGCAATGGCAGTGAAAGAAAATATTGAAAAATCTTATGCAAAAAAAATTCGCCCCACAATCCATTTACGGATGATGGGGCGAAATTTGCAAAATTTCATAGAGACTTATTTGGCCAGCTTCACAAAATCGCCCTTCAGCGCAACACCGGCGACAATGGCACCAGCATGGCATTCAAACTCGGTGGCACTTGGGCTTGAATTTTTCTTGTAGTAACTCTCAATATTGACAACGGCATCAGCACCAAGCTCATGCGCACGTTTTTGGAATTCGATTAATGCCGATACAAATCCCCAAATACATGCATCCTGGTCGGATTTGCCGAATGAATTGGTTTTCCGATTGCTCACGTCCGTTTTGATGGGGGCGGCGATCTTAGGTTGATTTTGCCCTGCAAAATAAAATTTGATAGAGCCATCCAGTTTTTCTTTTGCTATTGCACTATCTAGCCCTGCCTGAATTGGCACCATCAGTTGTGTGTCACGGGCAAAAACAGTAGGGCTGGCAATGAACGATAAAGCTGACATCGTTAACAGAACGCGTAAAAAAAAATTCATATTTTCCTTGTGTATAAGGTGAACAAAATTAAATGGCAAAACAGTCGCCAAATAATAATGACATTATTGCAATTTTTTGAAAATTAATGAAGTATTAATTCCCCCAAAGGCAAAATTATTCGACATTACATAATCACATTGCAATGCCCGCCCTTGCTCAACGATGTAATCCAATTGCGCGCAGCGTGGATCGAGTTGCTTAAGGTTGATGGTTGGTGCAAACCAGCCTTCGCGCATCATTTCGATGCAAGCCCACGCTTCCAATGCACCACACGCTCCTAACGTATGCCCTGTGTAACTCTTCAAAGAACTGATGGGAATTTGTTGACCGAAAACCTGTGCCGTCGCATGCGATTCGGCAATATCACCTTGTTCGGTTCCTGTGCCATGGGCATTAATATAACCAATCGCAGTGGCAGGCAATCCGGCGTCAGCCAACGCTAACTGCATCGCAATCGCCATGGTTTCGGAATTCGGATGGGTCACATGGCAGCCATCGCTGTTCGTACCGAAACCGACTATCTCCGCATACATGGTTGCGCCACGTGCTTGCGCATGATCGTAGTCTTCCAGTATCAACGTTCCAGCGCCTTCTCCAATCACCAAACCGTCCCTTTCACTATCAAATGGGCTCGGGGTGTATCCCGGCGTGTCATTACGCACGCTGGTAGCGAACAAGGTATCAAATACCGCCGCTTCGGTAGCGCACAACTCTTCTGCACCGCCGGCAATCATGACTTTTTGACGACCACTGCGGATGGCTTCATAAGCATAACCAATTCCTTGACTGCCTGATGTACAAGCGCTGGAAGTCGTGATTACCCTGCCGGTAACCCCGAAAAATACGCCGATATTCACGGGTGCTGTATGTGCCATCATTTTGATGTAGGTGGTCGCATTAATGCCGCGAGTACTACGTTCTTCGATCATTTTGCCGAAGTCGCCTATCGCTTTGGTCGTTCCGGCCGATGAACCATAGGCGATCCCACATTGACCACTTTTCAAAATCGGGTCGTCCAATAATCCAGCATCCATCAACGCCATTTCGCTGGCACGGGTAGCCATCAACGCCACGCGGCCCATGCTACGCATAGTCTTGCGGGTATAACGGTCAGATAACAAGAACGCCATCGCAGGCGCACCTAACTGCGTATTCAAACCATCATAATCTGCCCAGTCATGCATGCGTATCACCGCGTTTTGATAACTTCCTAAATAGGCGCGTATGCTGCTCCAGTCATTGCCAATCGGGCTAATTCCCGCCATGCCGGTGACGACCACCCTTTTATCCGAAGACGTCATGCCATGCCACCGTTCACAGAAATAACCTGTCGTGTAATGTACGCCGCATCGCTATGCATCAAAAAAGCTACGGTACCGGCGACTTCCTCCGGCTTACCAACGCGACGTAAAGGAATCATTTTGAGCGCTTCTTCAAGCGGTGCATCAGCAATCATGTCGGTTTCTATCAATCCCGGCGCAATGCAATTAACGGTGATATTGCGTTTCGCCAGTTCAATTGCCAACGCCTTGGTCGCCCCAATAACGCCAGCCTTGGCTGCACTGTAATTAACCTGTCCACGATTGCCGATCAGACCAGACACTGATGCCATCGTAATAATCCGCCCCGGTGCACGGCGCTGTACTAGCGGCATGATGAGTGGGTTCAGAACGTTATAAAAACCGTCCAGATTAGTCTTCATCACGATATCCCAATCCTCACCTGGCATTGCGGGAAAGGCATTATCGCGCGCGACGCCCGCGTTGCACACAACACCGTAATAACATCCATATTGCGCAACATCCGCCAACAAAATATCCGCGCACTCCTGCCGTTCGCTAATATCAAATTGCAAGACACGTACTTGTCGTCCCATCTCTCTAATAGTCTGTGCCACACCATCAGTCGCTTCGCGTTGCTGATGACAATGCAAGACGATGTCGTAACCGTCACGTGCCAAACGCAAGGCAATTGCTTTGCCAATTCCACGGCTGGAACCAGTCACCAGCACTGTCTTTTGATCTATTTTCTGATCTACACTCACACTCACTCCGTATGCCTTTTAGTCATTTTTCACTACTTTGAAGGAAAGCATCTGCATCATCAGGTTGAAATACCGTGATGGTGGCTGTCGCTAATGTCTTTCTATCGGTATCTGTGATGCTGCATTCAAACGATCCAACCCCGTTGTCGGTTTGTATTAGTCGTTGCACGGCGACATGTAAAACAGAGCCGACAGCAAAATAGGAACAATGTGCATCGTAACTTCGTGTCCCCAGCAAGAAGCCGACTTTAACCGGTTCGTCACGTAAAGACGCGTTGTAACCGGCATACGCGGCAATCGCTTGCGCCATGTACTCCACACCTATCCAGTTACCTACGCCGTGATCTGATTCACAGAACAAACTGTCAGGGCGTATCACCACTTCTGCACATAAATTTTCTGCGTCAGCAGATAACACCCGATTCAATAAAACCATGCGGCCAGAATGGGGCATGAAAGTGCAAATAGCAGGGAAATTATCAATGCTTTCATCTGCATGCATATCTGTCCCTTCCATCATTATTCCCGTCCTAAAATCAATACTGCATTCGCTCCGCCAAAAGCGAATGAATTACTTAATATCCAATCTACTGGTCGTCCAAGTCGATCACCCTGCGCTACCAAAGTCAAATCCGGCAAGCTGGCATCCCGAACACCGTCCCACAAATGCGGTGGCAAACGACCTTCAACATCAGTGCTATCGCCGTTTTGCATCATTAACCAACACAATCCCGCTTCTATTGCACCTGCCGCACCCAGAGCATGGCCGGTATATGGCTTGGTTGAGCTGGCAGCGACGCGTTTACCGATCCGTTGCGCATCAAACATGTCAGCAATCACCCGGCTTTCCATCGCATCGTTTTGTAATGTCGCGGTACCGTGCAAATTGATATAGTCAATCTGCGCTGCGGTGATGCCTGCAGAGGATAATGCCCGCTCTATTGCCAGCCGTGCACCACTGCCGTTCGGATCGGGCGCAGAAATATGATGGCCGTCCGAGGACTCGCCCCAACCGCGCAAAGACACAGTTGCAGGTTCTGCTGTCATTAAAAACAAAGCCGCACCTTCACCGATATTTATGCCATTTCGATGTGCACTAAATGGATTGCAACGCTCGACACTGACTGATTCCAATGCGCTAAAACCAGCCACGGTAAAAGCGCACAAAGAATCGACCCCGCCAGTGATCACCGCATCACATATTCCCATCTTCAACATTCTGGCCGCGCTCGCCATTGCCTTACTGCTGGAAGCACAGGCGCTGGAGTGAACATATGCGGGGCCGCTGACACCTAATAGTTGGGATAACATCGCCGCCACCGAACCCATCTCCTGCTGCGCATAGGTGAATTGCGCAGGAAATACTCCACTCACAAGTTGCTGTCGAAAAGCACTCTCACTCTCAGCAACACCAGAGGTACTGGTACCAACCACAATCGCAATGCGATCAGCGCCATACTTTGCAATCGCAGCATCGACCTGAGGTCGAATTTGCGCCAAAGCAGCTAACGCCAACTGATTATTACGACTACGTTGCGCAACCGGTAAATCTTCCGCACTGGGTAAGGGAGTATCAACACAGCCCAGCGACAACGGTTTGCCAGCAGAATAGCGATCCGTCATGACGACACCACTTTCGCCATTGAGCAAGCGCCGGCGAATTTGATCGTGATTGTCGCCAAGTGCGCACACCAGGCCAAGTTGATTCAGATAGAACATTGTCGAGGAATTAATTATCAGTGCATAAAGTATTGAAGTAACGGGTGATAATTTATAGCGGTTCGGATTCTACAGTTAAGCGATAGTGATAGCGTAAATTGGTTAATATCACTTTACCGCTCCAGCGTAGATCATCACTGTAGTTAATCACCATCACCGGCTCATTATTTAATGACAGGGTGCGACGTCTTCCTTGCTGCTCTATCTTCCAACCTGTCGGCAAAGCCTGACGTATCGCCTCCAATGGCCATAAAGTCAACTGCATATCCTCAAGCACATCCTCAGCCTTCACCTGCGCAGGCAACATCAAATGTCGCCACGATTTCACATGCTGACCATCATAGTTAATGGTCAACACGCGCTGTCCGAACGCCAATCCAACCATATTGAGTTGTTGCGGATCAATTTCCAACGCCACATCCAGTTGATCCGATTTATCGGGCGTACTGTCGCGCTCTACTGTCAAATGCTGTTGCACACTAATGGTAGCGCCAAGGCTGGCCGGTGATAATTGCAAACCTAATCTTCCCGATTGCGCCGGAGCCTGCGCAACGTTGGCACAGCCTGCAATCAGCACCGTCAAAAACAGCGTGGACAGTACTCGCGCAGTTATACGCATATTTCCTCCAGCGTGTTCAAACGGCGCTTGCTGTCGGCGACATAAGGATTGCTTTCATCCCAGGCATAACCGGCCAAAATCGCAGCAATCATACGGCGCACTTCCGGCTGTTGGTTTTCATGGAAAATCACTCTTTGAAAATCACCCGCATACCATGACTCGACAAACGTTCGGAAAGCATCAACACCTTTTTTCATCGGCACGGCATAGTCATTTTCCCAATCAACTCTTCCCCCGGCAAATTGACGCTGCAATACGCCGGCCGCCATGCTGGCCGATTTGACCGCGATCGTCACGCCGGAAGAGAATACCGGATCCAGGAATTCCCCTGCATTGCCCAGCAAAGCGTAGTTTTTCCCCCATAGCGATTTCACGTTCGCGGAATATCCTGTAATCGCGCGCGCTGGCGTGTCCCATTTTGCGTTTTTCAATAACTGACACGAAGCCGGATCTTCCATCACTAATGCATGCAGACGTTCGCTATCACTTCCCTGATATTGTTTCAAGAATTCAGTCTCTCCCACCACGCCAATCGAACAACGCCCACCGGCAAACGGAATCAGCCAGTACCATACATTGCAATGTTCAGGATGTACCGTGATACGAATCTTATTGCGGTCAAAATCTGGTGCAGCGATTCCATCGGCTATATGCGTGAATATCGCGCCACGTACGGGGAAATTAGATGGCGTTTCCAATTGCAATAACCGTGGCAATACCCGCCCAAATCCACTGGCATCGAGGATAAAATCAGCTTCAACACGGTACTCATTGTTATCGGCATCGCGCACAACTACACTTGGTTTTTCACTTTCAACATCAACTGAAATAACCGAATGCTGGAAACGAATATCAGCGCCCTGCCGTTGTGCTTCCTTCGCCAGTAAATGATCAAAATTGGCACGTTGGACTTGATAGGTAGTGCCCCAGCCAGAGGAATGTTTATCGCGAAAATCGAATGCTGTATATCTGTCACCACGCACAAAAGCTGCGCCATTCTTGTATTGGAAGCCGGCCTCCACCACAGCTTGCAACATGCCCGCTTGCTGCAAATACTCCATGCTTTGCGGCAGCAAACTTTCGCCTATGCTAAAACGTGGGAATTGCTCGCGCTCCAGTACGATCACCTTACGCCCTTGCTGCAACAATAAAGCAGCCGCTACCGAACCGGATGGACCGGCGCCAATGATGACTACATCACATTGTTCAATTTTCATATTATTTTCTTTATTCTTCGTTACGTGCGTCAAAAAATGCGTCAAAAAATATTAATCAAGTGTGGCAGGCACCGCATTTTGCATCCGGGCGGATAACCACAGAATAAATGCAGTTAACATCTTAGGCCGCAATGCTGGCGGGCCCCTCTATCGGATGACGACGGCTTAATACCGCGTGGGCGCAAAATACGGCGCCCACCTTACTTCAGCCCATCCGGTCCAAAACAAGGTGCAATCAACCACACCACAGCAATCCCAACTAACATAGTGAATCCAAAAGCATGCAATGGCGGCGTACCCGATAACGCCAGTAAGCCAAACGACAGCAACGCGCTGAAGGCAGACAACCCAACCGTCAGCCAAGCAAATTTAGCAGCACGATGGCGGTCTTCGCCTTGCTCTTGCAAGAAAATTCCGTAATCAACACCCAATCCGAGTATCAACATCAACGCCAATACATGAAACAACTGCAACGGTTGTGACAGCCATCCCAGTAACGCCAACACCGTCAGGCTAGCCAACATTGGCGATATCACAACTCGCCACGCGGCGAAGCGATAGCGCGTAAACAGCAAGAGATAAATAGCAACATATGCAGCGAATAATACCCATCCCATATATTGGCGATAGTGACCAAGTACAGATGAGATTTCACTGACTTTATCGACCCATTGCACACCATCCAAATGCTCGGCGCTTTGTTTTAACAACGGCAAATTCGCATAACTGTCTATCCCGCGCAACGCGACTATGCTGGCATAGGTGCTACCATTTTCGCTTTGCAGCTTGCCCAACCACAGATGGCGTAACGGCTCAGCCGCAGGCGTAGACAAAAAATTATCGGGCGTTAATGTTTTTTCTGGCACGGCTAAGGCGCGCTTACGCATAGCATCAACCCAGCTTGCATCTTCGCCCAATTGTTTTGCGAGACTGTTTAATGCGCCATCCTCGCTCAACAATCCATGCTCGACCAAAGCACGATTCGCAGATTGCGTGCGCAACGAAGGCGTCCAATTCGACATCGCCTGATAACCACTGATGATGTGTTTCGCAATCAGCTCATCTAAACGTTGCGTTAACGCTTCTTCGCGCTGCAATACCACTTCTTCCGTAACGCCACGCACCAGATAAAACTGCACCGGCGTTGGCGCATCGAGAATTTTTGAGAGCTTGATTTGATCGTCTAACAATTTTTTAGGCGGCGTTTGCAAGGATCGAATGTCATCGTTAACCTGCAAGCGCGACAGACCAGTCACCACCAACACTGCAAATAAGATGAGCGTAATAAAAGTTGCTCGATTAACGCGACACAGTGGCCAATGACGCCGCGTAGCGCCAAACCAATTCGCGAAACGGGAACTCTTCAAAGTCGATGCCTGAATCAATACCGGAAAACAAAATACCACTGTCAACCACGCAAACGACAAGCCTATCACTGAAAAAATTGCCATTTGCCGTAAGCCCGGAAACGGCGTTAACACCAAGCCAATATAGCCAATCAGGGCGGCAGTCAATGTCAGTGATAAACCAGGCATTAACTGCCGCAATAACTGTAATGAGTTCAGTGATTTATCCGCACCAACTCGGCTACATAAGAAATAAATTCCATAATCTTGTGCAATTCCAATCAGGCTGGCGCCAAAAACCAGGGTTAATAAATGCACCTTCCCAAAAATCAGCCAACATAATGAAAATGCGCCCAAACAACCCACGATGATAGAAAAAACAATCAACGCAATCGGTCGTAAAGAACCAAAAGTCAACCACATTAGCAAGATCACGCCAATTAAAGAGCCAATGCCGATGGTCGACATTTCACTGCTAGCCTGACTACTGGCCGCGCCAGCATGCAACACTACGCCGGCGCTAATCACCTCCGCCAGAGGATTTACTTGCTTAGCGGCGCTACTGGCTTGCGTCAATAAAGGCAACACTGTTTGCTGCGTCGCCATCGAATAAGCAGAATGCTGCAAGGTCATCATCAACAACACATAAGGTCGTCCCTGATACTCGACAAACAAATGTCCATCACGTGGCCGTACCGGTGTCTCTTGCGCACGTGCCTGCACCCAGCCACTGAATATGCCAAACGGATCGTCTTGCCAAGCACCTAGCTTGGGACCGGAAAATGGACTGTAAAGTTGTTGTAGTGCGGTCTCAACCCAGTGACTTGCCGGTTGTTCGCGCAATGCTTTTTTTTGCGTTGCTGTGAGCAAGCTTAGATGATTTTGTTGCGCCAGAGTCAGTGCCTGCGTCTGATCTTGATCTGTTATAGGGCTCCCCAGGGACAACACATCGGCATGTTTGGCGATTACGGCGCTATACGCATTTGCGGCCGCTTTTGCTTGTTGCCAGTCATTTGCACCAATCAACACAATCACCCGCTGTTGTGCTGCATCAACCATATGCGTGAAAGCTTGTTGCAGCACTGGATCACGCTGCTGCGCTGGCAGCAAAGCCATGATGTCCGTATCCGGGGCGATCTTTTGTACACCCCATAAATAAACGTTATGCGCCACAAGTAACGCGACCACCATTGCCCATACCAACGCCAATCGCCTAGACCAGACTTGCCAATCCAAACGATTATCTGAACGATTACTCAAGCTGTGCCCCTTCTTCCGCCGTCATCGCACTTGCGCCACTTTTAAAATCAGAAAAAACAATATCAGTTTTGTCGCCGCTCGCTTCGTTGATATTGACCGTTTTCACATAGGCACCGCCGCTTAATGCCAGTGTGCCGATCGCTTTCGCTAATGCTGGCTCGCGCGCGATCAAAGCAACTTTCCAGTGATTCCCCTGCACAGTGCCTTCAAGTTGAAACAAGGTGTTTAACTGGCTTAAATCGCCTGCCAATAAAGAGAATAAAACACTATTAATCATCCGTACCACCGGTTCCTGTTTTGCATCCATCCGCATAGCGACGCGATCACCTTGCATCTGCACGATCTCATCGCGTTTCAAACGCAAGGTATTAGGAAATGGTTGCAAGGTTTGCCACAACACGCCCTTGCCTTGCACCACACAAAAACGACCGTTCGACAGCAATGGCTTTTTCATGCCAACCAACTGTTTGGTTTGATCGAAACGACCGCACAATACTGGTGGCTTAGCCAACATTTCCTGAATTTTTTCGATAGGTGCGGCGGCTTGTGTTGTCGCTGAAAACAATGCCAAAAGACTGATTAAAAACAAGCGTTTCATGGCGTGTCAATTCCTAATTTTTCAAATAAAACAGCAGGCGAGGCAAAGCACATTTCACGTGTCGCTGTGTTGACCGCAACTTGCGTAGTAGTGCCTTTGCTCAAGCGTTTACCGGTAGCTGCATCGGCAATCAAATAGGCAATTTTCAAACAGTTTTCCCATTCAACTATGCTGGCACTAACTTTAATTCGCTGCCCGAATGTCGCCGGATGTGCGTACCGCAGATGCAAATCGATCACCGGCCACGTGTAACCGGATGCCTGCATGGCGAGATAGTTATATTGAATGGTGTCGAGCAATGCACAACGCGCTTGTTCTAAATACTTGACGTAGTTACCGTGCCAAACGATCTCCATAGGATCGAGATCGTAGAACTGGATTTGCAGCGCAATCTCTGCGGTCCAGCGACTAGGTTCTTTCTTAGACATACAAATCCCATTTTTTTGTATTTATCCGTTCTAGCAACAAACGTAATTCTGATTCCAGCATGCGGTCCTCTTGAATCACCGCGACATCTTCAGCCAGACTCTTCAACATATCCTGAATATTTTTCTGCGGCGTCGTGCCGTCAATTTGACAGCGCAGCCACACACCTTGACGCACACTGACCAACAACGCGGCCACCACTTGCTCTGTCAATTGCAATACCCGCAGACAGTCACGTGCCGCGATGGTACCCATGCTGACTTTGTCTTGATTGTGGCATTCGGTCGAACGTGAAAATACGGAAGCCGGCATAGTCAATTTGAGTGCTTCGGCAGTCCAGGCAGATGCGCTGATTTGCAATGCTTTTAGACCATGATTAATGCTGGCACGTGGTCCCGTGGCACCAGATAAATTGCTAGGTAAACCGTGGTTATAACGGCTATCCACCAGCAACGCCATTTGTCTATCAAGTAAATCTGCGATGTTGGCTACCGCGTTTTTCATGCTATCCATCGCAAAAGCGATATGACCGCCGTAGAAATGCCCGCCATGCAGCACGCGTTCGTTTTCGCCGTCAATGATGGGATTATCGTTGGCGCTGTTTAATTCATTTTCGATCGATGTACGCAGCCATGGCAATGCGTCGGCCAGCACGCCAATCACATGCGGTGCGCAACGAATCGAATATCTGTCCTGCAAACGTTTTTCATTACGAGGTGCGTCACTAGCTGGCAAATCCTGACGCAACCAGGCAGCGACTTGCTGTTGGCCTGCATGCGGTTTGACGGAGAATAGAACTTCGTCAAAATGATGCGCGTTGCCATCTAACGCGAAACTCGACATCGCAGTAATACGCGTGGCAATTTGCACCAGATATGCTGCGCGATCATAGGCAAGACAAGCAAGCGCAGTCATAACGGCCGTGCCATTCATGATCGCCAGACCTTCTTTGGGGCGCAATCTCAATGGCGTCATACCGACCTCTTGCAAGGCTAACGCGGCAGACACTTTAATACCGTCGCGCCACACCTCACGTTCGCCACAAAGCACTGCTGCCAAATAGGACAGTGGTGTTAAATCACCACTGGCGCCAACTGATCCTTCGGCCGGAATCAATGGCAGCAAATCCTCTTGCAATAAACGCGTGATCTGCTCCAGCAAACCAACACTTACACCGGAATAACCTTTACACAACGAAGCCAGACGGGTCGCCAAAATTGCCCGAGTTTGTGTTGGCGTAAAGTGCTCGCCCAGCCCACAGCCGTGATAAGCATATAAATGATGCGGCAACTCCGGCACCAGTTCCATCGGGACATTGACTGTACAAGAATCGCCGTAACCAGTCGTCACACCATAAATGGTGCCATCTTCTCTCAGCAATTTATCCAGGAAATCGGCACCCCGCGCAATCACCGCACGAAATGTGGAATCATCGGATAAGGCAACCTGCGTGTTACGGCCAGCAATCGCCACGATATCTTCTATCGTTAGTCGAGATTGATCGAATGTAATCGCAGATTTCAGATTTACCGCATTCAAATGTGGCTCATTCAGTTTCATATTTGGTGCTATTCCAGAAATCGTAAAAATTAAACCATTGCAATGGCGCGCGCAGGCAGTAGTGTTCTAATCGTTCAGCATAAGCAGTCGCCAATTCATCCAAAATATGATCTCGATGCTTACGTGGCAAAGAGATAGATGAGCGAAATAATTCAAAATGACATTCAGGGCGTTGATTGATGGTGTAAGAAAACAGCAGATACACCGGGCACTGCATCACACTCGCCAATACATAAGGGCCAATCGGAAATGGCGCACGCTCACCCAAAAATTTGGCGTGGGCGACACGTGGGCTATGCAAGCTCATGGATACCGGAATACGATCACCGGCAATCGCGACAAACTCGCCATTAGCAATTTTTTCGGCCAGCATAATGGCTGTCGCAGAAGATATCTCGGTGACTTGCAACAAATTCAACTGGCTCTGAGGGTCCAGCTGCGCCAATAAGCGATTGAATGCTTGCGCATGTTTAGTGTGTACCAACACCGTGATGCGCAGATGCTGGCGTTGCTTAGCCAACAAGCGACAGAGTTCAAGATTACCGAGATGCGCGCAAATTAACAAACCTCCGCGCTGCTCTTTCAAATTTTCCAGCATCACCTCTTGACCAAATTTGACCGCCTCATGTGTTTTATACAAACCACCCCACAGCAGCATTTTGTCGAGAATATTTTCAGCAAAAGAGGCGAAATGCTGAAACACACCGACCAAATCTGAACGTACTAGTTGATTGTCACCGCGATGCACCGCGTATTTATTGACGTGACTCAAATAGGTACGCGATGCATGGCGTGCTGCTGGCTTCGTCATCACATACCAAGTCAGAACCGGATATAAAACCAATCGGAACGGCCAGCGTCCAGCGATGCGATAAATCCAAAATAGCAGGCGCATGCCAAACACAAAACTGCTTTCATTAATTTGCGCCCAATGGCGCTTACTACTTGCGGAAGCGGTCATTGTGGCGCTCTCGGCTTACGTTCCGATTTATTGGAAAATTGACGGAATAGCCGACGGCCCAGCAGCTTTGGCGCACGCAACAACATGCCAAAAAATAAAATCGCATGCAAACGCGAAATCAGTAAATTATCCAACCCTGCACGGAAATGTGAAACACCATCGGTGGGATATCCAACCTTGGTTGGCACGTTAACAATATCAACGCCGTCCCAATACAAACGAACCAACACTTCGATATCAAAATTCATCCGTTCTCCCAACACTTGTCGCCGTGATAACGCGAGCAATGAAGGTAATGGGTAGACACGGAAACCACACATGGAATCTTTAATATCCAGCGATAAAGTATTAATCCATACCCAGACGTGCGTGATATAGCGCGCATACAATCGGTGTTTGGGCACGCTCTCGTCATATTGAGGACAACCCGCAATCAATGCAGCCGGCTGATTCTTCGCGTATTGCAAGAAACGCTGAATATCATCGGTATTGTGCTGACCGTCCGCATCGATCTGCAGCGCATGCGTATAACCAGAATCCGCGGCATGCTGAGTCCCGGTCAGAACCGCACCACCTTTACCGCGATTTAATGGGTGACGCAGCAGGGTCACTTGCTGATGAAATTCAGCAGCAAGCGTATCGAGAACCGCAGCACATGATGCGCTGCTAGCATCGTCGACCAAGATGCATGGCAGGTCATGCGCCAACACCGCAGCCACGACAGCGCCTATCGCATGTTCGTGGTTGTATACCGGGATCACCGCACAGGGAGAAAAATCAGACATGCGTCTCTCCACCATGCCGCTCACTGCGTATTTCAGCAAACATCAGACGTCCACTTGCATGCTTGCCTTCCTTAGATGTCAGCGTAAACGTCAACGCGGATTTTTCCACTTGGTGCTGCAACTCCAATTGGAATGACATACCAGGCGTAATCACACGCTGAAATTTGAGAGCCTGCATGCCAATGAAATGTGGAGGCAACGAAAAATACTTCCGACCATACGACAATGCCCAGTCAACCTGCACTACACCAGGCAAGATTGGCGCTCCATCAAAGTGGCCATCGAAATACAGCAAATCGCCCGGCACTGTTAATGCGAGCAACACACGGCGGTTTTCGCTATCGTGTTCTACCACCCGCTCGTCGATCGGTCGAGTTTGATTCGCAGTATTCGTTTGCATTGAATTAGATTGCAACAGTTCCAACAAAGCGGCACGTGTCGTTTTCCCTTGTGCGTTCATCGGCAATGCTTCCAGATAATGCCAACTGCGCGGCAAGGCGGTACGTTCAATGACTGCGGTCAATTGATCGCGTAAGCGCCGATTCAGTCCCAATTTACCTTGCCGGGCAAGTAACGCACGGCCATCGTCATTGAGAACAACGAAAGCTACTATTTTTTGCCGATGTATATTCATCTTGAGCAATGCGGCATCAGCAACATCTAACAGCAATACCCGCGCTTGTTCAACCAAGCTGTCATCCTGCAAAGCACGCTCTATGGCATCAAGTGAAATACGTTTTTCTTCCACTTTAACAATCCTGTCGATGCGCCCCTTTAACAAAAACCGTTGTGCATCTACTGGCTCCACCTGATCGGCTAAAGTGTGCCAACTTGCATCCGGCAAATGCGGCGAGTTAATTTCCAAAACGTCGTTTTCCTGATTGACTCGCCATGCAATGGTTGGCATAACTTGCCAACTGTCCTCATTGCTCATGACATTGAGCGCTTCGCTTTGATTAAATTGGCGTTGACGGCTCGCGATACCGCCGGTTTCTGAGCTGCCATATACTTCAATTGGCATTTTCCCGAAGATCCGCCCCACTTGCTGCGCAGTTTCCGCTGTTAATGCACCACCAGAGGAGAAGATAGAACGCAGATTTTGCAATTCGCCTATCTGATCAAACGACGCCGGCAACCGCTTCAAATGGGCTGGGCTAGCAATCAAAACAATATTGCGTTTTGCGATGATAGGCAGCAAACTTTCGAGATAATCGACTTGCCGCGTGTGTATTACACGGCCAGTTGTCAGCGGCCATAACACTTTAAATAACAAACCATATATATGTTGATGCGAGACAGTTGCGAGAATATCGGCATCACCTATTTGGCTGCCAAATAATACCTCTAATGTCTGGACTTCTGAGGCTAACTGAGATATTTTTTTCGGCACTGCCTGCGGCGCGCCGGTACTACCTGAGGTATAAATCACCACACAGGGAAATGTTTCTGACAATATTTTGAATTGATATTGTTGAAGACTATTTTCGGCAGAAAAAGGTGCCGCATCTGATGGCAAATTTAACGGCGAATAATGTGCCGGAAACTCACCTAAGAATCCGTCAACCTCCGCACTTAAGTTGCGGCATGTTGCCGGTAATGCATCGCCTGATAAATAAATCGTTTTATCAGCTTGCCATGCTCCCAACAGGGCGCAAGAAAAATCAAAGGTATCGCTCAAATACAAGGCAAACTTTGTGCCTTTCTGATGCTGCAATAAAGAACGCCATGCAGCGACATTACCCAGAAAATCAGCATAACTAAACGGCATTTCCTGGCGCCCATGAAATGGCGCTCCGGCTTGCAGGTTGATGTCCGCCAGTGATGCCGGGCTTAACAGCGACAACAAATTACGCTGTACGCGAATATTCGGTCTCTGAATCATGATGATATTGCTTCGTGTTGCAAACGATGGCGCCGCTTAACCCATACCCTGATTGCATATTCGCCTGCGAACAGGCATCCCATCATTACATAAGCAATGATGCCGTTATAGAGTGACCAAATTTGCGATGATGCCCAGCAAGCGGTAATCAACGCAATAGTCCCATTGAGTATAAAAAACCCACACCAAACCTGTGTCACACGACGCGTATACGCAATTGCGTAGTCTGGCAAAGCGGGATCTGTTAAACGCGCCATGCGTTCGATTACAGACGGTGGTGAGATCAAGCTATAAGAAAAAACAATCAGCATGGTCGCATTGACCAACACGGGATAGAGTTTCAACGGCAACAATGCGTTATACCAAATAGCTATCGCCGCCAGTACCAATGCACCAGCTAGCCAACAGCGACTTGCGTTGCCTACTTTTAAAGTCGTTAAACGCGTAGCGGCGGCCAATACCAGTAAAAGCGCAAGGATGCGTGGCTCTATCTTGCCGTGCGCCAGCCAAATAGCGGCTGGGTAAAACAGGGTGATGACAACCGTCACCACTCCCATGATCCGACGAAAAGGAGTAGACATGAAAATGGCAGCGAGGGACTTTATTTCGTGTCCTCTTTCAACAATACAAGCAAGGCATCGACCACATCCTGCACCGTGCGAACTGCTTTGAACACATCCGGCTGCAAGCGCTTGCCAGTTAATTGTTTGAGTTTTACCACCAAATCGACTGCATCAATGCTGTCGATATCCAGTTCGGAATACAAATTGGATTGCGGTGTTATGTCAGCCTTATCGATTTCAAACATTTCATGCAACACGTCAACCACCCACGCATACAACTCTGCTTCAGGTGTAGCCGCGCTTAATTTGATGCTTTCTGTCATGTCCATATTTCCCTTACTCATTTGGTACTTACACTTTATTTACTTAGTTCTTTTGCTGGCGACCATCGCAGCAAGTGCGTGCACTGATGCAAAATGCTGACGCGTTTCCGCGGAGTCAGCAGACAATGAAATGCCATAGCGTTTTTGTAGCGCGACTCCCAATTCAAGCGCATCGATTGAATCCAATCCAAGTCCATCGACAAACAAAGGAGCATCGGTAACGATATCGGTCGGGGTAATATCTTCTAGTTGTAAAACATCGATGATGACCTGCTTTATTTCTTGTTCAAGCTGTTGCATTGCTACGCCTATCCTGTTGGTTGAACTTATTTGAATCTAAATTATTCTAGTCAAGCTTAATTAAATATTGATGCTGATTTCGTTTTTGAAATAATCTTGTAAATACGCGGTTAACCGTCTGGCGGCCAAACTCTCATTGCCTGCTTCTGCAACAATTTCCGCTATTTCAATGTCTTGTTTCACTTCAATCTTGAAATGAGCAATTACATTCGGTACTTGCCACCATTTTTTGCCTTTGTGTAAAGTCGGTGGCGCGCAGTGAATCACCACTGGCGTCACATTCGCCATACTCCTTACCGCAACATTAGCAGCGCCACGCTTTAAACTGATCGCACCGTTCTCTGCAGTACGCGTCCCCTCAGGAAAAATAATCAGATTATTCCCTGCCTTCAAAGATGCGATGCAGTCATCTATTAATTCAACACTGTCATCATTGCTGATGTAATCAGCAGCACGCACCGGGCCGCCTGTAAATGGATTGCGCCATAACTGACTTTTAACGATGCAATCGGCTTGTTTCACAAATGCCATCAAAAATATCGTATCAATTAAAGTTGGATGATTCGCCAAAATCAGTAATCCTTGACGTTCCAAACGCTCCAAACCTCTCACTTCGTAGCGCAGCACTCCCAGGCACCGCATAACCTCAACAAAACCACGAAACGCCCGGCGAATCACATACCGAGAGACGCGCACGCGCGCATTACGTTCTAAAATCATCAAATTCAGTATCGGGAAAATGACGATGCGTAGCACCAGACCACCAAACCCAAACAATAAAAAACTAATGCCCGTTGCGACTACACGCCAGTAGCGATTTAATCGTTGACTTAGTCGTTGCGCTATACCGCCGCCGGCGCTATCGATTGAGGCGTCATCAGAATTGAGTAAATCAGCCATGATGTCGCCAATGCCAGCGTCGATGATCAACTATACGAATCAACTCGTTGTGTTTAGCCTGCTGACTATGGCAGTTCAGTTGAAATCGCAGCACATCTAACCCCGCTGGCTGCCGCGCTTTTTGCTCGACAGTTTGTAGATTTGATAAGCCGTCTGCATCCGTAGTATCAGCACCCCATGAGAGCGAAAATACATCGTTATGATTTTCAGCCGAACTGATCAACCATGCCCAGGCGAACGGCTGCTCACTATTGTCCTGATACTGCAAAAATACTTCTGGTAATATGCCGTCGTAAACCACAATCAAGACTTCAGAAGCCCCGTCAGCCAACAAGCTGCATGCCTCAATCACGCCATATTCAACACCACTATCACCGCCCGACAATGCGCAGTGATTTGCCTGATCATGGCGACCGATGGAGAGCAAGCCAGCAGCGGCGTTATGCACCGACAGACTGAAAGTGGTTGGCGATAAAGGCTCATCGCGCACGAGATCTGTCAGCAGAGCCACCGAACGCTGACACTCACCATGACGCGAACAAAATACAACAGGGACGTCAGTGCGGCCAGCCAGACAGCGATATGCCACCTCTAATGCCATCTTCCCAATAAAACCTGCGCGACGACGCAACATCGCTGGCATCGCAGCGACTTCGGGTTCAGTACGCCCATTTTGAACATGGTCAATAAAGAAAGGCTGCTGCGCCCAACCCATCCAAGCCACATCCGTATCTAATCCGGGCGCCCATGCTGCATGAGAGATAATCGAGAATTCGACACTATTTAAGCCAGTACGACCCACTTCCCTATCCTTTTAACGCGCAAGTCGTTGAGTCGACTTTATTTTTTTTCATCGACGATGGCTTTATTTGAACTATGGCGTTAAATAAAGCCGAGATTATAAACTACACTTCCAAATAATTATTATTTTTATGACAAGTTTTTATATTTCTTTTCAGCATTATTCTCGCCGATATTGTGCACTCTATCGTGTCGTGCTGCTTACGTTAAATACGGTAAAGTAGCGGGCTCGCGAAAATACGCTTTTTTTCATTCAGCTAACCAATCTCCTTATTTTGACTTACAACAAAACCATTCTCGTCACTGGCGCAGCAGGCTATATCGGATCACATATTTGTGTTGAATTACTCGCCGAAAAATATCAGGTCATCGCCGTCGACAATTTGTGCAATAGCTCTGTGCGGGCAATACAGCGTGTCGAACAAATCAGCCAGTGCGCCTTGCCGTTTTACGCTATAGATATACGTGATGGCAAGACCTTAGATGAACTGTTACAGAAACATCATATTGACGCAGTGATTCATTGCGCTGGCTTAAAAATAATGAGCGAATCGGTTGCGCAGCCTTTACGTTACTTCCAAAACAACGTAGCAGGTACGGCGACATTGCTGGAAACAATGGCGCAACACAATATTAAAACCGTCATATTTAGTTCTTCAGCCGCCGTATATGGCACACCAACGGCAGTTCCGATTGCAGAGTCGGCACCATTATTGGCCAATAATCCCTATAGCCATTCAAAATTGATGGTAGAACAACTTCTTGCCGATATGACACTTGCCGATCCAGCATGGGCGATAGGCGTATTGCGTTACTTCAATCCGGTTGGTGCGCACGATAGCGGATTAATTGGAGAAACATCGCATCCACAATCCAATAACCTGATGCCCTCCATTGTTCGGGTTGCCTCTGGCCAGCAATCGTCATTACCGATATTTGGTGATGACTATCCAACGGCCGACGGCACTGGCGTAAGAGATTATATTCATGTCATGGATGTAGCTAACGCCCATGTCGCAGCATTAGCGCATCTGCTACAAAATACGAATGACGACGCTCGCAACTTCACACTCAATCTGGGGACAGGGCAAGGTCATAGCGTGCTTGACATCGTCCGCACCTTTGAAATCACCTGCGGTCAGTCAGTCCCCTATTACATCGAATCCCGTCGTAGCAGCGATACCGCAGCTTGTTATGCCGATGCGTCGCAAGCAGCAGCATTATTGAATTGGTCTGCAAAAAAGGGATTAGCTGAAATGTGCGCAGATCACTGGCGCTGGCACGTGCAAAATCCGAACGGTTATCTTTGATGCAAGTGCATCTTATCCTTTCCGCTTAGGATAGCCCTCATGAGTGATGCGTATCCAAACTGCCTCTTTTTCTGCTTCGGTCATGAACACCCAATGAGCAACTTCGTTGACAGTACGACCACACCCGCGACACACGTCATCAAACGTTGTTGAGCAAACGGCAACGCAAGGTGTATCGGGACGATTGGGGGGAGATGCGGACATAACTGCTTTCACTATTTTTTGTAAGCTCGCATTGTATCGCGATCAAATTCAAAAATAGGAAAACAAAAGGCCGCCGATATAACGTTATAATATCGTCGTAAAAAGGCTATGCCGTTTGCCACCGAACCGCGCCTCAGGCAAACCACGTACGTCGGACAGATGTAATTGAAATACTCCTCCGGCTGCCAGTTCGATAGACAAGGCTGCGGCCGATAGCGATTCGCGTGCACTGGTTATATATAACGTATCCAAAGACTCTGCACCAAACGCGACGCAACTTGGCTGCGTTACCGGGACGTGAATAACACGATCTATACTGCCATCCGGGGTATAGCGCACCACACGGGAACCGCCCCACTGGGCGTTCCACAAATAACCAGCGCTGTCGATGATTGAACCATCCGGCACGCCCGGCTCTTCCAGCAAACTCACGAAAAGCCGGTCATTGCTTATTGTGCCGCCGTCAGTGTCATAGTCGCAACAGCGTATCGTCTTGCTGGGAGAGTCACAGTAGTACATGGTGTGTCCATCCGGGCTAAAGCAAATGCTATTGCTGATCCCGACCTCGGGCAATGCCAACTTTTCCAGCGTCAAATCGATATTGAGTCGATAAAAACTACAACCGCGCGCTATATCCGGCGCATCACTTTT
The DNA here is from genome assembly GCF_009497155.1 of Glaciimonas soli. Lineage (GTDB taxonomy): Bacteria > Pseudomonadota > Gammaproteobacteria > Burkholderiales > Burkholderiaceae_D > Glaciimonas > Glaciimonas soli. Next base: position 303,965 of record NZ_WINI01000001.1, read on the forward strand.
GGTACCAAACACGAAACGCCCGAATCGATCACAGCGGCCATCGTTCAAGCGCGTATGCGGCAGATCAGCCTCAACGGTACAAATCGACGTTATCGCGCAGTCGGAAAAATTGAACCAAGCTAACTGCGAAGCCAATCCCAACAGTAGTCGATCATCATCATCGGTCAACGCGAAAGTCGCAAGTCGTTCCGGCATACGCCAACTGCATGTAGCACCCGTAACTGGATTGTGACTCCACAGGGTAGCGCCAAGAATATCTGTCCATAACAAGCGCTGCTTGCGCTGACACCACTGTATTCCCTCACCCAGCAAATTCTGTCCGTCAAATTGCAAACTTGCTGTGGCTATCGCCTCGCTCATAAAACTATCCTTTGAAAATAGCAACGAGGCCCGTTCGACCTCGTTGCTGACCACGGCACCCACATTTCAACCGAGCGCGAATGCACACATATATTAATGACTAGATAGATATCAATCTAATGATTTTTTACCCCAAATCAATACTGCATTTGGTATCATTTTTAAAAATCACAGGCTTGCACAAAACACGGCGGGAGCTGGCATTTTTTGCTCTGAAAAAGCAATGTGCAAAATGAAGGAAATTAGCGCTGAAGGTATTTGCTGTGATCAAACACGGTTACTGATATCGACGTCATAAGACCGTGAGCAAAAAATGCCAGCCGCAACACTGTTTTGCGTAAGTTCCAAAACAATAACGACAAAAAAATAGCCAATTGGCATAAAACCAAACACCGAGACAATAATGCAACCCAATACCACCAACTGGTTTCTGCGCGCACGTCTGAAAACCCGTCAGCTACTTTTGTTGATAGCGCTAGATGAGAGTCGTAATATCCATCGCGCAGCTGAAGCACTCAACATGACGCAACCGGCCGCGTCCAAACAACTCAAAGATTTGGAAGATATGCTTGATGTGCAGCTGTTCGAGCGACTGCCGCGGGGTATGCGGCCAACTATTTATGGCGAAGCCATGATTCGCCATTCACGCATGGCACTGACTAGCTTGTCACATGCCCACGACGACATTACGGCGCTGAAATCCGGGCTGTCCGGGCAAGTCAGCGTCGGCGCAATTTTGTCGCCGAGCATGACCTTAATCCCCCCGGCGATAGCGCGACTCAAGCAACAAGCGCCGATGTTGCGCATCGAAGTGGAAGTGGAAAGTAGCAATATCTTGTTGGAACAATTACAGCGCGGCTCACTCGATTTCCTGGTGGCGCGCATTATGGATCAGGAAGACAATCGCAATCTCGAATATGAAGAACTGTCGGACGAACCTGTGTGCATGGTGGCACGCGTTAATCATCCCTTGTGCCATGTCTCGAATCTGCAACTGAAGGATATCGCCAATACTGGCTGGATCCTGCCACCAAAAGGCAGTATCTTGCGCCATCGAGTCGACATGATGTTTCACAAGGAAGGTTTGCCTCCGCCATCCAATGTCGTCGATACCACTGCCATTTTAGTCATTACCAGTTTGTTACAACAGACTGATTTCTTGCATGTAATGCCGGTAGAAGTCGCCCGTTTTTATGCGCAGGTTAATGTGCTGGCGATACTGCCGATTGAGCTGCCATGCAAAATGGACGGCTTTGGCATTATCACCCGCCGCCTGCAGATACTGTCCCCGGCCGCAATTATCTTGCAGAAGACAATTCGTGAAGTGGCAGCACAGATCTATTAGTATCGTTTAATGTCTTCATCCTTCTCCACCTGCGGAGAAGGAGTCTCACTTCACCATTCAGCAAAGCTACCGTCTTTATGGCGCCAAATCGGATTGCGCCAGCGGTGGCCGATAGCGGCTCGCTCTTTCACATATTCTTCATTGATCTCTATCCCCAAACCTGGGCCTTGCGGAATTTTTACGTAACCTTGTTCGTAAGCGAACACGCCAGGATCTTGGACATAGTCAAGCAGGTCATTACTTTCGTTGTAATGAATCCCCAAACTTTGTTCTTGAATAAAGGCGTTATAGGACACGGCATCGACCTGCAAACAAGCTGCCAATGCAATCGGCCCTAACGGGCAATGCAAGGCAACTGCGACATCGTAGGCCTCAGCCATGCTGGCGATCTTACGGGTTTCAGTAATGCCGCCAGCATGTGACACATCCGGTTGAATGATGTCGACATAACCTTCACTTAAAATACGCTTGAAATCCCAACGTGAATACAGACGTTCGCCGAGCGCAATCGGAGTGCTGGTGAGATGTGCAATTTCTTTGAGCGCTTCGTAGTTTTCACTCAATACCGGCTCTTCGATAAACATCAGCTTGTACGGTTCCAACTCTTTGATTAACACTTTTGCCATCGGTTTGTGAACCCGGCCGTGAAAATCGATCCCGATGCCAACATGCGGGCCTACCGCCTCGCGCACCGCTGCGACATTGGCCAACATCAATTCGACTTTTTCGTGGCTATCAACAAATTGCAACTCTTCCGTACCATTCATCTTAACTGCTGTAAAACCGCGTCCGACCGCGTCTTTTGCAGCTGCAGCGGTATCGGCAGGCCTATCGCCGCCTATCCATGAATACACACGAATGCTATCGCGTACAGGGCCGCCAAGCAGTTGACTGATTGGGACGCCGAGTGCCTTGCCTTTGATATCCCACAGCGCTTGGTCGATACCGGCCAATGCACTCATGTGTATCGCGCCACCTCGATAAAAACCGCCACGATACAGCACGGTCCAATGATCTTCGATATTACGCGGATCTTTGCCTATCAAATAATCCGATAACTCTTCCACTGCCGCTGCGACGCTATGGGCACGCCCTTCAACCACCGGCTCTCCCCAACCAACAACACCCTCATCGGTTTCTATTTTTAGAAAACACCAACGTGGCGGCACAATATAAGTTGTGATTTTTGTGATTTTCATTCAGCGCTCCCTTTTTATCTTTTAATTGCATTCCATGCTGCGACAAAATTCCTGGCGTTTTGGCTCACTTGCCCGGCAGTTAGCCCCGATTTGTACAATGCCGATCCCAAGCCAAATCCAGTCGCGCCGGCCGCCACAAAGTGCGCCATATTTTCTGGCGTAATTCCGCCCACAGGAATCAATGCAACCTGAGCCGGTAACACCGCACGCCAGGCTTTAACGGCGTGTACGCCCAGCTGTTCTGCCGGGAACATTTTGAGAACGTCAGCACCAGCGGCCAACGCTGCGAATGCTTCCGTCGGTGTCGCAACACCGGGTGCACAAGCCAGACCCGCTTGCTTGGCGGCCTTGATAATTGCCGCATCGCCATGCGGCATCACAATGATTTCACCGCCTGCATTCTTGACATTGATGACCTGTTCGGACGTCAATACGGTGCCTGCGCCAACCACGCAATCTGCAGGTACAGTGGTTCTCAATAGGCGAATGCTTTCGTATGGTTCCGGCGAATTCAATGGCACTTCAATAATGCGAAATCCTGCTTCGTACAAAGCCAAACCTATCTGCGCGACTTCATTCGGTTGCACACCGCGCAAAATAGCGATCAAGCCGCATTTTTCCATTGCTGCTGTTAGCATCTCATTTCCTTTATTGGTTCTAAGTAATCAATCCTGCTTGCATCGCCAAAGCCCATAAGCCGCGCTCCGTCGCTTGCATCGCGACATCTACGTTAGTGAAACCATACGCAGCGAGTGCCTGTTGATAACGCGCGCACAAGGTCGCATTGCCGATCAAGATAACGTGATCGAGTTGAAATGTTTGCTCTTCAAGCAACGCCTGCATGGCAGCGATTTCATGTCCGATTAACAAACCAGAAAGGTAATCACGTTGTTCGATACCGTTTAATACGCCTGTCAAACCCAGAGTTCGTGTGCTGAAAATCGTGGCAAGCACACCGCCTCGCCCTGCTGCAGTTTGTGCCACTTTCAGACCGCGCAAAAATGCGTCATTGTCGGAGGCATTGTTTAACGTGCAGGCATTAACGTCGTTGCCCTCACTATCCTTGTTTCGCATCGTGCGCCCCAGAATAGTGTGGTCGCACAATGCCGCATATACTTCACCAGTCATAAAGGTGTCGAAGTGCCGAATCAGTGCCGATTTATTCTGTAATGACGCAGGTTGTTGCTGCACTTGTACCCATTTCGAATGCGTACCTGGCAGGCCAATTAAGATATTGCGGGCATTTTCTTTACTATCTTCAGTAAGCAGTGATAGCGCGCCAATCACCTGTGTTTCTTCACCGCGCATCACATTTGGCAAGATCGAATGTTGTATCAATCCAGGTACGATATGCAGCGTGTAACCATCCTGCGTTTGTACCGTCGACAATTGCCCGCCAACTTCATGCGACGCTATTGGCACTTTTTGATAAGGTACTTCGCACCAGCCCTGTGCGCTGCCGATCATGCCGCAAGCAATCACGGGAGTTTGTGGAGTGGCATGTAGCCAATCACCACACGCTTGCGTAAAGGCCAATTCAAACCCTTGTTTTTCCGCTGCTCCCATTTGCACTTCAGGCAAATGCATGATGCCCCATGGCAGATTGCGTTGCTCCAGCACCCGCCCGGCCACATCAAATCGATAAGCGCGTAATGAAGAAGTGCCCCAGTCCAGAGCGATTAATTTTGTTTGTGTCATATAAATCGTTTGTCTTTATGGAGCGAGAAGCGAGAACTAAGTATTACCAAATAATTGATTTGAAAAATACCGCCGTCATCCTCGCGAACGCGGGAATGACGATGACTTTTCAATTGCTTATTTGTTCTTGCATATAATGCTTAAGCCCAACCTGCATCGACAATGAACTCTTGTGCGGTACACATTGCACTGTCGTCCGCAGCCAGAAACAAGGCCATGCGCGCCAAATGCCACGGTTGCAATTTCCCGGGTAAACACTGATTGCGCTTGATGTCTTTCTCGCCTTCAGCATCCAGCCATAAAGCAACCTGTCTTTCGGTCATCACCCATCCCGGCGAAATGGTGTTGACACGAATATTGTGCGGACCGAGATCGCGCGCCAAACCACGTGTCAGGCCAACCACGGCTGCCTTGGCCGTGGTATACACCGGATAGCCACCATTCGATAAATGCCAGCTAATCGAGCTGAGGTTGATAATCGATCCACCACCTTTCTTTTGCATGCCTGGCGCAACGGTCTGGCAAGTAAAAAACATAGGACGCTGATTAATGGCGATCCGGTCGTTCCAGTAATCAACGGTCACTTCTTCCCAATGATGACGCTCGTCGTTCGCCGCATTGTTGACCAGCACATCAAAGTCGCCGAACTTTTGCGCCAATACCTGCATGGTTTTTTGCAATGCCGCAATGTCGCGAATATCGCAATATCGGAACTGTGGCTCGACCAAACCGGCCGCAGCCAGACGCTCACATAAAGCCTCGCTCGCATCTATATCAATATCGACGAAAGCTACCTGCGCGCCCTGCTCAGCAAACGCGCTGACTATTGCCGCACCGATGCCGCTACCGCCTCCAGTGATGAACACATTCTTGCCTTTCAGACTGGGAAAATGCGCCAACTGTTCGGTTGATACTTCCTTTACTACAGTCATATAGACCCCTATTCAATGTGACTACTTCATGCCGTATCGAAAAACCTGTGAGAGCAAGCCCGGTTGTATGTAAACGCTGTTCTCAACTTGTTTTTTATCGACTATTTAACTGAGCAATGCTATTGCTTACAGCTGACGAATCAACGGTGTTGACACCGTTTCGATTGCCAGGCTATTACGGAGTGGCGGTCCGAATGTCGCGACATCAATCTCAAATGTTTCGCCGGCAGCGACCTGAATACCGTCCGAGCAACTCAATGTCGCGGTGCCGAAGAAGTGAATATGCACGTCTCCCGGATGCCGAAACAACGGGTATTTGAAATGGTGGTATTCCAGATTGGCGACGGTATGCGACATATTCTCTTCGCCACTGACAAACGGCTTTTCCCAACGAACCTGACCGCTAGCGTCACGAATTCTCGACATACCTTCTACATGCGACGGTAAATCGCCCAATAACAAGGCCGGGCCGATCGCGCAAACCCTTAATTTCGAATGCGCCAGATAGAGATAATTCTGACGCTCAGTAACGTGATCGGAAAACTCGTTGCCAATAGCAAAACCAATCCGACATGGCGTGCCGTCCTCAGCGATCACATACAGCCCTGCAATTTCCGGCTCTTCACCGCCATCCAATGCAAAATGCGGCATCGTCAGTTCCTGCTCGCTGGCGCAAACGATGCTGCCATTCCCTTTATAAAACCATTCCGGCTGTACACCGATTTGCCCCGGTTGCGGCTTGCCGCTCTCCAATCCCATACGAAACATTTTCATACTGTCGGTTAGCGTATCCACATCATTGATTTTCTTGTGCATCGCATCGCGACCGTCGGCACTGCCAAGGTGCGTCAGTCCGGTGCCGGTGACATAACAATGGGCAGTATCAACGTGATCAAGCGGCGGCAAAAGACCTCCGGCCTGCGCTATCGTGATGTAGTCCAGCACGGTAGTACCAAGTCCGGCACTGGCCAGATTTTGCAACGATCTGTTGCTTGCTATTGCTGCCTGCGCCAATTGATAGGTCGAGTCATAGCCTTCAACAATCCGGATTACAAGATTATTCTTGGTACCATTTTCCAATACCCCTATCCGACGACGGCCATCGGATTGCTTGAATTGAACCAACAACATATGCTTCTCCCGACGACTAATTAGTGTGAGTGCTTTGGCACCGCAGATCCGCGGCAGCCGACCAGAAAATCGAAATCGCAACCTTCATCGGCTTGCAAAACTCTATCTATGTAAAGCTGCTGATAACCGCTGAGCTTCGCTACCGTCTCAGCATTGGCCGCAGCTCTGGCAGTCTGACGTTGCGCCATTTCGGTCTCGCTGATATCCAGATGTAAACGCCCGGCTTCACAATCCAGTTCTATCCAGTCACCATCTTCAACTATCCCCAGCGGCCCGCCAGCAGCCGCTTCCGGTGCTACGTGCAGAACCACGGTGCCATAAGCGGTGCCACTCATGCGGGCATCCGAAATCCGCACCATATCTTTGACACCTTGTGCCAACAATTTCGGCGGCAATCCCATGTTGCCGACCTCGGCCATCCCGGGATAACCTTTGGGACCGCAATTTTTCATCACCAATATCGAACTGGCGTCGACATCCAATTCAGGATCGTTGATACGCTCTTTGTAATGTGCGAAGTCTTCAAATACCACCGCCTTACCACGATGTTTCATCAGTGCTGGCGTAGCCGCGGATGGCTTGAGCACCGCACCACGCGGCGCCAGATTGCCGCGCAAAATACAGATGCCACCGTCAGCGATCAACGGATTACCTATCGTCCGTATCACTTCATCGTTATAAATCGGTGCGTCTTGCGTATTTTCCCAAAGCGACTTGCCATTCACCGTCAAGGCGTCTTTATGCGGCAACAGATCAGCTTCGCCCAGTCGGCGCAACACACCGGGCAAGCCGCCTGCATAGTAAAATTCTTCCATAAGGAAACGACCGGATGGCTGCAAATCGACCAGAGTCGGCGTGCCTCTGCCAATGCTGGTCCAGTCCTCCAGTGCCAAAGGCACGCCGATACGGGCAGCAATCGCCTTCAAGTGAATCACCGCATTGGTTGAACCACCGATCGCTGCGTTGACTCGGATGGCATTTTCAAATGCCTCACGCGTCAAAATTTTCGACAACCGTAAATCTTCCCACACCATATCGACAATCCGCATACCTGACATATGCGCCAACACGTAACGGCGTGCATCGACCGCCGGAATCGCTGCATTGTGTGGCAAGGATGTTCCCAGCGCCTCTGCCATGCAAGCCATGGTCGATGCCGTTCCCATCGTGTTGCACGTACCTGCCGAGCGTGACATACCGGATTCGGCAGCTAGAAATTGATGCATGCTGATCTGCCCGCCTTTGACGGCCTCACTCAATTGCCAGACCGCAGTGCCGGAACCAATGTCTTTACCTTCGTGCTTACCATTCAGCATAGGGCCGCCGGTGACAACAATCGCAGGAATATCGCAACTGGCGGCTCCCATCAGCAAGGCAGGCGTCGTTTTGTCACAGCCTACCAGCAGCACTACCGCATCCATGGGATTGCCACGTATCGATTCCTCCACATCCATGCTGGCCAAATTGCGAGTCAGCATGGCAGTCGGGCGTAAATTCGATTCGCCATTAGAAAATACCGGGAACTCAACCGGGAATCCGCCAGCCTCGTAAATGCCGCGTTTGACATGTTCCGCAATTTTACGAAAGTGCGCATTACATGGAGTCAGCTCCGACCATGTGTTGCAGATCCCAATAATAGGTTTGCCCTGAAATTCATGATCGGGAATGCCCTGGTTCTTCATCCAGCTGCGGTACATCATGCCGTTTTTATCATTGCTGCCAAACCATTCGGCGGAACGTAGCGGGCGCTTTTTATCAACAGTCATAGCTTGCTTTCTCGTGAAATGCTGGGAATCCGGGCATCCAGTCGTACGGATGCCCACCGTAAGTAAAGCGGTATTTGGAAAATGATTGGCAAATGGCGGACAGTGGGTGACCTGTTCGCAATACCGTTTTTATTTGTTTTTGTTGTATACGTCGACAAATACGGCTGCCAGCAAGACCAGGCCTTTGATCACCTGCTGATATTCAATACCGATACCCAAGATTGACATGCCATTATTCATCACCCCCATCACAAAAGCGCCAATCACAGCTCCCATGACTTTACCCACACCGCCAGAAGCTGACGCACCTCCAATGAAGCAGGCGGCAATCACATCCAGTTCAAAACCGGTACCGGCTTTTGGTGTCGCTGTATTCAGGCGCGCCGCAAAAATCAATCCGGCCAACGCGGCCAGCATGCCCATGTTGATGAAGGTGTAAAAAGATACGCGGGCAGTCTTAATACCGGACAACTTAGCCGCCTTCTCATTGCCGCCGACGGCATAAATGCGGCGACCAATAGTGGTCCGATTTGCTATAAAGGTGTAAGCCACCATCAGCAAGAACATGACGATTAGTACGTTTGGCATCCCTTTATAAGTCGCCAGCAAATAACTGAAGAAAATGATGACAACGGCAAAAGCAGCATTCTTGAGTATGAAAAATAAATGCGGCTCTGTCTCCATGCCATGCTTGACCAGTTTGGCACGATCACGGCTTTTGACGTAAATCAGTATTGCTGCGACCAAGACACCAACTAATAAAGACGTGATACGTAAATTCGTACCGTTGAAGAAATCAGGAATGAAGCCCGAACTGAGCATCTGGAAATCATCGGGAAAAGGCCCAACCGACTGCCCTTGCAACAACGCCAGTGTCAGCCCTTTGAATACCAGCATGCCGGCCAAAGTGACAATGAATGATGGTATTTTGAAAAACGCGACAAAATAACCCTGCGCTGCGCCAATCACCGCACCGGCCAGCAAGCAGATGATGCTGGCGAGCACAAAGTTCATATTCAGATTGACGATCAAGACTGCCGCCAACGCGCCGATGAAACCAACGACAGATCCGACCGATAAATCAATGTGACCAGCCACGATCACCATTAACATACCAAGCGCCATGATGACGATGTAACTATTTTGCAATATCAAGTTGGTCAGGTTCAGCGGCCGCATCAAGGTACCGTTGGTCATGTACTGAAAAAACGCCATGATCGCGATCAATGACAACAACATGCCATATTCGCGCATATTGTTTTTCAAAAACCCCTCATACTCTTTTTTCTCGACCAGCGGCGGATGCTCGCTTGCTGCAATATCGTGATTCATTTCAGTTGTCTCCGTTCTTGTCGTGTTTCGTGTTGACACGCTCATTTTTAACTATCGCTCGCATTATTTTTTCTTGGGATGCTTCTGCCGCGCTCAGTTCTCCAACGAAGCTTCCTTCGTTCATCACATAGATGCGGTCGCACATGCCCAGTAGTTCAGGCATTTCCGAAGAAATCATGATGATGCATTTACCTTCGCTCGCGAGTTGACTGATGATGGTATAGATCTCGTACTTGGCACCGACATCAATACCGCGCGTCGGCTCATCCAGAATCAGCACATCGGGATTAGAAAACAACCATTTGCTGAGCACGACTTTTTGCTGGTTGCCACCGGACAGGTTCAGCACTTTCTGAAACACGTTTGAACAACGTATTTTCAACTGGCGACGATAATCTGCTGCCACTGCATACTCACGCCCTTCGTCAATCACGCTCTTATCTGCTACTCCCTTGAGGTTGGCCAGCGTAATATTTTTCTTGATGTCCTGATCCAAAATCAGACCATAATTTTTTCTGTCTTCAGTCACATACGCAATACCGTTGTCGATGGCTTTTTCTACTGTGCTGACATCAATTTCCTTGCCGCGCAAAAAAACCTTGCCGCTAATACGCTGTCCGTAAGTTCGCCCGAAAATGCTCATCGCCAATTCCGTACGGCCAGCGCCCATCAAGCCTGCAATGCCTACAATCTCGCCTTTTTTGACTTGAAAATCGACGCCCTTTATCACCTGCCGTTCAGGATGAATAGGGTGATATGCGCGCCATTGCTTAACCTCGAAAATAGTTTCGCCTATGTTCGGACTGCGCTTGGGATAACGATCGGCCATTTCACGTCCGACCATATGTTGAATAACCCTATCCTCACTCACTACTTCCTTATGACAATCGAGCGTATCGACGGTGGAGCCATCACGTAAAATCGTGATCGAGTCTGCAACTTTTGAAAGTTCGTTGAGTTTATGAGAAATTAAAATGGAGGAAACACCTTGCGCCTTAAGCTCTAACAGCAGTTCTAGCAAGGCGTCACTGTCACTTTCATTCAAACTGGCAGTCGGCTCGTCGAGAATCAGTAACTTGACCTGTTTCGAGAGCGCCTTGGCAATTTCAATTAATTGCTGCTTACCGACTCCCAAGTTAGTGATCAGTGTGCTGGGCGACTCCTTCAAGCCGACTTTGGCCAGTAGCTCCTTTGCCTTGGCATGCGACGCAGCACTATCTATAACGCCGTATTTAGCTTGCTCGTTACCCAGAAAAATATTTTCTGTAATCGATAACAAGGGCACCAAAGCCAATTCCTGATGAATGATAATGATGCCGATTTCTTCACTATCGGCAATCCCATCGAACTGCCGTTTTTCCCCTTGAAAGTAGATATCGCCGGTATAGGAACCGTGGGGATAAATCCCGCTCAGCACTTTCATCAGAGTAGATTTTCCGGCGCCGTTTTCTCCAACTACGGCGTGAATCTCGCCACTGCTCACCACCAGATTGACATTATTTAATGCTTTGACACCAGGGAATGTTTTCCCGATCCCGCGCATTTCCAGGATAGCTTCCATCTGTTGTTACCTCACTTACCTCAAGCTTTACCGACGTTTGGCTTTATGACGTTGAAACACGAGAATGTGCATTCGCTAAGCGTGTGACAACATCAGATCAAACAAGACCTTTTATAGCTGGCTGTCATCCCAGTTGAAAGAGTGAAATAAAAATGACTACTTTTGTCTGGCAAAGTGTGTGCAAAAGCCATGGCGACTGCGCACACCCTGGGCAAGCAATAAAAGACATCGTTTTTACATCTGCTCATTCACTGGGCTAACAACCAAAATCCAACTGGCGCTTATTTGATCTGGCTTTCAGTGTAGTAACCGCTACCTGTTACTAGTACTTGCTTCCAGTTGGAGGCATCAACACTGACCGGCTTTAACAAATAGGCTGGCACGATCTTGACGCCGTTGTTATAGGTTTTGGTGTCGTTGATGGCTGGTGTCTTGCCACTTAATAGCGCGTCGACCATACCGACGGTTACTTTCGCCAGTTCGCGTGTGTCTTTGAACACTGTCTGACGTTGTTCGTTGTGCTCAATAGATTTTACGGAAGGGATCTCGGCGTCCTGGCCTGTCACTACCGGCATTGGCAACTTAGGCGTGCCGTATCCAACACCTTTGAGAGACGACAAAATACCAATGCTGAGGCCATCGTATGGGGATAGCACCGCATCAACACGCGCATCACTGTAGTAGGCGCTGAGCAGGTTATCCATACGGGCTTGTGCCACCGCTCCATCCCAACGTAAAGTTGAGACTTTGTTCATGCCGGTTTGTTTGCTACGCACCACCAACTTACCTTTGGCGATATACGGTTGTAGCACTGACATCGCGCCATTGTAGAAGAAGAAGGCATTGTTATCGTCTGCAGAACCACCAAACAGTTCTATATTGAAAGGTCCCTTGCCGTCCTTCAAATCCAGTGCTTTGGCAATGTAGTCGGCTTGCAGTACGCCGACCTGAAAGTTATCGAAGGTCGCGTAATAATCAACATTCTTGGAGTTACGGATCAGACGATCATAAGCGATTACCTTAATCCCCTTGTCGGCTGCTTTTTGTAAGACATTCGTTAACGTAGTGCCATCAATCGCAGCGATCACCAACACCTTGTCGCCTTTGGTGATCATGTTCTCGATCTGCGCTAACTGATTTGGAATATCGTCTTCGGCATATTGCAAGTCGGTCTTATAACCTTTTTCCTTAAATACCTTGACCATGTTATCGCCGTCAGCAATCCAGCGTGCTGATGATTTCGTTGGCATCGAAATACCTATGCTCGGCTTCTCTTGCGCACCAACCTGAGATACCACACCGAATACACCTATCAATAACCCAACAATCGTCAATTTAATTATTTTCACAGCTTGTCTCCATTAGTTATTTTGATATTGCGTCAGAACATTGTGCAGCGCCTGCGTTTACTACGCATATGGCTCACTTACCGCCATATGACTGGCCAACAAAATATTTTTATCCGGCAATTATGCGGCTACAACTCTATAAACCGCTTCGGGTAAGTTTGTTAGCTATCTTACGAACATCATCGATATCAAACAAATGATATTTTTCATCATTTCGATATCTATTTAGGTATTGATTTAGAAAAATGAAATACTTGGATGATGGCATTTGCAGCTATTCGTTAGAGGATAAACGCCAATGTCAGTGTAAAAACACTTTACGCGTCTTACTAATCACTTTTTTATCACGATTGATATCCATTTTGATATTTCTCTGAAAAAAGTTGATTGTCGGCTATGCTGAAAGTTAATTCTATGTCACATAATTTCGTCGACATTACCTCGTAAAATGGCACATAAATCTCTTTATCGACCTTGGCGGTAATTTTTATTCGTGCTGCGTGGCTGATGGATGGAACACGCCATGAATGCAAGGTGCAAGGTGACCGAAACAAGTTGGGCAGGAAGCGCGCGATAATGGCGCTTAATCAAACAAAAAAGGCTTAGTGATTGCACTAAGCCTTTTTAAACACACTATATTTGGTGGAAAGTGCAAGTTTCGAACTTGCGACCCCCGCAGTGTGAGTGCGATGCTCTACCCCTGAGCTAACCTTCCTGAGAATTTTTCTTAAAAACAATCCTTAGACAGAAAAAATATCGCACAGATTTTGCAGCAGAAATGCGCAACCCAAAAACTATCACTGACGCTTAGCTTCTAACACACCTTTCACATCACGAATAATTGTGAGTGCTTTTTGCAATTGTGCGGTCGAAGCAATTTCTGCCGTAAAAGCCATGCGTGCGTGGGCTTTAGTACTTTGCGTGCTGACCCCGATCACATTAATTTTTTCACGCAAAAAGATATCCGAAATGTCCCGCAACAAACCTTGTCGATCGCTGGCGAGGACGAAGATATCTACCGGATACACCGTTTCCATGCCCGGTGCACCCCAGGTGGTCTGAATAATACGTTCCGGTGCTTTTGCTTTCATTTCTGCAAAATTTTTGCAGTTGCTGCGGTGGATGGATACACCTTTGCCGCGCGTGATAAAACCAGCAATCTCATCTGGCGGTGCCGGCTTGCAGCATTTTGCCAATTGCGTCATCAAGCCATCAGTGCCAACGACTAACACGCCGGTTTTGGCGCCATGCGTTACGCTGGATGCCTTACTTTTACGGGTAATCGCCGCCTCTTCATCGTGCAGATCAAGAGGTGCGTCTTTCAGTTCTTCATCGCTGTGCATCGCCTGCTCTACGTGGCGCAGACTGAATACATCTTTACCTAAAGCCAGCAACAATTCATCGAGTTTGGCAAAACCGAGTTTACGTGCCAGCTCCTCCAGATTAAGCGCAGTCTTGCCTTCGCGCTGCAGGGCTTTGTCGAGCAAACTGCGGCCACTGGATAGTGTTTCTTGCTGCTCGATTGCATTGAACCATGCGCGCACTTTGGAGCGTGTGCGTGGGCTCGCCGCATACCCAGCCGTTAGCCAGTCACGTGAAGGACCTGCCATGCCTGATGCATTTTTGGCAGTGATAATTTCGACCGTCTGGCCATTTTTCAATGGCGTATTTAACGGCACCATCACGCCATCAACGCGCGCACCGCGACAACGATGACCGACATCGGTATGCAAGTAATAGGCAAAATCGATAGGCGTCGCTCCGCTCGGCAACTCAATCACACGTGCCTGCGGCGTCAATACATAGATATGATCATCGAGCGCTGCTGATTTGAGTTTCTCCAGCCATTCGCGGCGGTTATCCTCTTGTTCGACCACCGCATCGGTGACTTCATTTTTCCATGCCAGCAGTTGCCTTAACCATGCGATTTTTTCATCATATTTTTGTGCTGCAAACTGTGAGCCACCAGTTTCTTTATACCGCCAATGTGCGGCGACACCGTACTCGGCAAAATGATGCATCTCGCTAGTGCGAATTTGTACTTCCAATGCTCGATCATCATCGGCTACCACCACCGTATGCAAAGATTGATAACCGTTCGGCTTCGGACGTGAAATATAGTCGTCAAATTCCTTCGGGATCGGAATCCAGATGTTATGAACTATCCCTAAAACGGTGTAACAGGTTTTGACATCATCGACGATCACGCGGAATGCGCGGACATCATAAAGTTCGGAGAAATCGAGTTCTTTCCCCCGCATTTTGTGCCAAATACTGTAGATATGTTTGGGTCGTCCAGACACTTCGGCTTTAATGCCGGCGGCACCTAATTCGCTGCGCAAACGATCAATCGCGGCACCGACAAAACTCTCACGCTCAATCCGGCGTTCTTCCAGCATTTTGGCAATACGTTTGTAAGTAGCTGGCTCAATGAAACGAAACGAGAGATCTTCCAGCTCCCATTTCAATTGCCAAATACCCAGACGATTCGCCAACGGCGCGTATAAATCCAGTGTCTCGCGCGCATATTTGCTAGTGCGTGCATCTTCAATTTTTTGTTCCGCAAAATAGCGTAACGCAACCAGACGCGATGCAAGACGCACCAACACCACGCGCATATCGCCAGCCATTGCCAACAACATTTTGCGCAAGGTTTCTACTTGTGTCGCAGCCTGTTGCGCCGCGTTCTTACCTCGCATCACTTCCTGCTGATGCACAAATGTAAATCCATGCAAGCGCATGAGCTGACGGATACCGCCAACCAGACCACTGCACTCCTCACCAAAATGCTGTTCAATCACGGCCATATTGGTCGGATCAATAATCGGCAATTCAAATAACAAACCTGCAATGCGGGTTTCGACATCCGTATTTAACGTTGCCAATGCACTGGCGACATTTTGTGAGAATTCCAGCGTCGATTGGCCGGTCGTGACGGTTTTCTCAGCATACAAAGGCGCAACGAACGCCAGCGCGGCAAGCACACGGACGCTGTCATCGTCGTTCAGTCCGGCACAAAGCTGGGTTTGAACGGCATCTTGCGAGGAGGTAATAGCGACCATATTTTCTACAATGACTTCTGTTGCGAGGACTAGCTAAAATCGGTTTATTTTTGTGCTGCGACGATGACGATTTCGATCAAAATATCTGCGCGTGCCAGCTTGGCTTCCACAGTTGCGCGTGGTGGAGAATTGTCGGCCGAGACCCACTTATCCCACTCCAGATTCATGCCGGCAAAATCTTTTACATCGGCCAGGTAAATCTGGCACGACAAAATATGGTCTTTATCGCTGCCAGACTCTGCCAACAAGCGATCAATGTGGCCCAGAGTTTCACGTGTCTGACCCTCAATATTCTGGCTAGTATCTTCCGCCAGCTGTCCTGCCAAATATATGGTGCCGTTATGAATAGCGACTTCAGAAAGACGTTTACCGACGTGCAAACGTTGTACTTTATTTGTGCTCATTTCAGGCTCCTCAGTTTCTACTTTTAATCAATTTACTACTTGCCAAGCAAAAAATTACTTACCACTTCAATTTGATCCGTATGCACCAATGTCGGTGCATGACCAACGTTGGCAAACTCAATCAGCTTGGCTTTAGGGCCGCGTTGGGTCATGTTTTTGGCCGTTTCTGGCGATAACAAATCTGATTCTGCGCCGCGGATTAACAATGTTGGGCATTTGACTGCATCATAGGCAGTCCACAACAGCATTTCCGCATACTTGAAGGCGTCGCCAGTACTCATCGTGAATGGCACCGCCAGCGCAAGATCGTAATGTCGCACCCATTCACCTTGTTGATTCTGGCGTAATACATCAGCTGCAATTTTATGCCATTCAACATCCGTATGTTCCCCAAAGGATAAAGATATCGCTTTTACATAAGCTGCTGCCTCTTCAAAGGTAGCAAAGCGCATATCCGCGCCGATATATTCACCAATACGACCGAGTGCATCAATATTCAGATTTGGCCCGACATCATTGAGGACTAATTTGCGGATAGGATTTTCTGGTAATGACGCCAATCCCAAGCCAATCAAGCCGCCCATAGAAGTGCCGACAAAATCAACGGTATCGGCATTCAAACGCGCCAGCAATGTCACCACATCGCTGACATATTGCGGCACTACATAATATTGTGGATCACGTAAGCGTCCGGAACGTCCACGACCGACGACATCTGGGCACACGACGCGATAAGTGTCACACAAGCTGCGCGCCAATTGATCGAAATCATCAGAAACCCGCGTTACCCCATGAATGCATAACAAAACATTTGGATTATGTGGATCGCCCCATTCTTGATATGCCATCGTGTGCAAACCAGCGGGGGAAATACATTGAACGGTTTTATGCGATGCAAAAGTCATGATTGCGCCCAATTGAGAGTATGTAGCTATTTTACCGGTGCTTGCGCATGATGGCTAATAAGTGCAAATATAAAGCCGTTGATGTCTGTACGCAGACTGATCCATTAAGGTAAAAACTGATCCAAATTAAAAGACGATCGCTTCCCGAGATCATCAAAATTTTCACGCAGCCAAAGATCGGCTTGCTCTCGTCCGGCTCCATGCAGCGCATTGATGAAGGACGCTTTGGTATTCAACTTGCTGCTGATACTCAGATTACTCATCAAGTCGTTTGCATCAATGACGTGCATATTGAGTTTTTTCAAGCGTTCCACCAATTCACCCGCGCCATGCGGATCATCTGTGGCGCGACGTTTGGCCAACGCCAGACCACCCAACTCGGTAAAAAATGCCGAACTGAAGCTAATCTCACTTAAACGTTGGCCAATGGCTTCTGTCGTTGTCGGTACTTTGGGGCGACGAAATGGATGTAATAACACCACCATAATGTCGGATGATGCACAAAAATGCAGCAAAGGGAAAATCGGTGGATTAGCCGTTAAGCCACCATCCCAATAGGCTTCACCTTTGATTTCCACGGCGCGATGCATCGCTGGCAAACAAGCTGAAGCTAGCAACGCATCGACAGATAATTCGTTGTTTCGAAATATTTTTAGAGTGCCGGTGCTGACCTGTGTTGCGGCAATAAACAGCGGGATTTTTCCATCCGACCGTAACCGCTCAAAATCAATCTGCTTTACCAAAATATCGCGTAAAGGGTTTATATCAAAGGGATTAAATTGATAAGGTGAAAATAGTCGCATCATGGAGGCAAGTCCCTTCCACATCGCAGTGGAAGACCCATGTGAACCATAACCTGTTTCTCTCAATGCCTGATGCGGCATCAAGAGAAAAAACTCTTTGGTGCTGACGCTATGCCAAAAATCCGCCAAAGCTTGCTTGGCACCCTCTCGACCATTGACCGCATAGCCATAGGCCAGCATGACGGCATTCATTGCGCCGGCACTGGCGCCGCTGATACCCTCTATATCGACGCGAGAGTCTTCCAGCAGGCGATCCAGCACCCCCCAAGTGAACGCACCATGCGATCCACCGCCCTGCAATGCCAACGTGATTGCTTTTTTTTGCATAGATTCCCCGTGCTTTTCAACTAAAAATAGTGGTTTGCCTGTCAGAAGCTATCAGAAGCAATATACAATCTTTAACAGAAGAAATGATTACATAGTTACCCACATGCTTTAAAAGCATCATTGGGATGGTAGTAAGCAAGGAAGATGCCGACTTGAACGCGCTGAATGCAGCTCAAGGCAGCAACTCAATGTGATTCAGAAAGAAAACCCATGGAACAAAAAGCACCACGTCGCACGCGTGAAAAGATTTTGGAATTATCGCTGAAACTGTTCAACGAATTTGGTGAACCCAATATCACAACGACCATTATTGCCGATGAAATGAAAATTTCCCCTGGAAATTTGTACTATCACTTCCGCAATAAGGATGACATCGTCAATTCAATTTTCTCCACCTTTGAAGAGCAAATGGCGCGCATGTTGGCCATGCCCCAAGGCAAGCGCCCAACCATGCAGGATGTCTGGACTTATTTGCACTTCATGTTTGAGCTGATCTGGCGCTATCGCTTTTTTTACCGTGACTTAAGCGATTTATTGTCTCGCAATCGCACGCTAGAGTTACATTTCAAAGAGATTTTTGGTCACAAAATTAAAGTAGTTAAGCAAGTATGCGTGGATTTGCAAGCAGATAACGCGCTACAAGTATCTGCTACGGAAATTGACGTTCTTTCTACCAATATGGTGGTCACCGCCAGTTACTGGTTATCTTATCAATATGTATTGAACCCACGTCAATATACTGAACAAGCTTTCGTCGAAAAAGCTTTGGATGCTGGTTGCTATCAAGTTTTATCGTTGATGCACCCGTATCTGCGGGGCGAAACTTTGCAACACTTTGAAGAGCTTACTGCCCAACATTTGCTGAAAATGCAAAGTCTATAGAGTTAATTTGATGCGTAAAAAAAGCCACGATTCCCTTGGTTATCGTGGCTTTTTAGTTTTTACAGCGACATCAGACTTTAGTGTTGATCTAACGCCTGTTTAAAATCTGCCACTACATCGGCCGTGTCCTCAATGCCTATCGATACGCGTATCAATGATTCAGCAAGTCCCATTTTGGCCCTTGCTTCCTGTCCTATTTCATAAAAAATAGTTTGCGAAACTGGCAACACCAAGGTGCGATTATCGCCTAAATGTGTAGCCGAAATACCGAGCTTCATGCGATTGAGATAGTCAAAACAATCGATTTCGGGCTGTAATTCAAAGCTCATCAGATAACCATACGAACGGAATAGCTCGGCGGCCAATTCATGCTGAGGATGCGACTTCAGACCCGGATAGTAGACTTTTGCGACACGTGGATCCGCCTCTAGCATTTCAGCCACTGCCAGCGCTGTAGCACTGCTACGATCCATGCGTAGTGCCATGGTTTCCGCACCAACTGCAATGTGATGTGCAGCCTCTGGCCCCAATGACGCACCAAAGTCACGCAGGCTTTTGGCACGTATTTGCGTCATGCCCCATTGTGGCGTCGGAAATTTTTTGTAATTGTCGTAGATGTGAGGATATTGCGCCCAATCGAACAGGCCAGTATCAGTCACCGCACCACCCAAAGCATTGGCATGACCGCTGATGGATTTAGTCAGTGAGTTAATCGACAAGCCGGCGCCTACTAATTTAGCCTGAAATAAATAGGGTGAAGTCATGGTGTTATCCACCACAAATAAAATCCCACGCGCACGGCATAAATCACCGATGCGCTTTAAGTCGGCGATCTGCGTACGAGGATTAGCTACCGTTTCCACAAATACCATGCGCGTGTTGACAGTCAATGCCGCTTCCACGTTGGCGACATCAGTGGCATCAACCATCTCGACATCGACGCCCAGGCCACGCATGGTTTGCCATACACTGGCAGTATTACCAAATAAAAATATCGATGACACTACGTGGTCACCTGCGCGCAGCAAACTTTGCGTCAATGCACCGATAGCAGCCATACCGGACGCGAAACAGATAGTGGCGGAACCACCTTCCATTGCGTTGACTTTATCTTCCAATGCCGACACCGTCGGATTACCCTGACGGCCATAGCGATATCCTTGCGCCCGCCCCTGAAATACTTCTGCCAGTTGGCGCGCGTCCTGATAACCATAAGTCACTGAGGTGTGAACCGGCTTATGCAAAGAGCCGTGTTCAATATCTTTTTGCCGGTCGCCATGGACCACGGTCGTAGTGAAGCCGTATTTTTTTTCTACATTACTCATATTCACATCCAATTTTTATGTCCACTTATGTCCGCATCAAAAAAAACTCGCCATCCTCGCGGAAGCGGGAATGACGAGCGATGTTAATTCGAGGTCCGGTAATATCGCTATTCCTGAAGCGCCAAATTCAAATTAAGTTGTGAACGCACAGCATCTTCATTTTCTTCTTTCGGATTATTACGCGTGAACTCGATATGATCCAGATAATCACGTGAAATATCGCCAGTGATGTAATTCCCGTCAAAGCATGATGCTTCAAAACTCTTCAATGCGGGATTAACATCTGAAATCGAGCGTTTGAGCGCATCAATATCTTGATATACCAACGCGTCAGCAGTAATTTCACGACACACTTCTTCATCAGTGCGGCCATACGCAATCAATTCGGCGCGGGTAGGCATATCAATACCGTACACGTTAGGGAATTTCACCGGAGGTGCAGCTGAAGCGAAAATAACGCGCTTGGCACCGGAATCACGCGCCATTTGCACGATCTCACGACTGGTTGTTCCGCGTACGATGGAATCATCGACGAGTAATACAGTTTTACCTTTGAACTCTGAACCAATGGCATTGAGTTTTTGGCGCACCGATTTTTTACGGATTGCCTGCCCCGGCATCAAGAAAGTACGGCCTATATAGCGATTTTTGATGAAGCCTTCGCGATATTCAATATTCAGTTTCAATGCCAGCTGAATCGCTGCGGGACGCGACGAATCAGGAATCGGCATGACAACATCGATATCACCGCTGGAAAATTCACGTTTGATTTTATCGGCCAGATACTCGCCCATTTTCAAACGCGTTGCGTAGACCGATGCGCCGTCAATAATTGAATCTGGACGTGCCAGGTAAACAAATTCGAAGGCACACGGATTCAAGGTTGGATTATCGGCGCATTGCTGACTGTAAAAATTGCCATCCATGTCAATAAATACCGCTTCACCAGGGATCACATCACGCAAGAACTGGAAACCCAAACCTTCAAGCGCAACAGATTCACTCGCGATGACATATTCTTTTTTGCCTTGTTCTGTTTCAGAAACACCAATACAGAGCGGGCGAATACCGAAAGGATCACGAAATGCCAATAAACCATAATTAGCAATTTGCGACACAACTGCATAAGAACCACGAACCCGCTGATGCACCATTGCCACGGCTTTAAACAAGGCATCAGGGTCAAGCGAATAACCAGTCGTCGCTTGTTGAATTTCATGCGCAAGAACGTTCAACAGAACTTCTGTATCAGAATCCGTGTTGATGTGACGTCTGTCGTTTTTGAACATCTCGATTTTGAGTTGTTCTGCATTGGTCAAATTGCCGTTATGCGCCAACACAATACCAAATGGAGCATTCACGTAAAACGGTTGCGCTTCTTCTGCGCTGGCGCTACCGGCGGTTGGATAACGCACCTGGCCAATGCCGAAATTACCGGGCAAAGAGCGCATATTGCGAGTACGGAAAACGTCACGCACCAAGCCATTGGCCTTGTGCATAAAAAACCCGTTTCCGTGATTTGTTGCGATTCCTGCTGCATCCTGACCACGATGTTGCAGCAGCAACAATGCGTCGTAAAGCAGTTGATTAGCAGGACTTTGAGAGGCGATACCGACTATGCCACACATGGTGGACTCCTAATAAAACAATATAAATCTGTAGACTGCAAAATGAGCTGCAAAAATAAGCTACAAATCGTGCAGTCGAATACGGTATAAAACGAATGTCAGTGTCAAAACAACATTAAAAATGTATATGTTGGCGAAATGTGCCTGGTATATAAGGCAATACACTCTGCGCCATACTTACCGCTATAGGGCTAAACAAGGCGTCGCGCCAAAGTGGTTGTTGTGGAATCGCGGTTGTTGCGCACACCAAAACCGCCACTATAATAATTACCACGCCACGCGCTACACCAAACAACATCCCTAAAAATCGATCCGCAATCGTCAGTCCGGTAGCTTTAATCACACTATCTAACGCGAGGGAAAGCAACAGCATTAACAATCGCACTGCTATAAATAAGGCCAAAAACGCGACTATCAAGCGTACCATTTCGCCCGGAATGATGTCGGGGAGCAATTTTGCCAGGTTTTCGCCATATGCGTTGGCAACGAACAACGCAACGACCCAACTAGCCAGTGATACCACTTCTTTGATCAAGCCGCGCAAAGTGCCTATAAGCACCGAGCAAATCAGAATAAATAAAACCAGATAATCAAAAATTGTCACTCGGTCAGCACTTTTCGCTTAATTTGGCACTAGCGTGCCGCTTAACCCCAACTGAGACAACTTGGCACGATTTTTTTCAGCTTCCTCTTTACTAGCAAACGGACCGACTCTGATACGGATACGTTCACCGGACGAGGTTTTCACTTTTTGCGTATAGGACCGAATACCTGCGCCAGACAGTTTGCCTTGCAATTCATCGACTTTATCTTGCGATGCCAAAGCGGCGACCTGGATAATAAATTTGCCAGCCTTCTTCTCTACCGGACGACCGCTGGCTTCACTATCAGCAGGCGCTTCGTAAGGACGGCCATTCAAAATTGCTGCTGCACGCGCTGCATCTTCGGCTTCCGCATTGGATTTGCGTTCAGGTTTGACTGGAGCTACTTTTTCTTTTGCTTTTGGTTTTTCTACTGGCTTAGGTTTGGCGGGTGCTTTATCAGAAACTACGCCCGCACCTGCAGCCGCAGCAGTCGCAACATTTGTTGATGGCAAAGCTGGTGTGGCAGCAGCAATTGCAGCGGCAACCGTAGTACTTGCAGGATCAACGATTTCTTCCTGATTATCCAGACCATTACTGCCAACAGTATTCACGCTCGAAGCGCTTGCCGAAGCTACAGCGGCAGTTGTCGGTGAAGTCACTGATGCCGCTGACGATGAAGCTGCAGCGGCACTAGCCTGATCGCGCGATGGGATATCTATCTTGATATCGTTGGTGAGTGGTTTAGGCTCAGGATCCAATATCATCGGCAAGATAATCACTACAGCCAATACCAGAGCGACAGCACCAACTAGGCGACGGCGCGCACGTTTCTTCTCCGGAAGGATGGGGTCATTCGTTTGATTGTCAGGCGTCTTGCGCTTTCTACTGGCGCGTACGGCGGAGCTATCTTCTGCGGCGCGGGATTGATAAGCGCTCTGATCGGAAGGTTCTGCTTGCTTATTTTTGCTAAAAAGTGAGGATAAACCCATGCGATATCAATAGTGTTTGAGAGGTTGATGCGAATGGAATACGTATTTTTAGTCTTTTTCAAGTTCACTTAGTTTCAATATCAGGCCGCATTCTGGCTTCAATTACACCAGCAACCGTCAAGAAAGAACCAAAGACCACAATTCTATCATTCTCCCCAGCTCTGCTTAACGCATTTGTATAAGCAGCAGCAGGTGTTTTAAAAATTTGTATGCTGGACTCGGCATTTTCAGCCGAATTTGTGACGATCCCGGCTTGCTCCAATTGCTGCTGCAATTGCTCAGCGGTCGCTGCACGCGGCAATGGCAAATCGCAAACACACCAATGATCAATCCGCCCTTTTAATTGCGCCACGACACCTGCAATATCTTTGTCGAGCATAGAACCAAATACCGCGTAAGTGTATGGATGAAAGCCCATATTACCGAGATTTTGTGACAATGCTGCAGCGGCATGCGGATTGTGTGCGACGTCCAGTATCACCAACGGCAATCCAGGTAACACTTGAAAGCGGCCTGGCAATTCGACCGTCACTAGTCCGGTACGCGCTTCTTGCGCACTTACCGGGAGTTGATGGCGCAAAGCTTCAAGCGCTGCCAACGCCGCAGACGCATTCAACAACTGATTGGCGCCGCGTAAGCTTGGATAGGCCAGGCCGGTACGGCGCTGGCCACGGCCACCGTAATTCCATTGCTGCTTGTCGCCGGTATAGTTAAAATCGCGACCCAATAACCAAAGATCGGCACCGATTGCTTCTGCATGGTCGATCAGCGATTGCGGTGGTACCGGGTCGCTGCATATTGCGGTTTTACCTGCGCGGAAAATGCCCGCCTTCTCAAAACCGATCTTTTCACGTGTATCACCGAGATAATCGGTGTGATCGATGTCGATGCTGGTCACAATCGACACGTCTGCGTCAATGATATTGACGGCGTCCAAACGCCCACCCAAACCAACTTCAAGAATGACCACATCCAGAGGGCTATTGGCCATCAAATGCATGATTGCCAGCGTGGTGAACTCAAAATAAGTTAGCGAAACATCGCCGCGCTGCGCTTCAACTGCCTCAAAACTAGCAATGATTGCCTGATCGGATGATGACTCGCCATTGACACGTGCGCGTTCATTGAAGTGTAAAAAATGTGGCTTGATGTATAGGCCGACTTTATAACCAGCCCGTAGCAATATCGATTCCAGCATCGAACAAGTCGAGCCTTTGCCATTGGTACCCGCAACCATGATGACTGGACAACTAAATTGCAGATTTAATCGCTCTTTCACTAGCTTGACGCGATCCAATCCCATATCGATCGTTTTGAAATGACGCGATTCAAGTAGCGCTAACCACTCGTTAAGATTTGCTGGATGAGCTGGCGTGGTGGAATTTTGAGACATTTATTTCTTTAGCAATGCTGTTAACACTAGGCTTTTATACAACGAACAATAGCCCGAACAACGATGATCGGGCTATTTTGTGATGACATCAATTACGCTATAGACTCAGCGGGTTGATTTTGTAGCAATGCAAGCAAACGTGCGATTTCTTCGCGCATTTTGCGTCTATCTACAATCATGTCGACCGCGCCCTTAGTTTGGAGGAACTCCGCACGCTGGAAGCCTTCCGGCAGTTTTTCACGTACAGTATTTTCGATAACGCGTGGGCCAGCAAAACCAATCAGCGCTTTAGGCTCGGCAATCACCACATCACCCATAAATGCAAATGATGCTGAAACACCACCCATGGTCGGATCGGTTAGCACACTAATGAAAGGTAATTTCTTTTCAGATAATTTCGTCAGCATTGCTGTTGTTTTTGCCATTTGCATCAATGACAGCAAGCCTTCTTGCATGCGCGCGCCGCCGGTTGCAGTGAAGCAGATGAAAGGCACTTTTTGATCGAGTGCAGCTTGCGCACCACGCACAAAACGTTCGCCAACGACTGAGCCCATAGAGCCGCCCATGAATTCAAACTCAAAACACGCCACCACCACTGGCAGTGTCATGATCGAGCCGCCAAGAACGATCAGTGCATCAGTTTCACCTGTTGCCTCCATCGCTGCTTTCAGGCGTTCTGGATATTTTTTGCTATCTTTGAATTTAAGTGTATCAATTGGCAATGCTTCCTGGCCAATCTCATAACGTCCGCCCGCATCCAACAATGCGTCGAGACGATCACGCGCGCGAATACGCAAGTGATGGCTGCATTTTGGACAGACATGAATATTTGATTCCAGATCCGTGCGATATAACACTGCTTCGCAAGATGGGCATTTCACCCATAGACCTTCAGGAATAGATTTACGGGTAGCCGAATCGCTACGCTGAATACGTGGGGGGAGTAATTTTTCTAGCCAGCTCATGGAGTAAGCTCCTTCAATTTTTTTACTTGCCGAATTGTACCTTCAACCCGCAAATGGCGATAGCTTATGCTTATTGCCTCAATGACAATAAGCATAAGCGTCAATTATGATGATATAGACCGATTTTACTCATCCAGCGCTCGACGAATGCCGCTAATGAAAGTCTGTACAGCGGCCACAGCCTGCTCACGCGGGGTGTTTTCCAACTCTTGGATAATGCGGCTGCCGATCACCACTGCATCTGCTACTTTGGCAACGGCCTTGGCTGTCGCAGCATCACGAATACCAAAACCGACGCCAATTGGCAATTTCACATGCTGATGAATAGCGGCAATTCGTTCCGAAACTTCATCAATATTAATATTGGCTGAACCAGTAACGCCTTTCAGTGAGACATAGTAAGTAAACCCACCACCAATAGTTGCCACTTGTTTAATGCGCTCGTCGGTAGAGGTTGGTGCCAGCAAGAAAATGCAATCCATATCATGCGCCTGCATTTTTTGCGCAAACTCCTCGCACTCTTCCGGCGGATAATCGACCACGATAGTGCCATCAACGCCAGCCTCTTTCGCTGCAGCGATAAACGCGTCAACACCCATACGCTCCAACGGATTTGCATATCCCATCAACACCACCGGCGTTGTGGTGTCTGTTTGTCGGAAAGCACGAACGTAGCCAAACACATCGTGCAGGCTGACATTAAATTTGAGCGCGCGTTCGCATGCCCGCTGAATCACCGGCCCTTCGGCCATAGGATCAGAAAATGGCACGCCCAGCTCCAGAATGTTAGCGCCACCGGCGACTAACGCATGCATTAGCGGCACAGTTAATTCCGGCGCAGGATCACCGGCGGTGATGAAAGGAATTAATCCCTTCTTCTTGTTCGCAGCGAGCGCTGCGAATGTTGCTTGGATTCTTGACATAGTTTTTTTGAATAGGTTCGTTATTTAAGCCCTTCTCCCGCATGCGAGAGAAGGGATAAATCAGTTGGTGTCTGACAGCTTCAACCGTTCCTGAACGGTATGCATATCCTTGTCACCACGGCCAGACAAATTAGCCAGAATGATTTGATCTTTCGGCAAAGTCGCGGCCAATTTGGCGGCATATGCCAATGCATGACTCGATTCCAGTGCGGGGATAATGCCTTCGATGCGACAGCAAGTGTGGAATGCGGCCAGGGCTTCATCATCGCTGATGGTTTCGTATGTCGCTCGCCCGGAATCTTTTAACCACGCATGTTCGGGACCTACGCCCGGATAATCCAATCCGGCAGAGACAGAATGCGTTTCGATGATTTGACCATTCTCATCTTGCAGAAGATAAGTACGATTGCCGTGCAACACGCCCGGCGAACCGGCAGTCAAAGACGCGGCATGCTTACCACTGCCCAAACCCTCACCCGCGGCTTCTACGCCGACCAAACGTACATCATGATGATCTATGTACGGGTAAAAAATCCCCATCGCATTGGAACCACCGCCGATACAGGCAACGACGTAATCAGGCTGGCGGCTGGCGATTTCTGGCATTTGCACCAGACACTCTTGCCCTATCACACATTGGAAATCGCGCACCATCATTGGATAAGGATGCGGTCCTGCAACTGTGCCAATAATGTAGAAAGTATTTTCAACGTTGGTCACCCAATCGCGCATGGCTTCGTTGAGCGCATCCTTCAAGGTCTTTGAACCGGATTCGACAGGCACCACTTTGGCACCAAGTAAATTCATCCGATAGACGTTTTGCATTTGACGCTTGACGTCTTCGCTACCCATGTAGACCACGCATTCCAGACCGAAACGCGCACAAATTGTTGCTGTTGCCACGCCATGTTGGCCAGCGCCGGTTTCCGCGATGATGCGCTTTTTCCCCATGCGTTTGGCGAGTAAGGCTTGGCCAATGACGTTGTTGATTTTGTGCGCGCCAGTATGATTCAAATCTTCACGCTTGAAGTAAATCTGTGCGCCGCCCATTTGCTCAGACCAACGCTTTGCGTGATAAATCGGGCTGGGACGACCGACAAAATGCTTAAGTTCGCTATGAAACTCAGCTAAAAATTGTGGCTCGTTTTGATAATGCGCATAAGCTTGCGTCAACTCATCTAGCGCCTGGGTCAGCGTTTCTGAAACGAAGCTACCGCCATATTTGCCAAAGTGGCCTTTGGCATCCGGAAAATTGTAATGCTGACTTGGTTCTTTCATGATCACTCTCTCTACACCTAATTTGAACTCGCATCCGCCTGACGTACCGCGGCAATAAATGCACGGATTTTGGCGACGTCTTTAATGCCCTTGCTTTGTTCAACACCACTGCTGATATCGACCGCATAGGGACGTACGCGCACCACCGCGTCAGTCGCGTTTTGTACGCTCAAGCCACCACTTAAAACGACCTGAGGCGCGAGTTCTTTTGGAATGAGAGACCAATCAAATACCTTTCCACTACCGCCGTAACCATCAACCAGCGTATCAAGCAATAAACCGGCAAACAAACGACTACCAGCGCGATAGTCATGTGCGTATTTTATCAAATCATCGGCTACTGTAGCAGTTCCTACCCGCATAGCGCGAATAAAGGGCCGATTAGCGGCATTTGCCGCTGAATCACACTGCGCCACGGTTTCATCGCCATGAAATTGCAATAGTGACAGCGGCGCTTGCTGCACTGTTGCCACAACCTCGTCGGCACTGGCATTTACAAACAACCCAACTGCGGTGATAAATGGCGGCAATAAGCGAATTAACTCGGCCGCCCGTTGCGGCGTAACATAACGCGGACTTTTAGGGTAAAACACAAAGCCAATAGCATCAGCGCCAGCAGCGACGGCTTCTGCGAGGTCTTGCTCTCGAGTTATGCCACAGATTTTGATACGGGTACGATGTGTCATATAGTTTATTTCACCATGCTTGCGCATTTATTACCAGAAGAACAAAAAATCAAAGCCAAGGCAAGACGCTGCTTTCTTCTTGCGGCAGATTCCATTTTTTGTCGTACTCCACTTTACCCAAATAAAGTCCATCCGGCATGAATGTTGGTGCAGCCAAGCTGCGATCTTGCTGTACTAACAACTCAGCTATCCAGGCAGCGGACTCTTTACCATTGCCGACAAAAATCAACGCACCAATCATGTTACGCACCATGTGATGCAAAAATGCATTCGCACGTAATGTAAAGACAATTAATGATCCGTGTTGTTCAATTTTTACTTCATGCATGGTACGAATCGGCGATGCAGCTTGGCATTCAATCGCCCGAAATGCTGAGAAATCATGCGTGCCAATAAAGTAATGAGCGGCTTCCCGCATGCGCTCTACATCCAACGGACGGAACGCCCAGCCGACTTTGTTCGCTAAGATTGGGGAGCGTACTGGGTGGTTATAGAGCAAATAATGATAGGTCCGCGCAGTGGCGCTAAAGCGTGCATGAAATTGCAAATTGCCGTCAACATGATCCGGTACCTCAGCATGCGGTACTTCACTTGCCCAGCGCACAGCAATCGATGGCGGCAAAAAAGCATTTAAACCACGTACCCAAGACGACAATGAACGCGTCAATTCAGTATCAAAATGCACCACTTGTTCCAGCGCATGTACACCGGCATCAGTACGGCCAGCGCAGATAGTAGGCACTTTGCCTTGGGTAAATTTCGCTAAGGCAAACTCCAGCTTATCCTGAACTGTCTGGCCACTCGGTTGTGTTTGCCATCCTTGCCAGGGAGTGCCGTCATATTGCACGCCGAGAACGATACGTTTCACACCTGCTCCATATTGTCAAAACGCGTAAGCATACTTGAGTTTATCTGCATTGGCCCGCAAAAAAGCAAACGGGCGCAAGCATCATGCCGCGCCCATCGAAATTCAGATGCCAGGATGTAAATCCCAGCATAAGGATTGTTGATTAAATTATGCCAATTTGCTCAATAAAGCTTTAGCACTCTCCAATTGTTCTGCATTACCGCCTTTAACAACCTCTTCCAACAATTCACGCGCGCCATCTGTGTCGCCAATTTCTTGATAAGCAACGGCCAGATCCAATTTTGTTGCCATCTCAGGATTGTGGTGATCGCTCGTTACTTCCTTAGCAACTTCGTGCGACGCCACTGGTACCGCTGGCGATACTAAATGGATCGCGCTGGCATGAGCAACTTCCGCGACAGGTGATACTTTTGAATCTGAGTCCAAATCCAAATTCACATCTGACAATTTATATTCAACATTACCAGATACTGGTGGTGTCGGAATTGCGGTATCAACATGTACGACGGATGGTGCATCAGCTTTAACCGATGCAACATTCACTCTGGAAGAGTTGTTGAGCATCGGCTCATATTTGTATTGCGTTCCTAGGTAATGAGGAAACGTCGTCGTTGCGAAATCAACCGTTTCATCCGATGGCAAATCATCATGCGTGCTGACCAATGTCTCTTGCAACGGCTTAGAGTCCAACTCAAAGTCCAGGGCATCAAACATTGCCTTATTTGCCGCCAATGGCATCACCAATGTATCTTGATTACTCGCCGGACGACTATTTCCCGCATGATCAAAATCTATCTCATGATGCATAGAAAACGGCTCGGTAGCTGGACCATTGGCCGTCAATACAGGCAAATCGAATATCGGCTCTTGTGCTGCAGTCGACACTGGCGCCACTGGCGTGGCTGCGATGACTGGCGCAACGGCTGCTACAGTTGCGGCTGCAACGACCGGCGCGACTGGCGCAGCAACGTGTGCCGGCTGATTTGCTGGTACCGCTGTCCCAATTGAATTCGCATTGCCATATAGCGGATTAGCAGGAGCAATAGATGCTCCTAGCAGTGCAACCTGCTGCCAATCTTCACCTTCACCGTGGGTCAGGCTATACAGTTCGGTAGCAAGGCCTTCAAAGGCACGTGTATCCTTGCGAGCAGCATAGATTTCCAATAACTTGACGCGAATAGCATTACGACCGGGCTGGTTGCGCAACGCCTCTTTCAAAATTTCTTCGGCTTGCGCATCGCGGCCATAGGCGATGTAAACGTCCGCTTCTGCAACCGGATCAACGTTGGTATCGAGATGGCTAACTGACGGCACGAAATTCGAATTAAAAATACTATTTTTAGTATCGACACTTTGACCACCGGTTGAACCAAACAACGAGTTTGTCTTCAAAGCAGAGTTAGTTGCCGGATCGCCGTTTGTATTCAAAAAAGCCAGTTGTTGCTTGCGACGAATACGGCTGATACCCAGACCACCGAGTAACAGTGCTAACACACCTGCAGCAGGAAGCAAGAACGGATTATCAGTTAAGCCACTGAAAAAGCCTGGCGCTTCCGCAGGTGCAACTGGAGCGGCTTTTGGTTTCACTACTGGCTTGACCGGCGCAGCTGGAGCTATTGCCGGAGCAACCGCAGTCGAACTAGCTGCTGCAGCTGTAGCAGCAGCGGAAGCACTAGCTGCATCAGTTGCGGTCGCTGCGGCCGGAGTAGACGCGCTTGCCGCTGTATTTGCTGAGGCTGGAGTTACTGCCGCAGCGACTGGTGCCACAACAGCGGCTACAGGCGCTGCGGTGGCAGCCGGTGCAACTGGCTTAACCGCGCTTGCTTGCTTTTGCAAATCATCTAAATTTTTGTTTTTTACTTCCAGGACCTTTTGCAAATCGCTGACATTTTTTTCCAACAGCTTGATCTTCGCATCTGCATCCGCAGCAGCTCTTTCATGCGCAACTTTTTCTTCGTTGGCTGCCGCTAAGCTTGCCGCTAATTTGGCATCTGCGGTTGCACCTGAAGCATTGGTAGCACCAGAGCGAGACAAGGTTAATTTATCTTTGGCGCCTTCAGTCGGGCTGGCTTTTTCTTCCACTTTTGCTGTGATTTTCCCACCGGCACTTTGCTTGGATGGCTCACTCTTTTCCGCTGAGGATGAGGCTACTTGGGCAGCTAAAGTACTACGATAATTTTTGAAATCTTTAGACTGCGCAAGAACCAGACCTTTGGCTTCGGTTTTGTTGATACTGCTTGCGCTGCCTGCATCCGGTATCGATAAAATTTGACCGCTGCGCAAACGATTCATGTTGCCGTCAATGAATGCCTGCTTATTGCTGCGATACATCGCCACCAACATTTGATCCAATGAAATGCTGCCAGACAGATTTTGGCCGGCAATACTTGCCAGAGTGTCACCTTGCTTCACGCGATAGCTGTTCGCCGATTTTGCTGTTGCAGCGTCGTCACTCTTAGCTACCGTTGATTTAGCAGTCGATTTTGTAGTATTGGCTGCAGTGCTATTTTTAACTGTTTTCTCAGCAACATACGATGCGCTCGTTCTATCGTTACGCGCGCCGGGAGGAATATCGACAGAATTGCTGAGTGGCGTGGTAGTAACGCCAGAAGTTGTCGCCGGCAGTGCTGGTGCTGGCGCAACTGCTACTGATTTTGCGGCTTTGCTTGGCCGAGAGAATACTTGTGCACTTTGCGTAGTACGCGACTCAGCTGGATCCAGCATCAGCGTGTACTCTCTTATTACCCGTGCCTTGGTGCCGCCCAACTCAACCAACACCTCAACGACAGGCTCGTTCATTGGCTGCGATGATGTAACACGAATAAAATTACGCGAACCACGTTGATCAACCGTGAACTGCAGTGCCATCAACGCCGGACTAAAATCAAGATTAGCCTGCTTGTAAACATCAACAGAAGCCAATTTCGCCGTTAATTGCCCTTCTTCGTCTTTCGCTACAGAAGTTAACTCTATTTCTGCTCGCAACGGTTGCCCTAAGGAGGACAACACCGTTAATTTCCCGAAACCTGCTGCTTGTGCGCCGGACATCAGTACCACCGCAGACAAAACGGCGGAACTAAGTGTTTTTAAGCCGCTAGAAATGAACTTATTTGTAGTGTGGTGAGACTTAGACGTGTTCTGTGACATGGAAGGTATTCCGTTGGCGATGTTATTGAAAATCAATTCGTGTTTAATGCTATGCAAGTCGATCAGTATAAAAATATTGCCCTACATCAATGCTATTCCAGAATTTTTAAAATAGCAACATCGACTTATCATTTCTACGAAAATTGCGGCTGCAAAAACACAAAACCCGCTATGAACGTACCATAAAGTCCGTAGCGGGTGTACTTTTTATAAATATTCTCTATGCATGGCAATATTGCGTTTGCTTATTTATTAAGTCAATTATTACTTATCCAAAACGATGCGTAGCATGCGACGCAACGGTTCAGCCGCACCCCACAACAATTGATCGCCAACTGTAAATGCCGACAAATAATCGCCGCCCATTTCCAATTTACGCAAGCGTCCAACCGGAATTGTCAGGCTGCCAGTAACTGCCGCCGGGGTTAAATCGCGCATCGACGCTTCGCGCTCATTTGGTACCACTTTGACCCATTGGTTATTACTCGCAATGATGTCGTTGATTTCATCCAGCGGCACATCTTTTTTCAGCTTGATCGTCAATGCTTGTGAATGGCAGCGCATAGCGCCGATCCGGATGCAGAGACCATCGATCGGGATAACCGCTTTTGCTCCCCCTTCGGCATTGTTAAAACCAGGTCCGCGACCGAGAATCTTATTGGTTTCCGCACCAGCTTTCCATTCCTCTTTGGATTGGCCATTGCCCAAATCCTTGTCGATCCACGGAATCAAATTGCCGCCTAATGGAACACCGAACTGCTTGACTTCCTCCGGCAACATATTCTGCTGCTTGCTCAATACTTTACGATCAATTTCCAAGATCGCTGATTTTGGATCATCCAGCAGCGCCTTGACTTCCGCATTGATAGAGCCAAATTGCGTTAACAATTCACGCATATGTTGCGCACCGCCGCCAGAAGCTGCCTGGTAAGTCATCGATGTCATCCACTCAATCATGTCGTGCTGAAACAACCCGCCCAGTCCCATCATCATGCAGGACACGGTGCAATTGCCACCGACGTAGTTTTTTACACCACGTGTCAAACCGTCTTTGATGACGTTCAAATTGACCGGATCAAGAACGATGATGGCATCCTCTTTCATCCGTAACGTCGATGCCGCATCGATCCAATATCCGTTCCAGCCAGCTGCACGCAGCTTAGGAAAAATCTCACTAGTGTAGTCGCCGCCCTGACAGGTAATAATAATTTCGCACTTCTTCAACGCTTCAATATCATTGGCATCTTTTAACGTTGTTTCGTTTTTCGCCATTGCAGGCGCTTTACCGCCAGTATTGGAAGTTGAAAAAAATACCGGCTCGATATGGGAGAAATCGCCCTCTTCCTGCATACGCTGCATCAGGACCGAACCAACCATGCCACGCCAACCAACTAAACCAACCAGTTTCATCATTTTTCCTCAAAGGGTATTTGGAGATGATCGCCTCTGCGATCATCAATCTGTATTACGACGATTACTTAGCTAGTGCTTTTACCACTGCTGCTCCCATCTCCGACGTGCTGACCTTGGTAGTGCCAGCTTCAAAGATATCTGCGGTGCGCAAACCTTGCGCTAAAACTTTTTTCACGGCGGCTTCCACGCGATCAGCCTGCTCTGCTTTGTTCAGCGAGAAGCGCAACATCATGGCTGCTGACAAAATTGTCGCTAACGGATTAGCGATACCTTTACCCGCAATATCCGGCGCCGAACCGTGCGATGGCTCGTACAAACCTTTGTTATTTGCATCCAATGACGCCGATGGCAGCATGCCAATCGAACCGGTCAGCATCGCTGCAGCGTCAGACAAAATATCGCCAAACATATTACCAGTGACGATTACATCAAATTTTTTCGGTGCACGTACCAATTGCATCGCCGCGTTATCTACATACAT
This sequence comes from Glaciimonas soli, assembly GCF_009497155.1. GTDB lineage: Bacteria > Pseudomonadota > Gammaproteobacteria > Burkholderiales > Burkholderiaceae_D > Glaciimonas > Glaciimonas soli. The sequence goes on from NZ_WINI01000001.1 coordinate 338,701, forward strand.
ATGCTCCAACGCGACATCCGGGTATTCCTGATGTACATCGGTAACAATATCACGCCAGAACTGGAACGTTTCCAGTACGTTAGCTTTATCCACGCTAGTTAAGCGTTTGTCGCGTTTTTGCGCCGTTTGGAAAGCCACGTGAGCGATACGACGGATTTCCGTTTCCGCATAACGCATGGTATCGAAACCTTCACGCTCACCTTTAAAAGCGCCATCCGGAGATGTACGTACACCGCGCGGCTGTCCAAAATAAATATCACCAGTCAATTCGCGAATAATCAGGATATCCAGGCCAGATACTACTTCTGGCTTCAAAGTCGATGCGCCCGCCAACTCAGGATACAAGATCGCTGGACGTAAATTAGCAAACAGACCTAAGTTTTTACGCAAACCTAAAATCGCTTGCTCCGGACGCAACGCACGCTCTAATGAATCGTATTTATAGTCGCCGACAGCGCCGAACAAAACGGCATCAGCTTCTTTTGCCAGTTTTAAAGTGCCGTCTGGTAGCGGGTGACCATGCGCAGCATAACCGGCGCCACCGACAACAGCCGTTTCAAGTTCAAATTTTTCGTCTAACGCGTTAAGTACATTTACTGCTTGTTCAACGATTTCCGGACCGATGCCATCACCAGGCAATATTGCAATTTTCATGTTGTTTCAACTTATCTAAAAATGACGGGCTGATGTTCCGTAATCACAAATCGGGCCATTGCTACAAATCCGCTGTTGCGCAACATCAGTGACGAATTAAATCGCGTTTGCCAACCAAGGCTGCTCAAACAAATGTTTTTCTTCGAATGCACGTATCTTGTCGGCCTGACGCAAGGTCAGACCAATATCGTCCAAACCATTTAACAAACAGTATTTACGGAACTCACCAACTTCAAATGGATAGCTCAAACTACCATTGTCAGTACGCACCACTTGCGCCTCTAAATCAACAATCAAACGGTAGCCAGGGAATGCTTTGACCTCATCGAATAGACGATCGATTTGCGCTTCCGGCAGCACGATAGGGAGCAAGCCATTCTTGAAGCAGTTGTTAAAGAAAATATCAGCAAAACTAGGCGCAATCACTGCGCGAAAGCCGTATTGATCCAGTGCCCAAGGCGCATGCTCACGCGACGAACCGCAACCAAAATTTTTACGCGTCAATAAAATTGAAGCGCCTTGATAACGCGCCTGATTCAAGACGAAATCCGGATTCAATGGACGATGGGTATTATCCATCCCGGGCGCACCATGATTCAGATAACGCCACTCGTCAAACAGATTTGGGCCGAAACCGGTACGTTTAATCGATTTTAAAAACTGCTTAGGGATGATCGCGTCGGTATCAACGTTGGCTCTATCCAACGGTGCTACCAACCCATCCAAGACTGTAAATTTATTCATTATTTACCCTGAATTTTGTCGCCAACTTTGGCAACGTCTTGGCCAAAACCATGCACGGTATTGCAACCAGCAAGCAAAATTCCCGCTATAGAAAGAATGCAAACAAAAATAATTTTTTTCATGATTTCACGAAGTAAAGAAGGCGACGAATATGATCAAATTTAAAGAGCGCGCACGTCGACGAAGTGGCCGAAAATTCCCGCTGCTGCGGCCATTGCCGGGCTAACCAGATGTGTACGACCGCCAGCGCCTTGACGCCCTTCAAAATTTCGGTTGGAAGTTGACGCGCAACGCTCACCCGGTTCCAGCCTGTCCGCATTCATTGCCAGACACATGGAACAGCCCGGCTCACGCCATTCAAAACCAGCTTCTTTAAAAATTTTATCCAAACCTTCACGTTCCGCTTGTTCTTTAACCAAACCAGAACCTGGCACCACTATTGCCAACTTGACATTGGAAGCGCGGAATTTGCCTCGCACTACCGATGCCGCAGCACGCAAATCCTCAATGCGGGAATTGGTACAAGAACCGATAAACACTTTATCAATGCGAATGTCAGCTATCTGTGTATTTGGCTTCAATCCCATATACACCAGCGCTTTTTCCATGCCATCGCGCTTGGTAGGGTCTTTTTCTTTATCTGGATCAGGTACGCGATCATCAATGGCGACCACCATTTCAGGCGAAGTACCCCATGTCACTTGCGGTTTGATTTCCGCTGCATTGAGCGTCACTACCATGTCGAATTTAGCACCGATGTCGGTGTGCAAAGTACGCCAATAGCTGACAGCACGTTCCCAATGTGGGCCGACTGGCGAGAATGGGCGCCCTTTAACGTAATTCACAGTCGTGTCATCCACCGCAATCATGCCCGCGCGCGCGCCGGCTTCGATCGCCATGTTACACACAGTCATCCGACCTTCCATCGATAATGCGCGTATTGCGGTGCCCGCAAATTCAATCGCATATCCGGTTCCGCCAGCCGTACCGATCTGACCAATAACTGCCAATACAATATCTTTCGCCGTTACGCCGGCAGGAATCACGCCATCAACTTGCACCAGCATAGATTTGGACTTTTTGGTCAGCAAGGTCTGTGTCGCTAATACGTGCTCGACTTCAGATGTACCGATACCATGCGCCAAACAACCAAACGCGCCATGAGTAGAAGTATGCGAGTCGCCACAAACAACCGTCATGCCCGGCAAAGTCGCTCCCTGCTCAGGCCCAATCACATGCACGATACCCTGACGCAAATCGTTCATGCCGAAATAGGTCAAGTCATATTTTTTGGCATTGGCATCCAGCGTTTCAACTTGCAAACGTGAAATCGGATCGGCGATGCCGTGCGAGCGATCAGTGGTCGGTACATTGTGATCAGCGACCATCAGATTGGCCTGATTACGCCAAGGCGCACGATTAGCCAGGCGCAGACCTTCAAAAGCCTGAGGACTGGTCACTTCGTGTAATAAATGACGATCTATATACAGAATCGCGGTGCCGTCGTCTTCAGTATGAACAACGTGGGATTCCCAGAGTTTGTCGTAAAGCGTTTTAAGCATGATCAAAAGGCCAGCAAAGGCGCACTATATGTTAGTTTAGCCCTTGATTATGCCATATTTAACGGCAGCATATTTTGTCTAAATACAAGCAATGCCACACAAATTTCTTACATCAGCTTATTAATAGTTGACCAACAAACAAATAAAATCACGAAACTTGCAAGGCGCGGGAAAATTTCAATTTTTCTGTGAACAATGCCGTACCAAACAGAATAATCAAGGAAGCACCTATCATTGTTAACGTTATTTTTTCGCCCAGAAAAATTGCTCCCCACATAACGCCAAAGATCGGTATCAAGAAAGTGACTGATACAGCATAACTGGCGCCTTTTTGCGCTATCAATTTAAAGAAAATAAAATAAGCGACGCCAGTACAAAACACACCCAAGGCTAGTGCTGCGTACCAAGCCGTCGGCGATATCGGCGCACTTGGCCACGTAAATAAAACCAAAGGAAGCAAAACCAGCGTTGCAAAAAGCTGGCTCCCGGCAGCCACGACTGCGGACGGCACGTCGGCCAAATGCTGCTTAGTGTAATTCGAAGAAAATCCATAGGACAACGTTGCCAACAGCACCGCCAGTATCGGCAATAAAGAGCTGGCAATATCCCCCTCAACTTGCCCCCAAACCAAGGTCACCACACCCACTAAACTGATGATCAGACCAAGAACCTGCATCCGTTTCATGGTTTTCTTCAGCCAGACAAAAGCAATTACGCCTGTCCATAGCGGTGTAGTCGCATTCAGAATGGAATCAAAACCTGCATTCAGATGGAGTGTCGAATAAGCGAATAAGCAGAATGGCAGCGCGGAGCTAAAAATACCGGCGATAAGGAATGGTCCCGCTTTATTGCGTAAATGTTGGCGCGCGTCCCCTGTACGGAGCATTGGCAGCAATACCAAAGCCGCAATACCAACTCGTAATGTAATTAACGCAATCGGACCAAATTCAGGCGTTGCAATTCGCATAAACAAAAACGAAGCACCCCAAATTGCGGCTAATAGTAAGAGTTCAGCGATTTGCATTTTTATAATGTGAGTTAATTGTTATATGGCCTGCGTCAACCTGCCTGCGGAAGTATAGAGGAAAAGATATTCGATACCTTGGCTAAAAAGTTTATCAACCACAAGATAGTAAAACACTCCGTATCTTGCTTTCAAACTCAACATCGGCATGTGTTAAAGCAAGAAGCGTTGAAAACATCTAAGGGGAAATGGCATGCGATGCATTGCGCTAGGCAAAAATCTCGCCTAACAAAATGCGTTAGGCAGATTAGCTAATTTCGACAACTTCGGTTATTGGAGGTGGGCACGAAAAGCAGTGCCCGACCTAGCACATCATGACAGCGTCGTCGCCAACGCGCATTGGCGATAGTGCTCTGCAGCTTGTTCATTTTGCTCTAATGCTTCGTGCAATTGACCTAATTTCAAATGCGCTTCACGAATAATTCGCGGTTCGTGAGCATCTGACAAAGCTTGCTCCAAATGACGCTGTGCTTTACCCCACAATTTCTGATTGAGGCAAAATGTACCAAGAGTCAACGCTAACTCGGCGTCATTGGGCGATTTTTCTAACCAAGCTTCACACCGCTCAATTTGCGTACGCAAGGCACTTGAATTTTCGGCGGCAGCGGCATCGCGATAGGCTTGTATCAAGCGTTTATCCCATTCGTATGCCAATGATTTTTCGATGATGCCGCGTGCCTCATCTTGCATATCGCGTTGATTGAATGCACGTGCGGCACACAAAGTGATCGACGGCTTAATCCGATCTTCCGCAGGAATCGATGCCCATAAGCGTTGAACCGCTTCAGCATCATGTGACGCATCGGCAAATTGATCTTCGTACGCCAATTCGCGCAGACGATGGGACAACGCAGGATGCAGCGCATTGTGCTTATCCAGAGTTTTTACCAAACGCAGCACTTCAGGCCAGTTTTTAGCCCTTTGATGGGCCTTTAATGCTAACCGCAGGGCTTGTATGTGACGCGTGCCGTTAGCATTGAGCTCGTCTATGGCGACTAACGCTGCTTGCGACTGATGACCATCCACTAGCAAATCTAGCGTAGTCATCAACCGCGCCGTTTTCATCTGCTCTTTATCTTCAATGCTGGAAAGCCAGATGTCGCGCCGTTCAGGTTGCCCCATGTGATGAGCAGCGCGTGCGGCCACTAACGCTGCAACACCCAAATTATCATTTGATTCTGCAGCACGGGTGGCGGCTTTTTCCGCTTGACCATAACGCCCCTCAAATAAGGATTTGAGTGAGTCTCGCAATGCTTTATTCGATTTTTCTTCCCGCTTTTGACGGCGATAGGCCACCACTTTTGCAGGTAATTTTTGCGCCGTCCGAATCACACGTAATAAAACATACAAAGCGATGAAAAGAATACCCAGCAATAGGAGAAAAAAGTTCAGCGACAAATCAACCCGATATGGTGGATAGAAAAATACCACGTTGCCAGCATTGAAATGTGCCAGGAGCGCGACACCGATCGCGCTGGCAAAGATGGCAATCAACCAAAGAAAAAATCGCATATGCCTATCACTTATTCTTGTAAGTACGAATCGCAGCCAAGCTATCCAGCGTTGGCATGTTGATCGACAAATTATTACCTTGTACCTGTTTCAACAACGCTTGCGCAGTCTGCGTTTGCTTGGCGCGGGTATCAAAATAGTTGGTGATAATGTCTTGCGATGCAATCAAATCACTACGGAAGGCCGCATCATTGTGTGACAACAATCCCAGTCTGGCATTTAGCAAGCGTAATTTCAGATTTTCGTGGACATAGTAAGCCTGCGTTGGCGACAACATCAGTGCATCTGGCGTTGCCACTGTGCGCACCCGGATCAACTGGCGAATTTGTCCCCAGAATTCGGTGCTCCAGCTCTGCCATGTATCTTTCAATACGCCACCCCAATTAGTGCCTGTAGCGGCATTGGTGCTGGCAGCGTCGCTGCTATTTACGCCCACATCTTTGACGGCTTTGTTGTTTGCCTTGTGCGGATTAACAGGATGAACCGGCTGCTTGTTAATATTGACCATATCAGCACGATTTGCTGTTACCACAGGTTTTTCATCCGACAACAACGGCAATGTATCGACCTGGCTGATCAAACTATCCAGACGCGCCGAAATACCAGTAACGTCCAGCGTCGGTAACGCTTTCAAACGATCAATATCGCGAGCAATCGCAGCACGGATCGCCACAAATTGCGCTTTATCCGAGCGCGCTAAATTTTTGTCTGCGTTTTCCAGTGCAATTAAAGCGCCTTGCACATTGCCAGCAAGCTGCAACTGTTGATTTGCAGTCGATAACACGTCGTCGACTTGCGACAATGCCCAATCATCGCCATTTTTAGACAAATCCTGATACATCTGGGTCAGCGCCACTTGCTGGCTTTGGGATTCGGTTTGCTTGTTTTCCAGCACCGCGACTTTCGCTTGCAATTCTTTGGTCGCTTCTTCGCTGGATTTGACGATCACTTTAGTGTCGTTAATGTTGCTATCGCCAATTTGCAAACGCTGCGCAAGCTCTGTACGCAACTTAATATTTTCGTTGTGCGTGGTCCACCATGTAGCGGCGAGCAAACACGCCAGTATTAGTAGCAACACATAAATCAAGCCGAGCTGCTTGCCCGACTTGTTTTCTGCAATGGCATAGGGCTGCAAAACGGCTTGCGATGCCTTTGAGGCCGTCGTTGAGCCTGCAGACGAATCTGTAGTTGAAGGAGATGCTGCAGTAGAACCAACAGTCGGCTGCTGTGCATCTGGCGGAGTCGGAGTAGGTTGTGATGAAGTCATAGTCACAATTGTAACGCGTCGAGTAGTCGTTCGTCCCCTGAGCCGGTCAGAGTAATATCGGTAAATCCACATTGATGCGCTGTTTCTGCAATACGCGTATGCGACACCACGATTTTTTTTCGTTGGATTTTTGCAACATTAATGTCGCTATTGATTGCGCTTTCAATGGAATTTTCAAGTTGCTGCACCATGTCCAGAAGATTACGTAACGCTTCCGAACTAGTCAGCACCCATACATTGTCGGCATCAAGCAATTCACGCAATTGCTTTTTCAGCGCAACAGTCATCACTGGCGCCTGACGGCGATAAGCCGTAATTGTGCTTAGATTGACTCCCGCTGCACGCAGTTGATCTGACAATAACTCTCTGCCACCATCACCGCGTACTATTAATACCCGCTCACCACGCAAACTATTGAGATCAAGTACTTGCAGCAAACCTTCAGAGTCCGTTTTAGTCAGATCAGGGGGACTGAAAATCTTCGCATTCTCATTTGTCACGCCATGCTCAGCCAAAGCGGCGCGACTGCCCTCGCCTACAATGCCAATATCAACATGCTTCGGCCATTGCACAATGTGTTGAAAAGTCGCATGAATGGCATTAGGACTGACAAACACCACCATTGCATAGTGATCCAACTGCGCCATTATGGTGCAAAGTTCAGCAAGTTCAACCTCACCTCTGAGCGGATATATTTCTAACAGAGGAAAAATAATAGCTTCCCGGCCACGCGCGATGATTTGTTGCGCCAATCTCTGCGCTTGCGCTTGTGGCCGGGTGATAACGATAGCTGGTAATGCAGGTGGTTGTTGCAATGCTTTACCCTTCTTGTTTACATGAAACCAAAATAGCTTCGGCATCTTGCAAACGTAATTGTTCCGCCATTTGCTCGCCTAATTTTTCGGGGGCATCTGCTGGCCCGCTGATATCTGCGCTGGCAACGCGCAAACCATCAGGCGTCGCGATCATGCCACGCAAACGCATAGTATCGCCTGTGATTGTTGCAAAAGCAGCAAGCGGAATCTGGCAACTGCCGCCAAAAGCACGTGACAGAGTACGCTCGGCCGTCACAGCGGCGTTGGTCGCAGGATGATTTAAGGGCGCCAACATCCTCAATACATCGTCACGTGTGCTGCAAATTTCTATTCCCATCGCTCCCTGCCCGGGGGCTGGCAAACTTTGTTCTGGCTCAATCAACGCTTTTATCCGCTCATGCAAGCCTAAGCGTTTCAAACCCGCCGCAGCCAAAATAATCGCATCATATTCACCCTTATCCAGTTTGCCTAAGCGCGTTCCTAAATTTCCGCGCAGCGGCTTGATGATCAGATGAGGAAAACGTGCGGCAATCAAGGCCTGCCGACGCAAACTGCTAGTGCCAACAATCGCACCAACTGGCAATGCGGCAAGTGACGCGTAGGTATTCGAAACGAAAGCATCGCGCGGATCTTCTCGCTCCAATACTGCCGCAAGCGTAAAACCTTCAGGCAACTCCATCGGCATATCTTTGAGCGAATGTACCGCCAGATCAGCACGATTTTCTTCCATCGCCACTTCCAGCTCTTTCACAAACAAGCCTTTGCCGCCGACCTTGGATAAGGTCCGATCAAGAATTTGATCTCCGCGCGTCGTCATACCGAGAATAGTTATCTTGCACTGTGGATATAATGCAGCTAATCTATCGCGCACATGTTCCGCTTGCCACATAGCCAGTGGACTTTCTCGCGATGCTATGATGAGTTTGGAAGGAAGAGATATTTTCGACACAGTTTCTTTCAAATTGAATATTAATGCGGCCCACAAAGCTAACGTTAATGACAGACTTAAAAAGCTTTTACAGCCTCCATCAGGGGCATAAGGCATAGCATGCAGCTGTAAATTCTAGCACGGCCCAAGTGCGGAATCCGGCTCATTCACCCTTTGTTATATGCGTAATAGTCGATCAGTAATAATTGCACTGATCACCATGCTGTTCTTTGCTGTCGTTTTTGTTGTTGTTTGAATCACCATTTCTATTCATATCCATTCAGAAAAAAGCAAATTTTCCTCACCATCATGGCAAAACAACCTACACCCGCTATCCGTACCACCCCTCCTGTCAAAAGCATCACTCCTAATAAAGATGCTCCCTTAAAAGAAGATATTCGGCTGCTAGGTCGTTTGTTAGGCGATGTGCTGCGTGAGCAAGAAGGCGATGCAGTTTTCGAAGTCGTCGAAACCATACGTCAAACCTCGGTGCGTTTTCGCCGTGAATCGGATCCGCAAGCCGGGGCCGAGCTGGACAAAATGCTTAAAAAATTGACGCGCGATCAAACCAATTCGGTGGTGCGCGCATTTTCGTACTTCTCGCATCTGGCTAACATTGCTGAAGATCAGCATCACAATCGTCGCCGTCGCGCCCACGTGCTGGCGGGTTCTGCGCCGCAACCTGGCAGTGTTGCGCATGCATTGAGCAAGCTGGATGACGCTGGTGTTTCAGGCGCAGCGATTCGCGACTTTCTGAAGGATGCGTTGATCTCACCGGTACTCACCGCGCATCCGACTGAAGTCCAACGCAAAAGTATTTTAGATGCAGAGCGCGATATCGCACGATTATTAGCTGAACGCGATCAACCGCACACACCTAAAGAATTACGCGACAATGCCGAATTACTACGGGGCCGCATCGCCACTTTGTGGCAAACGCGCATGCTACGTTATAGCAAATTGACGGTTGCCGATGAAATTGAAAATGCATTGTCCTATCATCGCATTACCTTTTTGCGCGAATTACCGGCCTTATACGACGATATCGATAGCGAAATTTCCACACAGTTTCCAACCCGCTCCAAAGCAGGCAGCGGCGCAAGCTCAGCATCGTCACCGTTATCGCCCTATATTCAAATGGGTAGCTGGATCGGTGGCGACCGCGATGGCAATCCTAACGTCAACGCCAGCACCATGCAGCATGCATTGCAACGCCAATCAACGACGATACTGGATTTCTATCTGGATGAAGTGCATGCACTGGGCGCAGAATTATCAGTCTCCACGTTGATGGTCAGCGTTACGCCAGAATTATTGACACTGGCCGACGCGTCGCCGGATCTGTCGGATCACCGCTCCGATGAGCCGTATCGCCGTGCCTTGATCGGTATTTATGCGCGCCTTGCAGCCACTGCGCGCGATCTGGGCGCGACCAATATCCTGCGTCAGGAAGTCGGTAGCGCTGCGCACTATGCGGCAGCCAGCGAGTTCACTCAGGAATTACAAATCATCGAAGACTCGTTGATGGTCAATCATGGCGCGGCGCTGGTCAAACCCCGCTTATCGACACTAAAACGTGCGACAGAGATATTTGGCTTTCATTTGGCGTCGCTCGATATGCGTCAAAGTTCAGATGTGCATGAGTCCGTATTAACCGAGCTCTTCGCACATGCGCGCGTTACCACAACCTATAACCAGCTCAGCGAAGATCAAAAAATCGCTTTATTGTTGTCGGAACTGAGTAATCCACGGCCCTTGTATTCCCCGTTTATCAGCTATTCGGCACAGACCGAATCTGAGCTCAGCATCCTGCGTAGTGCTGGCCTGATCCGCCAGCGTTACGGTGCGCGTGCTATCCGCAATTACATTATTTCGCATACGGAAACCGTGTCCGATTTATTAGAGCTATTAGTGCTGCAACAGGAAACCGGTTTATTGCGCCTCAGCGCCGAAACTGATACCTCCGTCAATGCTGAACTCGAAGTCATGGTTATCCCGTTGTTTGAGACCATTCCCGATTTACGTGCTGCAGCCGCCATCATGGAGCAATGGATGGCGCTGCCACAAGTTGCACGCTTGATCGCCAAGCAAGGTCACCAGCAAGAAGTCATGCTAGGTTATTCCGACTCGAATAAAGATGGCGGATTTTTGACCTCTAACTGGGAACTGTATAAGGCTGAAATTGAATTAGTACGCGTGTTTAACAGCGCCGGCGTCAAATTGCGCTTGTTCCACGGCCGGGGCGGCACCGTAGGACGTGGCGGCGGACCAAGTTACCAAGCGATTCTGGCGCAACCACCAGGCACGGTGAATGGTCAAATTCGCTTAACTGAACAAGGCGAAATCATTGCGTCGAAATTTTCCAATCCGGAAATCGGCCGCCGCAATTTGGAGTTGTTAGTTGCCGCCACTTTGGAAGCGGGCTTGATGCCCAGTGCAGCAGTAGGCAAACAAGCGAAAAAACTCACCGAATTTGAAACATTGATGGACGGTCTGTCGGAACGCGCTTATCAGGCTTATCGCAATCTAGTGTACGAAACGCCGGGTTTTACCGATTATTTTTTTCAAGCTACGCCGATTGCAGAAATCGCTGAATTAAATATTGGCTCACGCCCGGCATCGCGCAAATCAACCCGCCGGATTGAAGATTTACGTGCCATTCCATGGGGATTTTCATGGGGGCAATGTCGCTTGCTGTTGCCGGGCTGGTATGGCTTTGGCAGTGCCATCTCTGCATGGTTGAACGAAGGTACGGCTAAAGACAAAACACAAAAAATGGCCACCTTGCGAGCCATGTATAAAGAATGGCCGTTCTTTGCGACGCTGTTATCGAACATGGATATGGTGTTGTCCAAGACTGATCTCGCAGTAGCATCGCGCTATGCAGGCTTAGTTACTGACCGCAAGCTACGCAACAGTATTTTCAAACGTATCGTAGAAGAGCACGAGCGTACCAGCAGCATTCTCAGCGCTATCACTGGCGCTAAAGATCGCTTGGCGGGCAACCCTTTGTTAGCGCGCTCCATCAAAAACCGCTTCGCTTATCTTGATCCGCTGAATCACTTGCAGGTCGAGTTAATCAAGCGCCACCGCAGCATTACAGCTGCTGGCCGGGCTACCGAGGAGCGCGTTAAACGCGGCATCCATTTGAGCATTAACGGCGTCGCTGCGGGCTTGCGCAATACCGGTTGATTCTTTTTTGATTCAAGTGTTAACACAATAAAAAAACCGGATAAACTTTTATCCGGTTTTTTTATTGGCTGATATTATCGACTGATATCCCACATGCCCACCCACCGTCACTCCCGCGAACGCGGGAATCCATTTTACGAAAAACAAAGATTGGAGAGATTTGTCCTTTACGTTATTGTGCTCGTAACTTGGATCCCCGCGTTCGCTAGGATGACGGTGGTTAGATTATGATTATGCGTAACATCCGTTATAGCTTCTTCTGCAGCATCATCGCCGTACCCGTTGTCGAACCCAGTTCGTAGCCAGCAAAACCAGTCGATTTATACAATTTTCGAGCGCGATGATTTCCTTCCAACACCTCTAAAGTAATCTTGCAGCAACCCAATCCGATCGCCACCTGTTCAACCTGAGCAATCAGTAATTTCGAAATCCCCTGACCTCGAAATTTCTCCGCAACAGCCAGGTCATGAATATTCAACAGCGGCTGGCATGCAAAAGTCGAAAAGCCCTCGATGCAAATCGCCACACCCGCTGGCGCGTCTTCAACAAAAGCCAGAACGACATGAACATCGTTTCTTTTACTGATCGCCGTGATGAGATTCTTTTTGACGAAGTCGCTAAGTTGCTGCCCACCTCCCATCTCATCCATAGCGTATTCATTTAAAAGTTCCACAATCGCGCCAGCATGGTGCGCATTAGAAAAATCTGCATTCACAATTTGAGTCATGTTCCTGATCCTGGGTAAATAGGTATTGAGAGACTTCGAGCGTTAATTTTACATCCCTCTCGCCCAAGTCTGATGCGTGCAAACGACGGCTCCATCTTTTTCTAGTGGCAGTTATCTGCACCGCTTGCGTGCTGGCATACGACTTGCTCATGCCGCAATATGACCGCACGCTCGTCATCATCTCCTCCAGAAAGCAAACTAAAGACAGGCAATAAATTAGCAAACAAGATAAAACCCATCGCAATTCTGTAAAATCCCGTATTAACCCCTGCAAATAATGGAAGCGCACATGAATGCTATCGATACCATCCCTCCACTCGCTGCCGATCTCGTCTCTTTCATCGAAGGCTTACCTAAAGCCGAATTGCATTTGCATATAGAAGGCACATTGGAGCCTGAGTTGCTATTCGCTCTGGCGCAACGCAATCGGGTGAAATTGCCTTACGCAACAGTGGAAGAGTTACGCGCAGCCTATGCTTTCACTGATTTGCAATCGTTTCTGGATTTGTATTATGCCGGCGCTGCAGTACTGCAAACCGAGCAGGATTTTTATGAGATGACAGCGGCTTACATCGCGCACTGCCGCGCTGACAACGTGCGCCATGTTGAGATTTTCTTTGATCCTCAAACCCATACCGAGCGAGGCATCGACATAGCCGTCGTTTTCGCCGGAATTGCGCGGGCATTACGAGAAGCACAAAACTCACCAGATGAGCATGGCTTTAGCAGTTTCATGATTATGTCTTTTTTACGTCATTTGTCGGAAGAAGATGCCTTCGCCACGTTAGAGGCGGCACTGCCATTGCGCGAACAATATAAAGACTTGTGGATAGGTATAGGCCTGGACTCAGCCGAACGCGGCAATCCCCCCGAAAAATTCGCGAAGGTATTTGCGCGTTGCCGTGAACTTGGTTTTTATCTGGTCGCCCATGCTGGCGAAGAAGGGCCGCCAGCCTACGTTATCAGCGCACTAGATGTGCTACAGGTGCAACGCATTGATCATGGCGTCCGTAGCGAAGAAGATCCTGATTTGATGACCCGCTTATCCAAAGAACGCATTCCACTGACAGTGTGTCCGTTATCTAATCTCAAATTATGTGTCGTCGATGATTTGGCCAAACATAATTTAGCGCGTTTGCTGCACGCAGGTCTGGCGGTAACGATTAATTCGGATGACCCAGCTTATTTTGGCGGCTATATGAACGATAACTATCTGGCCGTTGCGCAGTCTTTACGTTTAAGCCGGACGGAATTGGTCAAACTGACGCGCAATAGTTTTGAGGCTAGCTTCCTACCTGAAAAAGAAAAGCAACGCCTGTTGCAAGAACTAGATGGTTATTGCATGGCGCATTAAGTAATTGCTCTCCGGCCATATCTACATAACTGACACTACACATACCAATAAAATCCACCCACCGTCATTCCCGCGAACGCGGGAATTCAGTTTGCGCAATGTAAAGCTACGTATTTCGAAAGAAGCATCAAATCCCAATAAGCGAGATTTATACCCGACCTGTTGCGCTAAACAACATGGATTCCCGCGAACGGGGAAACGACGGTGTCATTTGCAAAATGATTATTTAATATTGTTTATAAACAAAAAGACAATATCAAAACTGCAGGCAAAAAAAAGCCCGCAGACTTAAGTCGATGCGGGCTAAATCCAAACCTTAGGAGGTGTTGGAGGAGACAGGTAAGACTATATCGCGCTGCAACATATACGTCTGCTTTATTATTTGGATAACAGGTATACGCTAAACGTATACCTATTTCGATAATTTGATATATTACCTCGCCTGATTTGCGCCAAATTTTGCCTGTTGCTCTGCCGTCAACACAGGTGCAGGACGCGCATAAGGCGTGGTGAGCCGATCCCACGGCGTGGTGCTTTGTGCGCGTTCATAACCAAATTTTTCTAATCTTGTCATCCACTCACCATTAAACAAGTCGGACGCTCCAGGCTCACTGGCAAGCTCAGCCGGAATCGCGGTGTAGTGCATTTCCACTTTTAACCCAGGTACGTCTGCGGTCACGGCACGTGCAAGATTATCTAAACCTGACAGAAATTGAGGTTGCTGGGTAGAAAACATTAGGCTGTTGCCGCGTTGCCTGATTTTGCTGCTACTTGCGGGATCCATGATCTTTATAGGCCCATGGGTCCACACATTCATGATGACCCAAAGACGTATCGTGACAGGCTTGCCATCTTTTAATGCGCCCAATGCGGTCAAACGTGCCGCCAATTTGCGATAGCCTTCAAAATCGAGCACCGCCAAGGTATTTGACACAACCCCGCCATCTGAATGGACGTGCCCATCCAGTACGATTGGGGGAAAGATGCCGGGAATAGCGCTACTCGCCAGCATCAATTGCTGCACCCGCTCTGCCCCATGTTCTTTGCGGCTCATTTCATGTTCAACATCCCAGATGCGGCCTGTACCAAGATCATCGTCAGTGGTGGAGATCACCAACTGCCGTCCATCATGGAAATTGGCGCGCAATTGCGCTTGCATATTGGCATCCAAAACCGTCTGTATCATGCTTTGATAACGCGTGGTGTTGACTACACCACCGGTACGACGCAACCAAAACAACCAATCGAAAGTGGGCGCAAAATCACTCGCCGCAGAACGATACAGGGTTGATGCAAGAGATAGTGCTTGCGGCGTTCCCAACAAAGCAAATGGGGCTTGCAACGCGCCTGTACTCACACCTGTGACTAAATCAAAATGTGGCATAGGCTGGTCTTTGCGCTCTTCCCATCCGCGCAAAAAACCTATTCCATAGGCGCCGTGTTGACCGCCGCCGGACAGTAACAAAATATCTAAAGTCTGATCCCCGCGCGTAACTGTTCGCTGCGCAAGGCGATCAACGATAGTATCAATAGTGGTTTCGTAATTTTGGCGCTCGGCACCAGCATCGCTCTCCAGCTGAGCCAGTGTGGTAGGTGGCCGATCTATAGCCGCACAGCCCGACAAAGACAATAGAAATAGTCCGAGCAATGCAGTGCATAAGTTGCGTCGCATGATGAAAACCCTTCAAGTTGATCATGGTATGTGCGCCACAAATGCACACTCGCCGTTTTCGCAAAAGCGAAAGTCCCGCAGTTTACTTTGGGACTCCCGCTTACGCGGGAACGGCGAGTATCTTAGCAACAGTTAGCAGTTATATGAAGAGCGAGAGTGAAATAGCATTAAATCCGCTTCTCAAGCACTACACTGCTCTCTCAACATTAAAATGCTTTCTTCAACCCCAATTGGAACGAATTGATGGTGCTGCCACTAGCGTACTGCAAGTCATAAGCAGCATAGGCAGTAAAGTTCGCGCCTAACACGACATTTGCACCGATATCAAAACGCGTCGTGTTTTCTGCACCCAGATAGGCTGGCAAACCGAAACTCCCCGCCATATCTGTCACGTGAGCACGAACGTCACGAACGCTGTTGTCATTCTCATGTTCCCATGCCAGTTTCGCAAATGGCATTACGGTATAACCGCCCAACTGCGTAGTGGTCGTCAATTGCGCACCTAAGCTAGAAACAAGCGAATGAAGCGTTTGCTTATCAAAATGCATCGAAGTACTATCGTTACCAATTTCATCGTAACCATCGACGCTGACATTTTGCCAAGTCAGGTTTGCAATCGGACTAGCTGTGAATGAACCGAGGTCGAAGTCATATTGCGTACCAACGCGGAATAATCCCTGAGAACCACCGGTGGTGCCGGTTTCGCTACGTTGATATGCGCCCAGCTGAATCAAGCGCGTCACATTGCTATAGTCCAGATTACCTAACATACCGATAGCATTAATCGCCCATGGCCCTTGACGATATTGCGAGTACAAAGCAAACATCGCTTGATTGACTTTAAAGTTACCGGTGTTGTTGCCAAAATCGGTTTTGTTTTGCAGGAAGCTGGCAGCACCACCAATCAGCCAGTTTTGCGTAATTGCATGATCAATCCCGGCAGTCAAGCTGTTGGCATTGCCATCCAGACCTTGCGTGTTGTCTGAGTGATCCAGACTTTGATGGCTATAGTTATACATCGCGTACGCGTCAGAATGACCCGGTGCCAACACCGCGGCATTCAAGCGGTAGCGATTATCGATTGCTTGCGTCAAGGTTTGCGCACCTGCCAACGGCACCTCGGCTAACATGCTAATTTGCGACGGTGCCAACAATACCGATTCGGCGTATTGTGCCAACACTGCATGCGCTGCACCGGTAGGATGCACACCATCCGCAAATACATAGGTCAGATTGGCATTTGGCGCGACCAATGTCGCACGCGTGCAATAGCCAGAATCAATGCTGGTAGTACCTGGAGTCACTGAAGTACATGCCGGGCTGGTCGCATTGGTAAAGCCATATCTGCCTGGATTGGCAATCACTTCATCGAGCAAAGAATAAGCATCCAGTGCCACGACATTACCGCCGAGTTTGCTGATGCCGGCATTCAGCGCTTGATTAAACGTATACGCCTCACCGGTCCATAATTGCTGCAATAGAGCACCGCCCGCAGCTGCGTCAGGCGTGTTACCGATATTCGGTAGATTCACTACCATTACCGTGCCAGCGCCAGCGTGTTGCAGCTGGCCAAGCAGACCAACCACATTGACCGCCTCACCTGAGACCTGGGCCAAGATTGTTTGCACCGTTGCAGCCTGCGTTGCCGGATTTAACAACCCACCAATATTTTGTTCTGTATAGGCGAACACATCATTCGCTCCGGCCCAGACGCTATACAAACCACGGCTATCCAATTTTCCATTATTAGCCGCGATGTAACCTTCAACCTGTTGCGTTGCAGTAGGCACAACGTCAGAGGTGTAACCTGCTTGCGTGCTGACGCGTGCTCCGCCTACCGCATAATCAGTACCGCCCAATGCCTGCACACCTGATGGCGTTAATACATAGGCTGGATTTGCAGTTAAGCCATTATCGCGCGCCAGAATTTGCGCCCAGACAGGGTCTGGATTGGTTGTGTATGAAGCTTGCTGACCAACGCCTTTGAAAAAACCGCTATCCGTCAGCGAGTCTCCAAAAAATACCATTTGCGAAAAGTCACCTGCATAGGCATTCGTTGTGACACCCATGCTGACACAAGACGCTAAAGCTGATAAAAAGAGTAAATAGGTTGCGCGTGATTTCTGCGCAGATGGTTGGAAAACGGACGCCACTGAAGCGGCAGAGCGTAGTCGTTTGAATGAAAGTGGTAACAAGCGTGTCTCCCAGATTTATAAGTATAGGATGATGAGTATAGCCAAATATTTCTGACTAGTAACAGCATAGCTGCCAACATCGTCAACATCAATCACTCTCGACACAATTTAAAGAATGCCGACTCTATTTTCCTTATATCGACTGACACTGTTGCTTTTCCTGTTGTTGGCAGCAGAAAGCGGACTAGCTGTTTCGGCCAATATCAACTGCGCGGTGCCTGCCACATCTGCCTGCTTTTTCGGCATTAATCTCGCTGATTCTCACTCAAATAATAGGCAAGGCGAACAGCAAGAACAACAAGATCGGCCGCAAAGCGGACAAACTAATCTTCTGCATTTTTACGCATCGCTGCCCTTCGACGCAAATACCCAAAATGATAGCGAGATCAACACCGTATTGATTGTGATGCATGGCCATCCACGCGATGCCAACCTATCCTTCAATGCGGCGCTCGCTGCGACTGTGCAAGCGCAGAAATTAGCCACAACGCTGGTAATTGCGCCATTATTCCAAGTCAGCGACCCAACAAAATGCCATACGGCGAACACGCCTCCGCCGGAAACAAATGATTTATTGTGGACCTGTACCAGCTGGATGAAGGGCGGTATCGCAAAAAATGCTGCGGTCGCAACATCGATCACTTCGTTTGCCGCCATGGATCAATTGGTGCGACGCATCACACAACGCTATCCCACCATCCGTACCGTAACAATCACCGGCTTTTCTGCTGGCGCGCAAATGGTGCAGCATTACATCGCATTTGCAAATTTAGCGGACCCAAGCTATAGCGTACGCTTTGTGGTCGCTGATCCCGGCAGCTGGCTGTATTTCGATGGAAATCGTCCTCAGCCATTCATCGCGAATCAGGCGGTGCCATGGTCCGCGTGCGAACTTGAAGGAAAAACTGATTTCGGCAAATGCGATGTAAGAATCAGCTCAATAGCAACTTCAACAACGGCACTTAATTGTCCTGCTTACAATCACTGGAAATATGGCACAGATCAAATACCGTCGCAATTGCTGCAACAGCGTAACGCCGAAGAAGCGCGTAAGGCCTATCAACAGGCCGATGTCACCATCATCGAAGCTGCGCTTGATAACAGCCAGGATAGGCGTGCGTTTTATAAAATTCTCGACAAATCATGTAGCGCCGAGCTACAAGGGCCCTACCGCTTACAACGCGGCTTGGCCTATGCCTTATATGATCAGGAAAAATTCCATGTGTCGCATCATAGAATGATGGATATAGTGCCCGACTGTGGGCACAATGTATCATGTGTGTTTTCATCGGAAATAGCCCGTAAGGCGCTCTTTCCATAGCCCAATCGATTGCTCACACTGCCGCATTTATGGACAAAATAGACAAACAAATACTGGCAATTTTGCAAGAAGATGCTACCGTCGCCGTGGCAGATATAGCCGAGCGCGTAAATCTGTCATCCACGCCGTGCTGGCGTCGCATCCAAAAACTGGAAGAGGAAGGCTATTTATTACGCAGGGTCGCGCTACTGGACGCAGAAAAACTCAATGTAGGCGTCACCGTATTCGTGTCGATCAAAACCAATCAACACAACGCTGCGTGGTATGAGCAGTTCAGCGCTACCGTGAAATTAATTCCAGAGGTGGTGGAGTTTTATAGGATGAGCGGCAATATCGATTACTTGTTGCGTGTAGTCGTACCTAACATTGCCGCTTACGACAAGGTTTATCAGAAACTGACGCAAGCCAATGCGCTATTCGATGTCAACGCCAGCTTCGCGATGGAGCAAATCAAACACACCACCGCTTTACCACTGGATTACGCGGATATTCACTAGCCCTAACGAACAACAGGACCGGATACAGTATTCTGCATCTGGTCCTATTGCGCATGTGCCTGCCCGATTATTAATTAAAGCGCACTTTCCATCCGCCTAAACGCACGTCCCATGTCGGACTTAAGATCATCCACACTTTCAAGACCAACATGAATCCTGACTAAAGGATACTGATAAGTGTTTTTGGACGCTGTGCGAGTCGGCGGCTTATCAATTGGCAGCGCAAGACTTTCATAACCACCCCACGATAAACCAATCCCAAACAACTCAAGACTATCAAAAAAGGCAGCAAGTGCCGGGCGGCCGACGGGCTTAAGTTCTATTGTGAACAAGCCGCTGGAACCAAGGAAATCGCGCTTCCATAGCTGATGTCCAGGATCGGATGGCAATGCAGGATGCAACACACGTTCTACCAATGGTTGGGTACGCAGATATTCTGCCAACTGAATGCCGCTATCCCAATGTTGACGGAGCCGCACTGCCATACTGCGCATACCACGCAGCGCAAGATAAATATCATCAGGGCCAGCCGTCTGACCAAAATCATGTGCGCCCTGCTTCAATATCGGCCACGCACGTTGATTGGCACTGACAACACCCAACAACGCATCCGAATGACCCACGATATATTTGGTCGCGGCGTGAATAGAAACGTCAACTCCATGCTCAAACGATTTGAAATACAACGGCGTCGCCCAAGTGTTATCCATCAATACGAAAGCACCCACTTTGTGCGCCTCTTCCGCGATCGCAGGAATGTCCTGCACTTCAAACGTCCATGAACCAGGTGATTCAACAAACACCACGCGCGTATTCGGGCGTACTAACGTGCGAATTTCACCGCCAATCAAAGGATCGAAAAACTCAACATCAACTCCCATGCGTCGCAAAACACGTTCTGCAAAAGTGCGCGTCGGGCCATAGGCGCTGTCTGTCATCAACACATGATCGCCCGATTTGACGAATGCCATGATGCTGTGAGTACAAGCAGATAAACCGGAAGGAAACACCAATGCATCGTGGCCACCTTCTAAAGTCACGATCGCTTGCTCAAACGCACGCGTGGTCGGTGTCCCAAAGCGCCCGTACATCGCCATAGGATTATCAACCTGACGACCCGCTTCCCAGTCATCGAGATTATTCGCCATGATGGTCGAACCTCTGAATACTGGCGTATTGACCATGCCGGAAAAACGTTCCGGATCACGCCCAGCATGGATAATTTGTGTGTCGATGTGATGCGGCTCCGCAGCTGAGCGCGATAATCCACATGCAATATTCTCCGATGGGGTGAGTTTCAATGGCAAAGGTGACGAAATAACGGATGACATGTTGTTTTCCAGAATGAGATGAAGTGAGATCAGATGTGCTCATTGTAAGATTGTCGCAGTGGAAAATTATCGTTATAAATCGTACAAAATGCCAAAAACAAGAAATATTTTTCCCTTATTTCCATTTTTATTAGTTCCAACTTCCAATTAAATTATGAAAATTGGGAATTGATCGATATGATCGATATTTACATCAAGAATATAAAAAGCCGCACCTCCTTAAAAGAAGTACGGCTTTTTTTATCGCTCGTGGCGTTTAATGGAATATCCCTATATCTCGATTTCAAACTCAACGGAAACAGGGGCGCTACCATCGCGCATGACTCATAACACCTATCAATAACGCTCAAGCCAATGCGCGTGTGAGACCGGTAAGGTCCACGCTGCCCGCTCGATGCCCAGCTCTTTAGCAGCAAAATAAGTCCAGTGCGGATTAGCCAGATGTGCCCTACCCACCATCACTACATCAAGTTGCTGGTCTTTAACCACCTGCTCAGCGATTGTCGGTGTACCGAAGCCCCAGGCCGATGACACCGGCACGTTCGCTTCCTTACGCACACGCTCTGTGATCGATCCCAAGAAAGCCGGTCCCCAAGGAATCGATGTTTCAGGAATGGTAAAACCTACACTGACGCTGATCATGTCCATACCGGCGGACTTAAACTGACGTATGAGGCCTATCGACTCTAACAGTGTTTGCTCATCGCGACCGTCGTACTCGATCACACCAAAACGCACTGTCAACGGTAAATGTTCAGGCCAGACTTCGCGTACCGCCTTCAACGTCTCCAACAGGAAACGACTGCGGTTTTCGACGCTACCGCCGTAGATGTCGTCACGTTGATTTGAATGCGCAGAAAAGAAACTTTGTGCCAGATAACCATGCGCAAAATGCAGCTCAAGCCACTCGAAGCCGACTTCGTGCGCACGCCGAGCGGCGTCAACGAAGTTCTGACGCACGCGGGCAATATCATCCCGTGTCATCGAAGCAGGTTGCTTCGGCAAACCGGCACCGTATGCGATCGCCGACGGTGCGATAGTCCCCCAGCCGCGTGCATCGTCCGCAGCGATATGGTCGTCGCCTTCCCAAGGTAGATTGGCACTGGCCTTGCGTCCAGCATGGCCGATTTGAATACCCGGCACTGAACCGGCCGCCTTGATCGCCTGTACCACTGGCGCAAACGCTACTGCCAAATTGTCATTCCAGATTCCTGCACAGCCCGGCGTGATACGTCCTTCAGCGGAAACGGCAGTCGCTTCAACAATCACCAATCCGGCACCGCCACGGGCCATGCTGGCGTAGTGTGACAGATGCCAGTCGTTAACCTGGCCATCGACGGCCATGTATTGACACATTGGCGGTACCGCGATGCGGTTGCGTAGTGTGACGTCTTTTAATTTGAACGAATGGAATAAAGCAGACATAAAGGCCTTTGATAAGTGAATGTAGTTTTGTTCGTTATTTCGTATATATACGAACTATAGAATTATTATAACCCAAGGTGTATGATCTTGCTCATGCGCCCTTTTAAACACCCTGCCACCAGCGAACTTGCCCTTGAACGCGTGTTGTACGCCTTGAGCGACTCCATTCGTCTGGACATCGTTCGGCATTTGGCGCGAGTAGATACCGCGAGCTGCGGCGAATTGGATGGCGGGCGACCGAAGTCTACCGTATCACATCATTTCAAGGTATTGCGGGAGGCCGGATTGGTATTGACCGAAAATACAGGTACCACTCACATGAACAGACTGCGCCGTGCAGACATAGAAAGCCGGTTCCCCGGATTGCTGGCAGCCATACTGGCGCAGCATACATGACGGCACTCGCATAAAGAGTACAGATAAATACCTTTATCACACCACAAAATTTCTTAAAACGAATTAAACATACAAAAAAACCGCGATCTCCGTAGAGAGTCGCGGTTTTTTTGCTCAGTAACAAGCTTCATGAAGCTGCTTGTTACTAAAATTTGGAGGAGGTGGTGGGATTCGAACCCACGATACGGGTATAAGCCGTATGCATCCTTAGCAGGGATGTGCCTTCGGCCACTCGGCCACACCTCCAAACTTGGTGCGGTATTACGTGAACACCGCAGCAAGGCAGGCATAATATCTTTTCAGAGGGCATTGGTCAATAATACTCGACCAATTTCGCTATTAAAAAGTAAAAAATATTTCTTAATCGGATATTTTTTGAAACTTGAGTACTTTAAGCATTTTCAAGGCCGAAAGCCTTGTGCAATGCACGTACTGCCAATTCCATATATTTCTCGTCGATCAACACCGAAATTTTGATTTCCGACGTCGAAATCAATTGAATGTTGATGCCCTCTTCCGACAAGGTGCGGAACATTTGCGAAGCGATACCGACATGGCTGCGCATACCGACACCAACAACAGAAACCTTCGATACTTTACTGTCGCCGATGATTTTGCCGGAGTTAACCAGTACTTTGACTTTATCATCCAACACTGACATGGTCTTATCGTATTCGCCACGTGGAACCGTGAAAGTAAAATCAGTTTTGCCATCCATGGATTGATTCTGAATAATCATATCCACTTCAATATTAGCGTCAGCAACTGCGCCTAGAATTTGATACGCGATACCTGGACGATCCGGCACGGCAACTACGGTGATTTTTGCTTCATCGCGGCTAAATGCGATGCCAGTGATAGTGGCTTGTTCCATTTTGGTGTCTTCCTCAAACGAAATCAGAGTGCCGGAAGCCATTTCTTCTTCCAGCGGCATTAAGGGGTCAGTCAACGAGGATAATACGCGCGTTGGCATTCTGTAATTACCAGCGAATTCAACTGAACGAATTTGCAGGATTTTTGAGCCTAATGAGGCCATTTCCAACATTTCTTCAAAAGTCACCGTGTTCAAACGGCGCGCTTCCGAAACCACGCGTGGATCAGTGGTGTAGACGCCATCGACGTCGGTATAAATCAGACATTCCGCAGCACCTAATGCTGCCGCCACCGCAACTGCTGACGTATCCGAACCACCGCGCCCCAAAGTCGTAATGTTGCCGTGATCATCGACGCCTTGAAAGCCGGTAATAATGACGACTTTGCCAGCATCTAAATCACGCCGCACTTTTGCATCATCAATTGAGCGGATGCGTGCTTTGGTGTGCGCGGAATCGGTCTTGACTGCAACTTGCCAGCCGGTGTAAGACACTGCCGGTTGATTAATGGCTTGCAATGCCATGGACAACAAGGCTACCGATGCTTGTTCGCCGGTTGCGGCCAACATGTCGAGTTCACGCGGGTCAGGTGTGCCAGTAATTTCTTTGGCCAAACCTAACAGACGGTTGGTTTCACCAGACATCGCTGAAGGAACGACAACAACCTGGTGGCCTGCGTTATGCCATTTGGCAACGCGTTTAGCGACATTCTTGATGCGCTCTGGCGAACCCATTGAAGTGCCGCCGTATTTGTGGACGATTAATGCCATAGGAGAGTAAATACAAGTAAGAGCGTAGGAGTGGAACCTGCTTAAAAAGGTATAAAGCTATGAATCTATTCAGAAACTGTAACCTCAACAAACTACGCCGACTTGGTCGTCAGCGAGGTAAAAGCAGTACATACCTTGTAAATATGTGTGCATTTGAGAAACGCCCGAGTCTGATGTCGACTCCTGCGCTTTGCTAGACAATAAGATTCTGAGGAAATCCTAAAAACAACCGCTAACTGTACCCGTTAAGCGACACGATGACAAGTAGCGAAGCCGCATAGCTGCTATAAAAAGTGAGCATTTAGTAGTAAATACAGCAACAAATCAGATAAGCAAGTTGTGCAATTGCTTACGCAAAGACAAATTATCAGCCTGCCAACGCAAACGAATATTCGCTTCGCCCTCGGTGGTTAATTGATGGCTATCCATCCCAAGGCCAGCAGCAAACAACAACTTGGCACCGTTATGCACCAAAGGCAACGTCTCTCTTTCCCAGGCCGGAATATCCATCGCTTGATAAAGATTTTTCAAAGGCTTGGTCGGACGATTCGCCGCAAGCTTAAGGCGCTCGCCTCCGCTACGGTATTTTAGTTGCAATGACTGCAGACGTAGCCATGCCGGATCCACGCCCTGCTCCGCTACGCCAACTACGTCGAAGTGCAAAGTGCCGCCATATATTGGGAATGCGATCTCGCTTTCACCGTTCCAACGAAACGCGATAGGCGCAATATCTTCTCTATCCAGATCATCACGCGCAGTCAAAAAAACGCGATCGCGATGGCGTCGGATATGGCATTCAGGATGTGTCACACAAATTTGCGCGTCATCTTTTGCAGACAGCAATTGCGCTCGCGCCTCACTCAACCATGCACTGGAAGGCATACGCAAATCATGCAAACCAAACCAATAACGTAGCAAATTATCCTGACGATCTGCACTCAATTGTCGAAATGGCGGAAGATTAAGGTGATTATCAGAAATCGTGGCACTCAAATCCTGAGCTGCCAACTCAATCAATAATCGCTGACTAGATTGCATATGGCCGGCAGTACGCGCCAAACGCTCTTGAAAGCCGCCAAAATACCGGCTTAACACGGGCATTACCTGACTACGCAATGCGTTACGGGCGTAGCGCGGGTCGTCATTTGACTCATCTTCGACGTAGCTTATGTTGTGACTGACTGCGTATTTTTCGAGCTCAGCACGCGAAAATGCCAGCAATGGTCGCGCCATCTGCAAGCTTGCATCATTTAGCAAAGTCGGCGCAGTATTTAGGTTATCCATGCCAGATAAACCGGCCACGCCAGAGCCGCGCAACAATTGCAGCAGCACTGTTTCAGCCTGATCATCCTGGTGATGCGCAGTCAAGATTAACGGCACTTGATGCTGGCGACACATATCACCCAATGCAGCATAACGACTATGGCGCGCTGCTTCTTCAACACCGGTTTTCCCGGTATTGCCTATGTTGACTCTGCGTTCGTCAAAACGAATATTGCGCTCCGCGCATTCCTGCGCACAATGCGTCGACCATTTATCCGCATTCGGACTAAGTCCATGATGCACATGAAATGCGTATAACGTGAGTTTATGCGCAGTCGCGTATTGCGCAACCAGATGCAGCAGTACAGACGAATCGAGCCCGCCGCTATAGGCAATCGCCAACGATGTCGAAGGCACATTAGGGGAAATAGAAAAAGCGCGCTGAGTAATACTCGTCAGCGCGCTTTCAAATTGTTCAGTCATATTTTCTATCTGATGTTGCACGTTTTACCCTCCGCTCACTTGCTGGCGAGAGGGTAAATTTGCCTATCCATGATTATTCTGCAGCAGAAATTTCTTTGAATTTTCCGTAGCTCATCAATTTCTCGTGACGCGCCGCCAACAGATCTTTAGTCTTCACGTCTTGGAATTGGCGCAAGGTGTCGGCCAATGCGCGTTTCAATAAACTAGCCATCAGTTTTGGATCACGATGCGCGCCGCCCAATGGTTCGTTCACAATTTTGTCGATCAAACCAACCGCTTTTAAACGGTGCGCAGTCAGACCCAGCGCATCTGCTGCATCTGACGCACGCTCTGCACTCTTCCACAAAATCGAAGCGCAACCTTCTGGAGAAATCACGGAATAAGTTGAGTACTGCAACATCAACACGGCATCACCCACCGCCAACGCCAACGCGCCACCAGAACCACCTTCGCCAATAATGGTGGCAATCAATGGCACTTTAAGCTCGGCCATGACATACAGATTATGACCAATCGCTTCGGATTGCCCGCGCTCTTCCGCATCAATCCCCGGCCATGCGCCAGTAGTATCGATAAACGTGAAAACAGGAATACCGAATTTTTCTGCCAGCTTCATTAAGCGCATGGCTTTGCGATAGCCTTCTGGTTTAGGCATCCCGAAATTACGCAGCGCACGCTCTTTGGTATCGCGTCCCTTTTGATGACCGATCACCATGCAAGACTGCCCATTAAAGCGTGCCAGACCACCGACAATCGCCAAGTCAT
This sequence comes from Glaciimonas soli, assembly GCF_009497155.1. Taxonomy (GTDB): domain Bacteria; phylum Pseudomonadota; class Gammaproteobacteria; order Burkholderiales; family Burkholderiaceae_D; genus Glaciimonas; species Glaciimonas soli. Next base: position 365,470 of record NZ_WINI01000001.1, read on the forward strand.
CGGCGAAGCTACGATCGCCATGCAGCTCATGGAAATCCGTGAATATTTCTCTCACATAATCCAAGGTGTAAGGACGTTGTGGATGCCGTGCAATCTGTGAGACCTGCCAAGGAGTCAATTTTGCGTAGATATCCTTGGTTAACTGCTGGCTCTTTTTCGATAGCCGATCAATTTCTTCTGAGATATCGACAGCCGAATCGTCTTGTACGAAACGTAATTCTTCGATTTTGGCATCTAGCTCAGCCATCGGCTGCTCAAAGCCTAGAAATGTGGTTTTACTCATCGTATTCCTCTTATTTTGACCCAGTCATGGGGCGATGATGCGTATTTACAATGTTCTGCAATATTGATATTTTGCAAATATCAATAGGTTTCAATTCAGTATTCTACCGGTACTGGCTCTAAACTGCGCCATAAATACCATGTGGCAACAGTTCGCCACGGCTCCCAATTGGCAGCAACCTCGCGTGCATCGCTGCGAGATACTGGCTCGCCTGAGAAATAATTCACGCTAATACCTTTGAGTAATCCCAAGTCATCCAAAGGTAAAATATTCGGGCGGAGCAGATTAAATATCAAAAACATCTCCGCTGTCCAGCGCCCAATGCCACGAATTTGGGTTAACTCGGCAATGACGTCCTCATCTTCCATTTCCATCCATTTATCTGCATGGACGCGTTTCGTCTTGAAATGTTCTGCTAAATCAATGATGTATTCGGCTTTACGTTTGGATAACCCGCAAGCAGCTAACTGCTCATTCCCCGCTTTGAGTACTTGCGCCGGCGTACATTTCGGACAAATTAACAGAAATTTCTGCCAGACCGATTCTGCGGCCTTGATCGAAATTTGCTGCCCTACGACTGAGCGCGCCAATGTCGTAAAAGGTTCGCCACGTCCGGTCAGATGTAAATCACCGAACTGTGGAATCAATTTACGCATGATGCGATCACGCTTCATCAACTCAATCTTCGCGTCTTCCCAATAGGCGGCAACAATTATCTTGGTATCGGCTTTACCGGCTGCACTCTCAGCGTCAGTTAATACTTTTCCCATACAAACTATGCCCTCCGCCATTCGGTACGACCATCGGGTTTATCTTCCAGTATGACACCATCATCCAATAGTGCAGCGCGAATGCTATCGGCAGCGGCAAAATCTTTGGCTTTTTTTGCGGCTAAACGTGCAGCGATTTTGCTGCCTATCTCTTCATCAGAAAGACCTGAAACATCAGCATTAGGCGAAAAACGCCCCTTCAAAAAATCGTCAGGGGTGCGACCTAGAAAACCTAGCGCAGCACCCAACAGCTTCAATTGTCGCGCTAAAGCAGGTGATTTTGTTTTATTGATTTCATTGGCAAGATCAAACAGAACCGCAATCGCCCCTGGCGTATTAAAGTCATCGTTCATAGCTTCGGCAAAACGTATGGCATACGCTTCATTGCTATCTAACGGCAACGCATCGGGCGCAACTTCGTTCAACGCTGTGTATAAACGGGTTAATGCCTGCTTGGCATCATCCAGATGCACATCTGCGTAGTTGGATGGACTGCGATAGTGGGTACGTAAAATAAAGAACCGTATAACTTCTGCGTCGTACTCTTTTAACACTTCACGGATCGTAAAGAAATTATTGAGCGACTTCGACATTTTTTCGGCATTAATATTGATAAAGCCGTTGTGCATCCAGTAATTGACGAACTTGTGGTCATGGGCGCCTTCGGATTGGGCGATTTCATTTTCATGATGCGGAAATTGCAAATCCTGTCCGCCACCATGGATATCAAAGTGATCGCCGAGTATCGCGCCTGCCATAGCAGAACACTCAATCGCCCAGCCTGGCCGACCAGCACCCCATTGCGACGGCCATTTGACTTCTTCCGGTTCGCTTATTTTTGCTGCTTTCCATAAAACAAAATCCAGCGGATCGCGTTTACCGGTATTGACATCAACACGCTCACCGGCGCGTAAATCATCCAGTGATTTGCCCGACAACTTACCGTATCCAGAAAAATTTCGAACCGCATAATTCACATCGCCATCACTGGCCATATAAGCCAGATTTTTTTCTTCTAATTTGCCAATAATTGATAGCATCTGCGGAATATAGTCACGCGCACGCGGTTCGTGATCGGGCTTCTGCACGCCCAACGCAGCGGCGTCCTCGTCCATAGCTAGAATAAAACGCTCCGTCAATTGCGAAATGGTTTCTCCATTTTCAACCGCACGGCGAATGATTTTGTCATCAATATCCGTGATGTTACGGACATAAGTCACCTCAAAGCCCGATTGCCGCAACCAGCGCTGCACCATGTCGAACACCACCAACATGCGTCCATGGCCAATATGGCAGTAATCGTATACGGTCATTCCGCAGACATACATGCGCACCTTGCCAGGTTCAATAGGAGAAAACAGCTGCTTCTCACGCGCCAGCGTGTTATATATTTTTAGATTGCTCATCGGGGGTTACAGGTTAGTGCTTAGGGGTTAATGCTTTACTTAACGAAAAACGTTAAGGCAAAAAAAACAATTGCTCGTGGGTTCCAGCGTCGGCAAAATCAACGAAAGCGATCAACAACAGCGCGGTGTCAATTCTATGTGGCTCGCAGCATGGTGATCAAAATTCTTTTGCACGGTCTTATTTGATACTTAGTTTGATAAAATGCACAGTCGCGCTGCTTTTGATTGCAGGCATTCGGCACAGTATATCAAAGTAAACATTGCTCATTAAGCGAAATCTTATCTTTCACATCAAGGAATTTTAATGCAACGCATCATATCCATCTCTCGTCGCACATTCGTTAGCGTGTTGGTATCGTCAGTTGCTGCGCTCTCATTATCGGTATCGATGGCGCATGCAGCAGCACCGGCAGCCACCACAGCGGCAGCGCCACACGTGCTATTAAAAACCAATATGGGTGATATTGTATTGGAATTGAATCAGGCAAAAGCGCCAAAAACTGTCGCCAATTTTCTGGCTTATGTCAAAAATGGCCACTATAACGGTACAATTTTTCACCGTGTCATTGGCAGTTTTATGATTCAAGGTGGTGGCTTTGACACCAAGATGAATGAAAAACCAGCGCCAAACAGAGTAGTCAACGAAGCCAGCAATGGCTTAAAAAACGTCAATTATAGCGTTGCCATGGCGCGTACCTCCGACCCACAGTCAGCCAGTGCACAGTTTTTCATCAACGTTAAAGACAATCAATTTCTAGACTATCCTGGCCAGGACGGATTTGGTTATGCCGTGTTTGGTAAGGTCATCAAAGGACAGGACGTCGTCGACAAAATCAAACAAGTACCGACCGGCTCAAAAAATGGCATGGGTGACGTACCACTAACGCCTGTGGTTATTGAGTCTGCCACCGTAACGAAATAATCATCAAATAATTTAACTATTTTTCAATCAACCTATTTAAAGGGATTAACATGACAACCGTTCTACTCACAACGAATCACGGCAAGATCACCATCGAACTCGACGCAGACAAAGCGCCTAAGTCGGTTGAAAATTTCCTTGCCTATGTCAACTCCGGCCACTACAACGGCACTATTTTCCATCGCGTCATCGATGGTTTCATGGTCCAGGGCGGCGGCTTTGAGCCAGGCATGAAGCAAAAGCCGACTAATGCTCCGGTTGAAAACGAAGCAAAAAACGGCCTGAAAAATGAGCCATACACCCTTGCTATGGCACGCACTTCAGACCCACACTCTGCTTCTGCGCAATTTTTCATCAACGTTAAAAACAATAGCTTCCTCGATTACCCAGGTCAAGACGGCTGGGGTTATTGCGTATTTGGTAAAGTCACTGATGGCAAAGAAATTGTCGATGCCATCAGAGCCGTGAAAACTACGCGTAGTGGCATGTTTTCAGATGTCCCAGCTGAAGATGTCGTTATCGAAAAAGCAGAAGTCGTTTAAATAGCAGCACTTACGTAAAAGCATCAGCCCACTATGACAGTCATTGCAAAAGAAACGCCTGTAGTTGCTTTGTTCATTTCCGATCTGCATCTGCAAGAAGCACATCCACATACTACGCAAGCGTTCTTTACTTTTTTGCAGACACATGCACGTCACGCCCGGCAATTGTATTTGCTGGGCGATTTGTTTGAATACTGGGCTGGTGACGACGATCTGGAAACACCTTATAACCGGCAAATTGCTGAGGCCATTCGCCAAGTCAGCGATGCCGGCGTTCAGGTGTTTTGGATCGCCGGTAATCGTGATTTTTTGGTGGGTGAAGTTTTTGCACAGACAGCTGGCCTCACATTATTACCCGATCCATACGTCGCGACCATAGCTGGTCGTCGCGTGGCGCTAGCGCACGGTGACGCGCAATGTACTGATGACCTTGCCTACATGGCGTTTCGCGCACAAGTACGACAGCCAGCCTTTCAACAGCAGTTTTTAGCGCAGCCACTGGCGCAACGCAAAGCATTTATAGCTGGCGTGCGAAAAGAAAGCCAGGAAGGCCATCGACATAAATCCATGGAAATCATGGATGTTAACGCAGAGGCAATCGCTGCCCTGTTTGACAGTACCGACACTGACACGCTGATACACGGCCATACGCACAGGCCGGCGCTGCATCATTATGCTGATAGCAAGCGTCTGCGCTATGTCTTACCTGATTGGGAATACGACGTTGAAAATAAGCGTGGTGGCTGGATTGCCATCGATAGCGACGGCTCGATTCATCGCTTTGATTTTGATGGTGCTGAACTCGTTTAAATAAGCCGGTTGCCGATATCTATTTATTCAAACTGAAGCTTGAATTCTGCAAACTGGTTAGTCAAGTCTGCAACTTGCTGCTTTAGAGTCGAAACCTCCTCTTCCAAAGCCGCTATCTTGTCCTGCCGCTCTTGTCGAGATGCTGTTCCACCCAAAGCTTCGGCCATTACTTGCTGCTCCAGCAGGTCATCACCAGCTAACAAATGCGCATAACGAGACTCTTTCGTACCCGGCCCCTTGGCCAGACGCGCAACCAATGGTGGGTATTTATCAATCAGAAATTGCAGTGCCGTCTCGACTTCATTCACCGACGCAAATTCAAATTGACGGCCGGTACGGGTCCGTAACTCGCCAGCCGTTTGCACACCGCGCAACATCAGCGTCGTCAACACAGCCACTTTATCTTGCTCCAAAGTCCATTTGACACGCATTCGATGCTCGTATTTAGAAACGCGCGCACCGGCTTGGTTGACCTCAACCACCAGTTTGCGTTGCATCAGGCGGTGCAGCACATCTTGCACTGTTGCCTCTGAAATCGACATCACTGGATCACGGCTGGAAAGCTGATTGCAGCCGTTAGTGAGGGTATTCAAAGACAAAGGATAATTATCAGGCGTGAGCGCTTCTTTCTCAGCCAATACCGCGAGCACGCGAATTTCAAACGCATCGAGAATCGCGTCGTTGCTATCTCCACCCATAGACGTATCCATATCAGCCATCATCGCCGCCCATCTTTTTCAATTGTGTATAAATTTGCTTACCGTATGCAATAACGACTTAAGAAATATTAAATCGATTATTCGGGATTGCTTACTCGATCAATTTATTCAACTCTTCTGAATCAAACTCGTCGCACTTCGGCAAAGTTTCGCAGGTAATCCCGGCCGCAGCTAACAATGTCACGATACGTGAAATACGCTGCTCCTGCGCAGCGGCATTGTCTATCAAGCCGTGCAACGCTTTTGACAAGGGGTCATCACCATTCGGTGTTACACCATAAGCCGCAAACATTCTTGCAGCGGCGGCTTCTTTTTCATCATGAATATCTTTTTGAATAATCCGCGCAGGATTACCGATCGCCGTTGCGCCTGCCGGCACCTCCTTGACCACCACGGCATTAGAACCAACTTTGGCGCCTTCACCCACCGTAAAGCCACCCAACACTTGGGCGCCGGCACCGATAATCGCGCCACGCCCCAATGTGGGATGGCGTTTTGCGCCTTTATTCAGGGAAGTGCCGCCTAATGTAACGCCTTGATAAATCGTGCAATCGTCGCCCACTTCCGCAGTCTCACCGATCACAACGCCAAAACCGTGATCAATAAACACGCGACGACCTATGGTGGCGCCGGGATGAATTTCGATGCCGGTAAAAATCCGCGCAATATGCGAAATAAAACGCCCCGGCCATTTAAAACCATTATGCCAACAATGATGCGCCCAGCGATGCAGCACGATGGCATGCAACCCTGGATAGCAAGTCAGCACTTCCCACTGCGTGCGTGCAGCAGGATCTCGCGCCATGATATTGGCGATGTCTTCACGAATACGACTGAACATATGGGGACTTATATAAATGCGGAGGCGTAATGATATTCTAAATGACGATATTCGGTTGTTGCCGTAGGGATTCTGGGCGATATGCCAAGACTAGATTTTTGTACTGATCTTCTCCCATTTCAAAAACCGTGGTACCAATTTCAACAAAACCTAGTTTTCGATAAAAAGCCAGTGCATTTTCATTTTGATAATACGCAGTCAGCCAAAAGTCTGTATGTCCTTTTTCAGCTTGAATCAATTTGGCAATACTCGCTACCAGTGCCCTGCCTATACCTTGACCAGCGAAATATTCCTGCACATACAAAGTGTCCAATTCAACATCTAGCGCCTGGTTGGATGGGCATGGCGAAGCAATATCAACAACAGCATAAGCAACAGCATGATCCGCAACGTCTGCTATCAATATACGTATCGTGTCGTCCTGTAGCAGCTCACGGAAGTTTTGCGGGGTGAATTCGTTGATAACATAATCCGCGGTGGTGTGATCCACTCCTTCTTCGGCGTAGGTATGCAGCCAGATTTGAATGGCTAGTGCCGCCAAAATAGTGGCGTCTTTGGCAGTGGCTGGGCGAATTTTCATAGTCTTAACGACATCTAAAAATGAACGGTTAGTGTACGATCGAACTACGTACAAACTTTACCTCAAGTTGGCACATCCCACGCATCATGACGCTCTCGCCTCTCCAAACGATAATTGGTCACTTCAAGCCGTATTCCATCCGGATCATTAAAAAACGTTGCCCAATAATCCGGTGCGTAATCTGAATGCAGTTGAGGTTCTGTCGCATCAATACCCGCCGCACGCAAATTAGCGGCAACCGAAGTCACATCAGCAACCGAGTCGGCGCGAAAACAAAGGTGATGTAATCCCGGCGAATAAGCCTCGTGAACATTTGCGCCTCTTGCCGGGCGCAACACATAACCAAAATGACGATTGAAGTATTGAATGTGTGTATCGCCATGAATGGCAAAAACACTCTTTCGAAAACCAAGCACTGTCATGACGCGATCATAAAATAGCTCTGATCGCGCCAGATCAGAAACGGTGATGTAAATATGATCGATGCCAATAATCACAAAACGTCTAATGCAATCAATTCTGCTTTAAGCTGCTGCGGCGATTGGAAGTGAATCCCATGAAAACCCAACTCTCGCGCTGCAACAACGTTATAGAGCATGTCATCAATATAAACCGAAGAATTCGGTGTGATGTTGTAGCGGTTGATCAGCACCTGATAAATCGCTTTGTCAGGCTTACGCATCTTCTCCTCGCCAGACACCACACGACCATCAAACCAGTGCAAGAAATCATACATTTCCAACGCCACCGGAAAAGTTTCTGCGCTCCAGTTGGTCAGTGCATATAACTTCTTATCAGTATTCGATTTTAAATGCCGCAAAATTTCAAGTGTGCCTTGAATCGGACCGCTCAGCATTTCGGTCCAACGGCCATAGAAAGCGCGAATGGCAGTCTCATGGTCAGGAAATTTTTGCAGCAGCACCGCTGTTCCTTCCTGCAAACTTCTCCCAGCATCTTGCTGCAGGTTCCAGTCTTGCGTACAGACCGTAGACAGAAACCATCTGCGCTCTTCTTCACTCGGAAAAATAGAACGGTAAAGATATTCAGGATTCCAATCAACCAGCACGCCACCTAAATCGAAAACGACGGTATTAATTTTCTGTTTATCCATAACGCGCTCTAAGTAACACCCCGTAACTGATTTGAATTATTCACGACAAATAAAATTCATCTCCGTTATTCCCGCGAACGCGGGAATCCATGTTGCGTAGCTTGGATCTCCACGTTCGCGAGGACGACGGCGGTATTTTCAATTGCTGCGGGCACAATATGCTAACACCGTGCTCCCGTCAGATTAAACGCCTTTAACAATCCGCTGACGTCGTGCTTCGTACAAGCAAACACCAGAAGCCACGGAAACATTCAGACTTTCAACGGAACCAAACATCGGCACATTCACTAATACGTCACAAGTTTCGCGTGTTAAACGGCGCATGCCTTCGCCTTCCGATCCCATGATCAACGCTGCGGGACCAGAAAAATCGGCTTCGTACAAACTTTTTTCACCATCTTCAGTTGTGCCGATTAACAATACATCACGCTCTTTTAGTTCACGCAATGTGCGCGCCAGATTAGTGACGGTGATGTACGGAACAGTATCTGCCGCGCCGCTGGCGACTTTCATTGCAGTGGCGTTCAATCCCACCGCACGATCCTTAGGAGCAATCACAGCATGCGCACCAACGCCATCGGCGACACGCAAGCATGCGCCCAGATTATGCGGATCCGTAATTCCGTCAAGGATCAACAACAACGGCGGGCCATCAATCGCATCCAACAATTCATCCAAATTACGGGCCAGCGACAGCTCGCCCGCTTTGGCAACCACGCCTTGATGACGTCGCGTACCAACGATATTGGCCAGGCGCTGCTCGTCCGCCTGAATGATGCGAACGCCTAAGCCTTTCGCCGTGTACAACAAATCTTTCATGCGTGCATCGACACGATTGGCGTCGACGTAAATTTCTTCTACCGACGATGCTTCATGGCGTAGACGGGCAGTGACGGCGTGGAAGCCAAAAATCATTTTACTTTTCATGTTCTATCTTATCTTTTTCGGGACTTGCTGGGCTTCACAAAAGCTTTTGGCTCTCGTGATTTCTTTTCTGGTTTGATCACAATCTTGGCTTTTTTGGCCTTGGTTGCTGGTGCTGCTCTTGCAGGTTTGCTTACTGCAACCTTGCTGGTTTTATTTGTTTTACGGCTGGCTGTAGTTTTAGCTGTCTTGTTCGGTACGCGATTGGCAGGCGTAGTATCCGCTTTTGCTTTTCTGACTATGGATTTTGCATGTTCGCTATCAGCACGTCTGGCTTCATTCCGCAAGACGGTTTTAATGCCAGGCTCATTGACCAATCGCAGATCAATTTTACGCGCATCTAAGTCAACCCGGCTAACCTGCACCGTAACGCGATCAGTTAATTGATAGCGAATCCCGGTGCGCTCACCGCGCAACTCGTGACGCGATTCATCGTATTGGAAATAATCCGCTCCCAATTCCGTCACATGTACCAAACCTTCAATGTACAAAGCATCAAGCTGTACAAAAATGCCGAAAGTGGTCACGCCAGAAATGGTACCGGTAAATTCCTCGCCGAGTTTGTCGCGAATGAAGTAGCACTTGAGCCACGCTTCCACATCACGCGATGCTTCATCGGCACGACGTTCGTTGGCCGAACAATGTACGCCTAACGCTTCCCATATTGCCAGACTGCCTTCATTACGTTTTTTACCGGCGGCTTTATCTTCCGCCTGCTTCTTGCGTCCGGCTGGCGACAGCATGGTATTTAAACCTGCCGTATCCATACCTTTAGGTTCATAGCGCTTGCCAACCAAAATCGCTTTGATCGCACGATGGGTCAATAAATCCGGATAACGTCGGATCGGGCTGGTGAAATGCGCGTAATGCTCGTACGACAAACCGAAGTGACCGATATTTTCCGGGTTATATACCGCTTGCTGCATCGAACGCAGCAACATTGTTTGCAACAACAATGCATCTGGACGCTCTTTGATTTTCGGCAGCAAAGCGGCGTAATCAGAAGCAGATGGCGTATCGCCGCCAGCTAAAGTCAAGCCGACTTGCTTCAAGAAAGTGCGTAACACTGCCAATTTCTCTTTGGTTGGACTAGCGTGTATGCGGAACAAACCGGGATGCTTATGCCGCTGCAGCAAATCCGCGGCGCACACATTGGCCGCCAACATGCACTCTTCAATCAAACGATGTGCGTCATTACGCGTACGAGGCAGGATTTTTTCTATCTTGCCGACTGCATTACAGACGATGTAGGTTTCTGTGGTTTCAAAATCAATTGCCCCGCGTGCCTGGCGCGCTTGCAATAAGGCATGAAACACTTCATACAGGTGCAATAAATGGGGAACTAAACCCGGGCGCTTTCCTGCTTCGGGACCTTTGGTATTACCAAGAATCGCGGCAACTTCGGTATACGTTAATCGGGCAGCTGAATGGATCACCGCTGGATAGAATTGATAGGCTTTGATTTCGCCTTTGGCGGTAATCACGGCATCGCACACCAAAGTCAATCTGTCGACATCTGGATTTAACGAACATAGGCCGTTGGATAATTTTTCCGGCAACATCGGAATCACACGACGCGGGAAATACACCGAGGTACTGCGTTCTAATGCGTCAACATCTAGCGCGTCATTCGGTTTAACGTAATGACTGACATCCGCAATTGCAACGATCAGGCGATAACCATTAACGCGGCCAATCTTGACTGGTTCACAATACACCGCATCATCAAAATCACGCGCATCTTCGCCATCAATGGTGACCATCGGCACATCACGCAAATCGACGCGATCTACCAGATCGGCATCGACTACAGTGTTAGGGATTTTTGCTGCCTGCTTTAATGCCGCTGCCGAAAATACATGCGGAACGCCAAACTTGCGCACCGCGATTTCAATTTCCATACCAGGATCGTCAATATCACCCAGAATTTCGGCAATTTTACCGACCGGCTGCGAATAACGTGATGGCTGCTCTGTCAGCTCAACGCTGACGACTTGCCCTGCTTTAGCCTTGCCGGGCGAGCCCGCCAAAATAATGTCCTGGTTGATGCGATTATCTTCAGGGGCAATCACCCATACCCCATTTTCGTTGAGCAAACGCCCAATCACGTGGGTATTGGCACGGGTCACCACTTCGACGATAGTGCCTTCCGGACGGCCACGTCTGTCAGTGCCAATGATGCGCGCCTGTACGCGGTCACCGTTGAGCACTTTTTGCATTTCTTTTTCTGGCAAAAAGACGTCACCACCGCCATCGTCAGGAATCAAAAAGCCAAAGCCATCGCGGTGGCTGCTGACGCGCCCTTCGATAAAATCGGGAGAATTTGTTAATTTATAAACACCGGCGCGATCTGCTTTGATTTGTCCATCACGCTCCATGGCATTCAGGCGGCGCGTCAAACCTTCCATTTCATCAGGTTTAACACTCAGTGCGGCAGCAAGAGCGGCCGCGTTTTGCGGTTCTGACGTAGTCCGCAACAGGCCGAGAATTTCCTCTCGGGTAGGAATGGTGTAGGAATATTGGCTCAAATGGCTCTCGGTAGGTTTCATTGATAATCGAACATAAGGTCTTTAGTGTAACGGAGGATGTCACCATTCTCCTAGCCAAGGACGCGTTTTAACGTGTTTTTTATTGCAACGCATTATCTTCTTTTAATCTCTTTTAATCAGGAAGTTGACTTATTGCTGATTTGCTCTATAATCTCGCTTCTTCGCAGGAAGCCCACGTGGCGGAATTGGTAGACGCGCATGGTTCAGGTCCATGTGCCTTCGGGTGTGGGGGTTCGAGTCCCTCCGTGGGCACCAAGTAATTGGTGTAAAAAGTAGTAAAGTAGTAAATTAGAGAAACCGCATAAGCATTCGTGTTTATGCGGTTTTTTTTATTTTCTATTCGCAAAACTTTCCAGATTACGAAATAACGGGGAAAGACTACGTCCTCCCCCGATCGAACATCCGTTACGACGACGAGCTCTCGCGCTCACTCAATAATCGCTCCAACAATTTATCGCGCGCGTGACGACGACGCTCCAGTTTATTGGCTTCCACGTCCAAAGCCTTTACCAATCCCACGCACATCATCAGCATGATGACCATGAAAGGTAAAGCAATCACAATCGAGGTTGCCTGCACGCCTTTTAAGCCACCGGACATTAACAAGATGGCTGCCACCAAAGCCGTCAATACTCCCCACACCAGCTTGATTCTGGCCGAAGGTGTTGGATTGCCTTTACTGGTCATCATGCCAAGCACAAAAGTTGCCGAATCCGCCGAGGTAACAAAAAACACTGAAACCAAAACAATCGCCAGCAACGAGGTCAGCGTTCCCCATGGTAATGAGTCCAACATCGAAAACAAGACCAATGAAGTATCTTGTTTGACGACTTCAACCAAGGGTAAATGATCAAACATGACAGCGTGTAATGCTGCTCCACCAAAGGTGGCAAACCACAAAAAGCTAATCAAAGAAGGAACTAGCAGCACACCCGTAACAAATTCGCGAATAGTACGACCACGTGAAATGCGGGCAATAAACATACCGACAAAAGGCGCCCAGGTTACCCACCAGGCCCAATAGAACAAGGTCCAGTCAGCAATCCAGGTGCCTTTTGAAAATGGCGTCAAGCGCATACTCATGGCAACCAGATTATTCAAATAGTCACCCAATGTCGTGGTCAACATATCCATGATGAACAAGGTCGGGCCGAGTGACAGCACAAATAGCAATAACAACATCGCCAGCACCATATTGATGTTGCTCAGTATCTTGACGCCACGATCCAAGCCGCTAAGCGAAGATGCCAGATACAGGATTGCCGCGATAGCGATTACGGTCAATTGCAAGGAAATGCCATTGTCCAAACCAAACACTTTATGCAAGCCGCTACTGATTTGCATAGCGCCCAAACCGAGCGAAGTGGCGACCCCGAAAGCGGTCGCGACAACCGCCAGAATATCGACAGTTTTACCGATGGGTCCTTGTGCACGCTTACCAATGAGCGGTTCGAATGTGGTGCTCATCAACATCGGTCGGTCACGGTTGAATTTAAAAAAGGCTAATGCCAAACCGACGACGCAATAAGCTGCCCACGGATGCAAGCCCCAGTGGAAAAAAGTGTAACGCAAACCGATACGTGCCGCGTCTGCACTTTCCGGAATGCCGAATGGTGGTGTCGCATAATGCGAAAGCGGTTCTGCCACGCCCCAAAACACCAACCCAATCCCCATTCCCGCAGCAAACAGCATCGAAAACCAGCTATGACGCGTGAAATCGGGCTCGGCATCTTCTCCGCCCAGCCGAATTTTTCCGTAGCGACTAAAGGCCAAATACAGAGCGAATACCAGGAAACCAAACATCGATAATAAATAGAACCAGCCAAAACGCGCAATAGTGGCGGAAAGTGCGAACTGCATCACACTAGCCAAACCTAATGGCGACAATGCGCCCCATAGGACGAACATCGATACAAGAATTAAAGAAACGATTAAAACCATAGAACTTCTCATCTTTCTAATGAATATTCTTATCATTCAAAAAATAAATGATGCAAGAAAATTAATGAAGATACTGCACTGATAAGACCATTTATATGGCTAAAGCGACCTCACTTTATGAAGGGCATTATTACTATATCAACCAGCTTGAAGGATACTGATACTGCTGTCGTGCATAAGCTCGCTGAGCATTGCAGATATGATAAAAATAGCAAAAACCAAGCTAATTACATCTCGTGAATCAGCCTTACATTGTTTGCACTTTACTTATGGGAAATACGAACGATAACTACATCGCGAAGAATAACAGAGGTCGTAGTATACAACATGTAACAAAATCATGTACAACCGGTAACAAAATAACAAGTGCACGAAAGCAAATTCGACGTAATACCTTCCAATAATTCAAGTATTGGAAGGTATTACTTCAGCCCGACTTCCGCGCCGATCAAATCGTGAATACGATTAATTCATTGCCGATTAATTAATCTCTGCAACGCGATGACAAGCCACCAAACGCCCCTCAAACATTTGCAGTAATGGCACTTCTTGACGGCAGCGATCCACTGCATGCGGACAGCGGTTGTTGAAACTACAACCTGGCGGTGGCGCTAACGGCGATGGCAACTCACCCGGCAACATCATTTTTTGTTGGCGTTGTGCCGGGTCTATCCTTGGCGTGCTGGCCAATAAAGCTTTGGTATAAGGATGCAACGGGCGACTGAATATCTGCTCCTTGCTACCATGCTCTACTGCTTTGCCGAGATACATCACCAAAACGTCGTCGGCGATATGCTCTACTACCGATAAGTTATGCGAAATAAATAGATAAGCAACGCCGCTAGCCTCTTGCAAATCCATGAGCAGATTCAACACTTGCGCCTGAATCGACACATCCAATGCCGATACCGGTTCATCGGCAACGATGATTTTCGGATCAAGCATCAAAGCACGGGCAATCGCGACACGCTGGCGCTGACCACCGGAAAACATATGTGGATAGCGATTGTAATGCTCGGGTCGCAACCCCACTTTTGCCATCATCGCCTGCGCTTTTTCGCTGCGCTCAACCTGACTCAGTTTGGTATTGATAATCAACGGCTCTTCCAGCATGGCGCTGACTTTTTTACGCGGATTTAAACTGGCGTAAGGATTTTGAAACACCATTTGCACTAACGGCCGCACGCGTTTTAACGTCGCATGGTCGGCATGGGCGATGTTGGCGCCATCCATCCATAACTCACCGCCGGTTGGTGGCTCTATCATCGTGATTTGACGCGCCAGAGTCGATTTTCCGCAACCGGACTCCCCTACCACTGCCAAGGTTTTCCCTGCGGTTAATACAAAAGAAATGCCATCCAGTGCTTTGGCCGTTGCTTTGGGCTTGAACAGTCCTTGCCCGACGCTATAATGCTTACTAAGGTTTTTCGCTTCCAGTAAAACGTTTTGTTTGTCGTTTGTGTTGCTTGCCTTACTTGCATTGCTTAGTGTATTCATCATGCTGCCTTCCGATTCAATAACTGATTAAGCGGAATAGCTTGCCAATCATTGCCAGGCTTTCCGTCAGCTGTGAGTGGGTAATGGCAACGTACTTGCATGCCATCTGTCCCAGCCAACGCCGGACTTTCATCCCGACAACGGGTAGTCGCATAGCTGCAACGCGGGCTTAACAGACAACCCTGCGGCCTATCGTATTGTCCCGGTACGACACCAGGAATAGTTTGCAGGCGCGCACGACCTATATTGTGCTCTGGTAGTGCCGCCAATAAAGCCTGGGTATAAGGATGTTGAGGCGCGTTAAAGATATCGGGTACTCGGCCAGTTTCCACCACGCGACCGGCATACATCACCACTACCCTTTGCGCGGTCTGCGCAACCACGCTCAGATCGTGAGTAATCAGCATCAAGGCCATGCCACGATCGCGCTGCAACTGCAATAACAGTTCCAGCATTTGTGCCTGCACCGTTACATCGAGCGCCGTCGTTGGTTCATCAGCGATTAACAAACGTGGGTTACAGGCAATCGCAATCGCTACCATCACACGTTGACTCATGCCGCCGGATAGTTGATGCGGATAAGCATCGAGTCGACGTTCCGGATCAGGAATATCGACTTGCTTCAATAATGCCAGTGCTTTTGCGCGCAATTCTTTCTGTGAACCGCCTTGATGTACACGCAAAGTTTCTATCAATTGATAAGCAACAGTAAATGATGGATTCAGGCTAGTCATCGGATCCTGGAAGATCATCGCGATATCTTTACCCAACATGCTGCGTCGTTGCTTCTCCGGCATCTTCAGCAAGTCTTTGCCATCAAACGCCATTCGCTCGGCATTGACTCTGCCGGGATAATCAATCAGTCCCATCAAGGCCAGAGAAGTGACGCTTTTTCCAGAACCGGATTCACCTACGATGCCGACCACTTCCCCCGCTTCAATATTCAGATCAAGTCCATCGACCGCAATAAAAGGCGATGCCGGTGAACCGAATTGAACGCCAAGGTTTTTAATTTCTAGTAATGCCATGTTGTTTTCTCTTTCTTAGCGCTTGACTTAACGTTTGAGTTTTGGATCCAGCGCATCACGCAAGCCATCACCCATCAAATTAAACGCCAGTACCGAGATCAAAATTGCTAATCCTGGGAATGTGACGACCCACCATGCACTTTGAATAAATTCCAAAGCGCTGGCCAACATAGACCCCCATTCCGGCGTCGGTGGTTGCGCGCCAAGACCGAGAAAGCCCAACGCCGCGGCATCCAGAATCGCCGAAGAAAATCCCAGAGTTGCTTGCACAATCAACGGCGCCGCGCAGTTTGGCAAAACACAATTGAACATAATTCGCCACTTACTGGCACCGGCAATCCGTGATGCGCTGACGTAGTCTTTTTCCATTTCGCCGATTACTGCAGCGCGTGTCAGTCGCGTATAGTGCGGCAACATCACAATCGCAATCGCGTACATGGCATTCATCAAACCTGGGCCGAGAATAGCGACCACTGCAATGGCCAATAACAAACTTGGCAGTGCCAGCATGATGTCCATCAAACGCATGATCGCCACTTCCACCATGCCACGGAAATAGCCGGCGAACAGGCCGAGAATAACGCCTAAGATCATGGACAGAGATACCGATACCAGACCGATGATCAGCGACAGACGTGCTCCGTGGATCAAACGCGACAACATATCGCGGCCTACCGGATCGGTGCCAAGCAAGAATTTCATCGAGCCGCCGTCTTGCCAGAATGGCGGGACTAAAATCGCCTCGCGATATTGGTCGATAGCCGAATGCGGCGCAATCAGATCTGCAAACAGCGCCATCAGCACCATCAGGCAGACAATTGCCAGGCCGATTACGGCGCCGCGATTCTGGCTGAAATAGCCCCAGAATTCGCGTAGTGGTTTCGGTGGCGCAGCAACTGCGGCAGACGGCTTTAATGGTGCCGATGATGAAGTCGATGTATTGATAGATGGGTTACTCATTTGCGATGCCGTATACGAGGATTAATCACGCCGTACAACAGATCCACGATCAAATTGACGATGATGATGATAGTGGC
Organism: Glaciimonas soli; assembly: GCF_009497155.1. GTDB lineage: Bacteria > Pseudomonadota > Gammaproteobacteria > Burkholderiales > Burkholderiaceae_D > Glaciimonas > Glaciimonas soli. Next base: position 382,430 of record NZ_WINI01000001.1, read on the forward strand.
AGAAAGCAGAATCCCGCCCTGCACCACCGGATAGTCGCGACGCTGAATTGCGCCAACCAGCCATTTGCCGATACCCGGCCATGAGAAAATTGTTTCCGTTAAAATTGCGCCTGCCAGCAAAGTGCCGACCTGTAAGCCGATCACCGTTACCACCGGGATCAAGCCATTACGCAACGCATGCACACCAACTACGCGCCAGGGCGACAAGCCTTTCGCACGCGCGGTACGGACGTAATCTTCACGTAATACTTCCAGCATGGCCGAACGCGTCATCCGCGCAATCACCGCCAGCGGAATAGTGCCCAATGCAATAGTTGGCAAGATCAAATGCGACACAGCCGATTTAAATGCCCCAGGATCGCCAGCCAACAAACTGTCAATCAACATGAAACCGGTCACTGGCGGAATATCGAATAGAAGATCGATCCGCCCCGAGACGGGCGTCCAACCCAAGGTCACGGAAAATAATAAAATGAGCAATAGCGCCCACCAAAAGACCGGCATCGAATAACCGGTGAGCGACGCGCCCATCACTGAATAATCAAGTACGGTATTGCGCTTTAAAGCTGCCAAAATACCGGCTGGAATACCAATGATCAAGGCGAATAACATTGCACAAGTGGCCAGTTCCAACGTTGCTGGAAACAGCGCCAAAAATTCTGTCAGCACCGATTCATGGGTGGTCACAGACATACCTAAATCGCCATGAAATACTTTGCCGAGATAAGAAAAATATTGCACATAGAGCGGTTGATCCAGCCCAAAGTCGTGCATCATTTGCGCATAACGCACCGGATCCATACCGCGCTCTCCGGATAACGCTTCAACCGCATTTCCGGGAATCAAATGGATCAATAAAAATACGAGCAGCGTAATGCCTAGAAAGGTCGGTATGACCAAGCCAAGACGCCGCAGGAGAAATCCAAACATTGAGAGTACCTGCTGAAGGAAAACTAAAATTGTGTAAGGTGAGCACAAAAAACATGCCCACCTTACGCTGATTGAGTGACTTAGCTTACTTACTTAGCTTACGTATTTACCTTACTTAGCCAAATCAACCTTATCAAAGAAGAAGGCGTATGGCGTCGCTGGAATTTTGAAATTCAGCACATTTTTACGCACTGGCACAAATCCCACTGAGTGTGCAATATCAATCATTGGCGCTTCTTCATGCGCAATGACCTGAGCTTTTTCGTACAAGGCTGCACGATCAGCTTGTTTCGATGTCAGCTTAGCTTTTTGGATCAGCGCATCGAAATCTTTGTCACACCAGCGCGCAACGTTGCCGCCGCCCTTAACACCGTCGCAACTGAGTAAATTGCCAAAGAAGTTATCTGGATCGCCATTGTCACCGGACCAACCAAACATCATCGATTGCTGATCGCCGACCTTGCTACGCTTGAGGTACTCGCCCCATTCATAAGTCGTCAGCTTTACTTTCACGCCAATTTTGGCCCAATCGGACTGAATCAACTCACCCGCACGCTTACCATCAGGCATGTAAGGACGCTGTACTGGCAGATACCACATTTCGATTTCTACGCCGTTTGGATAACCGGCCTTAGCCAGCAAAGCCTTCGCTTTTACCGGGTCGTAAGCATAATCCTGGACCTTGTCGTTGTATGACCACAGTGTTGGTGGTATCAAATTTTTAGCCGGTTGGCCTGCACCTTGATACACCGTTTTGAGGATACTTGCCTTATCGATTGCCATGCTCAAAGCTTGACGCACCAGTTTGTTATCAAATGGTTTTTTATTGACGTTAAAAGCGATGTAACCAATGTTCATACCTGGCTTGGAGATCAGATTGACATTGGCGTCCGCCTTCATCAACGCTAAATCGGCTGGCTTCGGATAGGACATTACCTGGCATTCATTCGCTTTCAATTTAGCGTAACGTACCGATGCATCCGGTGTGATGGCGTAAATTAAGCTATCCAGTTTTGGGCGACCATTCCAATAAGCATCAAATGCTTTGTAGCGTATCACCGCATCTTTTTGATATGAAACAAATTCAAACGGACCGGTACCAATTGGATCGGTGTCGATCGCCGTCATATTGTTCTGCTTCTGCATATTGCCAGCATATTCTGCTGAATAGATGGAAGCAAACGACATCACCAAGTCAGCCAGGAATGGCGCTTCAGCATGTTTGAGTTTAAATACCACTGTGTTGTCATCAACCTTCTCTACTTTGTCGATAATCTTGTCAAGACCCATATCGAGGTAGTAGCCAAAGGTTTGACCAACCGCTAATTTATTGTATGGATTTTTAGGGTCGCCCATACGGCTAAATGTAAACACGACATCATCCGCATTGAAGTCACGGGTCGGCTTGAATTTGGCATTGCTGTGGAATTTGACGCCTTTACGCAGCTTGAAAGTGTAGGTCAAACCATCTTGTGAAATTTCCCACGACTCTGCTAACGAAGGTTTGATGTTGGTTGTACCAAGCTCGAAATCAACCAGGCGGTTATAAATCGGATTGGCAGAAGCATCAAACGTGGTACCAGTGGTATAGAGCTGTGGACTGAAACCTTCAGGGCTCGCCTCGGAGCAATACACCAGAGTTTTTTTCGCTTGTGCGGCAGCGAAGCCGGCACAGGTACTCAAAACAGCGACAAGTCCTACCTTAGCTGCGAATTGTAGATTTTTTTTCATCTTTGGTCTCTTTCTTGGTTGCTTGGTTGCTTGGTTGATATGGCAATGCCATGCATTTCAGCTGCGTTTATGAAATATCCCGTCAAACATTACGTTAAATCACGCACACCTTATATTTATACACCCACTGCTTTTACATCTACGTTAAAAAACTCTGTACCACCTTTGAAAACCTGATGCCCGCCGCTGCTGCTTTTGCGGCTCTTACTTGTAGAAATTTGAACAAACTCTTCAAACAACTTCGTTGTTCCCATCCAAATTAGTTCAGCCTGTTGATTTTGATGCAGCAATACCTCCACGCTGTGGGGGATATTCGCATCAAAATGTAAACTATCACCAACATTAAGCACATATCGTTCCATCCCAACCGCATATTCCACTTTACCGCTTAACACAAATACCATTTCATCACCCTCGTGTGAAACGGTCTCTGATTTATAACCCATCGGCATAGTAAATTTCACCGAATGAATCTGGCTTCCCGGGAATACCGTCGACAAGCGCTCATAGCGCACCTGCCCATTAATGACTGAATATGGTTTTCTTTGTCCCTGGTACGTATCAGGCAGTGCTTGTGCAGGCTGTTCTACCAAATCGCTTACCGCGATGTTGAGTGCTTTGGCGATAACAACTAATGAGGAAATCGAAGCACTGGTTTGATTGCGCTCCAATTGCGATAGGAAACCCGCAGTCAAGCCTGTTTCTTCCGCAATCTGGACCAGCGTTTTTTTGATTTTATGGCGTCGCGCACGGATAGTGCGTCCCAATTCGGGCATACCCATTTTGTCTCCTCGACTTTACCTGCCGGCCTATTTTGGCCGTTAATAGTTGTCATCGTCACATGATAAAGTGAGGCAAATTATAGTCACACTACAATTTCAGTCAAGACAAAATTTTTCATTGTTGAAGTTGTCATTTAATAATATATACATGCGCAGTTACGTTCTCTGCGCACCATCAAAGACAGAATAGAGAATTGAATCTGCTCCGAAATGGCAGCAATCAAGCCCGCTTTTTTGCGAGTAATCAGAGAGATGATTGGGGCTGGCCGGATTTGTGTTGAACTCGCCCAACAACTTCACGCCATCGAAAAAGCCATCACGAATGCGAAGAAAGCACTCATACATGACCATATAGCTCACTGCCTGGAAGCACAAATGGACAGCGGTGCCAAAACTAGCAAAGCAACTCCGGCAGAGTTTAAAGAAATTACTAGATATCTATAAACAAGTCCGCCGAACGGATTTTAAAAATTTAGCCTCGGCGGTAGCGGGCAGCCGGATGCCGCGCGGGTAAGAGCGGCTGCCTGGCCTCAAACAACTTCTCGCGTAATGTCCCGTCTTCATAATCCAGCTTATAAGAACCACGTGCTTGCAGTTCCGGAATCACCAGATTGACAAAGTCCTCGAAACTTTCAGGCGCCACGGTGCGCGTAAGGTTGAAGCCGTCGATATCGGTGTCTCTGACCCACGCTTCCAGCTGATCGGCCACCTGCTGCGGTGAGCCGACGATGGTAACGTAACGCCCGCCCAGCGCCAGTTGGTCAAGCAGCTTGCGCACTGTCCAGCCAGCATCGGCGGCGCTGACCGCTTTGGCGGAGGACTGAATGGCATTGCTGGCGGCTGGCCTGATTGCTTCATCAATACCATACCTGGAAAAATCGAAGCCAGTACCGGCAGCGAAGTGCGCAAGGCCGGCTTCCGGATTCGCATAGCGGCAGTATTCGACATATTTCTCGCGCGCTTCGGCGGCAGTCGGGGCAACGATGACCGAGACACCCATGAAGATTTTCAGATCATTGCGCTGGCGACCGGCTAGCTGTGCCTGATCGCGCAGATCATGCACCAGCTTGCGCGCTGCCTCCGGCTTCTGGCTGGAGATGAATACGCATTCGGCATGGGCGGCGGCAAACTGCTGACCACGATCCGAAGCGCCGGCCTGATACAGCACCGGCGTGCGTTGCGGTGATGGCTCGCTGAGATGGTAACCGTCTACCTCGTAGTGTTCACCGCGATGCTTGATGCGGTGCACCTTGGCCGGATCGGCAAAGATGCGGCGCTGGCGATCGCGCAGTAGCGCGCCATCTTCCCAACTGCCTTCCCATAGCTTGTAGAGCACCTGCATGAATTCTTCCGCCCGTTCATAGCGGGCATCGTGTTCCGGCTGCTCGCTCAATCCCATGGCACGCGCCGCGCTGTCCAGATAGCCGGTGACAATATTCCAGCCTATCCTGCCACGTGTCAGGTGATCGAGGGTCGACATTCGGCGCGCAAACAGATACGGCGCTTCGTAGGTCAGGTTAACGGTGACACCGAAACCGAGATGCCTGGTAACCGCAGCCATCGCCGACACCAGCAACAAGGGGTCGTTGACTGGCAACTGGATAGCTTCTCGTGCGGTCAGGTCGGCTGAATCTTGATAGACATCGTAGACACCGACGATATCGGCCAAAAACAGACCGTCGAACTTGCCGCGTTCCAGCAATCTGGCCTGCTCGGTCCAGTATTCAATGCTGGTGTAATCGGTAGAACGGTCGCGCGGGTGCGTCCACAAGCCATGATTAATATGCCCGACGCAATTCATGTTGAAGGCGTTGAGGCGAATTTGCTTCTTCGACATAGGCTTATTTAGTATTGATCAGATGGCACCGTGGCGCGGCGGATTTTTTTCGTTGAGATAGTAGTTGCCTACCGCGTGATACTTCCAGCGCACCGGATCGTGCAAGGTATGGGTGCGGGCGTTGCGCCAATGGCGGTCGAGATTGTGCTCCACCAGCGTTGCTTGCGTGCCAGCCAGCTCGAACAGCTTGCTGCCAGCAGCCAGCGATATTTCGGTGCTCAGCACGCGTGCTTCCGCCACTGCTATCGAAGCAGCTGCTACTGATGCCACCGTCGGATTCAAAGCCGCAACGTCGACTGCCGCACCGGCCAGTTCCAGCAATGCTTCCGCGCCGGCCAGTCGCACTGCCAGGTTGCCGAACTCCTGAACCGTGAGAGGATCGTCGATGGCACGTTCCACCTTGCTATCGATCCAGGCGCGCGAGCGGGTACGTACGAATGCTGCGGCGTCGTGCAAGGCGGCGCGGGCAATGCCGATATCGATCGCTGCATGCAGCAATTGCGCCACCGGGCCAAGTGAAGTCGGTCGCTCAAAAGCGCTCTGAAACGGCAGCACTTCTTCTGCTGTCACCCACACATTGGCGAACACCACGGAACCGCTGCCGGTAGTGCGTTGGCCGAAACCGGACCAGTCGTCAATCACGTCGACGCCCTCGGCATCGCGCTTGACAATGGCCAGTTGCTGGACGCCGTCGTCGTCGATCACCGAAACCGGAATCCGGTGCGCGTACAGCGCCCCGGTTGCATAGAATTTACGTCCATTGATACGGAAACCCTGACCATCCTTACTAAGGCGAGTGCGTCGCTCTTGCGAGGTGCGCGTGCCGAGTTCCGCCAAGGCGTTGCCGAAACGTTCACCGGCCAGGATACGTTCGAAATAATAGCGCTTTTGCGCTTCGCTGCCATTGACCCGCAGAATCTCGACCGCATAGAAATGGTTTTGCGGAATCTGTCCCAGCGAGCCGTCGGCAGCGGCAATCGTGGCGATCACTTCAGCCAGCGTAGCGTGCGAGACACCAGCACCGCCATAGGCACGCGGCACCGATATTCCCCACAGGCCTGAGCGGGAAAACTGTTCCAGCTCATGTAGTGGCAGCCGCCGTTCGCTGTCACGCTTGCTGGCTTCGCGTGTAAATGAGGCTGCCAGCGCGCGCGCTGCGGCAATAGCCTGAATATCGTCGAGGATGCGCACCACCGGTCCGGTAGCGGCATTAATTGAAGTCGTCATGATGTCAGTTCCAGGAATGGTGTGCGGGCGCGATGTCGTTCAGCAGGTAGTTGCCGATGGCGTGCAGCTTCCAGCGTACCGGATCGTGCAAGGTATGGGTACGGGCATTTCGCCAGTGGCGGTCCAGGTTATGTTCTGCCAGAGTAGATGCCGAGCCAGCCAGTTCAAACAGTTTCTCGCTAGCGAGCAACGCAATCTCGGTAGTCAGCACCTTTGCTTTAGCGACGGCGATCGAGGCACGTGCAGAAGCGTCAGCATCAATCTCCACGCTGGAAATCTGATCCAGCGCCACCGCTGCTTTCACCAGCAGTGCATTGGCGGCATGCAGGCGAATTTTCAAGTCGCCGATATCGCTGATGACGTAAGGATCATCGCTGGCGCGCTCGACGCCGCTATCGGCCCAAGGCCGCGAACGGGTACGGACGAACAGCACTGTATCTTCGATGGCGGCAGCAGCGATCCCAGCGTCGATCGCAGCCTGAATCAGCTGCGAGGCCGGCCCCTGAATGCTGGCCTGCTCGGCCAGCTTCCGTAGCGACAGCACGTTTTCCGCGGCCACTGCCAGATTTTCCAACAGCACCGTGCCGCTAGCGGTAGTGCGCTGGCCGAACCCCGACCAGTCGTCGATGATAGTCAGACCAGACGTGCCACGCTTGACGAACACCAGCACCGGCTGGCCCTGCTCATCCAACGCCTTGACCGGGACCCAATGCGCGAACAAGGCACCGGTAGAATAGAATTTCTTGCCGTTGAGGCGGTAGCCATTTGGCGTTTCGGTCAGGCGCGCCTTCATCTCCAGAATGTTCTTGGTACCGCGTTCCGGTCCCGCGTTGCCGATGCGCTGACCGCTCAGCACGTCGCCATAGATGCGCGCCTTTTGCGCGGCGTCCGCGCTGTGCGCTACCACGCCGAGGATACCGAAATGGTTTTGCGGGATTTGGCCCAGCGCCGGATCGGCGGCACACAGCAAACGGAATACTTCTGCCAGCGTGCGGTAGGAAACCTGGGCACCGCCAAACTCGCGCGGCACCGTAATGCCGCCCAGTCCGCTGGCGGAAAATTTCTCGATTTCCACCCAAGGCAGGCGACGCTCGCGATCGCGCGCGCTGGCGTCGACCCGGAACTCGGCGGCCAGCTCGCGCGCAATATCCAGCGCTTCCTGGTCCGTATTGATACGATGCGCCGGCAAGACCCGGGATAACAGATCTGCCTGACTTACATCCGCTGCTATAGTCGCGATAGACGACATGAATCACCTCTCTGATAGCGCAGTTGACGTCAGCTTGTGGCTGTCGTCGGTTGCCAAGAAAAAACTATAGCGTGGAGGCAAGTCGGGCGTCCAATAAGAAAAACGCCTGAGCGTATGCGGAAATTGTTTTACCGGATTGCGTCAGATAACAAAATCGTTCTTTACTACCCGTTGGTGCGACGCAACAATGAAATCGGCGCCGAAAATGCTTTCCAACATCTTTGATTGACACATCCCCCCCCAGGGGGATAGGATGAATCATGAAAAAACATCCTCCCCACGAATCTCACACCAATATTGTTCTTCGCTTAAAACGCGCCGAAGGACATCTGCGCAGCACCATCGCGATGATTGAGGCTGGTCGAAATTGCGTTGAGCTCGCACAGCAGCTTCACGCCATCGAAAAAGCCATCACGAATGCAAAGAAAGCACTCATACATGACCATGTAGATCACTGCCTGGAAGCGCAAATGGACAGCGATGCCAACACCAGCAAAGCCGCTCTGGCAGAGTTTAAAGAAATTAGTAAATACCTATAAGGCATGCAATGAGTTTTCTCTCTTTCCAGTTTTTAGAAACCGGTTCAGCAGAATTGCTGGTAGGTTCGGTTTTACTCGTCGGTGTGCTACACACTATCGTTCCAGATCATTGGGTGCCCATCACGCTCATAGCGCGCCAACGGGGATGGACCCGTGGTGAAACTGCACGCGCGGCACTTAAGGCAGGCACCGGGCATGTCGTCACGACACTTATTCTGGCGGCGATTGTCTGGCTGGCTGGCGTCGCTGTTGCCGATAAATTTGGCCATTGGATTGACACCATTTCAAGTATTGCGTTGATTGCTTTTGGCTTATGGATTGCTATCTCGTCGTGGCTAGCGCTACGTTCTGGCGATGGTCATGCGTATAGTCACGGCGCGCATGGACATACGCACGACTTCTCACATCTAGATGAATCAAAAGATACTGGCGATCAAATTCACGGGCCGGAACTGCAGAGGATTAAAGGAAAGCACGGTGATCTCGAACTTTCAATTTATGAACTTGGACAAGCACCACGCTTCCGTTTCACAGCCAATGGAACAGATGCGACGAAAGCAATCACGGTTGAGACTCTGCGCGCAGATGGCGCCCGCCAGTCTTTCCCGTTTGTCCAACGTGGAGCATATTGGGAATCCGTAGACGACATTCCAGAGCCGCATGGTTTTGATGTCAATTTGACGCTAATTCAGGATGAGCAGATACATTCCTACCGCACTAATTTTGCCGAGCATGAACATCATCACGGGGATCATCACGAACACAGTCACCACCATGACAGCAGCAAAGAGGCCAGGCATAAAACATCGTCGCGCACGGCGCTGCTACTCATCCTCGGCTCATCGCCAATGATTGAAGGTATTCCGGCATTCTTCGCTGCGGGAAAGTATGGAGTTAGCCTCATTATCATCATGGCACTGGTATTTGCCGCCAGCACCATCTTGACCTATGTGCTGCTCTGCGTGTATTCGACAGAGGGATTGCAGCGCGTTAAATTCGGCGCCTTCGAACGTTATGGCGAAGTTCTTAGCGGCGCTTTCATTGTGCTGGTTGGCTTGGCTTTTTGGGCATTCCCGATTCTTTAAATATCGATAGGCGTGATCGTTAACATCCACCTTCTTCAAGCAACGTAACTTAGCGCCCACCCGATGACACCGCAGCCAATGACGACCAGCCAGGGTGGCAATTTCCAGAACATCAGCGCCGCCAGTGCAATCAGCGCCAACTCAAAATCGACAGGCTTCAATATCGCGCTGGTCCAGACCGGATGATAAAGCGCAGCCAACAGCACACCAACCACGGCAGCATTAATTCCCGCAAGAGCAGCTTGGGTACGTACACTGCGGCGCAATGCTTCCCAAAACGGCATGGTGCCAAGCACTAACAAAAATGACGGCAAGAAAATGGCGATTAAGCACAGCGCTGCCCCCATCCAGCCACTGGGCGTACGCTGCATGGAAGCGCCCAGAAAAGCAGCAAAGGTCGACAACGGGCCAGGCATAGCCTGCGCCGCGCCGTAACCGGCCAGGAAGACGTCATTATTGACCCAATGATTCGGTACCACTGTCGCTTGCAGTAGCGGCAGCACTACGTGACCGCCACCGAAAACCAATGCCCCCGCACGATAGAACGCGTTGAACATGGCCAATGTCTGATCCGGTAGCGCTTGCGCCAAAATGGGCAAGCCGATCAGGATGAAAAAAAATAGACTCAGAAGTACAAAACCTACGCGACGGTTAGCCGAAATTGGCAGCGGATCGTGAGGTAACGCTTGTGATGGCTTGAGCAACCATAACCCTGCAAATGCAGCAATGCACATCACGCCAATTTGACTCCAGGCAGTCGGCCACGCGAGGATGGCGCAAGCCGATGCTACGGCAATGCTAACGCGTTGTATATCCGTGCAAAGATTGCGTGCCATGCTCCATACTGCTTGTGCCACCACGGCGACGGCGACCACTTTCAAGCCGTGCAATGCGCCAGCCGGAAAAGCATTACCCCATGTTGATATACCCAAAGCGAACAGCGTCATAACGATCGCCAATGGCAATGTAAAGCCGGCCCAGGCGCATAACGCACCGGCATAACCGGCCCGAGATAATCCGAGCGCTATGCCAACCTGACTGCTTGCTGGCCCAGGAAGAAACTGGCATAACGCGACAATGTCGGCGAAACTGCGTTCACTCAACCATCGGCGACGCGTTACAAACTCTGATCGGAAGAACCCCAAATGCGCAATTGGGCCACCAAACGATGTACATCCTAATCGCAGAAAAATCAAAAATATGGTCCAAGCGCTATCCACACTGTTTTTTTTAGTGTCGCTTGTGGTCGATGCCATGAGTTTTCCGCTCCTGCTCAATCGGGAAATATGCTGACGCGTCGCTTGCAGCTTAGCAAGCGTATTGGAAGAATGCAGCACACTTTGTCATTCGATAGTGCGGAGTATAACCTCACAACCAATTACATTCACGTGCTGAAAATGCGGAACGCAAGCTATTTTTCGTCCCTTAATTTCATCAGACATCGCGCCATCGACATACGCATTGCGATAAGAATTCAGCGTGACAAAATGGGGGGAAATCTTGCGAACATACGCTTTCTCAATTCAGAAAGCTCTTTTTTATCAGAAGAATCTTTTTCTACATAGTACTGAACGCCAATCTCATCCGGAAAGCGTTTATAAGCCGCAACGATAGCGGCTTGTATTTTTTTATGTTTTTTTATGGAGACAAACATATACGCGGTTACGACGCTCATTATCAACACCGCTAAAATTGCCACCTGAAATTTAAGTGGGCGCAAGTCGACGAACCATGTAAATAACTTATTTACCAGCGATGGTTCAGCCGGCAAATCCATCGCCATCGGCACATCTGCAGATTGCGTAATTACATCGGCCGAAACCGGCAATGCAGACGCGGAGACAGAGGCGGAGGCGGAGGCGGATTGTTCCGCTTCAAGCAATTCTCCTACGAAAAATGTGTCGGCTGTTTTATAGCCAATGCGCGGAATAGTAACGATGCTGTCATCGCTAATATCTAAGGCGGCGAAACACTTACGAATATGCCTGACTGCCTGATTGACGTTATTACTGGAAACAACGCTACCGTATTGCCCCCAGCCCCCCTCCAATAAGTCTTTTTTTGTAACGATCTGCCCTTTTGCTTCGATTAACATCAGCAGACAACGGCTTGCCGCTGCCCCAATATGTATAACGTATTCCGGCTCGCTTGCGGAAGTAAGCTCAAAATGCTCATCGTCGAAATAGGCGTGCCCACAAATGAAATATTTTGCCATCGCTTTTCAGATACCTTTTATAAACATAAATAATGCAGCGTAATTAATTTGCCATTTTCCACGGTCATCTTCGCCATTGTCGAGAAGGTGAAGACCCAGTTGCACTAGTAGCTGCTGCGCGTATTTCTAAGTTTCCACGAATGCGAAAACAACTGTGATGTGTACCAAATTAATTACGTGGCATCACTTATCTATATTTTTCATATCTTTAATTGCCGTCATTTTGTTGCGATAAAGAAATTCGAACAAATACCGTTTCATTTCAGCAAGAACAATCAAACAAAATGTGTAGAGCTAGTGCTAACTACCAACATCAATAGCGCGGCAGTTTACCAGCTGCATTCGAACTTGCAACTAAATATATTTATGTTTGATATCAACTCTATGGGGATTGAGCGGCTACTGCTTGTCTTTAATTTTATGCAGGTGAATTTGACTCTCTTCAATTTCATAGAGCCACGCCAATAGTTCGGCAACCACAAGATACATCTGAGGAGGAATCTGTTGATCCAGGTTGACGTGCATCAACAAATTTACTAAATCCGCTGATTCATGCACATACAAACCATGCTCACGAGCGCGTTGTACGATAGCTTCCGCGGTAACGCCATATCCCTTGGCCACCACCATCGGCGCGTCCAGGTTTGTGTCATTATTTTTGCGGCCAGAAGATAAGGCAACAGCCCGCATTCTTGCGTCTGCTTGATCGTTCTGCTTATGACTATCGGTCATTATTGATCCACCGGTAAAGTGCCCAATTCTAAAGTGCGCAAGTTCACCTCGCCTGCATTAAAGCGCTGACGTAAATGATCTAATGCTGTTCGCATCACCGCGACAGTGTTCTCTTGCTGCGCATAAAGATATGTCTGGACATTGTTGTCGCGTATGTCAATACGCAACTCAACTGGGCCTAGCAACGGCAAAGTCATTTTGATACGACTGCGCCAATGGGTAATTGCTTCATCTTGTGCCGTTTTTTTTTGCTGATCTTGCCCGGCATCATCAGTTCGCTCAAACTCCCATTCCATCGCGGCACCTGGCCACGCCTCGCCTTGCCAGCGGAACAGAGGTGTGGCTAATATTTCCAATTGGTGACGAACCATGGCCATCAAATCGGCGGACATTTCCGCGCCGTTTTTCTGCCCAAAAACAAAAGCAGATGAAGATAAACTCGCATCAGTTGCATCAATATCAGGGTGGCCATCGACACTAGATGCTTGCAGCAATTCCACGTTCTTAATTCCGATATTCGCGGCCGCGTAAGTCGACGACAACTTATCAGCAACATGGCGCGATATCTGCTGGGCACTTTCACCGTCTGACAAATCTGTTGCATTCTGATCCTGCGCATGAATCTCAGACTCACTGTCATCGCCGGCAACGGCGTTCGTCCGCATCATCACAGGCAATGACATCGATTTAGACAATTGCGCTAACACTGCAGATCTTGCCAACAACCATTCCGGTGTTTCGTCAGACGGGTGCTCCGAAAACAATTCCGGAAAGCGTTGCGCGAGACTGCCTAAACGCGCTTGCGGCTCCAATAATATTTGTGCCAAAGGACGACGACCAAATGCATATTGCAATAAATGCGATTCGTAAAATAAACCACTGTGTGTGACCACGCGCATCAGTGCTGTGGAAAATGCCGCGGCAGTTTGACTGGCACCAGGAACAATGGAGGAGTCCGAAACGGTCGTTGGTGCAACAGAAGGCTTTCCTGTCGCGTCAGATGAGATGGGCAGTAAACGGCCGCCGTTGGCTAAAGACAGCAAAGCATGCCGTCCTGTAATGACAAGGCTCTTTATACCGTCTGATGTGCTTAGAATCGCACTAATGGCAGATGCAGCGACACTCAGTGCGGTATGGCTAGAAGTGACTGGCGCATTACTCCCGCCAGAACGAGGGGTCTGCTGCAGAAAACTATTCGCAAACTGTAGTTCGGCACCTGCGCGCGACAATAGGCGCGCATCGTTAAGTATTTTTCCCGTCCCGATAACAGGATTCGGCGCACCTATGGTTGTCGCCGGCTTCGCGGGTACCAGATCGGTGGCAGCCAGCGTACTTACGATAGGCGGTAAAGTGCTCACAATAATTTTACTATTGGCAGTTCAGCAGTATCGATTTTAATAACCATATGCATGATTAACATTTTGGCGTTGCCGCAAATACCCAAGCAAATCGCCAAGGCGCGTCATTTCCGGCATCATTAAATGACGAATTTGCGCATCATCAGCCAATATTTGCTGGAGCATCTGTTTTTTATATTGCAACTGCTCGGCGCTCAAATTATCAGATGGCACTATGGTCTTCAGCTGCTCGACGCAAGCGCGAAATTCAGCCTCTACACTTGACATGGCATCCCATTCGCCAGCGTTCGCCAGCGCCAACATTTTTGCTGTGAGTAGGAGCATTTTTTCGTAGCAATGCAGAATTTCGCTTTTATCTTCCATTAATTTCACTAACCTATCAAATGTATTGCAATTACATGATTTTTAACAACGCAACGTTCGTATTTTATAAAGATGGCACCGCTGTACCCTGCTTTCCATCAATCTCACGCCATGCAGAACCTACACTCTCCAGCAAGCGCTCTGCTTCGTCCAGCAATGCAGGATCATTGCGCAAATTAGCTAGCATTAATTGCTTCACAATATAGTCATACAGCGCAGCCAGATTGGTCACTAATTGCGCCCCGGCTTTCCCACCGGCTTTGGCATCCAGGCTACTTTTCAAGCCATTCTCAACGATATTGATGGCCTTGGTAATGGCTTTCCCCTTTGCTGCAATTTCATTATTTCTCATGTGATGGCGCGCCATATAAATGGCAGTCTGTGCACCATCAAATAACATCGTAATCAATTGATGCGGCGATGCACTCAAGACCGCCGTTTCAAGGCCGATCTTGGCATAAGTGTTGACTGCTTCATTGGCAAAGTGGTTCTTCTCGACCTTTGACGCCGCTAAGGTTGGCGTATACATAGACATGGGCGCGCTTCTTTCACTCTTCTATTCAATATCTTTTTAGTTCTTCGAATTGAGCGCTTCAAACTGCTGCGTCAAATAATTCATCGTACCGTTCATTTTCGTCATCAAGACGTCCATCGCGGAAAACTGCGCTTTGTAGCGATCAACCTCCGCCTGAATGCTGATTTCCATTGCACTATGTTTTTTCTCCAGTGTTTTGATACTACTTTCAACACCGGCTTTGGCGTTTTTCAACATACCTTTATCGATAATATCGGTAATGGTGGCGATCAAGCTGTTCGCAATCCCCGGTTTTACATCTAAACTTTTGTCAGCAATTTCAGCGTCGCTACCGGAAAACAACTTCGCAACCGCCGCTGGATCTTTATCCAATGCGTCGCTAAGCTTTTTGTCGTCAATTTTCATGACGCCCTTCTCATCAATACTGATTCCGATGGTCCCCAATACCGCACCATTAATACCGGTGCGCATTTGATTGCGAATATTGCGTAATGTGCTGTCACCATTCAACGGTGCTTTGGTACGATTATTCGGATCCTCTGCCGCAGCATCGAAAGAACTCAGATTATCAAACTCAGTTTGCATTTTATTAAATGCAGTCACAAAACCTTGAATCGCGGTTGTGGCTTCGCTCTTATTTCCACCGCGCACGGTCACCGTGCTGGCACCGATGCCTGTCACATTGAGCGTGATACCTGGAATCGCATCTGAAAAATTATTGTTCGGCCGTGTGATCGTGATGCCATTCACTTCAATCTCTGCATTCTTTGCCGCTACCGTCTGCTTCATGTTGCTGGCACCAGCAGCTTCAGGATCGTAATTCAACATATCCGATAACCCTGTGCCGCTGCCACTGTCAGTCACTGTGATCTTCATGATGGAAGATTCACTCGACTCTTTAGATGTCAATACCAATTGCTTACCCGAGCCATTGTCAACAATCGTTGCATCAACACCTAGCTTGCTATCTTTATTGATCGCATCACGAATATCTTCCATCGTATTTTTTGGCGATGAGATATTAAGCGTACCGCCTTTATCGGTATTGGCTACAAAGTTACCGTTCGCATCAAGCTTCCCTAATGCGATTTGTACACTGCCCTCACCGATCGATGTATTTGAGCTGGCCTGCGTACCAGTCGCCAACGCTTGTGCTGCTGCCAATGCTTTGACATTCACTTTCCATGTGCCCGCCACTGCGCCAGTGCCTATCGACGCACTCAAAACATCCGTGCCGCTCGTCGATATCTGCAATTTATGGAACAAGCCAGTGGCACTCAACGCCGTCGCAGAACTTTTAAAAGAGCTCAGCACATTTTGCAACGTACCAAAAGCCGATAATTTTGCGGTATACGACTTTTGTTGCGCCTCCAACGTCGTCAATGGCTTGGCCGCATTGATGGTCAAACGATCTAAAAGATCGGCGTAATTAAAACCGCCGCCTGCCCCTGGGAGTGATATTCCGGTATCTGACATGTGTACTCCTTTATTCTTGTGCTAGTGATGGTTGTAACTAGTCTGTGCTGATGATTGGGTTCTGATGCTAGTTACCGCTGTCTATAGAAGAGTTCTTGTCCTCTTTATCGGCTAATTGCAAAAAAACTTTAATCACCAGTCATGTCTTCTCCGTAACAGACGCAACGATCGACGGCAGCAAAAATAACTTCACACAGATCGACAAGGATTAAGCAGGTAAATTCATAATTTCCTGATACGCAGAAACAACCTTGTTACGTACTTGCAATCCCATTTGAAAACCAATATTCGCCTTTTGCAAATCCACCATCACATCATTTAATGCGACACCAGGCTTACCCAATTCAAAATCTTGCGCTTTGCTCTGCGCGCTGGTTTGGGCAGAACTGATACGCTCCAGTGTTTTTTTCATTTCATCGGAAAAACTACTGCCTATCGCGCCTGCATGAGTATTGTCAGAACTACCGCTGGCAGCTTGCGCGGTGGCTTGCAATTGCTGCAACACCGTCTGAATCGATGAAATCGACATACGAACCTCTTCTATATTGACCAAATACGAAAATCGAAAAAATGCAGCGCCGTCTGAATCGCATTCACTTCTCATTCGATTGAAGTAAATACCAAACGACGCTGGATTTTGTCGACTTTTCATAACGCTAACGGACCACGCCACATCCAGCACTCCAGCGTAACAGCAAAAAAAAATCGTCAATGCATCAACAAATGGGGGAAAACCAAGCAATTCAAGCAATCAAATTGAAGTATCTGCACAAACAAAAATAGATCCCAAGCGGGATCTATTTTCAAACTGCGTAGATAAAAAGCAGCAAAAATGCCGCTTCTTAATCAGCTTATTGCAACAACGACAGAACGTTTTGTGTAGTCTTGTTTGCTTGCGACAAGACTGACGTACCAGCTTGCTGCAAGATTTGTGAACGTGTCATGTTCGACACTTCAACAGCCATGTCAGCATCTTCGATACGTGAACGTGAAGCAGACAGATTAACCACCGCAGTACCCAGGTTGGCGATAACAGAGTCGAAACGGTTCTGTACCGCACCCAGATCCGCGCGCAGGTCATTTACTTGTTTCAAACCGCTGTCGATTTTTGCCAATGGGTCCGTAGTTTTTGTTGCTGCCAGCATATCAAGCGAAGTCGCTTTTATATCAATTGTTGCTGTTCCATCGCCATTACCAACTGCAGTTTCATCAGTAGTTTTAAAATCAGACTTCGAAACACCATAATATTTCTTATCTGCGCCAACAGTAACTTCAATGAACATGCTACCTTCGCTATCCTTCATTACTGCAGCACCGGCTACAGCAGTGCCACCGTCGATCGTAATCGTTGGTGTCACGGCACCAGCTTTAATGTCAGCGCCTGTGCTATCTTTCAGATCGCCGTCAGCAAGCGCTGTAATTGCGCCTTTAGGGCTGGCAACGCTCAAACCTTCAAGACCCAACGTTTTTGCATTCAGTTCACGCAGGCTAACCTCAATAGTTTCACCATCATTTGCACCGACTTGAATAGTCAGTTTCTGGTCTGAACCCAATACTTTGACGCCATTGAAGTCAGTTTGCGCGGCAGTACGGTCGATCTCAGCCAGACGCTGGTTGATTTCCTTTTGGATAGAACGCAAGTCGGTTGCTGAGTTAGTGCCGGTAGCAGCTTGTACTGTCAATTCACGTACGCGTTGCACGTTATTCGTGATTTCTGTCAATGCACCTTCAGTGGTTTGTGCAATCGAGATACCATCGTTGGCATTGCGCTTTGCCATTTCCAAACCTTTGATGTTTGAAGTAAAACGGCTTGCAATGGCCATACCGGCAGCGTCGTCTTTTGCGCTGTTGATACGCTGACCCGACGACAAACGCTCAATGGCGGAACCCAAAGCAGCTTGTGATTTGTTTAAGTTATTTTGTGTCGTCAATGACAATACATTGGTGTTGATGATTTGTGCCATGCTGAAAATTCCTCTTGGTTTGGTTTGCTAATAATTGATACCAGAAGCAGTATTTCAATGTGATATCACTTTGAACCAGCTCTGCTCTCACTGCTTCTTTTAACGTTGACACGATTCTTGCCTTTGTTCCCAAATTCAGAGTCGGGCTAGCCATCGTTAATCAAGTTATCGGCACCATTTTCAAGAAATTCAGTTATAGATAAAAAATCTACATCCTTACATTGGCACAAGCAATATCACACGATGAAAGTGGCGAAAGAAAACGAAAAATAGACCCAGCAGGATCTATTTTCAAATTGCATAGGTAAAAAGCGGCAAGAAATGCCGCTTCTTAACCAGCTTATTGCAACAACGACAGAACGTTTTGCGTAGTCTTGTTTGCTTGTGACAATACTGACGTACCAGCTTGCTGCAAGATTTGCGAGCGTGTCATGTTCGATACTTCCACTGCCATGTCTGCATCTTCAATACGTGAACGTGAAGCGGACAGATTAACCACCGCAGTACCCAGATTCGCAATAACAGAGTCAAAACGGTTTTGTACCGCACCCAGATCAGCGCGCAGGTCATTCACTTGTTTCAAGCCGCTGTCGATGGTTGCCAATGGATCCGCAGTTCCGACCGCCGACATATCACTCGAAGTCGCGTCTACAGTAAGCTTTGCTGAACCAACGACGGCAGGAGTTGCGCCAGCATCGGCATCCGTAATAGCAAAATCAGACTTGGTAACGCCATAGTATTTAGTAGTTGGACCAGTAGCATCTTCAATAAAGAGGCTACCTTTGCTATCCGTCACTAGTGTACCGGCTACAGCTTTACCGTCGATTTTAAAATTTACTGCTACATCAGCTTCCTTAATATCAACACCTTTGCTGTCTTTCAGATCGCCATCAGCAAGCGCTGTAACCGCGCCGTTAGGACCTGCAACGCTCAAATTTTCAAGACCCAACGTTTTTGCATTCAGTTCACGCAGGCTAACCTCAATAGTTTCACCATCATTTGCGCCAACTTGAATAGTCAACTTCTGGTCCGAACCCAATACTTTGACGCCATTGAAGTCCGTTTGTGCGGCAGTACGGTCGATCTCAGCCAAACGCTGATTGATTTCCTTTTGGATAGAACGCAAGTCGGTTGCTGAGTTAGTGCCGGTAGCCGCTTGTACCGTCAACTCACGTACGCGTTGCACGTTATTCGTGATTTCTGTCAATGCGCCTTCAGTGGTTTGTGCAATCGAGATACCGTCGTTGGCATTGCGCTTTGCCATTTCCAAACCTTTGATGTTTGAAGTGAAACGGCTTGCAATGGCCATACCGGCAGCGTCGTCTTTTGCGCTGTTGATACGCTGGCCAGATGACAAACGCTCAATGGCAGAACCCAAAGCAGCTTGCGATTTGTTTAAATTGTTTTGTGTTGTCAATGACAATACATTGGTATTGATGATTTGTGCCATGGTGATAATTCCTCTTGGTTTGCAAATAATTGATGTCAGAAGTAGTAATTCAATGCGAAATCACTTTGAATGCGCTCTGCACTTACCGCTTCTTTTAACGTTGACACGATTCTTGTCTTTGTTACCAAATTCAGAGTCGAGCTAGCCAGCGCTAATCATGTTATCGGCACCACTTCCAAAAAATTTAGCTACTTACAAACAATCTGCATCTTTACATTGGCACAAGTAATGTCGCGCAAAAAAAAAGTGACACGCCCATCGCGACACAAACAAAAATAGATCCCGAGCGGGATCTATTTTCATATTGCATAGGTAAAAGCGGAAAAAATACCGCTTTTTAACCAGCTTATTGCAACAGCGACAAAACGTTTTGTGTAGTCTTGTTTGCTTGCGACAAAACTGACGTACCAGCTTGCTGCAAGATTTGTGAACGCGTCATGTTCGACACTTCAACTGCCATGTCTGCATCTTCAATACGTGAACGTGAAGCGGACAGATTAACCACTGCAGTGCCAAGGTTGGCGATAACCGAGTCGAAACGGTTCTGTACCGCACCCAGATCAGCGCGCAGGTCATTCACTTGTTTCAAACCGCTGTCGATTGCTGCCAATGGGTCGGCAGTCGCAACGTCCGACATATCACTTGAAGTCGCACCAGTTATAGTAGCAACTGCTTTTCCATCGGCAGCACCAGCTGCAGTTTCATCAGTAATTTTAAAATCGGACTTCGAAACACCGTAGTATTTCGTAGCACCACCAACCGTAGCTTGAATAAAGAGGCTACCTTTGCTATCTTTCATTACTGTACCGGTTATATCTGTGCCATCGACATTGATCGTTGCCGTCACAGCAGCACCTTTAATCGCAGCACCTTTGCCATCTTTCAGATCGCCGTCAGCAAGCGCTACAGGTGCGTCTTTAGGGCCAGCAACGCCCAAAGTATCAAGACCCAACGTTTTTGCATTCAGTTCACGCAGGCTAACTTCAATAGTTTCCCCATCATTTGCGCCAACTTGAATAGTCAACTTCTGGTCTGAACCCAATACTTTGACGCCATTGAAGTCAGTTTGTGCGGCAGTACGGTCGATCTCAGCCAGACGCTGATTGATTTCCTTTTGGATAGAACGCAAGTCGGTTGCTGAGTTAGTGCCGGTAGCCGCCTGTACTGTCAATTCACGTACGCGTTGCACGTTATTCGTGATTTCTGTCAATGCGCCTTCAGTGGTTTGCGCAATCGAGATACCGTCGTTGGCATTGCGCTTTGCCATTTCCAAACCTTTGATGTTTGAAGTGAAGCGGCTTGCAATGGCCATACCGGCAGCGTCGTCTTTTGCGCTGTTGATACGCTGGCCAGATGACAAACGCTCAATGGCAGAACCCAAAGCAGCTTGTGATTTGTTTAAATTATTTTGTGTTGTCAATGACAATACATTGGTATTGATGATTTGTGCCATGCTGAAAATTCCTCTTGGTTTGCAAATAATTGATGTCAGCAACAGTAACTCAATGCGATATCACGTTGAGTGCGCCCTGCATTCACTACTCCTTTTAACGTTGACGCAATCCTCTGATTCGTTTCCAAACACAAAGTCGTGCAAGCCATCGTCAATCCAGTTATCGACAGCTATTTGAAAAAATTTAACAACGGCTGCTTTTTTTCAAAATATTTTTCCAAAATCTAATGCGCCGTCATTTTTTTGTTGATAGTCGACTCATTTAAATTTTCAAATAAACCGCTCAACAGCCCGAATTTGTTCGTAAAGCAGCAACTAACGGCAAAAAACCCGGCTATTCAACCGATCAAAAAATAGGCTATCCGTTGACAATACGTACAGTTGTTGCGGCTGCCGTCACGCTAAATTTGAATTCAGCATGAATAAACAGCGCCTGCATTAAAAAATATCTATTCGTTAGGGCTCAACAGCCGTTTGTTGCACCTGGTCGTGATCCCTACTCCCCAAATTTAAGGAAGCCTGCTGTATGACATCCAAGCAGAAATGTGAAGTGAAGAAAAATAAAAATACCAGCCACTTATGCATACAGTCATCGACGAATAGCCTAGTTGAGGTGTCAGCATGAGCACGGCGACACAAAGCGGTACTGACGCAGCCAATCCCATTACGAAACTGATAGCGCAATTACGCAGCAATCCCAAGCTACCTTTGATCATTGGCGGCGCGCTAGCGATAACACTCATTTCCGCTTTGTGGTTGTGGAACAGTGCGCCGACATATCGGGTGTTGTTCAGCAACCTGTCTGATCGTGACGGCGGTGCAGTAATCGCGTCATTGCAGCAAATGAATATCCCTTATAAATATTCTGATGGCGGCTCCGCCGTGCTGGTTGAGGCCAGTCAAGTGCACGATGCGCGTTTTCGTCTGGCAGCGCAGGGCTTGCCTAAAGGCGGTTCAGTTGGCTTTGAGCTAATGGAGACACAAAAATTCGGTACCAGCCAATTCGCCGAGCAGGTAAATTATCAGCGCGCGCTGGAAGGTGAAATCGCCCAGTCCATCGAATCGATTGCTTCAGTAGTAACGGCCCGCGTACATTTGGCCATTCCAAAACCTTCATTATTTGTTCGCGACCAGCAAAAGCCGAGTGCTTCCGTGAT
Source organism: Glaciimonas soli (assembly GCF_009497155.1). Taxonomy (GTDB): domain Bacteria; phylum Pseudomonadota; class Gammaproteobacteria; order Burkholderiales; family Burkholderiaceae_D; genus Glaciimonas; species Glaciimonas soli. The sequence goes on from NZ_WINI01000001.1 coordinate 404,513, forward strand.
CTTGACCTTGCAACGCGGCCGCAGTATCGACGAAGGCCAGGTCAGCGCTATCACCCATTTAATTTCCAGCAGCGTGCCAGAGCTCAATGCAAAAAATGTGACGGTAGTCGATCAGGCAGGTAATTTACTGTCATCTCCAAACACCAACAATCGTGGGCTAGATGCCAGCCAGTTGAAATATACCCATGAAATTGAGCAAAACTATATCCGCAGAATTGAAGCAATTTTGCAACCTATCGTTGGTAGCGGCAATGTCAAAGCACAAGTTACAGCAGACGTTGACTTTACAACCGTAGAAAAAACCGACGAAAAATATGGCCCTAATCAAGATCCGAATCAAGCTGCTGTGCGCAGCATGCAATCCAGCGATTCCAATCAACAGGGTGTGACCCCACCAGGTGGCGTACCAGGTGCATTGTCAAATCAAGCGCCAAATGCACCAACCGCACAAATTAATGCCCCACCAGCTGGCGCTACGGCGAACAATGCCCAGGTTGCCCGCGGTCCAAGTAATACTCGTCGTGATGCAACCACCAACTATGAAGTCGATAAATCAATACGCCATACACAACAAGGCGCTGGTGGTGTCAAACGCTTGTCGGTCGCAGTCGTAGTCAACTACCGTAACGCGGTAGATGCAAAAGGCAAGCCGACGACACAAGCGATTCCGGCCGCAGAATTAGATCAGATTAAAAATCTGACTCGCGAAGCAATGGGCTTCAGTACTGAACGCGGCGACTCGCTCAACGTCGCTAACAGCCAATTCGTCACCAATGAAAATCTGGAACCAGAACTGCCATGGTGGAAGCAACGCGACAATATCGCCCTGGGTAAAACGTTAGGCCAGTATTTGTTGTTCGCCGTGATCTTCGCATGGCTTTGGTTTAGCGTGTTGCGCCCATTATTACGCAAACATTTAGAACCGCCAGTAGCAGCATCGACACCAACGCCGGCAATCCCGGCGGTAGAAGAAATCAAGCCGAATAACGTACAACTGAGTGCAGAAGCACAAGAGCGGCGGGAGCAACGATTGCACGAAAATATGCAGCATGCACAAACCATCATCGAACAAGATCCGCGCCTGGCCGCGATGGTGATTAAAAACTGGATAAACGGCGACAAGGAGCAGCAATAATGGCGATCACAACCACGACAACAGAAGCCGGCATTAAAAAAAGCGCCATTTTATTAATGTCGCTGGGTGAAGATCATGCTGCTGCAGTATTCCAACATTTGGATACAGAAGATGTGCAAAAGGTAGGTCTGGCAATGACCAGATTGCATAACCTCACTCGCGATCAAATCGCAGATGTACTGGACGAGTTTCGCCTGGAAACGGAACAGTTTTCATCCATCACGCTGGACTCCGATGCTTATTTACGTGCCGTTCTGGATAAAGCCGTCGGCAGCGATCGTGCCTCCGGCCTGTTTGAAAGCATCACCGAATCCATGCGTAAAAACCACAAAGTCAACGGAATCGAAACGTTGAACATGTTAGAAACGCTGGAGATATCAGAGCTGATCCGTGATGAACATCCACAGATTATCGCTACCTTGTTGATCCATCTTGATCGCCCTAAAGCATCGGCGGTACTGGAAGTATTTGATGAACGTCTGCGTCAGGATGTCATGATGCGCATCGCCACTTTCGGCGGCATTCAGCCAGAAGCACTTGAAGAGCTGATGGAAGTCTTGTCGAATCTGCTATCCGGCCAGGGCATCAAACGTAATCGCCTGGGTGGTGTACGCGCTGCGGCCGAGATGCTCAATCTGATGAGTGGCACACAAGAACAAAACGTCATCGATCATGTTCGCAATCAGGATGCCGATCTGGCACAACGCATTATCGATGAAATGTTCTTGTTCGAAAATCTGATGGATATAGAAGATCGCGGCATTCAACTCCTGTTGAAAGACGTCGAATCGGAAACATTAATCATCGCCTTGAAAGGCGTGAAACTGGAATTGCGCGAAAAATTCTTACGCAATATGTCGCAACGTGCGGCAGAAATATTGCGTGAAGATCTGGAAAACCGCGGTCCGGTTCGTTTATCGCAGGTGGAAGCTGAGCAGAAGAAGATCTTGCAAATCGTGCGTGGTCTGGCCGATGCTGGACAACTCACGCTTGGCGCCTCTAAAGATGAACAGTTTGTATAACGATTATGGCCAACGCTACGAAAACCAGTCCATCCTCATTTCAGCCGTTCCCGATGCCAGCAGTACGGCACGGCTCAGCCGAAACTTTTATGCCTCTGGCGAATACTTACGCCAGGCCAGCTGTGCTGCAACCGGTTAATCGTCATAACGTCAAGAAAAAACGGCCGCCAAAAATTGCTTCTCAAAGCTCCGTGCATGCCTGGGAACGTTGGAACGCCGGCATGTTTAAAGACGGCATGCCAATTGACGATACGCTGATCAATTTAACAGTCGATGATGATGCATTGCCAGAAACCGGCCTTGCATCAGGACTGGAACAACTGCAAGCGCACCTGCTGATCGATGAAGAAGAGCTGGTACGCTTGCGCGAAGAGGCCAGACAAGAAGGCCTTAATGAAGGCTTGAAGTTGGGGTATCTGGAGGGTCAAAAACAAGGTTATAACGTCGGCATCGCGCTGGTTGAAAATGAAGTGGAAAAACTGCGTACTTTGCTCACGACATTACCGCAGGCATTGCGTAATAACGATCAAGAAATTGCCGACGATTTGCTCACATTGGCATTGGATGTCGGACGCCAATTAGTAGTGCAGGAATTGTCGATTGAGCCCGAATTGATTTTGCCGGTTGTACGGGAATTGCTGCAAACCGAACCAGCATTATCCGGACAGCCGCAACTACTGCTGCATCCGGAAGATTTCAGCCTGGTTGAAAAATATCTGATGGAAGAATTGCAAGCAGTCGGCTGGAACATCAAAAGCGATCCGCATTTACAGCGCGGTGATTGTCGTGTCAAAGCTGAAAGTGGCGGGATCGACGCCACTTTGGATACCCGCTGGCAGCGTATCACTGCGGCGCTGGGGCACCACGAGACCCAATTCCATCGCCGTCGTGATGATGTGAAAGAATAAATATGGTGACCTACCGGGCCAGACAAAACGCCAAGTTAAGTGAGTCGATAAGCAACTCATTGAGCGAAAAACTTAGCGGCAATCTTCATCAACAGCGATGGCAGCTTGCGTTGGCACATGCCAGTGGCAAAGTTGCACGCAGTACGCCAATTCGTAGTTACGGCCATTTGACGCGCGCTGTCGGCCTGGTGCTGGAGGCAGTCGGGATTCGCCTGCCGGTTGGCAGTGATTGCCTGATCGAGCTTGCTGCTGGCTGCGCGGAGCGCACCACAGAAGCGGAAGTCGTCGGTTTCAGTGGCAATCGTATTTTCTTGATGCCGAGAACGGAAGTCACCGGCTTGATACCAGGTGCGCGCGTCTATCCAGTGGAAGCATTACCCCCTTCTGCCGCCAACCTCGGGGCGAATAACGCGGAAGCGGACAAAACTCATCACAGTGCCGTCACAGGCGCCAAGCGATTGCCAGTCGGCAGTGGAATGCTGGGGCGCGTGGTCGATGCGACCGGTCGGCCGTTGGATACCTTAGGTCCGCTCAATTTCGAACGTGAAGTACCACTTTCCTCTGCCCCTATTAATCCCTTGCAACGCGCACCTATCGATTCGGTCCTGGATGTCGGCGTACGCGCAATCAATGCCTTATTAACGGTGGGCCGCGGCCAGCGTATGGGCTTGTTCGCAGGTTCTGGTGTCGGTAAAAGTGTGTTGCTTGGCATGATGGCCCGTTATACCAGCGCAGACGTCATCGTGGTTGGTCTGATCGGCGAACGCGGACGCGAAGTCAAAGAATTTATTGAACATACGCTGGGCGAAGACGGCTTGGCACGCGCCGTCGTGGTTGCAGCTCCTGCGGATACTTCACCGTTATTACGATTGCAAGGTGCAGCCTATGCCACTTGTATTGCGGAATATTTCCGTGATCAAGGCAAAGATGTGCTGCTGATTATGGATTCGTTGACGCGCTATGCGATGGCACAACGTGAAATCGCTTTGGCAGTCGGTGAACCGCCTGCCACCAAAGGTTATCCGCCTTCTGTATTTGCCAAGTTGCCAGCGCTGGTTGAACGTGTCGGTAACGGCGCGGCCGATTCCGATGGAAAAAGCGGTTCTATTACTGCATTTTATACAGTGCTGACGGAGGGCGACGATCAACAAGACCCTATCGCCGATTCAGCCCGTGCGATCTTGGATGGTCACATCGTGTTGTCGCGTAGTTTGGCCGAAGCGGGCCATTATCCAGCGATCGACATTGAAGCCTCGATCAGCCGTGTTATGTCCGCAATTATCCCTAAGCAGCAATTCGCCGAGGTACGACTATGCAAACAAATGTTATCGCGCTATCAACGCAATCGTGATTTGATCAGTGTCGGTGCTTATGCTGCCGGTCATGATTTACAACTGGATAAGGCGATTGCTCTGTACCCAAAAATTGAGGAATTCTTGCAGCAAGAGATGGATGACAGAACCAGTTACGAAGATGCAACTGCAAAATTGACAGGTATTTTTTCTTAAGGGCGTTTCTTAAGCAGAATTTACGAATTGATACGGTAAAACAATGACAAAAAACACTTTACCACTGCCGATGTTGATTGAGCTGGCAGAAAAGAAAACTGACAATGCGACCCGGCGCCTTGGTCAATTACAAACGGCATTAAGCCATGCAAAAGAGAAAGTAGTAATGCTTCATGCTTATCGCACAGAGTATTACCTCAAGCTGCATGCACAAATGGAACAAGGCGCGCCCTCTTCCTATTGGCGCAATACGCAGCATTTCATCACCACTCTGGATGGCGCGATCGTTCAGCAAGAATCCATCGTCAGGCAAGCTGAAGAAAGTTTGATACATGGTCGGAAAGACTGGATTCAGGCGAAGCAGAAAGTATCTTCTTTTTGCACTCTGGAGGAAAGAGTCAAACAGCAAGAGGCACAGGTACAAAGCAAGCGCGAGCAAGGTATTAGTGACGAACATGCAGCACGACAGTTTAGTTTGCGCGAAGTAGCGATATAAATAATTTTCTCAAGGAACACTATGTCTTTATTACTCAATCCTGTGACTGCAAATCAAGCCGGGACACAAGTTCAGTTTGCCAGCAAAAATGCTGGCCATCAGGAAAATAATGCGGATAGCTTCGATCAGGCAATGAAGCACTCTTTATCAAAAAAGGAAAATGGCGCTACCGATAATGACAAGCCTGCTGACAAAGCCAATGCGCGTCCGGCTAAACGTCCGCAGTCGGTCGCTGCACACGATGTACAAGAAACGCCGAAAGTATCGGATTTAGGTACGCTGGCCAGCACGGTCGATATCAGCAGCCTGAAAACCAGTGCCGATGCACAATTTGAGCGGGCAATTGCCGCGCACGGCAAACAGGCAAAGCAGGAATTCGACTACGCGGGGAAGAATTTAATACCCGAAGCTTATCCTGCCGACAAAGCAGCGACATTGCTAGGCCTGCAGCCAACAACCGGCAATGCCGGGGCCGGAAAAAATAATGCAAGTTCCCCTGCGGCAGCTCTGGCCTTATTATCGCCGCGCGACAAAGCAGAAGCCGCCACGCAAGATGCTAGTACCATCGCATCCAAAGCGATTGCTGCTGCCGATACCGATGCTCTATTACCAAAAAATGCGGCCGGTAACGGACAATCCGGGCAACACAAACAAAATGATACATCTGATTTATCCTCGTCCGTCGTCGCTGCCCGTGATCTGCAAGCAAGCACACCTAAAATGACGGAACCGTTTAATTCAAGCCTGTCATCGTCCATGACAGCCTCCATGATGCAGGTGGTACCCGCGATGCCTTTGTCCATTAACACTAGCGCCGACACACCTGTCGCAACATTGGCAGTCCATCCGGAAGTGGGTAGTGAAAAATGGGGGGCCGCCATCGGCGAGCACATTTCGTGGATGAGCGACAATCAGCAATCAAGTGCAGAATTACATTTAAACCCACCAGAACTTGGGCCATTAAAAGTAACATTAAGCTTTACAGAAAATCAGGCACAAGCGCATTTCACCTCGGCCCATATGGCGGTACGCGCAGCATTAGAAGCCGCCTTGCCGCAGTTACGCACTGCACTACAAGACAACGGTATCACCCTGAGTCAATCTTCGGTGAGTCCAGATACACAAGGTCAGCCAAGCGCCTTTACTCAGAACCAGCATGGCGGCGAACATTCATCTGCGTCAGGCCAGCAACATCGTCAACCAAATCGCGATGCATTTGGCGGCGATGCAAATACGACGACAGAATCACCACAAACCGTCATAAAACGTCGCAATCTTGGTGAAATCGATACCTTTGTTTAACGTTTCAAAAATAAACATTTCTTAGCAGGATACGCGTTCGTAACGGGAACAAGATACTGTTCCCGCTTCGATACCGTTACGGCAATAGCCAGCCTCGCAATCTCCCCCACACCTGCTCTGCCAAACACTTTGTTCTAAACAACGTAAAAAACCAAAACGCCAAGTTAAAGCAATTTATGCCTTTTAATCAGCCGATAGTTAGCGACCCAATTCCTTGAGAATATGGGCTGTTAATTAATGCGGGACTATTCATGGCAACTATAAAAGCTGAGCAAGCAAATTCATCCAAGAAAAAAATAGGCCTGATCCTGGCAATTCTGATCGTGCTTGCGGCCATCTGTATCGGTGGGGCATATAATTTTGGTTATCTATCATTTCATCCGGCAAATGCAACGTCTGAACATAATCCGGCCGACGCAGCTAATAAAAAAACAATACAAAATGCAGAATCTCAAGCTGCTCTGGAAGCGCCAATTTTTGTCACGCTTGAACCTTTTACGGTGAATTTACAGCAGCAAGGTCGTGATCGCTTCTTGCATGTCGGGCTGGTCATCAAAGTCGCCGATGCGAAAACAAAAACTCTGCTAACAGATTTTTTACCTGAAGCCCGCAGCCGTGTGTTGACATTGCTCGCCGATCGCTCTTCAGAGTCGCTGGATACACCAGAAAGCAAGAGAAATTTAGCTGCAGAAGTTGCAAAATCATTGAGCGTTCCATTTTTCGCCGGACAGGCACCGCTGCGTATTTCAGGTGTGTTGTTTACGACTTTCATTGTGCAATAAGTCTGCAATCGAACGCATCATCGCCCGATGCATTTGCATAATAATTTAGACGTAATTTTGACTGCTAGCCGGATAGGGTTAGCGCTTAACAACAGAAAAGCCGGGACCAAAGAATGGCATATGAACAGCGATTATCTCAAAATGAGATAGATGCACTACTGAAAGGACTCTCCGGTGACGATGCTGAAAAAATCAGCGCTGCACCAACGCAGTCTGCCGGTGTGCAAGCCTACGACTTAGGGAATCAAGAGCGTATTGTGCGTAGCCGCATGCAAACGCTGGAAATTATTAATGAGCGTTTCGCCCGAAATTTACGTAGCGGCTTATTCAACTTTATGCGTCGCAATGCCGATATTTCCGTAGGTGCCATACAGATACAAAAATATGGCGAGTTTATGCGCCATCTGCCTGTGCCAGCCAATATCAATTTGCTGCACATGAAGCCTTTGCGCGGCACTGCATTGTTTGTATTTGACCCTAATTTAGTGTTTTTGGTCGTTGATAATTTGTTTGGTGGCGATGGCCGTTTTCAAATGCGGGTTGAAGGACGCGATTTTACACAAACTGAACAACGCATTATCAAACGTTTGCTAAACCTTGCATTACAAAGTTATAGCTCTGCATTCAATCCCGTTTACCCGATTGAATTTGAATATATGCGTTCAGAAATGCATACCAAATTTGCCAACATTGCTACGCCCAACGAAGTCGTTCTCAATACCACATTCAATATTGAATTTGGACCGATTGGCGGTGAACTGCATGTCTGCTTACCGTATTCGATGATAGAACCGATACGCGATTTATTGATCAACCCTGTGAAAAATGAAGTCGGGATTGATAAGCGCTGGATCAAACAATTATCGAGCCAGGTGCAAAGTGCCGATGTCGAATTAACCGCCAACTTCATGGAGTTGCAATCGACCATAGGCCAGTTGCTGAAACTGCAAATTGGCGACGTATTACCGATTGAAATGCCCGAAACTATATTTGCCAATGTCGATAATGTGCCAGTAATGGAATGCAGCTACGGCACCTCCAATGGGCGCTATGCGTTAAACCTACAAAAAATGATTAATCATCGCAGCGGCGATGCCAGCCAAGGAAATGACCATGAGTGAGCAAGAAGATCCAAACAAGAATTCCGCCAATGTTGCTGACGAATGGGCCAGCGCTTTAGCAGCACAAAATGCAGCTCCGTCCACCGGCGCTGGTACTGGCACTGGCACTGAGGGTGCGTTCCAGTCGGTGCAAAGTGATAACGCGGCTAAAACCGATATCGACATGATTTTGGATATCCCCGTCAAGCTTACTGCTGAATTGGGCCGTACTCGCATCACCATCAAAAATTTGCTGCAACTGGCGCAAGGCTCTGTGGTCGAGCTGGATGGCTTAGCCGGTGAGCCTATGGATGTATTGATCAATGGTTACCTGATTGCTCAAGGCGAAGTGGTCGTGGTCAATGACAAATTCGGGATTCGCATCACCGATATCATTACGCCGTCCGAACGGATTCATAAACTGAATCGCTGATCCTGTTTAATCTTATAGCCGATTGTCCATCATGAATAAGACTTCACCTTCCAGCGCAACAGTCAACACGGAAGCAACCGCTGCTGCCGGCTTTGTCGCGCCCATGAAGTCGGAGAGCACAGCCGCCATAATAAGTGCAACCGGCGGTCCGCCATCATGGGGCGCCGCTGGCTTGATGCAGGCCGGCTCTGGTCTGGTCGTGGTGATCGGCGTCATTTTTTTGATCGCAGCCATCGCTCGTCGCCTGGGATTTCAGCGTAACGGCAAAGGTGATTTACTCAAAGTCATTAGCAGCACTAACGTTGGAAAGCAAGAACGGGTAGTCATCGTTGAAGTAGACGACACTTGGTTAGTGCTGGGTGTCACTACCGGTCAAATCAACACCTTGCATACTTTACCTGCGCAGGCAAAGGCGAGAGTTACAACACAAGCAAACACAAACAAAGCTACATCTTTCGGTGCGGCATTTGCCGCCAATTTCGCTCAGAAATTGCGCGAGGCAACGTATAAATCTGTTGGCAAAAACTCAGGAATCGCACCTTCCAATGGCGTCGTCGCTTCTTCATTCGTCATAAAGGCCGACTAATGCATAAACTGGTATTTAATCGCCGTGCCGTCTGGTGTACCTTCGCAGTTTCGGCATGCATTTTATTGACGATGCTACCGATGCTGGCAAACGCGCAAGGCATCCCTGGGGTAACTACCACACCTGGTCCAAATGGCAGCCAAAACTGGTCGCTTTCAGTGCAAACCATGCTGATGCTGACATCGCTGTCGTTCTTGCCTGCGATCTTGCTAACCATGACCGGCTTCACTCGCATCATCATCGTGCTCGGCCTGCTGCGTACCGCCATCGGCGCTCAATCGTCACCACCAAATCAAATTCTGGTTGGCCTGGCGCTGTTTTTGACATTTTTCGTCATGTCACCAGTCCTGGACAAAACCTACAAGGACGCTTACAAACCGTTTTCTGAAAATAGAATCAGCATGGAAACTGCTTTAAATCGCGGAGTAAAACCGTTCAAGGAATTCATGCTCAAACAAACACGCGAAGCTGACTTAGCCATGTTTGCCAAGCTGGCCAACACTCCTGAGATGCAAGGACCGGAAGAAGTGCCCTTGCGGATTCTGGTGCCATCATTTGTGATAAGTGAATTAAAAACAGCGTTCCAGATTGGCTTCACAATTTTCATTCCCTTTCTAATTATCGATCTGGTGGTCGCCAGTGTCTTGATGTCTATGGGGATGATGATGGTGCCACCGGCGACAATATCATTGCCATTTAAGCTCATGCTGTTTGTATTAGTCGATGGCTGGCAATTATTGGTGGGTGCATTGGCCCAGAGTTTTTACACGTAGCTGATAAGCTATTCCTGCCTCCTTCGTTATACATTGTCGCATCCCCGCTCGACGAATACTAGTGCGGGTGCAACGACCTTCCACTCCCATCTCTCAATTTAGAGTATACACATGACACCAGAATCAGTAATGACCTTGGGTTTCCAGGCGATGAAGCTTACGCTGCTTATTGCTGCGCCATTACTATTGGTTGCACTGATCATCGGTCTGGTCGTGAGTATTTTTCAGGCCGCGACCCAAATCAATGAAACCACTTTGTCTTTCATTCCTAAATTATTGGGGGTGTTCGCCGCCCTCATAATCGCCGGTCCATGGATGTTAAGCACCTTAGTCGATTACATGCGTGAAACAATTATCAGTATCCCGCTTCTGGCATCCTAAGCCGCAAACCTACGTTACCCGTCATGGATCCTGTCCTATTCGTTAACTCAGAACAGCTGACTAGCTGGATAGTCGCATTCCTCTGGCCATTCGTGCGAATGCTGGCATTGATCAGCACCGCACCAATTTTTGGCGAGGCGAAAGTTCAACGACCGCTCAAAGTGGCACTGGCCGCCCTACTCGCATTTGCCCTTGGTCCTACAGTGGGAGAAATGCCCGATGTGCCGCTGTTTTCCGCCCCGGGTTTTTGGATCATTTTCCAACAAGTGTTAATCGGCTCGGCCATGGGTTTCTGCATGAAACTGGTGTTCGCTGGCGTGCAAGCGGCGGGAGACTATATAGGCTTGCAAATGGGTCTGTCGTTTGCCTCGTTTTTTGACCCTGGCAGCGGTGGCCAAACTGTCGTGCTGTCGCGTATTTTGAATATGTTGGCGCTGTTAATTTTTCTGGCACTCGATGGTCATCTGCTATTAATTGCTACTCTGGCAGAGAGTTTTCATCTCTTGCCAATATCTGACGCCCCCTTGGCACGCGATGGCTGGTACACCTTAGTGATGGCCGGCGGCCAGGTATTCTCCATCGGATTGATGCTGGCATCGCCACTGATTGCCGCATTATTAACGCTTAATCTTGCAATGGGCATACTCAATCGCGCTTCCCCGCAGTTGAGTATCTTCGCGGTTGGTTTTCCAGTGACATTGCTATCTGGTATGTTGGTCCTGCAAATGATGATGCCGCACTTAAGCTTGTTTCTGGAACAAGGATTTGCCAACGCACATGCGACAGTAATGCAGGTGTTGCTGGGATTGCGCGCTTAATTTGAATTTAATTAACGGCAACGCTTGTTAGATTTTTCTACTTTTACATAGCAATGACAACATGGAGGAAACATAAAAAAAGAAGCCTAAGCTTCTTTTTTTGAAATGCGCTATTTATTTCACATAGTCCATCAACGATAAACTCTGGACCTTCATGATCGTCAACATGGTTGCTTGCATCGCCATTTTTTGGCGCTCCAGCTGAGAGATCGCACCTATCATATCAAGTCCAACCAGATTTTCCAGGGAACCTTCTTCCGATACTCGGCGATCTTCACCGCCTTCATCCAGCATATCTAGCTCCGCCATACGGGCGCCAACGGATGTGGCCACTGTCAGCACATTATCCAACGCATTACTGAATTTCACATTTGCGGTACTCAATGCATTGTTTATTTTTGCGAATGCGGGACTGCCGCCACCTGAAGCCGGCTGACGCAATGCTGAAATGACATCGCTTAATGCGCTAAACATGTCGGTGCCAGCATTTTTTGCAGTCGTCACATGAATGACATCCCCATCTACCGGCGTGCCAGTGACTGCCATTTGCATACCGCCAAAAGTAATCGTGCCACCATCTTTATACGGCCCGGTTGCAATTACTACTGGCGGCGTATCTTTCGTCATGACCTTGTATTCGCCAGCGAGGAAAGTGATATCGAAATCTTTACCAAAATTCGGATCGTTTGCATTGACCACTGAAGTGCCCTTAAACATCGCACTACCAGTATTCGATGCCGGTGTAGAACCTATATATTTTGCATTAGCTTGCACCGATTGAAAAATACTACGGCCGTTATCATTTGCCGCCATTTGGCGTGCTGCATCGACCTGCATTAAACGTTCGCCCTGGTCACCGACATATGACACGCTGCCGTCAGCCTGTTTGATAAATGGTGGCGACGCGCTTTTGAATCCCGCGTAGAGGTATTGACCATTCCCATCACGGGTATTCGCCAATCCCATCAATTGATCCATTTGGCTTTCCAGCTGCGTGGCAATCGCGGCGCGGTCAACGTCGCTCAACGCATTGTCACCCGCCTGAACCAATAGCTCTTTAATTTTATGAGTAGTGCTGGCAACATTGCCCAACACATTATCGGAAAGCCCCAAACTTTGATTGGCCTGCGTACGGCTGGCAGCAAATTGGGCATTGACGGAAAGCGATTTGCCGATACCGAGGGCGCGAATCGCCGCGATAGGGTCATCCGATGCTGTCATCACGCGTGTTTGCGTGCCAACCTGCATTCCCAGACGCGATAACGCAGTTTGTTGTGACTGCAATGAATTCAGGCTTCTGTCATAAAAAGTTTGTGTGCTGATACGCATATTAATTTCCAAATTGGTGTAGCGAAATTGACCGGGTTAGTTAATGCCCAAAATAGTGTCGAACATTTCGTTCGCTGTTTTGAGAACCTTGGCGTTGGCCTGATACATTTGCTGATAGATCAATACATTGGCGGTTTCTTCGTCCTGATTCACGCCAGAGATGGATTGCAAACGTTCCAAAATGTTTTGTGCCAACTGCCCTTGCGAAGTCGCTGCCATGCTCAACTCTTGGGTTTTACTAGCGACCTTGCCAACCAATTTTCCATAAGCATCACTAAAGCTGGCTGTGCCACCATCCATGGTTTTTGTATTCTGCAACGCCCCCATTGCCAAGGCATTACGACCATCAGAAATACCGTTAATATTCGGCTCAATGGTGAATTGATCGCCTGCCTTTGGTTCGCCAGAAACTGAAACCGTAATCCCGCCGAAACTCATGGTGGCGCCAGAGGTGTAGGGAACGTCGGATCCCGCAGGATAAACTGTGGACGAACCATCTGCGGTCGTCACGGTGATATCCATATTCGACGGCGCTCCAGAGCCAGTCGGGAAACCAGAAAACGTACCGGTTACGTTATCAAAGACCAGTGTTACAGGACCAGTCAATGGATTACCCATATACGGCTTATTAATCTCTGCCGTAGAAATCTTCCCTGTACCGGTATTGCTTGCAACGGTGTTAGTGACTAGTGCACCGCCAGCAGCTACTTTTTCCGGATCAGCAATCAACACGTTGAGACCAGACGCACCATTACGGGTTGGCTGAATCAGAAACGAGTCGCCCGGCTGTCCTAAACCTGCCGCATCTATAGTCAAGCCATCAAATTTCAGTGGGAAATCCGCATCGTTATAGTTACCCATCACACCATTACCGGGCAAGCGTGTGACAATATATTCCAGACTACCTGGTGTGCCAGAAACGGTAATTTTGTAATCACTGCCAGTCAGCTTGCTGACATCAGAAAATTTAGGGGTCAACGACATGTTGCCCTTATTCTTGTCATTGGAAAGCGCGCCAGGTGAGCTTTGCGAAAAGAAGTCCGTGCCGAACTGCCCTTTCATATCCACGCCCAGTTTTTGCTGCGAATTGATGGCATCGGCTAAGGCAATCGCAATCCGGCCCAGCGCATTTTGCGAAGGAATCAGACTCTCATTTCGATATTGCAGCACGCCACCCAAGGAACCACCGGTGAAGGTGCTGTCGCTCAATTCTGATTCGCTGCCATTCTGATTGACCAAGGCTACCGCCATGCGACTCGGATCGGCGGCCGAAGGTACCGCCTTAAACTGTTTCGCAGCATCTCCCGACACCAGCGACATACCATTGCCGGTAGTGATGTTGTATCGCCCGTCGCTCCCGATATTGACTTTGGCCTGCACCAATCCGCTCAGATTATGGGCCATCAAATCGCGTTGATCCATTAAGTCATTTGGCTGCTGACCTCCGGCGCTCGCTTGCAAAATCTGTTTGTTCATATCGGCGATTTGCCTGCTCAACAAATTGATCTGATCAACACTTGCCGTGATCTGATCATTCACACCTAGATTCATATTATTCAATTCGCCATTGGCCGAGCGATACTTATTTGCCAATGCTTGCGCTGAAGAGAGTAACTGTTGGCGAGCAGATGGGTCGGCAGGATTATTGGCCACGCCTTGCATGCTGTTGAAGAAACCTTCCAGCGATGCCGCCAGTTTTGGCCCGACAGTAATGCCGCCCAGCAAAGTATCAATTTGGCTGACACCCGTAAAATGTGCGTTCAAAAACTCGGCTTTACCAATGGCTTGATTTAATTCGCCAGAAATGAAATTGTCATAGCTTCGAACCATACCGGAAATTTTTGCGCCATTTCCAAAATAGCCAACGCTAGGAACATAATTACCGCCGTTGGCACCAATCACCGCATACTGACGGCTATAACCTTGCGTCGCAGAATTGGCAGAGTTATGGGCTGTCGCCATCAGCGAGCCTTGAGCAACATTCATGCCGCTCAAACCGATATAAAACATATTAGGCATGGTTCATCCTGTAAATATATAAATGCAAGTAAACGCCATGTGGCGATATATATTGGGTATAACGGAAATTGCTCTGGGAAATTAAGAGGATTCGAGAATTTTATTTATTGCTGAGAATTTTTTGTTGACATTTTTTTGTCAGCTGTCGTGTCAGTGACACCAACTTATTTTCAAACTGCAATCGCATGTAGAGCGCACATGTTTTGTATCCGCCCTACTGCATGACGTCAAATATCTAAGCAATTTTCCGCATAATCGATACCAACTTATTCCCATATTGTGGGTCAGTTGCATAGCCGGCTCGTTGCAAGCCATGTGCCGCTTCGGCGGGATTATTTGACGCTAACACTTTAGCGTAACGTGGATTGGTTTTTAGGAAATTGGCGTAATCAGTGAATGCTTCTTCGTATGAGCCATAGGACCGAAACTTGTCGTTCACGCTGATTTTCACATCGTTTACATATTCACTGGTATCAGCTGTTACCACATTACCCTGCCACCCCTTATGCGCTTTGATGCCAAAGACGTTGTGACTGCTAGAACCATCCGCATTTTTAATTTCACGCTTGCCCCAGCCTGATTCGAGAGCTGCCTGCGCCAAAATCAATTGCGCTGACACGCCAGTAACGGCGCTGGCTTTCTCAGCCGCATCAGCCATACGGTCAACGAACTGTTGCACATGTGCCGGCGTACCGTTCGCACGATTTCCCTGGCCGCTAGCGATGTCGTAAAACGACAAATTGGATACAGTCGCTTCGCTTTTTAACGCTGCTTCTGATAATTGTTTAACCGATTGCTGCGGCTTAAGATTGAGCTTACGGTTCTGCATCTGACTGCCATCTAATGGCAGACCGCGTGCAGGCTCCCTGTCTTTCAATACATCCTGAATATCCGCCTGAGCCTGCTCACGCTTGCGTGTATCTTGTGTCAATTGCGCTTGCATCATCTCGGTCAAACCAAGCCCGCGGCCGGACAAATTTTGCGCCAGCTGCTGATCCAGCATCGACGTAAACTGTTTGGTAGTCTGTGTATCAAACATACCGCCCTCGGTCGGCATTGCTTCACGCATACTCTTCAACACCATCTGCATGAACATCGCTTCAAACTGACGCGATACTTGCTTGACTCCAGCTTCCGGCGAGTTCTTGACGGTACGTCGTAACGCGTTGACGCCTTGCACATCGAGCGCAAAACGTTGATCCAGATCGGCGCCGCTACGCGCTGTTGATTGAATGGAAGACCCATTGATACCCATGATCAAATTACCTCGAGTTCAGCATTCAATGCGCCTGCTGCTTTCATCGCTTGCAAAATCGATACCAGGTCTTGCGGATTTGCGCCCAGACGATTAAGGCCTTTAATAATTTCAGCCAAAGATGCGCTGGCCTTCACAACCTGCAAGGCACCACTGCCGCGATCGAGTTCGATTTGTGACTCACTCGTGGCAACCGTTCTGCCACCACCGAAGGAATTCGGTTGACTAACATTATTTTGCGTGTTGATCGTTATCGATAAATTACCATGAGCCACCGCAAAATCACGCACCTTTACCGCCTGATTCATGACCACCGAGCCGGTACGTGCATTGATAATCACTTTGGCTGCCGCTTGATCTGGTGTTACTTCGATATTTTCTATTTTCGCCAAAAATCCTACTTGCGCATCGGGCCGGATCGGTCCATTCACCTGAATCACGCGAGCGTCTAACGCTTGTGCAGTTCCACTGCCAAAATGACGATTGATGGCATCCACGGCTTTTTGTGCGGTGCCGAAATCGGTATTATTCAATTCCAGCATAAAGGTGCCGGGATGCTCACCGGCACCGAGTGGTGCAGCCACGGCACGTTCAACCAATGCCCCGGCAGGAATTCGACCGGAACTTAATTGATTCACCTGCACCTTGCTACCGTTGGCCGACGCACCTGCACCACCGACGATCATGTTGCCTTGCGCAACCGCATACACATTGCCGTCGGATCCTTTTAACGGCGTCATCAACAAGGTCCCGCCGCGCAAGCTCTTGGCATTTCCCATCGACGATACGGTGATATCGATGGTTTGACCTGGCCGTGCAAAAGGTGGCAAGGTCGCCGTGACCATCACCGATGCGACATTTTTCAATTGCATTTTGCTGGCAGCTTCGACCGACATACCTAGTTGCGACAGCATGTTGCTCAGACTTTGGGTGGTAAACGGCGTTTGCATAGTTTGATCGCCAGTCCCATCCAAACCGACGATCAAGCCATAGCCAATTAAAGGATTGTCGCGCACGCCCTGGATATTGGCTAATTCTTTGATGCGCTCGGCCTGTGCCGGTATAGCAATAAATAATAACGCCGCAGACAATAGCGTCACGCCAGAGGCCGCAGCATATTTACAGATCAAGTCGAAAAATTTAACAGCCATAGCCTAGGTATCCATTACAAAAAATCAGAACGGTAAAACATTCAGGAAGAAACGCTGCAGCCATCCCATGTTCTGAGCTTCGTCGATGTAACCTTTGGCGCTGTATTCTATGCGCGCGTCGGCCACCTGACTGGAAGACACGGAATTGTCGCCTCTGACTGTACGTGGATTAACTACACCCGAGAAACGAATGAATTCCGTACCTTGATTAATCATCATTTGCTTTTCACCGCTGACCAACAAATTACCGTTGTCATAAACCTCAGTCACTGTGACGGTAATGGTGCCATTGAAAGTATTGGCCGCGTTGGCACCGCCTTTGGCGGTTAATGCGTTCTTACCGCTCGCTTGGGTATCTAATTTACCGTCGCCCAACAAGCCGCTAAGCACTTTAGTCACTGCACTCAACCCGGTACTCGCGCTGCCGGACCGACTGGCATTCGTACCGGAATTTTTGCTGGCGTTGACATTTTCACTGATCACTATCGTCAAGATGTCGCCCACACTACGCGGGCGCCTATCTTCAAACAACGCCTGTGAACCTAAGCCAGCTTGAAAAATCGCGCCATTCGTTGATGCAACCACAACACGGTCAGGTGCGCGCGCTGTCATCGGCAATTGCACCAACGGTTCGCGTGGTACTTGTGCGCAGCCGCTCAACAAGGCGCCTGCAGACACCAGCGCTACCATGCTGAAACGAATTTCGATACGATTTATCAAGGACATGCTCAAAGACTCCGGCACAATTACTCTCATTACAATTGCGTCAGCTTTTGCAACATTTGATCCGATGTTGTCACGGCTTTACTATTGATTTCGTATGAACGCTGGGCCTGAATCATATTGACCAATTCTTCCACCACGTTGACATTCGACGCTTCGACATAACCTTGATTTAGCAGACCGGCGCCGTTTTGCCCTGGTACTGTTTCGTTCGGGGTGCCGGATGCCGCCGTTTCGGCATATAAATTACCGCCTTTGCTTTCCAAACCGGTTGCGTTCATGAAGGTGGCGATCTGAAGCTGTCCCACTTGCACTTCCGCCGCATCGTTGTCTGCTTTTACCGAAACAATGCCGTCTATACCAATGGTGATGCTTTTTACATTAGCCGGAATTGTGATGTTCGGTTGTACCAAAAATCCGCTGGAAGTTACTAACTGACGATCCGCATCTAATTGAAATGCGCCGTCACGGGTATACGCCGTGGTGCCATCTGGCATTTGTATCTGGAAAAAGCCATCGCCTTTAATCATGACATCGGTGGCATTATCGGTTTGCGTAGGCGCGCCTTGTGTATGCATACGCTCCGCCGCGACCACGCGCACCCCGGTACCGACTTGCAAGCCCGATGGCAAACGCGTCTGATCAGAACTCTGACCACCTGGTTGACGTAAATTTTGATACATCAAATCTTCAAAAACCACGCGACTACGTTTGAAACCTGTCGTGCCAACGTTGGCGAGGTTATTACTGATAGTGTCCAGGTTAGTTTGTTGTGCATTCAAACCTGATTGCGCAGTTGAGAGGGAACGTAACATAATAAAACTCCAAAATGATGGCCAAATGAATGACCTTGTATATGTAAATTATGTGGGAATGCAGGGAAAACAGATGGCTTGAACAAACAGGGATTTACTCCCTGTTTCTTGGTTTGAATCATTTTTTCCTGGCTTTGGCTCGCCCCTCACAAGCGGGAAAGGGGTGAAATCAGAACGTCTGATTCTTAACTCATACTCAACAACTGATTAGCCTTCTGCTCATTACCATCTGCACTGCTGATCACTTTCATTTGCATTTCAAAACGACGGGCATTGGCAATCATGTCCACCATAACGGCGATAGAATTGACGTTGCTGCCTTCAATCGCGCCACTGGTAACACTGACAGCAGGGTCGGCCTCCGCCGAATCCATGCCTGGGCGCATACGGAACAAACCATCATCACCGCGCACCAGATCAGACGCAGCTGGATTGACCAACTTTAAACGTCCAACTTCTGCCGCATCGGTAGCGGGATCACCAGCGCCCAGCGCAGTGATCAAACCATCTTTTCCTATCATGACTTGCGCACCAGGTGGCACCGCAATCGCACCAGCGTCGCCCAGCACAGGCAATTTACCCATCGTGATCAATTGGCCGTCTGCAGCAACCTGCAAATTGCCGACGCGGGTATACGCTTCACTGCCATCTGCGCTTTGCACCGCCAACCAACCGTCCCCATTGATAGCAATATCCAAAGCGCGGCCGGTTTCGATAGTGGGACCGTTACTCATATCCGCGCCTGGCGTAGTGGCGGCCGTAAATACCCGGGTTGTCGCCTCATCGCCAACTACAGGTACGGCACGAAATGCATTGAGCTGAGCGCGAAAACCCGGTGTCGACACATTCGCCATATTGTTGGCGATAGAAGCTTGTTGTTCCAGCGTTTGCTTGGCACCGCTTAAGGCGGTATAGATCATGCGATCCATGCTTTACTCCTACTTGATTAGGCTCAGTATTAACTACAACATCGACTACAAAATCGACCACAAAATCCAAAACAAAATGACGTTGCGGTCGGCAACGCCATCTGCTCTTACTTCAATGCATCAATGCATTAGAAAATTAACGCATGCTAACCAAAGTCTGCATCACTTGATCTTGTGTTTTCACGGTTTGCGCATTGGCCTGATAAGTACGCTGCGCCACGATCATGTTGACCAATTCGCCCGTCATCTCAACGTTTGAGGCCTCCAGATAACCCGCCAAAATATCACCGCGACCGCCCGAAGATGCCGCACCTGTTACCGGCTGGCCAGATTCAGTAGTTTCGGAATAGCAGTTGTCGCCGTTAGGACGCAGGCCATTTGGATTGGCAAAGGAACTCAACACAACCTGCCCCAAAGGCTGTCTTTCACCATTAGAATAAACCCCGATAATCGTGCCATCTTTGTCCATGGTGTATTCGTTCATCACACCAACGGCATAACCATTCTGGATAGTCGGTGTCGTATTGAAATCACTCGCACGTTGAGTGGTACCAGTGGCATCCAACACAAACTTCATCTGCGCTGCGCCATTTCCAAAATCCAGACCAGCGAATGCAAATTTGCCATTCGCCGGCGTCAACATGGTGCCGCGATTATCAAAAGTAATGTTTGCACCGACAGGCGCAGCCAGTGTCATATCAGGCTTGCCCGGATTGGCGGGATCTTCAGCAACCTTGGCGCCGTTTGCATCCAATGGCCAACCATCCGCCGTGGCATACATACTCCAGTCACCTGCCGGATTTTTAACCACGAAAGTGGTGATGTTGTGCTTATTGCCCAGCGTGTCATAGACATCGCTGGAATTTTGGAAGTTGTACGACTCAGCGTTATCCGGGTCAAAAGGATTCACTGCAGGCTGTTTAGCACCAGAATCGAAATTGAACTTCAGCGACATGGCAGTCGTTTCTTTTGGTGCCATCGGCAATTTCGACAGCTGGAATGGCACTGGCGCGCCGCCGGAAATCTGCCCATTCGGACCGACCGGAAAACCAGTTAATTTCTGGCCGCTGGCATTGACGATAAAGCCGTCTTTATCATCGCTGAATTGACCGTTACGGGTATACGCAATATTGCCATCCGAACTGACCACGCGGAAAAATCCATCGCCACCGCTAACCGCCATGTCCAGCCCACCGGTACCCTGCCGCAAATCGCCACCTTTAAAATTGAGCGCAACGCCGTTCATCTTGGTGCCTGAACCAATACGCGATCCTGCATATACATCAGCAAACGATGCACTGCCCGATTTAAAACCCCATGTGCCTGAGTTAGCGATGTTATTACCAATCACATCTAAACTTGCTGCTGATGCATTTAAACCACTGACACCTTGTCCGAAACCCATATTGAACTCCTAATTTATGAAACGAATTTAATGAACAAAATTAATGAACAAAATTAAAAATGCGTGTCTTAGACGATCCAGCGGATATCAGCCAAGCGCGCTTTTTCGCTTCCAGCCAAATCCAGCCAAACGCCTTTATTATCAAAACTGACGCCATCCACTTTGGCGTATTTCAACGCCGCCGCCTCCACTTTGGAACCGGCATTGGTCGCAGTAACAGCAATCTTGTAATCACCGGACGGCAATGGCTGACCATCGTCACCCAAACCGTTCCACACCATGTTGTCGACACCAGCGGGCAATGCGCCACGATCGATAGTACGCACCACTTCGCCTTTATCGTTGGTGATTTTGACGACTACGCCATCAGCCGCGCCATCTAAATTCAGGCCAAATTTCACTTCGCGCTTACCCTCACTACTTTTGGCATTGACATCATCGTCCTTGCCTCCCAACTCACCCAGTTTCACATCCGAACCGGGCACCAAAACTTCTTTTCCGATTAAGTTGGATGCTTGCAAAGCTTGGGTAAATCCATCCTGCGCCAACATGTCGCCAAAGCGTCCATTCAGTTCCTCAACCCCACTGACCGTCGCCATCTGCGCCAGTTGAGATGTCAGTTGGGCGTTATCCAACGGGTTCAAAGGATCCTGATTTTGCATTTGCGTGATCATCAATTTAAGAAATTGCTTTTCACTTGCCGATCCAGTACCGTTGCCGCTGACACCGCCTGTACTGAGCGAGTCAGATTTAAATCCATTGACGTTCATGAAATTCCCTTACAAAGAAGGCTGCTAATAGTTAAAAATATTGATAGGTGTCAGCGAAAAAACGAACAGTTATTGACCGATGCTGAGTGTTTTCAACATCATGGTTTTGGCGCTATTCATCACTTCAACGTTGGCTTGATACGAACGAGAAGCGGACATCATGTTGACCATTTCGTCGACTACGTTCACGTTGGGCATCGCCACATAACCATCCGCATTGGCATGAGGATTTTTCGGATCGTGCACCATACGTGCAGGCGAATCGTCTTCCACCACACCGGTAACATTAACGCCACCGATGGCATGTTGATTATTCGAAGCCACCTCAAAAATTACGTGCTTGGCACGATAGGGCTGACCATCTGGGCCTGCCACGCTGTCGGCATTTGCCATATTGCTGGCGGTGACGTTCATGCGTTGCGATTGCGCTTGCATGGCAGAGCCGGCAACATCGAAAATGTTCATAGACACATTGGAAGACATAGGGTTAATCTCTCTGATTTATCTTATTCAATTACCTTGTATGGCAGATAGCATCGACTTAATCTGGCCGCTAATCACGGTCATGCTAGCTTCATAGTGCAAGGCGTTATCCGCAAAATTGACACGCTCCACGTCCATCTCAACCGTATTGCCGTCCACACTGGATTGACTCGGAACCCGGTACAACAAATCGGCTTCCACATGGCCCACTTGATCGCCCTGAATATGACCGGCCGAAGTAATCGTCATCGACGTCGCCATGGCCTGTCGGCCACGTTCTACGGTTTGCGCCAAAGTGCTGCTGAAATCGAAATCACGCGCTTTAAAATTAGGTGTATCTGCATGCGCGATATTGCTGGCAATGACCTCTTGCCTTCTTGCTCTTAAATTGAGTGCTTCTTGCTGAAAACGTAATGCCCCATCTAATTTATCCATCGAGTCCTCACCCTTGTTATCTACTTTCGACTGGCAAATGCGGCTGAATTTTTGCGCGTGCCACTAGACTTTTTGATGAAAGCGATTATAGGTAGTCGAGTACAAGTGCTATCGCTTAAACAAACCGCAATTTGCCGCTTACTTCAACAATTAAGCAGCAGCAAAAATTCGCTAAAATTTGACCTGATTAAAATGATGTCCGCGGTTTAAGTCGGTGAATTAAATTGCTGGAATTTTCTTGATTTTATTTTTCAAAGCGACGCAGCATGCATCAACGCCCTCCACATAAAAATACGGCACATCGGAAATGCCTAAAGCGCTTCGGTGTAACTGTGTTTATCGGGGTAACAACGATGTTCGGCGCGCACGCACAAAGCTCCGTTCCTTCTGGGGCTGATCCGTTAATCAAGCAATTTTTATTGGAACAGGCAAGTGGCTTGCCCGGAAAAATTGATATCACGGTGAATGCAGCATCCGCGAATTTGCCAGCCTGCGCCAGCGAAATCAGTGCTTTTTTGCCGAGTGGCGCGAGCGTCTGGGGACGTGTATCCATTGGAATACGCTGCCAGAAATCAGCTGCTCAGGCGGAATGGACACGATATGTCGCAGCGCACGTTGCCGTTTTTTCAAATTACCTGACTACCAACAGAACAATCGCCGCAGGAGCACCCTTATCAGCGGCGGATGTCAGTATAAAAGAAGGCGATTTAACCGCCCTGCCGCGTAATATCATCACTGACATGAGGCAAATCACGGGCTTGGTAACACGTAATCGCTTGCCGCAAGGCGCGCCAATACGGCAAGAATCAGTCAAAAATCTTGAGGTAATCAAACAAGGTCAAACGGTCAAAGTCTCGGCGCAAGGACAAGGTTTTGTCGCAAGCACCGAAGGACGTGCCATGAGTAACGGTAGTGTCGGTGCCAGACTGCAAGTAAAGGCCGACAATGGCAAAATGCTGCAAGGCATCGTGCTTGCCGATGGCACGGTAGAAATGCCATCCTAAAATTTTGCGGTTACGCTAAAGTTTAGCCATGCCATGCCGATAATCAAGTATGAGTCTATATGACACCAATAAATAGTCGCCAAGGAAATATTGTGAAAATCGACCAACAAACCACAAAAATGAGCAACCTTGCCAGCACCAACTCCAGCAAACAAGCAAGCAAACTCGCGGATGAGGTTAGCGTTTCTACATTACCAGCCAATCTGGATTTAACCGCAACGCATTTTCAACAATTGCAAACGCAATTGCTACAACCTTCTGCGGCCGATTTCGATGCCGCGAAAGTTGCCGAAATTCGTCTGGCAATCAGTGAAGGTCGTTATCAAGTTAATACTGACAAAATCGCTGATGGCCTGATTGATGATGTCCGCGATTTTTTAAATACTACGGCAGCAGCCAAATAAATAAATGATCATTTCCCCTTATGCTTTTTTGCAACACCGCATCGTTGAAGAAATTGCCGCTATGGAGGCCTACACGCAGCTGCTGAAAGATGAAGCCGCCGCCTTAATGGAAGGTCGATTCTCTGACATGATGGAAATGACAGAGCGTAAAGAGCAATTGGTCACCACACTGGTCGACGTAGATCAGGCACGTGAAACGCAACTGCAAATCATGGGCTATCCGGTTTCGCCGAAAGGTGCCAATGCCGCTGCCACCGCTGGCGGCACATCATTACAAGAAGCATGGTCAACCTTATTGGCGCGTACTGCAGAATCACGCCAACACAATCACAACAATGGCATTTTGATCCATGCCCATCTGGAGCTAAGCCGTAACGCGATCAATTTCGTGCACGCGCATGGCCAATCGTTGTATGGCGCCGATGGTCAGCATCGGGTTGGCTTGGGGCACGGAAAAAGCTTGGCGGCAGGATAAGTTCTCGCTGCTCTGATAAAAAGCTGGGGTAATTATTTAATTACCCCAGCTTTTTTTCGTTACGTCATTGCGGCACACCATTCATATAATTTAAATGCGTTACCGCCATACAAAAGCAGCAAAACGGCACATGAAATCACCTATTCATAACTCACTACCAACCGCAATTTCTCGCCGCGTATTGCCGGAAGTAACGCGCCTTTTCCGCTGATCACAAAAGCAAATACAAAATTTGAATTCGCATTATCGCCATTAAAGCGATCAGTGCTACCGCTGCCGCTGCCAAGCGCGGCGCAACGTGCCGCGTTGCAAAGATACGCCTGCAAATAAGGTGGAGCGGCTGGCAGAAAACCATATTGCCATTCTACTTTTCTCACTCTCCTGATTTCGCTAGCTTGCATCATCAGGCCAGTCGGTTTGATTTGCGCCGATGCGACAGTCACACCGCGACTTCTCATGGATGGTGCCAATTCACTGCCGGACCAAGCACCCTTGATTCCTGTATTTCCGGCGTTTTTCAAACTGGCAATATGCGTATTCGATTGCGCTTTATAACTTTTTCGCAGAAACTGTTCCAACGGCATGGCACTTAGTTCTGTTCTGTTTGACGATGTGGATACAGCAGCTTCGGCATTCCCCAAACAAGCTATCAGCAACAAGCACGGCACAAGCCTTCGTCGCAGCAACATTATGCGTATTCCAACTCATCGACTTTATGTAAATAGGCGCGCAAACGGCCAATCACTTGACTGTGCAACTGACAAACACGTGATTGGCTAACTTCCATAATCGCACCGATTTCACGCAAATTTAATTTTTGCTCGTAGTACAAACTCATCAACAATTTCTCACGCTCAGACAAACTGTCGATCGCCGCTTTTAAATTTTCGCGGAAACCGCTTTGCAATAATTGCTGCAGAGGGTCGCTGTGTTGTCCATGCAATAAATCATTGCCTTCACTGTGACTATTGATCTGCTGATCAATGAAAGAATTCTCGCCACCGCCGCTTCCTTCAAAATCTTCGTAGTACACCAATTGACTACCATGCACTTCACCTAACAAGCGCTGATATTTATCCAAAGACATAGACATTTCATCAGCAATCTCTTGTTCGCTTGGTGCTCGTCCCAATTGCTGCGCCAATGACTGGATCGCCGCTTCCACGTTACGCGAAGATTGCCGCATGCTGCGCGAGAGCCAATCGTTGGCACGCAATTCATCCAGCATCGCGCCGCGAATTCGTTGGCTTGCATAGGTTTCGAACTGCGCTCCCATATTGTCTTGATAACGATTGGAGGCATCGAGTAAACCCAGCATGCCCACTTGAATCATGTCGTCCAATTCAACGCTGGAAGGTAGTTTGGCAATCAGTTGTAATGCCAGACGACGTACCAATGGCGCATGCTTGGTCAGCATCGCGTTCTTGTCCATTTTTCCCTGAGCGGTATACAAAGCCGTGTCCTTTCTTACTTATAATGCGCCATTGCGGAAGGAAGACTGCACAACATCGCTCATCATCTGCCTCCAATACTGGCGGTGATTTTTATCTGGCGACTGTCTGGGATCTCTGCATGCGACAACACTTTAAGCTGCGGCAAACTGCGCCGTAAGAAACGCGACAACAACACGCGTAGCGGGTGCTGCACGACCAGCACCGCCGGATAGCCCAGCTGCTGCTGACGAGTGATCGCCACTTGCGTTTGAGACAATAAATTGTCCGCCAAACCAGGCTCCAAAGCGCTGCCGGTGCTGAGTGCTTGCAATAGCATTGGCGAGATCGTGCCATCCAAGCCAATCACATGTAATTCGCCGCCGCCAGGGAAAAGTTGCTGCGTAATCGCGCGCCCCAATGCCAGACGGACATGCGAGGTCAATTCATTGATATCAGTGATAGTCGGTGAATGCTCTGCCAGTACTTCCAGAATCGTGTGCATGTCGCGTATCGAGACACTTTCATCGAGCAAGTTTTGCAGCACTTTTTGCAAGGTAGTCAATGACAACACTTTCGGTACTAAGTCTTCGATCAATTTCGGTGCATCTTTAGCGATACGGTCAACCAGTTTCTGCACTTCCTGACGACCCAGTAATTCTGAGCCGTGGGTATGCACTAAATGATTCAAATGCGTGGCAATCACAGTACTGGCGTCGACCACGGTATAGCCATAAATCTGTGCTTGCTCTCGCAATTTGCTGTCTATCCAAATCGCCGGTAAACCAAAGGCTGGATCTGTGGTTGGCGTACCCGGTAAACTAGAACTGACTTGCCCCGGATTAATCGCCATCCACTGCCCTGGGAATGCTTCTCCACGACCAATTTCAACACCTTTGAGTGTGATCACATAGTCACTGGGCTTTAACTCCAGATTGTCACGGATATGCACGACAGGTACCAGGAATCCAATATCCTGAGCGAATTTTTTACGGATACTTTTAATTCGTCCCAACAGTTCGCCGTTCTGCGTCCTATCGACCATTGAGATCAAGCGATAGCCGACTTCCAAACCTAATGGGTCGGTCAACACGACATCATCCCAAGTCGCCTCTTCCGGCTCGGCCGTCGCGTTTGCAGTTGCCGCGGCATTGGCGGCAGCATCGGGAGATTGTTCTGATGCTTTTTTCTTGGCTTTTTTCGTCAAGCCGTTGCCTATGTATGCAAGACCGGCTGCAATCGCCAAAAAGGAAAAATGCGGCATACCTGGAATTAAGCCCATCAAACCAATGATGCCAGCGGTCAGATACAGCACTTGCGGGTTAGAGAACAATTGCCCCATCATTTGTTCGCCAACGTTTTCGTCCGTCGTCACGCGAGAAACGATGACACCCGCAGCGGTGGAAATAATCAATGCAGGAATTTGGGCAACCAAACCATCACCGATAGTCAGCAAGGTATACGTTTTGGCAGCGTCAGCTACCGCCATATCGTGTTGTGCCACGCCGACTATCAAGCCTCCAACGATATTGATCGCCATGATCATCAAACCGGCAATTGCATCGCCTCGCACAAACTTGCTGGCACCATCCATGGAACCGTAAAAATCGGCTTCTTGCGACACTTCGGCGCGACGTTTGCGCGCGACATCTTCGCCAATCAACCCTGCATTCAAATCAGCATCAATCGCCATTTGCTTACCCGGCATCGCATCCAGCGTAAAGCGTGCTCCCACCTCGGCAATACGGCCAGCACCTTTGGTAATGACCATAAAATTGATGATGACTAAAATAATAAACAGCACAATCCCGACGGCGAAATTACCACCGACCAGAAATTGGCTAAAGGCTTCGATCACCTTACCGGCCGCTGCCGGGCCGGTATGTCCGTCCTGCAAAACTACGCGTGTTGAAGCAACGTTAAGTGACAAACGCAGCAAAGTCGAAAACAGCAATATCGTCGGGAAGGCAGCAAACTCTAATGCCTTCATGGTGTACATGCTGACCAGCAGCACCATGATCGACAAGGCTATGTTGAAAGTGAATAGAAAATCCAGTACGACCGTTGGCAAAGGCAAAATCATCATGCCAAGTATCATCAAGATCAGAATAGGACCTGCCATACCTTTTAATTGGCCATCTTTGATCATCTTGGGCAGTTGCATAAAGATGTTCAAGTTAGTTCCGCTGCCATTCGATGAGGCTGTGTTGATATTGGTCTTCATGCGCCACTCCCGGATGAATCTGTTGCGCCTGCTTTAGGTTTTACCGTTGCATCAACTTGATTGCGCACCGTCGATAGCGTTACTTCGTCTTGCATCATTTCGTTTTCGTCGCTCTCAATATTTTCATTCACTGCTGCTTTTGCTTGCGTTGAGTGTGGATCTAGTTCTGGCGGTACAGCTAATTGTGTTGGCGTCAGTGGCGCAACCCCTTTGGTATGGCCGTCTTTCCAACGCTTCAACTGATATACCCAAGCCAGCACTTCTGCTACGGCGGTATATAAATCCGCTGGAATTTCGTTGCCCAGTTTGGTGTGCTTATACAAGGCGCGAGACAATGGCGGCGCTTCCAAAATTGGAACTTTATTATCGAGAGCTAATTCACGAATACGCTGGGCGATCAAATCCGTACCTTTGGCCACTACTCGTGGCGCACTCATTTCTTTATCCATATATTTCAACGCCACCGCGTAATGTGTTGGATTAGTAACCACCACGTCCGCAGTCGCAACTTCAGACATCATGCGTTGGCTGGCCATCCGTTGCTGTTGACGACGAATCTTTGATTTCAGATGCGGATCGCCTTCGCTATCTTTGTATTCTTGTTTAACGTCTTGCAATGACATGCGCAGTTTTTTATGAAAACTCCATAACTGATACGGCACGTCAATCGCTGCCACCAAAAGCAAAGAAAAAACAATCAGCGCACAACAGGTTGCTACCAGGCGCATCATGTATGGCAACGCCGAATGCACTGGTTCGCTCAGCAGCGCCATGATGGAATCAATATTCGATGAAATGACCAAATAAGCAATTCCACCAACCAGCAATGATTTGAGGATCGCCTTAATCAACTCGGTCAGCGATTGCACGGAAAATATGCGTCCTATGCCGTTGATGGGATTCATTTTGGAAAACTTGGGAGCCAACGCATCGATGGAAAACAACCAGCCACCCAGCAACATGGGCGCTGCGATCGCGGCCAGTGCCAACATGCCCAGCAATGGCAATATCGCCACCAACGCCTCGATCCATACCATGCCCACGCGGGTTAACATGTGCGACGTGTCAAAGGCGGAGGCGCGTTCAAACTGCATGCTGGCCATCATCGCCCGGCTTAAATGCTCACTCATAGAGCTCGCAAAAATCCACAGGCCAGCCACGCCTGTGATTAATAGAATAAAGGTGCTTAACTCGCGCGAGCGTACAACCTGCCCCTCCTTGCGCGCCTTTTCCAGGCGCTGGGGAGAGGCGGGTTCGGTCTTTTCAACATCGCTATCGTCAGACATGTGCGCTCCAGTATGCGAAACTCAATAAATACGGCGGAGAGAACTCTCCGCAGATAAGATTATTGACGCTGGGGCAATGAAGTGATCTGTGAAACAGGGGGAGGTTGAGGGCGCTTTTTGTGCAATCAATGGAGATTTGACGCAATTTGCATCAATAAATTGGCTAATTGCTTCATCGTTGATGACAAATCCTGATTGCATGACGCAAGTTGCGGTGCTGTCGTTTTCACCGCGTCACTACTGTGATCTAGAATCCCAGACTCGCCAGAAGATCATCCACCTGCCCTTGATCGGACAAAGAATTTGAATCGAGCACCTGCTTGTAATTGGGGCCGTGCAATAGATCAACAGAATGACTATCCGCCGCATCACTGACTTCGCCAGAAAGTTGTCCAACGTCGGTAAGCTTGTCAGTTGGCGTGTTGTCAATTAACACTTGCAGCAATTGTTTTTCCATTTGCTGCACGACTTCCATCATTTTTTTGATGACTTGCCCGGTTAAATCCTGAAAATCCTGCGCCATCATAATTTCCACCAGTTGCGCATTAATCGCGCTCGCTTGTATCGGCACGTCCTGCAAATAGGAACGAGTATCCATCACCAGAGAGCGTGCATCATTGAGTTCCACAGGTTCCGCGAACCAGGCGTTCCAGCGCTGCTCTAAATTTTTGGCCTGTTTAGCAATGCTCTCCTGAATCGGTTGAGCAACATCAACAGCATTCAAAGCACGTTCCGCGGCACGCTCAGTCATCGTTGCGACATAGCTGAGGCGATCACGCGTGTCCGGTATTGCCTCGGCGGCTTTCAACACTTCCTTATGCAAACCAAGCTCCCGCATACTTTCATGCAAAGTGCGAGTGAGTTGTCCAATTCGGCTAATCAATTTCTCAACATTATCGCCAGAATCCTGTGTCAATAAAGAAACGTCAGATGTTGCAGCCTGCGCCATATTAAGCCCCTTCTTTTTGAATTTTTTCAAAAATCTTGGCGATCTTTTCTTCCAGCGTAGCGGCAGTAAAAGGTTTGACTACATAGCCGTTAGCACCTTCTTGTGCTGCCGCGATAATGTTTTCCTTTTTCGCCTCTGCCGTTACCATCAACACGGGCAATTTAGCCAATCTTTCGTCAGCACGGATTTTTTGCAACATTTCCAAGCCATTCAAATTGGGCATATTCCAATCTGAAACGACGAAATCGTAAGAGCCATTCTGCAGTTTTTCAAATCCTTGCGCGCCATCTTCCGCTTCATCTACGTTGATGAAATCGAGTTCTTTCAGCAAATTGCGAACAATCCGACGCATCGTCGGAAAATCATCAACTACCAAAATTTTGATATTCTTGTCTACCATGGTTAACACTCCATACTGTCTGTCATTAAAAATAATTGCACGTTGATGTAACGCGAAAACACTTGTCGTCCACTTATCATCCACTTGTCGGAGATGAATGGAGGGAGAGGAAAAATCGCCTGACATCCGAATAAAAACTCCTACACCCTATTGCGTCCAGCCCCAAACGACATGAGATGCATAACAATGGACGAGCTAATTTCCGCCAATGGCTTTACTTCATTGGCGGCGTTTAACATAATCGCTTCTCGTGGCATTCCGAACACAACACAGCTGGCTTCGTCTTGAGCGAGGGTATAAGCTCCCGCTTGTCGCATCTTCAATAAGCCAGCCGCACCATCACGCCCCATACCAGTCAAAATCACACCGATCGCATTTTTACCGGCATATTTGGCGGCCGAATCAAACAACACATCAACCGACGGGCGATGGCGATTGACGGGCTCCTCTTGATCAACGTGCGTTACATAATTGGCGCCGGATCGGGTCAAACTCAGGTGATAACCGCCGGGTGCAATATAGGCATGACCGGGCAATATGCGCTCACCGTGTACCGCTTCTTTCACTTTAATTCGGCACAGGCTATCCAGGCGCTGCGCAAATGACTTCGTAAATCCAGGCGGCATATGCTGCGCGATCAAAATTCCAGGGCTGTCAGGTGGCAACGATTCCAACACATGCCGAATCGCCTCTGTACCTCCGGTTGATGCCCCGATAATGATGAGTTTTTCAGTAATCATTAAAGCGCTTCCCAATAAAGGCGTTTGCGCTATTGCTGACACATTTTTCACTCCATCGGTACTCGAGCCCGGCGCCACTGTTTTAACTAATAGTCGTTGTATCTTGGCACTCGCGGCAGCACGAATTTTGTCTGCGATCAAATCCGTGTAATCTAATAATGCTTCACGTATTCCTAAACGCGGTTTGGTAACAAAATCAACGGCACCCAGCTCCAATGCGCGCATGGTAATTTCTGACCCCCGCTCCGTTAAAGTTGATACCATCAATACCGGCATCGGACGTAAGCGCATTAGTTTTTCCAGAAACTCCAATCCATCCATACGCGGCATTTCAATATCCAGTGTCAACACATCCGGATTGATTTTTTTAATTAAATCCCGTGCGACCAAAGGGTCCGGTGCCGTAGCAACGACCTCCATATCTGGCTGGCTATTGATAATTTCAGTCATCAGACTCCGTATCAAGGCCGAGTCATCAACGCACAACACCTTGATTTTATTTTTCACTGCCACTACCTATTCCTCCGGAATATTTTTCCAGCTCTGTCTGTTTAGCGACGAAAAATGGTGCTGGTTGTGTACGTATTAACCATTTCCGTGTATCTGATATTTCTTGAATTTCCTGAGTCTGCACCAGCTGTAAATCATTCTTACGGCGCAAGGTGCGTACCATAGTCACACCACTTTTCGGAAAATAAAGAACGCGTCGTGGAAAATTTCCACCCAAATCCTGGGCTGCAACCGGTATGCCAACATTACGCAAATAACGCAAAATGAATTCTGAATTGCGCTCCCCAATATTGAGCGCACGCATATTATCCAGCACCGCACCACCACCAAAAACCTTGACTTCTAATCGCTCGCGCTGCGCTCCGGCTTTCATTAATTGTTCCAGCAGAACCTGCATCGCGTAAGTGCCATAGCGCATGTCGCGCGTCGGAACCGGTGACGGCTTTCCGTCATCACTGCGCTGCTCCAGATCAGGCAACATAAAATGATTCATGCCACCTACGCCCGCAATACGGTCACTCATGCAGACCGCAATGCAAGAACCCAGTACGGTGGTCAGCAGCATCTCTTTGTCTGTCACATAGTATTGATTAGGCAATAGCTTTACTGCGGCAACATCGAAGCCATGGTCAAAATAGTGATGGTTAGCGACCTCCTCTATCATCGCCATCAGCATTTCCCTTCAAAGCTGTAAACGGTCTGTCCACGCAGGCGAAAGGCGGCACTGATATCAGAAAAATTCTCTGAGTGACCAGCAAACAATAACCCTTGCGGTTTCATTAAATTCGTAAACCGCTGTAAAATTTTTGCTTGCGTCGGCTTGTCAAAATAAATCATCACATTCCGACAAAAAATCGCATCGAATGGATCTTTTAAAGGCCATTGATGCTCCAGCAAATTCAACGGAAAAAAACTAACCATCGCCATCACTTCTGGTCGCACCTTAACTAAACCCGCTTGCGCGCCTGTTCCTTTTAGAAAAAAACGTTTGAGGCGCTCCGGCGATATCTTGCTCACCTGATCTACTGTGTAAATCCCAGTAACGGCTTTCTTCAGCACCTGCGTATCAATATCGGTGGCAATTACCTTGGCCTGACTCGCGCGACCACCCAATGCTTCAATCAGCGTCATGGCAATGGAATATGGCTCCTCTCCCGTAGAGGCTGCCGAACACCAGACTGTCATTGGTTGAGTGCATTGACTGGCATGAGCGGCCAACAACGGAAAGTGATGCGATTCCCGATAGAATGACGTCAAATTGGTGGTCAATGCATTGGTAAACTCCTCCCACTCCCGACTATTTTTGTTGTCATCCAGGTTGGTCAGATATGACGTAAATTCCGTCATATCCAACTCTCGTAAACGACGAGATAAACGGCTATATACCATCTCGCGCTTTTGCTCACTCAAAGCAATTCCTGCGCGTTGATAAATCATGCGACGTACACGCAGAAAATCACTGTCAGTCAGAATAAATTCGCGCCTGTGTGATGGATCAGGCGGCGCCTCAAATACTGGCGCCAACCGTTGTCCGGCTACGCTCATCAGAACGTTTGCCAGTCATCAGAAGAAGCAGTTTTTGCGACAGCCCTTTTGCTCGCTGGGCTATCACTCCTGTGATTAGTATCAACTTGAGAAGCCGGTTTCGCTCGCGACTTCGCCGTTGCCATTGCCATTGCAGGTTCATGACGCACAGTATGAGAACTTTCATGCGAACTTTGCTGCGCAGTGCTGGCATTTTTTTTAACAAAACCCTGGGCCGCTTCATTCAGTTGAAATGCAGAGACTGCCCCATTCAGGCGATGTGCCTGATCTTCCAGAGAAATGGCGGCCGCAGCTGCCTGCTCCACCAATGCAGCGTTTTGTTGCGTGACCTGATCCATTTGAATCACTGCCTGATTGACTTGTGCAATACCGCTACTTTGCTCCTGTGAAGCTGAAGAAATCTCATCCATGATATCGGTTACGCGTTTTACCGATTGCACCACTTCGCTCATGGTATTACCGGCGCGGCTGGCCAGGTCTGAACCGTTGCTGACACGACTAGAGGAATCATCAATCAAGACTTTGATTTCTTTGGCGGCCTGAGCACTGCGCTGTGCCAATATGCGAACTTCTCCGGCAACCACGGCAAAGCCGCGTCCTTGCTCGCCAGCACGCGCAGCTTCCACAGCAGCATTCAAGGCCAGAATATTGGTTTGGAAAGCGATTCCATCGATCACCCCAATAATGTCGGTAATTCGACGCGAGCTCTCACTGATGCCCTGCATTGTAGTGATCACTTGATTGACGACACTGCCTCCATTAACCGCAATGTCGGATGCCGCTTGCGCCAGTTGACCAGCCTGGCGTGCGTTGTCGGCATTCTGTTTCACCGTGGCCGTCAGTTGTTCCATGCTCGCTGCGGTTTCTTCCAGCGAAGCGGCTTGCTGTTCAGTACGCGCCGACAAATCGCTATTGCCTGCGGCGATTTCTTTGGTGCCTACCGTGATAGCTTCACTGCCATCGCGAATCTGTCGAACGGTCTGAGCGAGATACTGTTGCATCTGCCGCATGACAAACAGCAAACTGCTACTATCATTGTCCTTTACATTAACCGCCACACTCAGGTCACCCTCGGCAATACGGGTTGCAATGTGCGTGGCATAGGCCGGTTCGCCTCCCAAACTCTTGACGATGCTGCGGCTCAACAAGTAAAGCAAGATCGTCAATACGCCGCCAACGATGACCAAATACAGTATTTGAGCCAACAATTCTTTCATAAACGAAGCTTCCAGATCATCCAAAAGAACACCGCTGGCAACGTGCCAATCCCACTCTTTAATATACCGGCTATAGCCCAATTTGCTGACGTTGCCCTTTCCTGGATACTTCACTATGTATTCGACAAAAGTCTCGCCATTGGCCAAGTCGCCTTTTATCATTTCCATGAACAGACGTTTGCCGTCTTCCGTAGTCCAGTTGCTGACATTGGTCCCGATCAGGTCGGTCAACCCCGGATTAGCCAAGACGATGGGCTTGGAATCGAAAACATAAAAGAAATTCTTTTCGCCTTCAAACCGCAGATCAGAAATTCTTTCCAATGCGTGTTTCTGCGCATCTTCTTTTGTCATTGTTCCCTTCTTGACATCGCCCATATACGAGCTAGTCAAGTCTCCGACAATATCAATCAAATCCATCACTTTTAGCTTACGCTCTTCCAACTTGGCATGATAAAGCTCACGCGCTGAAAGCAAGCTCAGTGCTATTAGTCCAACCCACAAAATTATCAGGATTGCCAACAAATTTTTCTTTAAAGTTAATTTTTTCATCTTCATTCATTTCGATAGATACTTCACAATATACGTAATCTGACTGTCGATTGATGCATGGAAAAGCAAGCGGAAAAGGCAGCTCTTCTGCCGATGACACGAACACATTGCAAGAAAACAGCAGCAAATTTCCTCAGACAGGACCATCTACCTTGTTAACGGCAAATACGTTTATTTATTGATTGTTTTAAAGGGAATTTTGTCGCGGCGCCGGGAGGGTGAATAGTGGCAACGCAATGCAAAACGGCATTCAGAGAATGCCGTTTATTGAAAATAAATAATGTCGGAATATCGCTAATACTTGGAACGTTAAACCTCAACTCCCTCCAATAAAGCCATATCCGCACTTGTCATTAGTTTTTCTATATCAATCAAGATGACCATGTGCTCATCAACCGTGGTCAAACCTGTTAAATATGCATTGGCTAATTTGGCGCCAAACTCCGGCGCCGGCAGGATCTGCTCGGCCTCTCGCGTCAACACATCAGAAACACCGTCAACCAATATGCCGACTACGCGCTGATGAATATTCAAAATGATCATGACCGGATCTTCCTGCACATTTTCCAGATTGAATTTGATCCGCAAATCGACGATAGGCACAATAATGCCGCGCAGATTGATAACCCCTTTAACAAATTCGGGCGCGTGGGCAATGCGTGTAACTTCCTCCAACTGACGAATTTCCTGGACACGCAAAATATCGATACCATATTCTTCCTGACCTAAGGAAAAAATCAGAAATTTTTTGCCTTCATTGCCTATGTCACCTTGCAATCCAGCCATGTTAGTCAAGGCGGTCATTTCTTGCTTGTTTACGGCACTCATAATATTTTCATCCTCTATTTTTCTGTTTTACCTAAAGCAGCTCTGTTTTCAATCCACTGATCAAGCGGCATCAACGATTTCTTCTTGAGTTACTGCACGCTCAAGCATCTGGCGACGCATAAGCGGCAATTGCCCGACATCGACAATCAGAGCGATACCGCCGTCACCGAGAATAGTGGCAGCAGAAATACCCGGCACTTTGCGATAATTGGTTTCCAGATTTTTAACGACAACTTGATGCTGGCCGATCAATTGATCCACCTGCAACGCCAACAATTTTCCTTCTGCCTGCACAATCACGACTATGCCCTGCGTAATATCACGATTTGCCTCGCTGACGTTAAACACCTGATGCAAAGCGATCAGCGGTAGATAATCTCCGCGCACATGAATCACTTTTTCGTTATTGGTAACCGAGTGAATATCTTCTTTACTTGGTTGCAAGGATTCGATAACGTAATCCAATGGCAGGATATATACCTCGTTGCCTACCTTCACGGACATGCCATCAAGAATCGCCAGCGTGAGCGGCAACATAATTTTGATGGTGCTGCCCTGCCCCAATCTGGATGAGATTTTTACCTGACCGCTCATCATCTGAATGTTACGTTTCACTACATCCATGCCAACGCCGCGCCCGGAGACATCGGTAATTTTTTCAGCCGTAGAAAATCCGGGAGCAAAAATCATTTGCCAGACTTCATCGTCCGGTATTAAGGCCGGATCGCCAATTGGCAAACCTTGCTGAATTGCTTTTTCGAGAATTTTTTCACGATTCAAACCACCGCCGTCATCCGACACTTCAATCGCAATACTGCCACCCTGGTGTTGCGCTGATAACGTAATTGTGCCGACTGGATTTTTTCCAGCAGCGATGCGCTGCTCAGTTTTTTCGATACCATGATCCAAGCTATTTCGGACCAAATGGGTCAGTGGATCGATAATACTTTCAATTAAACTCTTATCCAGTTCAGTATTCTTCCCTACGGTGACCAGCTGCACTTCCTTGCCTAATTTGGCGGCCAAATCTCGCACCAGACGAGGAAAGCGACTGAACACATAATCCATAGGCATCATGCGAATTGACATCACCGATTCCTGCAAATCACGCGTATTTCGTTGCAATAGCGCCATGCCGCTCAATAGCCGCTCGTGCAGCACCGGATCAAGTGTAGATGCCGTCTGCGCCAGCATCGATTGTGTAATCACCAATTCGCCAACCAGATTGATGACCTGATCTACTTTTTCAACATCTACCCGAATCGAATTGGATTCTTTGGCTTTGACATCGCCATCGGCATTTTTACCAGCCGCTTTAATTGGCGTGGAAATCTCCTTACTCGCGGTCACCACGGTTTTTTCTGGGACAGCAGGTAATGCTGGCATTTCGGGCTCCGTCGTCGATTGCGCCGCCGACTCTTGCTCGATCGCGATTTGATCTATTTCAATGATGAAGCAACTAACCGCAATAATGTCGTCAGCATCGCAACTGGTTTGCAGCGAAATCGTCAGAGTGTCACCATCTTGCGCCTGGCTGACGACCTCTCCGAGATTCGCCATTTCCTCACTGAGCAATTTGCTATCACTAGCTGATACGCGCGAGAATCGTATAGCCAGCCGCTTACCCGTCGTTGCTGCCGCTGCAGCAATCGTGTTCTTTATGACTGGTTCTGGCACGACAGGCGTGCTCACCGGTGCGGATATTCCGGCAGCGCTCTCTTGCGCTAATTGTTTTAACACCGCACATATATGTTCTACCATTTCCGGCTCTGGTTCCTTGCCTGCACGATAAGCATGCATTTGCTCTTGCAGTGCATCTTTTGTTTTCAAAAAAACGTTGATCATTTCTTTGTGTAGTTTTATTTGCTGATGACGTGCGCTGTCTAATAAATTCTCTAGAAGATGCGTAGTATCAGTGAGAGCAGTAAATCCAAAAGTAGCAGCACCACCTTTAATTGAATGAGCAGCCCGAAAAATCGCATTCAGTTGTTCACCATCTGGCGAATCGACGTCAAGTACCAACAACAATTGCTCCATCTCAGCCAGCAACTCTTCTGCTTCTTCAAAAAACGCCTGATAAAACTCAGTAATATCCATGCAAATTTTATCCTTAGTTAAAACCCGAACTTCAATGTCCGTTGCGACGACACTGGGCGAATAGCTCCTTGCACATTGCCGCCATCCGTATTCACTTTGGGTAAATTGGCGCGGAACTGATTAGCAACAACCTTAGGATTATCGGCTTGAATATTGGCGACCATGTTGCCGTTCATTTGCTGTGACGGAGGCGTGCGCGCCTTGTCATTCCCGTTATTTTGATTTTCGTACTGGATCTGCGCTTCCGCCGCACGATTTAGCACCACCAGACTGATGCGCCGATTTACTGCATCATATGGATCGTCCTGGTTCATATGCATGGTTGATGCAGCACCGCGCACACGTAGCACCTTATTCTCTTCCATGCCGCCGGCAACCAGTTCACGCCGTGACGCATTGGCGCGATCGGCTGATAATTCCCAATTGCTATATAGCTTTTCACCGGTGGAATATGGCGTCGCGTCGGTATGCCCAGATAAAGCTATTTTGTTCGGTAGCTCATTTAAAATCGGCCCAATTTCCCGCAAAATATCGCGCATATATGGCGCAACCCGAGCGCTTGAAAGATCGAACATGGGGCGCTTTTTGGTGTCCACAATTTGAATTCTCAATCCCTCGCTGGTGATATCAATCAGCAGTTGCGCTTTGAATCTTTTCAAAAAGGGATTAATTTCGATCAACTCTTCCAGTTTTTTCTTTAACTCAGATAAGCGCTCTCTATCCTCAGAATCAAGCATATCGGAAGCATCCGCATTCACACGACGCACTTCTCCATCGGTATGCATAGGATCATGGCCTCCCCCTGGAATTACACTGGAGCTCAAACTGCTTTTATTGCCACCAACCAGTGCCACTTTTAGCGGCATGCGGAAATATTCGGAAATACCTTCTAACTCTTTAGGATTGGAAATCGATAATAGCCACATCACCAAAAAGAAAGCCATCATTGCGGTCATAAAATCGGCGTAGGCAATTTTCCAACCGCCTCCGTGGTGCGCGTGTTTGGCGCGTCCTGAACGCTTGATAATAATTCTGTGCTTGTCTTTGCTCATCAAATTCTCCGAGTCACACTAGCATTACGACGCTTCGCGATTCTTAACTTCGCGCACGTGTGTATCCAGTTCAATGAAGGAAGGACGCTCTGTCGAAAACAGCACTTTACGACCAAATTCTGCCGATACCTGCGGCGCACAACCATTCAGATTGGCGAGCAAAGTCACTTTGATACATTGATAAACTTTCATTGATTCGGCAACTTGATGCTCTATCAGCGACGCCAATGGGGACACAAATCCATAGGCCATTAAAATACCGAGAAAAGTCCCCACCATCGCATGCGCAATCAATTGCCCCATTTCGGAAGGCGGTAAATCGGCGGAAGCCAACGCATGTACCACACCCATCACAGCAGCAACAATGCCAAATGCAGGTAACGCGTCGCCAACTTTGGCCAGGCTTTGTGCCGGAATCTCCGCTTCATGCTGACGGGTTTCGATTTCGTGATCCATCAAGGCTTCGATTTCAAAAGCATCCATATTGCCGTTGACAATCAGACGTAAATAATCGGTCAAAAACTCAATTACATGAGGGTCGTTCAGGATCAAAGGAAATTGCGCAAAGATGGCACTGTCATGCGGATTGTCGACCTCGGCTTCGATCGTCATCATGCCGTCTTTACGACCTTTAGCCAGCAAAACGTAGAGCAATGCCATAAGCTCCAGATACAGCTCTTTGTTGTGTTTGGAACCGCGCAAAAGTTTTGGCAATTCTTTCACTGTTGCTTTAATCGCCTTGCCATTGTTACCAACGACAAACGCTCCCACACCGGCGCCGCCAATTATTAGTAATTCAAGAGGCTGATATAGCACTCCCAAATGGCCGCCCATCAGCGCATAGCCACCGAAAACTGAAGCAATGACAACCACGTAACCCGCTAGAACTAACAATTTATTCCCCTTGAAATATGAATTTTATGGTGCAAGCTGCATACACAAAATGAAGAGGTTGCTCTTACATCTATTAAACTTTTCGTTTCCGCTTACAGTGTTGATTAGTACGTTCCCGACATAAGAAATGAATCCACAATATTTCAAGGAAACTGTTTCCGCGCCACATACATTTCACTCATACCTACCTTTACGGCAGAAATGACAAAATATTTAAGTTCGCAATAGATGTTTTAAAAATGAAAACAGCCATACCGAATGGTATGGCTGCAATAGAGGCAACAAATTTGAGAGCGTTTTACTGTTTGCTATCCGAGGTTAGAAAGCAGCGATTCGCAGGGCATTACACTACATCGGCAACACTCTAAGCGAGGTCTAATTCAGGCTTCGAAACAACCGTAAAGTTGTCATTTTTTTCTGCATTATTCGGCGCAATCACGCGTTCGTTCTTTACCTTGTCGGCGACTTTACGCGTTTTGCCTGCGCGTGACGGTGGGCGGCATAAAGCGCAAGTAAAACCAATCTGTGGATCATGCGCATGGGTGACAAACTTACCTTGACACTGAGAGCATGGAGTCAATTGCAACATCTCACTGTCAAAGAATCGCACTAAAGTTCTGGCGCGTGTGAAGTCTAAGATAACTTCGCCCTCATAGCGCTCTACTTGTTCCAGATATAGGCGATAACTTTTCATCACTGCAACAATTTGTTCGCACTCGCCATGTGTCACCATAAAGCGATAAATGTTGTAGAACATAGACGAATGGATATTCGCGTTCCACGTCATAAACCAGTCCGTAGAAAATGGCAGCAGACCTTTCGGCGGCGATATACCTTTGATCTCTTTATATAACTTGATCAAACGATCGCGACTCAGACTGGTTTCTGCTTCCAAAAACTGAAGGCGTGCACCAAGCTTGATCAGCTCCATCGCCAGCTGAATTTCTTCCGCCTCCTGAATTACACTTTTCGGCATCGTTAAACCCCTCTCTCAACTTGCTGCCCAGCAAGCAAAATGGACGCGTGTGCTTGTTGTAAGCCATTGTCCTTTTCTGCATGTGTCAATGCTGACAAGATCGTATGATCGTCAAAGCGAAAACGACATAACAATGAACTTGATGCAGATAATTTAACGACTTGAGAGAGAGATAATTTTTCTAGTAAATCAGCTAACTCTTTTGAGATACCCATGCGATACATTGCGGAAGCACGATCTTCTCTCAGCATGCGCTGCGTTAATAACAAATAAGACAAATTTACTTCCGAGATTTCGCTACTTAGTCCATCCATGACTATAGCCACCTTAAATAAAAATCAACTCAAATATGTTACTACAACCTTTCAATTGTAATTTTCTGCAACAGACCTTGCTTATGGTCATTATTGCCGGATGAGAAGTTAGATGGGAATTATACTTTCACAACAAATATGCACGGACATTTCATCAATCGACGCAATATTTCATGGTTTTTCATAACTTTTAACAAGAATAATGTGTATTAGACAATTATTATGTGTGCTGAATATCGGTAAATTCATCATTTAAGATGCCAATTTACTATTATTTTGACACCACAAGGTGCCGCGACAGCAATCATTACCTTACCTGAATGCTATTGTCGGCAGTTATGTTGTTTATATTAATGCAATTATTGAAGTATCAAGGAAAGGCAGTCCGCACCATTAACGATGCAAAATCTGGCTAGATAAAATGCTGAAGGGGGAAATTCAATATTGCATGACGTGCAATAAAATTAATGCCTATTAGCTAATTAGCTAATTAACATTACGCAATTGATTTGATAATAATGGCCGCATTTTCCGCAAAAGCAGGGTTCTGCTGATGCTGTGCAGTAGCCATTATTGGATCTCTGCTTTTGCGACAATAGAGGGAATCAGTTTGCAAAATATTAAATCAATTAGATAACATGACTAATACATGATTAATCATCGTCAGTTGATCTGGTCGTTATCCGATTTTGATGTAGCGACTGTCAGATCAAATTCAGGTATTCATTTGCTCTCAAACACGCTACACACTACCCACCTGCGTCTTCATCCAACTTCCTCAAAAATGCCATTTTTTCGGCAATTTTACTTTCGAGGCCACGCGGAACAGGTTGGTACCAATCCGGCTCTACCATATCATCGGGAATATAGGACTCGCCGGCGGCGTAGGCATGCGGTTCATTGTGGGCATAGCGGTATTCATGACCATATCCCAATTCTTTCATTAACTTGGTCGGCGCATTGCGCAAATGTACCGGCACTTCGCGTGATTTGTCCGTACGGACAAACGCCATCGCTTGATTAAACGCGTTGTAACCTGCATTGCTTTTTGCAGCAATGGCCAGATAGATCACTGCCTGGCCTAAAGCCAATTCGCCTTCTGGCGACCCCAGGCGCTCATACGTTTCCGCAGCATCGTTGGCAATTTGCATGGCGCGTGGATCGGCCAGACCGATATCTTCCCAAGCCATCCGGACTATGCGCCGTGCCAGATATTTAGGGTCTGCTCCACCATCGAGCATGCGACACAACCAATACAACGCACCATCTGGACTAGAACCCCGTACAGATTTATGCAAAGCTGAAATCTGATCGTAAAAATTATCGCCGCCCTTATCAAAGCGCCGTGCATTCAGTGTTAAAGCGTTTTGTAAAAACTCTGCCGTGATTCTGGTGGTTTCTGAAGACTTGATAGATGCACTACTTTGCTCAAGCAGATTTAGAAAGCGCCGGGCATCGCCATCCGCATAACCTATTAACGTATCCACTGCGGCATCATCAAACTGCAAATGTGACAAAACCCGCTCTTGTGCGCGCATCAGCAGCTGCTTTAGCTCGTCATCAGAAAGCGCCTGCAGCACATACACTTGGGCTCGCGATAATAAAGCAGAGTTAACTTCAAACGAAGGGTTCTCAGTTGTTGCGCCAATAAAGGTGACCAAGCCTGACTCTGCATAGGGCAGCAAAGCATCTTGTTGCGACTTGTTGAAACGATGAATTTCATCGACAAACAAAATCGTATGCTTGCCTTGCGCCAGATGCTGTTCGGCTTGCTCCATCGCGGCGCGTATATCTTTGACGCCAGAAAACACGGCGGAAAGAGCAATAAATTCGCACTTGAAAGCATGTGCAGTTAAACGTGCCAGGGTTGTCTTGCCGACACCAGGCGGTCCCCACAAAATCATGGAGTGCGGCTTGCCGGACTCAAACGCCAAACGCAACGGCTTACCCGCCCCCAGCAAGTGGCTTTGCCCGATCACGTCATCCAGGGTAGTCGGACGTAACGCCTCTGCCAATGGTGGTGTAGGCGCTACTTTAAACAGGTCAGACATGGTGCTTATTCCTTCAGAATATCTGCACCTTTAGGTGGTACGAATTTAAATCCGCCGGCCGGAGCCGGAGGATTTTTAATGAAGTTTTTAAAGGTCAGCAATGAAGTACCGCCCAATGTATCCTGTAGCTTCATGATCTCTGGCACACCATTACGCATACCGATATCAATCTGTGCAAAGGTGGTTTCTTTGGATTTTGGTGTAGCCTCCAACCATTCCACACCATCCTTAGCCTCGCCTTCTTTCAAAATGAAATTCTTTTCCAGATCGTTACTGCCAAACAGAATCGCCGCTGGTGACGACCCAAGCGCATCGCCTAGTTTTTTAATGGTGACTTGATTCAAGTCTTTATCGTAGATGAATAATGTTTCGCCATCTGCTTGCAATAACTGTTCGTAGGGTTGTTTATAAGTCCAGATAAATTTCCCAGGGCGCGCAAAAATAAATGTCCCACTCGATTTAGAGGAAGGGCTGCCAACTTTGTTAGCACCGTTCGATTTTGCATTCAGCAATTCCTGTTCAAAATCCCCCTTAGCCGATTTGGTGCTGCTGACGAAGGATTTAAATTGCGCCAAGGCGCTAGCGCTGGCAATGCCGGGCAATAACATGGCTGAAAGCGCCAGACTTGCGGCCAGTTTTGCTATATGAGATTTTTGCATTAGATTGCCTATGACTTTCATTATTTTCAAAATACTGATACAACTATTTCC
This sequence comes from Glaciimonas soli, assembly GCF_009497155.1. Taxonomy (GTDB): domain Bacteria; phylum Pseudomonadota; class Gammaproteobacteria; order Burkholderiales; family Burkholderiaceae_D; genus Glaciimonas; species Glaciimonas soli. The sequence continues at coordinate 448,726 of NZ_WINI01000001.1, forward strand.
AGAGTAGATAAGGCATAAAAATCGCGCCTTACCTATTCCTGCGATGACATTTGTTCGTGTCGCCCCAAGCCACTGAACAGCAGCAGATTACTCAACAGCATCACCACTTCCAGCCGGCACCAATATCTCGCGGTTACCGTTTGATTGCATGGTTGACACCATTCCGCTTTGCTCCATCTGTTCCAGCAAGCGTGCCGCACGGTTATAACCTATCCGCAAATGGCGCTGCACCAGTGAAATCGATGCGCGACGATTTTTCAGGACGATGGCGACCGCTTGATCATACAACTCATCTCCTTCGCCGCTAGCGACACCACCGCCGCCACCGGCAGCATCGCCACCATCATCAATCGTACCGCCTTCCAGTATGCCTTCGATGTAATTGGGCTCGCCTTGTTCCTTCAAATAATCGACCACGCGATGCACCTCGTCATCCGACACAAACGCACCATGGACGCGAATCGGCAAACCGGTTCCGGGCGGCATATAAAGCATGTCCCCCATTCCGAGCAAAGCTTCTGCGCCCATTTGATCCAAAATAGTACGTGAGTCAATTTTGCTGCTGACCTGAAACGCAATCCGGGTCGGCACGTTAGCTTTAATCAAGCCAGTGATGACGTCCACTGATGGTCGTTGTGTCGCCAAAATAAGGTGAATACCCGCAGCGCGAGCCTTCTGTGCAATGCGTGCGATTAACTCTTCCACTTTTTTACCAACCACCATCATCAAATCTGCCAGCTCATCAATAATGACGACGATAGTTGGCAATTTCTCCAACGGCTCTGGCGCATCTGGCGTCAGACTAAATGGATTCGGAATTTTTTCTTCGCGCTGTTCTGCATCAGCGATTTTTTGATTAAAACCGGCAAGATTACGCACCCCCATTTTCGACATCAACTTATAACGCCGTTCCATTTCATTGACAGCCCAATTGAGCGCATGGCCGGCTTGGCGCATGTCAGTGACAACCGGCGCCAATAAATGGGGAATGCCTTCGTAAATCGACAGCTCCAACATTTTTGGATCTATCAAAATCAAACGGACATTCTTGGGATCGGACTTATACAGCAACGACAAAATGGTGGCATTAATCCCCACTGATTTACCCGAACCTGTCGTACCGGCTACCAACAAATGCGGCATCTTTGCTAAATCTGCTACCACCGGATGACCAGCGATATCTTTACCGAGCGCGATAGTTAAACTAGAAACGCCATCGTTGTAGACCTTGGACCCAAGAATTTCGGTTAAGCGCACAATCTGCCGCTTCGGATTCGGCAATTCCAGCCCCATGTACATTTTTCCGGGGATCACTTCCACCACACGAATCGAAGTCAACGACAACGAGCGCGCCAAATCACGCGCCAAACCGACAATCTGACTGCCCTTTACGCCAGTGGCGGGTTCAATTTCATAACGCGTAATCACCGGCCCCGGATAGGCTGCAATCACTTTCACCTGCACCCCAAAATCAGAGAGCTTTTTCTCAATCAAACGGCTGGTAAATTCCAGCGTTTCGACGCTCACGGTCTCTTGCAGTTCAGGCGCGTCATCAAGCAACGACAATGGCGGCAAGTTCGTATCAGGCATATCCTGAAACAAGGTGCTTTGCTTTTCTTTCTGGGCTCGCTCTGATTTCTGCACTGCTACGATCTGAGGCTCAATCCGAATCGGTGGCGCTTCGTCGATCTTGGCACGTTCTTGTACCACCACTTCTTCGCGCTTTACCGCAGCAACATGGCCAACCTTACGATCTTCACGTGCAGCGATCAGATTTTTGATCCATTGAAAACTTCTTTCCACGCCAGCGCCAATACGCTCTGCTACGGTCAGCCACGACACATGGAAAAACAAACTTACGCCTATGGCGATTAACAGCAAAAGTAGCAAGGTGGCGCCAGTAAATCCGAGTTGATTCTGCGCGGTACTCCCAATTAATTGCCCTAATACTCCTCCCGGTGCCCGTGGCAACTCCATATGCAAGGAGTACATACGGGTATATTCAATACCCATACTGCCAGCCAGAATGAAGGCAAATCCAACGCCGCGAATGATGCCTTCTTGCGGATGCCGCGGTGGTTCAACTTCAATCAATGCCGGATGTGCCAAGCGTTGATAACCGCTCCATAAGGCATGGATCAGCAGCACGCACCACCACCAGGCTGAAGCACCAAAAACATACAACAGCAAATCCGACATCCAGGCACCAATGTGGCCGCCCCAATTATGTATGCGCGATACGGCGCTGGCGTGCGACCAACCGGGATCAACTTTGGTGTAGCTGATAAGAATAATGAACAGATAAATAGTCAGTGCGGCAAATAAAATCCAGCGCGCTTCCGTCAACAGATTAACCAAACGGCTCTGTGGAGGGGCTGCTGCTAGCGGCTTGGTGCGGGTATAGGCTGGTGTGGTTCTTGTCATAAATCCGTTTGATAGTTCATGCTTATGTTTTTATACAAGCGCTTTATACGTACATTTTCATTAACATGTTTTGTAGATCTGCCACTTATTAGTTCAGCATTTTTACAATGCTGCCACTGATGTGAAAAGCTTGAAAAGCCAGATGAAATTATGCACCGGATTGTGATGTAGCTGCCCGGTTTTTGATAAAAACATAGTAAAACGCCATGCATTAACCGCTTCAATCACATCTCACTTAAGACTATCACAGCGCCATCAGCATGGCTTCGGCTATAATCTTACCCAGTTTTTGGATACCGGCTTAAGGGAGTTGCTAATATTTACATTATTGCGCTCATTTCTTAATCAATTGCTGTTTTCGTATGGCATCGCTGGTTGCTAAATGACTTGTTATCTACACTAAAGTGCTTATATGTGAGATTGACCATATAAATTGAATTTAGTGCAAACCATTTGCTTGCCAGTCTTTAGACCATATTCATTGCAAACTATCCGCCCTCATCATCTTCACCAGAGATCATCATGACAACTGCAAAACCAACTAAACATGCTCGCGTTCTTATTCTAGGCTCCGGTCCTGCTGGTTACGCGGCGGCGGTTTACGCTGCACGCGCTAATCTGAACCCAGTGCTCATCACTGGTGTAGAGCAAGGCGGCCAACTGATGACCACCACTGATGTCGAAAACTGGCCAGGTGCTCACGGCGGCATACAAGGCCCTGATTTAATGCAAAATTTATTAAAGCATGCCGAAGAATTTAACACCGAGATCATTTTTGATCATATTCACACCACCAAATTGACAGAAAAACCATTCCGTCTGATTGGTGATACTGGCGAATACACTTGCGATGCGTTGATTATCGCCACTGGTGCTTCAGCACAATACCTTGGTCTGCCGTCAGAAGAAGCTTTCATGGGCAAAGGCGTATCCGCCTGTGCCACTTGTGATGGTTTCTTTTATAAAGGTCAGGAAGTCGCAGTCATCGGCGGTGGCAACACAGCCGTCGAAGAAGCGCTGTATTTATCCAACATCGCCACTAAAGTGACCTTGGTACATCGTCGCGACAAATTCCGCGCAGAGCCTATCTTGGTAGACCGTTTGATGGCGAAAGTGGCTGAGGGAAAAATCGACATCAAATGGAATCACACTCTGGATGAAATCACTGGTGACAACAGTGGTGTAACCGGTATGAATATCAAAAGTACCGACGATGGCGTTGTCACACCGATCAAACTGCACGGTGTTTTCATCGCTATCGGCCATAAACCAAATACGGCTATTTTTGAAGGCCAGCTTGAAATGCATAATGGCTATATCAAGACCAAAACAGGTCTCGAAGGCATGGCAACCGCCACCACCATCCCCGGCATATTTGCGGCTGGCGACGTGCAAGATCATATCTATCGCCAAGCAATTACCAGCGCTGGAACCGGTTGCATGGCGGCTTTGGATGCACAGCGGTTTTTAGAAAACTAATGGCACATTCCTCACCTGTTTGCGCGAAATGAGCCAACAAGAGAGCGCATGATAAGGTTGCATTCATGCGCCCGCGTTCCCCCCTTTCCTGCTCCCGCAAGCGGGAAAGGGAAACAAAATACGAAACATTTGAAAGATCATCATGTCAGCGCCACTGAAAGACTTTAACGATCTCAAATCACTGCAGCAAAAGTTGAAGGCGCAAGAGGAAGTGCGACTGGCTGAAGCTGCAGAACGGCTAAAACAAGAGCAAGAGGCGACACGCGCTGCTGATGTTTTTCGTAAGAGTGTTGGACAGGTTCAGCCACTGACGAAAAAGAAATCATAATTGGCACGACTTTTATGGCAAATCCGATCAAGGATTTTCGTGCTCTCAAACCGCTACGTAAAACCTTAAAAATTCAACACGAAGCCCGCCTGGAAGCAGCTGCAGAGCAGCACCGTCAACAACAGGCAAAGCACCGCGAAGAAAATTTATTTCGTCATGTCGTTGGCGAGGTTCGCCCCCTTAAATCGTCCAATAAAATTGCGAATATCGCGCGGCAACCGCTGACAGCAACGTCAATCCCACGTCCGACTCCGAAGCATCGTCCTCGATCACTCACGTCGCCCAGAGATATTTTGCAGGCATCACTATCCGACGCATACAGCATAGAAAATCTGTCTGGTAGCGACGAAGTTTTACGCTACGCGCGAGCAGGTATCGGTGCCGACGTTCTCACTAAATTGCAGCGTGGTCATTGGGCTATTCGACAACAGCTTGACTTGCACGGTCTGCGCAGCGATCAGGCGCGCGATGCATTGGCGGCATTCATCGCATTCGCTTATCAGCGTGGCTGGCGCTGCGTCCGCATCATTCACGGCAAAGGTTATGGCTCAGTGAATCAACAACCGGTACTCAAAAGAAAAGCACGCGACTGGTTAGTGCAAATTCCCGAAGTAATCGCCTTTTGCCAAGCCAATGAGGCTGATGGTGGCGCCGGTGCACTGATGGTTTTGCTGCGAGCCTAGTCGTCAGTTCGTTTACGCATCAACAATTGAATTACCTTACGATTAATGCTAAAACAATGCTAGAACAATGATAATTGCGATGCATCATTTTTCGTCTTTTTCTCATCACCTCGACTAACCAGTAATGGCGGCTTGAAACGCGAAACATCCAGATTGGCAAACGAACTGCGCTGTAGCAAACCCACTCTCGCCGCAGCTTTTTCAAAACGTTGTCGGATTAAGTCCGCCCACACTCCTTCACCACGCATCCGCGCACCAAAGCGCGCATCGTAATCAGCACCACCGCGCATTTCCCTGACACGATTCATGACGCGTTGCGCCCGCTCAGGAAAATGCGCTTCAAGCCAGGATTTGAAAAGTGGCGCCACTTCCCACGGCAAACGTAAAACAATGTACCCAGCGTTCACTGCGCCAGCCTCAGCGGCTGCTTCGATCACGCGCTCAAGATCAGGTTCGGTAATGAATGGGATCATTGGCGCGACGCTAACGCGGACAGGAATACCCGCATCAGTCAACGTGCGTATCGTACGCAATCTTCGTGCGGGCGCGGCAGCCCTTGGCTCCAACGTTCGGGCAATGACGGGATCTAACGTCGTGATAGTTATCGCCACCACAGCCTGGCGTTTCGCTGCCATCGCAGCAAGCAGGTCGATGTCACGTTCAATCAGTGAAGATTTGGTGATTAATGCAACCGGATGCTCATAGTCATGCAGGATTTGCAATAGTCGTCGAGTCAATCCGAGTTCGCGCTCGCACGGTTGATAAGCATCGGTATTGACACCCAGCGCAATCGGCTCAACACGATACGAAGATTGTGCCAATGCCTGAGTTAACAATTCTGGCGCATTAATCTTGGCAAAAATCCTGCTCTCAAAATCCAATCCGGGCGACAAGCCAAGATAACTGTGGGTTGGACGCGCAAAACAATAAATACAACCATGTTCACAGCCTCGATAGGGGTTCAGCGTAACGCTAAATGGCAGATCTGGAGAGTTATGATTATTCAGAATACTTTTGGCGCGCTCTTCTGTAACGATGGTGCGCAATTTCTTTGGCGTTGCCTCCCCTTCATCGTCCTCACCGATAGACGCAATTTCACGCGTGTTGTCAGTCCAGCCATCATCAAACGATTCTCTTTGATCAACTTCGTAACGCCCTTGTATATTACCCGTCGCGCCGCGTCCTTTGATTGGTATAGACGATGCCAAAGAGTCATGGAAATGCAATGCGTGCTCTAGAGTTTTGGGAGGCTTGTTTCGCATTATAAAACTCGCTAATACTGTATATAAATACAGTACAATACTGCAAATCCTCAAGTTAAACCTTAAAATGCGGGTCGTGCAGAAGGTCGGCACAGTTTTCGAACACAAAAAGATGATAAATCTTAAGCTTGATATATACTCACCAAATCGGGACGAAAAATTTATGCCTACAACTTATTTCGATACGCACGAATACGTTAAAAAATTAGAGGCGGCAGGCATATCGCAAGATCAAGCTGAAGCACATGCAAAGGCGCTGGGTGACGCGATGAATAACGAATTAGTTAAAAAAGCTGATTTAAATGAATTTCGTGCGGAGGTAAAAACACAAATGACAGAAATACGTGGTCAATTCGAATTACTCAAATGGATGATGGGATTTACACTTGCTGGTGTGGTCGGCATCATCTTTAAACTCTTTCACTGAGCTTCCCTCCATTAGAAAAAGAAAAAGCGCGAATAAGTTCGCGCTTTTTTTTCAATCAACGTACTGCTTACTTCACATCGGCAATCTCGTCCTTTTTATCAGCCACTATTGTTGCCGGTAGACGTGCCGTAAATGTGCTGCCTTTACCAGCTTCCGAATCAATTCCTAAAGAGCCGCCGTGACGTAATAAAACATGCTTAACGATAGCCAGTCCCAATCCCGTACCTTGCGTTTCACGTGAGCGACTTTTATCTACACGATAAAAACGTTCTGTCAGCCGTGAAATATGTTCTGGGCTAAAACCAATACCAGAGTCACGCACTATCAATTGCGGGCCGGTTGCCGTGCCTTGCCAAAGCAAATCAATTGTGCCGCCGGCGGGTGTGTAACGGATCGCGTTTGAAACCAGATTATTAAAGGCACTACGCAATTCATCGGCACTGCCGTTAATATCAGGTCCATCTATCCGTAAAGTGAATTTGTGATTGCCTGCAGAAAGAAGCTCGGCTTCCTGCAAAATATTTTTCAACATAGCCTCAATATGCACGAGCTCTGGCCGCATTGGATAATCAATCGACTCCAGGCGCGTCAATGTCAGCATATCGCCAATCAGATTTTGCATGCGCTGGCCCTGCTCTATCATCATGGTGAGATGACCTTCGCGCACTTTCGCATCTAGTTCTGGATGCGCCTGGGCGATCTCCAGAAAGCCATTAATCACTGTTAATGGCGTCCGCAGCTCATGCGATGCGTTAGCGATGAAATCTCGCCGCATCATATCTATTCTTTGGGATTCGGTCGCATCATGCGTCACCAAAATTTGCCGGCGATTTTCAAAGGGAATAATTTGCACGATCAATTTACGTTCACGCAAAGTCAGTGTGAGCGGTTGATCGTAACGTCCGAGAATAATGTAATCAATGAAATCCGGCGTGCGTATCAAATTGGTAACGCGCATTCCTTTGTCTCGCTCATGCTGCAAACCAAGATGACGTTCCGCAGCCGGATTGCACCATTCCAGAAATAGCACGTCATCCATGATGACTACGCCGTCTGGTAACAAATGCATGGCCTGGCGAAAACGCGCCAGCCATTCCGATAACTCGGCCTGATTTTTTTCGTCATCGCGTCGCAAGCGATACAAGCGAGAAAAAATATCTGTCCATGCACCCCAGCCATCAGGCAGTTTTTCACTACGCGGATAATTTAACCAACCGCTCAAACGGAATAAATAATGAAGCTGCACACAGACTGCGACCGTCATACAAAGCAAACCGAACAGCAGGCCCGGTACTGCGCCAAAAATAAACCACAAAACAGCTGACGCAACAAAAATCAACAATATCCGCAATGCTGCAGGTATCCAGAATAAAACTTGTGGATTCATAAATGATGATTTAGAAAGTGCGTAGAAAAAGTGCAGAAAGAATGCATGAAATAAGTGTGCCCTATTTCATGTGCAAAGGAAAGGAATGCTAAGTACGGCTAAAAACTTATTTAGCCGATAGCATATAACCAACACTACGCACCGTGCGTATCAGATGCTCCGATTCGCGCAATGCTTTACGCAGGCGCAATACATGCACATCTACCGTACGCTCTTCAATAACCACATGATCGCCCCATACTTTATCGAGCAATTGGCTACGAGAGAAAACCCGATCAGGATTAGCCATGAAAAATTTTAACAGTCGATATTCTGCGTGACCAATTTCAATTTTTTGATCGTTCATCGCCACAGTGCAGCTTGCCAAATCAAGTGTCACGCCACCTGCAGACAAAATATCCGATACTTGCTCAGGGTTTTTACGACGTAATAACGCTTTGACACGTGAGGTTAACTCTCGTGGTGAGAATGGCTTGGTCATGTAATCATCAGCGCCATTATCCAAGCCGGAAATTTTATCTTCTTCCATGCTTTTTGCCGTCAACATCATGACCAGCAACGCCTGCCATTGCCGTTCCGCGCGCAATCGCGATAAGAAACGCAAACCACTTTGGTCAGGCAACATCCAATCCAGCAGTACTAAGTCTGGCATACGGCGCGAGATGGCATCCCATCCGTCGGCAGCAGTGTGCACTACAGTGGAATGCCAACCAGCTTCTGAAATTGTATAGTCGATCAATTTTGCAATTGATGGTTCGTCTTCAATAATCAAAATAGATGTTTTATCAGAAAGCATGGTTGCCCGTAGAAGTGACCAGTATCAATTGCAAAACTTAGTTGTAAGGTTCAATTGCAAAACTCATGCACCAGAATCAATTTGAGTCGCTGCATAATCGGTATGCCGAATATCTTTTCCCTCGACGATATAGATGACGTATTCAGCAATATTTTTTGCATGATCCCCAATACGTTCAATCGCTTTTGCAACCCAAAGTGTATCCATCGCTGCAGAAATCGTACGCGGATCTTCCATCATGTAAGTGATGACATTGCGCATAATGAAACCAAAATCCTTGTCGATCACATCATCATGCTTAATCAATTGAATGGCTTCTTTCTCATCCAATCGTGCCAACGCATCCAACGCATTGTGTAGCTGATCCATCGCGCCATCGGCAATCACATGCACAGTTTCAAAATGATTGATCGTAGAAAGTCCGCGCTTGTGCAACTGAATGGCGATGCGCGCGATCTTGGCAGCTTCGTCACCGACGCGTTCCAAATCCGTAATTACCTTGATGGTTGCCATCACAGTGCGTAAATCGTTGGCGGTCGGTTGCCGGCGCACGATTAAATGACTACATGCGTTATCAAGTTCGATTTCCATATGATTAACTTGCACATCATCTTTGATGATGCGCTCGCCAATCTCTACATTCCCACTACGAAACACCTCAATCGCATCTTGAAACTGCTTCTCCACCAAACCGCCCATTAACAGCACTTTAGAACGGATAGTCTCCAAGTCTGCGTCGTATTGTTTTGAAGAATGTTCGCCGGTCATCTGATTATTCCTTACAGTTTTATACGTTATTTTTAATTTATTGCTGGCGGCTTATGCATGTGTCTTATCCAGGTGTGACGAAGACATATTGCGGAAGCCCCAAATTAGCCAAAGCGACCAGTAATGTAATCCTGCGTCTCTTTGCGCCCAGGATTCATGAAAATCTGATCGGTTTCACCAAACTCTACCAATTCACCCAAGTACATATAGGCGGTGTAATCCGAGCAACGTGCAGCTTGCTGCATGTTATGCGTGACGATAGCGATGGTGTAATCCTGCTTGAGCTCAGTAATCAGTTCTTCAACTTTGGCAGTTGAAATCGGGTCCAGAGCCGATGTTGGCTCATCCAACAATAAAACGTCTGGACGCACCGCAACACTACGTGCAATACACAAACGCTGTTGCTGACCACCAGATAAACTGAGGCCACTTTTATTTAATTTATCTTTCACTTCGCCCCACAATGCCGCCTTGGTCAATGCCCATTCAACGCGCTCATCCATTTCGCCTTTAGGCAAATTTTCATAAAGACGAATACCGAAAGCGATGTTCTCGTAGATCGACATAGGAAATGGCGTCGGCTTTTGAAACACCATGCCAACCTTGGCGCGCAACATATTCACGTCTTGTCCGGCTTCCAGAATATTACGTCCGGCGTACAGAATTTTTCCTTCTGCTCGTTGCCCCGGATACAGGTCATACATTCGGTTCAAGGTGCGCAGCAAAGTCGATTTACCACAACCAGAAGGGCCAATGAAAGCGGTTACCTTCTTTTCATTGATATGCAGATTGATGTCTTTCAAGCCTTGAAAATGACCATAGAAAAAATTCAGGTTCGCAATTTCTATGGTTGGCTGTTTATGCATGGTTTGGTGTGTTTGAGTCATCATGACAATCACTGTAAGTAATTCGGTAAGTAACCCCGTATAAATAATTACGCGAGATTACTAACTGGTTAATTCGGTCGTTCTAAGCGAAAAATAATGTCTTTATTTCTTCTAGCCGGGTACTTTTTGGCTAAACATCGTGCGCGCTAAAATATTCAGGATCAATACGCCTAAAGTAATCAACAAGGCGCCAGCCCACGCCAATGAAACCCAATTATCGTAGGGGCTGTTGGCAAATTGATTGATCACACCCGGTAAATTGGCGATCGGTTTATTCATGTTGGTGCTGAAAAATTGATTATTGAGCGCCGTGAATAACAATGGTGCAGTTTCACCGGCAATACGTGCCACTGCCAACAAAATACCGGTTACCACACCAGCCTTAACCGCACGCAAACGTATCATCAGCGCCACTTTCCAGCGAGGCGCTCCTAGTGAGAATGCGGCTTCACGCAAACTGCCCGGTACCAATTTCAACATGTTATCGGTGGTTCGCACGACCACTGGTACTGCAATCAATGACAATGCAATTGTTCCTGCCCAACCGGAGAAATGCCCTATGCGTGCAACATAAATCGCATACACAAACAAACCGATCACAATTGAAGGGGCAGACAACATGATGTCGGTCACAAAACGAGTGATTTGCGCCAGTTTGCTTTCTTCGCCGTATTCGGCCAGATAGATCCCGGCCAAAATACCGATCGGCGTACTAATCAATGTCGCCAAACCTACCAACATTAAACTACCGACGATAGGGTTAAGCAAACCGCCGCCTTCATCACCGGGCGCCGGGGTATTGTGTGTGAATAAAGCCAGATTCATGGCGCCGATGCCTTTGGTAAAAAGCGTTACCAAAATCCAGGCTAATACCAGCAAGCCAAATGCCATTGCCAAAAATGACAGCAACATGCCGAACTTGTGCATCAAAAGACGTTTGCGATAAACCTTGTTTACCGGTTGATTTATGCTTGAATTCATGACTTGGTACCTTCCTTACGAGACATTCCCATCAACATAAGTTTTGCTGCCGACAATACCAGGAAGGTAATCACAAACAGAATTAAGCCCAGCGCAAACAAGGCTGAAACATGCAGCGTCGAAGATGCTTCGGCAATTTCGTTAGCCAGAGTTGATGCAATACTATTACCTGCGCCGAATAAGGAGGTTGATAAACGATGTGAATTACCGATCACAAAAGTCACAGCCATCGTTTCGCCCAAAGCGCGACCAAGGCCCAGCATGACGCCACCAACCACGCCTGTTTTGGCATAAGGCAGCACTACTTTGCGCACCACTTCCCAGCGGGTGCAACCTAAGCCGTATGCAGATTCTTTTAGTACTGCCGGAACCACTTCAAATACATCGCGCATGACAGAGGCGATGAACGGAATAATCATGATTGCCAAAATCAAACCGGCAGTCAAAAGGCCAATCCCCATTTGCGGACCGGCGAACAAGAAACCTATTCCAGGAACCTGACCCAAGGTATTTGCCAGAGCAGGTTGCACATATTCGGCAAATAAAGGCGCAAATACGAACAAACCCCAAATCCCGTAAATAATACTTGGCACACCGGCTAGCAGCTCGACTGCGGAGCCAAGCACGCGGCGTAAATTAGTCGGGCAAATCTCGGTAAGAAAAAGCGCAATACCAAAGCTGATAGGAAATGCGATTAACAGCGCGATGAATGACGTCACCAGCGTGCCAAAAATGGCAATCATGGCACCGTAATGGTCGTTGACCGGATCCCATTCAACGCTGATAATAAATCCCGGACCAAATTCTTTAAATACCGGCCAGGCGCCGATGGCGAGTGAAACGATGATGCCGACCAGTACCAACAGCACCAGCAGCGAAAACAGTAAAGTTACTTTGTGAAATAAAAAGTCCTGCATGCGTTGTTTACGCATGACTGCATGCAAAGCATGCTGCAACAAACCTTCCTGTTCAGCATCGCTGTGGCTGGCTGCGTTGTTTGTTGTACTTGAAGGAGCTTGTGCCATAACAGGAATATTTGCACTCATGAATAGCTATTATCCGATGAAAAATTGAGCTAGAGCGCGCTGTATTTGGAAAATGCATGCATGCTCCTACACCGCGGCATCTACTGTTGTACTGTAGACGAATTCGACAGCTTTAGCTGCGTCATAAATTCGCAATAAAATCTTCTTGCAGCAAACGTAAAAACAGGATGAGCGAGTTTAAAGCTGAACTTTAGAACCCACCCATCCTATCTTTATAGCATTACCAGATAGCTTTACCAGCTGTATCTGTAATTTCTTTTTTCCATGCATCAGTTACCAACTTGACAACTGACTCAGGCAGAGCAACGTAATCCAATTCTGTCGCAGCTGCACCGCCATTTTTATAAGCCCAGTCAAAGAACTTCAAGACTTCTTTACCTTTAGCTGCATCAGCTTGCGTTTTGTGCAACAAGATGAAAGTAGCGCTAGTGATAGGCCAGCTTGTTTTTCCAGCAGCGTCAGTGAAGTCAACTGCGAAACCTGGTGTTTTCGCCCAATCAGCGCCAGCAGCTGCGGCTTTGAATGTTGCGTCATCAGGTTGTACGAAACCGCCATCGCGATTTTTCAACTGAGTGTGGGAAAGTTTGTTCTTTTTAGCATAAGCGTATTCAACGTAACCAATCGTGCCTTTGATCTTCATCACGTTTGCAGCTACGCCTTCATTACCTTTTGCGCCGATACCGACAGGCCATTTAACTGCAGTACCTGCACCAACGCCAGTTTTGAAGTCAGGGCTGGATTTTGACAAATAGCTAGTGAATACGAATGAAGTACCCGATGCATCAGCACGATATACGACTGTGATATCGCTAGCTGGCAGTTTCACGCCTGGATTCAGTGCAACGATTTCCGGTGCATTCCACTTGCTGATTTTACCAAGATAAATTTCGGCAATGACAGCGCCAGTCAGTTTCAATTGGCCTGGTGCGACACCTTCCAAATTCACTACTGGTACAACGCCGCCCATCACTGCAGGGAATTGCATGAGCTTGCCTTTTTCCAGATCTTCAACCTTCAAAGGCATGTCTGAGGCGCCAAAATCAACAGTGCTTGCGTTGATTTGCTTGATACCACCGCCGGAGCCAATGGACTGATAATTCAGACTATTGCCAGTTGATGCCTTATAGGCTTCAGCCCATTTTGCATAAATTGGATAAGGAAAAGATGCGCCAGCACCAGTAATCTCAGCCGCGTTTACAGCAGGAGCTGCTGATACTGCAAAAGTTGCGCCTAATGCAAGAACTACAGCCGAAAAATATTTATTCATACGCAAAGTATTCATTCCCATTCTTTACTCCCTAATTAAAAACTACTGAAAAGTGGGCTGTGCAAAATGTAAATGATGGCGGCGGCGACATTTGCAATTTTGCACTTCCTTAAAGACAGGCGAAACTGTAACTAAGATTTATGACAGGTTTGTGACGGCAAGTAAACTTTGAAACATTTCTGAAAACCATAAAACAACATGGAAATACTTTCACTTTTATCGCCAAGATGTCATATTAGATTCACATAAGCCACCTACTATGACGGCTATTAATAAATAGCCATCAAGATTTATGACAAAAAAAAATAAGCCAGAAGAAGCCGTTGAGCAAGTTGCCGAAGCTACTCCGCCTAAAGAGCGGACGACTCGCAAGAAAGCCAATCTCGACATTAATCCGGCGCATTTAAAGCAAGTTGCCGAAACTGCACTACCCAAAGAGCGGGCGACTCGCAAGAAAATGAATCTTGACGTTAATCCGGTCTATTTGAATCGTGAGCTGTCGCTGCTTGCATTTAATCGGCGCGTGTTATCCCAGGCAGAACAGCACCATATTCCGTTACTAGAGCGCTTGCGCTATCTATGTATCGCCAGTAACAATCTTGATGAGTTTTTTGAAGTCCGCATTGCCAGCTTGCTTGCCAGTGGTCGCGCAGATGGCCTTACCGATGACAGCCCTGCTTTAATCGAAGCATTGCAATTGACCAGCGTGGAATGCCATCAGTTAGTTGATCGACAATATTCCATCCTCAATAAAGAAGTGCTGCCGCAGCTATCGGCCAACGGCATTCATCTGCTGAGCGATGGAAATCGGAGTGAAGCGCAAAGGTCATGGGTTAAATCCTTTTTTGAACAAGAAATACGACCTCTGCTGACGCCTATCGGCCTTGACCCTGCCCACCCTTTCCCTCAGGTAGTTAACAAAAGTCTTAATTTCATTGTCGAAATGTCAGGCAAGAATGCATTTGGACGTCACACATCCATTGCCATCATCAAGGTTCCTCGCGTCTTGCCACGCGTAATACGGATGCCTGACTCGTTATCCCCACATGGGATTTCCTTTTGCCTGCTCTCCTCTATCATTCATGCGCATATTCATGAGTTATTCAGTGGCCGCGAAGTGCTTTCTTATTCACAATTTCGGGTTACCAGAAACAGTGATTTATGGGTCGACGAAGAAGAGGTCAAAAATCTGCGCCAAGCTCTGCAAAGCGAATTGCAAAGCCGACAGTTTGGGGTTGCCGTACGTTTGGAAGTAGCAAAAAACAGCCCGGCACATTTGTCCGATTTTCTGCTCAATCAATTTGCGATTGCGCCCAATCGTTTATATGCGGTAGATGGTCCAGTCAATTTGGTGCGATTATCAGAAATGATTGACCAGATTTCACAGCCAAACTTGCGCTTCCCTCCTTTTGCGCAAGGACACCCAGCTTATTTGACATCGTCGACAGCCGAAGACATTTTTTCTCAGTTGAAAAAAAGAGACATCCTACTGCATCATCCGTTTCAATCGTTTCAACCGGTCGTCGACTTCATTCTCAGCGCCGCGCACTGCCCTGATGTGCTAGCAATCAAACAGACCATTTATAGAACGGGAATGAACTCTGATTTGATGGAGGCGTTGATCTTCGCTGCCAAACGCGGCAAAGAGGTCACTGTCATCGTTGAATTAATGGCGCGCTTCGATGAAGAAGCCAATATTAACTGGGCCGATAAATTAGAACGCGCTGGTGCGCAAGTGGTATACGGCGTGGTTGGTTTAAAAACACATGCCAAGCTTGCCCTGGTGATTCGTCGGGAGCGCGATAAAGACGGTCTCGGCATGCTGTGTTATTACGCCCATCTGGGGACCGGTAACTATCACCCCAACACCACCAAGTTATATACAGACTTTGGTTTGTTGACTGCGAATCAAAAACTGGCGATGGAAGTCAATGAAGTATTCATGCACTTGACCAGTTTGACCAAACCGAAAAAGATGGATTATCTCTGGCTTGCGCCATTTGCATTGCAAAAAGAAATCATCCGCGCAATTCAAAATGAAACCGAGATCGCGAAACAAGGCCATCCCGCTCATATCATCGCGAAAATGAATGCGCTTTTAGATGAGTCGGTCATCCGCGCGTTGTATGCCGCTTCGGCCGAGGGTGTCAAAATTGATTTAATCGTGCGCGGTGCTTGCGCTTTGCGTCCCGGCGTGCCGGGATTATCTGAAAATATCAAAGTCCGCTCTATTATTGGCCGCTTTCTGGAACACACGCGCATTTACTATTTCCGCAATAAATTGCAAAACGATGTGTATCTTGCCAGCGCCGATTGGATGAACCGTAATCTTTTCAGGCGGATTGAAGTAGCGTTCCCGGTATTGGATAAAACCCTTAAAAAGCGTGTTATTGAAGAAGGTCTATCGTTCTATATGAAAGACAATACTGATGCCTGGGAATTGCATTCTGACGGAAATTGGCGTAAATGTAAGCCACGTACGCGCCAGGCAGCGTTTAATGCGCAACAACATTTGATGGCATTATTAGGAGCGGAGTCAAAAACGCATTTATAACCCGTCACCCGGTTTAAGTAAGCCCACAAAACTGTTTAAACCGCTTCGACGCCAGCTAGAGGCACAACAAACGATCAACAGTTACGCGGACTTACTTAGTAACGAGAGAAAATCATGGAACTAATTCTATGGCGGCACGCCGAAGCGGAAATCGGCGAACCAGACGAAGGTCGTGCCTTGACGAGCAAAGGCCACAAACAGGCGTGGAAGATGGCCAATTGGTTAGACCATAATCTTCCCACTACCTGCAAAATTCTCTGCAGCCCCACCAAGCGCACTATACAAACCGCTGAAGCGCTAGGTCGCAAATTTAAGATTCATACTGATCTAGCACCTGACTGCACCCCACAACAATTACTGACCGCTGCCAATTGGCCGGATGGACGCGAACCTGTCCTCATCATTGGCCATCAACCGACCTTGGGGCAAACCGCTGCTTTACTGATTGCGGATTCCATGCAAAACTGGTCCATCCGCAAGAGTAATGTCTGGTGGATTGCACAACGAGAGCGTGGTGATCTGGCAAGCACTTATTTAAAAGCGGTCATGACGCCCGACTTAATTACCAAGTAATGACTAAGTGATCGCTGTGTGTTTTACTGAAATCAATGCAGTAATGAACTTGAACATTGTTGCTTATTGCTTATTGATTTTGTTAGCGACTTAAAAACACACGACTAACCGCGGTTAAGGGATACCTTTTCATGATGATGCTTAGTTCAGGCTATATGCAGCGCATTGCTGGTTACGTAAAAAATTCAGTACCATGGTTATTCGCACAAGAATTCTTCAACAAGCCCCGCGCTTTGGGAGCTGTCTGGCCGAGCTCTGATCGCCTTGCCTGGCGCATGGCGGCGCATGTACCAGAAAATGGCCATGGATTAGTCATAGAGCTAGGCGGCGGCACCGGTGCCGTTACCAAAGCATTACTAGAGCGCGGCATCGCAGTTGAGCGCTTATTGGTTATTGAGCGCTCCCCACTCTTCGTACAACACCTGCGTCAGCGCTTCCCGCATGTGACTATCGTGCTCGGCGACGCCGCGCAATTAGCCGATCTGCTACCCGCCAATACGCATATCGACGCCATCGTCTCCAGCCTGCCGCTACGCTCACTCCCCACTCACGAAGCTAAAGCTATCCTTGCGCAATGGCAGCGTGCACTCGCTGCGCGCGGCATATTAATTCAATTCACCTACGATTTACGCGCCATGCATAATCGCGTTCTGGTCGACTTCGTCGAACGCGCCAGCGATATAGTCTGGGCCAATTTCCCTCCCGCTCGGGTCGCCGCTTTTGAGTTCTCAAAAAATCGATAAGCACTCTTATAGCCGCTAATTTTCTTAATCTTCGACCACGAACTGCTTGAACATTTCCCTATAGGAAATTTTTAATACCAGTCGTACAATAGTGCATTTGTAACTTGAAATTTACTGTTACTTTTATTGCAAAACAACACTTGAAGTTAATGCATGCATTCAACTGCCAAGCCCCGACTTGCGGCTATCTTGGTTGTTTTAGAATTATTAAATTATGTTAAATGCACAAATTCATAGCACTTAACTCGAGTGGATCAGTTAGAATAAGACCAATGCTGCGTTGCACAATTAGCATTTTTTAAGCCAACCCGGCAAAGAGTCATCGAAGAGGTTTACATGCTGTATCAAATTCACGAACTTAATCGCTCATTGTTTGGCCCGCTAATTCAGTTCGCTGAAACTAGCGCCAAACTGTTTACGAACCCAATTTCGCCATTGGCTCATACGCCTTTTGCGCAGCGTATCGGTGCGGGCTATGAACTGCTATATCGTTTGGGTAAAGATTATGAAAAGCCAGCATTCGATATTCAAACAACGCTAGTCAACGGTAAAGAAGTTGCCATCAACGAAGAAATCTCCGTTACTAAGCCATTTTGCCGTCTGTTGCATTTCAAAAAGAATTTAAGCGACAAAGAAATTAGCGCGCTCAAACAGCCGACCGTCTTGTTAGTAGCACCGCTTTCCGGTCACCATGCCACTTTATTACGCGACACAGTACGTGGCTTGTTGCCGGATCACGACGTCTATATCACCGATTGGCTTGATGCTCGTATGGTGCCGGTGGAAGCTGGTGACTTCCATTTGCATGATTACATCTACTATGTACAAGAATTCATTCGTTTGCTTGGCCCTGATCTGCATGTGATATCAGTTTGCCAGCCTACCGTCCCGGTATTGGCGGCTATTTCTTTAATGGCCAGTGAAAAAGATGCAAAACTACCTAAAAGTATGACCATGATGGGTGGTCCGATTGACCCGCGCGTATCGCCAACGGAAGTAGATAATCTCGCTACTGAAAAGCCTTATAGCTGGTTTGAAAATACGGTGATCTATAGCGTTCCGGCAAACTACCCTGGCTTTGGGCGGAAAGTCTATCCTGGCTTCTTGCAACATGCAGGATTCATTGCAATGAATCCTAATCGTCATGCGCAAAGTCACTGGGATTTTTATATGCACTTGCGGGAAGGCGATGATGAGTCTGCTGAAAATCATCGCAAATTTTACAATGACTACAATGCCGTACTCGACATGACCTCAGACTATTATCTTGAAACCATTAAAACGGTGTTTCAGGATTTCAGTCTGCCATTAGGCACTTGGGAAGTAGAAGGAAAGTTAGTGAAACCGCAAGACATTAAGAGTGTCGCGCTGTTCACGATTGAAGGTGAACTGGACGACATCTCTGGTATAGGTCAAACCAAAGCGGCCCATGATTTGTGCTCATCCATTCCAAAAGCAAAAAAACGTCATTACATGGCAGAGAAATGTGGTCACTACGGCATATTCTCAGGCCGTCGCTGGCGCGAAATGGTGGCCCCAAAAATTGCAGAGTTCATTAAAGAGAATAATTAATAACACGCAGAGTTTCAGCATTAAAAAACCGTTCTCTTACGATGAGCGGTTTTTTTATTTGGTACATCGCCGATTTACTGGATAATATGCCTTTACGTTAACATCGCCCGTCGTGCTCAACTCCACAGTATCATCTCTCGCTGATCGCATAGAAGCGTTACTTCCTCAGACACAATGCAGCAAGTGTGGCTATCCCGCATGCCGTCCATATGCAGAAGCAATTGCTGAAGACCGCGCAAATATCAATCAATGCCCGCCCGGCGGCCAACAAGGTGTAGTCCGTTTAGCTCAGTTATTGGGCAAGCCTGTTATTCCACTCAATCCGGATAACGGCGCAGAACGTCCACGCCCAGTCGCTTTGATTGATGAAGCTGTCTGCATAGGCTGTACGCTGTGCATTCAAGCTTGCCCGGTTGATGCCATCATGGGTGCAGCCAAGCAAATGCATACGGTGATAAATGCTTTATGTACTGGTTGTGATTTATGCGTAGCACCCTGTCCGGTCGACTGTATCAGCATGGTCAATGTCACTGACACTAAAACTGGCTGGGATGCATGGACACAACAACAGGCCGATGATGCGCGTGCCCGCCATGATTTCAGAACCCTGCGTTTGCAGCGTGAAAAGCAGGAAAATGATGCCCGTCTGGCAGCCAAGGCAGCTGAAAAACTCAAGGTATTAGAGAGCGAAAGTGCCGCTAATCCAGAACAACAAGCTGAGCAAGCCCGTAAAAAAGCCATTATTCAGGCAGCGATTGAGCGCGCACGGCTAAAAAAAGAACAGCAAATTAAGGATGATCAAACATGAACGCGGAAAAACGCCGTGAGATTTTTACGCGACTGCGTAATGCCATGCCGCATCCCACCACTGAACTGGAGTACACCTCACCTTTTGAGTTATTGATTGCAGTGCTGTTATCAGCGCAAGCGACCGATGTTTCAGTCAACAAAGCCACGCGTCTGCTCTACCCTGTCGCCAATACGCCCGAAAAAATACTGGCGCTGGGTGTTGATGGTTTAATTCCGTATATCCAAACCATAGGTTTGTTCCGCACCAAAGCTAAAAACACCATCGCAACCTGTCAGATGTTGATCGACTTGCATGGCGGCGAAGTGCCGCGTACACGCGAAGAATTGGAAGCCCTGCCCGGTGTTGGCCGGAAGACGGCCAACGTCGTACTCAATACCGCATTCGGCGTTCCTACGATCGCTGTTGATACGCATATTTTTCGCGTCTCCAATCGCACCGGCATCGCTCCCGGTAAAGATGTTAATGTGGTCGAACACAAGCTGATGAAATTAGTCCCTGCAGAATTTCAATTAGATGCACATCATTGGTTAATCTTGCATGGCCGTTATACTTGCATCGCCCGCAAGCCACAGTGCTGGAACTGCATCATCGCGGATTTATGTGATTACAAATCAAAAACACCGTTACCAGAACAGTTATTACAACCGGGTATATAAACCTCATGCCTCATTCATCCTCGCACGCACATCCTCACACTGAGCATCATTTCGAAGCCAGCGACACAGTACGCGATATCGTCATCGGCATGGCTGATGGCTTGACGGTACCTTTTGCGCTGGCTGCCGGGATTAGTGGCGTTGCCGCCGGCATCGATATTATCGTCACCGCCGGTGTCGCGGAAATCGCTGCAGGCTCAATCGCTATGGGTTTAGGCGGTTATCTGGCCGCGCGCACTGAGCGTCAACATTACTTGGCCGAGCGCGATCGTGAAGAGCAAGAAATTTTGAATGTTCCTCATCGTGAACGCAAAGAAGTGATCGACATCATGGCGCAATACGGTGTCACCAAATCAGAGTGCGAACCGATGCTGGCTGGTTTGGAGCGCAACCCCATCGCCTGGCGCGATTTCATGATGCGTTTTGAACTGGGGCTGGAAGAGCCGCAACCAGCTGCGGCCAGAAAAAGTGCTTTGACGATTGCGTTATCCTATTTAGTTGGCGGGTTGATTCCGCTGGCACCATACATGGTCAGCAAGTCAGTATCAACGGCACTCACCATATCAACGGTGGTAACCTTATTTGCGCTGTTTGTATTTGGTTATCTCAAAGGTAGTGTGACTGGAACCGGCGCATTAAAATCGGGAATGCAAACCTTGCTGGTCGGCGGACTTGCTGCTGCAGCGGCATTCGGTATTGCCAGGTTAATTAGTTAAAAGAACAAAATATTTAAAATAATCAGAAATCATCATGTTCAATCCGTCACAAAACGAAGTCCGGCAATTTTTTTGCGAGACGTATCGCAAACATCGTGCTAACGAAATATTAACGCCTATCGAAGCCATTGCCAGCGACTGGGTCTTACAGCACCCTGAATATGCCGATGACCTTACGGACATCAACACCGCGCTCACTGCGGATTATTCGGTAGAAAATGGTCGCACCAATCCTTTCCTGCATCTCTCCATGCATCTCTCGATTGCAGAACAAATTTCCATTGATCAGCCGCCAGGAATTCGTGCTGCAGCAACTGCATTGACCCAGCGCCTGCAATCTGAACACGAGGCCCATCATCGCATCATGGAGTGTCTCGGCGAGATGATCTGGAATTCGCAGCGTAGTGGCTTGCCACCGGATGGCGCCGCTTATATAGACTGCATAAAACGGAAAGTTTAAGGCCGATCAAGCGCTAAAATCCTCTTCCCAAAACTCGCTCACCCCGCGAATGCCTGGTTGACGTTTCTCCTCTTTTTTTCGCAATTCAACTCGGCGAATTTTTCCAGAAATGGTTTTCGGCAGATCGGCAAACTCCAAACGACGGATGCGCTTGTAGGGTGCAAGCTTGTCACGCGAAAGCTGAAAAATCGACAAGGCGAGCTCGCGGCTTGGTTCAAAACCTTCCCGCAACGTCACGAAAGCTTTGGGTACAGATAGACGCAGTGAATCAGGACTAGGCACGATGGCCGCTTCCATGACTGCCGCATGCTCCACCATGACACTTTCAAGTTCAAATGGACTGATACGATAGTCAGACGATTTAAAGACATCGTCATTGCGACCAACATAGAAAAAATAACCTTCGTCGTCTATCGTAGCAATATCACCTGTGTGGTAATGGCCGGAGCGCATCACTTCAGCCGTTTTATCGGCATCGCTTTCATAGCGGAGCATGAGGCCGACAGGGCGAGATTCCAGCACAATTGAAATTTCACCCTCTTGCGCAGGATCGTCATCCACGTCCAGAAGCGCAATCCGGTAACCTGGCAATGGTCGTCCCATCGATCCCGGTTTTACTTTCTGCCCGGGCGAATTGCCAATTTGTGCAGTGGTTTCCGTTTGGCCGAAACCGTCACGAATGCGAATCCCCCACGCACTTTCCACCTGATCAATGACCTCCGGATTAAGCGGCTCACCCGCACCGACAAGTTCGCGCAAAGGCACTGTGAACTTTGTCAGATCTTCTTGGATCATCATGCGCCAAACTGTTGGCGGAGCGCACAAGGATGTCACGTTACAACGGCAGACTACACTAAGTGCTGCTTTGGCATTAAACCGCGCATAGTTATACACAAATACAGTAGCCCCGGCATTCCACGGCGCAAAAAAACAGCTCCACGCATGTTTGGCCCAGCCAGGGGAACTGATATTCCAATGAATGTCTCCTTTTTTCAAACCTATCCAATACATTGTCGATAGATGTCCGACCGGATAACTTTGATGACTATGCAGCACCAGCTTTGGTTTAGATGTTGTGCCAGAAGTGAAATACAACATGAGCGGATCAGTAACTTGCGTCTGTCCGTCAGGTTTGAATTCGGCCGATGCGTCTCGACTATCTGCCAAGTTATGCCAACCTTCAATCTGACCACCGACGCAAATGCGAGTATAGTCACCGTCGATCGCAGAAGGAACCGCAGAAAATTTTTCGCCTTCCGATGCCACCGCAACGACATGATTAATAACGCCACGCTGCATACGGTCAATCAGATCTTCTGCAGAAACCAGCAATGTCGTCGGCACCAGCACAACGCCTAACTTTATGCATGCCAGCATTACATCCCATAATTCAACACGGTTAGGCAACATCAACAGTAAGCGATCCCCGCGGCTTACACCGAGTGATCGCAGGTAGTTTGCAACCCGATTCGAACGTTCAGACATCTCCTGAAAAGATAGTTTCTGCTCGCTGCCGTCTTCGTCAACAATCCACAGAGCAGGTGTATCGTTGTTGAACGCTTGCGCATCGAAAAAATCGAGCGCCCAGTTGAATGTTGTCATTGCTGGGGAGCGAAAATCACGATACGCCGTTTCATAATCTTCGCGATGCTGCTGAAGAAAATCGCGCGCTTCTAGAAAACTCTCAATAGCGGCCATGTTGCCCCATCCTGTCTCATAGATATTTTGAATTATTTTGATGTAAGTCATTCGAAATAATCGATTTGAAAATGACCTCGTCATTCTCGCGAACGCGGGGAAGACGATAATTATCCAATCGGTTATTTTGAATTAAATAACATTAACTCTGTTTATCGCTCACGCCAAAAAAATCGCTACTCCGCTTTTTGCAGCATTTGCACTATGCTAGAAAAATCCAGTACTCCCGCACCTGATTTACTGTGCAATGCGTACAGATTACGCGCCAGTTCACCCAAAGGTATCGACGCTTGCGCATTGAGCGCGGTTTCCGTCGCCAAACCAAGATCTTTCAGCATCAGATCGACACCAAAGCCACCGGTGTAACCGCGTGCAGCCGGAACGTTTTCCATCACGCCTGGATAGGGGTTATACAGTTCCAGCGCCCAATTACGACCGGAGCTTTTACTCATAATGTCGGACAACACAATAGGATCTAGTCCGCTGGCCACGCCCAATGCCAGCGCTTCAGCTGTACCGGCCATCAGAATGCCAAGCAGCATGTTGTTGCAGATTTTCGCAGTCTGACCGGCACCATGGGTACCCGCGTGGAAAATGTTTTTGCCCATCGCCGACAATATCGGACGTGCCCGTTCCAGTACCTCGGCGTCACCACCGACGATGAACGTCAGGGTACCGACTAGCGCACCGCCGGTACCACCGGAAACTGGTGCATCAAGCATCGCCAGGCCACGAGCGTTGGCAGCAGCGGCTACCGTTTTTGCTGACTGCGCTGCAATCGTGCTGCATTCAATGATCAGCGTGCCCTGCTTGATGTGGCCGAGGATACCTTCATCCCCCAAGTACAGCCCCTCCACGTGACGGCTGGCAGGTAACATAGAAATCACAATCTCAGCATGCGATACCGCATCCTGCGCTGAAGCTGCCTGACTGGCTCCCGCATCGACCAGTTTCCGCATTGCTACCGCAGACAGATCGAATACGCTCAATGCATGCCCGGCTTTCAACAGATTGTGCGCCATCGGCGCACCCATATTGCCTAAACCGATAAATCCGATATTGCTCATGTGTTCTCCTTCATTATTGTCGAGGTCCGAGAATTGGCTTATTTAACTTATTTGTTTCGCCATTCCGGCGCGCGCTTCTGCAGGAATGCATTAACACCTTCTTGCTGATCTTCGGTATTGAACAGATCAACGAACAATTCGCGCTCTAACGGCAATACTTGCCCTAATGGGTTGTGACGAGCACCCTCAATCAGACGCTTGCAAGAAGCGATGCTGGATGGGCTTTGCTTTGCCACTTGTTGGGCCATTTGCAATGCACGCTCTTTCGCACCGCCTTGTGCGACTACCTCTTCGACCAAACCAATACGCATTGCAGTTTCTGCATTGACCCGCTCTCCGCACAAGATCATGCGTTTTGCCCAGCCTTCACCGACTAGCCACGGCAGAATTTGCGTACCACCCGCACAGGGTAAAAGTCCGATCGACGCTTCCGGCAAGGCCATCTGCACCTGTTCTTCAGCAATCCGGATATCGCAGGCAAGCGCACATTCCAACCCGCCGCCCATCGCGTAACCGTTAATCGCTGCAATCGAGACCCCACGAAATTGCGACAGAGTTTCAAACGCCTCGCCGAAACGGCGCGCCATTTCTCGTGCCATCGCTTTATCGCCCGCAGCAAAAGCATTAATATCGGCTCCTGCCGAAAAAAATTTTTGCCCTTCGCCAGTAATGATCAGACTGTAGATATTTCGATCCGCATTCAGATCATTGACCAGCCGGGTCAGATCGGCCAGACCATCTCGGGTCCAGGTGTTGGCTGGCGGATTGGCAATAGTGACGATGGCGCTATGATCGACTATTTCTAGCTTTAAATTGGTGTAAGTTGTCATCGGATTTCCTCAGTGGCAGCACTATCGAGTAAATGACGCGCAATGATCATGCGCATAATTTCATTGGTGCCTTCCAGAATTTGATGGACGCGGACGTCGCGCAGGTAACGTTCTAACGGATATTCGCGGATGTAGCCATTACCTCCATGAATTTGCAAAGCTTCGTTGCACACCGCGAATCCGATATCAGTCGCTAGCCGTTTGGCCATCGCACAATAAACGGATGCGTTCGGCGTTTGCGTATCAAGTTTGGTCGCCGCCAGACGCACCACCTGTCGCGCCGCAACCAGTTCGGTCAACATATCAGCCAGCTTGAATTGCAGATGCTGAAAATCGGCCAGCTTGCGACCAAACTGACGTCGTTCACTCATATAGTATTTCGCCGCATCGAGCGCCGCTTGTGCCGCCCCGATAGAACAAGCCGCAATATTGATGCGCCCACCATCAAGCCCGCGCATCGCGATCTTAAAGCCGGCGCCTTCTTCGCCCAACCGATGATCAAGTGGAATCCGTACGTTATCGAAGCTAATGGTGCGTGTAGGCTGACTGTTCCAGCCCATTTTTTCTTCCTTACGACCATAACTGATGCCAGGCGTATCGGTCGGCACGACAAACGCCGAAATACCTTTAGCACCTTCGCCACCGGTACGCGCCATTACCACTAACAAGTCGGTCGCACCAGCACCCGAGATAAAGGCTTTTGTACCGTTGAGATAGTAATATCCGTCAATAAGCGCCGCCCGCGTTTTGAGTGATGCAGCATCTGAACCGGCCCCCGGTTCGGTGAGACAATATGAACCCAGCTTATCGCCACTGGCCAACAACGGCCCCCAATGTGCGCGCACGCTTGAATTTGCCCAGCTCGCCACCATCCAGCAAACCATATTGTGAATAGTGATGTAGGCTGTCGTCGATGGACAAGCGCTGGCCAGCTCCTCAAACACGATTTCGGCGTCCAGTCGCGACATTCCCATGCCGCCATCTGCTTCTGGCGTATACATGCCACAAAACCCAAGTGCACCCGCTTTTTTGATGACATCTACAGGGAAAAAGCTTTGCGCATCCCACTGTGCTGCATGCGGTGCCATTTCACCTGCGGCAAAGTCGCGGGCAGTTTGCTGAAATGCCCGCTGGTCTTCTGATAAATCAAAATCCATGACGTAATCCAGCCCTAGTATTATTTCAATGAGATAGTCGTATTCACGCCACCCGTCACAGCGCCGTCTTCAAACCAGCGCGCGGTAATCGTCTTGGTCTGGGTATAAAACAGGATGACTTGTTTGCCGTAAGGTCCGAGATCGCCCAACTTGGATGCGCGTGAACCGCTGAATGAAAATAGTGGAACCGGCACTGGAATCGGCACGTTGATACCAATCTGACCAACATCGATTTCTTCTTCGAACCGGCGCGCCGCCGCTCCTGACTGCGTAAAAATTGCAGTGCCGTTACCGTTGGGATTGTCATTGATAAATTCAATTGCCTCGTCCAGTGTTGCGGCTGAAACGATGCACAGTACTGGCCCAAAAATTTCTTGATCGTAAATCTTCATACCCGGCTTAACGCCGGAGAAAATGGTCGAGCCAACAAAATTGCCGTCTTTATAACCCGGCACATCAGGATTTCGACCATCCAGTTCGAGCTTGGCGCCGCTTTCAATTCCACTGGCAATAAAACCTTCCACGCGCTCACGCGCGGCGCAGGAAATGAGCGGTCCGATATCGGTGTTGACTTCGGTACCGCCATTGATCTTGAGCGACCTGGCCTTTTCGACCAGTTCGGGTATCCAGTTATTGGCCTCACCCACCAGCACAATGGCTGAAAGCGCCATGCAGCGCTGTCCAGCGGCACCGAAAGCAGCGCCAGCGATACTGTTGAGGGTTTGCTCCTTGTTGGCATCTGGCAGCACGATCGCGTGATTTTTCGCGCCCATCATGCATTGCACGCGTTTGCCGGCAAGCGTTGCGCGGTGATACACATGGGTACCGACTTTGGTTGAACCGACAAACGAAATTGCCTTGATATCCGGGTGATCGCACAGCGCATTAACCACCGCTTCACCGCCATGCACCACGTTAAGTACGCCAGGTGGAATGCCCGCCTCCAGCGCCAATTCGACCAGGCGCATAGTGACCATAGGATCTTGCTCGGACGGTTTCAACACAAAGGTATTGCCGCAGGCGATCGCCATCGGAAACATCCAAAGCGGAATCATGGCCGGAAAATTGAATGGTGTGATACCGGCACAGACGCCCAGCCCTTGCTGCAGCGTGTATGTATCAACGCCACTAGCAACATTGTTTGCCAGTTCGCCCATCTGCAGATTGCCGATATTGGCCGCATGCTCGACCACCTCCAAACCGCGGAAAATATCGCCTTCCGCATCCGGCAAGGTCTTGCCCTGCTCTGCCGTCAGCAATGCAGCCAGTTCTTTCATGTTCTCGCGGATTAGCTGCTGGTACTTGAGAAAAATACGGGCGCGAGCACCTATCGGCGTTTTGCGCCAAGTGTGGAAAGCGGCTTTTGCTGAAGCGACAATACGATTGACTTCGTCATTCGTAGCGAACGGCACCCGCGCCAATACTTGCTGCGTCGCTGGATTGACAATATCGCGCCATTCCGTGGAAGTGGAGTCAACGAATTCACCGTTGATTAATAATTTGACGGTAGGAATGCTCTTGGATTCCGCCTGCTGTTTTGCTTGATTCATGCTTGCAATATCCTCAAAATTGTTTGATCGACTGGGAAAGATTAGCAAAGCTGAGAACCATAGAATATGCCTGAATGGTTCAATTTTCCTGGCAAAATTTGCCATATGATCGGCCTGGCGACACCTTTGACTGGCTGCATTCCTCCTACTGCATTTTTTCAGTGCACTTTCGTCGTTGTCCTCCGCATTTTATTATTACAAAAATCATCCTTTTCTGATATTCATTGCATAAATCGTATGTTATTGTGCGCTTAAGACATTCGGGTAATAGCTTTCGAAAATTTCATTACTGGACGTTATCAAAGAAATCGGCTATAATGGCAAACACTTAACAACATGGCGCTGCCTCAACGGCACATTTTTTGAGTTTCGTGACTCGTATCAGCGGGTTGTCTCACGCTTCGGCAACGCCGGAGTTTCATCAAAGTCGAGAAATTTCTCGCATTCTTTACCGCCCCATGCGGTAGTCGGCTTGTTCAATCTCTTCCCTTCGGGAAGACCGGACGAGATCATCAAAAATTGACGTTGTATGTCGCGCTGACAGGTACCTGCTATTCCTATGCGGTTCCGTGCTCGCCGGTCATTCAATACGTAGCGGAAAAAATCCGGTTGCGCGCTCGCAGGCAAACGCCTGAATGTCGCGGCCTGTGTTTTACCACCGCCACATGTGCAAGGGAGTATGCATGACGAATTGCTA
The DNA here is from genome assembly GCF_009497155.1 of Glaciimonas soli. Taxonomy (GTDB): domain Bacteria; phylum Pseudomonadota; class Gammaproteobacteria; order Burkholderiales; family Burkholderiaceae_D; genus Glaciimonas; species Glaciimonas soli. Next base: position 477,545 of record NZ_WINI01000001.1, read on the forward strand.
TCGCAACGCTATGGTTGGCGCAGCCATCACTATGCTGATCGTGGCCATCATAGCCTGGTCGATCGGCCCCGCAGTTATCCACCAATACCAAGGCGACTTGATTTATTACACCGGACGTCATCTGGTTCTGGTCGGCTGGTCAATGTCGCTGGCGCTGCTGTGCGGCATACCTGCCGGTGTTTTACTGAGCCGGCCTTATTTTGCGCGGCACGCCGAGAAGTGGATGCAAATATTCAATATCAGCAACACCATCCCCTCCATGGCAGTACTCGCACTGGCACTGGCCCTGTTCGGTATCGGCGACGGGCCAGCCATCATCGCCTTGTGGCTGGCAGCGTTGCTACCTATCGTGCGCAATACTTATGAAGGCTTGAAACAGGTTTCCCCGTCCATGAAGGAAGCGGCCAAGGGCATAGGCATGAAACCGCTGCAGGTATTGTTTCGGGTCGAACTGCCGAACGCCCTGCCGATCATCGTCGGCGGTGTGCGTACTGCATTGGCAATCATTGTCGGGACCGCACCGTTGTCGATTCTGATTGGCGGCGAAAGTCTGGGCGGACTGATTTTCCCAGGTATCTATCTGAACAACCACGGGCAACTGCTGCTCGGCGCGACTGCTACCGCTGTGCTGGCATTAATCCTAGATGCAATCGTTTCGCTTGGCAGCAATGCCTATCTGAGCAAACGCGGGCTGTTGCACTGATAGCTACCTATTCTGATAAAGGAACACACATGAGAAATCCACGCATTACAGCGTTACTCGTCTTTACGATCAGCCTGTTCGGCACGATGCAAGCAAGCGCGACCAATCTGATAGTCGGCGGCAAGAACTTTACCGAGCAGTTGATACTGTCGTCCATGACGCAACAATATTTGAGCGCCAAGGGATATACGGTCGATCTGAAGAACGGCCTGGGCACCACCATCATGCGGCAGGCACTGGAAAGCGGGCAGATCGATATCGTGTGGGACTACACGGGTACTGCCTTGATTGTGTACAACAAAATAGATGAAAAATTAGATCAGGATGAATCCTATCAACGAGTCAAGGAACTGGATGCGCGCCGAAATCTCGTCTGGCTCAATCCGTCTGCATTGAACAATACCTACGCGCTGGCGGTGCCACAGAAGCGCGCCGATGAAGATGGTTTGAATACCATCGAAGATCTAGCCAACAAAATCAATCAAATGCATCAGCAAGATCCTGATAAAAAATATCTGTTGGGAGTCGATTTTGAGTTCGCTTCGCGCCCCGACGGCCTGGCTCCGCTGCAAGCGCTGTACGGATTCAATCTGGACCGTAGCGAGGTCAAGCAGATGGATGCAGGCCTGGTGTACACCGCACTACACAACGATCAGTTAAATGTCGGGCTGACCTATTCGTCGGACGGTCGGGTTCAGGGTTTCAATCTCAAGCTTCTGCAGGATGACAAAGGTTTCTTTCCTTTCTATAGTGCGGTACCGATAGTACGCAAAGAAATTTTGGACGCCAACCCGCAGCTCGCAGAACAGCTCAATGCGCTATCGGCCAAGATCGATACCGCCAAGATGACCGAGATGAATAAGAAGGTCGATATTGATCAGTTACCGATAGCGCAGGTTGCTGCAGACTTCCTGCGCACCGAAGGCTTGCTATAAGGATGCCCGATGACACTCTTTAATTATTTACTAAGCGCCTGGCCTGAAATTCTGCATCTCACCATTCAGCATCTGATGCTAGTGGGGGTGGCAGTCGGCTTGGCTATTTTGATCGGCGTGCCGCTAGGGATTGTGATGATTCGCCATCGCTGGCTGGCCAGTCCGATGATGGGCCTGGCTACCGTGATTCTGACGCTGCCGTCGATCGCTTTGTTTGGCTTGATGATCCCGTTATTCTCCCGTTTCGGTCAGGGACTTGGACCATTGCCTGCGATTACGGCGGTGTTCCTGTACTCCTTGCTGCCAATCATGCGCAACACCTATCTGGCGTTGGATGGCATCGATCACGGCATCAAGGAAGCCGGCATCGGCATTGGTATGACTTTCTGGCAGCGACTGCGGCTGGTCGATTTGCCCTTGTCAGTACCGGTCATTCTGGGTGGCGTCCGAACCGCCGTGGTAATGAATATCGGCGTGATGGCCGTCGCTGCGATTATCGGCGCTGGCGGCTTGGGTGTCTTGATCCTGCACGCCATCAGCCAAAGCAATATGCAAAAACTAGTAGTCGGCGCGGTACTGATTAGCTTGCTGGCGATTGTCGCCGACATGCTGCTGCAAATCCTGCAACGACTGCTCACACCGAAAGGAATGCAAAAATCATGATTCAACTCGATCAACTCAGTAAAGTATTTACTCAAAAAAATGGCAGTAAAGTTAAAGCAGTGGATGAGGTTAACCTGACGGTTGCCGAAGGTGAAATCTGCGTATTCCTGGGCCCCTCAGGCTGCGGCAAAACTACCACTCTAAAAATGATCAACCGCTTGATTATGCCGACTTCCGGTCGTGTGCTGTTGAATGGTGAAGATACTTCTGATCTCGATGAAGTCAGCCTGCGTCGGAAAATCGGCTATGTGATCCAGCAAGTCGGTTTGTTTCCCAACATGACCATTGAAGAAAACATTACTGTGGTGCCGCGCTTGCTCGGCTGGGACAAGAAACGTTGCCACGAGCGCGCTACCGAATTGATGGCAATGGTGGCGCTCGATCCCAAACGTTTTCTGGCGCGCTACCCGCGTGAAATGTCGGGTGGTCAGCAGCAGCGCATCGGCGTGATTCGCGCACTGGCGGCCGATCCTCCGGTGCTGTTGATGGATGAACCGTTCGGCGCGGTCGATCCGATTAACCGCGAATCGATTCAGAACGAATTTTTCCAGATGCAACGTCAGCTAAACAAGACTGTCATCATGGTCAGTCACGATATCGATGAAGCGATTAAACTGGGCGACAAGATAGCGATTTTTCGCGCCGGAAAATTGGTTCAGGTGGACCATCCGGATACTTTATTGGCTCGTCCAAAGGATGAATTCGTCGGCTCTTTTGTCGGCCAGGACGCAACCTTGAAACGTCTGTTGCTGGTGCGCGCCGGCGATGCTGCTGCCAACTCTGCAACAGTGCGGGAAGACGCCAGTATGGCGACTGCATATGGCGTGATGGATGAGCACGACCACCGTTACGCGACAGTCACCAACGCCGACAATCATGCGTTAGGTTATGTGACAAGGCGCGATGCGCGTGGTGCGCTGGGCGCTTGCATAGACAAAATGAAGCCGTTTGCCGTCAGTGCTGCACCGGACGAGAATCTGCGCGTGGTGCTGTCCAAGATGTACAAGCACAGCACCAGTTGGATGCCCGTGATCGACCAGGACAACAGTTATCTGGGTGAAGTTACTCAGGATTCAATCGCCGACTATCTCAGTTCCGGCCGTACGCGCACTAAGTAGTTCTTTGGCAGATTCTCACGCGGATGGCGAAAAGCATCTGGAACGGGATAATGGATTTGACTTCATCATGGATGCAAAGGTTTTGGTTAAATATACCAAAGGAATCTGGTAGTCAGGCCAGTTATACTACATCCTATTTTGCCAAATATTGATGCTTCATATGGAAAAAGGCAGTGTATCCATCCACTTTGTTCAGTCTGCACTGCGCTCAATACATGAACGCGGCTTAGACACAGCTGCACTGCTAAGTGAAGTGGGTATTGCTCCCGCTTTGTTGGAGGCCCCGCAAGCACGTGTTTCAGCGACGCATTACGGTGCGCTTTGGTTGGCGGTTGCGCGTACTTTGGATGATGAGATATTTGGGCAGGACTCACGCCGCATGAAGGTTGGAAGTTTTGCGATGATGTGCCACACACTGATTCATTGCACAACACTAAAAAGCGCGTTGTTATGCATGCTGCGATTTTTCAATTTGTTGCTGGACGATTATCGCTGCAGCCTGGTTAGCGAAGGACGGTATAGTCGTATTGTGATTCAAGAACGTGCTCTCAATCAGCCACAGAGGGTGTTCGGGCACGAGACTTTATTGATGATGCAGCATGGTCTGGCCTGCTGGCTGATCGGACGGCGCATACCGATTGTGGCTGCAGCCTTCGCTTATCCAGAGCCGGTTTATAGTGCCGAGTACCGTTTAATGTATTCAACTCAGCTACGATTTAACGAAATAGCCACCTCCCTCACCTTTGATCAAACCTACCTGACACTTCCGGTCATTCAAAACGAACTGACAGCCAAGGAATTTCTCCGTGGCGCACCTGCAAATATTGTTCTTAAGTATAAGAACAGTTCGAGTTTTTCGGCCAAAATCCGGCGCAGACTGCAAGCGACAGCGGGCACGGAATGGCCGGATTTTGATGCATTTTCTGCGGGCTTGAACATGACGCGATCGACTCTGCGCCGGCGCCTGGAGGAGGAAGGGCAATCATTTCAAGCCATTAAAGATCAGTTGCGCCGCGATATGGCAATCGATTCACTTTGTCATTCTTCAAAAAGTGTTATTGATATATCCGTGGAATTGGGTTTTGCGGAACCTAGTGCATTTCACCGGGCGTTTAAAAAATGGACGGGGGCGTCGCCGGGAGAATATCGGCAACGGATGCATAAGATGGATGGGATGTGATTGTATAGCTTGCCCTAATAACGGTTTTCTTGATTGGGTCGTCACTGCGCGGTGATGGCGATGTCGGGAAATGGCCCGACAGCGACTCACTTTTCTTGCTTCGCCAGGAAAAGTAAGCAAAAGAAGGACAGATGCACTGTTCCTGCCATTATGTTTTGCTCAAAAGCTAAGTCCAATAAAAAAACCACCTGAATTCAGGTGGTTTTTTTCAATCAGCTACTTGCCGACTATTTACGCAATACTAAACTGCCCGGCAAACTATGCAAATAGGCCGCGATGTTATCAATATCTTTATCATTGAGCGGTGCCACCTGCCCGACCATAATGGCATTGCCACGTCCATTTGGACCATCCGCACCGCGCTTATAGGCATGTAATGCGTGCGCCAGATAATCAGCATGCTGCCCAGCTAATTTAGGGTAAGTCGGATCTATCGGGGTATTGAAATCTGCGCCATGGCAGGCAAAGCAAGAATATTTTTTAACCGCCGCTTCACCAGCAGCGATATTACCGCTCGCCATACTATTCATCGCGGCACTTGCTGAGAGCAAAAATATCAGGCTAACAAGAATTTTTTTCATCTGTGGTTTCCTCTTATTTTCACTTCTTTTGCTGAGAATAATAAGCTGCTACATCAGCCATATCTTGTTCCGACAGACTTGCGGCAATTCCGCGCATGGTGGGGTTTTTACGCGTTCCCTCTTTGTATTCTTTCAGCGCTGCTTCAATGTATTTTGCAGATTGCGCGCCTAACATTGGCACTGGAAAAACCTCGGGGAAGCTAGCTTTATAGCCGGGAATGCCATGGCATCCTATGCACATTGAAACCTTATTTTCAGCTGCCTTAGCATTGCCTACAACGTCCGCTGCTGCGGCGATGTGAGCAACACTCGCAAGTGCGAGAAGTGCAATTAGTTTTTTCATAATAGCTGAGGGTAAATAGCGGGTAGATTTAAAAAAATGAACCGGTACTTTTATATTTCTTATTGCCATTGGTTTAATGCGATTTAGTGAGGGTATTGTAGTAATTTTATTGCGTACCTGACACTAAAACCGACTAATTCTAACCCAAGATCAATAGCTAGTCCACGTCTAACAATTGCCTTAATGCAATCTCGTTTTAAGGCATATTAACCTTGTAATGTGTGGCAGCCATGCTGTTAACACAACGGAAAAATCCAGCATCATCTGTCTGTCGCCGCCGAGACACAATGCTGTTCGCTCTCACATTCACAAGGCACAAAGCGTGCGAAATCATAATACAGTAAAGAGATCAGAGCTTACTATTTTCACAATATGGATTATTACTAAAAGCTATATTCCAAGCAGACCGGCATCAATTAATGGTGTTTTTTTTCAATCACAATCTCATCTTGTGTTGACTCAATCGGCGCTGCGTCTACTACAGTAGCGGCCGATGCCGTAGACGGCGCGTCCGGGAAAATGAAAAAACGTGGCGAGGTAGTAAAGCGTCGCAACACCGCACGAAATACCACACGACGAATCCGTGGCGGAACCGCCCGGGCGCGCAGCGCTAAAGTCAGGGCGCACGCAAATGAGACACCAACATTGAGTAATCCAATACTCGCAATTCCGCAGACCGCCAGCCAAAACTGCGGAGTCAACAAGCTTTGCCATCCCAAACTGCTCGCCGCGGCGGTCAGTGATCCAGTAGCCAAAGTGACATGACGGACATCCAGATGCAAGCCGAAGAACTGCGCGATTACCGGCGACATGCCCAGCAAAAATCCAAGAGAGATATTGCCGACGATTAGCGCCACATTGCGATCCAGCCAGGTCGCCCAACGTTCAGCCCTCACCGCGCCCAAAATATAGACCAAACGACGCTGATGACTCAATGCTTCACGCAAACGCCGAAGCGCAAACCAGTTATCCGCAAATCCTGAAGCCAAACTGGATAACCACAATAAAACGCCTGTCAGCGCCGCGAAAAATGGCGTTAACCCAATAATCGAAAGACCTTGGATAGTATCGTTCGCATGCTGCGCATCCATCACAGGCGCGTGAAAAATGAATGTCATAACCAGAGAGATCGCCAGCATAGTGGGCACCACCGCCATCAAATTCCCCAATACGGCCGCTGCTTGCGAACGCAATATTTGCGCGATTTCCACTAATAATCCACGCAAACCTTCTATCGTATCCAATTGCTCCATCTTGGCTGCCAAAGCTGGCGCCGTGACGGCTGGTTGTTTGGTCGCCAGCGCGCCACCAATGGCCGAGATCGCCAAAAAGCTCACGGCATAATTGAGCGAAGCAAATATACCTTCAAAAAATCGTGCGAATCCTACCGACGACAGCAAGGTTTTCCCAAGAACAGTGAAAGCGGTGAGCACGCCGCCACGACTGGCGGCTTTTAGCATCGAGCGGTACTCTGCATTATCACGAGCGATATAGTGCTCTCCATGATCAGCATTACGCTCAACCATCTTGCGTGCCAATAAAGAAAAACTGCGGCCAATCAATCCGCGGATTGAAGCACGGTGATGGTGTGCCACAATAAAATCGACCAATAACATCTGGATTTGCCCAGCCATAGGGTTACTCTGTTTGGTCGCAATAGTAATGTCATCAAACTCGGGAAGCGATAGTACCAATACGTCATCCGCAACAAACGCAGCAGATTGTGCCGTCGCTGCCGCACGTAAATCAATCAAATGCGTGATGCGATTTAAGTGCGCACGCATCCGCTCTACCCTATACACCAGACTCACCGAGACGCCATATTCATCAAGATGCGCATAAATTCGATCAGTTTGTGCCTGACATACCGCGATCAGCATCCTTACGCTGCGAAGCGCTGCTTGTGTGGACGGCGCATTTCCCCTGTGTTGCAAATATTTTTCCAGCTCGCGTCGCAATACTGAAAACGGCGTCGATTGCAACGGCATTTTGGGATCAAGCCGGTCGCGAAAGGCTTTACTCAATCCATCGGCCAACACAACAGTCATCAGATACAGCAAGGCTTCATCAATTTGCTGTAAGTACACGTGTGAGATATTGACGTCTGATGTCAATTTCCATATCCGGCTCAGCGTATTGGCATCTAGTTCGAGCAGCCAATCTACGTCATCCGGATGAGGAAACATCGCGGTAAACAACACGGACAGATCGGGTTCAGAAGGTGGCTTCGGTAGCACATGCTTAAAAATGTGCTCAGATAATTCGCTAAAGAAAGCGGGCTCGGCCGGCAAACCAGTAGCACAAAACAACTCTGGTCCGGCGGCCTCACGCAAAGTTTTTTGCAACGTAGTTTGTACGATGCGACGCACATCCTTATGCGTATCAAGCCAATCCAACACAAACAGAACACGCTGTTGCTTAACGCGCCGCCATGCATCATCTTCCAATAGGGATACCGTAGCTTCGTGTCGAACCCACTCTGCAATATCCACCACCCAATTGGCACGCTCTTGCCAGGTCGCGAAAGGATTGGCGCGCCGCATCAATGATTCAACTTGTGCTGCATAATGGATGTGCTGTTTGCGCTGATAACGATCGCCATTGCGAAAGCGTTGCCACATGACTCGTAAACGCAGGAGAAATATTTTCATTTTTTTATTATTAGTGGATTGAATATTGAAGACTGAAGAACAAAAATAGATGCAAACGTATCGCAATTAAATACGGTTGGCACTACGAAAATTCTTCTTTCAATGGAAAAGAAACGCAGAAAAACATTGTTGCATTGCCTGCGTAGGGGATATGCTGTTTTTACAAGAGGGGATATTATTTCAAGCATTAGAGCTTCCCTTCGATTTTTCAACGACTTTATAAGTCACAATCTGCAACAGCTGCAAGTGGTAGCCTTGTCGGCTCGCTGCTAAAAGCACTCTTAAAATACGTTCATAGATTTATACTGCAGTATCTTTTCTTCTAGATGACATCACACTATGCGACAAGAAACACGCTTTGAAGGTTCCCGCAACTACGTTGCAACAGACGATCTGAAACTGGCCGTCAACGCCGCGCTCATTCTGCAAAGACCATTGTTGATCAAGGGTGAGCCAGGCACAGGAAAAACCATGTTGGCCGAAGAAGTGGCTGCGGCACTCGATATGCCTTTATTGCAATGGCATATCAAATCGACCACCAAAGCACAGCAAGGTTTATATGAATACGATGCCGTGTCGCGTTTGCGTGATTCACAATTAGGTGATGAACGCGTCAAGGATATCCACAATTACATCGTGCAAGGTGTATTGTGGCAAGCCTTCAACGCGGATCAACAAGTAGTTTTATTGATTGATGAGATAGACAAAGCCGACATAGAGTTCCCCAATGATTTGTTACGAGAACTCGATCGCATGGAATTTTATGTGTATGAGACTCGGCAGATGGTCAAAGCCAAGCACCGGCCATTGGTCATCATTACGTCGAACAATGAAAAAGAATTGCCGGATGCTTTCTTGCGCCGCTGCTTCTTTCATTACATCAAGTTCCCCGACAAAAAAACCATGCACGACATTGTTGACGTGCATTTTCCTCACTTGAAAAAAGATTTACTGGCGCAAGCACTAGAAACGTTTTATCAAGTGCGCGAAGTCGCTGGTTTGAAGAAAAAACCGTCCACATCCGAATTGCTGGATTGGTTAAAATTATTGTTAGCCGAAGATATACCGGCCTCAGCTTTGCATAGTGTTGATGCCAAAGCCATTGTGCCGCCGTTACATGGCGCACTGCTTAAAAACGAACAAGATGTGCACTTATTTGAACGTCTGGTGTTTATGGCAGGTAAAAATCGCTGACAGCACAATAAGTTTTACAAGGTATTCTCTATGCTGATTGATTTTTTCTATGTGCTGAAAGATGCAAAAATTCCAGTGTCGATTAAAGAATTTTTGCTTCTGCTAGAAGCATTGCAAAAGCAAGTCATCGCGCCATCGATTGATAATTTTTATTTTCTGGCGCGCACTACCTTAGTCAAAGATGAAGCGCATTACGATAAATTTGATCGCGCTTTCGGCTTGTATTTCAAAGGAATACAAACGCTCTTTGAAAAAAATCCCGAGATTCCGTTAGATTGGTTAGTCCAACGGATTAAACGCGATCTGTCACCGGAACAATTGGCGCAGCTGGAAAAATTCGGCTACGACAAAATGATGGATAGGCTTAAGCAGTTGCTGGAAGAACAAAAGGAACGGCACGAAGGCGGTAACAAATGGATAGGCACTGGTGGCACATCCCCGTTTGGTCACGGCGGCACCAATCCTGAGGGAATACGCATTGGCGGCAAAGGCGGCAACCGCACGGCCGTGAAAGTATGGGAAGCACGCACTTACCGTGACTACGACGATGAGCGCGAACTGAACACGCGCAATATTAAAGTGGCATTGCGTCGCTTACGTAAATTTGCGCGTGAAGGCGTACAAGAAGAATTGGCGTTAGATGACACTATCCGCGCCACCGCCAATAACGCTGGCTATCTGGATATCAAGATGCAGGCCGAACGTAAAAACAATATCAAAGTACTGATGTTGCTAGACGTCGGTGGCAGCATGGATGATCACATTAGTCGTACTGAAGAATTATTTTCTGCCGCCAAAACCGAATTCAAACATATGGATTTTTTTTATTTCCATAATTGCGTCTACGATTACGTTTGGAAAAATAATCACCGCCGTCATGCAGAACGTTTCGACACATGGGATATTCTGCGCAAATACAAACCGGATACCAAACTGATTTTCGTTGGCGACGCCACCATGAGCCCGTATGAGATTTTACAACCAGGCGGATCAGTGGAATACAGCAATCCAGAAGCAGGTGCCGAATGGCTGCAGCGCTTTACCAGCGCCTTCCCTAAGTTCATCTGGCTCAATCCGGAGCCGGAAGGTATCTGGCAATACCGGCAATCAGTCGATATTATCCGTAAATTGATGAATAATCGTATGTTTGGCCTGACTATAGATGGCTTGGAACGTGGAATGCAGTTGTTGAGTAAATAACTGATATTAACCAGAATCGGGGCAGCGCTGGCACGGTAAGCTCGCTATACGGCGAAATGCATAGAGAAAGAAGTTAACTTCAAAGTTCGTTATCTAAACACAATCCTCTTTCCAATATCCACGCCATAAGTCGGTGAGCGCATCATGCCGACACTGCCCCGACTCTGGCTAACATCCGTTTACTGATTAAAAATCAACAGCATTAATTACCCTCTTCCCGTTTTTTCATTAGAATGCGCACAGAGAATACTCTGAGCACTTTTCGTTTTCATATCAAATAACAAATTTATTCCCATTTGCATGGCAACTAAAAAAAACCAACCATCTGACTATAGCGAATCATCCATCCGAGTCCTCAAAGGCCTGGAGCCGGTCAAGCAACGTCCCGGTATGTACACGCGCACCGAGAACCCGCTGCATATCATCCAGGAAGTGATCGACAATGCTTCGGACGAAGCCTTGGGTGGCTATTGCAAAAATATCCTGGTCACACTCAATGCCGATGGCAGCGTCAGCGTCGAAGATGATGGCCGCGGGATTCCGGTGGGCTTACATCCGGAAGAAAACGTTCCTACGGTCGAAATCGTCTTCACCCGTTTGCACGCTGGCGGTAAATTCGATAAAGGCAGTGGCGGCGCTTATGCGTTCTCTGGTGGCTTGCATGGTGTCGGCGTTTCCGTTACCAACGCACTGTCGAGTCGCTTGGAAATTACCGTCTGGCGAGAAGCGGGCGTGCATCAATTGGTTTTTGCTGATGGCGATGTGATTGAAAAGCTCACAACACGCCCACAAACTCGCGATGACAAAAAATCCGGCACCCGTGTGACCGCTTGGCCAAATCCCAAGTATTTTGATTCAGCGGTCATTTCGCAGCCGGAATTACAACGACTATTACGCTCCAAAGCGGTACTGCTGCCAGGCGTCAAAGTTACGCTGCTCAACGCTAAAACAGGCGACAGCCAAACGTGGCAATACGACCAGGGGTTGCGCGGCTATTTAATGGAAACATTGGCGCAATCTTCAAATGCGGAGCCGCTAATCCCCTTATTTGAAGGCGAACAATACGCCACTGCGGAGTCCGAAGGTTTTGCTGAAGGCGAAGGTGCCGCCTGGGTAGTCGCGTGGACGGAAGATGGCGCCATTGTGCGTGAGTCGTATGTCAATCTGATTCCGACATCAGCTGGCGGCACACACGAATCCGGCTTGCGCGAAGGCTTGTTTGGCGCAGTAAAAAGCTTCGTTGAAATGCATTCTTTACTGCCAAAAGGCGTCAAGCTGCTTCCTGAGGATGTTTTCGCTCGGGTGTCATTTGTCTTGTCTGCGAAAGTGTTGGACCCTCAGTTCCAAGGACAGATTAAAGAGCGCTTGAACTCGCGTGACGCCGTGCGTTTAGTGTCGACTTACACCAAACCGGCATTGGAATTATGGCTAAATCATCACGTTGAATACGGTAAAAAACTCGCCGAACTGGTCATCAAACAAGCTCAAAATCGTTTGCGTTCGGCACAAAAAGTTGAAAAGAAAAAATCTTCGGGCGTCGCCGTTTTACCGGGGAAATTAACCGATTGCGAATCGAGCGACATCAGCCGAAATGAAATATTCTTAGTCGAAGGTGACTCGGCCGGTGGTTCAGCAAAAATGGGGCGCGATAAAGAATTCCAGGCGATTTTGCCTCTGCGCGGCAAAGTGTTGAACTCATGGGAAACGGAACGCGACCGTCTGTTCGCCAATAATGAAATCCACGATATTGCAGTTGCCATTGGCGTTGATCCTCATAGCAAAAATGACACAGTTGACTTCAGCACTTTGCGTTACGGCAAAATCTGTATACTGTCGGATGCCGATGTCGATGGTTCGCACATTCAAGTCTTATTGCTAACCTTGTTTTTCCGTCATTTCCCACAACTGATAGACCGCGGCAATATCTGCGTCGCACGCCCACCGCTGTATCGGGTAGACGCCCCAGCGCGTGGCAAAAAAACTGCGCAAAAAATTTATGCATTGGACGATGGTGAGCTAGAAGCTATTGAAGATAAATTGCGTAAAGAAGGTGTGAAAGAAGGAGCTTGGGCAATATCTCGCTTCAAAGGTTTGGGTGAAATGAATGCTGAGCAATTGTGGGAAACCACGATGAATCCGGATACCCGTCGCTTGTTACCCATCACGCTTGGCGACTTCGATTTAACAGCATCCGAACACCGTTTCAATATGTTGATGGGCAAAGGCGAGGCTGCAGCACGTCGCGCGTGGATAGAAGAACACGGTAACGAAGCAGAGGCTGACATTTAATCGACAGGAAACTATGAGTATTTCCACACGTTTGCGTCATTTCACTTACCTCCTCCCCCTACTATTTGGTATGGGTGCGGCGGTTGTGACGATGGACGCGCGTGCGGATATTTATGGCTATATCGACAATCAAGGCATGAGCCATTTTGCGACCGAAAAACTGGATCAGCGATATCAGCTTTTCATGCACGGCAGCGCTTACTTCGACTCTTCAAAACTATCGACTGGCAGCAGCAACATCAAGTTTGATCCCAACTTCAGCAAGACGCCGCTGTATCACTATTTGTCACAACATCCTGGCTTAAAAAAGTACGAAATATTCGTCAATCAGGCGGCAAAGGAATTCAAACTAGATCCCGCACTGCTTAAAGCAGTCATGGCCACTGAGTCTGGATTTAATCCAACCGCGGTTTCAGCAAAAGGCGCGATTGGACTCATGCAAATCATGCCGGACACTGCCGAACGCTATGGCATGGTCGGCGATCAGAAAAAAACCATACAGGAAAAACTGAGCGATCCACGCACCAACATCCGTCTCGGCGCGCGTTATCTGCGCGACCTGATATTGATGTTCCCGCTCAAGCAGGAATTAGTGATTGCTTCTTATAACGCTGGTGAAGGTTCAATAAAAAAATACAACAATCAGATTCCGCCTTATCCTGAAACACGCAATTATGTGCAGATCGTGAGTCAGTTTTATCAAATTTATCGCCCCGCCGGAATCATACCTGTCAGCGATAGCATGACGAGTGGTAACGCCAACCGCATTCACGTGACATTGCCTGGTCGTCGTAATATGCCTGATGGAACAAAACCTTTGCTGGATTAACGAATAACCCTCTTCGCCTGCCTGCCGGAGCGACGAGAAAAATTTGAGTCATTTATATAAATAACCGCTTCGCAATTAAAATTTCATGACAGAACAAAACGATTTATTTGATACCCCGCCACCCGATGAACCATCAGGTGAGACACTCACCCTCTCTACATTTGCAGAACGCGCCTATCTTGATTACGCCATTTCGGTAGTCAAAGGTCGCGCTCTGCCTGATGTCTCTGACGGCCAGAAACCGGTGCAGCGACGCATTTTATATTCGATGAATGAATTAGGTTTGAATGCGGCAGCCAAGCCGCGCAAATCTGCCACGGTGGTCGGTGATGTACTGGGTAAATTACATCCGCATGGTGATCAATCGGTGTATGACGCCATGGTGCGTATGGCCCAGGATTTTTCATTGCGTTATCCCCTGATTGATGGGCAAGGTAACTTCGGTTCGCGCGATGGTGACGGTGCTGCGGCGATGCGGTATACCGAAGCGCGTCTGACGCCGATCGCAAAGTTGCTGCTCGATGAAATCGACATGGGTACGGTCGACTTCAAACCGAATTACGATGGTTCCACTGAAGAACCAACTCTGCTCCCGGGACGCTTGCCTTTCGTTTTATTAAACGGTGCTTCCGGTATTGCAGTAGGCCTGGCGACAGAAATTCCGTCTCATAACTTGACTGAAGTTGCTAAAGCGGCGGTCGCATTAATTCGCAACCCCAATCTTAGCCATGCTGAATTGATGGAATTCATTCCTGGCCCAGACTTCCCCGGCGGCGGCCAGATCATCACGGCTGCTAACGCAATTGCCGATATCTATGAAACTGGCCGCGGCAGTTTGAAGGTGCGTGCCTGCTGGAAAATAGAAGAATTGGCACGCGGCCAATGGCAAGTGGTGGTCAATGAACTGCCTCCCGGTACGTCGTCACAAAAAGTACTGGAAGAAATCGAAGAACTGACCAATCCAAAAATCAAGCTCGGCAAAAAAGCCTTGTCTGCAGAGCAGCAAACGCTCAAGGCTACGATTTTGTCGTCGCTCGATGCGGTGCGTGATGAATCTGGTCGCAATGCGCCGGTACGCTTAGTATTTGAACCTAAATCCAAGAATATCGACCAGACCGAATTTACCAACATGCTGTTGGCACATACCTCTCTGGAAAGCAGCTCGTCCATCAATCTGGTAATGATAGGCGGCGATGGTCGACCGCGTCAAAAAGGGTTGGGCATGATCTTGCGTGAGTGGATAGATTTCCGCTTCACCACCATCACTCGTCGCAGCCAATTCAAATTACAAAAAGTGGAAGATCGTATCCACATTTTGGAAGGTCGTGAAGCGGTTCTGCTCAATATTGATAAGGTCATCAAAATCATCCGCGAATCAGATGAGCCGAAACCGGCGCTGATGACCGCATTCAAACTGTCAGATCGTCAGGCTGAAGATATTTTGGAAATTCGGTTGCGCCAATTGGCTAGACTGGAAGCCATTAAAATTCAACAAGAATTGGCGAGCTTACGAGATGAAAAGAAAGCGCTCGAAGATTTGCTGGAAAATCCGGCATCCATGAAGCGTTTGCTGATCAAAGAAATTGAAACCGATCAAAAGCAATACGGCGATGCGCGTCGTACCTTGATTCAGGCAGCAGAAAAAGCCGTGGCTGAAACCAAGCTGATCGATGAACCTGTTACCGTCATCGTTTCACAAAAAGGTTGGGTACGCGCCCGGACTGGCCATGCGCATGATGCCGGCCAGTTCACGTTTAAGGCCGGCGATGCTTTGTATGGTGCGTTTGAATGTCGCACCGTAGATAACCTGCTGGTGTTTGGATCAAATGGCCGAATTTACTCGGTCTCAGTGGCGGCCTTGCCCAATGCACGTGGTGATGGCGTGCCAATCACCACATTGATCGATCTGGCCAACGGCAGCAACATCTTGCACTACTTCGCTGGCACTGCTGATATCACCTTGTTACTGGCGTCATCTGCCGGTTACGGATTTACAGCCAAAGTAGGTGATATGCTGAGCCGCGTCAAAGCCGGTAAAGCGTACATCACCCTTGATAACGGCGATCAGCCATTACTGCCACGCCCGGTCGGCAGCAATGCGAGTGCAGTTGCATGCTTATCCGAAAAGGGACGCTTGCTAGTGTTCGGTCTGGATGAATGTAAGTCACTGACCAATGGTGGTCGTGGCGTGATTTTGATGGATTTGGAACCGGGTGAAAAATTAATCGCTGCCGAGCCTATCAGTCAACGCGGCGTATTGGTTTCTGGCATAGGTCGCGGCGGCAAGGCGCAAGAAGTTGCCCTTTCTGCCAGCGGCCTGGCACCGCATATCGCAAAACGTGCGCGCAAAGGTAAAGCGTTAGAATCAAAAGTTAAACCACTGACATTGAGCGCGCAAAAATAACCTAAAGAGGTGTGGAATGGGAGCAGCTTCAGGTAGTGCGGCAAACAGCATCTACTTCCCTGCTCCCAACCGCGTAAGCTATATCGCTGTTGCGGTATTTTTGTCGCTGATGCTGCATGGTTTACTGATTTTTTTATTCCGTGATTATCGTCCTGATTCTCAGATTGAATCTCCCGAAACAGAACAATTCGCACCGCTTGAAGTTCACATACGGCTAACGCCGCCACAAGCCGCGTTAGTCGTACCAAAATCAGCTCCTGCTGCGAATATCGCACCAAAAAACAGGAGAAAAAATCCTGCAATAGCGGCATCTAAACGATCAGAAGCCAACGCAGCAACTAGCAATACTCGGGTCAACATAGCCCCAAGCACTCCTGCTGACACACCAGCCGCTGAACATATTGCTGGGTCACCAAACTCTAATAAGTCACTTGATGTCGATCAATTGCGCAGCAGCGTGGGTGCAATAGTAAATGGGATAGATAAAGAAAGAGATCAAACTGCCGTTGGCCAGTTGCGTACCAAACCACTGTATGCACCGGAAGCAGAAACCCGGCTGGCGCGCGACATCGCTAAATCAGGACGTCCTGATTGCTTCGTTGCGAACGGCATGCGCGGTGGATTGTTGGCACCGCTTTATTTATTAGCGGAGAAAAAAGGGACTGGCTGCAGGCTTTTTTAGTATTTACTTCGGCGGACGCAGAGGATCAAGCAAATGTCGCAGCGCATTATGATCCAGTTCGTACATCAGCGCGATCAACTTGCCAAGTTCACCAGATGGAAAACCCTCACGCGCAAACCAGCCGAGATAATGTCCGGGCAAGTCAGCAATCAAACGGCCTTTGTATTTACCAAAAGGCATTTCACGATTGACTAGCAGTTGTAAATGTTCAGGCGTCATTGCTTATTATTGCTGATCTACGCCCAAAATTCGGGGCGTAGATCAACTGGTAGATTACAACATTGTCGCAATCAATTTACCCAGGATTTCAACGCCTTCGCGTATCTTCGCTGGTGGCACGGTGACGAAACTCAAACGTAGCGTGTTGGTTTCTGGTGTATTCGCATAGAACGGTCCACCAGGAACGAACGCAACATGATGTTCGATCGCTTGCGCTAATAATTTTGCGCTGTCGATATGCTTAGGCAACGTTACCCAGATGAACATGCCGCCTTCCGGCTTAGTCCAGGTTGCCTGACTAGGGAAGTAGGCTTGCAACGCAGCCAACATCGCATCGCATTGATCCGAATAGAGCTTGCGGATCGTTGGTATATGCTTATCGAGGAAGCCATCTTTCACCGTTTCGTACACGACCATTTGCGTCAATTGCGCAGTGTGTAAATCGGTCGCTTGTTTCGCCTGCTCCATTTTTTCGATCAATGGGCGCGGTGCAACGACGTAGCCTAAACGAATACCTGGCGTCAGTACTTTTGAAAACGAACCCATGTAGATCACGCCATTTGGATTCATGTTCAACATCTTCGGCAATGGCTCTGCACGATAGCTCAACGCACCATACGGATCATCTTCAATCAGCGGGATTCCCATGCGCGCACAAATCTCTACCAATGCCTCTCGACGCTCTAGCGACAAAGTGCGGCCGGTCGGATTTTGAAAATTTGGTAAAGCGTATAACAAACGTGCGCCCTGCCCTAGCTCGGCAACCTGCTCAGGAATCAGGCCACCTTCGTCACCAGGAATTGAAACATATTCCGGTTCATACATCGAGAAAGCTTGCAAAGCCCCTAAGTAACTTGGGGTTTCGACCATCACTTTACTGCCTTCATCAATCAAAACTTTTGCCAACAAGTCCAGGCCTTGCTGGGAGCCAGAAACCATGATGACTTGATTCGCATCAATTTTGGCGTCAGCAGTAGACAAGCGATTTGCCACCCATTCACGCAATGGCCCGTAGCCATCTGTAGGGCCATATTGCAGAGCGATCTTGCCTTGCTGCGACAGCACTTTGTCAAATGCGGCTTGCATTTCTGCGATTGGGAAAGTAGCTGGTGAAGGTAAACCACCGGCAAAAGAAATAATATCCGGGCGCATCGTCACCTTCAGAATTTCGCGGATAGCAGAACTCTGCAGCTTTTGCGCACGTTGTGAAAAATTCCACTGTATTGCTGTTGGGTTTTCAAGTTTCATAGGGTTCTCTTAGTCTCACTATTAATAGCTTATGGCCGAGCTTGACTGCTTCTTATTTAAAACTGCGTTTAAAACTACGATTAAAACTGCGTTTAAAATGTGGCTCTAAAAATTTAAAAAAAACAATCAATCAATCTCGGCGATCAATTCGATTTCCACGCAAGCACCGAAAGGAATTTGTGCCACGCCGAAAGCTGAACGCGCGTGTTTTCCGGCATCGCCAAATATTTCACCAAACAATTCAGAGGCACCGTTGGTGACCAAATGTTGCTCTGTAAAATCACCGGTTGAATTGACAAGACTCATCAATTTAACGATACGTTTAACGCGGGTCAAGTCACCGCCGCATGCCGCTTGCAAGGTCCCGATTAAATCAATCGCGGTGTTGCGTGCCGCCTGCTGTCCTTCTTCTACACTAATATTCTTACCAAACTGACCAACCCACACTTTGCCGTCTTTCTTGGCTAAATGGCCGGACAAAAACACATTCTTACCACTCTGGGCATACATCACGTATGCCGCAGCAGGTGTAGCAACCGCTGGCAAAGTGATATTTAATTCTTTCAGCTTTTCGTAAATAGACATTACAGACAACTCCATTGTTGGTAGATGGAAAACACACTGACGATCGGGATAGCGACGGCCAATATGCGATTATCTCAAATCTATAGACGTTCTGCCGAAAATCTTAATTTGTATTTAATACATTAGAACTTATGGAAAATAGTTCCGGCAAGACATCACGGCGAAAGCAGTACCTGACAACGTCACCTAAACGGTTCTGCATAAGTCCGGCTATAACCAAACCGAAACAGCCGTATAAATGGTCAGCAACACCATAACTACGCAAAACAAACGGCGCCACCCTGCTTGCGCCAGATAGCGGCGCAACACTGAGCCAGTGCCAGCCCACAAGGCGATGCAAGGCAGACCGACCACCGCAAAGGTCAGGCAATATACGGCCAGTGCTTGCCACAACGGCTGTATAGCCGGTAAAAATGCCGAAGCGCTCGTAATGCACATTACCCACGCCTTCGGATTAGCAAACTGAAACGCGGCTGCGCCGATAAATGACATCGGTTTTGCATTTTGGCCGTCAGCGGGATTAAATGACATATTGCGTAGCTTCCAGGCCAGATAGAGCAAATATGCTGAACTGATGGTTTTCAATAGCAAGTGCATAGAAGGCACTGCCAGCAATAAACTGCCCACCCCGAGCGCACACAATAAAGCCAACGCTGCAAAACCGACAGTGATACCGAAAATATGCGGAATTGTCCGAGTGAATCCAAACATGATGCCCGATGAGGTCAACATGATGTTGTTCGGCCCAGGCGTAATCGTCGCAACGAAGGCGAATAGAGCCAATGGAAACAAAGACTCCATCATCGCAAGAAATCCTCTGTCGGCAGAAATGGTGTCATCAAGTCTTCCTTGAGCGCACGTAATCTGCCAGTCCGATCGGCGTCTTTGCTTGCACTCGTAATTTCGAATTCACAAGCGCCGCGATCGGCCTCCACCACAATCAGTCGTCTGGCTTCTAATGACAAGCGCTGTCCTGAATGCAACCAGTGATCGCCACCGCGCCCGGCGCTGGTAATCCATGCCCGGCCATTGATCACACGTAACGTTGTGGGCCTATCGGCGGTGCCGGCTAATACCTGACCGATTGCAAGAGTGTGTTTATTTTTGCTAAAAAGTGTCATCGCATGCTCCAAGCTCACTAAATAATAGTTGCCAATAAAAATCAGATAAGAGTATGCTAAACGACAAAACCGATACAGTACCGGTACACTTTAAAGAATAATTCCTCACATTGAGCTGGTGATATGACCAATACAGATGCTCCACGCAAAGCAAAAATCAGGCAAATTCTTGCAGATACGCCACAACTGCTTTCGCGAGCAGCGGATACCTCATTGGTCGAACAAATCGTGCGTTCGGTCGAATCAAAAATAGCGGACCGATTGCTACGTACCGGCGCGCGTATGCCTTCAATTCGGCAGTACGCAGAACAGCATCAAGTCTCGCGATTTACAGTGGTCGACGCTTATGATCGATTGGTCGCTAAAGGTTTTTTGGAGTCACGTCGAGGCTCGGGGTTCTATGTCAAAGAGCCGGCCGCCCTGATCACGCATCACGAGCAGGCGCCAAACGAAAAATGGCCGCCATTGATGGATGTTGTGTGGCTGGTGCGTAATATGTTTCGTCAGATGCCTGCCCAAAAAAGCCCTGGCACTGGCACTTTACCTACCGAATGGATGGATGGAGACCTGATCTCGAATGCATTGCGTGGCATTAGTCGCCAAAATTCGAGTTTGCTGATAGGTTATGGCGAAGCACAAGGATTCTTGCCATTACGCCAGCAATTACAGTTAAAACTAGCTGAATTAGAAATTGCTGTCACGCCCGATCAAATCGTCACGACCACCGGCATCACGCACGCATTGAATATAGTTGCCAGTCATTTTGTCCAACCTGGCGAAGTGATTTTTGTCGACGATCCTTCCTGGTTCTTGATGTTTGGCTCGTTTGCCGCCATGGGGGCGAAGGTCATTGGCATTCCGCGTCTGGCAGATGGACCTGATATCACTAAATTGGCTGAGTTGGCCGCCCTGCATAAACCGAAATTATATGTATTGGTCTCGGTGTTACATAATCCGACCTCAACCTCGATGTCTGCCGCTAAAGCCTTTCAGATACTCAAACTGGCAGAAGAGCACGATTTCACCATCGTCGAAGATGATATTTATTGCGATATGCATCCTGGCTCCGCAGTGCAACCCGCCACTCGACTCTCGACTTTAGATCAACTGAATCGGGTGATCTACTTGGGCGGTTTTTCAAAAACCTTGTCCGCCAATCTCAGGGTTGGCTTCATCGCCACGTCGCGCGACATGGCACAGCATTTAACTGACAGGAAAATGTTATTGACGCTAACTACTTCTGAAATCGGCGAAAGGGTGGTCTATAAAATTCTGTCAGAAGGTCATTACCGCAAACATACGGACAGACTACGCAGCAAGTTAGCAATTGGGCGCGACAAAACCGTCCGGCAATTAGAGCGCGTTGGCATTGCCGTCGATATGATGACGCCGGCTGGCATGTTTCTCTGGGTGGACACGGGTTGTGACACCAATGTATTGGCAGAAAAAGCCATGGAGCAAGGCTTTTTGCTCGCTCCCGGTAGCTTGTTTTCGCCGAATCAATTACCGTCGTCGCACATGCGCATTAACGTTGCGGCAATGTCCGATCCGGGAATATGGCGCTTTTTGGAAAATGAAGTCGGTAACAACAACTAGAAAATGGATAAATTAACATTGCTTTGTTAGCAATCAAAGCGCAAAAATCGATTTGCACGCCCGATGCAAGCCCCGCAAGTAGCACCCTCACCGTCATCCTCGCGAACGCGGGTATCTACCTTGCGCTAACATGGATTCCCGCGTTCGCGGGAATGACGATGGGTTTCAAATTGCTTGCTTGAGCTCACTTACTATGCCAATGATTCATAGTGATTGCTAATATATCACTAGGCTGTTTTTAGTCTTGAAATTCATTCCGCTATCCCCACTTTATAAAAATTGATTCAATTACATCCCTGAGGAAAAAATGGCCGTATCCGAAAAGCAAACACTTGGTTTTCAAGCAGAAGTAAAACAACTGCTGCAACTAATGATTCATTCGCTGTATTCGAACAAAGAAATTTTTCTGCGCGAATTGATTTCAAACGCCTCTGATGCGGCAGATAAATTGCGCTTTGAAGCGATCAACAATGGCGCATTGCTGGAAAATGATCCTGATCTGAAAATCAAAGTAACTTTCGACAAAGCTGCCCGCACTATCACCATTTCCGATAATGGCATCGGTATGAGCCGGGACGAAGCAATCGCCCACCTCGGCACCATCGCCAAATCAGGTACGAAAGAATTTTTCACCAAATTGTCGGGCGATCAACAAAAAGATGCAGCGTTGATCGGTCAATTCGGTGTCGGCTTTTATTCCGGCTTTATCATTGCGGACAAAATTACCGTCAATACTCGCCGCGCCGGCACTCCTGCTACTGAGGGCGTCTGCTGGGAATCTGAAGGTGCTGGCGATTTCAGCATCGAAGCTATCGATAAAGCTACACGCGGCACTGACATCATCTTGCACCTGCGCGAAGGTGAAGACGAATATCTGTCATCGTGGAAATTGAAATCCATCATTCAAAAATACTCTGACCACATCTCTCTGCCTATTCTGATGCAGAAAGAAGAATGGGATGACGAGAAAAAAGAAACCGTCATCAAGGACGAATTCGAGACCGTCAATCAGGCTAGTGCACTGTGGGCTCGTAACAAATCCGACATTACGGAAGAACAGTACGTTGAGTTTTATAAGCATGTTTCGCACGATTTCGAAGCACCGCTGACTTACACCCACAACCGCGTTGAAGGCCGCAGCGAATATACGCAATTGCTATACGTACCAGCGCGTGCGCCATTCGACCTTTGGGATCGCAACAAGCGCGGCGGTATCAAGCTTTACGTCAAGCGCGTCTTCATCATGGACGATGCAGAACAACTGATGCCTGTTTATTTGCGTTTCGTCAAAGGTGTGATTGACTCTGCTGATTTGCCATTGAATGTATCACGCGAAATTTTGCAAGAATCGCGCGATGTTAAAGTCATCCGCGAAGGCTCGACCAAACGCGTCTTGAGCCTCCTGGAGGAATTGGCCAATAGTGACGATACAGCGCAGAAAGAAAAATACGCGATCTTCTGGACCCAGTTTGGGCAAGTACTAAAAGAAGGCGTGGGTGAAGATGCTGGCAACAAAGAGCGCATCGCCAAACTATTACGCTTTGCTTCGACGCACAATGACAGCGATGCTCAGACCGTCTCGTTCGCCGATTACATCGCGCGCATGAAAGAAGGTCAGGATAAAATTTATTACGCGACTGGCGAAACTTATGTCGCGGCAAAAAATAGTCCGCACCTGGAAATTTTCCGTAAAAAAGGTGTTGAAGTTTTGCTGTTGACCGATCGTGTCGACGAATGGATGCTGTCTTTCATGCAGGATTTTGAAGGTAAAGAATTAGTATCGGTTGCCAAAGGCGGTCTTGATCTTGGTAGCCTGGAAGATGAAGCGGAGAAAAAACAGCATGAAGAAACCGCATCAGATTATAAAGAACTAGTCGAGAAAATGAAGGCGGCATTAGCTGACAAGGCCAAAGAAGTGCGCGTCACTTTCCGCTTGACCGACTCACCTGCTTGCCTGGTTGCCGATGAAAATGAACTCTCCGGTAATCTGCTGCGCATGTTGAAAGCTGCAGGTCAAGAAGCACCAGACTCCAAACCGATTTTGGAAATCAATCCAGATCACCCGCTGGTGCAACGTTTGAAATATGAAGACGCCAAGTTTGATGACTGGTCGAATATTTTATTTGATCAGGCAATGCTGGCGGAAGGCGGCGCGTTGGTAGATCCGGCAAGTTTTGTGAAACGTTTAAATGAAATGTTGTTGGGATTGGCTGCAAAGTAAGCAGCAATAATCTATGTAAAATGGGAAGCCTTGGCTTCCCATTTTTATTTACCACTTCCAATTCACAAAAATGACTGAACTTACCAGTAATCGCATTATTTTACGTGAGTGGCGAGACGAGGATCTGGCACCATTCGCGGCATTAAATGTCGATCCTAAAGTGATGGAATATTTCCCAGCCCCGCTAAGCCGCGCTGAAAGCGATGCTATGGTGGCACGTATTCGTTCGCTGTTCGATGACTTTGGCTATGGATTATGGGCGCTTGAAATCCCTGGTGTCACCGCATTTGCTGGCATGGTTGGGCTGAATCAGGTTCGTTTCGATGCGCCATTTACGCCTGCTGTCGAAGTTGGCTGGCGCTTGGCACACGCGTATTGGGGCAAGGGATATGCGTCGGAAGCGGCACAGCTTTCATTAACTTATGGCTTCGAAACATTGCAATTACCAGAAATTGTATCCCTTACCGCCACCAGCAATCATCGTTCACAAGCAGTCATGCAACGCATAGGCATGACCCGCAATGCGAACGACGATTTTGATCATCCAAAATTAGCGCCGGGTCATCCATTACAACGGCATGTTTTATATCGCAAGCAGCGATCATAAATTGAAATCAACGTGCGCTATCAATACGCCAAATGCAAACGGCGATAAAAAATCTGCAATACAAATAATGGGCCTATCATCAGAAACCGAAGGTCATCGAAAAACGATGGCTTTTTGCCTTCAATATGATGTCCAACAAACTGCCCTATCCACGCCAGCACAAACACTGTCAGCGAAAGATAAAATACGCTATGCGAGGGTATGACTTCCAACACCAGCAACATCAATGCCAACATCAACAGCATCCCGCTGGCTAACCGCCATGACAAAGTGCAGTAGTAAATCAACGCCGCCACCACGACCAGCGCAGCAATGAATGGATGCAAACTCCAAAACATTCCCAGCGCCGCGAAAATAATCGCGGGAATACAAATTACGTGAATAAGCTCATTGGTGGGATTGCGATGACTTTCTGCGTAAGTGTTTAGAAGCACATCAATCTCCCGTGTTGCCACATCCATTGCCATCTCCTTATAAGTATTTTCTTCGCCCGCTTGTATTGCACACCTGTATTGCGCACTTGAATTGCACACCCGCATTGCAACCAGGCAACAGTATATTCTCATATAAAAGGCAGAAATACGCACTAGATGATGGGTTTTTCCTGATTTTTGACACGTGGATTAAAGATATCAATCTTGAGCACGCGTGTATAGGCTTGCGTATCTTGCAGAGGCATCTAACTGGGAGCCGCTTTTGATTTGAGTAACAATGCTTTGGCACTGTGACTACATTAACCGGGCTAAATTTCGGCCAACGGCGTATGGAAGACTAATTTTTCGACCCGGCTTGCCGTTGCTCAAGCAACTGAGCATGCTCATGGAGACCTTGTGGAGCCATGTCATAGGTTCGGCGAAAAGCGCGTGTAAAGCTCGACGCACTATTGAAACCTAACCCATAGGCAATATCCTTCACCGGTATATGCGGAAAGCGGACCAGTTGATCGGCCGCTACACGCAACCTGCGATTGCTTATATAAACAGCCAAACCGCCTTCGTGTGCAAATAAACGATATACGCTGGCGCGCGATAGCCGCAACGACTGCATCACACTGTTCGCCGATAAATTGTGATCGTCCAGATGCGCTTCGACATAACGGCGCACTTGTCCATATACGGCTGCACGCACCGCCGCACGGGTACTACCGGAAAGCCCCGCCTGCTGGCTGAAAGCGGCAGCCAGCAGTTGAACACCGGTACGAAAAGCACTTTCAGCCTCGACTTTACTCAAATCACCGATCTGCCGATTGAGCGCCACCAAGTGCGCAACCATCAGTTGGGTTAACGGCGTAATCGCTTCAACCCTGCGCGCATGCAACGAAGCGGCATCGGGAAAAACATTCTCCATCAGCAAACGCGGCACGAAAAATACCAGTAGTCGACCATCAAAGCTGCGGACCGTCGATGGCTGATTCATATCCTGCGCAAGAACACTTGGAGCGGATGGCAAGTGTGTATCGAGCCAATGATTGTAGCCCTTCATCTGCGCTGGAGCACCCTCCAGAAACAGACTAAAAGAGATATCACTAATATTTTCTGTCGACACGCGTCCCAGCGACCGTTCGGCCACATTCTGACTTGTGTGGATGTTAAAGAAAGTCAAATTATCGATCGAGTAACGATAAAATGAGGCATCGAATGTTTCCGTGCCGTGAGTCGCCGGAGGACGTATATGGTAGACCGGATCCATGCGTTCTTGCCACGCCAAGAAGCTCAAACGTGAATCGCCTTGCACGCTGAAATTACTATGGACGATGCCCGACGCAAATGAAGACTGGCCCAACGGCAATTGAAGACGCCTTTCAGGAATGTGGCCAAGCGTCATTTAACAATTCCTCTTGCGCATAGTAGTCCTATCGGATGAAGCGTATCTGAGCAGGCTGGCGGATTAAAAGAGAGGAATTGTATCTCAATGGCGGAGCGAAAAAGTACTATATGGTAAGTTAAAGGAACGCCCATCGCCGTGAGTAAAAAGAGCCATTACGACTCTGCCATCCTCTCTCGTTAGCTTGAGTTTCCGTTTGGAAATAAATTAACATTGCAGCCGCCGCACAGTCATTTTCTTCATTGAGAAATCGATTAAGCAATCAAACGGATAAGAGAGCACAATCATGACGTTGTCGAGCCCACCCAATCGATTAGGCATACCCAATAAATGACTTCAGTTGACGTCAGTTATGACGCATCCCAAGCCGCGACAAGGATAGCAAGGATAGCTGAAGCAGCCCTAAAGATATTTAGGCGTTGAATTTGAAAATAACGTGCTTATAAGCGAAGCAGAAATACGCTACTGGAGAGTCGGGAACTTTAAAAAGGTCGCCCAGTGCTGAAGGCGTATTGCAGTAACTATTACGCTTGCGTGAAGCAAAATAAAAGTGGCATACTGAGCAGCACACCGGAATCAGCAGACAAACAAAAACCCCTTAAACTTCAAGGGGTTAATGGAAATAAAAGTATTTGGAGGAAGCGGTGAGATTCGAACTCACGGACAGTTTGACCCGTCGCTAGTTTTCAAGACTAGAGCCTTCAACCGCTCGGCCACGCTTCCAGAGCTGCGTATTATACATATCTACTATCGAGTTGGCGATAGTTATACGCAATTTTATTTAAATTTATTTTTCGTTTTAATTGTTCACATCAAAGCGACATTTTGCGACGTTTTTGATACTGGTATTTGCTGTGGTTTTTATATACAGTCTAATCTTTCTTTTTTGAAAATTAAAGATGAGGCGTGGCGATCGCTTCTGACTCATCATTTCCACCTACACATCAACACTAGCAACTATCGCTTTAAGGAAATTTGATGCGCCTGACTCAATTTATGGCAAGCACTTTGGTTGCTTGCTTAGCCACTTATACTAGTGTTTGCTATGCTGGCCTTGGCAGCACGCCGGCGCCACTTCCTTCGGATAGCAAAACGCCCACGGCACAAGCGCTGGTGAGTACACAAAATTCAACAACAAATGCAGCAACCACTGCTGCACCGGCGAATTACACCGTGCTTAACAGCACCCAAAACGGCACACAAGTACATCAATACGTTAACCAATCTGGCATCGTATTTGCGGTAAGTTGGAAAGGACCATTTTTGCCTGACCTGAAACAATTACTAGGTGAGCAATACTTCGCAACTTTGACCACTGAATCGCTCAAAACGCCTAAAGCAGGACATCCGCAAACATCCGTTAATCATCCTGATGTAGTGATATTTTCAGGCGGTCACCCACGTGCCTTCGAAGGCCGCGCCTGGATTCCGAGCGCATTGCCTGCGGGCTTCGACCCTGCCGGCATTCAGTAATCTAATTCACCAATCTTTCAAAGAAAACGTTTATGAATTTTGCCGCTCGCGCCCTTGCCGGATTTAAACAATTTAATCTCCGCCGCCTTACTACCTTGGCTGGTATCACGGCATTCAGTTTGGTATTGGCTTCTTGTGGTGGAGGTGGTGGTGGCGGTGGATCAACTCCGACGCCAACGCCAACGCCAACGCCAACACCGACTCCACCGCCGCCGAAAGTAAATAATGTTGCCGCCATCGTAGTCGATAACGGCCCGGCAGGTGGTAATGGCTCAATCAACGTACCATATGTCAGTGTCACGATTTGCAACCCCGGCACTACCGTGTGTCAAACTATCGATCACGTCTTGGTCGATACCGGCTCGTTTGGACTGCGCGTCATCGCCCCACTTAACTCAGCGATAGTGCTACCATCGGTAACCAACGCTGCTGGCACTCCTGTCGCTGAATGCTCGCAGTTTGCCAGCGGCTTCACGTGGGGTTCAGTGCGTAAGGCTGATGTCAGCGTCGCTGGCGAAACCGCTTCATCACTGCCGATTCAAATTATTGGAGACAATAGCGCAGCGTTTGCCACCATTCCTTCTGCTTGTACCAGCACCGGTGCAAATATGGGAACAGTAGCAACATTAGGGGCGAATGGCATACTGGGCGTCGGCCTGTGGCCACAAGATTGTGGCAGCACTTGCGCCAGTTCGATCCCGAGCCCGGCGGTTTATTATGGTTGCACCACTGCTTCTTGTGCTGGCACCATGTTACCGATTACCAGCCAGGTAGCGAATCCGGTAACGTACTTCGCGACAGATAACAACGGCGTAATGCTGAGTTTAGGCGCGGTTCCCAACGCTGGGCTGACGACCGTCAGCGGCTCGCTCATTTTTGGCATTGGTACGCAAAGTAACAATCTGATAGGCAATGCCCAGGTATATGGAACCGATAGCAACGGCAATATCGCTACTAGCTATCCAAATAGCACAACGCCTAGAATTTCAAGCTTTTTTGATAGCGGCTCCAACGGATTATTTTTCACGGATACGACAATCCCGGTCTGTAAGGTCTCTAAAGATTTTTATTGTCCCGTCAGCCCGCTCTCACTATCTGCGATCAATTACGGCACCAACAATGCCAGCAGCACAGTTAACTTTACGATAGTGAGTGTCGATGCTCTGGCTTCAAATATCACGGCTGCACTAATTGGCGGTACCTCAGGGGTCGCAGGTGGCAATAGCTTCGACTGGGGATTGCCCTTCTTTTACGGCCGCAACGTGTACTTTGCAATCGACGGTGCATCGACACCTTCCGGCACAGGACCGTATTACGCTTATTAATCGAGTTTAATGAATGCCCCACTACTTTCTGGGAACTATCGCCGCATAGTTCTCACTTCGTTTTTCCTTAAGAACGACGAGAAATACAGGAGGAATTACGCGTAATGGGGTGTTTTGAGATAAACCAATCTCCATCATAGGCATCGTCGATGCTTATGATGAATTGTGTTTTACGAGAAGAAGTAGACAAAAGGCACCAATAGCTTTTATCGGTGTTCACTCCGCCACAATTTGCAGCCATTCCCACAAAACTGAAACGGCTGCTAAAACCCTGAACGAATCAGTCAAACTGACGATTCAAGAATACAAAAATTTCTAAAACCCTTGATTCCAGGCGCGACTGGCACGTTGCATCGCTGTAAGGACGTCGTAGCCGCTTTTCCGATAATGGATATATAAATATAAAAAAGTTCTCATGTCAGGATTCTCGTTATCAAAAGGAAAATGATGCAATCGAATGATTGAACACATCAGATACCGTGAGATATATCTTCTACAGTTCGTATGACGGCAAGATGACAAACGCCAAAGAACCGACAATCGTCGGTTCGCGTTGTAAAAGCACAACCGCCTCTGCTGCCTCGCTCAAAATGAAACATGGGCAACCGGCTCAATCGGACAAAATGAAAACAAACCATTGAAATCAAGACCCGGGCAATTTCGATGGCGCACCCAAAATTGCAAACGGAAAATAAACCGAAAAAATCGTACCACCACCTACTCTAGGCTCAACGGTGATTCTGGCACCATGATCTTTGGTAATATCACGCACAATCGCCAGGCCCAACCCGTTACCAGCGCTTTTGTCGTCGAGCCGATAATGGCGATTGAAAATGAATTCTTGTTCGGATGCCGCAATTCCGGGACCGGAGTCCTCCACGGAAAAAATCCCGCCATCTTTACCTTGTATTGCATGCACCGTGACAGTGCCTTTAGATGGCGAGTAACGGATCGCATTGTCGATCAAATTATCAATCAAATCACGCAACAAAAACTGCTCACCCATTACGCGCGTTGTCTGCAAATTAAAACCGATATCGATATCCTTTTTATCCGCTTCTTCAACAAAATGCTGGATGGACTCCTCAACCAATTTATTCAGCTCCACGACTTTCAAGCTATCTTTTTCAAACTTATTCGGTTCCGCACGCGCCAACGTTAATAATTGATTAGTCTGACGTATCATGCGTTCGGTTGAACTCGCCATTAACGCGATGGAATGCGCGGTCTCCGGTTCTTGTGCATGCTTCTGCAGCAGCCATTCCAACTGCGTCCTGAATCCCGCTAACGGTGTCCGCAATTGATGCGCGACATTGGCAAGAAAATTTTGCTGCGCTTTGGCGTCAATTTGCAAACGACCGAGCAAACCATTCACCGCCCTGACGACGGGGAGCAACTCCTGTTGCACGCCGGCTTCCGGCAACGGTGACAAGTCGTCATATGGAGGTGTATTGCGCGCATCCAAATCTTGCTGCATTTTTTGCAACGGCCATAGTCCGCGACTGACCGCGACCCAAATCGTTGTCGTCAATACTGCCGCTAGCAGGATTTCTAACATCGCCAGCGAGAATAAGATCTCAGAACGAATATGCGTACGTTTGCGTAACGTTTCCGCAACACCGATAAAAACCACCTGCTGGCCAACCTCTGCTTTCAACGATACAAATCGCATAGGTTCGCTCCGCATAACGCCGTCATAAGGAGTCGGCTTATTGATCGCTTTATCTGAGCCGGAATATTGCAAAGGGGGAAAGTCTGCATCACCAGCCAGTAATTTTCCATCATGATTGCGCACCACAAAATAAGTGGCTCCAAGGTGATCTACGCGTAAAACTTGTTCTGCCTGCTCTGATAAATCAATCCCGACTTCGCCATTATGCTCATGCAAGCGCGGCACTAAGGCCCAACCGGTATCTGCCAGACTTTGGTCGAAAGCGGTTTGCGCCGGAATCCACGCCAGCCAATACGTTACCCCTGCCCCAACCAGATTAATGATCAGTAATGGCACGATCAGCCATTTCAGCAGATTCAGGCGAATACTGTTCATGCCGCAGCCTTTTGATTGCACGAAGTCTTGTCACAATAAGCCGTCATCATGCCGTTACTTTTTCTAGCATGTAGCCAAAACCACGTATGGTGCGAATCTCAATCCCGGCGTCGGCAATCTTCAAACGAATACGCGAGATATACACTTCCACCGCATTCAGGGTCAGTTCTGCTCCCCAAGGCAAAATCGCATCAATAATTTGTTGGCGCGACACCACGCGTGCAGATTGTTGCAGCAAATACTCAAGCACAGCCCATTCCCGTACAGACAACTCAATTTGTTGCCCGTTGACTTTGGCGCGACGCGAAGCCGTATCCAAGGTCAATCCGCCTAATTGCAATTGCACTGGCTGTGGCGCGCTGCGACGCAACAAAGCACGCACTCGCGCCACCAATTCTTGCGTGGCAAAAGGCTTCACCAAATAATCATCAGCACCAATTTCCAAACCATATACCCGGTCTTGCACAGAGTCGCGCGCAGTCAACAGTAATACTGGGACCTGGTTACCACGCGCGCGTAGGCGCCGCACCACTTCAAAACCATCGATGCCCGGCAAACCGATATCTAACACCACGACGGAAATATCAGCACGCTGTAACAAAGCATCGGCATCAATGCCGTTACGCACCACATCAACGGCCATGCCTTGACCTTTAAAAATGCGCAAAATCCCATCTGCCAGCACTGAATCGTCTTCTACCAAAAGTATGT
Organism: Glaciimonas soli; assembly: GCF_009497155.1. Taxonomy (GTDB): domain Bacteria; phylum Pseudomonadota; class Gammaproteobacteria; order Burkholderiales; family Burkholderiaceae_D; genus Glaciimonas; species Glaciimonas soli. Next base: position 509,294 of record NZ_WINI01000001.1, read on the forward strand.
GCATAATTTTTTGAATTTTTTAATAATTTTGACTTACACAAAACAGGGTTCGGTGTGACATTTTTGTGCTCAGAAAAGGCAAAGTGCAGAACGGAAGTCGTTGACTCCGAAGACTATTGCTCAAGAATGACTCTGTCATTGATATCTACGGCATAGGACCGTGGGCAAAAAAACGTCATATCCGCCCTGTTTTGCGTAACTCCTCATTCTAATCTGTCATGCTTGTTTGCATTACATCTACTCAACAAAATCTGTCATATAGCGCATAAAATTACTTGACCTAGAGTGCACTCTAACTTTTAAGCTTACGCCCATGACGACTACCTTGACGATACAACAGGCTGCGGCAGCAACTGGCCTCAGCATCCATACTCTGCGCTACTACGAACGTATAGGATTGATTGATGCCATTCCTCGACACCATAATTCGCATCGCATGTATCGCATGGAGGATATGGTCTGGATAGATTTTCTATTGCGCTTACGTGCTACCGGAATGAATATCCAGGCAATGTTGCGCTATGCCGAGTTACGCAGAATGGGGACGCGGCTTGAGAGTGTGTCAGAACGCAAAGTGATGCTGGAACAGCACATGCATGCGTTAGAAGCGGAGATTTTGGCCATACAGGAAACGGTAACAATCCTGCGCAACAAAGTGACGCTATACAGCAGCATGGAATCCGAGCTAAAAACCCGTCAATTATGATTAATGCAATTTTATTGAAAGATGAAAATGGAACAGAACCGCTACGAAAGAGGTGTTCAACGCCTAAAAGAAGTAGATGATATTGCTGGCGAAAACGTCATTACGAGTTTGTCCGATATTTCGCCCGATCTTGGCCGCTACATTATCGAGTTTGGTTTCGGCGACATCTACAGCCGCTCCGGTTTGAGTTTGCAGCAACGTGAATTGGCAACCATTGCCGCATTGACCGCAATGGGCACAGCGCAACCACAATTAAAAGTGCATTTGCATGCCGGTCTCAACGTTGGTCTGTCACGCACGGAAATTACCGAAACAATTTTGCAGATGGCGCTGTATGCGGGTTTTCCTGCTGCACTCAATGCCATGTTTGCAGCCAAAGAAATTTTTGCTGAAGTCGATAAGCGAGAAATAGTTTAACTATTACGCCATTAGAATAATTCAGACGACTAAGCAGGCATTTGATTACGCAATGACGTTACTTGACATGATAGTGCGATAAATAAAAACGGGAATTCTGACAATTCTCTCCTGAAAAATAGGAACCTGCTAAAAAATACCGAATGGTAGTTTTGGACAAGCTAACCAAATTTTAAATCGTTCTGATCATGCAACACGATTTGCCCACCCCAGCCACCTTATGCAAAATTTTGCATGATAAATATTGATAATTCACCCAAGTTATTGTTGTCTGTCGATGCCACTTAAACTGTGCAGTAACTAGTGCCAAAGCAAAAACGGGAATAATTCGTTCGAATTATTCCCGTTTATTCTCGTATGCTAAGAGCCAATTTGTCTCTTTTTGCCAAGCATTTAGCCGATTAAGCCAAATCGCTTTAAATGCGTTCGCAGCATATTGCGGCTCACACCCAATACTTTAGCCGTTTGCACCTGATTTTGATTACAACCGCTAAAAGCCGTGTGTATGACTGCCTTCTCAACCGTTTCAAACAAATTAGGTTGCGCGTTTTTGATGCACTCGGAAATTAAAGTTTCCAGGCGCAACTGCGGTGCAACAGGCAATCCAATCGGCAATCCCAAACGATCTGATAGTTGTCCGGGAGGATCAAACTCCAGCGGCGCAATAGATGCCGTCGCGCCCGAAGTCTGCGCAGTGCCCGCCAGCTTCAGGTCATCTTTGACGATCACATTGCCATCGCAAACTATCAACGCGTAGTGGATCACATTTTCCAATTCACGGATGTTCCCTGGCCAATCGTAAGCTTCCAACATTTGTTGCACAACGACGCTTAAGGTCACATTTTGCATCTGCAGGCGTTCGCTATACACGTCAATAAAATGACGTGCCAAGGGCAAAATATCGCCAGTGCGTTCACATAGTGGCGGTAAATCAACCGTGGCTACGCTCAAACGGTAAAACAGATCAGAGCGGAATCGATTGTGCAAGATCGCTTGTTGCAGATCGACGTTGGTGGCAGCCACCAAACGGACGTCTAAAGGAATCGAGCGACGAGATCCCAGACGCACCACTTGGCGTTCCTGCAGGACGCGCAGCAACTTGACTTGCAGCCCTAGTGATAATTCGCCAATTTCATCTAAAAATAACGTGCCGCCATTGGCTGCCTCAAACCATCCTGAACGTGCATGCGTTGCCCCCGTAAACGCGCCGGTCTCATGACCGAATAATTCGGCATCAACCAACGTTTCACAGAAAGCGCCACAATTAACCGCAATAAAAGGACCCGGCCGAGCACTTTTTTCATGGATATGCCTGGCAATCAGTTCTTTACCAGTGCCGGTATCACCGGTAACTAATACTGTCGCATCACTACGCGCGATACGCTCCACCTGCTTAAGTAACGCAGACGAACGCGGATCATGAAAAAGCATAGGTTTAGTATTTGATGCTACCGACACAGGCGATGGTTCCGGAAAACTTAAAAGTTTGTTCACAATTAATCCCACATATTGCTCAACATAAATTTAGGTTACCAGTAATTGTGCTATACGAAAACAGCTGATTTCAAAATAAGTTTATACGATTTCTAATCGCAAATAGAAATTCCCTCCTAATTTGGCGCAATTCACTGCTACGTCAAGCTACGCCTCATTGTTTAAAAATGTTAATTTTTACAGGCGCTAGTTGCAGGTGTGGTAAAAAATCACAAAATATTCGTTGTAATTTCAAAAAAATCAAAAATGCATTGCCTTCTTAGTATTTTTGTTCTTTTTTACCCTATCCATACACGCCAACGTAGCTGTCCGATACCGACAAGGTTTTGTCGCAAACATTGCAGCTAGGCATCCTATTATCAGATCAACGCAAATGTTTTACGCAATGAACTAGACGCTGATTCCTTCCCCGGACTCATCATCCAATCAGGTCTTGCAAAGTTGCATAAAACATTTTCGTTCTGATTTGGTGAGGTGCATAACGCACGTCGGTATGGCCGTTACCGTAGGTAACACTTGTCTATTGTTTGGGGCATATAGGCGAGATATTTTGTAATCAGCCCCACCCCTTAGGAGAAACACAAATGAAAAAGCAAATAATTGCCGCATCGATTGTTTCACTGTTTGCGGTGTCAGCATTCGCACATAATTGGAATCCAGCTCCAGCCAATAAAACTGCAGTTGCAGTATCTGTTGGTGGTGCTGGCGGTGCTGGTGCTGCTGGCACATCCGGCAATGCCACTGGCGGCAGCGCAAAAAGTGGGACTGCTACAGGCGGTGACTCTGGAATTATCAGTACCGGCGGCACTGCAAACTCTGGCGGTAACGTCACTGGCGCAGGTGGTGGCAAAGCAACTGGTGGTGCTACTACAGTCGTGACAGCAGCTGGGGCCGGTGGGAGTCACCACTCTGGTGGTCTTGCTGGTGCCGGTAGTTTGGTGGCAGGCAACGGTAATGCATTCGCCGGCGGTGGTACAGCAAGTTCCGGTACGGGCAATGCGGGCGCCAATAGCGGTGGCAACACTAGCACTGGCGGCTCAGCAGGTAGCGTTGCCATAGCTGGCGGCGGTAGCTCTGGTTCGGCAACCGGTGGTAATGGTGGTAATGGCGGTGACTCAGGTGCGATTGCCGTATCACACTAATCACAAAAATAAACCATAGCCTCATTGGTGAAATATGAGAGGGGAGATACTTTCCCCCTCTCAATTATCAGATCAATCATCTGGATGGAGAAGACATGAAACGCCTACTTATCGGTATGCTAGTTACCTCAGCCTTCGCACTACCAACTCTAGCAATTGCGCAAACGTCTCCTTCTGACACCGCAACCGCAACTGCGGTTGGTGGCGGTGGCGGCCAAGGGGGATCAGCAGCTGGCGGTACTGCAACGGGCGGGACATCGACTGCCACCAGCGGCGGGATGGGCGGTGCTGGCGGTAACGGCGGTTTGGCCACAGGTGGAAGCGCAACCACAACAGTAACAGTTAATTTGCCAAGTACTTCTGGTGTTGGTGCTAGTACTAATAGCGGTACTTCTGGCACTGGTACAAGTGGAACTGGTGTAAATGGAACGGCAGCGGCTGGTGATCCAGGCAGCAGCCCCAACAATACCAAAGCCACAGTTGACTATGGTGGTACCTATACCGTCAAATCAGCGCCAAGTATCGTCGCTCCGACATTGACAACCACCCTGTCCGACACTTGCATGGGATCGGTATCGTTTGGTTTGTCCTTTACCGGTTTTGGTGCAACCGGCGGCAGTACCATGGTCGATCAAGCCTGCGTACGTCGACTTGACGCCAGAGAATTTCGTTCTATGGGAATGAATGATGTCGCTCTTGCTCTATTGTGCCAAAGTGAAGCGAATAGAAAAGCAGTTGAATCTACTGGAAAATTTTGCCCTGGCATGGAGAAACCAGCCATGGTTGGAACTGGAGTTGGTGCAGCCCCAACACCGTCAGCAGAAGTTGGCCAAAACACAGATGCGCAGTACAAGGACCCTATCGTACGTTCTCGTCTTGGTTTAGAGGCTTTACCTGATCAGTCTGCATCTAAATAAAGTCCGCTAACCCATACGCGAGAGGCGAATATGAAGCGCACGCTATTCTCCAGCGAGCAAATTGCCGCAGCACTAAAACAAGAGGAACTAGGAATGCCATTAGCTGATGTGATTAGACAAATTGGTGTCACAGAGCGCACTTTTCTCAATTGGAAAAAACAATATGGTGGCTTGCCAGGTTATCCACACGATTTGAAATGTTTACAACAAGAAAACGCAAAATTAAAACAAATAGTTGCAGAGTTAACGCTGGAAAATTCACGGTTGAAGGATGCGCTAGATAACAGAAAAGGAAGTTACGATTTGTACAGCACATCTGTGTGAAGATGTTTTTTACACTCTACATTTGCTTTTCAACATTGTCGTCGCAATATTTTACTGTGCGAATTTAATCGCATTTAACAATATTTAACAGATCCTACAAAAAATACATAGGCAAATTTGTTTCTGCGTGGCACCATCAAGAAAACAATTATTAGATGGCGTATTCGTCGAAATTAGGGGTGCATAAAAATAGATAACAATAATTGGCAGTAAAGCAAGGGGGCTCTCATGGATATCGAGTGCGTTAAGACACTTGAAGTAAAAAATGACAGCAGTGCAACCAAGCGTATCGGCATTATTGTTTTTGAAGGGGTTGTACTGGCAGACGTAGTTGGTGCTGCAGACGTTTTTGGTATTGGCGATAAATTAATATCTATTGTCTTTCCTGGCACCACCCGCTATGAAGTATCGGTAATGTCTATTACCGGCGGCATGATCATGTCGTCGGCATCAGTGCAGATCATGACGTCTGCACTTGCCACATTCAATGACACCCGATTCGACACCATCTTAATTGCCAGTGGCACGGGCAATTTCGATGCCTATCGTGATCCGGAGCTGCTCTCGTGGCTACAAAAAATGCGCTGCAATGTTCGCCGTATCGCGGCAATCTGCACTGGCGTATTCGTGATCGGTGCAGCAGGTTTTTTGAATAACCGTCGCGCCACCACGCATTGGGCACTGCTGGACAAGCTGGCGCGTGAATTCCCACTTATTCAAATCGACCGTGAAGCACTGATCACCGAGGATGGTGATATTTTCACTTCATGCGATGTCGGCATGGCGGCCGATCTGGCATTACGTTTACTGGAATTGGATCTCGGCCCTACAGTGGCGCAGCGAGTAGCGCAAAGTCTGGTGGTGTGTCAGCGACGCCGTGACAATCCTCACCTCGAACATACCACTCGCCTTAGTGATCCCGTTAAAAACTGCAAAATACACAAAGCCTCACTGTGGTTCGTCGAACATTTGGCAGATCCTATCAGCGTTGTTGATGCAGCAAATTATGTATCGATGAGTGAGCGCAATTTTGTACGTCAGTTCAAAACGAAAACTGGGCAAACGCCGCATGATTTTCTATTGAATTTACGCCTGGAAGCAGTGCGGCAGCAATTAATTGAAACCGAACTTCCCGTCGATAAAATTGCCCGGCGCTGCGGCCTGTTTAGCGGTGAACATGTGGCTAAATTATTTCGAAAACATATGGGAGTCTCTCCTACTGAATATCGCAGTAGCGTAAAGTCACCGGATAAAGTAATACCTTTGTTCAGTAATCGAGAAGCAAAAGTAGCATTGGTGAAATAACGAGTCGTAAAGAAGTCCTTTTTTATGAAGGTTTCTTTGCGGCATTTTTCGCGGCGTCATTTGTCATTTTTACTAACGTTTTTTCCACTGCGCCACGCACTTCAAAGCGCACTTGGTCAATCACGCTATCGTTTGCATCCAATAGCTCCAGCCTATGTTTACCCGGCCATGGCATCCAGTCCATTACAGTATTTTTCTTTACCCCGGTTGTGGCTAAAGTCAACAATTTCCCGTCCAGCCTCCAAATAGCATGTTGCACCCCATCGGCTGTAAAACGTACGCGTTGACGTGCCGGTGGTATATCCGGATCGAGTGCAATCAGCATACCCGGGGTCGGATACCGAATAGCGGGAATTATGTCGTCCGATGCAGCAGTGGAAATCACTGTTTGCTCGGTGCCGGCAATAAAATATTCGGTTCGAGTTGGCTCGATACGGTCTTTATAGCTAATCGTTTTGGTGACCACGTTACTTGGCTGTAAAGCTGAAAATGGTGAATGTGGACCACCGGGAGTGTGTGCTTGAAGATACGTCATTACGTCTTGCCACACGGGTGCTGCGCCAGTCACGCCAGAAACATCCCACATCGGCAAGCCTGATGCATTGCCAACCCATACGCCAACTGTGTAACGTTCGGAAAAACCGACGCACCAGTTATCTCGCATGTCTTTCGATGTTCCGGTTTTTACCGCCGTCCAGAAGCGTGTACCCAACACATTATCTAAACCGAAGGTGCGACCACGTGCGCTGCGATCAGCCAGAATATCAGCGACGATAAATGCTGCACCAGGATCCATGACTTGCCGCATTTTCACAGCAGGATCATTGAGTGTAGTCCGGATACCGCTATATTTTCCCTGATTAGCCAAAGTACGATAAGCATTAGCTAACGCCAGCAAACTGACATCCGCACTGCCCAATGCCAGGCTATAACCGTAATAGTCACCTGACTCGCGCAAGCCAAAACCTATTGCCTGCATCCGCTGAAATAAAGCCGTTGGCGTCACCGTCACCAAAGTGCGTACGGCGGGAATATTCAACGATGACCCGAGCGCAGTACGCAGGCTGACCAAACCTTTAAATTGGTTATCGTAATTTTGCGGAATATATAAACCGCTCGCCGTAGGTAAATTGATGGGCGCATCATTTAACAGAGAGGCTGCAGTCATCCATTTTTTTTCTATCGCCAATTCATATAAGAATGGTTTTAAAGTCGAGCCTGCCTGCCTTAATGCCATCACTCCATCAACATCCGCAGCACTGGAAAATGAGCCACTGGAACCCACCCAAGCCAGCACATCGCCACTGGCATTGTCCAACACAATCACTGCACCATCTTCTATATTGCGTTCAGTCAGCGCGGCCAATTGTCGGCGCAATGCATCATTTGCAAAACGCTGCACGCCAGCATCCACAGTTGAACGCACTGCTTGCCCCGGGGTTTTTAATAATTTTCTTGCCAAATGCGGTGCTAACTGCGGTGCGCTAGTCGTAATGATGACTTCCGAATTTGATCCGCTACGCGCCAATGCCAGCAGCGTAAAACCTGACAAACCGACACATTCCTGCGGCGTTTGCTGATCCTTGAGAATACGGCAAGCGCGCTCCGCCACCTTGGCAGGACTAGCATTTGGTGCACGTATCAGCGCCACGGCGATCGCCGCCTCACGTTGGTTTAAACCACTGGGATGCTTATCAAACAGCACTCGAGACAATGCATGTATACCAACCAACTCACCACGAAAACTCACTAAATTCAAATACGCTTCGAGTATCTGATCTTTACGCCAATTTTTTTCCAGTAATTGTGCGATCACGACTTGCGAAATTTTTTGTCCGATTGTACGCGGCGCAGTTTTACGACGTAAATCATCCTCTAACAAGCCAGCCAGTTGCATCGTAATCGTCGATGCGCCGCGCGTTTTGCTATTCCATAAATTACCCCAGGCAGCCGCCGCTACGGCGCTCCAATCCACGCCACTATGCTGATAAAAGCGCTGATCTTCCGAGGCGATTAAAGCATTGCGTAATGCCGGAGAAACATCTTCCAGACTCACCCAGGGTAAACGGCGCTCATTAGGATTGATGCGAAATTGCTGGATTAACTCGCCTTTGCGATCATACAAACTTGCTTCCGATGAGCGATATTCCTGCTGGACTTGGGTAAACGTCTGAATGGCTAACGCAGCGTTGATACTAAAAAATAACAATAACCCAAGTAGCACATTTTTAATACACAAACGGCGTATTGCCTCTTCCGTCAACAGAAGAGGGTTGGGGTGAACGCCAAGCGCAGGCTTTCCAATAAATTTATGCAATACCAACTGTGCCACCATTCTTGGGATAAATGACTACGGTCGTTTTGCGACTGCCGTAGTCCTCTCCCACTTCCGGGAGAGGAAACCAAACTACTACTTCACCACCCATTTTGCGTTTGGCATTTCGCCAAACATTTCCGGTGCATACATTGCTTCCACGCGTGTCGGCGGCAAATTGAACGTTCCCACATTGTTGAGACGAACGGTATACGTCATGGTGAATTTTCCTTTTGGAACATACTCGTAATAACTACGAAACGCCTCGAAACTACGCTCTTCGTATGCCAGCCATGCGTCACCCTTAGCGCGTTCGCCCGTGGTGGAAATTGCCGAGTCGCGGCCTAAGCCGGAGCCCAGTACCGTTGCGCCACCGGGTATAGGATCCGTGACCACCACCCATGTCATATCGGTTTGCGCATCAACGTCAATATTGACCCGGAAAATATCGCCACGACTGTATGCACCAGCTACTTTCTGTTCGACTGGCACCAAAGTCTTGACGATGCGATAACCGCTGGAAAATGGCTTTTTCAGTGGGACGGCCGCCAAGCTTTGCATGCTGACCCACGGCGCGCCTTTGCCGTCATGCTGGAATGTGATCTCGCCCGTGGGCAGATCCGATTTCGGCCAAGGAAATTGCATGGAGGCAGAGTTCGTGCTTGCCACAGTGTTGGCATTCGTCGCCGTTTCAACTGCCGTACTGACCTCTGCATTTGCACCAGCTGGCCATTGATAATTTTTCCCCAGGCTCAACTCGCCCTTATGGTCGAAGGTAATTTTTGTAGTGCCGGAGACTTTTTCATTTTCAAATTTTTTCGCGAATCTTTGTAAGGCGAACGATCCCCACAAATTCGCTGTAGTGGTGCTCCAGCTACCGTGCGATTGACGGGCGATCGCGCCATTGATCAGTTTCGGCATATCGGCTTGCCAGTCTGGCATATTCAACATGACCAAGATCAAACGTGTCGCATTGGCGTCACCGCTGCTCATTAACCACCACCAGTAATCGTCTTTTTCAGTTGAAAAGCCCATACGTGTACCTTGATAGTTCAAGCGTGCACGGATGATTTGATCGGCTTCGGACAAACGTTGTTCGCGATTCGGGATTCGCGATACCCGCTGTAAAATGGCCATCCAATCCAACACCGCTGAAGTCGGCCAGAGATTGGGGGTAATTTGAATCGAGCCCAACATATCAGGACGTACACGGTCATAGCGTGACAAGGCTTCTAACGCCGCCAGTTTACGCACATCCAAATCTTTTTTCGGCGCCCAAAAGTCACGTGTGATTTTGCCTTCCACAAAAGCTTCCAGACCGTTCAACATTTTGTTGCGGCTTTGTTGAGGTATCGCATAACCGGATTCATCCGTGACTGCCAACAAATAGGAAGTCAACACATCACTACCCCGCCTCGCCATGCTTTCATTTGGCGGGTAGTAATACGCCAGACCATCACTATCAAGATAAGTAGGCAAATCGGCCAAGACTTTTTGCCACTGTGTTTCATCATGCAAACCGATCGCACGAGAGGCCCTTTGTTCCAAACATGAATAAGGATAGTCTTTGAAAAAGCGCTCGATTCCGGCCTGATTTCCAGCCAATGACGGCATCAAAGAAACTGCGATACCACCCTGCCCCGGCACACTATTCGCTGGTGGTGCCACACTCATGGAAAACGGTTTATCCAACTGAAACAAGGTGGCCTGCTGTACCGTAACCGGAATCGCCGGAATCACACGTTGGGTAAATTTGATCGCATCCTTAACCTTTTCGCCGCCCTGTTCTTGCGCATTGATTTCCCATATCAGGGGCTGAGCACTTTCTGGCGCGGCCACATCCCATATCAATTCTCGCGCTTCACCAGCCGGTATCTGAATATCCTTTGGTGCCAAATCAGATAGTCCTTGCGCTTGTGCCGTGGCGTGAACTTGCATAGGTCGTGTCGTTGTATTGCGTACAGTGACCATCGCATTGAAAACATCACCTTCACGCACTAACGGCGGCAGGCCAGAAATCAATTGCAAATCTTGCGTTGAGTGAATGCTGATCGCACCAGTACCGAACAAATTGGCGCCACTTTCTGCGACAGCGACAATTTTGAAGCTGGTTAGCGCATCGTTTAACGGCACATCAACTTCTGCCCGCCCGTCTTTATCCAAGATGATGACCGGCTTCCACAACAACAGCGTATCGAGCAACTCGCGGGTTGGCGCCTTCCCGCCGCCTCCGCCGGCCGGAATCGCTTTGCGACCATAATGCCGTCGTCCTACCACTTGCATTTGTGCAGTCGCGGTTTCGACGCCATAACTGCGTCGTTGCAACATCGCTTCCAACAAATTCCAGCTGCGATTCGGCTCTAACTCCAGTAAGGCTTCATCCACCGCGGCCAGCGCAATTTCTGCGCCGGCTGCAGGCTGCCCGTTCGGCAGCGTTGCATGTATCGTAATTTTTGCGGTGGTACGTATTGCGTAACTTGGTTTATCTGCCTTTACGCTGACGTTAATCTGATGCGCCTTGGTATCGACCATGATTTCGGCAATACCAAATTTGTAAGCTGGCTTGGCCAAATCTACAGTTGCTGTCGGCAATTGATATTCTTTAAACTCTGCGAACCAATTCAGCGGCTCTTTCCAACCCCAGGTAAAAAACGAATACCAGGGTACATCGCGTAACCGTCCCCGCACTGCCAACACCGAAACGTATACATTAGGGCCGTAACTTGATTTTATCGGTAAGCTAAAGGATGGATCTTTCCCATTAAGTTGAATCACCTGTGTTTCCATCACACCTTCTCGCTCAATCGCGACCAAGGCCGTAGCAAAACGAAATGGCATACGCACCTGAAATTTGGCAGTATCACCAGCCTGATAGAATTTTTTCTCAGGCAAAATATCAATACGATCCAGATTTTGACCGTCAAACCACATCTCGCCTTGTTTAGTAACCCATACAGAAGTCGTCGCAGCAGAGGTTTTTCCGCTGTTATCCAAACCTTTTGCGGTTAATTCGACATTGCCTGATTCTGCCAATTCAATCGTACAAATCAGCAAACCCCGGGCATCAGTTTTCCCTGAACAAAGTTTGCCTAAACTAGTCGACGTTTTGGTATTTTCGTAAGCATAAAAACCACCCACCATCCGCTTGCGATACGAATTGGTTTGCTTCATTACGCCACTAATTTCTATCGGTACACCTGCTTGCGCCTGCCCCGCCGGGTTCAATGCTACTGCGGAGATCGTCAGCTTTTTCTTGACCGATATCCAATCACTGGTTTTCACGCCGATCACCACCGCTGACGACCATACTGGCGCCACATTAGAAACTGTTTGAATTTCGCCATTAGGGTCGGCGTAAGTCATCTCTGTCACCAATTCTTTAGCCGCGGTAACAGTCGGCATGTCTTTGATGACGGTTTGTCCAACACCGTTTTTATCTAATTTAACCAATAATTTATCGGCGACGATTTTTTGATCGTCATTGTTACCTTCTTCATCCGTTGCAGCGCCGTTATCATTGTCAGTCGCGGCTTCATCGGCAATTGCCATGAAGGAAAAATCACTATAAGCCGGAAAGCTGATGGCTTTCGCCCGCAATAAACTTGTAATATGAACAGGCAATCCAGAAGCCCCGCCGCCATTCAAATAATTTAATCCCACATTCAAAGGCACTTCTTTTGGTGCGATCAATATTTTTGGTGGCGTGATATGCCCTTGTAACAACGGCAGACGGAATTCCTCAACTCTGAAACTGCCAGTACTATAACTACGCTGTTGTTCTTGCTGATCCTGTTCATCATCATTTTGGTCGTTTGCACTACTCGCTGTGCTGCTAACTTTACCGCTATCGAGTACCACCTCATAACGTCCCAGTTTGGCTTCTTTCGGAATAGCAAAAACAGTTTCGGCGCTATTGCGATCACGCCATGTCAGTGGGAACTGATATTCCTGTCCACTGCCTTGATGCGTAATACGTACGCGAGTGGGTAATTGGTTTTGCGCCAATAGACCAAAACCTTGCATGGTTTCAGTCCGAATCACATGTTTCATGGACGCAGTTTCGCCAGCACGGAATAAAGTCCGATCGAAAACCGTGTGTGCACGTACCGTCGCTGTCCTGTCGCTATCTTGTGGCAAATTAAAGCGCCATGACTCAATCCCGTTATTCCATGATGTCAACGCAAAAGCCATGTCGGCAAGACCTTGCTCATCGGTTTTGCGAGCGCTGACAAAGAAACCCTGTATTTCCCCTTCCTGCTGATCTTTTCGCGTAACGTCATTGCACGGATTATCAGGAAATTCCGGCACCATCGCGATGCCGGTTTTGTCCGTCTTGCCGTGCCATAGTTCGGTGCCGCGGCAATCTGAAATCCGCACATCGGCGTCACTGACCGGCTGGGCATTGTCCAAGCGCGTGACCCACACCGCACCATTGGTACGCCCCACCTTAACGTGCACCGATAAGTTCGTCACCAACGCGCTGGTACGAACATACATGGGCGCAACTTTGCCCAGCAAAGCGGCACCAAGCTTGGGAGACTCCAACTCAACCACGTAAAAACCTGGCGCTTTGAGTGGGATACCGATGACTTCAAACGGGCGCACACCGTCCTTGGCCTCTGGCGAAGCTGGCAATGTCAGCGTTTTTACGCCGGGTTGAGATGCCAATAAACTGAGACTGCGCGTTTCTACGGATTTTTTGTTTACTGTAATCGCGCTCTCGTGATAACGATTTAATTTGGCCATCCAGGCGATGATATTCTGGTCGGTAACGACGTTCAAACTATTCACCTTGCCGGGCACCATTTTGCCGTCAGCACCACGCGCTATCAAATTGTTTTCAACGCTGCGCAAAGTCACGGGTAAAGTGGCGTCGCCATTAAGTTCTATGATGCCAAACGGCGCGGCAGGGAATTTAACCAAAGGCGGATATGCCGCCATCGGCACTTTCATCGGAAATGCCGTGACGTTGGACAAAGCACGACCGCTTTCATCCTTAAAGTCACCCGGCAGCTCAATAGTCAGATTGGATTTTTCTGCAAATGGCGGTTTGTATGTCAGTTGAATGATACTTTCCGACTGATCATTTTTTTCAAAAAATGGATGTGCTGTACCAGCAGCTGTGCCGTGCAAAGTAACGCCTTCAGCTACCTTGCGCGATATGGGAGAAGTCAACAGTATGCGTAGCGGTTGTATTGGCGCGCATGCTGCGTTGGCATTTTCGCGCTCGCAAGTGATGCTGGCGGTAAAAGTCGGGCGTACTTTGAATTTAAAAATCTGCGCCTGACTGGTGACAATGCCCGATGGCGTGCTGATGCCTTTATCCCACGTTAAGCGTACTGCACTACCGTTAGGTAATCGTTGCTGACATTGCACAGTGCTGATGCGTTCTGGATTAGCCTTTTCGGTGAAATGCTCCAATAATGCTTTGCGATCGGCACCGGCTATCCATTTGACGGGAATACGCTCGTGCACACCCTCCGCTTCGCAATACACATGTTTTAACACGCTGTCGTTGGTCGCCGTGCCGTTTTGTTCCAGGATAAAGACTTGCTCTTCGTCAATGTCGTCACTGCCTTCAGATGGATAGACACGGATGATCGCGGGACCACCAGTATTGAACTGGAAAACCGATTTTCCGGTGATGGCTCTACCAGCCAGTAGTTTGAAACCCGGTTTCAACGTAAATTCGCAACGCGTACCAGGCGGCACATCACGCACAAAATCATAGACCCAGTTCTGCTCATCGGCCCAACGACCACTGCCTGCTTCGCTACAGCTAATGTTAAAAGGAGTGGCGGCATTGGGATCACCAAATTTAACCGCAGCGCCAGAAAATTTCACGCGAATTTGCCGTACTTGCGTAACTTCCCCTTGAGGAGAAAAACTGGCGATGGTGTTGGCATTGGTCTGCGAGCCCGAAGCCGCGTAAGCCAGTGCATGAGGGAGTTGCAGCCAACTTAATCCGATGGTGCAGACAAAAAAAAGCAGCCCCAACAATCTCATGGCGCTGCGCTTGATTTTTAACAGTGATGGCATAGCATCCTCAATCCATACAAGGGGGAGCTCAATTTTGTGAGAATACTCTATTCTCTATAATTATGGTTGTTTTTACAACAATTTTCGGCAACTTTTTCACATATAGTTATTTTTACACCAATGTTCAGCAACTTTTTTCACATATTGGAAATGTACCACTTAGACAATTAACAAATGATAATTTGTGACACGTCGGAATTGCAATAGTCAAGAATGTTAACAAACGATAAAAAACACATATATGCTTGACGGAAACTTCTCGCGATATCAATAATACAAACAATCATTTACATATTCAGCGTTGCTGACAATGTGAATGATGGTGAAAAGTAACGCTGAATTTTGTGGTCAAAAAATTCAAATAAAAATCAAACCAGGGGTTGGAAATGAAAAAAGTTATTCTTATCACAACTGCAGTAGTTTTGATGACAGGTTCTGCTTCAGCAAATGCAGCAACAGCAACAAGCACCATGACCAACACCGTTACCATCTCCAACAATTGCACCATAGCCGCAACCGGTTTTACTACTACGTACGATCCTATTGTTGCCAATGCCAGCACTGTTCAAAACGCTACTGCCACCGTTACAACCACCTGCACGCTTGGTGATGCCACGACTGTTACTTTAGACCAAGGTGCAAATGCGGCATCAGGCTCAACTGCGGCAGCACCACTACGACGCGTGAAAAACGGCACAACATATTTAAATTACGGGCTCTACTCCGATACTGGCCACACCGTGACTTGGGGTAGCACCGGTGTTTCCGGTACGGGTACCGGGCTTCCTGTAGCGTTACCCATTTACGCACAACTTCCCGCTGGTCAGGCAGGCGCTGCTGGCACTTATACCGATACCGTGATTGCCACAGTGACTTATTAATATTCATAAGAACTTACACAAAATGCCGTGTCGCTTGCTCTGATTTTTCAGATGGTGCAAGCACCCTCGTTATACACAAGTCTGATCGCTGTTCGCATTACTTCAAAAAACTCGTTCGCACTCAATGACTTCATGAGGAGTTGAAAATGAAAAAAATTATTCTCGCCGCTACTTCAATTGTTTTGGCTACTGGTTCCTGCAGTGTATTTGCCGCAACAGCAACAGGCAACATGATCAACACCGTTACCATCGCCGATGATTGCACCATTGCCGCAACCGGTTTTACGACTACGTACGATCCTGTTGTTGCCAATGCCAGCACTGCTCAATCCACAACTGCAAGCGTCACAACCACCTGCACGGCTGGTGATACCACTGTTGTTACATTAGACCAAGGTACAAACCCGGCATCAACCTCTACTCCGGCAGCACCACTACGGCGCGTAACGAACGGCACAACATTTTTAAATTATGGGCTCTTCTCCAATGCTACTTACACCACAACTTGGGGCAATACTCCGGCAACAGGTGTCAGTGGTACGGGTACAGGCTCTGCTGTACCGTTAGTCATTTACGCGCAACTTCCAGCTGGTCAAAATGGCGCTGCTGGTACTTATACGGATACCGTGATTGCCACAGTGACTTATTAATATTAATAAGAACTTACACAAAATACCGTGCCGTTTGCTCTGATCATGCTGACGGGTAAACGGGAAAAAAATTGTTTGTGTAAGTCTTACTCTTCACAAAGAGCAAATTTCAAGTTATGCCTACACACATCAAAACTAGCTCTTTCGTATTTACATCATTACTCTCTTTTAGCCTATTTTTTGGATTAATTGGGCTCACAGAAAATAGCAGTGCGGCTTCATTTAATGTCAATCCAATCGGTTTTACCCTGACACCGCAACGTCCTTCATCGGTACTTCGGATAACGAATACGGATGATGCGCCAGTTCGTTTGCAAGTGATCTCTGTCGATTGGCATGCTGACGGCCATGAAGAAGTATTGCAAGAGTCAAATCCACTGCTATTAAATCCGCCCATTTTTACTATCGCGCCCGGACAAACACAATACGTCCGTTTTGGTGTGCGTAACCAAATTGATAGTAGTCATGAAAACACCTATCGTTTGCTAGTGGAAGAAGTGCCGAGTGGTCAAAATGAGTCCGGTTTGAAAACGCTACTTCATGTCAGCATTCCGGTTTTCATTGCGCCGGAAAAGCAAGAAGAGAAGCTCAAATGGCAGCTATTGAAAGGTAATAATGGATTGATATTAAGCCTGTTAAATAGCGGCAATATCCATACAAAAATTACACATTTAACAGTCACTGCTATCAACGATAAGAACAGTGACAAAAATAGCGAGGGTAGCGACATCATTTTCAACACGCCAACTTATGTACTTCCGGGTCAGGACAAACGATGGCTCATCGTCAATCAAAAAATCCGGACAGACAAAGTGCATCTGCTGGTTCAAACCGATAAGGGCAATGTTGAAGAAAATCTCACCCTTGAAACTGAATAGGTATGTTGTTAAGTGCGCATTAGCCAGCTTCTTTATTTGTCACTCTTTGCATGCGATGGCAGTAGATGATGTAGCGCAGTCTACATCCAACAATAAAGACTATCAGCTAAACAATTTAGCAGTAACGCTCAATGGCAGAACATTGAGTGATGGGGCATTGATTTTGCAAATCAAAAGTAATAGCGACATCATGCTGCCAGCGCAATTGCTTTCTGATGCAAGGATACGGCTGCCCACTATCCCGGCATACCGTTTTCACGATGAAAATTACTATCCAGTCAGCGCTATCACAGGCATGGAAACACACATCGATTCGCTGACGCAAACACTCGACATTCAGGTACCGGCGAGCGCATTTATCGAATCGGAATATCATCTCAACAGTGATAATAGTCAAGCGCCATTGCATCCCAGCGCTGTCGGCGCTTTCGTAAATTATGATATTAATTACAGCCGAAATGCTGATGTCAATGCCGTTTCTGGATTGGCTGAAGCCGGTGTATTCGATGGCCATGGTACTTTTACCAGTCGCTTTGTCGCCATTGAGCATAGTGGCAGCGATGTCGCAAATACATACCCGAACACTAACGCAAATTCCGCTTTCCGTTTAGACACTCAATACACTCGTGATTTTCCATCGCAAATGGCGACACTGGTGGTGGGAGACAGTATTTCTGGCGCGAGTAATTTTTCTCGGCAAGTGTATTTTGGTGGATTGCAATGGAAAACCAATTTTGCAACGGTACCGGGATATCAGCCCATTCCTTTACCTTCTATGAGCGGTTCTGCGGCAGTACCATCGACGGTAGATATTTACGTCGACAATATTCTGCGGATGCGGCAAGCGGTCGATGCCGGGCCATTTACCATCAATAATGTGCCGCTGACGACAGGGCAAGGCAATGTCCAGATGGTCGTCAATGACGTGTTGGGACGACAGCAAATCTACACACAAAGCTACATCGCGAGCGCACAATTATTACAAGCGGGCCTCAAAAATGTGTCCTATGAAATTGGCGCTTTACGGAATAACTTTGGATTGCAAAATAGCTATTACGGTTCTGCTTTTAGCTCAGCTACCGTACGCTATGGCGTCAGCAATAACCTGACATCTGAAACACATGGCGAAATAATGGCCGGCCATCAATCAGTTGGCACAGGCGCCGCTGTCACCATCCATAATGTTGGCGTGATCAGCGGTGGCGTTGGGGTGAGTAATTCCAACATGGGAAACGGCACTTTGCAGTATCTGCAATTTGATCGCCAAAACAGTCTATACGCATTGACCGTCAGAGCACAAACCGCCAGCGCGCGTTTTTGGCAATTAGGCACGGATGCCAATACGCCGGTTCCATCACGACAAATACAAGCACAAGCTAGCGTCACATTAAATGCCAACACCAATATTTCTTTGGGCTATCTGGATCAACGCGCGCCACAAGCAAGTTACCTCGATACTCCCTTGATCAACACCAACGCCCCCACCAATTTTCGCGCGATTAACGCAGGGATCAATTTCAATTTACGGCAAGCGGGAACAGTCAGTTTAGGCGTATTCAAATCCATGGGAGATGGCAATACCCTTTCCACCAACATCACCTGGATACTCCCACTGGATAATCAGCGATTGCTCTCGTTATCGGCTAATCTTCAAAAAAATAATAATTCGTATGATGCGCAATTTCAGCAAACTGCGCCGCAAGAAGGCGGCTGGGGTTATCGCTTGCGCAAAACGCTGGAAACCAATGCTGGCGAAGATATTGGTGCCAATTATCTGAACGACATAGGTGAATATACCGTCGCCGCCAGCCAACAAAATGGAGATACCAATCTGCTGGCCGAGGCACGCGGCGGGATCGTCATGATGGGTGGATATGTGCGCCCCACACGCTGACTAGACACCAGCTTTGCGATGGTAGTGGTACCGACTTTTCAAACAATGCCAGGCATTGATATCTATTCCAACAACATCAAAGTGGGTACAACCGACAGTGCTGGCGTTGCCGTTATTCCTCGACTGATTCCTTACGTCGATAATAAGGTGAATCTGGATGACGCCAACTTGCCCATTTCCATGTCCCTGGATCTCGCACCGCAAACAATTGTCCCAATACCGCGTTCAGGCAGCTTGCTAAAGTTTGAGGTGGAACAAAACAAGAGCGCTACGTTGATTTTGAAAGATGAAGATGGTGAACCACTCCCTATCGGCACTCAGGTGCATCTCAAAGGCCATAGCGCCGTGCAGGAAGTGGCTTTGCATGGTGAGGTCTTCATTACTGAGATGAGCTTCCCTGCCACCGTTGTCATTGATATTGGTAAGCAGCACAGTTGCGAGATTCACATCGATGCTGCACCACCCAATCAGGACTTCCCCGTTTTAGGTCCGTATGTATGCCATGCAGAATCAATATGAAAAAACATTTGAA
Organism: Glaciimonas soli; assembly: GCF_009497155.1. Lineage (GTDB taxonomy): Bacteria > Pseudomonadota > Gammaproteobacteria > Burkholderiales > Burkholderiaceae_D > Glaciimonas > Glaciimonas soli. The sequence goes on from NZ_WINI01000001.1 coordinate 528,787, forward strand.
ATGGTTTACCGTAATTTTTGCGCTGACCGCACCTTTAAGCGCGCATGCATTGCTTGCAGACTGCTCCGTAGCAGCAACCGGCATCAGCTTTGGTCCTTATGCATCGCCCGGAACTACGGGGATCACCAATCCTGGAGGCAATGTGGCGGTCACCTGTAACGGCTTGGGGCTGTTAGTCAGCTATACCATCACGCTTAGTGCCGGTAATGGCACCTTTGCGAATCGCCTGCTCAAATTAGGTAGCAATACTATCACTTACAATGTTTATTCCAATTCAACCTACACCCAAATATGGGGCGATGGGACATCAGGTACATCGACAATAAGCGACAGTTATATACTTTCTTTGGGTAGCGTTGTACGCAATTACCCTGCCTATGGCAGCATTCCCGGTGGCCAAAATAAGCCAGCTGGTACCTATAGTGACACCTTGACAGTGACGATTACCTACTAAAAATAACGACACAAACAAAAACAGCCGATCGAAAGACCGGCTGTTTTTTCATACATTAAAGACACAGCACGCCGTGTCCTTAAAAAATCAAATTTCTTCGTACAGCGGCAAAGTCAAGAATTCAGCAAATGATGCGGAAGTCGACATTTCTGCAAATATCGTCGCCGCACGGTCATATGTAGCACCATCACCAACCAAGCCCTTCACCTTCACCAATTCTTCCGGAATCATGGCCAATACCATCTCAGCGGTGACTTTTCTACCATCGTCCAGCACACCTTTAGTCGAGCGTATCCATTGCCAGACTTGTGCACGGCTGATTTCTGCAGTCGCCGCATCTTCCATCAAATTATGAATCGGTACGCAACCGTTACCATCCAGCCAGGCACCTAGATAGTGAATGCCGACATTGATGTTGTAGCGCAGGCCAGCTTCTGTGATCGGTGCTTCCGGTTTGAAATCGAGCAATTCTGTAGCGGTGACATTAACGTCAGGACGTTGTTTGTCGATTTGATTTAGTTTATCGCCCAATACTTTGGTGAATTCAGTCATTGCCAACTCAACTAAACCTGGATGAGCGACCCAACCACCATCGTAACCGTCGGTCGCGTCACGCGCTTTATCCGTACGCACGCCGCCCATAGCGATCTCGTTTTTAGCCGGATCGTTTTTGATAGGAATCAATGCTGCCATACCGCCAATCGCTGGCGCGTTACGTTTGTGGCAGGTCTTCAGCAACAACAAAGCGTATGAACGCATGAACGGTGCCGTCATTGTTACTTTGGCGCGATCAGCCAAACAGAAATCTTTGTCGAGTTTGAATTTTTTGATGCAAGAGAAAATGTAGTCCCAGCGACCTGCGTTCAGACCTGAACTATGTTCACGCAGTTCATACAAAATTTCGTCCATCTCAAACGCGGCCAAAATCGTTTCGATCAACACCGTTGCTTTGATAGTGCCTTGTGGCAGACCGAGTTCTGTTTGCGTCATGACAAAAATATCGTTCCACAAACGCGCTTCCAAATGCGATTCCATCTTAGGCAGATAGAAATAAGGACCAGCGCCGCGAGCTAATTGCTCTTTCGCGTTATGGAACATGAATAAAGCAAAATCGAAAATCCCGCCAGAGATGCGTTTACCATCAACCAGAACATGCTTTTCATCCAAATGCCAGCCACGTGGACGCACGATTAAAGTAGCAACTTTATCATTAAGTTTGTACGACTTGCCGTTCTGTTCCAATGCAATCGTTTTACGCACAGCGTCGCGCATGTTAATCTGACCAACGATTTGATTGCTCCATGTAGGAGCATTGGAATCTTCAAAATCGGTCATGTAACTATCGGCGCCAGAATTCAATGCATTGATCACCATCTTGCGATCAACCGGGCCAGTGATTTCAACGCGACGACATTCCAATGCAGCTGGAAGCGGAGCGATTTTCCAGTCACCATTGCGGATATGCGCAGTGTCGGCTAAAAAATCAGGGCGTTCACCGGCATCGAGGCGCTTAGCGCGCTCCACTCGCACGCCCAGCAATTCCTGGCGACGCGTTTCAAATGCGCGGCTTAATTTAGCCACCAATGTCAACGCATCGGGGGTCAAAATTTGTTCGTATCCCGGCGCAATCGCGCCTGTGATTTCCATTCCTGCAGGCAGGGTCAGTTGTGTTGTAGGTTGCGTCATAGATGCTCCAATAGTCTTTATATTTATCTCTGGTACGTCAAATTCAGGTATTGCAAACTCGTTCTACTCAAGCTAATCGGTTCACATTTTGCACAGCAGCATACTCATTATGGCAAAAACCGAATGGCTTTATCTAACTTTTACGCTATATAGTATATTTAAACTAAATCATCGTAGGTGAGATGATTTATCATTTGATCTATGCGTTTTAGTCACAAGTGAATTACCTCTATTTTACTTCTACCAACCATCGCCATGGACCAATTCAAACAAATTTCAACCTTTGTCGAAGTCACCTCCAAAGGTAGTTTGTCCGCAGCAGCGCGGGCCGAAGGAATCGCTCCGGCCATGATAGGAAGGCGGCTGGATGCGTTGGAGGAGCGTTTAGGCGTCAAGCTATTACAGCGAACCACACGTAAAATCGCCTTGACCAATGAAGGTGCCTCTTTTCTGGAGGATTGCCAGCGCATACTGGCAGAGCTGGAAGACGCCGAATCAGCGGTATCAGAGCGCAGCACGCATGCCAGCGGTCATTTAATGATTTCGGCACCAGCAGGCTTTGGTCGACAACACGTGGCGCCATTAATGCCATCCTTTTTAGCAGAACATCGGGATGTCACCATCACGTTGAATTTGAATGATCGTCTGGTGGACCTGATCGGCGAAGGTGTCGATGTCGCCATCCGCATTGCATCCCTATCCGATTCCAATCTGATCAGCACCAAACTGGCCGATAACCAGCGTGTGGTTGTCGCCTCGCCCGCCTATCTCAAGCGACATGGCAAGCCGGAGACTCTGGCCGATTTACAAAAACACAACTGCCTTGCCATGAGCAGTGAAAGTAATCAGCGCGGCTGGACCTTTCGTCAACATGGCAAAATCACTACGCTCAAAATCGCGGGCAATATGATCTGCAATGATGGACAGGTTTTGCATGATTGGGCGCTTAGCGGCAAAGGCTTGGCATGGCGTTCCATGTGGGAAGTCGGTAGCGCGATTGAGTCTGGGAAACTTGTCAGCGTGTTAGACGAATTCGCCGCGCCCGGCAATGATATATACGCGGTGTTCGCACAGCGACAACATTTGCCTTTGAGAATACGGGTGTTTGTTGATTTTTTGCGCCGCACTTATGCGCAAGCCGATTACTGGCGCAATGGATAAGTTGATAAAACCACCCAGTATGCGGCGTTGCTGTAGTAAAATAACGTTCTTTCGTATTGAACACACTCAATACAAACCCTCCAAAGGGGAGTAGCTCCTAAACGTTGCAAGCACATTAATTGTGCATGTCGCAACGTTTTGCAAGGTAGTCGTCATCACGGATCAAGCGTAAAACATCACACTTGCACCCGGTTACCTTGGCAATCGCCAGATTGTTGAGCAAGACCTTTGTCAGCATGGTATCCATGCAGGCATTGCGTCGACTGTTCTCCTCGCTATCCTGTTGTTTCCATGCTGTTGGGGCTTTTTTGACCTTTTATGGATGGAACTTATATGGATTTCACAACGATTTTAACGACGCTAGGCTTAGCTGAATTGAGCATGGCGACTTTTTTCACCGCATTACTTTCCATTGTGGTGATTGATCTGGTACTCGCCGGTGACAACGCGATCGTGATTGCCATGGCAGCCCGCAATTTGCCCGAACACTTGCGAAAAAAAGCAATTTTATGGGGTACGGCGGGTGCCGTTATCATGCGCATATTGATGACCATCGCAGTGGTCTGGTTATTGAAAATTCCAGGCCTGCTATTGATAGGTGGCGTTGCTTTATTGTGGATTGCTTATCGCTTGCTGACACAATCAGGAGAAAAAGAAAGTCATGGCGGCGGCGTCACCACCATGGCAGCGGCGTTAAAAACCATTATCATCGCCGATACTGTCATGGGCATTGATAATGTGCTGGCGGTCGCTGGTGCAGCGCACGGCAGCATGTTTTTGGTCATCGCCGGTTTGTTGATTTCAGTACCAATCATGGTGTGGGGATCAACGGTGGCGTTGAAATTAATCGAAAAATTCCCGGTGACGATCTATATCGGTGCGGCGATTTTGGTGTACACGGCGATGCAGATGATCGTAAAAGAACCAGTGATTGCCGGATTTTGGGCAAACTTCCCGTGGTTGAGTTATGTTGTGCAAATTGTCGGCATGGTCGGCATACTTGGCGGCGGTTGGATGGTTGCTAAAGGAAAAAATACGGCAACGAATTAATTAATAAAGCACAAAAAAAGAGCCAGACTGTGATTAACAGTCCGGCTCTTTTCATTTCACGGTCAACTTTACATTACGCCGTACGTGCAGCCAATACGCGTCGCGCAAAAGCAAACGCCACCAGCACAAACACGATCAATCCCAACCATTGCGCGTTTGTTTCAAAGCTATCGCCAACCAACGCTAGTGGCGCTTCTTTGCCACTAAAACCGATGATACCCGCCATCAGAACGCCGATCAAACTTTCACCGACAATCAAACCCGATGCAATCAATACGCCACGCTGGTTTGCTGCTTCTGAATACTCTGCATACGGTATGCCGCGTTGGGCTGCGCGTTTTTTCAAGATGCGTTCAATAATCCACGCCAACACAGCACCCACCACTAATACTGAAGCCACCGTTGGCGGCAAATAAATACCAATACCGACCGCCATCACTGGCAGGCGTGCTACACCACCGCGACGCTTCAAGATGCCATCAATGATGATCATCACGATACCCAATGCGGCACCAACTACAATCATGTTCCAGTTCAACTGATGGGTAAAAATCCCGGTCGCAATCGCAGTCATTAACGTCGCTTGTGGGGCCGATAAGGCTTGACCAACATCCATGCTTGCACGTGGCATGGCACCGGCAAAACCGTAGGCGTTATACAGCAACTCCAATACCGGAGGAATCACTAATGCACCGGCAACGCACCCGATCAGCAAGGCAACCTGCTGTTTCCACGGCGTCGCACCAACCAGCCAGCCGGTTTTTAAATCCTGCAAATTATCGTTAGCAATCGCCGCCACTGCCACCACCGCTGAGGTAGTAAAAATAGCCAACGCTATACCCAACTGCCTGCCTGATTCCGTCGCCAATAAGCCATCCCCGCTAGAAATGACCAACAGCAGCAGAGACACCATCACCACGGCGACAATACCAACACCCGAAATCGGGCTCGCGGAAGAGCCAATCAAACCGGCCATATAACCGCATGCAGCAGCAATCAAAAAGCCAAAGATAAAAGCAAAAATGACACCATAAGCTACCAAACCCCACATCGTGGCAGCAGTTAATGGTTCAGGGCTTAAAAATGCGCCGAATGTCGCCGCCAAAATCGCCACCAACACCAAGGTAATAGCGATGATCCATTTCGGCGACATATCGCGTTCGGTGCGTGGAATATCGATGCGATCTACGCTGCTGCTGATCGCTTTGAAAGAAGTTTTGACACCTTCGACCATAGGCTTGAACAATGTCGCCAAGGTCCAGATGGCCGCGACACCAATAGTCCCGGCGCCGATGAAACGTACCTCTTTACTCCAGATCCCGGTCGCATATTTAGCTATTGCCATTCCATCGGGAATACTGTGCATGGATGTCAGCACAGGAACCGCAACACCCCATGCAATTAATAATCCTATCAGCATTGCAATACCGGCAACGATGCCGATCAGGTAACCAGCCCCCAATAAAGCTAACGAAAATCCCATCGGCAGACGCACCACCGCGGCGCCGGCCGAGAACCATAAATTAATACCATCGCCAAGAACCCGTAAACCGCTGGATGCAAAGCTCACCACCGCTGCGACAATCCCGCCAGCCATGATGTCCGCCATACCAGTTGCCGCCACCCTGGAAGATTTTTCACCGTTGGCAATCTCATCGACGACAGCGTTAGCACTACCCACACGCAAAATCTCTGCAGCAGCAACGCCTTCCGGATACGGCAAATTACCCTGCACCACCATCGCATGACGCAACGGAATGGTGAACATCACGCCCAGCATACCGCCAGCTGCACAGATACCCAGTGTTTGCCAGAACGGGAACCCTTGCCAATGCCCCATCATCACCAGCCCCGGCAAAATGAAAATAATCGCCGATAAAGTTCCGGCAGCCGATGCTTGCGTTTGCACCATATTATTCTCAAGAATATTGGCGTCCTTAAACGCACGCAATATCGCCATGGAAATCACTGCGGCTGGAATCGCCGACGAAAAAGTCAAACCGACTTTTAAACCTAAATAGACATTTGAAGCAGTAAAAACAATAGTGATTAAAGCGCCGAGAATCACACCACGAAACGTCAGTTCCGGTAGAGTCACTGCATCGGGAATACGATCATATTTAGCCATCACAGCTCTTTCTCGAAAATTGCAAAAGCAGAATTATGCGCGATTATGTACAAAATATGCGCACGGTCACAACATTCAAATAGCATCAGCGTCGTTTGATTGCATTTTTTGCCAATTTTCGATATCTACGGCGTAGTGGTGAGTCTAATAAATCAACAGATATGCAGAGACGATTGACACTTGAGCAACAACTTAATAACAATGCTCCCGCAATTCATAATTTTTAGCTAGGAAAAACGATGTTGAGACAACTACTCAAGGAATCCTGGTTATTCAAGTCCGGCATCATCGTCCTGATCGCCGGACTGGTCGCACTTTACATGGGGCTGGCTGGAGAAAAAGCCCTGCCGCTACAAGCACTACAGGTACAAAATGCTACTGTCACCAAAGTCGTTGACGTGGTTGAAAGACGCAAACGTAGTGTCGTCCACGAATGGTTTGAATTGACCGCCGAACAAAACGGCGCGGCGGTTGTGTGGCGTATTGATTCCTCGACAATCGATCAAAATGTTGTCAATAGCCTCATTGGCACATCTGTAAAAGCGTGGATCAATTTGGATAATGAAAACGAAATTTATCAGATCGAAGTGAATGGGAAAATACTGGTCGCTTACAGCCAGACGCGCCGATATCACAAGATCAGAACGCTAGAAGATCTTTATCTGGCTTACTTCATGATAATACTAGGTACATTGATGATGACAAGCGCGGCACTACTATTGCGGTATCAAATGCGTAGTCAGACAGCGATAACGAATAACCAGACGGACAAAGCCAAACGAGGTGGCGCAAAATGAAATTTCTAAAGCTGACAGTAGGAAATCATCAAATCATGCATGGCTTCGACCAGGACAATAAAGAAATAATAGAAACCGTTAGCGTCGAAAATCCAATCACCAAGCTCATTGCGATTGATCGTATCCAATCAATTAGCGAGAAATTTATCCTCACGACTTATGCGGATCGATTAATTTACTGGGAATATGAAGAGCGCTTTGAAGATGTCATTTCGAGACTTGATAAGTTGGAACTTGCAATACTCATCAAATAGTATTGAAGCCACAACGACATCACTGTATGTTGGCGCAGTTTTATTTTTGTATATCGCAAGAAACTATTTCCGCTAGCGTATTAGAATAGGCATCCCAAAATACACTTGGATGCCTAACGTCATGCTCAATACCCTTGTAGCGAATCCGCTTTTGCAAGACTGGAATACCCCGTATAACTTGCCGCCGTTTGACTTAGTAAATGCGGAAGATTTTGTCCCTGCGCTTGAAGTCGCCTTACCTGAACATCTGGCTGAAATTGATGATATTGCCAGTAATGTTGACGCCCCGAATTTTGAAAATACGCTGGCCGCTTTTGACGCGTCAGGACGCGCATTCAATCGCATTAGTTATTTATTTGAAAATTTAGCCGCCAGCGAAACTTCACCAGCTCTACAAGCTGCTGAATTAGAACTAGCCCCACGTCTGGCAGCACACAATAATGCCATCTATATGCACGCAGGATTATTTGCGTGTATAGATGCGTTGCACGCGCAACGCTCTTCACTGGATCTTCATCCTGAACAATTGCGTTTGTTAGAACGCGTCCATCTGGATTTTGTGCTGGCCGGAGCAAAATTGCCTGTCGCAACAAGAGCGCGTTATGGCGAAATCATGGAGCAATTGGCTGCGCTCTATACACAATTCACCCAAAACGTCTTGGCGGATGAAGCCGGCTTCGTGCTGGAATTAAAAGGTGAAGCGGATTTAGCTGGCCTACCTGATTTTCTTCGAGCATCGGCAAAATCTGCAGCGCAGCAGCATAAGCTAGCTGAAGGAAGTTATGCTATGACATTGTCTCCTTCGCTGACAGAGCCATTTTTGGCCTTCTCCGCCCGACGCGATTTACGTGAAGCAGTATGGCGCGCGCGCCTGGCACGCGGCGCACATGCCGGCAAGCATAACAACCTCCCTATCGCCGCGCAAATCATCGCTCTGCGTCAAGAACAAGCGCAATTGCACGGCTATCCAACGTACGCCGACTATCAATTAATCGATCGGATGGCGGATAACCCGGAAGCGGTGCTTGAACTGCTAGTCAAGGCATGGGAGCCAGCCAAAGCCAAGGCTGCAGAAGACCGAAAAGCGCTGACAGAAATGGCGCAATCTTTGGGTGAGCCGACACCGATCGCTGCATGGGATTGGCCATATCTGGCTGAGAAAGTCCGCCAGGCACGTTACGATCTTGATGATGCCGAGATCAAGCCTTACTTTGAGCTAAACAACATGATCAGCGCCATGTTCGATTGCGCCCACCGCTTATTTGGCATTTCGTTTGTCGAGAAAAAGGGAATCCCGCTGTACCACCCTGATGCGCGTTTATGGGAGGTACGCAATCGTGATGACGTTTTGATTGGCATATTCATCGGTGATAATTTTGCCCGTGCTACTAAACGCAGCGGAGCCTGGATGAATGAATTCCGCGCCCAGTCCGGTTATCAATCACCAGACAATCGCGGCACGCTGCCTATCATCATTAATAACAACAACTTTGCCAAAGCCGACCCTGCTCTGCTCAGTTTTAACGATGTCACCACCTTATTTCACGAATTCGGTCACGGCCTGCATGGCTTGTTATCACAAGTGAAATATGAACGATTGGCTGGCCCGCGTGTATTGCAAGATTACGTAGAGCTGCCTTCACAGATTTTCGAAAACTGGGCTGAAGAAGAAAGCGTGCTGAACCGTTTTGCGCGTCACTATCAAACGGGTGAAGCCATGCCAGCTGCCTTGCTGGAAAAACTGAAAAAAGCGCGTCAATTCAATCAAGCCTGGTCCACCATCATGTACGCCGGGCCAGCACTAATTGATATGGCGCTACATTCGCTACCAAATGGCACCGCCGTCGATATCGCGGCATTTGAAGCTGAACAATGCAAACTATTGGGCATACCAGAAGATATCGGCCAGCGTCATTATTTGTCTCATTTCAAGCATCTGTTCGCGGGACCTAGCTACGCCGCTGGCTATTACGTCTATATGTGGGCAGAAGTATTGGATGCCGATGGCTACAATGCCTTCATAGAAGCCGGTGATCCGTTCGATCCGGCCACGGCTGAACGTTTATACAAATACGTATACAGTGCTGGGAACAAGCAAGAACCGGCAGCCGCTTACCGTGCTTTCCGTGGGCGCGATCCTAAGGTAGAGCCAATGTTGGCGAAGCGTGGATTAATTGCTTAATTGCGCGTTTTTTCCTCTCCCAAAAGCGGGAGAGGATGCGCGCAATAATTAAAAATAATGCTCTTGTTTTACGTATAGCTATCCACATATAGGCAATCAGATTTCAAGGAACCATCATGCGTACCTATGACAAGTTGATTAATAGAATTCGTGTCGGTCAAAGGACTGGTGGCTTGCTACGCTCCTTTGACCATGCTGTGGACAGCTCTGACTCATTGAAATAAATGTAGCCAAAACCGTCCTCTAGCAAGCCTTCTAATCACACTTTAAAAGGCACTGTCATGACACGTAAAACTCCGATTGCCCTCTATCGCAATATAGGCATCAGCGCGCATATCGATGCGGGCAAAACTACCACTACTGAACGCATTCTGTTCTACACCGGCGTCAAACATAAAATTGGCGAAGTCCACGATGGCGCTGCGACCATGGACTGGATGGAACAAGAACAAGAACGCGGCATCACCATTACCTCTGCTGCCACCACCGCCTTCTGGAAAGGTATGGCAAATAACTTTGTCGAACACCGCATCAATATCATTGATACGCCAGGCCATGTCGACTTCACGATTGAAGTCGAACGTTCTATGCGTGTGCTTGATGGCGTGGTGATGGTGTACGACGCTGTTGGTGGCGTGCAGCCACAATCGGAAACAGTCTGGCGACAAGCCAATAAATATGCGGTGCCACGGATCGCTTTCATCAACAAGATGGACCGGGTCGGGGCCAATTTTTTACGCGTGCGTGAGCAGATTATTGAACGGCTCAAAGGTCTGCCCGTACCTATTCAACTGCCTATCGGTGCAGAGGATAATTTCCAGGGCGTGATCGATCTGGTCAAAATGAAAGCCGTTATCTGGGATGAAGCCAGTCAGGGCGTGGTGTTTTTTTATCGTGAAATTCCGACAGAAATGGCCGCGCAAGCACAAGAATGGCATGACAAGATGGTAGAGCAAGCCGCCGAAGCAACGGAAGAAATGACCGAGAAATATTTGAACGGCGGCACTCTGACGGAAGAAGAAATCATCCATGGTCTGCGACTGCGTACCATCAAGAATGAAATCGTTCCGATGCTGTGCGGCAGTGCTTTTAAAAATAAAGGCGTGCAAGCGATGCTGGACGCGGTGGTGCAATATCTGCCCTCGCCGTTAGACGTTCCATCCATTAAAGGACATGATGAAAACAATCAAGAGATAGAACGCCATCCAAGCGATGACGAACCCTTCTCCGCCCTCGCCTTCAAAATCATGACGGATCCGTTTGTCGGCCAATTGACTTTTTTCCGCGTCTATTCCGGCGTGGTCAATTCTGGCGATCAGGTCTACATCCCGACCAAAGGCAAGAAAGAACGCCTGGGCCGTATATTGCAAATGCACGCCAACGAGCGCAAGGAAATCAAAGAAGTCTATACGGGCGACATTGCCGCTGCGGTGGGTTTAAAAGATGTCACTACGGGCGATACTTTGTCCGATCCAGAACACGTGATTATCCTGGAACGCATGGTTTTTCCTGAGCCGGTGATTTCGCAAGCGGTGGAACCGAAAACCAAACCCGATCAAGAAAAGATGGGGATTGCACTCAATCGTCTGGCGCAGGAAGACCCCTCTTTCCGCGTCCACACCGATGAAGAATCCGGTCAAACCATCATTTCCGGCATGGGTGAATTGCATCTGGAAATTCTGGTTGATCGCATGCGTCGCGAATTCAATGTCGAAGCCACGGTCGGCAAACCGCAAGTTGCCTATCGCGAAACGATTACCAAGGAAGTCGATGATGTGGAAGGTAAATTCGTCAAGCAATCCGGCGGACGCGGCCAATATGGGCACGTGGTATTGAAACTGGAACCATTAGAACCCGGCAAAGGCTATGAGTTTGTCGATGCAATTAAAGGCGGCGTAGTGCCGCGTGAATTTATACCGGCCGTCGACAAAGGTATTCAAGAAACCCTGAAAAGCGGTGTGCTGGCGGGCTATCCGGTGGTCGACGTCAAAGTTACGCTGACCTTTGGTTCGTATCATGATGTCGATTCCAACGAAAATGCCTTCCGCATGGCAGGCTCAATCGCTTTCAAAGAAGGCATGCGTAAAGCCAGTCCGGTATTGCTGGAACCGATGATGCAAGTCGAAGTGGAAACGCCTGAAGAGTATATGGGCAACGTGATGGGCGACTTGTCATCCCGGCGCGGCATGGTGCAAGGTACCGCTGATATAGCCGGTGGCGGCGGCAAAACCATACGCGCTGAAATCCCGCTGTCGGAAATGTTTGGGTATTCCACTACTTTGCGTTCCTTATCCCAAGGACGGGCGACGTACACGATGGAGTTTAAACATTATGCGGCGGTGCCTAAGCATATTTTGGATCAGATAGCGGTTCAGAAGAAATAAGCAAGTATAAAAAATGCCCTGAATTTTCAGGGCATTTTTTTATGCGATCATGACACTGATCGAAGCGACCTTAAATGATTTTTTAAATCTAAAAATACCGTATCTTTTTCAAAGATATCTGTTCCGGCAATGCTGTCTTCGATGAACGCATCAGAAAACTCCGCCAATATCGCTTTAATCTTGCCACCGCCGAGTATCCAAACAAGTATCCATTTCTTTATTCTTTATTTTTTCACGCAACAAAAATGAATATTGTCAAATAATTACATATCAAACACTGTACGACGTTGTTAAATTGACGACACTAATATGTGAAACCTTTGCAATCATACCAAGTCGCCACCTAGGCACATACTCGCGTGTTAACATCAAGCATTCTTCATAGCAGAGCCAGCGATTTTATACATGACACAACCCATGCTTACCGATATTGCGACAGGAACAATTGGAAATGCGACGCAAAGCAATATTCTTTTTGGCGCATCACAACCTGAATTAATACGCAATGAAGTACTTGCCGATTTACTCGAAGCCAGCGCAATGCGCGCACCGCACCAGATTGCCTTAATTTTTGGCGAACGTCAGGTTAGTTATCAAGAACTTAATCAAACTGCCGATTTTGCAGCATCGCGACTGATTGCCGCAGGTGTACGTCCAGGCCATATTGTTGGCCTTTGGTTACCGCGCGGAATAGATTTATTAATCATGCAAGCCGCCATCGCCAAAGCTGGCGCAGCGTGGCTGCCACTGGATGCAGATACGCCAGTCGAACGTATCGCGGTTTGTCTGGAGGATGCTAATTCTCCAGGCATCGTCAGCTGTGAACAATTTGCTCCGCGCCTGGCAGAGCTTGGTCGTAGCGTGTGGACGGCAGAACATCTGCTACAGGACTTATTACAAGACTCCCCGGACTCACCGCAGATTTCATTACAAAGACGTAGCGGCGTCCGTGGCGATCACCCTGCATATGTGATTTACACCTCCGGTTCAACTGGCAAGCCGAAAGGGATCGAAATCACCCAAGGCAGCATTTGCCATTTCCTGCGCAGTGAAAATGCCGTGCTTGGCATACGCAGCACAGATCGCGTGTATCAAGGCTTCTCAGTAGCCTTCGACATGTCCTTCGAGGAAATCTGGATCAGTTATCTGGTTGGCGCGACCTTGTGGATTGCTCCCAAAGAACTGGCATCCGATCCCGAAGCCTTGCCACGCGCTTTGGCAGATAACCATGTCACCGTATTACATGCAGTGCCCACATTATTAGCCTTGTTCAATCAGGATATTCCGAGTTTGCGTTTAATCAATCTCGGCGGTGAGATGTGCCCTGAAGCGCTGGTTAATCGCTGGGCGAAGCCGGGGATACAGGTGTTTAACACTTACGGCCCGACTGAAGCCACGGTGTCTGCCAGTCTGGCCGAGTTGCATGCCAATGAACCGGTCACCATCGGTTCGCCGTTGCCGAACTATGGCATGTTGGTGATCAGCACCGCGATAGAGAATGGACTGAGCTTAATGCCGCGCGGTGAAGTCGGTGAGTTATGCATCACCGGCCCTGGTGTCGCCGCTGGTTATTTGGGTCGTCCGGATTTGACTGCCGAAAAATTCTTGACCAATCCGTGGGCGTCGGGAGAGCACGATAGCCGTTTATACCGTACCGGCGATTTAGCGCGGATCGAAACCGATGGCCGTGTTCAGTGCCTGGGTCGCACTGACGATCAAGTCAAAATCCGTGGATTTCGCGTCGAGTTAGGCGAAATCGAAGAAGTGTTAGCACGACAACCCGGTGTCGGCACCGTCGCCGTGGTGTTGCGTAATGACGATGGCATCGACCAGTTGATCGCGTTCATCGTTCCGGAAACCGGCACGACCATTGTTCCCGCCACTCTGCGAGCGGCGCTCGGCGAACGTTTGCCGCCATACATGGTGCCTGGACATTTTGAGAGCATGACGGAAATGCCGCGCTTAACCTCCGGAAAAATCGATCGTAAAGCGCTCAAAGCCCGACCGTTGACCGTTGCCCACGCCGCGGATATGGTTGGTTCTGATATTCCGGAAACCCCAGCCGAAGAAGCCCTGTTTGCAGCTGTCGCCAAACTATTTCCGGGACAAGCAATTTTGCGCGATGCCGATTTCTTTAGCGATCTCGGCGGTCACTCTTTATTAGCCGCCCGTCTGGCATCGGCTTTACGTAGCGATCCGCGCTTCGCCCACATCACTGTCCGCGACATTTATATGAATCGGGTTATTGCTCGCATCGCTGACGTATTGGCAGAAACACCTGCCGCGGCTGCCGCTGTCGATACGAGTTGGGTTACCCCGCCGACCTGGAAACGCTGGATATGTGGTGCTGCGCAATTAGCTACAGTGCCTTGGCTAGTGGCTTTGCGCATGATGCAATGGCTGGCCCCATTTTTCACTTATCACTTCTTCACGGGTGATCCGGGGCAATCTATCCCACGTGCGATTATGCTATCGACTGGGGTATTTTTGCTGGCAACACTATTGGAGTTTGCGGTGGCCATTGCCGCCAAATGGATCATCCTGGGTCGACTCAAACCCGGACGTTATCCATTGTGGGGCCTCACCTACTATCGCTGGTGGCTGACAGATCGCCTGGTTGAAGCAGCACCCGCCTATCTCCTGAGTGGATCCTCCCTATACACCTGGTGGTTACGGGCACTGGGCGCCCGTATTGGCGCTGAAGCGTTAATCGGTTCGATCACGATACGCGCACATGATTTATTACACATTGCAGACGGCGTCAGCATTGGTAATGCCGTCAATCTGGAAAATGTCCGGGTAGAGCACGGTGAGCTGCGCGTCGGCAGCATTACGTTAGCACACGAGTCTAATATCGGTTCTTACGCCGTCCTTGAAGGCAATACCAGCATAGCTGCGTTTGGCCATTTGGAAGGCCAGTCAGCTTTAAGCGATGGCCAACACGTGCCTGCCGGCCGTATCTGGACCGGATCGCCAGCGCGCGATATCGGTGCTTTTGATTCAAGCAGTATGCCAGCACGCCCGGCGCTCACGCGCAAACGCCAGATTGGTGAAGCGATCTTTTTCTTTTTTGGTGCTTTGCTGATAACCACCTTGTTCTTCATGCCAGTCTTTCCTAGCTTTATTTTGATCGACTGGTTGGATGATTACGACAAATTTCCATGGTTGCAAAGTAATGACCCTATTTTTCAGTTGACCAAATATTTCGTCATGGCCTTCCCTGCGACGGCAATATTGATCGTTTGTACCGCGTTACTTTCTGCCGGAATTCGTTGGGTATTTTTACCGCGCCTGAAACCCGGAAGCTGGCCTGTACATAGCAATACATATTGTCGTAAATGGCTAGTCAATCAAATCCAGGAATCAAGCTTAAGTGTTCTGCATGGTGTATATGCCACCGTCTTTGCACCTTATTGGTACCGTTTGCTCGGCGCCAAAGTCGGACGCGGCGCAGAAATCTCCACCGCGTTGGGCGTGGTACCTGACATGCTGACCTTGGGCGACGAAACCTTTATCGCCGACGCGGTGCTGTTGGGCGATGAGCAAATTGACGGCGGTTGGATGCGCATGCAACAAACGGTGATTTCCCGCCGCAGTTTTGTCGGTAACGGTGCCTACGTTCCTGATGGCACAATCTTGCCAGAAAATGTACTGATCGGCGTCTATTCACGCGTACCTGATAACGACAAAATGCGCAGTGGCGATACCTGGTTAGGCTCGCCGCCTATCAATTTACCGGCACGCGAAGAAACCAGTGGCTTCCCTGAACACCTCACTTTCCGTCCATCCAAACGACGCCGCCTGGGCCGCGGATTGGTCGAAGCCTTCCGCATTATTG
Organism: Glaciimonas soli; assembly: GCF_009497155.1. Taxonomy (GTDB): domain Bacteria; phylum Pseudomonadota; class Gammaproteobacteria; order Burkholderiales; family Burkholderiaceae_D; genus Glaciimonas; species Glaciimonas soli. The sequence continues at coordinate 544,721 of NZ_WINI01000001.1, forward strand.
CGCCGCATGCCATCGTCATTGCTGTTGGTTATACCGTCGTGCTGGATTTAATGCCGCTCGCTGGCGCAGGCAATTGGGATGAAGTCGTTGAGTTATTGACACTGGCTGGTTTGTTGTACGGTGTTGGGACATTCTTCTTTGTCGCAGCACTCAAATGGCTGTTAATCGGACGTTATAAAAAACACAGCATCCCAATGTGGACGCCATTTGTCTGGGTATCCGAAGCAGTGACTACTTTGTATGAAGGTATTGCCGTTCCGAATCTCTCCAGCTATTTACGCGGTACGCCGTGGCTGCCTATCGCTTTCAATTTGCTAGGATCAAAAATTGGGCGCGGGGTCTATCTCAACACCACAGACATTACCGAATTCGATTGCGTCACCATCGGAGATCACAGCGAATTAAATGCATCATCCTGTCCACAAACGCATTTATTTGAAGATCGCGTCATGAAGGTCGATCACGTCACTATCGGCAGCCGCGTTTATATGGGGCCTCGCTGCTTTGTCTTATATGGCGCAGAGGTGGAAGACAATGCCAAACTGGGTGCGCTAACCCTGATCATGAAAGGTGAGCACATTCCGGCAGGATCTAGCTGGCGTGGATGCCCTGCAGCACCGACACGTGATTAATTGAAGGCTTCCCTGCCCGAAATGTGGGAGAGGGAAGAAAATCTGGGCCCAAAAACGCTTATGCATACAAAAAACTGGAAGCGCAGGCTATTATCAACAATGCTACTTACCGCATTGAACGCCTCCAGTTTTGCCGTCGATCATTACAAAATCGATGCCGATCACACTGCCACGTCCTTTCAATATAGTCGTTGGGGTTTCTCGATGCAGCATGGTAGCTTTGATAATACCAGCGGCTTCATCGAGATTGATCCTGATACCAAAACTGGTACTATCGATATAGATATCAGCACCGCTTCCGTCAACACCGGTAGCGATGCGGTCAATCGAACCCTGCGCTCAAGCGTTTTTTTCGATTCGAAACGTCATCCTGATATTCGCTTTATCTCATCCCGCTTAATATTCGATGGCGACGTTTTGAAACAAGTCGAGGGCAATCTGACCATCAAAGGTATTACACATCCGGTTACGCTGGGAGTAGATCATTTCAATTGTGGCTCCATACTCATTAATGGCAAACGAACTTGCGGTGCCAATGGAGCGCTTAAGATTTTACGGAGTGATTACAACCTCGGTCGTTATGTTCCTTTTTTGAGCGATGCAGTGACCTTTAGCATTGTCGTTGCGGCAATAAAAGACTCTCCATAAAGAAGGCTTCCCTAACCCAGTTGTGGCAGGGCGAGGAAAATCTGGGAGAAGAAACTCTTATGTATACAAAAAATTGGAAGCGCGGGCTATTATCAGCAATGCTACTTACGGCATTGAGCGGCCCCAGCTTCGCCGTCGACCATTACAAAATCGACCCTGATCACACCTTCACGTCCTTTGAGTACAGTCATTGGGGCTTGTCGGTACAGCGCGGCCGCTTTGACAACATCAGCGGTTCTATCGCGATTGATCCTGATGCCAAAACTGGCACTATTGACATCAACATCGACACCGCTTCCGTCAACACAGGCAGCGATGCATTCAATCAAACCCTGCGTTCGAGTGATTTTTTCGATGCGGAACATCATCCCGATATCCACTTCATTTCATCCCGCTTAGTATTCGATGGCGACGTCTTAAAACAGGTCGAGGGCAATCTGACCGTCAAAGGCGTCACACATCCGGTTACGCTGGAAATCGATCATTACAGTTGCCGCTTCATGTTCATTTATGGCAAACAAGCTTGTGGTGCCAATGGTGCGGCAGAGATTTTGCGTAGCGACTATAACCTCGGACGTTATGCCCCTTTTGTGAGTGATGCGGTGACCTTGCATATTGTCGTTGAGGCAATTAAAGACTATCCATAAGTATTAAAAAGCTCATCATTCTGCGCCGCGCACCTACCGCTCATCCCATTTTTCTTCCATTCATCCCATCATTTCTGCACACTATCGCAATCACATGGTGCATGCCCGCCATCTTCCCTAAAGTGAGATCACGCAATAACAATCTCAACTGAAAGGAAGCAAAATGAACACATCACTTAAATCCTTGGGCCGCTTAGAAACTATCCTCTTTGCTGTTACTGGTGTTCTCATGGTCAGCTTAGTTTTAGCTTCAGGTTTGTCTGCCGCAGAAACATCTGCACCAAATACAACAAGCGCAGCGAACAGCGCCTCAACAACCCAGCAATTTACAACTTTGCCACCAGTGACTATCGTTGCAAAACGTTTAACTCCACAACAAAAAGTGATGTTGGCAAATCAAGACCATCCACTCCCTATCGTGACCATTGTTGGCAAACGCGTTACCAATTTGCCTGCAGTGGTTGTGGTCGCGAAACGTCTTGAAAAAGATCAACAAATACAATTAGCACAACGCTAGGTTGCACATAAATCTGTCATGTAAGATAGTCAAAAGAAATTGTTAAACAAAATTATTAAAACCGTTATTACTTTCTATAAAAATAAAATGGACAAGAACTCACCTACCTCGCTGAAACTTACTTCGCACGACATTGGCCGATGGTTGTTACAAGCTAGTGATCGCATTGCAACCTGGGTGACGCAATTATCATGGTGGAAGTTTTTCTTGTTCGGCATCTTGTTTCTGATTGCCGGTGCAATCGTTGACAGCACCCTTTTCACTTCCAGCACAAAATCGGTAGTAGTGAAAACAGGTGCCAGCCACAAAGATATTGCAAAAGCGATTGAACGTGAAAGAAGCATCTCCATAGACGATAACGGTGTGCGTATTGGCAAACCAGGTTCGCCAGGCGGCATTTCTATCGATGATAGTGGCGTCCATGTTGGCATGGCACCTCCACCATCGGACGCATCGGCATCTGCAGACGCATCTGTGCCACCAGCTCCACCAGCTCCCCCTTCTGTAAAGGAAGCAAGCCCTGATGAGAGCAATGCGGATGAGGACGTGATATCTAAAGTCGCTGATGCCAAAGCGAAAATTGCCGATGCCAAGGAAAAAATGGCCGAAGCAAAATCCAAATTAACAGGCGAAGACGATGATGGGCCGGAGTTCAGCTACCACATCCAATCCTCAAACTGGTTCATGAATTTTATCTGGCTGCTATTGCTGGCGTTATTCGGCACCAAGCTCCTGATGGGCGGCAAAAAACGGGCAGAGGTCAAAGCACAAGTAGCAACTGCCGCCGCCGAGCACGCCAACCTGCAGCGCGAAGTATCAGAAGCAAAAATGCAAATGATGCAAGCCCAAGTGGAACCGCATTTCTTGTTCAATACATTAGCCTCAGTCGCGCATTTAATTGAAACCGATCCGCCACGTGCTTTCAAGATGCAAAACCGCTTGATCCAGTATTTACGCGCCGTGTTGCCGCAAATGCGTGAAACGGCCACCATCACCAATTTAGGACGTGAAGCGGATATCGCAAAGGCCTATCTGGACTTGTTAAAAATGCGGATGGAAGAACGATTGATAGTTGATTTCGCCGTACCAGATGGCTTACGCAGCGCAGCGTTCCCGCCGATGATGTTGCAATCGCTGGTAGAAAACGCCATCAAACACGGTCTGGAATGCAAACCGGAAGGCGGCACACTGCGGGTATTTGCTGAAGTCAGCCACAACAAACTGCGTGTCAGCGTCGCCGACAACGGCATGGGCTTTGGTGTTGTACCAAGCAACAGCACTGGCCTTGGACTGCAAAGCATTCGTGACCGACTGAAACTATTACACGGTGATCTGGCACAACTGATCATTACTCCTAATAGCCCTAGTGGTGTCTGTGCCTGCATAGAAGTGCCATATCAGTTGGCTACTGCAAGTAACGGCAATGGCAACGGTCAGACTAGCGGCAACTAAAATGCACTGACATAGCCATCTCAAGTATCCCTGTTCGTCCTGAATAGATGTTTTTATCTACTCAGGACTTTTTTATATCTCGGCGTATCCTGACTAGCAGTCAAGCTCATCGCGCCTTTTTGGAATACCATAACGGTATCAGAATTAGTAGCGCTAATTAGCGTTAGTGCCACTTGATTCCATGTGCGATTTTCAGCATGCCAAATCGTCCGTGGCTTCTCATTGCATGCGTTTTTTCGTAACGAATTATGCACAAGAAGCATTCACCGCTGCAAATGTGCCTCTATCTGATAGGCACCATCATCCTGCTTGCAGGCTTAGCGGGGGCTGGTTTCGTTTATCACTCTTCTACCAATGACAATAGCGAAGCCGTCGGCTATGTCATTGCGGGCGGGCATGTATATGCACTCACCACCGATGAGTCCAAAGGCTATCTTCGTAATATGGAACTTTATGGTGGCACAACCGCCGTTATCCTGGATCGATTTAATCGCTGGCTAGTCGGCCTGGGGCAAGGAAAGTGGCATGCCTATCTGCTGGCGATGCTGTCAATCGCTGTCGCTTTTGGGTTTTATTTTGCGGCTAATCATCTGACGAATGGAGCAACTGAGGATCAAGATGGCTAAGAGTTAAGTTGCAGTATGCTGGCACTCAGATTTGAGTCTAACTTTAAGCTCGGTTTCTGTCATTTCGGCGCACACATTCCCATATTCCAAAACCCAAAAATAGAATAATATTGTTAGCTTCACATTCTACAATTCACCCGCCCTATGCCAACCGCCATCATCGCCGACGACGAACGATTAATGCGTGACCAACTGCGCTTGCGCTTAGAACAAATCTGGCCGGAGCTTGATATTGTCGGGGAAGCAAAAAATGGCGACGAGGCGATAGAATTGGTGCAGCAACATGAGCCTGATTTCACTTTCCTCGACATCCGTATGCCAGGTAAAAACGGGATCGAAGCAGCACAAGTCATCGGCACACAGAGTCACATTGTATTCATTACCGCTTATGACCAATATGCGGTTGAAGCATTCGAACAAGGCGCAGTCGATTATGTGTTGAAACCGGCCGAACCGGCACGGCTATCACTCACCGTTGAACGCTTGAAAAAACGCCTGAATGCAAACCAAAATACAAACAATACGCCTAACGACATGAGCGCGATGTTGTCGCAAATAGCACAAAAAATGGGTATTGCTGCGCCGGCGACGCAATATTTGAAATGGATACAAGCTAGCGTAGGTCAGCAAATACGCTTGATCCCGGTGGAGGAAATTCTGTTTTTCAAATCGGATGAAAAATACACCAGCGTACAAACTGCGCAATATGAAGCCTTGATACGCAAGCCGGTGCGCGATCTGGCAGAAGAACTCAACCCGGAATTATTTTGGCAAATTCACCGGTCGACCCTCGTCAATGTCAATGCGATAGATGGTGTTACCCGAGATATCCGTGGGCGACATTTAGTACTGATCAAAAACAATTCGACAAAACTGGAAGTCAGTCGCAGTTTCATTCATTTATTTAAGCAGATGTAAATTCTGTTCGATATCTTTTTGCGGATGACGGATTGACCTCTCCTCCACCCGCAAAGTATGGGCTTGCCGCTGATTCAGCATTTATCCGCTGCACCAGGCGCTGCAACAAGGCTTGTCCATATAACCAATCACCCAAATTCGACTCGGCATTAACATGTCCCAAGGTGCCGACATTAATCATTTCAGCGCCCCATATTTTTGACCATTTCAAGGCGTGATTAATTTCCATCCACGGGTCATTCATGCTGGCAACTAGTAAAGTGGGAAAAGGTAATGATGTATATACCTCGTCGCTGACGCTGAATTTATCAGGATCTGCCGGAGCAACCAGCAACGCACCTGCAACCAGGTCACGCAACAATGGCGTATCAGCCAAGGCACTGTGCACTGTCGTCAAACAACCGAAACTGTGCGCTACCAGCAAGACTGGTTTGTCAGTTAATTTGGGCTGATGCAGCACTTGCCGTAAACGTTGCGACCATACGGCAATGGCTGGCGCATCCCAACGATCTTGCTCCACTCTTTCGAAATGTGGATACAACCGTTGCCAACGCGATTGCCAATGCTGCGGTCCGCTATTGTTCAAGCCCGGCACTATCAACACACGAAAATCTGATAAGGATAGGCTGCCCATGGTCATGCCACTTTGTGAGGTGGAGCGTTATTAACTTCATTAACATCGATAGCAAGCTCTTCTGACGATGCGGTATTTGGCGTTGCAGAAAACGCATGTAAAGCAGCTTGCGGCAAATCCCAGAAATAGCCTTGTCCAACAAGTTGTGCACCGGTTTCTTGCAAAGCCTTGCGTCCGACTCTCTGCAAATGATCCACATCATGCTGCTTTTCTATGCGTGTAAACACCAGCTGAATATTGCGTTCTTGTGTGAGTTTCAACAACCGTAGAATTTGCGCATCATTTTCCGAGCTACTTAGATTGCGATTGCTCAGCTTGAGCACATCTGGCCGCACGCGCTCCAGCAAACTATACGCTTCAGAAATACTGCTAGCCTGCACTGCCAATCTGAAGTGATTGCGTCGATAATTATCGATGACATAGTTCAGATAACTATCTTGAGAAGGCGCAATGCTAGGCAGTTGCAGCACAATACGCTCATGCGGCAAATCCAATAACTTTAATATTCGCCGAAATGCCATTCCATGATTGCTGTCAACTCCGGCTAACAAACGTTCATGAATGCTTAGATAAAGGTCGGCATGCGGCAGCGCGAAAGCGTTTGCCTGACGATAAAAATTGATCGCATGCAGCATGCGGCATAAACGATCAAGTTCAATCGATTCATCATCACTAGCGGCTTTATCGAGTAATTTCGATAAATACAGACCATTGTCAGTCGCCGAATAACTATGTGCAAAACCTTCGTAAGCGACAATGGCATGGTTGCTTACGGCAGATTCCCCTGTCACGCTGATCTTCCGTATCGGTTGAAAAACGCTGGTTAGCGTAGCGTTAAAATAACGCCCTTGCGCCCGCCCGGCAGCATCTAACCACACACGACTGCCATGATCTTCACCGACAGAATTTAATGTATGCGCCGCGTTATCTTGCAAATGATGCAGGCGTGCCAAATATTGTTCTAAGGCGGGAAATGACATGAAACCTCCTACAAATATGTTGTGTGCCGCAATACGCGCGCCAGTATTTTTTCTTCCAATTGCGCAAACACCGGATTGCTACGTGAACGCGGACGGGGCAATGCAATCCTCTCATCGAGCGTGATTTCACCGTCCTCAATCAACAACACCCGATCTGCCAAAGCCACCGCTTCTTGCACATCGTGCGTCACCAGCACCGCAGTAAAACCGCGCGCTTGCCACACTGTTTCGATCAAACGCTGCATCTCCGCACGCGTCAGTGCATCGAGTGCGCCCAAAGGTTCATCCAACAATAGAAGTTCTGGCTCATGCACCAAAGCTCGCGCCAGTGCCACTCGTTGCGCCTGACCTCCAGATAGCACTGCCGGCCATTCCTTGGCCCGGCTTGCCAAACCGACTTGCTGCAAAGCGTTGTGTGCAATCTGGTTTGAAGCACTCGACGAATTTGTGGGCACACCGAGCATCACGTTGTGCTGCACACTTTTCCATGGAAGTAATCGGGCATCCTGAAACATGATGCGAATGTCGGGATCGCGATTAAAGTTGATTTCGCCAGTGCTGGCCGTTTCCAATCCCGCAATCAAACGCAACAAGGTACTTTTGCCACAGCCGCTGCGCCCTACTATCGCCACAAATTCACCTGCCGCTATCTGTAGATTCAACGATTGCAAAACATCTCTGTCGGCATACGATTTCGATAAAGATTCGATGCTGATGTCGACGCCGTTTGCAGCAACATTAGATAACGCATAAAGGCTGTTCTGCTCTGCCGCTTCCAACTCCGTATTTTCAATCGCATCAATTTTCATGATTTACTCCATCAGTCCTGATAGGCAGGATGCCAACGCAACCAATACCGTTCTAGTGCACGTGCAAATACATCAGCTAATTTCCCCAGCAAGGCGTACAACAAGATACCCACCAACACCACATCGGTTTGAAGAAATTCGCGCGCATTCATCGTCATATATCCTATTCCTGCCTGTGCGGAAATTGTCTCTGCAACAATGAGCAATACCCACACCAAACCTAAAGAAAACCGTACTCCCACCAAAATTGATGGCAATGCGCCCGGTAAAATCACATCGCGATATAAAGGCCAGCCAGATAAACCATAGCTCTTGGCCATCTCTATCAATTTTTTATCGACCGAACGAATCCCATGAAAAGTATTGAGATACATGGGGAAGAACACACCAATCGCTACCAAAAACAATTTGGCCGACTCATCAATACCAAACCATAGAATCACTAAAGGAATCAAGGCCAATGCGGGAATATTGCGTATCATTTGGATGCTGGTGTCTAACAATGTTTCGGCTGTTTTAAACGATCCGGTCAATAAACCCAACAGCAAACCCAAGCCGCCGCCCACAATAAAACCGGAAATCGCACGCCATGTGCTGATCCATACGTGATGCAACAATTCGCCAGAAACCGTCAATGCCCAGGCAGCCTGGGCTATCGCCAACGGTTCCGGCAGAATGCGGCTAGATAACCAGTCGACTTTGGCGGCTGTCTCCCACAACACAAGCAATAGGAACGGTACTAACCACGGCAAAAATTTTTGCGCAATGACGTAACTATTGGAGTAAGTTTTTTTTCGTGCTGGTGGCGCATCAACATGCGCAGCTTGCACCGCTGCAGTAGCAGGAAAGACGGCAGACATAGATTCCTCAACTATAAAAATCGCTGTCATTCCCGCAAACGCGAGGATGACGGTCGTGATATTGACAACAGTTTCAACTTTCACCAACGGCTATACAGCGAAGAAGACCTCAACGATAGTGGGCCACAGAAAAGTCAGAAAAACTCGAAAATTCAGCTCTGTGAAACCTTAGGCAACAAGCCATGCGCCATCACTTCACCAAATGGCCCGCTCAACGATACATCGTGATCCGCCGTGCGCCCCTTACCCAATAAGGGAAAGACCAATTCAGCAAAGCGATACGATTCTTCCAGATGCGGATACCCAGAAAAGATAAAGGTCTCAATACCCAGAGCTTCATATTCACGTATTCTTGCCGTCACCGTTTCGGCATCACCGACTAGCGCCGTCCCTGCGCCACCACGTACCAAGCCAACTCCAGCCCACAAATTCGGGGAGACTTCCAACTTGTCGCGACGGCCGCCGTGTAACGCATTCATTCGGCGCTGACCTTCCGAATCCATTTTGGCGAAGGCAACCTGCGCGCGCGCAATCACTTCATCATCCACGTGGCTAATTAATTCTTCCGCCGCTTTCCATGCTGCCTCATTGGTTTCCCGCACAATCACATGCAAACGAATCCCAAAGCGCAAAGTGCGGCCATGTTTGGCAGCGCGACTACGGATATCGGCGATTTTCTCAGCCACTGCAGCCGGTGGTTCTCCCCAGGTCAGATACACGTCCACTTGCTCTGCTGCCAATTCATGCGCAGGCGCGGACGAGCCGCCGAAGTACAATGGTGGATAGGGTTTTTGCACAGGAGGGAATAACGTTTTTGCACCTTTTACTTTGATGTGTTTGCCGATGAAGTTGTAGCCAATTTCACCGCCCTCACCTGACATTGCCGCGCGCCAGACTCGTAAGAATTCGGACGAAACCTCATAACGCTCGGCGTGATCAGCAAACACGCCATCGGCCTCCAACTCGCCCTGATCGCCACCGGTGACAATATTGATTAACAAACGGCCATTTGATAAACGATCAAACGTCGATGCCATCCGCACCGCTAAACCTGGTGTACTCAATCCAGGCCGAATTGCCACCAGAAATTTTAATTTTTGCGTGACGCCAATCAAACTGGAAGCGACCACCCAGGCATCTTCGCAAGAACGTCCGGTCGGCAATAACATCCCGTCGTAACCGAGCGTGTCAGCAGCAACAGCGATCTGTTTCAAATAATCATAATTGACAGCGCGGGCACCTTGTGTCGTACCGAGATAACGACTATCGCCGTGGGTAGGAGCAAACCAAAAAATATTCATGACAAGTCCGTATTGGGTCTATTTAATACGATCTCTCTCCCGCAGCAGGGAGAGAGCGCTACTGTGGAATCACTTGCTTTGCGGCTGGTAAATCTGATCAAACACACCACCGTCACTGAAATGGGTTTTCTGCGCTTTTTGCCAGCCGCCGAATACCTTATCTATCGTGAACAAACTCAACTTAGGAAATTTGCTCGCATACTGAGCGGCGACTTTCGGATCAGTTGGACGGTAGAAGTTACGCGCAGCGATGGCTTGCCCTTCAGGGGAATACAAATATTGCAGATAACCTTCAGCGACTTTGCGTGTGCCATGCTTATCGACCACTTTATCAACCACCGCTACCGGCGGCTCAGCCAGCACACTGACTGATGGAAAAACAATATCGAATTTATCTGCACCGAATTCTTTTTGTACCAAATAGGCTTCATTTTCCCAAGCCAGCAAAACATCACCGACGCCGCGCTCAGCAAATGTCACTGTGGCACCACGCGCACCGGAATCCAGTACCGGTACATTTTTATAAACGCGGCGAATATAGTCGCGCGCCTTGGCATCGTCGTTATTGTTTTTTTCCAGCGCATAACCGTACGCAGCCAAATATGCCCAACGCGCGCCACCCGAAGTTTTAGGATTCGCCACGATTACAGACACACCTGGCTTGGCAACATCATCCCAATCCTTGATGCCTTTCGGATTTCCTTTGCGTACCAATAGCACGATGGTCGAGGTATAAGGCGTGCTGTTATGCGGCAGGCGCTTTTGCCAGTCGGCTGGCAATAATTTGGCTTTTTCAGAAATTTCGTCGATGTCGTAAGCCAAAGCCAGCGTCACCACATCCGCTTCCAACCCATCGATCACGGAACGACCTTGCTTGCCGGAGCCGCCATGAGAGGCTTTAACCGTCACGTTATCGCCGGTTTTCTCTTTCCAGTATTTGGCGAAGGCTTTGTTGTACTCCTGATAAAGTTCGCGAGTCGGATCGTACGAAACATTGAGCAGCGAAAAATCAGCCGCTTGCGCCGTTGAATGCGCAACTACGCCAGCCAGGGCGAATAACAAGGTACTGCCTACGACTACGTCTTTGATAACGCTACGAACGCTCTTAATCTTATGTTGCATGATCCGATTTCCCCTTAGTGACTTTGCTTTTTGGAGAGATCAGAATAATCATCAGACGTAAAAAAAAGAACGAATTCTTTCTTCTCTCCTTATGCAGAAAACAGATATGCATGGAAAGGTGAGCAGAATAAGGAGGTGGGATTTGCTACTTGAATTGGTATATAGAGACCGTAAGGATATTGATGGGTATCGCCACGCTCCACCCACCGGCCGTTACGTTATATACGGCGTGCTAAATGCTGAAAATCAGAATTTCAACAGTGGAAAAAGAATCACACACCACGTTGCTACCGCCAACATGCTGGTCAACAACACTGCGGCGCTACCATAATCCTTGGCATTTTTCGATAATGGATTGCGCTCAAGAGAAACACGATCAACCACGGCTTCAATCGCTGAGTTGATCAGTTCAACGATAATAATCGCGACCAATACTGCTATCAGCAATAATTTGTCCAGCGCTGAGACTGGCAAAAACAGCGCAATCAAACAAGCCGGAATAATGACCATCAACTCCTGGCGAAAAGCATGTTCGCCCCGCCACGCGGACTTTAATCCTTCATACGAATAATGGAAAGCAGAAAAAATGCGTTTGAAGCCGCCTTTACTTTTAAATTTACTGATAGGTTGCGGAGGCGATTCTTGATTTTTTGGCATATATAAAAGCTAGGAGAAGTGCACTGAGAGGAATGCGTTGAATAGAATGCATTTTCATTGATGCATGGATTTTAACAGTCTGAGGCGAAATTGACGTAAGCAAGCACGTTCGCTGCGGTTTTGCATCAGTCTGGATACTGAATGCAGTACAATTTCGCCAAGTAAAAATAATGGTTGAATTTCAAGCAATTTCAGGATTAAGTAATAAACATGTTAAATACTGTCAATAACGCACAAATGGTCTTTGCATGAGTGTAGAAAAAACTAAAGTTTCACCCGGCATGGCGCAATACCTGGGTATCAAGTCCGACTATCCGACTACGTTGGTATTTTTTCGGATGGGTGATTTTTACGAATTATTTTTTGAAGACGCAGAAAAAGCTTCGCGCTTACTCGGCATTACCTTAACCGCGCGCGGTACCTACAACGGTGCCCCCATCAAAATGTGCGGTGTGCCGTTTCACGCAGCAGATCAGTATTTGGCAAAGCTAGTAAAAATCGGTGAGTCGGTCGCGCTGTGCGAGCAGATCGGCGATCCCGCCACCAGCAAAGGAGTTGTTGAACGTAAAGTGCTGCGTGTCATCACGCCCGGCACCCTGACTGACTCCAATTTATTGCCGGAAAAATCGGAACAGGCTTTATTAGCCTTCACGATTACGCCGCACAAACAACGCAAAACGGCCACCGCTGGCTTGGCGTGGTTATCCTTGGCTAGCGGCGCATTGAAAGTGATGGAATTTTCCGGCGACATGACTACGCTGGATCTGCGTTTAAAACAAGAGATCGAACGTATTAATCCTGCCGAAATTTTGGTGGCCGATCTTGGCGCTTCCAACATTACAGACAAAAAAACCACCACGGTTCCTGAATGGCATTTCGATATTCCCAATGGTGAGAAAGCGCTGTTAGAACAGCTAGCCGTCAACACTTTAAGCGGCTTTGGTGCCGAAAATCTGAGTGCTGCAATTGGTGCTGCAGGTGCTTTGCTGCGTTATGCGCAAGCCACGCAAGGCAAAGGACTGCAACACGTCAACGCCTTGGCAGTCGAAACAGAAAACGAATACATCGGCATAGATAGCGCCACTCGCCGTAATCTGGAATTGACCGAAACCATACGCGGCGAAGACGCTGGCGCACCGACGCTGTTTTCTTTATTGGATCACTGCCGCACCACCATGGGTTCGCGTTTATTACGCCATTGGTTACACCATGCAAAACGTGATCAACTTGTCGCCCAGGAACGGCATGCTGCGATTGCAGCGTTGCTGCAAGCCGACGTCAATAGCGGCCTATCAATGGCTTTAGCTGCAGTACCAGATATAGAACGCATCACCACCCGCATCGCTTTATTATCGGCACGTCCACGCGACTTGGCTGGCATGCGCGACGGATTGCAGCAACTAGATGTGCTGCGCATCCATCTGACAACCGCTAATGGCAGCTCCGTCTTATTAAGCAATTTGTTTCAAGACTTGGCGACGCCGGTCGATTGCCTGTCGCTGGTACAAAGCGCAATCGCCAGCGAACCGGCTGCGATGGTACGCGATGGTGGCGTGATCGCGACTGGCTTTGATGCCGAACTAGACGAGCTGCGCGGCTTATCGGAAAACGCAGGGCAATTTTTAATTGATTTGGAAACCCGTGAACGTGCACGTACCGGGATTGCAAATTTGCGGGTGGAATACAACAAAGTACACGGCTTCTATATTGAAGTCACGCACGGCCAAACCGATAAAGTGCCAGATGATTATCGGCGTCGTCAAACTTTAAAAAATGCCGAACGTTACATCACGCCAGAACTAAAAGCGTTTGAAGACAAAGCCTTGTCTGCGCAAGAGCGTGCGCTGGTGCGCGAGAAAGTACTCTACGAGCAGTTGTTGCAAGATTTGGCGCCGCACATCGCCACCCTGCAAACCATCGCCCATGCGATTGCGCAATTGGATACGCTGGTGGCATTGGCTGATCACGCAACACGTCATGATTGGTGTGCGCCACAACTGGTCAATCACCCCGCGATACAGATCACACAAGGTCGTCATCCGGTCGTAGAGAAACAGATAGAGCGATTCATCGCCAACGATTGCCTGCTCTCTGCGGAACACAAGTTGCTGCTGATTACGGGGCCCAACATGGGCGGTAAATCGACCTACATGCGGCAAGTGGCGCTGATTACCTTGCTGGCCTACATTGGCAGTTATGTCCCCGCCAGCAGCGCCGTCATTGGACCGATAGATCGCATCTTTACGCGCATTGGCGCTGCTGATGATCTGGCGGGCGGACGCTCTACTTTCATGGTGGAGATGACAGAATCGGCGGCAATTTTAAACGGTGCCAGCGAAAGCTCTCTGGTGCTAATGGACGAAGTTGGTCGCGGCACGTCCACTTTTGATGGTTTAGCATTAGCCTGGGCGATTGCTAAACAGTTAATCGACGTCACCCGCTGCTTTACCTTGTTTGCCACGCATTATTTTGAGCTGACGCAGTTACCGGAAATTCACCCTAGCGCTGCCAACGTGCATTTGTCGGCAGTCGAGCATAAGGATAGTATTGTATTTTTACATGCAGTACAGCCTGGACCGGCATCGCAAAGTTATGGCTTGCAAGTAGCGCAATTGGCTGGTGTGCCGGCGCAAGTGATACGCGCAGCGCGCAAACATCTGGCCTTATTAGAATCACAATCGGTGCAGGCAACGCCCCAGTTTGACTTATTTTCTGCACCGTTGATCGAGATTGAAGAGGAAGCCGAGGAAGAGACAACTAGCGCTTCAATGCCAATTTCGACGGTTATGCCCAACCACGCTTTAACCGAAGCGTTAGCGTTAATCGATCCTGATGCGTTGACGCCTCGTGAAGCGTTAGAACAGTTATATCGCTTAAAGAATTTAAGTAATCTGCCAAGTGTTGGTGATGAATAACTCTCTATGAAGTGATGCCAGATAATGCCACTACGTCTCAATAGAACAAAAACAGGCCGACTACCATCTGCGCTATGCGCTTTGGTTTTACTAAGCGCTGTTCTGTTTTCGCTTTCTGCGCACGCAGAAAATGAAAATACTGAAATAGCACCTGAGGTCGAGAGGTTCAGCTTTGGCGTCATTGGTCATCCATTTCACACGCCATTTGGCGAGCAAATTTTACGTAATGCGATCAAAGAAACTGATAGCGACAATCTGGCCTTTGTTGTCACTAACGGGATCAAATCTGCACAAGAGCCGTGCTCAGACACGTTGCTGGACGCACGTAAGAATCTCATCAATAGCGCAAAAAATGGACTAATCCTGTCACTGGCCGGGAGCGACTGGAGCGAATGCAAACACAGCAATGGGCGTTCCGCCGCGATAGACAGGCTCAACCGTATCCGTGACGTGTTCTTCTCTGATGACTTTTCATTTGGCGCAAGCCGGATTCCCCTCACCCGCCAGTCGACCTCGCCCAAATTTTCCAGCTACGTTGAAAATGCGCGTTGGGATATCAGCAATGTAGTGTTTGCCACGATCAATCTACCGGCGAAGAATAATCACTATTTGTCTGACGGCGGTCGCAATAGTGAATTTGAAGATCGTTCAATAGCAAACCGTGAATGGCTGCAGCGGATTTTTTTCATGGCAGCGCAAAACAAAGCTGACGGTATCGTTCTGTTTGCTGATGGCGATCCTTTGGCTTTGCCACGCCATAAAGTGTTTGATTTCAACACCAAACGAGACGGCTTTGCGGAAATTCGTAAAGTGATCTACGCCTCGGCTGCTAAATTCCGGGGAAAAGTACTTATAGTGCATAGCGCATCTTCAACGGATGGCTCAGCGCTTGCGTCGACCGTGCCGACAATTATCTGGCAAAAAAATCTGGGGGATTTGGACGTGGCGTCATCGTGGGTCAAAATCACTGTTGATGAGCACAATAAGACATTGTTCGCACTAGGAAAAAAGCGTAACGAGCGCATTAAAGCTTTGCCACAATAGTGTTTCCCTCTCCACTGGCGGGAGAGGGAATAACATATTTCCTGCTGTATTTTAGTGAATAGGATGACTACGGAAATGGTCACCTTCATCACCCTCATCATCACCATGGTGATGGCCATGCGCGCCATGCACGTGTTGATGCGTGATTTCTTCTTCGGTAGCTGCTCTTACTTCTTTAACCGTCAAGGCAAAACGCAATGCCATGCCGGCCAGCGGATGGTTACCATCCAATACAACTTTGCCATCGGCGATATCAGTGACAGTGAAAATCACTGGGTACTCTTCTTCATCGTCACCGTCAGGCGAACCTTCAAACTGCATCCCGACTTCTAATGGCGTCGGCAGACGATCACGCGGCTCAATTTTGACCAATTCATTGTCGTACTCACCGAAAGCATCTTCTGGCTCTACTTGCAATTCGATTTTGTCGCCCACTTGCTTGCCGTCTAATGCTTCTTCGATTTTCGGCAAAGTGCCTTCATAGTCGCCATGCAGATACACCATCGGCTCTTTGCCTTCTTCGATCACAGTGCCCTGCGCATCGGACAAAATGTATTCCACAGTTACTACGGTATCTTTAGCAATTTTCATCGTACTTCCCTCATAAATATAGGACTTCCGCAAAATTGTTCCAGCAACGAACTTGTCACCCTTGCCGTACCCAGACTGTACGATAGTACGGCAAGCAGGCGCAATGCCGATGGGGCAGTTTTGCGGAAATCCCAATAAAAAAATATTTGCTGAGATTATACCCGGCGAATCTTTGGCTCACCCCAGATATAATGGCGTCATGAAAAATTTTACTCTCTTGGGCGGCCTGTCCCCAGCGCAATTTTTGCGCGATTACTGGCACAAAAAACCACTGTTAATTCGTCAAGCTTTCCCCGGATTCACCGCACCACTGTCTCCTGAAGCGTTATTTGAGATGGCGGCCAGAGAGGATGTCGAATCGCGGCTGATCACACATGTCAAAAAAGAATGGCAAGTTACACACGGACAAGATATTAAGTTGCCAACTCTTAGTCAAAAAGAATGGACGCTTTTAGTGCAAGGGGTGAATCTGCATGATGATGCAACTGATGCTTTACTGCGACAGTTCCGCTTTATTCCCGATGCGCGTCTGGATGATTTGATGATCAGTTTCGCAACTGATGGCGGCGGCGTTGGGCCGCACTTCGACTCTTATGATGTCTTTTTATTGCAGGCCCATGGACAGCGTCGCTGGAAAATCGGCGCTGGACAAGATTTAACCCTGGTAAAAGGCAGCGCATTAAAAATCCTGAAGAATTTCACGCCGGATGAAGAGTTCGTTTTAGAACCGGGCGATATGCTGTATCTGCCACCGCAATATGCCCACGATGGCGTTGCAATTGGTGAATGCATGACGTATTCGATAGGATTTCGTGCGCCACCGTTTCAAGAATTAGGCGAAGCATTTTTACAGTTCATGAGCGACTCCATCGCCCTGCCTGGCCGCTACGCTGATCCAGATCTGACACCGACTAAGCATCCTGCAGAAATCAGCCGAAACATGTTGTCACAGATTTCGGATGAATTAAATAAAGTGCGCTTTACAGAGGATGACATCACCATCTTTGTTGGTGAATATTTATCCGAACCTAAAGCGCAGGTATTTTTCGAATCACCAGCAAAACCATTGACACTGGCACGTTTTACCGCCTCCATTGCCAAACGCGGCGTGAGTTTGTCGCGCAAAACGCAAATGCTGTATCGCGGCAAGCATGTGTTTATTAATGGGGAATCTTTCGCTGCAGGTGCAGAAGATAAGGTGTCGCTATGCGTGTTGGCTGATCAGCGTCGCCTGGACGGCGAGGCAGCGGCTCAAGTTTCTACCGATGTACTGGAGGCTTTGTACACCTGGTATGAAGATGGCTGGGTTAATCTAGGCTGATGTTCAAGCCACTCTCCCGCGTGCGGGAGAGTGGCTATTCCTTACCTCCGCTTAGGCGTCAATACCGTTGGCAGCGCTTTCGCCAATGTCTCCGGATAATCCTGACTGAAGTGCAATCCACGGCTTTCACGTCGCGATAAGGCGCTCTCTACAATCAACGAAGCGACTTGCATCAAATTCCGTAGCTCCAACAAATCGCGGGTAATGCGGAAATTTGCGTAATACTCGTCAACCTCTTCTTTCAACAAGCGCAGCCTATGCTGTGCGCGTTCCAGACGTTTATTGGTACGAACGATGCCGACGTAATTCCACATGAAGCGCCGTAATTCATCCCAGTTATGGGCGATGACAACTTCCTCATCCGCATTGGTGACCCGACTTTCATCCCACTCCGGTAACGTCACATTATGTGATGTCGTTTGCTGTTCTATATAGTTAGCCGTGGCACGACCGACGACGACACACTCCAGCAATGAATTGCTTGCCAGTCGATTAGCCCCATGCAAGCCGGTGTAGGCAGTTTCACCAACGGCATATAGGCCCAGCATATCGGTCCGTCCTTCCAGATCAGTAACCACGCCACCGCACGTGAAATGTACTGCTGGCACGACCGGAATGGCTTGCGTGGTGATATCAATGCCAAGCTCTAAACAACGTGCATAAATGGTAGGAAAATGTTCCTTTAAGAATTCCGGCGACTTGTGACTGATGTCCAGATTGACATAATCCAGACCGCGTTTTTTCATCTCGAAATCAATTGCACGCGCAACGATGTCACGTGGCGCCAATTCTCCGCGTGCATCATGCGCTGGCATGAAACGCGTGTCAGCATCAGCACCCGCCGCCTCTGGCAGTTTCAGCAAACCACCTTCGCCGCGAATAGCTTCAGTAATCAAGAAGGATTTTGCATAAGGATGGTACAAGCAAGTCGGATGGAACTGGATGAATTCCATATTGGCGACGCGGCAGCCCGCACGCCAAGCCATCGCAATCCCGTCGCCAGTGGCGGTGTCGGG
This sequence comes from Glaciimonas soli, assembly GCF_009497155.1. Classification (GTDB taxonomy): domain Bacteria; phylum Pseudomonadota; class Gammaproteobacteria; order Burkholderiales; family Burkholderiaceae_D; genus Glaciimonas; species Glaciimonas soli. The sequence goes on from NZ_WINI01000001.1 coordinate 563,411, forward strand.
ATTGGTGGTGTACAGATAAACTTTACCTGCGCCACCTGTCGCTAGTACTGTGTGATCTGCGGCTATCGTAATCACTTTTCCGGTCTTCACGTCCTGCGCATATAAGCCTAGACAATGCGGTGTCACACTGGCAGGATCCATTTTTTTAGACGTAATCAAATCTATCGCATAGTGATCTTCGAGCAGCGTGATATTCGGATGTGCGCGCACTTTTTGTTCTAGCGTCACTTGCACTGCATGGCCGGTCGCATCGGCAGCGTGAATGATGCGACGCTGACTATGGCCGCCTTCGCGGGTTAAATGAAAACCGAGTTCTGCATTTACATCCGGTGTAAAAGGAACACCTTGCGCGATCAACCACTCGATCGCTGCACGACCTTGTTCGACGATGGTACGGGTGGCAGCTTCATCGCATAAACCACCACCGGCAATCAAAGTATCGGATACGTGCTGCTCAATACTATCGCCAGAATCGAGCACCGCCGCGATACCGCCCTGCGCCCAATCGCTGGCACCATCGCGTAAAGCGCGTTTAGAAATAATCACAACCTGGCGATGCTCCGCCAGATGCAAGGCAACCGATAAACCTGCAAGACCACTGCCGATGATGGCGACGTCGAATTTCATGATGGTGTTTTTATCCGAGTTTTAGAATAAGTTACTGATGTGCTTATGGACGCGTAACATCAGTTAAATTAGTTGGAAATAACCGGCTTCACTTTAGCCGCTGCCTGCTTGGCGCGTATCCGTGCACTTTCCACATCGTTACCAGTAGCCAGCGCCACCCCCATACGACGGCGAGCAAACGACTCTGGTTTACCGAACAAACGGATGTCGATACCGGGCTCACGCAACGCGTCAGCAACGCCTTCAAAAGCGATCGCTTTGGCGTCGTGTTTTCCATAGATGACAGCCGATGCAGCCGGACTATTGAGGGCGACGTTGACAGGCAAACCGAGGATGGCTTTCGCGTGCAATTCAAATTCGCTTTGTACCTGACTGGCCATGGTTACCATACCGGTATCATGCGGACGCGGGCTGACTTCAGAGAACCAGACCATTTCGTTTTTAACGAATAACTCAACGCCGAACAAACCCAATCCCCCGAGATTGTCCGTAACTTTTTTGGCGATATCGCGCGCGCGCATCAATGCCTCTGAATCCATCGCGCAAGGCTGCCAGGATTCGACGTAATCGCCCTGCACCTGGACGTGACCGATGGGCTCGCAGAAATGTGTTTTGATGCTGCCATCAGCTTCCAATGCACGCACCGTTAACAAGGTGATTTCATAATCAAAGTCGATAAATCCTTCGACGATTACACGACCGGCATCCACCCGGCTACCTGCTGCAGCATGAGCCCACGCTGCTTCGATATCTGCGGCGCTGTCGAGCTTAGACTGGCCTTTGCCAGAAGAAGACATCACCGGTTTAACTACGCAAGGAAAACCAATCACGGCGCAAGCCGCTTTCAATTCATCGATGTTATTAGCAAAGCGATATGGCGATGTTGCCAGACCCAGTGTCTCGCCAGCCAGGCGACGTATGCCTTCACGGTTCATGGTGAGCCAGGTGGCCCGCGCGGTTGGAATGACAGTCACTTTCCCCGCAGCCTCCATCGCGACCAGCGTTTCGGTAGCAATCGCTTCAATTTCCGGCACGATCAAATCTGGCTTTTCTTTCTCAATTAATGCTTCCAGTGCGGAACCATCGGCCATATTGATAACATGCGAACGATGCGCAACCTGATGACCCGGAGCGTTCGGATAACGGTCTACGGCAATGACTTCTACGCCCAAACGTTGTAGAGAAATAATGACTTCTTTACCAAGCTCGCCAGAGCCCAACAACATAACTTTAGTAGCCGAAGGAGAAAGAGGTGTACCGATGCGGGTGATTTTTTTCATAATGAGGATAAAAGCAATTTTGCTAATTTGATGTCAATGAAATGAAGAGATGCTCTGGACTAAATCTTAAATACATGTCTACATGCAATGTTCTAGATCCGTAATGGTACTTGATATTGTTTATCCGTTTGTCGCGAAGCCAATAAAAAAGCCGTCAGAGATTATCTGACGGCTGACGACTCTTATACTGAACTGTTGCGACTTAGCGTTCAGTCGCGTAAATATCGTTGTCCTTAGTCTCTTTTACAAACAGCATACCGATCACAAAAGTCACTAACGCAATCACGATCGGGTACCAAAGACCATAATAAATATCCCCTTTCAACGCCACCATCGCAAACGCCATCGTTGGTAACAAACCACCAAACCAGCCATTTCCGATGTGATATGGCATAGACATGGAGGTATAACGAATCCGGGTTGGGAACATTTCCACCAGCATTGCCGCGATTGGTCCATACACCATGGTCACGTAAAGTACCAAGATAAACAGTAATAGCAGCACCATAGGTTTATTCATCTGCGCTGGATCAGCTTTGCTTGGATAGCCGGCGCCTTTGATATCAGCGGCTAATTCTGCAGAAAAGGCTTTGTCTTTGGCTGCAGCATCTTCTTTCGACAGGCCTTTGGCATCATACGAAGTCAAAATTTTATCGCCGATTTTAATACTGGCTACAGACCCTGATTCACCCGCAACATTTTCATAATTGACGGACATCGAGGCTAGCTTTGCCTTGGCGATATCGCAAGATGATGTGAATTTTTTGGTGCCAGTCGGATTAAATTGGAATTGGCAAGTATTAGGATCGGCAGTGACGATCACAGGGGAGTTTTTCTGCGCCGCTTCCAATGCCGGATTACCATAATGCGTCAACCCGGAAAAAATCGGGAAGTACGTTAATGCGGCAATCAAACAACCCGCCATGATGATCGGTTTTCGGCCAATTTTGTCAGACAATGCACCGAAAATAACAAAGAACGGCGTTGCGATCAACAAGGCCAGCGCTATCAAAATATTCGCAGTCGCACCATCGACTTTCAACGTTTGCGTCAAAAAGAATAATGCATAGAACTGCCCGGTGTACCACACCACAGCTTGTCCTGCCGTTAGCCCAACCAAGGCCAAAATCACCAATTTCAAATTTTTCCATTGGCCAAATGCTTCCGTCAATGGTGCCTTGGAGACCTTGCCTTCCGCCTTCATTTTTGCAAAGGCTGGCGATTCATTCATCGACAAACGAATCCAGACTGAAACGCCTAGCAAAACGATAGAAACCAAAAACGGAATACGCCATCCCCATGCGGCAAATGCTTCTTCACCGACAGTAGTACGCACTCCTAAAATCACCAGCAGTGACAAGAATAAACCCAAGGTTGCTGTGGTTTGTATCCATGATGTGAAGGCACCGCGCTTGTCATCCGGGGCATGCTCTGCCACATAAGTCGCAGCCCCTCCATATTCACCGCCAAGCGCCAGGCCCTGCAAAATACGTAAGGAGATCAAAATGATTGGAGCCGTGATGCCGATGGTGGCGTAGTTAGGCAAAAGGCCGACGATGAAGGTAGATGCCCCCATAATCAGGATGGTAATCAAAAAAGTATATTTACGGCCGATCATGTCACCCAGACGGCCAAATATCAATGCGCCGAAAGGACGAACAATAAACCCTGCAGCAAAAGCTAACAGCGCAAAAATAAAACCGGTATTTGTATCGGTGCCTGAAAAGAATTGCTTGGCAATAATCGCTGCCAATGAACCATAAAGATAAAAGTCATACCATTCAAACACAGTGCCAAGTGAAGAAGCAAAAATGACCTTCTTCTCCTCCCTCGTCATGCCTTTCGCGATGCCATTCGCGGCTTTTACTGGCGCTGTTGTCGTCTTCATGTTGGTCTCCGCTTTGGTTTTTATAAAGTGCTGGCTTGACTCGCTTTTGCGCGATTTGTTATAAGCCGGCGCCAATCCTGGAACAATCACACGTATACCCTGCTTGGAATTTGCAAGATAGAAACATTCTAAACCACTTTATAGATTTGTTATCAAAGTGAATTGATCATGCTTATGCAGAATTTATCCGATCATGATCTGGCCAAAAACAGTCGATTGGCTCCAAGAAGAGATCGCACAGTTACTTAATTTATTAAAAAAGGGAGGATGGTTATGACAACTGGCGAGATATTTGCCACACCATGTGGAATGCGAATGTATTCCGGATAGAAAAAATATGAGCAATAGACTTCTCCCGGAACCTTCGCCCGGCTAAAGCCGGTGAGCAAGAAGAATGCTGGGAGGCGCAGCCGTGCACTTGTAATGAGCATCGCAAGCACGGTTTTGATTTGTGTAGGTGGTTCAGAAAAAATCCAATAAAAAAGCCGACACTAGGTCGGCTTTTTTACAGCAATGACTGATTATAAAAATCAGCCGTTGCTCGCAGTACGATTACTTAGAAGCAGCAGGTGCAGCAGCAGCGGCAGCAGCGTCTTTAGTTGCATCAACAGCTGTCGAAGCAGCGTCTTTAGCAGCGTCAACAGCTGTCGAAGCAGCAGTTGCAGCAGCGTCAGTTGCTGTCGAAGCAGCAGTTGCAGCAGCATCAGTTGCTGTCGAAGCAGCAGTTGCAGCAGCAGAAGCAGCAGCGTCAGCAGCAGGAGCAACAACAGCAGCAGCGTCAGCAGCAGGAGCGTCTTCTTTTTTACCGCAAGCAGCCAAAGCAACAGCCAACAGGGCAGCGATCAACAGTGTTTTTTTCATGAGTATTCCTTCAGTAGTAATCAAAAATTTTTCAAATGTTTCTGCGATGAATAATTACCGGTAATTATCGCTCTACAGGATGTCTTTGCAAGACTTTGCACAAACTGCGTGCATCGCGATACAACAAAAACTTTCCAGCCTTTGATTATAGCGGATTTTGTCAATTATGACATTGCAGGTTTGTTTTTTAGTAAGGATTTGTATGGAAGCAACACTTATCAAATTAGTGTGTCACAAAGTGACGAAATACCAATTAATTCAAATGAGTGAACCATGGCCGGATTTTATCAACTTTTAACCCCACTCACCTCCTTACTCACAAAAAGTAACTAAATGAAGCAATTGCTCACAAAAGGCTAAAATGGCGGCTGCATGCAGTTTTGATTAGATATGATGAATGGAGTACAACCTCATGAAATGGGTAGTAATTAGTATATTTCTATTGTCGGTGCTATACGTCCACTTCCGTGGTAAGGCGCGCTTGCCCTTTTTCCGTCAAATATTCGACCATTCGTCGATCATGGCACCGCTGAATATTTTCATGTACATGTTCTCCAAGGTGCCAACCAATACTCCTTATCTGCCGACCAGCACTTTCGCCGATTTGAAAATATTGGAAGACAATTGGGAAACCATACGTGATGAGGCGATGGCGTTAACCGGTCTGGAGAAAATTCGCGCTGCCGAAAAAAATGACGATGCAGGCTTTAATTCTTTCTTTAAAGCGGGCTGGAAACGTTTCTATTTAAAGTGGTATGACGCCAGCCACCCTTCTGCTGAACAATTTTGCCCTAAAACCGTAGAACTATTACGCAGAACACCGAGCGTCAAAGCGGCGATGTTCGCTGAACTGGCGCCGGGCGGCAAACTCAATCCCCACCGCGATCCATTCGCCGGTTCCATGCGCTATCACCTGGGCCTGGTGACGCCTAACGACGATCGCTGCTTTATCGAAGTCAATGGTGAACGTTATAGCTGGCGCGATGGTAAGGGCGTAGTGTTTGACGAAACATTTATTCACTGGGCACATAACGATACTGATATAAATCGCATCATTATTTTTTGCGATATCGAACGCCCTATGAAATATCGCTGGGCGCAAGCGATCAACCGCTGGCTGGGTCGCCATATGATGAGCGCCGCAGCATCACCGAACGAAACCGGCGACGAAACCGGCGGTATTAATAAGGTGTTCCGCTTTGTCTGGGCGATAGGCCAATATCGTCGCGCATTAAAGAAATTCAGTCGCCCTTTATATTATGTGATTAAGTTTGGACTGATTATTGGTGTGGTGGCAGCGATTATTTGGCTGTAATACCAAGCAGACACGTAGACCGAACATTACAAAAGAATACTAAATATGCAAAACAATTACCAAAATCAGCAATGGTTTTACGTTAAACGGCCCGATGGCCGCGTTAGTAATGATCACTATGAATTGCGTGAAACCGAGCTAGATGGAAACCTGTCCACGAACGAAGTCATCCTGCGCGCAAAATTCATCAGTGTTGACCCGTATATCCGCATCCAACAGCATGAGCGTAACACCTATGATGTTCCGCATCCGCTGGGCATCGTGCAGCGCGCCGGTGTGGTTGGCGAAGTTGTTGCTTCGGCGAGTCCACTTTTTCAGGTGGGCGACTGGGTATCTGCTTACAGTGGCTGGCAACTTTACGCGCGTTGTCATCACAGTGAACTGACCAAACTTGACCCGAGTGCAGCGCCAGTTTCCACTGCACTTGGCGTACTCGGCATGCCCGGCAGAACAGCCTGGTTCGGTTTGACCGAAGCGGGTCGCCCACGTCCCGGTGACACCTTGCTAGTTTCAGGGGCAGCTGGTGCGGTCGGATCTCTGGTTGCACAGTTCGGCAAGCGCGCTGGATGTCGCGTTATCGGCATCGCAGGTGGCGCTGAGAAATGTCGCTTCCTGAGCGAAACACTGAAGCTTGACGGTGCCGTTGATTATCGCGCACATACAACGCCTGAAGCCTTGAGCGCGGCAATTGCCGACGCGACCGGCGGCGTCGATATTTATTTTGATAATGTCGGTGGCCCAATTACCGATGCCGTCATTCCCCTGATTAAACGTCGTGCTCGCATCATCATCTGCGGCGCTATTAGTCAGTATGACGGCGGCCTGGATAAACCTGATGTCGGCCCGCGCTTTTTGCAGCACATGCTATTTCAGCGCGCGACCATTCAGGGCATTCTGGCGCGCGACTTTACCAATCGCATGGATGAAATGCTGGCCAAGGTTGCACCATGGGTGAAAAACGGCGAAATCGTTTTCCAGGAGACTTACGTAGACGGCTTCGATCAATTGCCCGAAGCACTCAATAGTCTGTTTGAAGGAAAAAATCTCGGTAAATTGCTGGTGCGCGTATAAAGTTCGTTTTAAGCGAGCGTTAAGTATAGAGGGCAAGGCCTGCCCTGCCCTCTATAAACTTACCCTTTAGCTGGCAATATTTTCCCGGTTACACAGCCAAAACCGATGCGATAACCGTCACCCTGGCACCATCCTGTCATATTGATTTCATCCCCATCCTGAATAAAAGTTCGCTGTGTGCCATCGACCAGCGTTATCGGCTTTTGTCCATTCCAGGTCAGTTCCAATAAGCTACCGTATGCGTCAGGCGTGCTGCCGCTGATCGTACCGGAGCCCATCAAATCGCCTACTTGCGTATTGCAGCCAGAAACCGTGTGATGCGCGAGCTGCTGCGCCATGGTCCAATACATGGCTTTGAAATTGGTTTTACACAGTATGTTTTCCGCGGATGAGTCTGCCGTCTTGAGCGTCACTTCCAACGCAATGTCGTAACCGTTATCGGTCTGTTGCTGTAAATAAGGCAGCGGTGCCGGTTGCTGCTCCGGACTAGCAACGCGGAATGGCTCCAATGCTTCCATCGTCACCACCCAAGCCGAGATCGACGTACCAAACGATTTACTATTGAATGGGCCCAGTGGCACATATTCCCACTGTTGCAAATCGCGCGCGCTCCAGTCGTTGAGCAGCACCATACCGAAGATATGTTGGTCCGCTACGTTGATATCAATCGCTTCACCCAGCGCATTTGGCTGGCCGATCAAGAAGCCGGTTTCCAATTCGAAATCCAGCTTACGGCATGGGCCAAAAACAGGATTATCCGATTCCGGCAATTTCAATTGCCCTTTCGGCCTATGCAATGCCGTACCGCTCACCACCACCGAACTGGCGCGGCCATTGTAACCAATCGGGATATGCAACCAGTTTGGCAGCAATGCATTTGCCGGGTCGCGGAACATGCACCCGACATTAGTCGCATGCTCTTTCGATGAGTAAAAATCGGTATAGCCGGCAATCTGCATCGGCAAGTGCATAGTCGCTTGCTCTTGTGGCAGCAAGGCTTCAGCACGCAAAGCCGGGTTATCACGCAACACAGGATTATCATGACGCAATAACTGGCTAATGGTGTCACGTGTGGCGCGCCAGGTGGCATGGCCCAAGGCGACAAAAGCATTCAAACTGCCGCTGCGAAAAATTTCAGATGGCACGTCTAATAAATCAGCGTCTTCCAACGCGGCTAAATCCAGCACGAAATCACCGATGGCGACGCCTACTCGCGGTACGGGATCGGCAACGGTACTGAAAATACCGAAAGGTAAATTCTGAATCGGAAAATGCGATTCTGGTGAAACCGCGATAAACGATTTTAGGGATGGGTCATTGGTATGCATGTTGTGTACTCCGAATTTGTATAAATTGTATTACGGCTGACCATTAAAATTTTTCTTTAAACCATGCCAGCAAGCCAGATAATTTCTCTGCAGCAGTGGTGTATCCATCGCAAGTTGCGTTGGATGAATCACGTAGCGGCTTTCAAACATAAACGCGAGCGTGTTGTCGATACGATGCGGTGCTAGCGCTGCATTGCTGGCTTTTTCAAACGTCGCCGCATCTGGTCCGTGACCGCTCATGCAATTGTGCAAACTGCCGCCGCCGGGCACAAAACCTTCCGCCTTGGCATCGTAAGCGCCGTGTATCAATCCCATATATTCACTCATCACATTGCGATGGAACCATGGTGGGCGGAAAGTATTTTCAGCCACCATCCAGCGCGGCGGGAAAATCACAAAATCGACATTCGCGGTGCCAACAGTATCCGAAGGCGAAGTGAGGACGGTAAAAATTGATGGATCGGGGTGATCGAAACTGACCGTGTTAATCGTATTGAAACGACTGAGATCATATTTATACGGCGTGTAATTACCGTGCCAGGCGACCACATCCAACGGTGAATGATCGATTGCCGCGGTCCACAATTTACCGCCAAATTTCGCCACTAATTGAAAATCGCCTTCACGTTCTTCATAGGCAGCAACCGGCGCCAAAAAATCACGTGCATTGGCAAGGCCGTTGGAGCCTATTGGACCTAGTTCTGGCAGTTGAAATGGCGCACCATAATTCTCGCAAACATAACCACGCGCCTCACCATCGGGTAACTCGATGCGAAACCGTACACCGCGTGGTATCACGATTATTTCTCCCGGCTTGACGTCAAGTGCGCCCATTTCCGTATGCGCCAACAAACGCCCTTGTTGCGGCACGATTAACAACTCACCATCGGCGTCATAAAAAAATCTGTCGTGCATGCTGCGATTGGCGACATATAAATGAATGGCTATGCCAGCCTGCATCGCAGCATCTCCATTGCCTGCCATTGTCGTCAAACCGTCAACAAAGTCAGTTGGTTCGGTCGGTATGCTCAACGGATCCCAGCGCAGCTGATTCGGTGATACTGCAACTTGATGAAAAGGTGCGCTGCGCAATGTTGGCTGCGCCAATGACTCAAATGCGTGGTGCATGGCTGCTGGACGAATTCGATATAACCATGTACGGCGATTATGCGCGCGCGGTGCCGTAAAAGCTGTGCCGGATAATTGCTCAGCATACAAGCCGTAAGATACTTTTTGCGGTGAATTCTGCGCTGCAGGCAAAGCACCGGGCAAGGCTTCGCTGGCGAAGTCATTGCAAAATCCGGATTGGTAACGAAGCACGCTTTGCGATATGTTTTCCATCGGTTTTATCCTCGCTTGATTCAATATCTGATTTTAATGTGCAACGACAGCATTCGCCGTCTTGCGTTGTGAAGTCTCCTGCATCAACATCAACATCACCGCCGAAACGAGCGCCGGTACTGCCAGTAAGATGAAGATGCTGCTGCTCGGCCAGTTCAGGCGGATCAGCTCACCGCCCAGCACAGGTCCGACGATGGAACCGATGCGGCCTATTCCAAGACTCCAGCCAATACCGGTGGAGCGCAATGTAGTCGGGTAATAAGTACCTGCCAATGCATTTACTGCGGGCTGACCGCCAACGATGCAAAAACCGGCAACGAAGATGCTGGAAAACAGGAACAGCAACGAAATTTCCGGACGTCCTATCAACGCTACCGCCACGCCGGCTATCAGGAATACCGGAATCAACACGCGGCGGAAGCTGGAGCGGTCAATCAGTTGGCCCATGATCAAGGTGCCCAAAGTGCCGCCAATCTGCAACGTGGTACCGGCCATTACTGCGGTGGCAGTGGACAAGCCAGCGTCCTTGGCAATGGTCGGCAACCAATTCGATAGGAAATAGAGATTCACCAGGTTCATGAAATTGATGATCCACAACAGGATCGTGACCTTGGCTCTGCCCTCCTGAAACAATTGCAGCACTGGCGCGCCCTTACCGGCTTTTTCGTTGACGACGTAACGGGTGTCTTGATTAATCACGACCGCAGGATCGATGCGATGCAGCCACTTGCCGACCTGCTCAAGCCGCTTACCGCGCAACACCAGAAACTGCATCGATTCCGGCAGCAGGAAAATCATCAGCAAGCCAATCACTAGCGGCACGACGCCGCCGACATGGAATACCGACTGCCAACCGAAGCGTGGGATCAATGCTGCCGATAACAAACCGCCTAGCACTGCACCCAGGGTAAAGCCGCACGACACCAGCATCATCAAAGTGACCCGTTTGCGCACGGGGCTGTATTCGCCTGCCAGCGCCATCGCATTCGGCATGATCGCGCCCAGTCCAAGGCCAGTCACGAAGCGCAGTACGAAGAGTTGCCCTATCGTGCTGGCTAGAGGCGTCACCAACATACAGGCAGAAAAAAACAAAGTGGCGGCAATCAACACTGGGCGGCGACCGATGCGATCAGCCAAGATACTGAAACAGAGCGAACCTATCAGCATGCCGAATAGGCCAGCGCCAAATACCGGCCCGAGATTGGCCTTGGCAATGCCCCATTCCTGAATGATAGCTGGCGCGACATACCCCATGGCCTGGACATCGAAACCGTCGATGATCAGGCAGATGGCGCACAGGGTCAGCATAACGATCTGGAAGCCGCCGATGCGACTGCGATCAATCAGGGCGGGAATATCTATAGGGATGCTATTCGTGCTCGTTGCCGCAATGCTCATGCGTGTCTCCGGGTAGATGTTGGCGCCGCGTCAATGCGATCTGTTTTTTTGCATTATCATCCTTTTTAATAATCAGAAAAATAGGCAATAATTAAAATCATTTTTTAATTAACTTAAACAATATAAAATCACCATCATGGACAGATTGGAATCGCTACGCGTTTTTTGCCAGGTGGTAGAGCTGAACAGCTTCAGCCGCGCCGCTGAGCAGCTGGAGATGTCGAACGCCACCATCACCAATCATATCGCCGCCCTTGAGCGGCATTTCGGCGTACGCCTGCTTAACCGCACTACTCGCAAAATTTCCCTGACCGACGATGGTCATAGCTGCTATCAGCGTGCGCAACGTTTGTTGGGCGACATGACCGAGCTGGAGGATGCATTTCAAGGTCGGCGCGTGACACCACAGGGCATCTTGCGTGTCGATGTGCCTACTGTGATTGCCCGCATTTATCTGGCACCAGCGCTGGAGCGCTTTGCCGCGCTGTATCCGGAGCTCTCGATCAGGCTGAACGTCGGCGACCGCATGGTTGATATGGTGGAGGGGCGCGGCGACGTCTGGATACGAATCGGCGAACTGAAAGACTCCAGCATGATAGCGCGCCGCATCTACCAAACCCGCAATCTATGTTGCGCATCGCCGGATTTCCTGACCCGCTATGGAACTCCGCAGACGCCGCAGGAACTAAGCAACTTCCGTTGCCTGGCTTTCATTCACCCTAACAGCGGTCAGAATGTCCCTTGGACCTTTAGCAAAGGCAAGCAAGAACTAAGCTGGGCACCACCCGGCAATATTGCCATCAATCACGCTGAAACGCTGATCCATGCAGCCAGCTGTGGCACCGGCATCGTCCAGCTGTTGACGCTCTCACTCAACCCGCAAATCCGCGATGGCTATTTGACGCCCGTGCTGGCAGACTGGGCAACGCCCGGGCCGCCGGTCTCGGTGGTGTATCACCAGAGCCATCAGTTGTCCGCCAAGGTACGCGTATTTGTCGATTTCGTTACAGAGTTGTTTGCCGCTATAGACTAGCGTTTCGACATTTCATTTTTCTACCTTTTATTTTTGCCAGGAGAAATCATGCATTGGATCTATCTAGCGATCGCCATCGTTGCCGAAGTCATCGCTACCAGCGCTTTGAAAGCCAGCAATGAATTCACTCGCTTAATTCCATCCATCACGGTGGTTATCGGTTACCTCATTGCGTTTTATTTTTTGTCGCTCACCCTACGCACACTGCCCGTAGCAATTGTCTACGCGATGTGGTCCGGTGTCGGCATCGCATTGATCGCGATCATAGGCTGGATACTATTCAAACAGACGCTCGACAGTGCTGCCCTCATCGGCATCGGCTTGATTATCTCTGGTGTCGTTGTGTTGAATGTATTTTCAAAATCAGTAGCGCATTGAATACATTCAGGACTGACGCAAAATCGTTCCGACAAGGCATAACGATGAAAGCAGTATTGAGTACAGCCACGAGTTATAACGCTGCTGAGACGGTTTTGCATCAGCCCCAAAGTTATCAACAGAATCTGTGAACAGACCTGTTGATAACTAAGCTAACATCACGCTATATCATTGATTTATTGGCGTTTTTCCGAAGTGACTCTCAAAAAAAAAACCCACTGAGCTTAGCAAGCGTAGTGGGTTGAATCCAAACTTTAGGGAGATTTGGAGGAGACAGTGGAATCATACGGTGAAAATGTGACCCATTTATGACAAAGCAGACTAGTTTCAAGCCAATCCCGCCTTGACAGTATTTTGCCCCTTATGACCGCCATCACCCACGATTTGTGCATACTTCGGTACAAATTTTGTGATGTTTTTTACAATCACTCCCTATGATTTTGCATAACTCGGCTAAACTCGCCCTTTCTTGAAGTATAAAAAGTAATGCAAAAGCAACAATTAATATGAAAACTCCCAAAAGAATCCAGCCCTTGGTAGAAGAAGGTCTGATCGACGAAGTGATGCGTCAGTTGATGAGTGGCAAGGAAGCCACTGTCTATGTCGTCCGTTGCGGCGACGATATCCGTTGCGCCAAGGTGTACAAAGAAGCGACCCAGCGCAGCTTTCATCAGGCGGTTGCCTATCAGGAAGGTCGACGGGTAAAAAATAGCCGACAAGCGCGCGCCATGGAAAAAGGGACACGGTATGGACGCAAAATGGCAGAAGAAGTTTGGCAAAATGCCGAAGTCGATGCCTTGTATCGCTTAGCGGCTGCCGGCGTGCGGGTACCAACACCGTATACTTGCTTCGAAGGCGTGTTGTTAATGGAGCTGGTAACAAATGCCGAAGGTAATGCTGCTCCCCGCTTAAACGACGTCGAATTAAGCCATGAGAAAGCGTTGGAGTTTCATGCGATGTTATTGCGCGAAGTAGTACTAATGCTCTGCGCTGGCGTGATTCACGGTGATCTGTCGGAATACAACATTCTGGTCGATGCACACGGCCCTGTGATCATTGACTTACCTCAGGCAATCGATGCCGCTGGCAGCAGCGTTGCAGCCACTATGCTGGAACGTGATGTAACCAACCTAGCCAATTTCTTCGGCGCTTTTGCCCCTGAACTCATCGGCAGTCAGTATGGCAAAGAAATTTGGGCCTTGTACCAGGCCGGATTATTGACACCGGATGCGCCACTTACTGGTCGTGTTGCGCTGCCGACGGCGCCAGTCAATGTGGGTGCAGTGATTCATGAAATTGCATTGGCGCGCCAGGAGGAAGAAGATCGAATTCGTGCACAAATGGAGATGCAGGATTAACGCTGCGAGCCATTTAATATTCGCAGAATGCAGATATTAAGGAACAAATGAAAACGGCTCTCATCGCTGAGAGCCGCATATTCATTGGTGCCCGAGGCCGGACTTGAACCGGCACACCCATAAGGCGAGAGATTTTAAGTCTCTTGTGTCTACCGATTTCACCACTCGGGCAGTGTACGCACTTAACTAAATAAAAGCGTAAATAAAAATGTCGAAAAACATTTTTTCTAAATCTAGGCAGGGGCGCATTCTATCAGGTTCTTGCGAGAACGGCTAGATTCCATGTATAAAATTTTTGCCTCTCGTGATTAATCCAAAAGTACGCGATGCTTGTGCGTCAGTTTAGTCAGGAACGTACTGTGATTAATGTGATGTAAAATATGCGCGTTTTGAAATTGCTGCAGTCTACGCATACCGAAACATAAAACATAGGAAGCATTGAGTGTATGTAAATATTGGCAGTTTGCATTTATCTGAACTTCCACCCTTCTAAAAACTCTAAAAAGCAACAAATGATCGTTGTTTTTGCTTTTTAAACAACCACTCAACACCAGTTTCCTCATTTAACGATTGAAATAGTGAAGAGTGACCCCATTTTAAGGCCATCGTGACTATGGCCTACGGCCGGCGTTAGGAAGCCAGCCGCGCTGATGTAGTGCTCATTTACAAGATGTGCACACCTCAGACATAGAAAAAAGACAATTTTAGGAGATATGCTGCATGGCGATAGTGAATAAAAGCAGTGTAGAGCAGGCTTGTGATATTACTTTTGCAAGTGTTACAAAACAAGATTTCGAGAGCTTGGTTGCGCTGCGCATTGCTGCTATGCGTGACAGCCTCGAACGAGTCGGGCGTTTTGATCCGGTGCGTGCACGTGAAAGATTAAAAAGCGGCTTTAAGGCGGAATACGCCCGCCATATTTTATTTAATGGAGCGCATGCTGGATTTTTTGTGTTGAAGCCTTCAGGCCAAGTGATGCTGCTGGATCACTTATATATCCATCCGGATTATCAAGGCCAAGGAATAGGCGCAATGACGATGATCAACATCATCGCGCAAGCCGACGCATTGGGATTGCCGATACAAGTAAGCGCGCTCAAGGGTAGCCGCTCCAATCACTTTTATCAGTCGCATGGTTTTGTTGAAACCGGCGAAAGTGAGTGGGATATTTGCTATCTGCGTGCACTTGGCACCGAGATGTAATTTCGATTTGCATGAGAAACAAGCTTGTTGTGCGATTGCATTGCGCAACAAGCGGCGTATTTTTTGCTTCTGACTTTCTGACACAGAACGGAAGCGTAGTTACTCCCACTCTTCCTCTTCTTCGGCAGCTCATCCCAATCAGTTGTGTAATTGGGCGGCCGTCTCTTCGAGCACCCTATCCCCCCTGACTATCCAACGACTGAACCGAGTTGTACGATATTTCTGTCATATTAAAGATTCAATCTAACCAGCGCCGCCGTGACTGCAGGTGCATGCTTTGTTTACTCATCTCTCCGTGCAAACCCCCATGTTTGGCTACGCAGGCGCCGGGTGCCTGCATCGATCCAATTGGCCGACGGTTTAATGTCGGATTACGACCCTGTGCGAACGTTCAGACTATCGACAACCAGACGTTCATTGTTTAAATATTTCTTTTGGGATGTCAGCCGCGACAGGCCAGCTTACCTGCACCGAAGGGCAGCAGACACTGCACGTTTGTACAAATGACATGCAGATTTTCGACGTGCATAGTTCCTCACGGTGGCTTGCGCTCGCCTCTTGGTACGGTTATCAAAACACAATCGAAATCCAAACACGTAAGGAGTGTCTGATGGAATCAAAATCGAAAAAAAAGGCTGGCGGCAAGAAACCCAACATTCTCGTGATCTGGGGCGATGATATCGGCATCTACAACCTGTCTTGTTACAGCCATGGCGTGATGGGCTACAAAACGCCCAACATTGATCGCATAGCCAAGGAAGGCATGATGTTCACGGATTCGTATGGTGAACAGAGTTGTACCGCCGGCCGATCTTCGTTCATCACCGGTCAGAGCGTACACCGCACCGGGCTGTCAAAGGTCGGTATGCCGGGCGCCGACAGCGGACTGCAGCCGGAAGACGCGACAATTGCCGAGCTTCTGAAGCCGCTGGGCTATTCAACCGGACAGTTCGGCAAGAATCATCTTGGCGACATGAACAAATACCTGCCGACCGTGCACGGATTCGATGAATTTTTTGGCAACCTCTATCACCTGAATGCGGAGGAAGACCCAGAAGATCCGGACTATCCGAAAGATCCGAAATTCCGTGCCAAGTTTCTGCCGCGAGGCGTTCTCAAGTGCAAGGCAACAGATAAAGACGATGCCACCGAAGAGCCACGCTGGGGCCGCGTCGGCAAACAGATTATCGAGGACACAGGCCCTCTCACGAAAAAGCGCATGGAAACCATCGACGACGAAATCATCGGTGGTGCAAAGGACTTCATCACACGTCATGCGAATGACGAAAACCCGTTCTTTTGCTGGGTTAATACCACCCACATGCATTTCCGTACACATCCGAAACCCGAACACGTGGGTCAAGCTGGGGAAAGTCAGTCACCGTACCACGACACAATGATCGACCACGACAGACACGTCGGCGAGTTGCTCGATCTGCTGGACGAACTCGGAATTGCCGAAGATACCTTCGTTATGTACTCGACCGACAACGGCCCGCACATGAACTCTTGGC
This sequence comes from Glaciimonas soli, assembly GCF_009497155.1. Classification (GTDB taxonomy): domain Bacteria; phylum Pseudomonadota; class Gammaproteobacteria; order Burkholderiales; family Burkholderiaceae_D; genus Glaciimonas; species Glaciimonas soli. The sequence continues at coordinate 580,006 of NZ_WINI01000001.1, forward strand.
CAGATGCTGGTATGACACCGTTCCGCAGCGAAAAAGATACGAACTGGGAAGGCGCATTTCGCATTCCTAAGCTTATACGCTGGCCTGGCAAGGTTCCTGCAGGTTTCATATCTAATGAAATCGTTCAGCATCACGACTGGCTTCCAACCTTCCTGGCCATTGCCGGTGAGCCGGACATCATTGAAAAGTGCAAAAAGGGGCACACTGCCGGCGACAAGAAGTTCAAGGTGCACATCGACGGCTACAACCTCTTGCCTTTCCTGACCACAGAGGGCGTGAAGAGTCCGCGCGAAGAGTTCATGTACTTCGACGATGATGGCAATCTGGTCGCAATCCGGATGAACAACTGGAAGTTCGTATTCATGGAGCAACGCGTCGAGGGAACTCTCAAAATTTGGATGGAGCCCTTTGTCGTCCTGCGGACGCCCAAAGCCTTCAACCTGCGCACTGACCCATTGGAACGCGCTGATATCACTTCCAATACCTACTACGACTGGTTCATGACAAAGGGCTACCGCCTTTTCGCAGCACAGGCTATTGTTGGCGCGTTCATGTCGACATTCAAGGAATTCCCGCCGAGACAAAAAGCGGCGAGCTTTACTATCGAACAGGCACACGAAAAAATGGGCAGCGCTGCGGCGGCGTCCAAGTAGTATTGAGTATTGGTTATCGCCTGTCTGAAAGCGGGCGATAACCTATTACTCAGATTCGCGACTGTCAGCTTCCGCCACCGATTCCGGTCATTCAATGGAGAGCAAGTCTCGATAAGATCCGTCACATCATATGTGGTAAAGCAAGCTAATACATATGATGTAGCACAAACCCCGTTCACGCTACATCACGCTCGCCTCACACTGCTTTTTTCGCTTGATCCCGAATCGGCAAATCACGTATCCGCTTGCCAACTGCTGCAAAAATCGCATTGCATAAAGCTGGTGCAATCGGTGGTGTTGCTGGTTCACCGACACCTCCCAAAGGCAGATCAAACGGATGCTCAATGATATGCACATGAATTTCTTTTGGTGCTGAGAATGCGCGCATCACATCGTACTCATGGAAATTCCCCTGAACCGCTGCGCCGTCTTTGAATGTGATTTCACCAGACAATGCCAAGCTCAAACCCATGATGCAAGCACCTTCAACCTGAGAGCGAATTCGATCTGGCGTAATCGCAGGGCCGCAATCAATCGCCACATCAACCCGTGGAATGCTGATGTCGCCATTGTCACTAACCACCACTTCCACCACTGCGGCGGCGTAACTCATGAAACTATAAGTCACGGCTAAACCTTGACCGCTGCCTTTTGCCATTTTCTTGCCCCAGCCAGCTTCCTTGGTTGCGCGCTCAACCACTTGTCGCATACGGCCAGCGTCTAATGGATATAACGTTGGTGACTCACCATAGTTAGTCTTATCAGACATTTCCGCCGGATTGATTTTGCGTGCCGGGCCGATCAACTCTAGCAAAAAATCTTTGTGATCGCGCTTTGCTGCGGCCGCCAATTCTGCGACGAATGATTGGACTGCAAACGCATGAGGAATGTTGTATACCGACCGAAACCAGCCAATTCGGGTATGCGCTTCAACTTCTGGCGCTTCGATACGAATATTCGGAATGACAAACGGAATGTTGATAGCACCCATCCCTAGTTCCGATGCCGACTCCCCTTTTGCGCCAGCTACAAACGTCGAAGCGATCGTTGGCGCGGCAGAACGATGTAACCACGCCTGCGGTTTTCCGTTCGCGTCCATTGTGCTTTCCAAATGTTCTAGCGAGACCGTATGGTAATAATCGTGACGCAAATCATCTTCGCGTGTCCATGTCACTTTGACTGGCTTACCGTCCATTGCTTGTGATAACAATGCTGCTTCTGCCGCATAATCCGGTTTCGACTTACGGCCGAAACCGCCGCCCAGCAAAGTAACGTTGACCTGGACATTCTCTGCCTTCCAGCCTAGTCGCTTGGCCACTGTTTCACGAGCCGCTTGCGGATCCTGAACACAGGCCCACACTTCGCATTTGCCATTGGCGATGCGCGCTGTTGCAGCAGGCGGCTCCATCGTGGCATGCGCCAAATGAGGAATATAGTATTCCGCAGCGATCAGCTTATTTGCATTCTTGGCTTTATCCAATACTGCCATCACATCGCCATCATTGCGCATCACTTTGGCGCTCTTGCGAGCAGCATCTTGCAAGGTCGCTTTGAAAGTCGCTGAGTCGTAATTTGCATTATTGCCAGCGTCTTTATTATCCCAAGTGATCTTTAATGCGTCCCTTCCCTTGATTGCAGCCCAGGTGTTGCTGGCAATAACAGCTATACCGCCCAAAGGATTAAATAGGGCCGGCGGTGGACTCCCCTTCAGCTCTATCACGCGTAGTACGCCCGGCACTTTTTTCGCCTCGGTTGCATCAAAACTCGCAACCTTTCCGCCAAACACTGGCGGACGCGCAATCACCGCATACACCATACCGTCCAGGCGAGTGTCGATACCGTATTGGGTGTTGCCAGTGACAATGTTATGAAAATCGATGCTATCAAATTTTACTTTACCGATATAACGGAATTCTGCAGCATCTTTTAAGTGGACTACAGCAGGTGCGGGCAACCCTAGCTTGGCTGCTTCCATTGCCAATTCGCCATAGCCCAACTGACGCCCGGTTTTCGCATGATGCACAACATGATTTTTCGCGGCGACTTCTGAAACGGGCACATTCCAACGCGTTGCCGCTGCCGTTTCCAGCATCACGCGTGCAGTAGCGCCGACCCGGCGCATAGGCATAAAGAAGTGACGCATACTGCGCGAACCATCGGTATTTTGATTGCCGTAGCGGCTTTCATCAGCCACGGCTTGTATCACGCGTACGCGGCTCCAATCGGCTTCCAGTTCATCGGCCACCACCAATGGCAAACTAGTCCGTATCCCTTGCCCCATTTCCGAACGATGGGCGATGATGGTGACAATACCGTCGGCGGCAATGGAAACAAACACCAAGGGGTTATCGACTGTGCCACCCGGCATCGCAGCGCCACCATATTTCTTTTCTGGCATCGCAACGTCTGCAGCACGAACAATACCTGTCACACCAACCGTCAACGCCAGGCCAGATAATGCACCGACACCTTTAAGCCAGTCACGGCGACTGATGCCATTTAAAGGAAGACTTTCTGTAGATTCAAGATCGAAGGCGGCGCTCATTTTGCGCCTCCTTTGCTTGCGGTATGTGTAGCAGCGGCCTGCTTAATAGCCGCTTTGATGCGAGTGTAAGTTCCGCAACGACAGATGTTGCCGCTCATCGCGTCATCAATATCTTTGTCTGTCGGTTTGGCATTCGTTTTAAGTAAAGCCGTGGCTGACATAATTTGACCGGCCTGACAATATCCGCATTGCGGCACGCCTAAGGCAATCCACGCTTGCTGCACTGCATAACCAACGCTGTCGTCACTCATGGCTTCAATGGTGGTGATTTTTTTGCCTGCCGCTGCACTAATCGGTGTGACACATGATCGTATCGGCTCTCCATCAAGATGCACTGTACAGGCACCGCATAAAGCCATACCACAACCAAATTTTGTCCCCGTTAAACCGATATTGTCGCGTAAGGTCCAGAGAATCGGCGTGTCGTCGGGCAATGCGACATCATGCTGTTTGCCGTTGATGGTGAGTGTCGTCATGGTTATACTCGCAATGAAATTAATTGTTTATTTTATATCCATTTAATAATAATACTCATCAAAACCTTTTAAAAATGCAAAAAGCCGAAAAGTAATATTAATACTTTTCGGCTTTGCTTTTTCTAATGCAATTTTAAGATCGTCAACCGCTAAAAAATCGGCAAATCTTTGTTTTACACGATTCCGGTTAAATAATAAGTCGCAATCACTACAAACACCGCAATCGTCTTGATCATAGTAATCACAAAAATATCTTTATATGACTGTCGGTGCGACAACCCGGTAACCGCCAACAAGGTAATGACAGCACCGTTGTGCGGTAAGGTATCCATCCCGCCACTGGCCATCGCCGCGACGCGGTGGAATACTTCTAACGGGATACCCGCCGCTTGTGCATTTTCAATAAACGTATGCGACATCGCTGCCAAAGCGATACTCAAACCACCGGATGCGGAGCCAGTTATCCCTGCCAAAGCCGTCACCGTCACGGCTTCATTCACCAGCGGATTCGGAATAGATTTCAAGGCATTGGCGATCACGATAAAGCCTGGCAAGCCAGCTATCACTGCTCCAAAACCGTATTCAGATGCGGTATTCATCGATGCTAACAAAGCGCCACTAACCGCTGCTTTGCTGCCTTCCGCAAATTTCGCCTTAACTGCTTTAAAAGCAAAAAGAAACACCGTCAAAATCCCCAGCAACAACGCTGCTTCCACAGCCCAGATCGCCACCACGCTTGAGACTTGGGTGGTGATCGGTTTAGTGGTCCCTGCCAATGTCATTTCGTGCGTAGGACCGTACCAGATTGGAATCCAGACCGTGAATACTTTGTTCATCACTCCAACCACCACTAACGGTAGCAATGCAATCAAAGGATTCACCAATTTATCATCTGCAATTTGCTCTGGTTCATTCAGCAAATTGGTGCCATAACCTTCATCATTAGCAGCAGCACGACGGCGGCACCACTCCAGATAGATCAGCCCGACCACCAAAATAAAGACCGCACCGATCACACCTAACCATGGCGCTGCCCAAGTGTTAGTGCCGAAAAAAGTAGTGGGAATAATGTTTTGAATCTGTGGTGTGCCGGGCAAAGAATCCATCGTAAAAGTGAATGCGCCCAACGCAATCGTGCCTGGTATCAGACGCTTGGGGATATTACCTTGACGGAACATCTCTGCAGCAAATGGATAAACCGCAAACACCACTACAAACAAGGAAACGCCACCGTAAGTAAGCAAGGCACACACCAGCACAATCGACAGCATGGCCCGTTGCCGTCCAACCAACTTGATCACGCTGGAGACGATGGCTTTGGAGAAGCCTGATAACTCAATCACCTTGCCAAACACTGCACCCAGCAAAAACACCGGGAAGTAAAGTTTGACGAAACCCACCATTTTGTCCATAAAGACGCCGGTAAACATCGGCGCCACCATGGAAGGATCGGTCAGTAAAACAGCGCCCAATGCCGCAACTGGTGCAAACAAAATAACGCTGTAGCCGCGATACGCAACAAACATCAAAAACAGCAAAGCCAAAAGAACAATGATAAAACTCATACCGCAATCTCCTTATTTACGTCCAATACTTGCTCAATCTACAATTGACAACATTGAATTTAATTGCGGGCATGCTATTTAATATCATGCCATTTGTCTATCTATTTTCTGCTGTAGTTCTTACGTAGTCATGACAAATGCATTACCCATTCATCACTCGGACAGAAAGCGCATCTTAAACTGGCGGCCTTTGATATTACCGCTACTCAAGCGACGAAAAGCGTGTTGCGCAATACTCCGTTCCAACGCCACATAGGTCATGAATTCAAAGACATTAATCTTGCCGACTTGTTCTTTTTTCAAACCGACATCGCCAGTCAATGCGCCCAACAAATCGCCCGGACGCAGCTTGTCTTTTTTACCGCCCATGATGCAAAGTGTGACCATCGGCGCAGGTAACGCTTCGCCATCGGCCGGTGTTAATGCCTCCAGATCAAACCAGGTTACTGGTCCGTTTTGATATTCCTCAATCAGCCTGACCCATTTTTTCTCATTCGGCGCACATAAATTCAATGCCAGGCCTTGAGCATGGCCGCGGCCGGTACGTCCAATGCGGTGAATATGAACTTCGGTATCTTTGGAAACATCCACATTGATCACAGCATCCAGGCTTTGAATATCCAAACCGCGCGCAGCAACATCCGTAGCGACCAGGACTGAACAACTCTGATTGGCAAATTGCAGCAAAATTTCATCGCGCTCACGCTGTTCCAAATCACCGTACAAAGCAACTGCGCTAAATCCCTGATCGCGTAATTGTTCTGCCAACTCACGACAATGAATTTTGGTATTGCAAAACGCGATGGTTGAAACCGGTTTGAAATGATGCAGCAAAGCTGCTACAGCCGCATTGCGGCCATCCGCAGTCACCGGATAAAAACGTTGTTCAATTTGATTGGCGCTATGTTGCGCCTCAATTTTTACTTCGACCGGATTGCGCAAAAATTCCGCGCTGGCTTTACGAATATCATCTGGATAAGTCGCTGAGAACAACAAGGTTTGGCGGCGCGCCGGGCAAGCGCTGACGATGCCGGAAATTTCCTCGTAAAAGCCCATATCGACCATGCGATCGGCTTCATCTAGCACCAGCGTCTGGACCTTGGAAAGATCGATGCTGCCACGACCGATATGATCACGAATCCGTCCCGGTGTGCCGACTACAATGTGCGCGCCGTGCTCCAACGAACCGATTTGCGGGCCCATCGGTGAACCACCGCACAAAGTCAAAATTTTGACATTGTCGGTAAAGCGCGCCAAACGTCGCAACTCTTGTCCGACCTGATCGGCCAGTTCGCGGGTTGGACACAGCACCAAACCTTGAATCGCAAAATACGACGGATTAAGTTTATGCAAAATGCCAATTCCAAAAGCCGCAGTTTTACCGCTGCCGGTTTTAGCTTGTGCAATCAGATCGTGTCGATCAAGTATCACCGGCAAGCTCTGCGCTTGAATTGCAGTCATGTTGTGATAGCCAAGGTTGCTGAGATTGCTCAGCATGGCTGGGGAAAGAAGGGAAAGTGTCGAAAATGGAGGAGTAGTCACAATGATGTATTAGAACTTAGTAGCGATGAATTGCGAGAGTCTAACAGGCATCACGATAAGCAAGTTAAAACAGGTATGCGACGATTCTTGGATTTGGAGGTGCGCTGACAACCGGAGCACAGCTGTGCGACCATCGATTACCATATGTAACAGATATCAATAACCTATTACATTTTGATCATTCAAACAATCTGATAAGCGTGCAATGGTGGCGGCAAACGCTATGGTGCAGTCTTGAGTTATACAGAAGTGCGTGCCCGGAAGGGCAATGCGACCGGAGCATCAAAACAGGTTCCTGTGTGCTCATCGCAAAAAAAGTTACTCCAATACCACACCGGACCGCGACTGCCGTACTTGGAGATTTCCTCAACTCTGAATGGCCATGACGGACCAAACCCGGGCGGCAACAACAAAGAGTGAGGCACATCGCGCGAGTCGAGCCGGTTACAAAGACTTGCTCAAACTAAGATTTCGACACGACTCGCAAGTCCGGTTCAGCAGGGCTGTACCGTTCCGTAGCGGCCCCGCCAATAGACCAGCGCGTCGTCCGGTTCCGGAGCGGCAATCACCGCTTGAACTCGGCCAATCACAATTGAATGCGTATTCCGGTCGATCATTTCGTCAACACTGCAATCGAACGCGATTTGCGCATCTTTCAACACCAATGCACCGGTAGCCAGAGTTACCCAGTCCCCCTTGGCATATCGGGCAGCCCCCGTCATACCGCCCTTGCCGGCAAACTGGTCGGCAAGATAGCGCTGATTCGGAGCCAGCACGCTGACCCCGAAATGCGGATAGCGACTTAGTAGCGGCCATGACGACGAATCGCGGTTGACACACACCATCAAGGAGGGCGGATCGACGGACAACGAGACGACGGAGGTCGCGGTCAAGCCGGAACGATCCTCGCCCTTACCAACCGTCACCACGCATACTGCGCCCGCCATATGTCGCATTGCTGAGCGAAAAAGATCGGCGGTTGCGGTCGCTGCCTGATCCCCAACGCTAGTGCAATTATTGGATTTCATATTGACCTCGGCTCATGTAGCCACACGAACAGCGTCCTGGCGCAATCCGCGTTTAACCAAAATTGGTAAAACGTTATCGCGGAAGTAAGGAAACTCTTTCACGTAATCGACAAATGACAACGTAGTCCCGCGAAAACCCGCTTCATGCAATGAAATGATGCCATCGGCGACTTGCTCGGGCGTGCCAACCAGCGGGAAACCGCCGTGTCCGATCGCCATTCGGTCTCGAATCTGGGCAAGTAGGTCATGCGGGAAGGAATACGCATGAGCAAACTGGAGGTTCATCAGATTGTCGACTGCAGGCCAATCGACGTTGTTTCTACCAAAATGCTCAAGGTACTCTTTGGCCTCTGCCTCTGTCGGACGGCACACGACATGCGAAAAAGTCAGTACATCGATATTTTTCCCCTTGTTGAGGGCCTCGTTCTTGAGTTGCTTGATTTCATCACGTGAACGATTCAGATCAATCGCTGGAGTGAAAAGGAAATTGGCGTTTTGCATCGCAAAGGCGCGCCCTTCGCCGGAACCGGCGGCGTTAAGAATTGGCGGCGTGCCAGCATAGGGCTTCGGGTCTGCGTGTACTTTTTTCAAGTTGAAAAACGAACTATCCCAATCGAAAGTACCGGAATCGCTCCACAATTTCTGAATCACGTCGTACCAATCTTGCGCGTAAGCGTACCGCGCTTCATGACCGCTAGGCAGATCCAATCCCAATGCTTCGTACTCTGGCTGGTTCCAACCGGCGACAATATTTAAGCCCGCCCGCCCGCCACTGATCTGGTCCAGTGTTGCAATCTGTTTCGCTACGACAACCGGATTGTTGGCTGCCGTATGCACGGTCGCAAAGACTGTGATTTGCCGTGTCTGGCTTAGCAAACCGGCAGCCCATGTAATTGTTTCCAGTACATTACCGTGGAAATTGGTTTCGCCGCCATAACCGATCCAGCGCGCAATCGGCAACATGAAGTCGATCCCGGCGTCGTCCAGCATACGTGCCAGCTGTAAATTGTTGTCCCAGGAATTGTTCCAGCGCTCAGGCACCTTGGTGACCGACATCCCACTCGAACAATTAGACGCAAACGTTCCCAAAAGAAATTGATCGCGCCGAAACATGCTGTTAACTGATTGTTGAACATTCATTATTTAGTCTCCATATTTTTTAATTTAAAATGTAAATTACACTTTAATTTGCAATTTAATTTACGCTTTAATTTAAACCTAAAAATTTTTAGCTGCAAGCCCTTTTGATATTGCGACGCAGCATTCCTTCGGAGAAGTATTGAATATGCAATTACCACTCGTAGCCCTGCTTGCCGAGCGCAACCAAGGTCCGTATCGATAAAAATTTGGTGGTCATTGACGACGATGTCTGTCAACGGGAGGGCTCGGGCGGCGTTGCCTTGCTCTCAGATTTTCGAGAGACTCCTATCTACTGTATATGCTGGCGGCAATATAGATAGTTCTGGAAAAGCGACATGTCTTGCCATAGAATCATCGGACATAACGTTCTCGGAGTAATTAATGGCACGTCCTGCCGCTTCAGATTTTGATCTACATTGGCATCTTGCAACCACCGACCACGAAATCGCCGTCACGGAATTTGAATTCTGTGTATTGCGAATGGAAGAGGCGTTCCAGAGATGGCAATCCGAGTGCCTGGCTGCCGGTACCGCTCAGGAATGGAGCGGCTTCGATAATGCCGTTCTACATGTTCTTAGAATGAAAGATCGACCGAAATCCGTTACCGAGATAGCACGCGTGCTGAATCGGGACGATTTATCGGCCTTACAGTATTCGCTGCGCAAATTGCAGTCACAAAAGTTAATCGAAAAGGAAGTTAGTACAAAAGGGCTGCGTCGCGGGGTGCGCTATCAGGTAACCGAGCATGGTCGCAAGGTCACGGAGAATTTCGCCGAGAATCGACGCGCGTTACTGATCTCACTAACCAGCACAATGGCCGACTCCGACGAACAACTTAAAAACGCGACGCGTACGATGGCCTTTATGACCGGGATTTACGAGCATGCGGCTCGGATCGCAGCCACGCATGCTCTGGCCATAGACGTCAGGCAAGCCCCACAGCTGAAACGAGAGGAATAAGAGTAAGAATCGCACATTGGTCTTTTTAGGCGCATAAAATGTGAAACACCATATGTTGCGAAGCATTTCCACTAGTACCTATATAGCTTTATGAACCCTCTGGCCTGTCCGACAGACTGGGCAGTCACCGGTTTTCTGCTTCGATAGTTTTCGCTGCGATAGTGGTTTCGTTACGCAGCGTTCGCACGGTATTGCGCACCGATTGCATACACAGATCAATATCCGTCAGCGGCGTGTCAACCAAGCTGAACTTGTAGTTGACATGCGCCTGCATTTCGTCAGCGGCGCACCTATTGCTTTTAGCGGGTCGATTGCAGCAACCGAATCGATACTTTCACCGAAAGGTGTCGGTTAGTTCTGCACAATGCACGAGCTTACTTTGATATCCGTCATGATCAGAGAGACAATCAGCGACATCGCCGCGCATGCGAAAACTCCACCTTAGACATGACTACGATGAAAATGTTGGTCAGAGCCAATCAAAGAGTGATCATTTGTTGTCAGCCATGTAGCTTTTCACGACTCACCACCACGCCATCAGCGTCGACATAGATCCAGTCACCAGAATTGATTGCGATATTCGCAATGGATACCTGCAGATCCTTTTCACCGGCACCTAATCGAACGCTGCGCTTTGGATGCGTAGCAAGTGCGCGTATGCCCACATTACATGCATCCAACTCAACCGAGTCACGAACGCAACCATTGACGACTATCCCTGCCCAGCCGTTTTCTTCGGCTAACTTGCCCAGCTTTCCCCCGACCAGTGCGCAGCGTAAACTACCGCCGCCATCGACCACCAAAACTTGTCCATTGCCTTGGGTTTCCAGTGCGGCGCGCACCAAAACGTTGTCTTCAAATACTTTCACGGTGCGGGCTGGACCGCAAAATTTCACTTGCTGGCCGAAGCGCTGGAAAATTGGTGGTAAGACGCTGAGATTGCCAGTGCTTAATTTGGACTCGTTGTCGTCACAGATATCACACGTTGTAAACATTTGAAGGTCCTTAATAAAAATTGGGCTGGAATGATGGATTGCTCATCCATCATTTCAGCCCAGACAATAGCATACGAGATTGTTGTTTAATTCAGTCTCTTATGCGCTCGGCTCGCCTTTATCAAAAACAAGTTCGCCGTTATGAACATGGATATGCACGGTATCTTTCGGACCGAATTTCCCTTCCAACATTTGTTTGGACAAAGGATTTTCGATCTGCTGTTGGATCGCCCGTTTCAATGGGCGTGCACCGTACACCGGATCAAATCCAGCTTCTGCAATTTTTTGCAAACCAGCTTCTGAGATATCCATAGTGATATCCATTTTTGCCAGTCGTTGCTCCAAAATGCTTAACTGTATCTTGGCGATAGCTCCAATGTTTTTCTCATCCAAAGCATGGAATACAACGATTTCATCGATACGATTGATGAACTCTGGACGGAAATGGCTACGCACTTCACCCATCACTTCCATCTTGACTACCGATGGATCGCTGCCTTCCATTGCCTGAATACGATGTGATCCTAAATTCGATGTCATAACGATCACCGTATTTTTGAAATCCACTGTACGGCCTTGCCCATCGGTCATACGTCCATCGTCTAATACTTGTAGCAACACATTAAAGACATCCGGATGCGCCTTCTCGATTTCATCGAGCAAAATCACGCTATAAGGTTTGCGCCGTACCAATTCAGTCAGGTAGCCGCCCTCCTCATAGCCAACATAGCCAGGTGGTGCGCCGATCAAACGCGCCACGGAATGCTTCTCCATGAATTCGCTCATGTCGATACGTATCATGGCATCTTGGGTATCAAACAAAAATCCCGCCAACGCCTTGCACAATTCAGTTTTACCGACACCAGTCGGGCCTAAAAACATGAAGGAACCATATGGTTTATCCGGATCGCTCAAACCCGCGCGTGACCGACGAATGGCATCCGACACCGCAGCTATCGCCTCATCCTGACCAACTACGCGTCGATGCAATTCATCTTCCATGCGCAACAATTTATCGCGGTCACCTTGCATCATTTTTGATACGGGAATACCAGTGGCGCGCGAAACGATCTCAGCAATTTCCTCCGCGCCCACCTGCGTGCGCACCAAGGTTGGCTTTGGATTGCTTTCTGGGTGCGCATTCGCAAACTCGTCTTGTTTAGACTGGGCTTCCAATGCTTTTTCTAGCTCATTAAGTTTGCCGTATTTCAACTCAGACACTTTTTGCCAATCGCTATTACGGGTTGCGTCTTCAATTTGAAGGCGCAATTTTTCGATCTCTTCTCTCAGATGCTGACTGCCCTGCGCGCTGGCTTTTTCTGACTTCCAGATTTCTTCCAGATCAGCGTATTCGCGTTCCAGCTTTTCGATTTCTTCCTCGATCAGAGCCAGGCGTTTTTGCGATGCTTCGTCTTTTTCTTTCTTAATGGCTTCACGTTCGATTTTCAGTTGAATCACGCGTCGATCCAGCTTGTCCATCACTTCGGGCTTGGAGTCAATTTCAATCTTGATTTTAGCGGCCGCTTCATCGATCAAATCAATCGCCTTATCCGGTAAAAAGCGGTCCGTGATGTAGCGATGCGACAGCTCGGCCGCGGCGACAATAGCGGGATCCGTGATATCAACGCCATGATGGACTTCGTATTTTTCCTGTAAGCCGCGCAGAATCGCAATCGTCGCTTCAACGCTAGGTTCGCCAACGATAACTTTCTGAAAACGACGTTCCAGTGCGGCGTCTTTTTCAATGTATTTACGATATTCATCCAACGTGGTCGCGCCAACGCAATGCAATTCACCACGCGCTAAAGCGGGTTTCAGCATATTCCCGGCATCCATTGCGCCTTCAGCTTTACCGGCGCCGACCATGGTGTGCAGCTCATCGATGAAAACGATGGTTTGCCCTTCGTCTAACGAGATTTCTTTCAGTACGGCTTTCAGGCGCTCTTCAAATTCACCACGGAATTTTGCACCGGCCAGCAATGACGCCATGTCTAACGACAAAACGCGTTTCGACTTCAGGCTGTCCGGCACTTCACCATTGACGATACGCTGCGCCAAACCTTCGACGATGGCAGTTTTACCGACGCCAGGTTCGCCAATCAGGACTGGGTTATTTTTGCTGCGACGCTGTAATATTTGTATCGCCCGACGAATTTCGTCATCGCGGCCAATCACTGGATCAAGCTTACCTAAGCGCGCACGCTCAGTCAGATCTAACGTATATTTTTTCAACGCTTCCCGTTGACCTTCGCCATCTTGTGAAGCCACATTGTCGCCACCGCGTACTGCATTAATCGCCGCTTCCAACGCTTTGCGGGTTAAGCCGTTTTCACGCGCCAGTTTGCCAGCGTCGGATTTATCGTCTAGCAAGCCAAGTAACAGCATCTCGCTGGCGATGAATTGATCGCCGCGTTTCTGCGCTTCTTTATCTGCCAGATTGAGCAAAGCCAACAGATCGCGGCCTATTTGCATTTCGCCAGCGTTGCCTGACACTTTAGGCAAACGTTCCAGCGCTGCTTTTAGGGCAGTCGATAAAGCAGCAACGTTCACACCGGCTCGCTGCAACAGCGAACGTGCACTACCGTCATCTTGATTGAGCAAGGCGATCAGCGCATGTAATGGTTCGATATATTGATTGTCATTGCCAACCGCCTGGCTTTGGGCATCAGCAATCGCTTCCTGCAATTTCGTTGTAAGTTTGTCAAAACGCATAGTTCTCTCCAAATTAATCTAATGAATAGCAAGTTGGGATACTGCGACTGATTTCAAGCAAATAAAGCAACAATTTCCTGAAAATAACAAAGAAAACATGACCAAATTACAGCACTCAATGCAGGCGTTGAGCAATAGCCTACCTATATCAGAACTCCTGGAGCAATAACTCTATAAATCAAACACTTATGAAACTATCGAGGCAACCGATTTTGTGCTTAAAATTAGTGCAATTTTTGCTTGACGCGACAAAAGCCAGTTACGTACACTGCGCTTTAACTCTTTCATTACCGGTTGATGACAGCCGCTTAGGTACGATTATGTACAAAATACGAACAAAATCCCATGCAATTCAAAATTAAGACCCTGGCGCTTGCCGCTTTTGCATTTTTCGGCACCCCACTTTTGGTTCACGCCAACGACATTTCCATTTACACCCCAAGTTATAGCATGATTGATCCCAATAACCCGGATTCCGGCGTATTGGGAATGCAACAAGTTGATGTTTGGGCACGTATTCGTAAAGGCTTCAGCATCCCAGACTTAGATAACGATCTGGTTGCCAAACAAACCCAATATTACAGTGATCGTCCGGATTATTTTCAACGCACCACCATCCGCGCCTCGCCTTATCTGTTTCACGTAGTACAAGAGTTGGAAAAGCGTGGCATGCCGACCGAATTGGCACTGCTGCCATTTATTGAGTCTTCGTTTAATCCACAAGCTTCTTCCAGCGCCAAAGCCGTTGGCTTGTGGCAGTTTATGCCTGCGACCGGGCGCGATTTCAATCTTAAACAAGATATGTTTAAGGACGAGCGTCGCGATGTGTTGGCCTCCACCGACGCAGCACTGACTTATCTGCAATCGCTGTATGCCATGTTTGGCGATTGGCAATTGGCGCTTGCTGCATACAACTGGGGCCAAGGCTCAGTCCAGCGCGCTATCGACAAAAACCAAGCGGCTGGGCTGCCGACCGACTTCGCCAGCCTGTCGCCTTTGATGCCAGCAGAAACGCGCAACTATGTGCCAAAGCTGCAAGCGGTTAAAAATATTATTGCGTCACCAGAAAGTTACAACATTGTCCTGCCGAAGATCGACAATGAACCTTATTTTGTGACCATCGGCAAAACCCGCGACATTGACGTTACCGTCGCCGCGCAGCTGGCGGAGTTGCCGCTAGACGATTTTAAGGCCCTCAATCCGCAATTTAAACGCCCCGTCATTATCGGCAGTGCTGATACCAAAATTTTGCTGCCACAAAGTAATGCAGAAAAATTTAAGAAAAACATGTTGAAATGGACACAATCGTTTTCATCCTGGACGGCGCATACGGTAGGCAACGCCAGAGAGCGCATTGAAGCGATTGCAGCAAAGTTTGATACCACCCCGGAAGTCATCCGCGAAGTCAATCACATCCCTCCGCGCATGGTATTGAAAGCAGGCTCCACGATTTTGGTGCCCAAGACTGAAAACTCAAATAGCGACATCACCGCTGAAGTGGCAGATAACGCCACGATGGCAGTGACTCCCGATGTTCCGGAAACACGCCGGATTTACGTCAAGGTCGGCAAGCACGACACTTTAGGCTCAATCGCAAGCCGCTATGGCGTCAGTATCAACCAAGTTAAATCATGGAATAACCTGCGCCACAACAGCGTCAATCGCGGTCAAAGCTTGCATTTGCAAGTGCCTAATCGGTTCGCCAACACAATTGCTTCCAGCGACAACGAGGATAAAGGCAGCATACGCAAGGTCAGCATGACCTATAAAGAAAGCAGCAAAGGAAGCAATAGCAAGCATTCCGCTAAAGAGCGCAAAGAGGTTGTTGCCAGCAGTCGCAAGGAACGTAACACTAGCAAAACCAAAGTTGTTGCTAGTACTGCTAAAACCACTGCTAAAACCGGCAATAAAAAAGTCGCGGCTACCAGCAACAAAAAAGGCAAGACAGTGGTGTTAGCTGACGCAAAAGGCTCGCGCAAGTAATGAATGATGTGCAGTCGACGCATTCTATGTGCCGACTGCACCTCTCAAGCAAATTGCCAGTTGCGGCAATCCCCTCTACAATCTTGCCCTGCTCGCGCTAAAACGCGCCTCATTGCAACCCGCGCCACCAGCTTGCGTCAATAAACTAGTACTCAGCTAAACTGTTTACTAAGTTGATGAAGAAGTATTGGTGCGCATATCTGGAGTCAACATGGCATTCCTGCAAGGAAAAAAAATTCTCATCACTGGTCTGCTGTCCAACCGCTCTATCGCTTATGGCATTGCCCAGGCATGCAAACGCGAAGGTGCGGAATTGGCATTTA
This sequence comes from Glaciimonas soli, assembly GCF_009497155.1. Taxonomy (GTDB): domain Bacteria; phylum Pseudomonadota; class Gammaproteobacteria; order Burkholderiales; family Burkholderiaceae_D; genus Glaciimonas; species Glaciimonas soli. The sequence goes on from NZ_WINI01000001.1 coordinate 595,928, forward strand.
CCTACGTTGGTGATCGTTTCAAAGATCGCATTACAAAATTTGCAGCGGAATTCGGCAGCGAATTGATTTTTGATTGCGACGTTGGCAGTGATGAACAAATCAATGCCCTATTCGCTGATCTCGGCAAATCCTGGGATCATCTGGATGGCTTGGTGCATGCGATTGGTTATGCGCCTGCAGAAGCGATTGCCGGCGATTTCCTTGAAGGCTTCTCACGCGAAGGCTTCAAGATTGCGCATGACATTTCCGCGTATAGCTTCCCGGCGATGGCTAAAGCGGCGTTGCCTATGTTGCGCCCGAACTCTGCGCTACTGACATTGACCTATCTGGGTTCTGAGCGCGTGGTTCCCAACTACAACACCATGGGACTGGCCAAAGCGTCACTGGAAGCCTCCGTCCGCTATCTGGCCGACTCTTTAGGACCAAAGGGCGTGCGAGTAAACGGCATTTCTGCTGGCCCAATCAAGACATTGGCGGCCAGTGGCATCAAAGGCTTCGGTAAAATCCTGGGTTTTGTTGCTGATCACGCGCCTTTGCGTCGCAATGTCACACTGGAAGATGTCGGCAATGCGTCTGCATTCTTGCTCTCAGATCTTTCCAGTGGCATTACAGGTGAAATCACCTATGTAGATGGTGGCTTTTCACATGTAGTCGGCGGGATTGCCGAAGCTGAGTAAGTGCCTGAGTAAATACGCTTTCCATAAAAAAACCTCTGAACCTGTCCAGGTCAGAGGTTTTTTTGTTGCTCGATCTTAGTTTCACGCTTTAATTATGCACAGTCACTTCCACTCGGCGCGCTGCCGCGGTATCGCCAGCCGTTGTTGCTTGCGGCTTTTCCAATTCGATACGATCTGTTGAAACGCCTGCGGCACTCAATGTGTCACGCACAGCCTTGGCACGATTTTTAGACACTTCAGCATTCACGTCAGCATTGCCGCTGGCGTCATTAAAGCCGGAGATGCTTGCCTTGGCTTCCGGATGCTCTTTCATGTAAGTGGCAATTGAAGATAAATCAGTTGCGGCCGCCGTCGGCACCGCAGACTTACCTTCAGCAAAGAAAATTCTAACGACTTCAATAGTTACAGCAACAACTTGGGCCGGTGCGCCCGGCGCACCGTCGGCACCGACTGCCACTGCTGTCGCGTTACCGCTGCCATTAGTCACTGCTGTTGCTGATGCACTTGCGCCATTTGCGCCGTTTGCACCAACAGCATTCGCAACAGCAGCTTCAGCAGTGGCAGGTGCCGCATTAGCAGTACTTGACACTGCACTGGCCATAGAATTGGCGACATCCGCGCGAACAGTCCCCTTTGGTGCGCCATTGATGCCGAAGTAGGCAGCCAAACCAAGTATGCATATGACCACAATGCCAACGATGGCCCAAATAATACCCAGTGCTGCTTTTTGTTCGCTGTTATTGTCGTCCATATAAATTCCCCTCTCGGTGATGGCAAAATTATAAAAAATCAAATTGTAGCCGAAGAGCAAAAAATCTCCATACAAAACAACTCTACCTCGGGATGTGTATCCTTATTCATTAACAATGTATCTCAATACGTGCGTCAAGGTTAAAAATACTGTATCATTCGCTGCTGCGTTGCAATATCGGGCGCAAACAACAATCCTCTAAGCGTGAACGATGTAATTTCGCTGGAGTTGATTGCAATAAAAATAAGTAGCTTCGCAAGCCTAAGCATGTTCTGGCCCTAATGATATCAATTAGTCGGAACATAGCATTGTAAAAGCCCTCCCGCCTTGTGTGTCGTCGTTTCGTTGACACCGTCCCGGCGCAAAGCTTTTGTGCCGAAATTTCTTTGTATTTTTCTGAGTCATTTCGTTGGTTGGCGTTGCTTTCTTGCGCTCTCTGTATTGATGCAATTCGTTTATGCAATTAATTTATAAATGCATAGCAGAGAGACACTGATCTTTACGAAAGAAAATAATGACTTTTGAATCACTAGGCTTACACGCGTCCGTTATCCAGGCTTTGAATGAAGCTGGCTACACTAAACCGACAAATGTCCAAGAACAAGCAATCCCAGCAGCCATCGCCGGTCGCGATCTGATGGTTTCCTCACAAACTGGCTCCGGCAAAACCGCAGCTTTCATGTTGCCTTCACTGCATAAATTTGCATCAGCACAACAAACTGGCGGCGCTGGCAAAACACCTAATCAAGAAATGCAAGCATCGCGCGCCCGCGGCGAGCGTCCACGTTTCAAAGCAGCTCAGCCGAAAATGCTGGTGCTGACGCCAACGCGTGAATTGGCATTGCAAGTAACGACTGCTACCACAAAATACGGCTCTTTCATGAGAAATGTCCGTGCAATTTCTATTCTTGGTGGTATGCCTTACCCTAAGCAAATGCAATTGCTGGCAAAAAACCCGGAAATCCTGGTTGCTACACCAGGTCGTTTGATCGATCACATGGAATCAGGCAAGATCGATTTCTCCCAACTGGAAATTCTGGTATTGGACGAAGCTGATCGCATGCTGGACATGGGTTTCATCGACGATATCGAAAAAATCGTTGATAACACGCCTGCTACTCGTCAAACCATGTTGTTCTCAGCGACGCTTGATGGCGTGGTTGGTAACATGGCCAAACGCATCACCAAAGATCCGATGGTCATTCAGGTTGCTGGTTCAGCTACCAAACATGAAAACATTCAACAAAAGGTCCACTTTGTCGACGATCTGTCGCACAAAAATCGTTTGCTGGATCATTTATTGCGCGATGAAACCATGGATCAGGCAGTCGTGTTCACCGCGACTAAACGTGATGCAGACACGATCGCAGATCGTTTAAACATCGCTGGTTTCGCTGCTGCGGCCTTGCATGGCGACATGCATCAAGGTGCGCGTAACCGCACTTTGGACAGTCTGCGCCGCGGACAAGTTCGTGTGCTGGTTGCCACTGACGTTGCTGCACGCGGTATCGATGTTCCAGCAATCACGCACGTATTCAACTACGATTTACCAAAATTCCCGGAAGATTACGTTCATCGTATCGGTCGTACTGGCCGAGCTGGTCGTAATGGTGTTGCGGTATCGTTGGTTAATCATGCCGAAGGCATGAACGTTAAGCGTATTGAGCGCTTTACCAAGCAAGTGATCCCTGTTGATGTCGTTGTAGGTTTCGAACCTAAACGCAGCGCAGCGCCATCACGTAGCGCTCATAAACCAGGTGGCTGGAAACCTGGCGATAACCGCAAACCAGGCGGTGGCGGCGGTCGCACCTTCAGTAAGCCAGGCGCTCCGCGCAGAGATGGCGCTGGTGGTACTGGTGGTGGTTACAAAGGTAACCGCTCTAGTGAAGGCGCTGGTGGTGCACGTCGCTCGTTTGGCGACCGTTAATCGACAGCTAACGTAATTCGATGCAATGTGAAAACGGCCACTGGAAATTCCAGTGGCCGTTTTTTATTGAGCTCGCAATACCAACAATTGATTTGAAAAACACCCCCGTCATCCTCGCGAACGCGGGGATCCATTTTACGAAAGGCAAAAATGGAAGAGATTTGTCCTTTACTTTATTGAGATCGTAACTTGGATCCCCGCGTTCGCGAGGATGACGGTGATTTTAAGCCTGCGAATCGGGGAATGACGCGGATATTTTCAAAGTGATTATTTCGCCGTGCTTCACTACCGGGTGACAAATCATGCACTCCACCCCAAAATCACCGCGCCAAAAGCAATCACGCTGCAGGCCAACATGCGACGCACTGTCAATGCCTCTCCTAAAAAGAAACGGGCAATTAACGCAGCAAATAATACTGAGGTTTCACGCAATGCTGAAACCGGCCCCATAGGGGCCAATGTAATCGCCCAAATGACAATACCGTAAGCAAACAAAGACATGACGCCGCCGCCAAGCGCATTCCACGTTTCCCGAGTACGTAATGAAATCGGAAAGCGCCTATGTAAATAGGTATAGATCACCACCAACGGTATTCCATCCAGCAGAAACATCCAGCCTGTATATGCGCCAACATGACCGGCAGCGCGTGAGCCCAAGCCATCGACTACTGTATATGCGGCAATAAATACACCAGTCGCAAATGCGGCCAACGGTCCTTCTATTTTGCTACCGCTTTGCTTAAGTTGCAGATTTACGGTCGCATCACCAGTCACTTTTTTTCTAAAGCTAATGTTGGATAAACTGATGATGCCAAGTGAGATAAGTACAACCCCAAGCAAGGTCAATATTCCTAAACTCTCCCCGGCGAACAGCGCCGCCCCGAGCGACACCAACAAAGGAGATGAGCCACGCGCAATCGGATAAGACTGTCCAAAATCACCAGCGCGATAAGCCCGTACCAGAAACAAGTTATAGCCTACGTGCAGCCCTACCGACATGGCGATGTAAGGCCAACTTGCTACCGCAGGCAAAGGTAACCACAACACCAGAGGCAACGCGCCCAAAGCCGCTCCCACTGTCATCAAGGTAATGGACCAAAGTCGATCGCCGCTGCTTTTCAGCATGGCATTCCAGGAAGCGTGCAATAACGCCGCGCACAATACCAACGCAATAATGCCTGAGGTCATGAAGTGAGCCTAATACGAGTAAAAACAGGGGTGGGCAGAAAGAAGCGGCGCATGAAGAAAGATGAGGATTTCAGACCTACGGCAGATTCGCGCCTCATTTCTGCAGTAGGTCGATGCAAGTGAAGTTTGGAAATTACGTATTTATTTACTCATTTACTTATTCATTTACAAAATAAACTGGCAATTACGCCGCTAAGGCCGCAATCCCAGCTTTAGCAATCTGTACATCTTCTGTCGATTTAACGCCAGACACGCCGACTGCGCCCAGGTATTCACCATTGACTACGATAGGAACGCCGCCTTCTAACAAGCCTTCCAGATTCGGTGCGGTGATGAATGAGAAACGACCATTGTTGATCATATCTTCATAAATTTTTGATTCGCGTTGACCCAAAGCAGCAGTCTTTGCTTTTGCCGGCGCAATGTGGGCTGAAATTGGCGCTGCGCCATCTAAGCGTTGCAACCATAACAAATGACCACCATCATCGACGATAGAAATAGTAACCGCCCAGTTATTCGCTTTAGCTTCCGCTTCTGCTGCACCGGCAATTTTTTTAATGTCGTCCAACGTCAGAATTTGTTTCGATTTCATACTTCTCTCCTAATCTTGCTTTGTGTCTGTAAATAAAATGAATACTTAGCGTGCTATTACTCGCGGAGAGAATTGTACTTGAGTAAGGAGTGAGATACATCCTATCTATCTCAATGATAGAAAAGATCGGAAAAATAATTCCACAAAGAAATTAAAGTGTGGAACAATGTAAAACATTCAGTTTTTTGTACGTTATTTTAGAACTTGCAGTCATAATTGTCGTCTTGTTATGCATCTTGAGTTTTACCTTTGCTATTTTGTTTAAACCGAACTTAACGTTGGTATGAACTAATAAGGAACTCTTCACACTAACATAGCTTTAGATTAATTGATCCTGCCTCAAAAGATAATGACGATTAAACCAGTTTTTCCGCAGTTAGTTTCTCGCCTTGTACTGATGGGTTCATTAGTCGCCAGTTGCGCAATTGCCAGCCCAGTTTGGGCAAGCGACATCACTGACTTGGACACGCCTCCTCCAGCCCCTCGTAATCGCCTCCAGCAATTCACAGACCGCGCCTCTGAGCTGGGTCAAAGTGCCATGAATTTAATTGGCATTCATTACAAATATGGTGGCAATACACCTCAAACAGGTCTTGATTGCAGCGGCTTGGTCCGTTATGTATTCAAAGAAGCGCTCGGCATTGATTTGCCGCGCACCGCCGCCGAATTGAGCCGCGAAGGTGCAAAAGTTTCACAACAAGATTTAAAGCCAGGCGATTTGGTGTTTTATAACACTCTGCGACGCAGCTTCTCGCATGTCGGCATCTACCTGGGCAACAACAAATTTATCCATGCACCGCGCACAGGTGCTGCAGTACGCATCGAGGATATGGATATCAGTTACTGGAAAAGCCGCTTTAATGGTGCGCGCCGCATTAGCGATCTGGATTCTGAGTCGGTAACAGGGATTACGACGGCGCAGTTCAACAATGCGAAGGTTCAGGAATAAGCGCTATATCAATGCTTTCCCCATAAAAAAATCCACATTCAATGTGGATTTTTTTATTTCATCAGAACTTCCTAGGACTCGGGCAAAACTCACCCGCCGCGCATCTCTTGTAATTTCTTTTTAATCATCGGCATCGCTGCGATTGCAGCTTGTTCTCCCGCCATAATCGCCGTGTTGCGTGAAGCGAAATCATTGCCCTTCATACCATTTAAAGCTGGAGTAATCACGACATCAGCATTCTTCAACTCTTTCTCATTAATGGTTTTTCCCATAATGGCGAAAGTTTGTAGCAGCACGCCCAACGAGCTCGAACCACTTTGCGCCTCTGGCGCAGCAGAAATATTGACGGCAATCACAAAGTCAGCACCCATTTCTTTTGCATAGCGCACCGGCACTGGCGCGACCAAACCACCATCGACATATTCATGGCCTGAGATTTTGACCGGCTGGAAAACACCCGGCACTGAAGATGAGGCGCGTACCGCCAGGCCAGTATTGCCGCGTCGAAATAAGATCGGGGCGCCTGAATTGAGGTCAGTCGCAACGGCACCAAACGGAATTTTCAGTTTTTCTATGGGTGTATTGTTGACCGCTCTATTTACGTAATTTTGTACACCCTCACCTTTTAGCACGCCGCTCAGTTTGGAAAACAAAGGAATAGACCAATCGGTAAACGCCGATTCATCCATTTTCAATGCCATTTTTTGCAAAGCGAAGCCATCGTTACCAGCTGCGTATAAGGCACCAACCACACTACCCGCACTAGTGCCGACCACAACATCAGGAACGATGCCATTTGCTTCCAGCACTTTAATCACGCCGATATGGGCAAAACCGCGCGCGGCACCACCACCCAATGCTAAACCTACCTTAATATGACGCGGCGCTTCTTTTTGCACCACAGGTACAGGCACTACTGCGGCTGGCGGCACTGTTTTACAGGCGGCCATCGGCAATAGCATCAGAACGGCAAGAATATAGCGTGAAGAAATCGGCAACTTGGATTGTAAATTCATGGGATAAAGACACTTAGCGAAGCATCATTGCTGTATGTCTTGAGAAGAAAATGAAGGTCGTCGATTGTATCCGAAATTACGATTATTCAATTGCTGCGCAGCATACGGTGTCACTATGCCGTTTTATCGGCCACAAACACATCAATTTTTGCTGCATTAAATACATCGATCATTTCAGCCGGAACTGGACGGTCTGTAAATAGAGCATCGACTTTAGATAGCTCTCCCAAACGCACCAGCGCCGGACGCATAAATTTTGAATGATCCGCCACCAAAAAAACGGTGCGCGAATGAGCAATGATGGCCTCCGCCACCCGCACTTCTCGATAGTCGAAATCGCGCAATGTGCCGTCTGCATCTATGCTGGAAATGCCGATGATGCCAAAATCGACTTTGAAACGTTGGATAAAGTCGATGGTTTCCTCCCCGGTAACGCCTAAATCGCGGGCACGCACCACGCCACCGGCAATAATGACTTCGCATCCGGGATATCCACTCATGATCGCGGCAACGTTGAGATTATTCGTGATAACACGCAAATTACGGCGCCGACTTAAGGCTTTGGCGACTTCTTCAGTCGTAGTGCCAATATTGATGAATAGCGTTGCCTGATCTGGAATATGCTCGGCGACCAATGCTGCTATACGGCGTTTTTCCTCTGATTGCAAACCTTGGCGCGTACCATAGGCAATATTTTCTGCGCTGGAAGGCAAACCTACGCCACCATGATAACGTTGCAGCAAATTCAAATCGGACAGCATATTAATATCGCGACGTATGGTTTGCTGAGTGATCTGAAAACGATTTGCCAGATTTTCTACAGTGACGAAACTTTCACGTTGAACGTACTGCAATATTTTTTGCTGACGTTCATTCAGTGAATAATGCCCTGTCTGCGTTGTTGCATGCGCCGCTGTTTTCTCTGTCGCTGTCTGTGTCATCGCAAATCCTGTCTCTCTTTATATTTATTTTACTCGGCTAAGTAATTCCGCATAAGTATGTAGACTAGGCGTCCCAGCCGCAGGCAGTACTGCAGTACGACAAGGCGGGACAACAAGCTATAAATACTTATGCGGGATTGCTTAAGAGTGTTTGAAGCGCCTTCTGGATTACTTGCTGCCTGATTTCAGCATCAGCATGTATAAAAATTTGCGCGTGCTCTGCGAGTATAGCTTGCACTCGGGGATTTTTGAGTAGTGGCCGACTATCCTGAAGTGCTGTTATCAATTGCGGATTGAGTTGATCGAGAACCGGACGTACATCGCGCGCCAGATCAGGTACATCAAACGGCGTTGATGGTGGATTTTGCCGCCAACCTGAAATCAAATGCTGTTGAATAATTTTGCCTGCATCGAATTGATCTTGAAAAAAACCACGTACAAATACACTATCAAGATCACTGGTCGCACGCGCCTGCGCAGCGACAGCATTGAGAATACTTGCTTCGCGTAGAGGATCATCAATCGCCGCGCCAGAATGCCATTTTGCCTTCGCCACCACCACTGCCACTTCCAGACGTTGATTGATCAACATCAATAAATGATCAATTTTCTGACTTTCGCTAGCACTGATCTGTCCTTCAGAAAGTGATTGACTCTGCTGAATATGCTGGCATGCACTGAGCAACAGCATCAATGCAAAGAAATAACTGAATTTGAAATAATGAGAATAGTAAAACGGCTTGTTTTTTATGATGGACATAGAGACTTCGGCTAAAACGCTTTCAATTTTTCATTATCTCATTGGAGAAACCTCAAAAACGAAATGATTCTTATATTCAACCAGGCATTGTGTAATTGCTGTCTTTTCGCTATGCTCACTAGCACTTATATAGGCACAAATCGTTGGCTCACATCATTCGCTAAAACTCATCATTCGGGAAATTTCATGCTATCAAAATTCAAACGCGCTCTCGTCGTTATGGCCGGTGGCTTATTGTTGACATCAATGACTGCGGCGCATGCTGATGATTTGGTCGTATCGGCTGCTTCTAGTTTAACGAATGCTTTCAAAGAAATTGCCACAGATTTTGAGGCAAAGCACCCAAAAACGAAAGTTGTTCTGAATTTTGCTGCTTCAGACGTCCTGCTACAACAAATTGTTAAGGGCGCTCCTGCCGATGTGTTCGCCTCTGCCGATCAGGAAGCAATGGACAAAGCCGTAACTGAAAAGGCCATACAAGAAAACAGTCGCAAAAATTTCGCCAATAATCAATTGGTTCTGATTGTGCCGACAGATAGCCAGCAATCCATCAAAACGCTACAAGATTTAAACCAGCCAGCCATTAAACGCATCGCTTACGGCAACCCGGCGTCGGTTCCGGTCGGTCGTTATGCCAAGGCAGCGTTGGAAAATGCAAAGTTATGGGACGCTGTGACGGCCAAAGGTATTCCCGCTCAAAACGTACGGCAATGCCTGGACTATGTAGCGCGTGGCGAGGTTGATGCGGGTTTTGTATTTTCAACCGATGCCGCAATCATGAAAGACAAAGTCAAGGTAGCGCTTCAAATTCCATTGACTACACCGATTAGCTATCCGATTGCTATCACTAAAGACACTAAGCAAGCAGAAACTGCAAAGCAGTTTGTAGACTATGTTTTATCCAGCACAGGCCAGGCAACATTGGCTAAATATGGATTCTTAGCCCCTTGATGTCGTTTGTGATCGAAGCGCAATGCAGCGCCGCCTGGCATGCGCCAAGCAAAACAGATTTCAGTAAGACAGGACCGATGCAACATGGATAACGTGTGGATACCACTAGCGCTATCTCTCAAAGTCGCAGGTTGGGCCACGCTACTGAATCTGTTTTTTGGCGTTGCTGCGGCTTATGGGTTGGCACGTTGGCGCTCTCCTGCAAGAGACTTGGTCGATTCGATTTTGACGTTGCCGCTGGTGTTGCCGCCAACCGTACTTGGTTATTACTTATTGGTGGTTTTTGGACGCCGTGGCATCGTTGGCGAGTGGCTGCAAAAATGGGGAATAGAGCTGGTCTTCACCTGGCAAGGCGCAGTTATCGCCTCCACCATAGTAGCCTTTCCTCTGGTATTAAAATCGGCCCGTGCTGCCTTCGAAGATATTGACCCTCAGTTGCAAAATGCGGCACGTGTATTAGGTATTTCCGAAGTTGCCGTATTTTTCCGCGTCACACTGCCGTTGGCATCAAAAGGTATTATGGCCGGCGTTTTACTGTCATTTGCCAGAGCATTCGGTGAATTTGGTGCGACGTTGATGATCGCTGGTAATCTACCAGGACGTACCCAAACTCTATCAATCGCGATTTATGAGGCGGTACAAGCTGGTGACGACAATACCGCCGCTATCATGGTTCTCATTACTTCAGTTACTTGCGTACTGTTGTTGCTGATCGCTGGTCGCTTACTGCCTAAAAGCCATCGTCGAAAATTTTAGATCGAAATAATACCTCTATGACGCTCAGCATCAATATTCAAAAGCATTTGCAAGCAGATGAGCGTCACTTTCATCTCGATATCCGCTTTACGGCGAATAGCAATCGTATCGTTTTATTTGGCCCGTCCGGCGCCGGAAAAAGCCTTACCTTGCTGGCAGTCGCTGGTTTATTGAAACCAGACCAGGGCAACATTACATTGCATCAGCGTACGCTGTTCGATCACGACAAAGCTATTTGTTTGCCGCCACAACAGCGTAACGTAGCTTATTTATTTCAAGATTACGCACTATTCCCACACCTGACGGTAGCGCAAAATATTGCTTTTGGCTTGCGCAAAAATTGGCTAAACCCGCTTCGTCATTTTGCAAATAATCATCCTGTCGTGCTGAAGTGGTTAAAACTGTTTGAGTTGCAAGTAACAATCAACAGCTACCCACATCAACTCTCCGGCGGCCAGCGTCAGCGCGTTGCGCTGGCGCGTGCCTTGGTATCAGAACCAGATATCTTATTATTGGACGAACCATTTTCGGCCCTCGACTCAAGCTTGCGAGAGCGTATGCGCAATGAGCTGAGTCAACTCCAGCTGCAATTGAATGTGCCTATGCTTATCATCACCCATGATCCTGCAGATGTGAAGGCATTTGGGGAAGAGGTTTTTGAAGTCCGGGATGGTCGTATTTCATAAGCTTTGCATCTTTTATAATTTAAAAATGACCTCGTCGTTCCCGCGGACGCGGGAATCCATGTTGCGCAACTTGGATCCCCGCGTTCGCGAGGATGACGGAGGTATTTTTCGAATCGATTATTTGGTATTACATATAAAAAAACCCACAACCAAGGTTGTGGGTTTTTTGTACTTATTTTCTACTTAATCACAGAAGATTACTTCAATTCTTCATTCAGCAAGTTCAGGATCTTATCGCCTGCTGGAGAAGTTTCTGGTTGACCGTCGTTATTCTCTACCGTTACCTGACTATTATCGCCAACGCCTTTGATCACTACGCGATAACGCTCTGCTTTATCATCTGGTTTTGACGAACTGGTAAATATTTTCGCAAAGAAACCTTCTGGCTTTTTATCCTTAGCATCTTTTGCCTGATCAACGTAACGGACAAAATAAATACCCTGGTCACGATTACGATCTTCTACCGTAAAGCCGACACGATCCAACGCCAAACCGACACGACGCCATGCGCGGTCAAAGCTTTCAGCAATCACGACATTACTTGCTCCGGCAGGAGCTTTGTTAAAGACCGAGCGCGCTTGCATCATTGGGGCATCGACCACTGCAGCTTTAGCTTTAGCTACGTCGACTGCGCTCAGGCGTGCCATCAAACGTGACAAGAACTCAGCTTCCAGTTGCGGATCCGCTGGACGGGCTGTCCACACGCTGGTTTCTTTCGCCGTTCCAGTCAGTACTTCTTCAGCACCACGATGGCTGATGAAAATTTCGGTCGTGCCGTTTGGACCACGCTCTAAACGGGTACGGAATTTATCGCGCTCACCCGTGGAGTAAAGTGAATCGAATACCTTACCAAGTGTATTACGAACAAAATCCTGCGGGATTTTTGCACGATTTTCAGCCCAGTCAGTTTCCATAACGCCGGTTTCAGCATTTTCTGTATTGATCAAGAAACCTGAATCCTGCCAAAAATCTTTAACTTGCGGCCATAGTTTTTCTGGAGATTCGTTGACTACCAGCCAACGCTCAGAACCATCACGCACAATTTTCGCTTCAGGCGCTGTATTTGGCGCAACCACGTCAACCGGAGCGGCTACCTTGGTACCTTGCTCCAGGTTATAACCCGAAGCAGTTGCCGTACCTGAATTAGCTTCAGGAACCGCATAACGATTTTCACGCTGCAATTGGGTCAAATCAGGTGGAATATCGAGTTTTGGCGCCTGGACTTTGCCAGCGCTTTTATAATCGATACGATCTGGTTCCAATACCGTAGTGAGTGAACTGCATCCTGCTAAACCGGCAAGCGCCAATCCAATGACAAGACTGCGTTGAGTAAAGCTGTTTGTACGAAAAACGGAAGGGATGTTCTTACGAATAGTCATGTGAATACAGTATAAGTGGAACGAAAAAAATCTAAAAGCGCCTGTCAGCGCACTTATTTACAACCTTACTGACCGCTTAAGGTTGTCCGGGTTTACTGTGAGCTTACTTTAAAATACCAGATTCACTCATGGCGGCACGCACTGCGGGCTCAAATTCAGCCGACAATTGTACCAGTGGCAAACGCATGCCAGAAGAAATCAAGCCCATTTCAGCCAACGCCCACTTAACTGGAATTGGATTGGGTTCAATGAACAATTTGTTATGTAATGGTAACATCTTGTTATTGATTTTAACCGCTTCAGGCACATCGCCCTTCATTGCAGCAACGCACAATAGATGCATTTCGCGCGGTGCAACGTTGGCAGTTACCGAAATATTACCTTTACCGCCAGCAAACATCAGCGCCATTGCAGTAGCATCGTCACCAGAAAACACCGCAAAATCAGCAGGCGCCAAACGGATTAAGTCAAAACCACGCGCAATATTTCCGGTGGCATCTTTCACGCCAATGATGTTAGGTATTTGCGCCAAACGCAAAATAGTCTCATTGCTCATGTCAGCAACGGTACGGCCCGGAACATTGTACAAAATAATGGGCAAATCAACAGCTTCAGCAATTTTCTTAAAGTGCTGATACATGCCTTCTTGCGTCGGCTTATTGTAATAAGGGACTACTTGCAGGATTGCATCGGCGCCAACTTCTTTGGCGCGTTGCGATAAATTGATGGCCTCTACTGTGGAGTTGCCACCGGCGCCCGCAATAATAGGGATGCGCTTAGCCGCATGTTCAACAGCAACTTCGATTAACTTAACATGCTCTTCCACCGTGACCGTTGGCGATTCACCAGTCGTGCCGACGATGCAAATCGCATCAGTACCTTCCGCTATGTGCCAATCAACCAGCTTTCGTAAACTCGGCAAATCGAGATCGCCGTTTGGATGCATGGGAGTAACGATTGCAACTATGCTGCCCTGAATAATCATGATGAAGTGCGTATATACGAAAAGAATAATATTTGATTGTAGCGGATAGACGTGCCGAAGGGAATTATCGGCAATGATTCTCACAAATATTTACATGCAGATTGTTAGACGCCCTAGAGCGATACAAACCAAAAAAACTTGCTTTTTGTATTTTAAAGCTCAATAATATAAATGAGAATCATTATTATTTAAAAGTTGGATCGGCGGGCTGCTCTAATACGCACAAACTCGGCTAAAGCTATCCAGACAAGCGGATCGTCACGATGCGCAGCTGTGGGAAAGCAGTGAGTATTACAGGCAAAATACCCGGCTCGGTCAGCGTGCTAAGAATCGCCCCCAATGAAACCTGAAAACCAAGGAGTCTATGTTGAGTACCCATCTGACATCCACCCCTGCTTCTATAGCCCAAAATGCAATCCTGATTGATATCAACGCCATCGACACGCCGCCGGAAATGCTGTTATCCGCCGTATTACAGCGTATATCGCGCTACATCACAGTAAATCAACAAGCTGCCGGAACAACCTCTGCTCAAACGCAAGCGGCGGAAATGATAGAACATCATTTGCATGCCCTTTCCGAGCTACCTTGCCTAACACCTGTGCTACGCGCAACATGTCAGCAATTATCCGAGCAGTGGACGCACATTGCTGAACAGGTTGCCGAACACACCACAACGTCGGGCAAAGCAATTCCCTCCTCGTCCCGGCCCTCCTTTATTGCGCGTTTAATCTATGGCGATCGAGTAAGTACGATCGCTTAACTGAATTCCCCGGGAAGGGAATGTCCGGCCATCTATGTACGTAATAGCTTTTTGCACATTTTTTAATTCACATCGATTTGTGATCAACTGAAAAATAATGCTAAATTATTGCGTATGTTGGCTGAGTGTCTTTATCGGCATTAGCCAATGCACATTCTTTTTTGCATCGCCAAGCCGTTTTTTTTCAAGGACCGTCATGAATCTCCATCTTCACCTCACCCCTGTTGTTTCGCTCATCGCTGGCGTTTTGATCCTTTGCGTGCCGCGTCTGCTGAGTACTGTGATTGCGCTTTATCTGATTATCATTGGATTAATTGGCATATTTGGCCTTAAATAAAAACGAAGAAAACTTGACAGACTTTGAGTAATTCCTCTATATTGGCTCAATGAACTCCGCAAAATCCCTATCCTGCTCTCTACTACACATTACTGGTTCCCTACCAGCAATGCTGCTAGGGTCGTCGCTACTAGCTCTACTAAACTAAGTAAGCGCACCCTGATTTTTCTTCCCTGAACAACGGGACATTCTGACAAAACACCGTCAGCAGCAAAAAATAAATCACTTGTAGAACAAACAGCAGGAACTACGGACTTCATTATGCAATTCACCTCACTCCGCATTAATACCCTACTAGCACTACTACTACCGCTACCGATCGGTTGCCTGGCCTCGCGTTAATTTTCGAGTGGCAGTCAGGCAGCCAGCCGCCACTCTCGCACTTCCGTATTTCCCTATTCATTTATCTCATTACCAGAGGTGCTCCATGATGTTGCAAAATCCTGCGGCGAAATATCGCCCGTTTCCGCCTATTCCATTGACCGACCGCACTTGGCCGAATCAAGTCATTAGCACACCGCCGATCTGGATGAGTACCGATTTGCGCGATGGCAATCAAGCTTTGAT
This sequence comes from Glaciimonas soli, assembly GCF_009497155.1. GTDB lineage: Bacteria > Pseudomonadota > Gammaproteobacteria > Burkholderiales > Burkholderiaceae_D > Glaciimonas > Glaciimonas soli. Next base: position 611,153 of record NZ_WINI01000001.1, read on the forward strand.
TGAACCGATGGATGCTGATCGTAAGCTGCGTTTCTTCCAGCTCTTGGTTAAAGTCGGCCTCAAAGAAATCGAAGTGGGCTTTCCTTCCGGCTCGCAAACAGATTTCGACTTTGTTCGCCAATTGATCGAAGAAAAACATATTCCTGACGACGTCACCATCATCGTCTTGACGCAATCGCGTGAAGACTTGATTCGCCGCACAGTTGAATCATTGCAAGGTGCCAAACAAGCGATAGTCCATCTCTACAATCCGATTGCACCGGCATGGCGTCGTATTGTTTTTAATAAAAGCCGCGAAGAAGTCAAAGAAATCGCCGTCTCCGGAACCCGTTTGATCAAAGAGTTAACCGACGCCCGCCCTGAAACCGAATGGCGCTATGAATACTCACCAGAAACCTTCAGCTTGGCCGAATTAGATTTCTCCAAAGAAGTCTGCGATGCCGTAGTCGATGCCTGGGAAGCTTCACCAACCCGCAAGATCATCCTCAACTTACCAACCACAGTCGAGTGCAGTACGCCGAATGTATTTGCAGATCAAATCGAATGGATGCATCGCAATTTGGCCCGCCGCGACGCCACTATCATCAGCGTCCATCCACACAATGACCGTGGCACTGGTGTTGCGGCTGCAGAATTGGCCGTAATGGCTGGTGCAGATCGGGTCGAGGGCTGCTTATTCGGTAATGGCGAACGCACAGGCAATGTCGATTTGGTTACGGTGGCATTAAATTTGTACACGCAAGGCGTCAATCCCGGTTTAGATTTTTCTGACATCGACTCCATCCGTCATTGCGTTGAAGACTGTAATCAAATCCCGGTACACCCGCGTCATCCTTATGTTGGCGATCTGGTCTTTACGGCATTTTCTGGTTCACACCAGGACGCTATTAAAAAGGGTTTCGCCGCACAACAAGCCGATGCCATTTGGGAAATTCCTTACTTGCCAATTGATCCGGCCGATCTTGGCCGTAGCTACGACGCGGTAATTCGCATCAATAGTCAATCAGGTAAAGGCGGCATGGCGTATTTGTTGGAGCAAGAGCATGGCTTGGCTATGCCACGACGATTGCAAATTGAATTTAGCCGCGCTATCCAAAAAGCGGCAGATGAAACAGGTAAAGAAATTACTGGCGGAGATATTTACCGCATTTTCAAACAAGAATATTTGGACCAACATGCGCCTTACAGCTACGTCGGACATCGTATCAAGGAAGATACGAGTGCTTCCGAAACGATTCAGATCGCCGTCGATATCTTGTGTGATGGGCAGGCGCAAACCGTAACTGGCAGCGGTAATGGGCCAATCGCTGCATTCGTCAACGCTTTGGGGCTGAACATCAAAGTCATGGATTTTCATGAACACGCGATCAGCGCCGGCGCCGATGCGCAAGCGGCCAGCTATATAGAACTGCGCCTCAACGACGCGCCGACCGGCTTCGGCGTTGGGATTGATGCCAACATCCTGACAGCGTCATTCAAAGCTGTCTTCAGCGCAGTAAATCGGCAAATAGAAATCGCCAGCCATGCGGCGAATCAAGATGGTGTAGTCAGTAAAGCTGTCGCATGATTTTCAACCAGCGTTTTTCATCAGCGGCCTTTGCGATCCATAGCGCCCACTGAATAAAACAGCCGCATACGATTACCGTCATATATGTGGCTGACATAAAGCCAAGCGTGCACCAGACAAAAGCTGATGCACGCTTTATGTTGACTGCCTGGATGAAGATTAAGCCAGCGCAGGGGAAAGGTTTGCTAACCGCTCTATCTCAGTGCGCGCAGCTGCCAAGCCATTCGCTTTCATTTCTTCGCCGTAATTCAAGCCTTCAGCATTTACTACCTCAATGTCGGTAATTCCCAAGAAATTGAGCACCAATTTAAGATAATCTACATGCGCAATCCCGGTAGGTTTGCCTGCATGGATACCGCCTGAAGTCGCGACAATCACAACGCGTTTTCCCTTGGCCAAACCTTCTGGACCGTTTTCGGTATAACGGAAAGTCACGCCAGCCACACTGATTTGATCTATCCAGGATTTGAGCTGTGTCGGTATGGTGAAGTTATACATTGGTGCGCCAAGCACGATTACGTCGGCGTCCATAAACTCCCGCAGTATTGTTTCGCTCAATGCCACTTCGCGTGCCTGCGCTGCATCACGCTGATCCGCTGGCGTACCTTTGGCCGCGAATGTTGCGCCTGAAAGATGCGCAGTGAGGTCTTTGCTTAAATCGCGATAAGTCACATTAGCTGCCGATTCTGAAGCTTTTATTGCATCCGCCACCTCACGTGATAATTGGCGTGAAGCTGATGCATCGCCGAGGATGCTGGAGTCGATATGGAGTAATTTCATGATGAGTTCCTTTATATTCGTCAATGTTGCGTTGGTCTAAGTGAAAGACTACACATGAAGCACAAATAGAACTAGCCATCGAAATTAGGATATATTGTTCTACACATAGGACAATAAAGGAAATAAGTAATTATCATGCAAGATTTAAACGACTTATTTTTTTTCGCCAGCGTTGTTGAACACGGTGGATTTAGCGCCGCCAGCCGTGCTTTGGGGGTGCCTAAATCACGCTTATCACGCCGCGTCGCGGAATTAGAACAACGTTTGAATGCTCGTCTGCTGCAGAGAAATACGCGTTCCATCACTCTCACAGATCTTGGTCAGCGCTTCTATCAACATTGTCAGGAAGTCATTGCTGCGGCTGAAGCCGCACAACTTACCATTACCAGTTCACTCGCCGAACCCAACGGTCTGGTACGTGTTAGTTGTCCGACAGCAATCGCGAAAATGGGCCTGGAAACGCTGGTAATACTATTTTTGGAAAAGTACCCCAAAGTCAGACTGGACTTTATCCTGAGCAACCGACGTATCAATTTATTGGAAGAAGGAATAGACGTCGCCGTCCGAGCACGCATAACAGGAGATGAAGATCCGAATCTTGCAACACGTCGCTTGCGTACTACCAGCGATTATCTGGTGGCAGCGCCGGCGCTGATGGCACAATCCGGTGCCTTGGCGCACCCCAAAGATCTCTCAAAACTCCCAATACTAGGTGCTGTCGATCAAGATCGGCGCATGCGCCTCTCGTTCACCGGACCGGACAACGCGCATGCCGCTATCGTTGTTGAACCAAGATTAGCAATCGAAGATTTTAATGTCCGCAAAGAAGTCGCGTTACATGGTTTAGGCATCACTACGCTGCCTGGCGAATACTGCCTTAAAGAATTTGAACTAGGTACATTAGTACATGTACTTCCCGCATGGTCTCTGCCCTCCGGCAGTGTACAAGTGGTTTATCCAACGCAACGCGGCTTAATCCCCGCAGTTCGCGTTTTTGTTGATTTTCTAAGTGAGCATTTAGGTGAGCGCGTATAAAAATCGTATAGAAACTTCTAGTATCTATGCCAAGTTGCACTCACCTTCATTTACATTAGATTATTCCGGCGACGCACCCAATTGCGTCACCTGACCGGAACCGAATACCGATCTGGAAACTGCAGGATCGCCATAGTAGTCAACACTCCCTGAGCCAGCGATCATGAGTCTGAGCGCACTCTTCGCCCACACAATTGCATGGCCGGAACCACCTAAGGTGACTTCCACGGTCTTCGCCTCCAGATGTCCCATGAGTACGCTACCAGAGCCGCCAATAGTGGCAGCTATCGAATTGGCGATACCTGACGCCTTAAAGCCACCACTTCCACCAAGAGAAATTGAGAGCGCATCACTATTCAATCCACTAATTTGCACGATACCGGAGCCACCTATCGCGACGCTTAACCGCGGCGCATTCAGTTTGTCGGCAACAATGGTGCCAGAGCCACCAATGGAAATATTATTAATATCCTTTGCTTCGACGATCACGATGAGTTTGGTGGATGAAAAACTGGTGTGTTCGTGGGCCGGCTGAATTTTCAGCACACCATGCTCAACCACGGTTTCAACCAGCGGCAATATGTTGTCATCCGTCGAAATGGTCACGCGCTCCGTATTGCCCTGACGCAGTTGTACATCTGCAGGCAGCCCCAGGCTAAGCGCGTTGAAATGACCGACTTCGCGCGTTTGCTCCTTAATGTTACCGGAACCCTTGATATCGTTCCCGAATAATGAAGCCCTGGCAACGTTGGATACCATCAATAAACCTAGCAAACCAAACATAAAAGTAATATTTCGCAAACAACGAGAAACGCTAAAAGTGCTGGAAGTAATAGCCATTAACCGCTCCAAATGTAGGAATAAATTTTTTTCTAGAAACATACTGCAAGATTGCCATCATATCTAATATTGGGGGAAAAGGTCATTATCGCTGCAGACTTAGTTCTGACAAATCCACTTGCAATTGAACATTGCGTCGCAACATCCACTACACTAGCGGCTGTCTTTAGAGTCTATCTAATCAACTCAACGATTAGCAATCGTCATCCATCAGCATCAACCTTTGCAAAACATGACCGACACCACAACTATCAAAGAACCACAAAAGCGTAGCTTGGCGACACTAGCTGGCTTGATCCCTTTTCTTTCTCCCTACAAGCGTCAGTTTGTCTTGGCAGGTCTGGCATTGATCGTTGCGGCCGGTGCGACATTGGCGATTCCATATGCTTTTCGGCAAATGATAGATTTGGGTTTCGGTGGTAAAGGTATCAGCAACCCTACGCATATTGATCTGTATTTTCTTGCCTTGTTCGGCGTTGCCTGTGTAATGGGGGTTGCCGCTGCAGCGCGGTTTTATATGGTGTCTTGGTTGGGTGAGCGGGTTACCGCTGATTTACGCAGCGCGGTGTATTCGCATGTGGTGACACAAAGCCCGCAATTTTTTGAAACCACCAAAACCGGTGAAGTGTTATCGCGCCTCACAGCCGACACCACATTGATTCAGACATTAGTCGGCACCAGCATTTCGATGGCTTTACGCAATGGCTTGTTGTTTGCCGGTGGCTTGATCATGCTGTTCGTCAGTAGCGCCAAACTGAGCGTCATCATTATCGTCATGCTGGCCTTGGTGGTACTGCCGATTATTATGTTTGGCCGTCGTGTACGCAAATTATCACGGGCTTCGCAAGACCGTGTCGCCGATGCTTCAGCGATGGCGGGCGAAATTTTGAATGCGATGCCGACCGTCCAGGCATATACCCATGAAACCATCGAATCGCAGCGCTTCAGTGGTGCGATTGAACATTCATTTCAGACCGCCCTGCAACGCATACGTGCACGTTCATTACTGACCATGATGGCGATTTTATTGACCTTTGGCGCGATTGTGTTCGTCTTATGGTTAGGCGCGCATGCAGTGATTCAGGGGCGCATGAGCGGTGGCGAACTGGGCCAATTCATTCTATATGCGGCACTGGTTGCCAGCTCCATCGGCGCATTATCGGAAGTCATGGGCGACACCCAACGTGCTGCCGGTGCTGCCGAACGTCTGTTGGAATTGTTGGCAGCCAAATCGCCAGTGCAATCGGCATCACATCCAGCGGCGTTGCCGCCACGGACTGCGCAAGGCGCGGCATTAATACTTGACGATGTGGCGTTCCATTACCCTTCTCGCCCAGACACCTTATCGTTGACGCATTTTTCTCTGAGTATCAATCCGGGCGAAACCATTGCCATTGTTGGCCCTTCAGGTGCGGGGAAAACCACGTTATTCCAATTGTTGATGCGCTTTTACGATCCGCAACAAGGAACCATCAAACTTGATGGCGTTGATATTAAATCGCTCAGTCTGCACACCTTGCGCAATGCTATCGGCATCGTGCCGCAAGATACGGTGATTTTTTCTGCCAATGCAATGGATAACATTCGCTATGGTCGCGTTGGCGCTAGTGACGACGAAGTTATCGCTGCCGCAAAAATGGCCGCAGCAGACGAATTCATCCAACGTCTGCCAAATGGCTACCAATCATTCTTAGGTGAGCGCGGTGTGCGCTTATCCGGCGGCCAGCGTCAACGCATTGCCATTGCTCGCGCATTGTTGAAAAATCCGCCGTTACTATTGCTAGATGAAGCCACTAGCGCACTTGACGCTGAGTCGGAACGCGTAGTCCAAGGCGCGCTGGAAGCGGCCATGGTTGGCCGCACCACGCTGGTCATTGCCCACCGTTTAGCCACCGTACAACGAGCCGATCGTATCATCGTGCTGGAACATGGCCATATCGTAGAGACCGGTACGCATGCATCGCTGGTTGCACAAGGTGGTTTATATGCCAGCCTGGCCGCACTGCAATTTAATACTGATAGTCAACCATCAATCCGCTAATTCCTGATCACTCCCTTCTCCCGCTTGCGAAAGCGGGAGAAAAATCCCTCACACATGATTTTTAGGAGCTATAAATGAGCAAACTTTTTTCCCCGTTGACCTTACGTAGCGTCAGCCTGCCAAATCGCATTGCAGTGGCACCGATGTGCCAATATTCTTCAAAAGATGGATTTGCCAATGATTGGCATTTAGTGCATCTGGGTTCCCGCGCTGTCGGTGGTGCCGGATTGATCATTACTGAAGCTGCAGCCATCGTTCCAGAAGGACGCATATCACCGCAAGATTTGGGAATCTGGAAAGATGAACACATCGCCCCATTGCGTCGCATTACCCACTTTCTGGAACAGCAAGGCACTGTTGCAGGGATTCAACTGGCTCATGCCGGCCGCAAAGCCAGTGTGTATCGTCCATGGGAAGAACAGCAAGGTTACGTACCAACTACTTCAGGCGGCTGGCCGACAGTAGGGCCATCTGCATTAGCATTTGACCCAACCTATGACACGCCGCATGCATTAACCGCAGAAGAAATTCAAGGCGTGGTGCAAGCCTTCGTCGCGGCAGCAAAACGCGCGCTCACCGCAGGTTTTAAAATAGTAGAGATCCATGCCGCACATGGCTATCTGCTACACCAATTTTTATCCCCAATCAGCAACACGCGTACCGACCAATACGGCGGCAGCTTCGACAATCGCATTCGTTTAGTGATGGAAGTAACCACCGCAGTACGCGCCGTATGGCCGCAAGATTTACCGCTATTCGTTCGTCTGTCGGCAACCGACTGGGTAGAAGGCGGCTGGAACGCAGATGAAACCGTGGCTCTGAGTCGTCTGCTACGCACTGCCGGCGTCGATCTGGTGGATGTATCAAGTGGCGGCAACATCCTGGCCAACATCCCCGTCGGCCCCGGCTATCAAACACAATTTGCAGAACGCGTCAGAAAAGAAGCTGACATCCCAAGTGGCGCGGTCGGCATGATCACCTCCGCGATTCAAGCGGAACATATTCTGCATACAGGGCAAGCCGATTTAGTATTGCTGGCACGTGAGCTATTACGTGATCCATACTGGCCACTACACGCAGCAAATGAACTCAACGACCTGACATCCTGGCCCCCACAATACGCGCGTGCGACCTCACGCAAAATGCCGATAAGACCTGACGTGGATTTTTCTAAGGAATAAACGAGAAAATCATCAACGTCACAAGCAACAAGACTGTTGCTTGTGACGTTGAAGCTGATTTTGAAGTACCCCGCATTGGACGTTGCCAAATATGCTGCCCCTCATTCGGATAAAGAGGGAAGACATGTCTGAGCCGAAGGCGAGTTGGTCTTTCCTCCCGAATGAGGGAAGACATATTTGGGGACCACTCGTCAAAGACGAGTGACGACTCTGGCAGGAGCAGTGCTCCCGCCCTTTCTGTGCTTATTTTTTTGGCGAAGCAAAGAAAGCAAGTGGCTGTCGGGCTCCCCCCCGACATTGCCGGAACCACGGAGTGACCACCGCAGAAGCTACATCATCAGTCAATCAAAACGAATGATGCACACCCAACCTCAAAGTAGCCTGATTCTGATTAGAAGAAATCCCCGCCGTATTAATCGCAGCCAAAGTACTTTCCCCAGTATCAGTTTGACCAGAAGCCTTCTGCAACGTCCCTTGCAAATACACCTCGGTACGCTTGGATAAGGAATACACGTTATTCAAGTTGAATTGATTCCACTTCATATCATCCAGCTTGGAATAGGTATAACCCAAGTTAAACGAATACACCGGCGTAATACGGAAATTCGCACCCAACTCAGCATTATTCATTTTTGCTGACCCCACCAAACCTTCAATTCTGGTTTGCGTAAACAGCGTATGCAACAATACTGGCCCAGTGTCATAACTCGCACCTAAGCCCATATTACGGACGTTATTAGTCGGCATAGTCCCGCCAGTTGCCGCAAAATCCTGACCGGCCAATGAAGTTAAACCCATTGAAGATTCAAGAGTCAGTACCTTGTTATTGGCACTGTTATAGGCAGCACCAATTTTCAACGGACCGTTAACATAATTGGCACCAAAACCGAGCACCCGATTTGTAGAGCTATCCCCCGCTTGTCCACCCAAACCGATCATTGCGGCAGCAGTCAATCCACTAAAGTTAGCGCTGGTAAATTTAATGACATTATCAGGTGTACCGATATTAGCCAGGTCATCCAAATTGCCAGGATGGAAAGCATAAAAACTTCCCAATATATAACCTGTACTCAATGGATCAAGCATGTCAAACATGATAGTAGTTTGATGCCCCAAAGTCAGCGTTCCGACCTGTTGATTGGCAATACCCACATACGACATACGATTGAAAAGTACGCCGGGACGTATCATCGCTCCCGTACTAGTGGAAAAACCATTTTCCAATTTAAATACCGCAGAATATCCATCGCCAAGATTTTCTATGCCACGAAAACCGATACGATCAGGTTGCAATCCACCGTAATCAAGTATGGTTTTTGCTCCGGCACCCGCGTTGCTGACGTAGGTTGGCCCGGCATCCAGACTACCGTAGATTGTTACGTTACTCGTCACATTCACATCAGCATACGCTGACGACATGCAAACCAAAGACGCAGCAGCACCCGCAATGGCTGATAATTTCAGCCAAGTCACTTGTTTCATTTACTATCTCCAATATTTTTATAATGCGGACGAAAGTCCTATTTAAATCGCCACGGCGTTAACCGCGGCTCACAACCAAATTCATGGTCTCAGGCTGCTTGAGTCTGTTGTTTTAGTAATTCTTGCTGGCGGTGCATATGACCTCCCTTGAACATCAAAGCAATTGCAGCAATCACTCCGGGAATCGCCAATAAGATAAACACAACGTTCAAACTTAAACCAAGGCCGAGTACCAAACTGCCGCCAGCTGCGCCGAGAATCGAACCAAGTCTGCTGATCCCAAGCATCCATGAAACACCGGTTGCGCGTCCTACTGTCGGATAAAAAGCGGCTGCGAGCGTTGGCATTGAACCTTGGGCGCTGCTCATGAACATACCGGCAACAAAGACCAATGAACTCAATACAGTCAGGTCATGGAATCCAAAACCTATCGCGCCTATGAAAATCGCACCGAGTAAATAGGAAGCGGCAATGGCTTTATGGGGATTAAATTTATCCATAAAATAACCAACAACAATGCCTCCGATCAGGCCGCCTAATGGATATAGCGCCATGATTTTGGCACCGTCAGCCAAAGTAAACCCGGCATCTTTAACGATCACCGGCATCCAGCTCGTGACAAAGTAAAAAATCACCATCCCCATGAACAGCGTGATCCATAAACAAATGGTCCCGAACAGATATTTTTCAGAAAAAATCACTGACAGTGCCGACTTGCCATCCACTTGCGGCGGCAAAACAATCGTAAATTTATCGTTTACGGTGACCGAATTTGGGGAAATTTTGTTCAGAACACGAGCAATTTTTTTCTGAGGCCAGTTTTGTACCACCATAAAGCGCGGCGACTCAGGTAGTAGGAACATTGCAAAGCTCAGGGCCAGAGGCACCAAACCTCCGACATAAAACAAACTATGCCAACCGAAATGCGGCACTAACCACGCAGCCAGATAACCGCCGGCCCAGGCGCCGACTACAAAACCCATGAACACGGTATTGACGATACGTGATCGGATGCGCTGCGGCGTGTATTCAGACATCAATGTCACCGCATTCGACATCGCTGCACCTAAGCCGATACCGGTCAAAAACCGCAACAGCGTCATTTCGACAACGCCACCAGCAAACGCGGAAGCTAGGGAGAAAATGCTGAACATAAATACCGAAACAATCAACACTTTACGACGGCCAAATTTATCAGCCAATATTCCCCCGCCCATTGAACCAATCGCCAAGCCAATCAATGCCGCAGTAAACACTGGTGCCAATTCCATCCGTGTTACGCCCCAATCGTGCATCAGCGCCGGAACCAAAGGCCCCAAAATCACCGTATCAAGACCGTCAGCAGCAACGATCAAAAAGCAAAAAATGAAAATTAAAATTTGATAGCCTGAAAAAGACTTTTCGTCGATGAAATTCTGCACATCGATCTGACGCTGCTCACTCATACAACTTCTCCTATGCGCCTGAGGCTAATCAGGCTACTTTTATTAAAATCAATCCACACCTTTTTTAACTAAGGCTTAAGTGGTTTTGACACATCTTGCAAAATTTCCCTGTCAATTATTTTGCCCTGTGCCATCCAACGCTTGGCGACTTTGATATCGCGGCCGTTATTCAAAGCAATCGCGCTACACAACACATCATCTTTGAAGAAAAATAACGTGGCATTTGCAGCGTCAAGATCGCCTCGCACGACCACTTCTGCATCTGCTGGTGCGAATCCTAAAATTTGCAGATTCAAATCATATTGATCCGACCAAAACCACGGTGCCTCGGCATGAATCTCATCACTGCCAAGCATCGCTTTAGCAACGACGACTGCCTGATTTTGGGCGTTCGCCCAAGACTCCAGACGCAAACGACCATCTGACAAATGATGCGGTTGGTTAGCAACATCGCCACAAGAGAAAATCAGTGAATCGGACGTACGGCCTTGGTTATCCACCACTATGCCGTTATCCACCTCCAGGCCACATGTCAACGCCAGGTCAACGTTGGGTGTTTGACCGATACCAGCAACGACGACATCAGCTGTCAAAACGCTACCGTCTTTTAATTGCACCGAAATCGTTCCATCAAGGTCGGATAAGTTTTCCAGTTGCGAGTTAAGCAGAATCTTTACGCCATTTTTTTCGTGCAGGGCTTGCAGCACAGCGGAAATCTGTAATGGCGCAGCGCGTGCGCATAGTCGTTCAAATGCCTCGACAACCGTGACCTCCAATCCCAACTTGCGCGCAGTGGCAGCCACTTCCAAGCCAATCCAGCCACCACCAATCACTACCAATTGGCGCTTGCCGTCCAATGCCACCCGCAATGCGCTTGCGTCACTCAGTGTGCGCAGATAATGAACATGAGCATTGTTCGTGACACCTTCAGATAATCTGCGTGCCTCACCGCCGGTGGCCAGCACCAATTGATCGTAGTTCACGCTGCGGCTACTGCGACAATGCACGGTACGTGTAATCCGATCTATGCTGATAGCTTCGTCTGGCTGGATGCATTCAACGTTAAGTGCTTGAAATTCTTCGTCAGAAATCAGCTGAACGGAGCTCAGCGATGCCGTGCCAGCTAATACCGCTTTCGATAGCGGCGGCCGCTCATAAGGCGCATGCGGTTCGGCTGCGATCATCAGCAAACGACCGGCAAAGCCTTCTGCCCGCAAGGTTTTCAACACCCAGCCAGCTGCCTGGCCACCGCCAATGACAACAATTGTGTTTGGCTTTTCCATCGCCTTAACCCTTCTTGGTATCCGTCATAAACTTACCGTCAACCGCTTTTACGTTGTGCTGGCGACGCGTATTACCATCAATACCGCCATCAATCGCCCACTCTGCAAATCTGGTCGGGCCCGGTTCAAATTCGCGCGCTTGCCAAGCTGGCGTCAAGATATCTTCGTCCGCGTAATATTCGATCAAACCGCCAGCAGGATTGTTGAAATACCAAAAATAAGCAGATGAAATCGGATGACGGCCCGGTCCCAATTGCGTATCCCAGCCGCAGCGGCTGATATGCAAACCACCACCAAATACTTCATGAATATCGCGAACGGTAAAGGCAACGTGATTCAAGCCGACTTTGCCATTTGGAAGTTGCAACAAGAAGAGATCGTGATGACCACCGTGTGGAGCGCAGCGCATAAACACACCACGATCTGGATAGCGATCCGAAGTCTCAAAACCCAATAAGTCGTGATAAAACTTTTCTTGGGCAGCGATACAATTGGTAAAAAACACTACATGACCGACTTCGACCGGTTCAGCTCTTTCATAAATTGCTGCCGGCGTATCAATTCGATTGTTGGCATCCCAAGTATTACTTGGCGAACCCTTTACATCAATCGCGCGCTTTTGCGTCACTTGCACCCGAATCGCCATACCGCTTGGGTCCAGGCAGCTCACGCTATTTTCAGTACTGACGTATCCAGGTTGACCAACTAACTTTGCGCGAACGAGATCAAGATCGGCTTTATTTGCTACGCCCCACACCACTTCACGCAAGGTTGGACCAGCTTCAAAAGCCGGGGGAAGAGTTGGGTCATTGATATCGGACAGCACAACGCGACAGCCATTGAGCGTTTCAAAGATTGCACCGTCAGCACTCTTCTCAACAGGCTTCAAACCCCAATCTGCAAAGAATTTCTGACACGCGGCGTGATCTTCCACACCGTAAGTAATTTGCTCAATACCCAATATGCTCATTTTTTTCTTTCAAAATATCTGCAACAGCTGTTCCAAAAGTTGGGTAGGCACGCTGTTCTGTCCATCCGGAGACTCCAGGGAGGAAAGGCATTAACGTCAGAGATAACAGCGCAGGCCTGCGTCTGTCATAGGTTCCTCGGATTAATACCGCGTGGGCAGACAAACGTGCCTACCCTACCCCTGCATCACAACCGCAAAATCAATTAGCCCAAGCCATGGGCGCTTCGTTCAAACCCCAATACATACTTTTTTGCTGGCTGTATTCAAGAATCCCGCGATGTCCTTTTTCACGTCCCATACCACTTTCTTTACGCCCTGTGAAAGGCGTCGTGATCGAAAATAATTTATACGTATTTATCCACACCGTGCCCGCATCCACCGCACGGCCAACACGCCACGCTCGCTTGTAATCCTGGGTCCAAATGCCGGCAGCCAAACCAAACACACTATCGTTCGCCTCAGTCAATAAAGTCGCTTCATCATCGAACGGCATAGCAGCCAAGACCGGGCCAAAAATCTCTTCCTGGCACATTTGCGACTGATTAGTAAGACCTTCTATGATGGTAGGACTATAGAAAAATCCCCGATCAAATTCTGCACCTTGTGGGCGTTTACCGCCGGTCAACAACTTACCGCCTTCACTCTGACCAATATCGACGTATCGCTCTATACTTTGTCTGTGTGCGGCACTGATCAACGGCCCCATCTGCGTGCTTTCGCTCTCAGGGTTGCCGACGCGCAGCTTCTCTGCTCCGGCGACCAAGCGCTGCATAAACTCCTGATAGATAGGACGCTCCACGAACAGGCGCGAACCAGCAATGCACGCCTCGCCTGATGAACTAAAAATGCCATATAACACACCGTTTACAGCATGATCAAGATCAGCGTCTGCAAACACCATGGTCGGTGATTTTCCACCCAATTCCAGCGAAACAGGCATCAGCTTTTCTGCCGCCAGACGAGCAATACCACGCCCGACATTGGTACCACCGGTGAACGATACTTTTTTGACTAATGGATGATTGACCAGCGCATCACCTATCACAGAACCTTTGCCCGGCAAGACACTCAGCACGCCTTTTGGCACACCGGCGGCTTCGCAAATTTTGGCCAACTCCAACGCTAACAGCGGCGTCATTTCAGCCGGTTTAAGTACGACCGCATTACCCGCTGCCAATGCCGGAGCAAGTTTTTGCGCTTCGCTGGCAATCGGTGAATTCCATGGCGTAATTGCTACCACCACGCCAATCGGCTCGTGCGTGCTCATGGTCAAATAGTCACCACGACTAGGCGTGAGCGCATCTTCCAGCGTTTCCAGACACGCCGCAAAGTACTGAAACGTATTCGCAGCACTGGTAACCAATACGCGCGTTTCATTTATAGGCTTGCCGTTATCGCGGCGCTGTAATTGTGCCAGCTCTTCGTGTCGTGCGCGAATGCCAGCTGCAATACGGTATAGAACTGCGGCACGTTCATGCGGCTTTAAACCACGCCAGTTGTCGCGACGCCAGGCGGCATCAGCGGCTTGAATGGCCTCTTCCACATCGTTCAAATCTGCGCCAGCGACATCAGCGTTGACGCTTTGATCGGCAGGATAAATCGACGTGTAAATTGCGCCACGGCCGAGTTTCCATTCACCGCCGATAAAGATGGGTAAGGTTTTCATTTGTTTGTCTCTTTCTTTTTACGACATGTCCCGCGCTTTTTTCCTCTCTCCCTCTAACGGGCGAGAGGCATCGCTCCGGATTAGATTACGACCGGCCGCACCCGATTTTTTATAGCGCGAATAATGCTATAAGCCGTCAATGCTGAAGTTTTAGGATTCTCCGGCAGCGGATTGCCTTGTATTTCCATCTTCATTTGGCCAAACACGCCACGTGCTTCAATGGTGTGGATATTTTGCGTAGCAGCAGGATCGGCAATCAAAGTCACCTTGGTATGATCTAAACCAAGGCCTGCGATCGCCAAAGTGGCCGCAACGTTGGCATTTTTAGGATAAAGCTGCGCCGCTTCACGTGCGTTACCGCGAAAAATAACGGTAGCTTCTGATAGTTCTGCCAACTTGAACAACTCTTCCGCTGGCGTGCCGATCCAGCTTAACGCTGGCTTACGTCCGGTATAGAGCACTTCATCCAGACCGCCAAATTTGGCAGCCGATATCGCGTCAATACCGCCAATCGCGCCAGACATTAACGTAATAGTTGCCTTACCCTGACGTGCCGCCGCTTCCAACTTTTCCTGCATGCCGTCGGATGCCAGCGCCCCGATCGAGACCAAAGCACAATCCACACCTGATGCCAGCAAGGGCAGCACACAAGCGGTCAATGCGGCATGGCCTGCGCACTCCAAAACAAATTCGGGACGCTGCGGCAAATCGCTAATGCGGCTCACGACCACTACGTTGTCACCAACTTTGGCTTGCACTTCGGCACGCATTTCCTCGTTATGAACAACGATTTGTGAAATGCGCACTTCGGCATCATTTTTTATCACTTTAAATACCGTGCAACCGATCGCACCGAAACCTATCATCGTCACATTTAACATGGTAAATCCTTATGTTTTTCGTTCGAAAATGAAGTTGGTGAAATCAATCTTTACGGATCGGTGGCCCGGCAAACTTGCTGGCAAATCCACCAATGGACAACATATCAACCTCAATCACATAAGGGCCGTTATGCGCCAGGGCGGTTTTCAACGCAGCATCAATATTGGCAAGATCGCTCACCTTCACATGTGGCAATTGCAGACTCGCACAATATTGAGTGAACTCTGGTTGGCCGATTTCTACACAATGGCGACGACCGCCGTATGTCGTATCTTGAATATTTTTGATGACGCCATAGCCACCATCGTTCATCAATAAAATGGTCATGTTGGCTTGCTCTTGCACAGCAGTGCATAGTTCGCCGATATTCACCTGTAAACCACCATCGCCAACGATACAAACCGTTTTACGGGATGGATTTGCCAGGGCCGCGCCAATACCCATTTGCACGCCTTGCCCAATACCGCCGCCAAGCGCATGTACACCATCACGAGGTTGGAAAATTTGCAAACCGCGGTTACCCCAAGTACTGTTGGAAATCGTTACATCACGCACCCATTGATAATCACGGCCAACCGCCTTTTGCAAAGCCGACATCAACACACGATAAGGACCCAGGCCTTCTGCTAAATTTTCAACCGCAACAACTTTGACAGCAGCTAAATCGGATGGAAATGCACTATCAACCTTAAGCTTGCCCTCCAACTTATCGGCCAGCGCATTAAGCGTCGCTTGCGCATCGCCATGAATGAATAACTGATTGCGATACCCGCGATTGTCTGCACGTCCATCAGCATCGATACGATATAGATTTTGTGGCAACTTCAGTTGATACTTCAGTGTCTCATTGCCGCGCAAACGTGAACCTACCACCACCATCGCATCACAGCTTTGATAGAATTTTTCAACATTCGATTGCACGTTGTAGGCGCCCAATGTCATCGCGTGATCTTCTGGAACGATACCGCGACCTTGCACGCTGCTGACCACACCAAAGCCTAATTTCATCAGGCGCTCTACCGCTTTCCCAGCACCTCGCGCACCGCCGCCCAACCATAACAAAGGGCGTTTTGCACTTGCCAAAATGTCCGCCAATTGCTGCACACGCGCATCATCTAAGGCGTAAGTGCCGCTCAATCGTGGTGCCAGATCGGTAGGCATTTCAACCAAGGCAGCTTGGATATCGATAGGAATTTCAACGCTGACCGGACCGGTAGGTGCAGTCAACGCAACACGGACCGCTTCACGCACTGTCGCCAATGCGGTATCTACCGTACGGACACGAAATGCTGCTTTTGAGATCGCTTTGAGCATCGTCAATTGATCCGGCGCTTCGTGAATGTAAGCCAAATCCTGGTCCAGATAAGGTGTTTCAATTTGTCCGGTGATATGCAACACAGGCGAACCTGCTGTCAGTGCTTCCACCATTGCGCCAGCGGCATTGCCTGCGGCCGTGCCGGTGCTAGTAAACGCAACACCGATGTTGCCAGTAACGCGAGCGCAAGCATCTGCCATGTTGACGCTACCGGCTTCGCCGCGGGCAGGCACATAACGGATTTTTTCACGACGACCAATCGCATCAAGGATCGGCATGTTGTGGATAGAGATCACACCGAAAGCGACCTTGACATCGCATTGTTCAAGAAATGCTGCGATTTGATCGCCAACTGTCGTTGTATTTTTAATTGTAGATAAATCAGACATGTCGCGCTAAGCCTCCAGAAACATCAATATGACTGCCGGTCGTGTACGAAGACATCGGACTGGCCAGGAAAAAAATTGCAGACGCGGCTTCTTCAGGCTTGCCGAGACGTCCAAGGTGTATATGTTTTTTATGCGCCAGTTCAGCGGTCCAGTCTTCCCAGCTTTGGCCGGGTGCGGCTTCCGAGGCATAACGTCGACGCCATTGACCAGACTCCACCAAGCCCACCAGGATAGAATTAACTCTGATTTTTTTTGGCGCAAACTCTACCGCCATCGAATGCACCAGACTCAACACGCCGGCGCGCGCTGAAGAAGTGGCCACCATGTGCGGCTCTGGCTGCAGTGCCAACAACGAGTTGACACAAACAATGGATGCTTGTGACGCTTGCTCCAGCAATGGCAAGAAAGCGCGGGTTGGATTAATGATGCTGAAATACTTCAATTCCAGTTCTTCACGCCAGGCATCATCAGTGGTGTTGGCGAATGTCGAGACGCGACCTTGACCGGCATTGTTGACCAGCATCGCAACACCGCCAAAGTGTTGCTGAACTTGTTCTGCAAATGCATTGATCTGATCGGCTTTTAAGACATCACATGACGCAGCAAACAAGGCTGCATCTGGAAATTTTTCACGCAACTGCTTTTCTGCACTGCGCAAACGCGTTTCATCACGACCACAAAAGGCAACGTTCGCGCCCGCGGCGATAAAACATTCAACTGTGGCTAAACCGATGCCAGAAGAGCCGCCGGTAATGACAACAGTTTTGCCTTGCATATTGCTATTCATCATTTTTTGCTCACCTAAGTCCCAATGCTTTTTCAAACGGATGCGTCGTTTTTTTAGCGTCACCGCGATAATTCAATTGACGCGATAACTCCATCGCTGCTGCGACCAGATCATCCACTAAATGTTGTTGGGCCAAACGCTCCTGATCTATCATCGGCACTGGCAAGGTCAGACTAATTGCGGCGACTATCTTGCCGCTGTCATTGCGTACAGGCGCAGTGATAACCGAAATGCCTTTTTCAAAAAAGGACTGACTAATCGCATAACCGCGCTGCGCATCTTCCTGCACGCGTTGGTATAGTTCCTCAACGGTGTCAGGTGTAAATTCGGTAAAGCGCTGTAAGTGTTTTTCTGGGAATACCGTCTTAAGTTCTTCCAGGCTCAGATCCCCCAACAGCACACGTCCAAGCACGGTAGCGTGCGCAGGCAATCGCGTTCCTACGTTGACAGTACTAAAATACGAATCGTGACTGGCGGCTTTGGCAACAAACACAACATGACGATCATCGCGAATCACGATCTGACTGGAATATCCAGAACTGTCACGCAAACGCGTGATGATAGGTAAGCCCAGATCCGTCAACTCTAAAGAATTGAGATAGTCAAAACCCAAACGCAACACCGCAACGCCCAAACGGAAATAGCGTTCGTCTTGTCCGCGCTCGAGAAAACCTAGTGATTCCAGAGTTTGTAAAATACGAAATACAGTTGAGCGTGGGATATCCAGACGTCGCGCAATTTCAGGCGCACTCAATACTGGTTCACGTGCTGAAAATTCCATCAAGATGCGCAAGCCGCGCTCCAAACCTGGGACGGTATATTTGCGGTCGGCGTCAGTTTCTGAGTCCGCCGGTTTTGTGTTTTGCATGGTCATGCATGACTTTCATTGCGTAATATTGAAATCACTGTTGCTGCAAATTCGTTTATAAATTGTGTGACTGCTTTTGCATCTTCGACATAGCAGGCATGACCGGCATTATCGAAAATATAAAAAGGTACTGAGCGTTCTGCTCCTTGCAACTGTGCCGCCAGCTGCTGACATTTTTCAGGCGGCGTAATCGCGTCGGCGCTGCCTACGGCAATGCTGAGCGGGCCATCATACGTAGCGATACTTTCCGGTACGTCAGCATTCGCCAAAAGATGTGTCGCCTGTGCATAACCTGCTGCGGGAATGCGCGCCATGTTCCAGCGGATCCACTCCCGCTCGGCCACGCCGGCGTTTGCCGACAGCAAGTTGGCGGAACGCTTTTCTGCCATGCCTTCCATTCCTAATTCGGCCGCCATGCGCAAACGGCTATCCCGCTTTTCTGAGCGGACCAACGCTAAGTCTTTGCCATATCCAATCGCTGGCGATAGCAATAACAAACCCTGTACTTGTTGCGGAAAACGACCCGCAAATGCACTTGCCATGATCGCGCCAAGAGAATGGGCAACCAAAATGCAACGTTCGATGTTCATTGCATCCAGCCACGCTGCCAATTTCTGGCCGTAATCGTCGGCTTGTGGCTGTGCTGCGTCGACCGGTGTAGTTGCGCCGTAACCCGGCGCATCCCATGCCAGCACATGATGATCACGACCAAGAACATCTAACTGACACACCCACGATGCCGCACCCGAACCGATACCGTGCAACAGCACTATCGGCAGGCGATTGTTGGCTGTGCCAGCTTCACGATAGCCAACGACACCAAGTTTAGTGATGCATCGCTGCTCCGGAAAGCGGTCGAGTAAGTCGTGAAAGATGCTCATGATGATCGTTTATCTACACTCAGTTATTGCGCTCGGTCACTACAATTAATCACGCTTGATTTGCGCCAGCGGATGATCAGCCGGGTATGTTGGGCGTATTGGTGCAGGCGAACCCAGCATCACGCACATCAATGCATCTTCCTCGCCTATATTGATTTCACCACGATAGACGCCTGGAGGAATCGAGATCACATCGCGATCTGTAATAATTGTTTCCCAAGTCTCGCCGTCTTTTTCGCACATGACTTTGATTTTCCCGCGCAGGACGAAGAAAATTTCTTCCACGTCCGTATGTAAGTGCATCGGGCCTTCGTTCCCGGCCGGGATGATCATGGTGGAAAACGTGAAATGCTCTGAAGGAATCACATTCGTATCTTTTGCCACGCCTGTACCGCCGGTGCCGACATAACGCATTTGTGCGCGACGATATTTAGGGTCGTAATCTGCTTGAAACTTCAACGCATCCCAGTCATAACGGCGGGTTGAGTGACTAGCTACACGTGATTCCATCCATTGTTGAAAACTGTGTTCAGGTTTCTTTTCCCACGATGGTAGTTTTTGATCCATTTCAGCCATTTTCATCTCCTAATTTTTGCAACAACTCTTGAACATACTAATAGACAGGAACACCATTAATTCATCACAAAACCGCCATTGACCGGCAACAACTGCCCAGTGACAAAGCGTGCGGCGTCAGACAATAAAAACAATACCGTGCCACTCACATCTTCTGGCACTTGTGGCCGTTGAATTGCGCGTCCCTGCAGATAATATTGATGGCGTTCCGCAGGAACATAGGCAGTCGCTTCTACATCGGTTAAGCCGGGCGCGATAGCATTGACAACAACATGATCGGCACCCAATTCGCGCGCCAGAGAGCGTGTCATAGCGATCACCGCACCTTTGCTGGCAACATACGCCAGTAAATTAGGCGCACCCCACATTGCGGTATCGGAAGCAATATTGATGACGTTGCCGCCACCGGTTTTGCGTAAATGTGGTAACACCGCGCGTGTCATCAGCCAAGTGCCTCGCACGTTGACTTGCATCACACGATCCCACATGTCAACTTCCAGCTGCTCCAGTGTTTTGCCACCGGAATTCGTAATCGCGCCATTGTTAATCAGGCCATCCAAGCCGCCTAATAACGTTGCTGCGCGATCAGCACAAGCAATAACAGAATCGGGCGAATTCAAATCCAGCGCGACAAAGTGCGCTGTAATTCCTTCTTCACGCAACCGCGCTGCAGTTGCCTCACCTTGTTCTGTCAAGATATCAGCTAATACAATTTGAGCACCGGCTTTGCCTGCGGCACGCGCAAATTCAGCACCCAAACCGCGGGCTGCGCCGGTAATGAGAATGCGTTTTCCAGCAAGCTGTGCAGATGAATGATCAAGCATTATTTTGTTGTGTTTCTTCAGATTTTTGTTGGGCACTAAGTTCACGGTGTGCCGCCAAAGCCTCTAACTGCGCACTGGCCTTTTGTTCCAGCATGCGGCGTGTACGTGTCACACCGATATCATGCTGGTACAAAAATTCGTTGTTGCGCGCATCAGGAATCATATTTTCCAACACGGCACGATCTTGTTCCAGCACGTCCCAATGCAAACCTTCCAGACGATTTTTGTACAGGAAACGCCATGCATCACGCTGCCAGCCTTGCACTTTACGGCAGCGCCAGAAATAGACCTGACAATTTTCTTCATCCACTGGCACAGCAAAACCGATGATGTAGAAGCTGCCACCGGGGCCGAATTTCTTCTTGTAAGGGATACTCAAACGCAGCCACATCGTGCCGGTTTCGCCCAGCTCAACCCAATCGAAATTCATGTCACGTTGATTGACTTTTTCAAACATGATGCCGGTATCAGTTTTACGAACACGCATGTCGGCTTGTTTGTCGCCCTCTGCCATCGAATGTGATGTCGCGTGCAAATAAGCGCCATGCATAGGATCCATCACATTGTCGATCGCGTAGCGATAATTGCACTTCCAGTTAGACAAGCAAAGGAAGGATGACCATTCGTCAGAAGCCATTTCTTCAGGCAAGTTCAATGGTGTAGGCTCTGGATGCAGCTCATCGCCAAACCAGAGAAAAATCGCGCCGTTGCGCTCTTCCACCGGATACGATTTGATGCAAGTTTTGCCTTCAAGCGGGCACGCATTTACCGCCGGCACCTTTTCGACGGTACCCTTGCTGTTGATTTCAATACCGTGATACCAGCAAGCAATACGCTCACCTAAATTCCAACCTAATGACAAACGTGCGCCGCGATGCGGACAGCGATCTTCCAATGCGTGCACTTGATTTTTGCCATCGCGCCAAAGCACGATATTTTCGCTCAGACGTGTGACGCCGATAGGCGCACTATTGACTTGCCAGCTTGCGGCAACCGGATACCAGTAATTTTTCAGGCCGCGATTAACCAGTGCTTGCGCTGCGGATTGTGTTGTTGTCGTTACTTCACTCATGCTGTGTCCTCCAACTTTTTCGGATGCTTGGGATACTTGGTGTGCTTGTTAGTTATGCTGCAAGACTGTGCAACTGAGCGGCCAGTGATACTTCAGTCCACTGCTGGCCGTCCATCGTACGAATACCCTGTACATTCAAATGGTCGACGACTGCTGGCAAGGTTTCTGCACCTGACTCAAAACACTTCAGCAAAGCATCACCAAGAGCATTTTCGTAATCCGTTGGCAACGCGGCGCGATGCTGCCAAACCAGATTGGTGGCTGTGCCTGGCTTTTCGATTTGCCCCTTGCCGGCAACGTTATTTGGTTGCGGCGCGCTCCACGGGCGAAGGTTGGGATTGAAGTCCATATTTGTCTCCTGACAGGATGATTGTGAAATACCGATTTTGGTGCGCGATTTTTATTATTCGTGCGCTACCGCTTGCAAATCTGATGCTAGAGCTGAATCTGAACCTGACCATCCACGATTTGAATCGGATAGATGGTCACATCGCTACCCGGTCCTTTTGTGCATTTTCCGGTTTTAATTTCAAAAACCGCCTCATGCAACGGACATTCGACCGTATCCCCATCCACAAAACCCTGGCTCAATCGCGCATAAGCGTGAGGGCAAATATCGGCGATAGCGTAAGGTTTTTCATCGACCAGGAATACACCGATCTCTTTACCCTCAACGGTGACCGAGACGCCTTGATCTTGATCTAACTCACTCGCCTTACAAATGTTTTTCCACATGATTTGTTCCATATATAAAACAACGTTTCTTTTATGGGTTAATCATAGGATCTGGGAATCTCCTTGTCAATCGCTATTTTTCGAAAGGAGAGTTTGAGGATGCTCTAGCAAATTAATACTCACGTTGTGACGACTCTTCAGAACAGAAAAACCCTAAGATTTGTGCTTATTTTGGACAATTAATCTATCAACCCATCCGATCAGAAATTTTCTTTTTTCACTTCTTGAAGTTGGCGAGCAAGCACAAAAGCAGGACCTTCATCTTCTCCGTTGCGCAAGATCTATTTATTTCTTCTTTAAAAAATGCGCCAAGCGTCGGTAATAAGCAACGGCATCATCAGTTTTCATTGATTTCAAGAAATCTTTTATTGCAATGAGAATCATTATTATTTATATTCGTGCTTTGGCTACGCAGATTGCAGATAACTGCTTCTGTTCGCGGCCATTCTTGTCGTCCCAACAAAATAAATTCCCCTATCATGCGCATCGAATACAGCGCAAATAGGCTCAATAAGGATAGTAATGAATCACCGCCTCACCCCGTTAGCCGCGACCATCGTCACACTTTTTGCAGCGCCATTCACTCTCCCGCAAATTGCCTTAGCCCAGACAAGTCCAGCCGTTGAAGTGCTGCCACAAATCATTATTAAAGATAGCAAGCCGATTAACGATTACGAAGCAGGGAAAAGTACGATCGGTGGGAAAACGCCGACTGCTACGCGTGATATTGCGCAAACGGTCAATGTAGTCAACCGCGCGGTGCTGGATGCACAAGGCGTGGCTTCTTTGCAAGAGGCATTGCGCAATGTTCCGGGGATTACCATCGGCGGTGCTGAAGGTGGTCAGATCGGCAATAACATTAATTTGCGCGGTTTTACTGCGCGTACCGATATGTATCTGGATGGCGCACGTGATCGCGGTCAGTATTATCGCGACACTTATTACCTGGATTCTGTCGAGGTGTTAAAAGGCCCATCATCAATGCTCTTTGGCCGTGGCTCAACTGGTGGCGTCATCAATCAAGTCAGCAAAAAGCCAATGCTGAATGACGCCAATCAAATCACGGCAACCGTCGACACCAATGGCGGCGTTCGCACTACTGGCGACTTTAATCGCCAATTATCGGACACCTCTGCATTCCGTGTTGAAATGATGGCGCAAGATGTCAAGACCACCCGCGATGAGATGACTAATCAAGATTTCGGTATCGCACCATCATTGCGTTTTGGGATCGGCACGCCGACGGAAGTCACCTTATCAGCCATGATTTCGCACAATTCCGACATGCCTGATTACGGTGTGCAATCACTTAATGGTCATCCGGTGAATGTACCGAGAAATACTTATTACGGCCTGACAGATGATAAAACGGTGCAAGATGTTGCCATCGTCAGCGCACGTATTGAGCACAAGATTAATGACAACCTGACCTTGCGCAATCAAACACAATTTAGCAATTACATCACCGATGCACGTGAAACTGCGGCACAAAAAGTCGGCACATTGGTTGGCAGCGTATTTACGCCGCTGCCAACAGCAACCACCGGCAATTACACCAACCTGCCGATGAGTCAGCTGTCAGTGCAATTGCAAAGTCATGACCGGAATATTCATGATCAATCGCTAGATAACCAAACTGACCTGATTGCCAAATTCGATACTGGCAGCATCAAGCACACCATGATCGCTGGTGTCGAATTAAGCCGCGACACCTACAATAATCAAGGCTACACCCGCAATAACATGCCTGTGGTGTCGCTGATTGATCCGGTTTATATGTCGACCCCGTCCAGCGTTACCACCAGCATCGGCAATTTGGTTGAGTCCACCGCTAACTCATTCGGTGCCTATGTCAATGACACTGTTGAGCTAACCAAGCAATGGAAATTGGTCGGTGGTGTGCGCTGGGATCGTTATCAAGCTAGCTTAAGCAACTCCATTAGCTTGCCAGCCCATGTCGATCAAACCGTTGACTTTACCAGTGTGCGCGGTGGGATTATTTATCAACCGACTGATTGGCAGTCATACTATGTTTCCTACGGCACGTCATTCGATCCATCGCTGGAACAATTGACTGTCACCTCGGGCCAACAAAATCTGGCCCCGGTAACAAACAAAACATATGAAGTCGGCGCCAAATGGAATGTGCTGGACGATAACCTTTCGCTCACCGCTGCGGCCTTTAATATCGAACAAGATAATGCGCGTACTCAGGTTTCCACTGGTGTGTACACGCTGGATGGGAATGTCCGGGTAACGGGTTATGAATTAGGCCTGGTTGGTCATCTGACTAAAAAATGGCAAGTGATGGGTGGCTATACCAAACTCAATCCTTTCATTATTAAGGCCTCAGCATTGGATGGTTCACAGGGCAAAGTGTTGGCCAATACGCCACGCCACAATGTCACCTTATGGAGCACGTACAACGTCAACAAAGAATGGGAATACGGCGGTGGGATGGTCTATATGTCGCAACGCTATGCCAGCAATACCAACGTGGTTTCCGCTGGCGGTTATACCCGCTGGGATGCAACCGTGGCTTATCATCAGCCTAAATACGATGTGCGTGTAAACTTGCTCAATCTGACTAACAAACAGTATTACGATGCATTGATACCGTCCGATGGTGGTCGCGCAGTGCCTGGTATCGGACGTACTGGCATGGTCACCGTTACTTATCGTTTTTAACCAGAAAATAAAGTAGGATGGGTACCGTTGTACGTAATCCATCCTACGATTTGCATCAGATTTAAAGCTATCGAATAAATTATGTTGCTACACATTCCCCATGTATTAAATGCCGAACAACTTCGCTTGGTTCGAGACAAATTACATCATGCCGGCGACGCATGGGTGGACGGCCGTGTGACAGCTGGTCATCAGGGCGCACAAGTTAAACATAATTTGCAAATTGATGAGCATTCGGCAGTAGCAGTCGAGTTGGGCGATGTCATTCTTGAAGCGCTGGAGCGTCATCCGCAATTTATCAGCGCCGCCCTGCCCAATCACGTCTATCCTCCGATGTTCAATCAATATCGGGGCGGCATGCAATTTGGCAGTCATGTGGATGGTGCGATCCGCCTGATACCAGGCAGTCGCGCCAAGATTCGCACGGACATTTCAGCCACTTTATTTTTGACTGATCCAGCCGACTATGATGGCGGTGAGTTGATGATCGAAGATACCTATGGCGTGCACCCGGTCAAGCTGGCCGCTGGTCATATGATTCTGTATCCGGCAACCAGCCTGCACCAAGTTAATCCTATTACACGCGGCACACGACTGGCATCCTTTTTCTGGATTCAAAGCATGATCAGGGATGACGCTCAGCGCACGCTGTTGTTCGATCTTGACAGCGCGATTCAACGCTTGACACAGAGCGGCGCGGATACTGCTGCTTTAGTGCAGTTGACTGGCAGTTATCATAATCTGTTGCGGATGTGGACCGACATTTAACTTGAAATTTCGAAATACCAAATAATGTAACGCACACACCGCAGTCATTCCCGCGAACGCGGGAATCCATTTTACACAATGCAAAACTACTTAAACGGACGATGGATACCCTGTTTTCGCTAGGGCGACGCATCATAGAATTTGAAAACAATTACGCCACATTACTTGAGCAATATGGATTCCCGCGTTCGCGGGAATGACGTTGGTTGGATTATTGCTGTCCGCAACATCCGACATTAAGCTGCGGCCATCCCCAATCCAACTGCCACTTCAGAAATTAACCGGCGTAACCACACGACGTCCGGCGCTACATGAGAACGCGCATGCCATAGCATGTAGAAGCGCATTTTTGGCATCTCGAATGGCAATGGAAAAACGCTCACAGGCCAGTCTTCAATGAATTGATTGGCAAACTGACGCCCAGTAGTAAAGATCAAATCCGATTTAGCCAACACGTGCGGGACCAAAGCAAAATAAGGAATCGCTACCTGGATATTTCGCTTTAATCCTTGTTCAGCCAGTGCTGCATCAATACTGCTGCGATGACCTTCAATATACGGGGTTGGCGCCAGATGCGGCATTTCCACATAATATTTGAGTGTCAGCCCCTTTTTTGCCACCGGATGATCACGATGCATCATGCACACCACTTCATCCTCAAATAGCTGCGACAAGTGCAAATGCTCTGGTGGGTCCGGCCAGTTACCAATCACCAGGTCAAGACGACCTGCCTCCAAAGCATTCGCATAATCAAGTCCGGCATCCAAAGCATGCACCATCAGGCTAGCGCCCGGTGCACGGCGCCTCACCTGCTCGATGATGGATGGAATCAGCAGGACATTGAGATAGTCTGGCGTACCGATATGAAATACGCGCGCAGTACTTCCCGGCGCAAAAGCGGCAATCGGAGCGCCTATCTTTTCAAAGACATCCAAGCCTTGCTTAGCGAGCGCCAACAACTCTTCACCACGCTCGGTCGGCACCATGCCGGTTTTACCGCGTACCAGAATGGCGTCACCCGTCAATTCACGCAGACGTTTCAGCGTGTTGCTGATAGTCGGTTGTGACTGGCCTAATTTGATGGCAGTACGCGACACACTCTTTTCAACCAGCAAAGTGTGTAGAACACGTAACAAGTAAGTATCAAGATGATGGTTAGCGCGTGATGTCATTGAGGATAATAAGTACAAGATAAACACTTATAGGATAACGGATATAAGCATATTTATACGCAAGTATTGCGTATAAGCTTTATATTTCATAGGAGATCATTTTAAAAATCACTAGACGACTGGTCTAATTTAAAATAATATACTTGTCATGCGACCAGACTACGATACAACTAAGCGTCATATCCTTGATGCAGGCCAACAGATCATTGCCGTCAAAGGCTTTGCCGGTGTTGGTTTGAGCGAAATTCTCACTGCCGCGGATATTCCCAAAGGGTCGTTTTATCATTACTTTGGCTCTAAAGAACAATACGGCTGCGCCCTAATACAGCAATATTTTGACGATTATTTTTTGGCCTTAGAAACGCTCTTTCGACCAAATTCAGATCACGCATCGTCAAATCCCCCCCACACTGCACGCGAACGTCTGATGAAGTATTGGCGCGGCTGGCAAGCCATGCAAGTAAGTTGCAGCGCCAAAGAAAAATGTCTGGTTGTCAAGTTAAGTGCAGAGGTTGCCGACTTATCCGATGATATGCGCCAGATATTGCGCGATGGTACGCAAGAAATAATGACACAATTAGCGGAAGTAATTACTGAAGGCATTAATGACGGATCTCTGTCGGCGCATCTTGATCCTGATAAGACGGCACAAATGCTCTATCAAATGTGGTTAGGCGCTAGTTTGCTGGCGAAATTGCAACGAAATAGCATTGCAATGGAAAATGCAATGTTGTGTACCACTGAAATTCTAAAACCTCCTTCAAATTCATAATTAAGCAGTACCCGCAATCAACGTAATGCAAGTAACTTAATTAAGTAGCAAGTATCACGTGACTTTCTTTTAAACTCAAATTAGACGACCGGTCTAATTTAATAGTTCGTTACCTTATTTAACCAAAAGGAATTAGCCATGACACAAAACAACACTATCAATCGTCGCGTTGTTCTCGCCTCCCGCCCTCACGGCACGCCAACCTTAAGTAATTTTCGCTTAGAAGAAACGGCCATCCCTACTCCAGCCACTGGCCAAGTTTTGTTGCGCGTTACGTATCTTTCCTTAGATCCCTACATGCGCGGCCGTATGAGCGATGGCCCGTCATATGTTGCACCAGTTGCGATCGACGAGGTAATGGGCGCAGGAACCGTCGCACGCGTCGAAGCGTCGCAGCATCCTGACTTTAAAGCTGGCGACCTCGTGCTAAGCCAAAGTGGCTGGCAAGACTATGCACTCTCCGATGGCACAGGCCTGACCAAGCTAGATCCAAACATGGAAAAGCCATCTTACGCTCTAGGCGTACTTGGCATGCCAGGTTTCACGGCGTACGTTGGTTTGCTTGACATTGGCCAACCAAAAGCGGGAGAAACAGTCGTGGTCGCTGCAGCAACTGGCGCGGTCGGTTCGGTCGTCGGGCAAATTGCCAAACTAAAGGGCTGCCGCGTAGTCGGCATTGCCGGTGGCGCGGACAAATGCCGTTATGCGGTTGAAGAGCTTGGTTTTGATGCCTGTATAGACCATCGCAGCGCTGACTTTCCGCAACAATTAGCGAAGGCCTGCGCCAAGGGAATCGATGTTTATTTTGAAAATGTTGGTGGCCCGGTATTCGCAGCAGTGCTGCCTTTATTGAATGTCGCTGCGCGCGTAACCGTGTGTGGATTAATCGCACAATACAATGCTACAGACGTGGGCGATGGCCCCGATCAATTGCCATTGTTGATGCGTGCCATACTGACCAAACGTATCAAAATGCAGGGCCTGATTATTTTTGATCACTATGCAACACGCCAGAGTGCATTTTTAAGCGATATGAGCACGTGGCTCAAAGAAGGAAAAATCAAGTTTCGTGAAGATATTGTCACTGGCTTGGAAAATGCACCGCAAGCTTTCCTTGGCCTGCTGGAAGGCAAAAATTTCGGCAAGGTTATTGTTAATGTCGCAGGCTAATTGGCACTCCCAACCATTTTGAAACAGGAAAACCTCATGAAAATACTAATGGTATTAACCTCACACGACCAACTCGGCAATACCGGTAAAAAAACCGGTTTCTGGCTAGAGGAATTCGCGGCACCCTACTACGCATTTTTGGATGCTGGCAGTACTATTACGCTGGCCTCACCAAAGGGTGGCCAGCCTCCGCTTGATCCTAAGAGTGATGAACCTGATGCGCAGACAGAAGCAACTGAACGCTTCCGTAAAGATGACGCCGCCAAAACAGCATTGGCAACAACCATCAAGTTATCAACGGTAAAAGCGGATGCATACGATGCCGTGTTTTACCCTGGCGGTCATGGTCCGCTATGGGATTTGGCCGAAGACAAAGATTCAAAAGCGTTAATTGAAACCATGTACGCCGCTGGCAAACCAGTATCGGCTGTATGCCACGCACCTGGTGTATTACGTCATGTCCAAGCTAGCGACGGTACTCCACTAGTAAAGGGAAAGCATGTCACTGGTTTTTCTGACAGTGAAGAAGCGGCTGTCGGATTGACTGATGTCGTGCCATTTTTAGTTGAAGCTGAATTTAAAAAACTCGGTGGAATATATAGCAAAGGCCCCGACTGGAGCAGCTATGTACAGGTTGATGGTAATTTGGTGACAGGACAAAATCCTGGCTCATCGGTGGCTGTCGCACAGGAAGTCTTGAAGTTATTGAAATCTGCTTAATTAACTAAGGCCAAATAATTATTTCAAAAATACCCTCGTCATCCTCGCGAACGCGGGAATCCATCTTACGTAACTTGGATCCCCGCGTTCGCGAGGATGACGGCGATAATTTTTAAATCGATTATTTGCTATTACTTAAGATATGCTGATACAGCAAAAAATAAGGGCATGGATATACCGTGCCCTTGTTTTTTTCCCCACCATTTTTACTTGGTGCCGAATATTCGGTCCCCTGCATCACCCAAGCCCGGAACGATGTACGCATGTTCGTCCAGACGATTATCCAAGCCAGCGACATATAACTTAACGTGCGGATGCGCATCTTGAAAAACCTTGACGCCTTCCGGTGCAGCCACCAACGCCAGAAAAATAATTTGTGCATCAGTCACGCCGCGCTGCTTCAACACATTAACCGCATATACCGCCGAATTGCCGGTTGCCACCATAGGATCACAGAGTATAAATGTACGCTCGGCCAGATCGGGCAGGCGCACCAAATACTCTACAGGCTCCAATGTCTCTGGATCCCGATAAACACCAATATGGCCAACACGCGCCGAGGGAATCAAATCAAGCAAGCCGTCACTCATACCAATCCCGGCACGTAAAACCGGCACGATCGCTAACTTACGACCGGCAATGATAGGTGCGTCCATACTTTGTATAGGCGTCTCTATGCGCTGAGTGGTAAGGGGTAAATCACGTGTAATTTCATATCCCATCAATTGCGTAATTTCACGCAGCAACTGACGGAAAGTGCGCGTCGAGGTATCTTTCATGCGCATATGCGTCAGCTTATGCTGAATCAATGGATGATCAAGAATGAAGAGATTGGGGAAACGTGGATCATGTAGCATGGCGGGCAATCTGAGGAAGCAAGGATGACTGAGACGATGTCATCCTTGGTAGTGTTATTTTAATTTACGGACGCACCTCAGGCACTGACGGCACCGTTAGCAATTCCAAAATTTGTTCGAGTTCGTGATGAACTTCGATCAGATTTATTTTATTTTGCGCCGCTTCTTGCGAAGCCGCGATTGAATCTTTTTCTGCTTGACCTAAACGGTCGTCAAGTTTGTTGCGCGCACCGCTAATGGTAAAACCTTGTTCGTACAACAGCTCCCGAATATGGCGTATCAGTAGCACTTCATGATGCTGATAATAACGGCGATTGCCGCGGCGCTTTACAGGTTTCAGTTGCGTAAATTCTTGTTCCCAATAGCGCAGCACATGCGGTTTGACGCCACACAAATCGCTCACTTCACCAATGGTGAAATAGCGTTTAGTCGGAATCGGCGGTAAAACGATAAGTTCAGACTTACTAATTCGATCGGTCATGGATTAGTGGAATAAATTAACCAACATTAAAGATTAGTTTAAAGGGTAGATGAAAACGTCTGCGTTGCTGGAGTAACGCCAACTGCAGCCTCATCCACCATGCCTTTTAATTTTTGGCTGGCATGAAAAGTAACGACCCGTCGTGCGGTAATCGGTATTTCTTCGCCCGTTTTAGGATTACGACCAGGGCGCTGCGGTTTATCGCGTAACTGAAAATTACCAAAACCAGACAATTTGACCGCTTCGCCACGTTCCAAGGTTTTACGGATTTCATCGAAAAAAGTTTCGACCATGTCCTTGGCTTCACGTTTGTTCAGACCAACTTGTTCGAACAAAAGTTCTGCCAATTCTGCCTTAGTTAAGGTTGGTAGATCTTTTTCGGCCTGTGAGCGGGCTTGAGCTTCCCGCATTGCCCGATTCAGATCGGCATCCAATATGGACTCAAATTCGACTGCTGGCATATCGTTCATTCAGTTATTCTCACCCTGTCGTTTTTGATCTTCTGTGCGCTCTCTGCCTCAACACTTTCAGTCTCAGCATTAAGCACACATTGCCAATGTTATTTTTATACGAAAACCATGGTTTTTCAACATGGCTTTCACTTCAGTATCATTTTAATTACGATATCAAGTGCGTAATTTTGCACCATCAAGCTTGCTGATGGCTGTGATCAAAACATTCATCGCAGCGTCAACAGCATCGTCTTGCAGGGTGTTTTCAGTATCTTGCAAGGTAAACCGGAAAGCAAGACTTTTTTCGTCATTTTCCAACCCTTTCCCATGATATTCATCAAATAAAACAAAGGCTTGCAAGATTTTGCATGCTGCATTGTTTTTTTGCTCACGAGCGAAAATATCTAGTAAATCCTGCGCAGGAATTGCTTGTTTGACTACCACGGCCAAGTCACGAACCACAGCCGGGAACTTGGAAATCTCGCGATAGCTTGGCACTACGCGTTGCTGCAAAGCGCTGGCATCAACTTCGAACAATACTGGCGCTAATGGCAACTCATATTTTTGCTGCAGACGCGGGTGCAATTCACCGATGAAGCCCACAACCTTATCGCCACACTGCACTTGCGCTGAGCGGCCTGGATGCAAGGCTGGATGATCGATTTTAGTAAAATGCAAAACCGTCGGCGCGAATAACGCTTCCAAATCTGCTTTAACGTCAAAGAAGTCAATCGCACGTGTAGCCTGGCCCCACTGCTCCTCCACTTGCGCACCATATGCCAGTGCAGCAACGCGTTTAGGCTGATCAAAACCGGCAACCGATAGAGGGCCATCCTGTGTTTCTTTGCTGCGTAAAAATATCGTGCCGGTTTCAAAAACCCGTACACGGCTAACTTTGCGATTCAGATTGTATTTAACATTGGCAACCAGATTGGCAATCAGCGTCGAACGCATCACACTTAGCTGACTTGCAATCGGGTTAAGCAATTTGATCGGTTGCAAGTTAGCCGCAAAATCAGCCTCCCATGCTTCCTCAACAAAACTGAAATTAATCACTTCCTGGTAATCCAATGCCGCCAATTTATGGCTGATCGCAAACAGCGAGCGCGTATTTTCCGGATCGGCCAACATCGCACTTGCGGCCACTGGCGGCAACGCAGGAATATTTTCAAAGCCGTAAACGCGGACGATTTCCTCGATCAAATCTTCTTCGATTTCGATATCGAAACGATATGACGGCGGCGTCACAGAAAACACTCCGGGCTCTTGCGTGAAGCTCAATCCCAGGCGCGTGAAAATATCTGCAATCAATGCATCGGTTAATGGCACGCCTATCACTTTGACTGCGCGAGCAGTCCGCACACTAACTGGCGCACGCTTCGGCAAATTAGGACTTTGATCATCGATAGGGCCAACTTGCGTCTGGGCTGTGCCGCAAATATCGATCAACAGAGCGGTAATACGCTCGATATGTTCCACCGTCGTCGCGAAATCAACGCCGCGCTCAAAGCGATGCGCTGCGTCGGTTGAGAAATTGAAACGGCGCGCCCGCCCTTGTATCGCTTGCGGAAACCAGAAAGCGGCTTCCAGATAGATATTTTGGGTTTCCAGCGAAACGGCAGTCGCGTCACCACCCATGATACCGGCCAACGATTCGAGTTCTTTGTCATCAGCAATCACGCCTATCCAGTCATCGACCTTGACCGTATTACCATTCAACAGCTTCAACTCTTCGCCGGCTTTACCCCAGCGTATATCCAAACCGCCATGGATTTTATCCAGATCGAACACGTGTGAAGGTCGCCCTAATTCCAGCATCACATAATTCGAAATATCAACCAATGCCGACACCGAACGCTGACCGCTGCGCTCCAAACGCTGCTTCATCCAATGTGGCGTCTCAGCCTTTGCGTTTAGACCACGAATGACACGTCCAGAAAAACGGCCGCATAAATCAGGGGCTGAAATTTTGACCGGCAACACTTCCGTCGTCGTCACGTCAACTTTTTTGAAAGTCGGCTGTTTTAACTCGATACCAGTCAACGCAGAAACTTCACGTGCAACACCAAGCACTGATAAGCAATCGGCCTTATTCGGCGTTAACTTGATCGTGAACTTCAAATCATTGAGTTCGTAATAATCGCGGAAATTCTGACCGACCGGCGCATCGTCAGGCAGTTCTAACAAACCGCCGTGGTCTTCAGATAGTTTTAACTCACGCGCTGAACACAACATCCCTTGCGACTCAACGCCACGCAATTGACCTAGCTTGATTTCAAACGGTTTGCCATCGGCACCCGGCGGCAACACCGCGCCCACCATCGCACAAGGGACTTTAAGGCCCGGGCGCACGTTAGGTGCACCGCAGACTATGGTCAAAGTAGTACCAGTGCCAACATCGACCTGGCACACATTCAATCGATCAGCGTTCGGATGTTTCGCTGTCTCCAGTACATGACCCACCACGATATGCGTAAACGGTGGTGCGACTGGTTCAACCTCTTCTACTTCAAGACCCGACATGGTCAGTAAATGGGATAGTTCGGCCGAAGTCATCTTCGGATCGACCATGGTACGCAGCCAGCTTTCAGAGAATTGCATAGGAAACCTTCAAAAACTTTTAGTGATGTAGTCTAAGTCCTTCTCCTGTAGGCAGGAAAAGGAACAATGCAGTATTAATTAAATTGCTTGAGGAAGCGTAGATCGCCTTCGTAAAACAAGCGCAAATCGTTAATACCATAACGCAGCATCGTCAGACGTTCCAAACCGGAACCAAAAGCGAAGCCGATGAACTGTTCAGGATCCAAGCCCATATTACGCACCACGTTAGGGTGCACCTGACCAGCACCGGACACTTCCAGCCAGCGTCCTTTTAGCGGACCGCTGCCAAAAGCGATATCGATCTCAGCTGACGGCTCAGTAAATGGGAAATAAGATGGGCGGAAACGCACTTGCAAATCGTCTGTCTCAAAGAAAGCTTTGACGAAGTTCAGGTACACGCCTTTCAGATCGGCAAAACTGATATCTTCGCCAATCCACAAACCTTCAACCTGATGAAACATCGGCGAATGCGTAGCATCGCTATCGACGCGATAAGTACGACCTGGCGCGATGACCTTGATCGGTGGCTTGTTCATGCGGGCATAACGTACTTGCATCGGGCTGGTATGCGTACGCAGCAATAGCTGCTTGCCGTCAGAGTCTTTGCCATCAATGTAAAAAGTGTCTTGCATTGACCGTGCAGGATGATTTTCCGGACTGTTCAATGCCGTAAAGTTGGTCCAGTCATTTTCAATTTCCGGGCCGTCTGCCACATCAAAACCGATGGAGCGGAAAATCTCCTCAACGCGTTGCCAGGTGCGCATCACGGGGTGAATACCGCCAACACCGCGTCCACGGCCGGGCAACGTGACGTCGATCGCTTCAGCATTTAAGCGCTCTTCCATTTGCGCGTTAGCCAAAGCATCACGGCGTGCCGTCAGTGCGTTCTCAATCTGTTGTTTGGCAACGTTGATGACCGCGCCTTGCGTTTTACGCTGTTCCGGATCTAACTTGCCGAGCGCTTTCATTTGCTCGGTGATTTGACCGGTTTTGCCTAGATATTTGGCTTTTGCATTTTCCAGTGCTGCTGCATCCGGCGCCTCTGCAAAATCGGTTTGTGCTTGAATTACTAATTGTTCTAAGGAGTTCATACAGTGTCTTCTGCCTCTCGGAAACTGATTCGATTTTCAAAGCACATTTATATTAATAAATAACCGCGCTTTAGAAATAGAACAAGGGAATAAAAATTGCTCTTGAAAACACAAGCGGGGCAAAGGTGTTGACCTCAGCCCCGCTAGAGATTGCCAGCATAATTCACACCGGCAAAACTACATAATTAAATAATAATTACGCAGCGATTTTGGCTTTGACTTGATTGACAATCGCAGCAAACGCTGGCTTGTCCATCACTGCCATATCGGCCAGAACTTTACGATCCAGTTCGATTGAAGCGCGCTTCAAACCGTTCATGAATACGCTGTATGTAACGCCATGCTCACGTGAAGCGGCGTTGATACGGGCGATCCACAATGCACGGAATACGCGTTTCTTGTTACGACGATCACGGTAAGCGTATTGACCAGCGCGCATAACTGCTTGCTTGGCAACACGATAAACCTTACTGCGGCGGCCGCGGTAACCCTTAGCAAGGGCAAGAACTTTTTTATGACGGGCACGAGCTGTAACCCCACGTTTTACTCTAGGCATAATAACTCCTTAATAGTGTGAGGTTAAGCGGTTGGCATCATGCGGGTAACGGAAGCCATGTTTGTATCATGGACACCGACGGAACCGCGCAACTGACGTTTGTTCTTGGTAGTTTTCTTAGTCAAGATGTGACGTTTGAACGCTTGACCGCGTTTAACAGTACCACCCGGACGGACACGAAAGCGCTTTTTAGCACTGCTTTTCGTTTTCATTTTTGGCATAACATTCACTGTCTTTTATGACAGTCCTCTTTTAACATGATTGCAGGTGGCAACAATTCGCTGCACTTGGATGCCTGCTCTCACTTGTTTAAACCCAATGACTTTGTTCCGTCATCAGATTTCGCAACAGAACGGTATATGCATACCGAACTGACGCTTTTTGGATAACTTGATTGAATTCTCTTTCAAGCCATCACAAAATTTATTTCTTCTTCTTAGGACCTAGCATCATCACCATCTGACGACCTTCCATTTTTGGCCACTGCTCAACTTGGCCAAATGGTTCCAGATCAGCTTTCAGACGTTCTAGCATACGCATACCAATTTCTTGGTGAGCCATTTCACGACCGCGGAAGCGTAGTGTGATTTTGGTTTTGTCGCCATCTTCCAGAAACTTAGTCAAATTACGCAATTTGATGTTGTAATCGCCATCATCAGTGCCGGGACGGAATTTAACTTCCTTCACCACAACCACTTTTTGCTTCAGTTTGACTTCGTGCGCTTTCTTCTGCTCTTGGTATTTAAACTTACCATAATCCATCAGACGCGCTACCGGAGGCACCGCATTTGGCGCGATCTCCACCAGATCAACGTTCGCTTCTTCTGCTAAACGCAGGGCTTCTGCCGAAGAGACGATACCGAGTGGTTCGTTATCTACTCCGCTTAAACGCAATTCTGGCGCAGTAACTTCACCATTGATGCGATGTTGTGATTTGTCCGTAGCTATTGCAATTTCCTTTAAAAATCAAATGAATAAGCCGTGCTCCCACGCTGCGAGCCCCGTTAGGAGAACTCGCTTAGGCTTTGGTTTCAATCTCAGTTTTGA
Organism: Glaciimonas soli; assembly: GCF_009497155.1. Taxonomy (GTDB): domain Bacteria; phylum Pseudomonadota; class Gammaproteobacteria; order Burkholderiales; family Burkholderiaceae_D; genus Glaciimonas; species Glaciimonas soli. Next base: position 648,147 of record NZ_WINI01000001.1, read on the forward strand.
GACGCTCAACCAGTACATCAATCGGCATGACACCCAGATCGACGTTGCCTCGCGCACGCACGGCCACTGTATTTGCATCACGCTCTTTATCACCTACGACAAGGATATAAGGCGGTTTCTGCAAAGAATGCTGGCGTATTTTATAGGTAATCTTCTCATTACGCAAATCAGACTCTACTCTAAACCCTTGTTTTTTCAGTGTTTGTACAACATTTTGCACATATTCGGCTTGCGATTCGGAAATATTCAAAACGACAACTTGCACTGGCGCCAGCCACAATGGCATCGCACCAGCATGATTTTCTATCAACATACCGATAAAGCGCTCCAATGAACCCACAATCGCGCGATGCAACATCACCGGCACTTTGCGGCCATTGTCTTCAGTGACATATTCCGCACCTAAACGCCCTGGCATCGAGAAATCAACCTGCATCGTGCCGCATTGCCAAGAACGCCCAATCGAATCCTTCAGGTGGTATTCAATTTTCGGGCCGTAAAATGCGCCCTCACCTGGCAACTCTTCCCATTCAGTACCTGAAGCACGAATCGCTTCGCGCAGTGCATTTTCGGCCTTATCCCAGACCGCATCTTCACCAACCCGTTTTTCAGGACGCAAAGCCAGTTTGACGGCGATATCAGTAAAACCGAATTTAGAGTACACATCGCGCACGACTTTATCGAAAGCCGCGACCTCATCTTGCACTTGTTCTTCTGTGCAGAAAATATGACCATCATCCTGCGTAAAGCCACGCACCCGCATCATGCCGTGCAAGGCGCCTGAAGGCTCATTACGATGACATTGGCCGAATTCGCCGAAGCGCAGCGGCAAATCACGATAACTATGCAAATTTGCATTGAAAATTTGTACATGACCCGGGCAATTCATCGGCTTCAACGCATAACTGCGATTTTCCGAATCGGTAGTGAACATATTGTCACGATAATTTTCCCAATGACCGGTCTTTTCCCACAAAGTACGATCGAGAATCTGCGGCGCTTTCACTTCCTGATAACCACTATCCTGATACACACGACGCATGTACTGCTCAACTTGCTGCCATATAGTCCAGCCTTTTGGATGCCAGAAAATCATGCCAGGCGCTTCATCCTGAAAGTGGAATAAATCCAGCGCGCGACCTAGCTTGCGATGATCGCGTTTTTCCGCCTCTTCCAGCATGTGCAGATAGGCCTCTTGCTCTTCCTTTTTAGCCCATGCAGTGCCGTATACGCGTTGCAACATTTCATTTTTAGCATCGCCGCGCCAATACGCACCTGCCAACTTCATCAGCTTGAATACTTTCAACTTGCCAGTTGATGGAACGTGTGGTCCGCGGCACAAATCAGTAAAAGCACCCTCTGTGTACAAAGAAACATCTTGATCAGCGGGAATCGATTCAATAATCTCTGCTTTATACGCTTCACCGATAGATTTGAAATACGCGACCGCCTCATCGCGCGGCAAAACTTTACGTGTTACCGGTTCATCTTTTTTCGCCAATTCGCCCATCTTCTTTTCAATCGCCACCAAGTCTTCTGGTGTGAACGGGCGTTTGTACGCAAAGTCGTAGTAGAAGCCATTTTCAATCACTGGCCCGATAGTTACTTGCGCATCAGGAAACAATTCTTTCACTGCATACGCCAACAAATGCGCAGTCGAATGGCGAATGACATCCAATCCCTCTGGATCTTTGTCAGTAATGATGGCCAGCTTAATATCGTGATCGATCAAATATGAAGTATCGACCACCACACCGTCGACCTTACCTGCCAAAGCTGCTTTTGCCAGGCCTGCGCCAATAGAGGCTGCGACTTGCGCAACGGTCACTGGTGCTTCAAATTGACGCTGCGAACCATCAGGAAGTTGAACTGAAATCATTTTTTAACTCCACGTAGCCACTAATTAATGGCTAGCTATAAATTGAAATGCAAAATTGGGAAGCGTTACAAAAACGCAGACGAAAAAAAACGCGGGCTAGCCGCGCGTATTTTTCAAACTAATAAGATGAAAAAGACCTCGACTAGTGTCGCGCACAGATTGTGGTGGTAGTTCGCGGTGTCATAACCAGGATGCCTTTCTCGCTCTTACAGATGATAGTTAACATTACTATAAACCTCTGTTGATGATACCAGAATTTTATAAGATGAACAGAAGTCGCCAGCAAAAATTTAAGAGAACTAGCCGCAATTCCGTCGGCCACTTTTCGAAGCAATTATAAATTCCTGTAGCGCACATTTGCCACATTTCTCATTTAGCAACATTGAAATAGATAGAATTGTGCTGACGCCCAGTGATGCTCGGCGATATGATCATCGCCTGAATGGCAAGTAGACTGTCAGCACTATCGCAAAAGCCGAATGCTCCCGAGACCTCCGACGGCGAGTAATATTAAATACAACCAATTAGAAAAAATGGCCGTCATCCTCGCGAACGCGGGGATCCAAATTGCGTAGCGTGGATTCCCGCATTCGCGGGAATGACGGGGGTGTTTTCAAAATGATCGTTTGATCTTACTTAATTTGACTCCTATATTTTCATGGAGCTGCGGTAGCGACATGGTCAGGGCGATCAACACTCTGATTCCACCAACCACCACCTAATGCTTGAAACAACGCCACCGTATCGGCATACCGCGCCGCTTGTGCTTGCGCCAGATTAATCACTGTTTGCTGGTAAGTTTGTTGAGCCTGCAACAAAGTCTGCGGTGTGGTCGCACCCAGCTCTACAGAACGCTGTGCAATCGTCAAACTTTTCGCTGCAGCACGCTCTGCAACAGCCTGCGTTTGCAATGCGTCCGCATCGTATTGCAACGCACGCAAGCTATCGGCTACATTTTGAAACGCCTGAATTACCGTACTGCGATACTGTGCATCCGCCTGCTCTAACAATGCGACTGCCGCGCGTTTTTTATGCAATAACTCACCGCCAGCAAATAGCGGTTGTGTCAAACCACCTGCTACACTCCACAACCCCGTACCGGAAGTAAATAAGCTTCCCAATGTTGCAGCGGCGCTGCCGATGTTGGCACTCAAGGTTAGTTGCGGCAACATATTCGCCGTTGCTACACCGACTGCTGCACTGGCAGCATGCAATTGCTCCTCGGCAGCACGAATATCAGGTCGCTGACGCACCAGATTTGATGGCAAGCTTACTGGCAACTGTTGCGGCAAATGCAATTGCGACAGCTCAAATTTCTCATCTAGCTCATCGCTGGGGAAACGCCCGGCCAAGGCCGTCAATAAATCGCGTTGCTGCGCCAGCGATTTTTGTAACGGTGGCAAAGTCGCCTTCGTTTGCGCCAACGCAGCCTCCTGTGCCAGCACATCGGCTTGCGCCACATCACCAAGCTTATATTGACGTTGCAATATAACTAGCAATTTTTCCTGCGATGTAATGATTTTCCGCGTCGCTGAAATTTGCGCACGTAGCGCCGCTTCCTGCACCGCTGCCGCCGCCACGTTTGAAGTGAGCGTCAGATAAGCGGCCTCCAATTCCATCCGTTGCTGCGCGGCTTGCGCTTCCAACCCTTCAACCTGGCGACGATTCGCACCAAAGGCATCAAAGGTATACGCCACACTGACCTGCGCAGTCTGCAGATTGAATAGTGGCGGCGTTCCTGCTGCAACAGCGGTCGTCACTCTCTGACGACTTGGTGTCAGGCTGGCATTCACACTAGGATAGAACGCGCCATTTTGCACGGCAACCTGCTCTTGTGCAGCACGCAAAGCGGCTTTTGCTGCTTCCAGAGTAGGACTGTTTTTAATCGCTTGTTCTATTACCGCATTCAATGGCGCAGATTCAAATAAAGTCCACCACTGTGCCGGAATATCTTTGCCTTCAACAAACTGCTGCGCCTCTCCGGCTTGCGTATCGGCTGCAGCAGTTTTAGTCACCAACGGTTCCTTGGTATAGCCCTGCACTGCTGGCGCATCCGGTTGTTTAAAATCGGGGCCGACGGCACAACCTGACAATGCGGACAATGCCAACACGACAGCAGCAACGAGTGGACGATGTTTTATTTTGTTCATTTTTCTATCCTCTCTTAACGACCATCAACGGCTGCACTGGTGCCGCGACGGCTTTCTACCCATCGTTCTAGCGTGTAATAAAACGCCGGCAAAATAAATAAAGTCAGCAAAGTCGCCACCACCAAACCACCTACCACCACTGTCGCCAAGCCGCGTTGCACATCAGTACCAACGCCGGTGGCCATCGCTGCTGGCAGCATGCCTAGGGAAGCGACGGTAGCGGTCATTAACACCGGACGGAAACGTTCAAATGCGCCGGCCAGCACGGCTTCCCTCAACGGCGTTCCTTGAGTACGCACACGATTAATGTTCGACACCATGATGATGCCGTTCTGTACAGCGACACCAAACAAGGCGATGAATCCGACCCCCGTAGCGACGTTGATGGTATTGCCAGTTACATGCAACGCAATTAACCCGCCTAAAGCGGCCAATGGCACCACACCCAAAATCAGCAATGCCTGCCGCAATTTGCCAAAACCGGCATAAAGAATCACCGCCATCAGCGCCAACACCAGACCAAATACCAACTCTAGGCGCGCTTGTGCTCTTTCCTGATTTTCGAATTGTCCCGCCCACTCCAGTCGATATTGATTTTTATCGAAATGCACTTTTTGCTCCACCTGCGCCTTGGCGTCTTTGTAGTACGACAGCAAATCTCTATCCGCATAATCCAAACTGATGGTTAACTGTCTGTGCGTACTTTCGTGCGCAATCGTGCTTTCTCCCGTGGTGGTATGAATATTCGCCACTTGTGATAGCGGGATCTGTGCCCCACCGGATGAGGTCAATAGTAAATTGCCCAATGCCTCGGGACTATTACGAGTATCCTTAGGAAAGCGCACTGTGATGTTATGCACGCGATCTGCTACGTACATCTGCGATATCGGCGCACCACCAATACCGTTCTGAATTAAATTGGCAATATCGGCCACATTAATTCCCAACCGCGCAGCGGCAGCTCTGTCAATATCAATCGCTATCTGCGGCACCGGCGGTTCCTGGAATATGGCGGCATTGGCCGTGCCTTTTACGCCATGCAAAACATCCACAATCTGACCACCGATGCGGCGCAATTCTTTGAAATCATCGCCATAAATACGGATCACCAACGGGCTATGCGCACCCCCGACAGCATCGTTGACACCATCGCTAATCGGTTGACTGATACCTATGGAAAAACCCGGCAATTGTTGCAGGCGTTTATTCAAGCGATGTACAAATTCGTCCTTGGTCTCACCATTCGCCCAAGTGTCATACGGCGTCAATCCAACAGGTACTTCGATATGTGATGGCGTCCATGGATCCGTACCGTCATCGCTACGCCCCATTTGCGTGATGGCATATGACACCTCTGGAAACGCCAATAAAGTGCGACGCAATTCACCTGCCATTTCGCTGCTTTTCTCCAAAGACAAACCCGATGGCATTTGCACTTGCAGCCAAAGCGTTCCTTCATCCATATTCGGCATGAATTCATGCCCAATTGTCGAACCCAAAGCGATCACAGCCGCCAGTGCCACACCGCCAATGCCGAACGAAATAACGGGGTTATTCAACAAAGCTGCTAAGGTTTTTCTATAACCTGCGGTCAGCCATTCCAATGGCTTGTTATGAAAAATCTTACGTGGCTTACGCAATGCCATATAGGCTAAACCCGGTACCAACACCAGACTGGACAACAAGGCACCAATCAAGGCATAACTCACCGTCAGCGCAATCGGCGACAATAACTTTCCTTCAGCCCGTTCGAACGCAAATAGCGGCAAATAGGCGGCAATAATGATCAAGGTTGCAAAGAAAATCGGCCGTATTACTTCAGTGGTCGCATCACGCACATCGACTTCCGTCAACTCTTCGGTCGGCTTGGCTTCACGGCGCCGCAAGATCGCCTCCGTCACCACGATTGCACCGTCCACGATAATCCCGAAGTCAATCGCGCCTAACGAGAATAAATTCGCCGGCATCTTGGTGATATACATCATGATGAACACAGCCACCAAAGCCAACGGTATCGTCACTGCCGCAACCAGGGCACTGCGTGGACTACCGAGAAACAGGATCAATACAATACAAACCAGACCGATACCCTCCATCACCGTGTGACTAACTTTCTGGACAGTCAAATCGATCATGTCGCTGCGATCAATGTAGGGCACTATCTTGACACCCATCGGTGTCAGGCGCTTCTGCAGTTCAGCCACTTTGGCATGCACATCCTTGATCACCTCAGATGCATTTTGATACTTCAATAACTGGACAATACCTTCTATCGTATCGGGATTATTATTCTTGCCCAGAATGCCTTGACGCTCTTGATGACTGTATTGTAGTTTGCCGAGATCACGTACCAATACTGGTACGCCATTGACCTGCTTCACCACCACATTACCCAGATCAGTCAGGCTGCGCATCAAGCCTATACCGCGTACGACATAGCCCTGTTCGCCACGCGAAATCCGACTGCCGCCTGCATTAGCATTATTGTTATTAATCGCCGTCGTCACATCCGCCAGCGCGACACCGTAATGTTGCAATTGTTTGGGGTCGACTTCCAGCTGATATTCCATCGTCATGCCACCGAAATTATTGACACCCGCAATACCAGGTACCTGCTGCAACTCCGGTATCACAATCCAACGCTGAATCTCGGACAACTCCATCAAATTTTTGGTATCTGATTCCAAGGTATAACGATAAATTTCGCCAGCAGGGCCTGTCACCGCATCCAGACTGGGAGTAATTCCAGCAGGCAGCGTTGCTTGCGTCATACGCTCTGTGACACGTTGACGTTCCCAATAGTCTTCAGCGCCATCTTTAAATGTCAGCGTAATCAGCGATAAGCCAAACGTGCTTGATGAGCGCATATGAACTAATCCCGGCGTGCCGCTTAATTGGCGCTCTAATGGAATAGTGATCTGCTGCTCGATTTCTTCAGCAGCCAAACCCGGGGCTTGCGTTGTCACTTGCGCCGTAACATCGGCCAATTCCGGATACGCTTCAACCGCCATCCGAGTCCAGGAGTAATAACCAAACAGTGCCACCAACACCGTCACCAAAATCACTGCATAACGCTTTTGCAGGCAGTAGCGGACAATATTGTTAATCATTTAGCAAAACTCCGCCTGCCACCACAACGCGATCACCGGCATTCACACCGCTTTGAATGCGTATTTGCCCGTTTTCTTCGTGGCCGGTCACCACCGCATGACGCACAAACGTCCACGGCGCAGTTTCGACAAACACGGTCGTGTCATCGTTATTCATCAATAATGCTGAAGTCGGCACTATCGGCTCAGCATTCTGCGTTACCGAAAATGCGGCATTGGCAAACATGTTCGACTTGAATTTTTTGTCCGTGTTGGAAACGCTAATGCGTACCAGAGTGCGGCGTGTATCTGGCTGCAAAATATCACTGATGAAAGCCACCTGACCCTGGAATTTTTGACCTGGATAGGCTGGCAAGCTCATGTCAACCGTTTGCCCTTTGCGTACCGCCGAGATCATGTTCTCTGGCACATTCGCAGTAATCCACACTTTGTCCAGATTGGCGATCGTCATCATGCTTGCGGTCGGATCATTTGCACTTTGCCCCACGCCTATCGATAACGCAGAGATAGTGCCGGATTCCGGTGCCACGATATTGAGCCGCGGTCCGCTGCCGACGGCTACTGCACCGGCAGTACTCAACGATTTCAGCCGGGTATCGGCACGCGTAAACTCGGACTCCGCTTGCACATAGCTACTTTGCGCACCTTCCAAATCTTTAACTGCACCACCGCCAGCATCCTGCACACCACGTTGACGATCCAAGGTTTTTTTTGCCAGTTGCAAAGCATCGCGTGCTTTTTGTACATCCGACGTTGCCTGCGCAAAATCGCCGGAAGCCAACACCAACAGCAATTGCCCTTTTTGTACGTGATCGCCCAAACCCACTTTTAGCTCGAGCACTTTACCCGCAACCGGCGGCAAGATATTAATTGTGCGCGCCGGATCTGCTTCAACTTGTGCTGGTATTTCCAGCACGTGCGCGGCATCCGATACCGCCACATCTTGCACCTTGACTCTGGTGCGCAATGGTGAATTGGCCGGAATAACGATCTGATCGCCTTTGCGGATCATCATCTCCACAGGACCGTTGTCCGCTGACGCATGCGCATTTTTACGTGCGCCGCCAAACAGCATCCACGCGACACCAATAATTGCTAAAACAATCACGGCGAATATCAGGAGGTTCTTTTTATGCTGGGAGAAATTATTTTGCATGATGAGACTTTTAAATTCGGAGCTACGTAAAAATGCAAACTTTTGCTTTTTTTGCAAAGTAAGCATCGCGGGTTAACGCCATCCGCCATCGGACAACACAGTGAAATAGAAGGGATAGAGAATGTTCATGCTAATCGGTCATTATGACAACAGCATGGAACAACAGCAGATTAACAATGAATCCTGTCAGCAACCTGATGGAAAGCTGACAAAATGCTGACAACAGGCGCGAAGGGCAAATTAGTTGAAAATTTACAACAGCAATACGGTCAGCATGCATAACCGTATTGCCGTTACTCTTACAATTCGATGGGAACTGGCAGAAAGCCAATAGGAGGGAAGAATCTAGTCTTGCAAAAACATTTGTTGCAGATCGTTGAGGAAACGCTCACCCAAAGCAGTTGGCTTGATAACCTGATGATCGCGATAGAGCAGACCTTTGGCCTCTGCGTCATTTAATGCTTTTTCAATCACATTGATAGACATGCCAGTGCGTTCGGCGAATAAATTCGGCTCGAAGCCAGCATTCAGGCGCAATGCATTGAGCATGAATTCGAAGCCAAGTTCGCCACGAGCGATTTCGGTTTCTTCCTGAATCACATTCCCCAAACGCGTTTGCTCAAGATAGGTTTTCGGCTGCTTATAACGCATTTGCCGAATCACGCGATGCGGGAAAGATAGCTTGGAATGAGCGCCTGCGCCAATACCCAGATAATCACCAAACTGCCAGTAATTCAAATTGTGACGCGCCTGACGGCCAGCTTGCGCATAAGCCGAAACCTCGTAATGCCCATAACCGGCATTTGTGGTGAGTTCTGCGATCATGTCTTGCATTTCAGCGCTGGCATCATCATCGGGGACGACCGGTGGATATTTGGCAAAATACGTATTCGGTTCCAATGTCAGATGGTACAAAGACAAATGCGGCGGTGCGAAGTTAATCGCGGTACTGACGTCTTGCTGCGCTTCTGCCAAGGTCTGCGATGGCAAGGCGTACATCAGATCAAGATTAAAATTATCGAAAGTTTTTTGCGCTATTTCTACCGCACGACGCGCTTCGCCGTCATCGTGAATCCGACCCAATGCTTGCAGATGACGGCCATTAAAACTTTGAATGCCAATCGACAAACGGTTGATGCCGCTCTGCCGATATGATTTGAATTTTTCGACCTCAAAGGTGCCTGGATTGGCTTCCATCGTGATCTCTGCTGCGCCATCCAATGGCAGCAAGGAACGGATATCCGACATCAACTTGTCCAAACCCGCAGCTGACATCAGGCTGGGCGTGCCGCCACCGATAAAAATGGAGTAAATCTTGCGTCCCCAAATCAGCGGCAAGGCACTTTCTAAATCAGCACGTAATGCCGCCAGATATTCTTCCTCGGGGAATCCGATTCCACCCTGCGCCTCATGCGAATTGAAATCGCAATAAGGACATTTTTTAACGCACCACGGGAAGTGTACGTAGAGCGACAACGGCGGCAAAGCACTCAGATGCAACGCGCCCGGCTGCAAATAGGCCAGCGCAGCTTGCGCTGCACCGTCTAATTTACCCTCAGTCTTTATTGCGTTTGGCTTATCGGCTAACTTACCGACGTTACCAATTGGTTTAATAGGAATCATCGTAATTTCTCGACCAACGCACGCAAAGCCTGGCCGCGATGCGATATTGCATTTTTTTCAATGGCGCTTAGTTCCGCTGCTGTTTTCCCCAATGCCGGCAAGAAAAAATGCGCATCATAACCAAAACCACCTTCGCCGCGTGGCTCCGCGATCATCTGGCCGTGCCAGCACCCATCGGCAATCACCGGCTGCGGATCGTCGGCATGACGAACAAAGACCAGAACGCAATAATAGTAAGCCGATTTATCGGTGTGCTGCGCCAGATCAGCGATCAATTTGCGATTATTTGCTGCGTCTGATTTCGGTTCGCCAGCATAACGTGCTGACAATACACCTGGTGCGCCGTGCAAAGCATTCACGCAAACGCCGGAATCATCTGCTAAAGCGGGCTTACCAGTCAGACGCGCGGCATGGCGCGCTTTGGTCAGCGCATTTTCAACAAACGTCAGGTAAGGTTCATCTGCTTCGGGGACGTTAAATTCACCTTGTGGATGGACGTCGAAACCGACGGTGGCCAGTAGCTGCCCGAATTCTTTTAATTTGCCAGCGTTATTCGACGCCAAAATCAGAGTGTTCATAGAGGGAGTGGTCGGGCACGGTTTGGCGTGTCCTGGAAATTATCAACGACTGTTGAGATGAGGTTAATAGATACGATAGATACGAAATACCACGGGCGTGGCCGAGTCTTGCCCGTTACGCCCTTACGGTATTATCTCAAACCCAGAGTTTTTCGTTGTAAGGCAATCAAATCAGTAATCCCCGCTTGCGCCAACTCCAGCAAACTATTCAACGTTGCCCGATCAAATGCTGCACCTTCTGCCGTACCCTGCACTTCAATAAAGTGACCGGCATCGGTCATCACAACATTCATATCGGTATCACAACCGGAATCTTCCAGATAATCCAAATCCAGTACTGGTGAGCCTTGATATACCCCGACCGAAATCGCTGCCACAAAATGCTTGAGCGGCATTGCGCTGATTGCTTTGCTTTCCACCAACGTGGAAAATGCATCATATGCCGCCACCATGGCACCGGTAATCGCGGCAGTACGGGTACCGCCATCAGCTTGAATCACGTCACAATCAAGATGCAGAGTGCGTTCGCCGAAAGCTTCCAGATCAAACGCAGCACGCAAAGAGCGGCCGATTAAACGTTGAATTTCCTGAGTGCGGCCCGATTGTTTGCCGCGTGCAGCTTCTCTGTCCATTCTGGTATTGGTCGAGCGTGGCAGCATGCCATATTCCGCGGTCAGCCAGCCCTGCCCTTTACCCTTCAAGAATCCAGGTACTTTATCTTCCAGGCTAGCTGTGCAAATCACTTTGGTATCACCGAATTCGACCAATACTGAACCTTCAGCGTGCTTGGTATAGTTGCGTGTCAGACGCACTTCGCGCAACGAGTCAGCAGAGCGTCCGCTGGGGCGTGTAATAGATGACATCATTAGTTCCTTGTTTGTTTAATCGTCAGGCCTGCTCAATGAACAGAGCCGACAATCTGAGCTTAATGATGGATGAAATACACGAAGCCCATTTCACCTATCTTCAGCTATTTTTTTGTGTAGTCTTGCGCATCGCTTGATTTCAACGCTGCGCCGCTCGGCATAGTGACGTTATTGGATTTTTCAATCGCGCCGCGAATCTCTTCTATCGCCTTCTCTATATCCACATCGTCAAATGCATCAGTCTCGTCGGTGGCCGAAATGCGCGGGGCCTGAATTGTCGTGGTTAAACTGCCAATTGGCAAGGTGTGTGTCGCTATTGATGTCAAAGGATCATCTATATTGCCATTGCTGCCCCACGCCAATGCCAATGCAGTGACATTATCGCTGTGTTTGCCGGCAATACCAACCGCACTCGAAATCAAATCAGGGACCGCACGTACTATCGTATTGCTTTGCAAACGTTGCGCCATCAAATGATCTGGCAACATCGACCACAGTCCGTCCGAACACAGTAACATCACGTCACCGGCCTGCAGGCTGACACGGCGCGAGAGTTCGACCATTGGCATATTGGTCGCGCCCAGACAATTAAATAACTTATTCCGATCAGGATGCGTCGCGCGTTCCGATGGATCGACTTTGCCCTGCGCAATTAAGGTTTCTATCCGCGAGTGATCACGCGTACGCGCCAAAATCTGCCCCTGTCGCATCCAGTACAAACGCGAATCGCCGCAGTGCGCCCAAAACGCACTGTTGTGCTGAATCAGACAGGCAACTACCGTGGTCCTTGGCGTTTCGGCCAGTTTATGCACTTCGTGGAAACGATGAATTTCCATATGAGCAGCAATAAAACTGTCCTCCAAAAACCGTTCTGGTTTTTTGATATAAGGCTGAGCATTTTTTTGGAATAACGCACCGATGGTTTGCATCGCAATATTTGCCGCGATTTCCCCATGCAAATGACCGCCCATGCCATCCGTTAATAACAATAACAACGCATCGCGTGTAAAGCTATAACCCATTCGATCTTGATTGACTTTACGGCCGCCAATGTGGCTTTCTTGATAAACAGAAAATCGCATGCAAATTCTTTAGTTGATATATTAATCGGCGCTTACCAGACTCCTTTCGAAACCGTAGCGAGCGGGTCAAGATTATGCCGACGATGTTAAAACCTTGCAGCCGTACCCAGGTACGGTGAGCATCACAGACGCAATCTTGATTCTCGCAGTAGGTTACAAAAGAAGTCTACTGGGTGTTCTCTTGAATCATCGTATTCAACGGCGCTTCTTGCTTGCGAAGCATGGAGCGGAAATCTAAATGGGTAAAAAACATGCCACGCACTTTGCGTTTCACTTGATCAGTCAGCGTGACCTTTTCTTCTACCACTGGCATCGCTAATGCTCTTTGCAAGGCAAACACACTTTGCGGGCGCTGCATCGGGTCTAACATCAGACTCCAACGCACTACCTGAATTAATTCGGCAGAATAGATACCCTCTAATTTACGCAAATGCCCTTCCATCTTGTCACTGGTTTTACGCTGATCCGCTGGTTGCGGAGGTGCGCCCACCATACAGGCAAAAATCGATGCACCTATACTGTAAATGTCTGTCCACGGCCCCAGATTGCCATTTCTTTCATACAGCTCGATCGGCGCGAAGCCCGGCGTATACATGGGATAAAGCTTAGGTGCATCAGTGCGCAAAGTCTGTCTGGCAGCACCGAAGTCGAGCAAAATCGGCGTGCCGTCAGCACGCAAATAAATATTCGCTGGCTTCAAATCCAGATGTAGCAACTTATGCGTATGCACTTCGCGCAAGCCGTTCATCACATGGCGAAACATCTTGCGGATAAATTTCTCGGATACCAGCGGCTTCTCGCCCTTCTCACGGCGTCGCACAATATGTTCTTGTAGTGAGCGACCAGACTCATACGCCATCACCATGTAGACTGTTTCATTAGCGCGAAAGAAATTCAAGACGCTGACCACATTGGGATGCGTAATATTGGCTAATGCACGGCCCTCTTCAAAAAAACACTTCAGACCGATGCGAAAAGTCGGCAGATTTTCCGGAGGAATCGCAGGTGCCAGCTCGCCCCATTGACGTAATGCCAATGAACTTGGCAAATATTCTTTAATCGCAACCGCATTGCCATCTTCGTCATACGCGAGGTACACAATACTGAAGCCACCGGATGCAATCTTCTTTACAATGCGATATCCCGCAATTTTGAGCCCATCGGGCAATGGGGCATTATTTTGTGCAGCCATACTATTCCTCTAGTTAGGTTTTGCTTTTTGTTTTGCACACTTCAATTAGTGTGAGATTGTCTTGATTATTCATAAAATTGTAAAGAAGAAACAAAAAAGGATCGCATTTTGAACAACTCTCTGACCCCCTTCAGTATGACTGGCTATGCCGTCAATACACGTGAAAGCGCCTTTGGTACGATTACAGTCGAACTGAAAAGCGTCAATTCGCGCTTCCTCGACCTGCAATTTCGCCTCAACGATGACTTGCGCTCGGTAGAGCCGGCGCTGCGCGAGGCAATCATGGCACGGGTAAATCGCGGCAAAGTAGAGTGCCGCCTGAGTTTTGGCCGTAAAGCCGATACCGGTAACAGCCAGGCTCTGAACAGCACCGTCTTGGCCAACTTAATGGATTTACAAAAGACCATAGAAAAACAGTTCACCGATGCCAAACCGCTATCTGTTGGCGAAATATTACGCTGGCCAGGTGTCATCGAAGAAGCCAACATTAGCCAGGAAAGCCTACAAGCTGACGTGATCGCCACATTGGCGACAACACTGGATGCCTTTGTTGAGTCCCGTGCCCGTGAAGGCGCAGCATTGAGCGCGGCCATTGTCAGCCGTATCGACACCATGGAAGCGATCGTTCAACGCATTACACCGCTAGTGCCGCAAGTGATCGCCCAATTCCAGCAAAAAGCCATCACCCGCATGCAAGAAGCGCTGGGATTGGCGCAACAAACAAGCGCAGAGAATGCAAGCCCGGTAGCGTCACGAGAAGAAGTGCTGGATAGAATTCGTCAGGAGGTAACCCTCTATGGCATCCGCATCGACATCGCCGAAGAACTGTCACGCCTGGCGGCACACTTGAGTGAAACTCGCCACATCCTGAAAAAAGGTGGCCAAGTTGGCAAACGTCTCGATTTCATGATGCAAGAACTGAACCGCGAAGCCAACACCGTCGGCTCCAAAGCTGCGATTAAGGAATTGGCTGACGCGTCTATGGAATTGAAGTTATTGATAGATCAGATGCGGGAGCAGGTGCAGAATTTAGAGTGAAATTTGCGGTGACAATCGCCGCAGAACTAAACACGGAACCACCGACCACCTCACCTAACACCATCCAGGGCTGTTCAATGCTCCCTTAATGTCAATTCGTCGTTCCCGCGAACGCGGGAATCCATGTTGCAATTGAAATTGAAAACGTAATTTGGATCCCCGCGTTCGCGAGGACGACGGATTTCTTGACGGGTTTCTTGATTTTGGCGTTGAACAGCCCTGTAACACCACCGGACCTGGTAATAATGAACAACACCAACCCCGTGCGCTTCACACCGCATGGCTTGATTCCCACAGAAGAACAACTCGCCATTCAATTATCTCAACGCAAGGTGACGTTGATTGAGGCAAATGCTGGTGCGGCTAAAACGACCACTTTAGCGCTCAGAATCGGTGAGGCGATTGCGCGTGGCCTGCCGCCTGAAAAGATTCTGGCTCTCACGTTTACGCCGGAAGCGAAAGATGTCATGAAAACGCGGTTGCTGGACCTGGGCATCCCACAAGCAACAATCGCGCTGCTGCGCGTGCACACGTTTGAAGAATTTGCGGAAACAGTACTGCGCAACCTGGAAGAGGATATTCCCCCGCACATTTCGGAGAAAGATCAAAAGCTGGTTGTCCTAGAAGCGATTCGCCGCGTCAGTCAACATTACCTGGGGCAAGTCGACTTTTTAGATATCCGCACCCATAACATCGCTATTAGCCAATTCATTGCATGTCAGTTGCAACTGAAAGCGACGTTGTCGCTAGAAATTGATGTTCAGGATATGGGCTTAGAGGAAATAGCCCGGCAACTCGATGTGCCATTGACTGATTACTTAACAACTCTGGAATATGAAAATATTCGCTTGGGAAATAGCGACGAAATTTTGTTTAGAGGCGCGTTTGATGCAACGTACGATCTTGCACGCAATTTGGTGCTCAACCCTGAAACTCAAAATGCCCTGCCGCATTTTGGCCTAGTCGTTTGTGATGAATTGCACGATTTGAATGAAGCATCGTTTCAAATTTTAGTCGCCCTGCTCGGCATGGATAAACTCTATTTCGTCGGTGCCGGCGATAAGGATCAGGTCATCTATTCAAAGCTTGGTGCAGATGCCATGTTTTTGCGCCACCGCTTCAATGACCTTTTTCCCGGCACCGTGCGTTTACCACTCACCATGACATATCGTCATGGCCCACATTTGGCCTATGCCACAGGCGAGTTTAAAAATAAAAAAGTAGATTCCAATCTGCCGTTGCATACAGAAATCAAACAACTTCATTACGGCGCCAACGATAGTGCAGAAAATGACAGCAGCTGTGCTGATCGCGTTGTGGATGCCATTAACAAATGGAAATCTGAGAAATATCCATTAGACACTTGTGCGATTTTGCTACGCGATCGACATCAGGCTATCGCCATCGAAAACGCATTAGTACATGCAAAGATAGGTTATCGAACGCTTAGCATGCAGAGCTATCTTCAGTGCGACGAAATTCTTTTCTTGCGCGGCATGATCGCCATCGCGCTAGACAATCTATCCACCGTAAAATCAATGGCGGTGCGCAAAGAAATCATCGACTCACTGATACTTTTTGGCGAGCTTGAATACGTCCCCGCGGAAATGGGCTACGACATACGTGATGTATCAGAGGTACCTAGCCTGTTGCGCGGTTTCTTCAGCGGCAGATTTGAACGAGACGCAACCGGAAAAAAGGCAGCGATAGTTGATGCAGTCAACTACATGAAAGAACTCCCGCCAGTAACATCTGCCGCGATTGCCCTTGCCGAGGTGTGTAATCGCATGGATTTAAAAGCAGTCGCCAAGCGTATCTACATTAACCCTTACGATGCCGCCATCGTTTCAAAATCCATTGATGGTTTCATCGAAGCGGCGCAACAATCGAAAAAAAGTTTGCGGGAATTTTCCGAATGGATCACGCTCGTGGATAGTTTTTTCACATCAAGAAAAAGCAAAGATTTGGTCGTACTTGACTGCGTAACCAATGCCAAGGGCAAGGAATTCAATCACGTTATTTTGCCATTCCTGGAAAACGGTGAGTTTCCCAATTTGATGAAAGACCATAAGGAAGAAGAAAATCTGTTCTATGTTGGCATCACACGAGCACAACTACGTCTGACGTTGATTTCACCCAGCGATGGCAACAACCGCAGCGCATTCATTCAACGCATGGCATTGCCGTCTTCTAAAACACAGGCCGATGCAGCGGTCGAACAAAATCAGTCGCGCGCCATCGTGCAACCAACGCGTATTGATCTGGCGGTTGCCTATGCGGATAGAGATATCGTTAAAGCATTAGGCGCACAATGGGATGTGGCGCGCAAAGTCTGGTGGGTGAAGCCCGGATTGGATATTGCGCCATTTAAACAATGGCTTCCTAAGAAGTAATCCGCAACCATCAAGACTTATAGTTTATTTCACATCAATCTATAAAAACAAAATGCCCGACAAACTACATCGGGCATCGTTACTTTGTAAAATTGCGCAGCTGCTTAATTCACCTGTCTTTCAATCGTAATATCTTCCAATTCAACTCGGCGGTTTGGCTCCAGACACTTAATGAGTTCTGCTTTATTTTTCTGATTACACTGAACTACTGGATTGCTTTTTCCTTTGCCAATCGCGGTCAAACGAGATGCATCAACACCGTGACTAACCAGATAAGCTTTCACAGTCTCTGCACGGCGCTGTGACAATCTTAGATTATATTGATCAGAGCCAAGACGATCAGTGTAGCCAGTAATACTGACATTGCCGATTTGATTATTCGATGCCATCACACTGGCAAATTTATCCAGTTCCGGTTGTGGCAAGCGTAACTTGTCACTATCAAAAGCGAACAAACTAGTCGACGACAACGTGATTTTTTCGAAGCGCGGCGCCGGAGGCGGTGGTGGTGCCATCGGGGCCATTACTGGCGCCGCTGCTACGACAGGCGCAGCGGCAGGCATTCTGCCAAAGGTGTACATCAAGCCTATGCCCAACTTCAGTGTGTTAGCTCCACCGCTGTCACGCGTGTTGAAATTGTTATTGCTGCTTAAAAATGCATGTGCAGCGTGGATGTTTGCATCCACGGCCCATTGGTCACTGAATGCATAACGCAAGCCAAGACCAGCGTTCAAGTACGGCGAAGTTTTGGATGCTTCGTAACTATAATAATTGCTTTTATCATATTCAGCCCCACCACCAACTAGTAAATAGGGTTGCCAGGCGCTACGCGAAAACAGGTACAAGGCATCGACGCCCAAGGTATTTTGTTTATAGGTGCCGCCGTCTTTGCTGTAGCGCGAGTAAGTGGTGCCAAGTTGCACATCCCAGTCTGGGGATAATGCTCGGCCAACGCTCAAACCAACACCTGGAGCATTCTTATCTTGGCCATTCAGGAAACCGGTATAGGCATCAAGCAATGTTGCTTGCCCCTCTACATACCAGGATGGGTTGTACGTCATGGTGGAGCTTTGTGCTGAAGCGTTCAAGGCCAAAGTACAGAACAAGGCCAATAGAGCAAGATTCAATTTATTTATCTTCATTATGATCATTCCTTGAGTAACGTTTAAAAACAAGGTATCCACACAAATAAAGCATTATTGAGACCTTGCCATAGTTTCCCAAAATCAATCAAAAATCAAGCATACTATTTCCGACTGCTACATAAAACAGACAGTTAGTCGCCAAAAGCCATGCATTTGAACGATTTTTAATGTTTTTATGTGTTTTTGCTAATGAGGTGATGCATCCCGCATCACAACTTGCTGAATTGGATTTGCCCACGACTGAGATCCGCCAGCATTTGTTGTAAAGCTGGCAGTACGTCATCGGGCACAGCCAAGATCATTTGCGCGCCGTGCGCATCAAAGGTTTCAGACTCAATTAGCGCGTTCAATTCCATCACGCGCGCTTTGAGCACTGGTAATAACGCAAAGCTGCAATGAAAAGTGACGCGTTGCCGTTGGATGATTTCGCAGCGCTCAGCCAACTGCAAACACTTGGCAGCACTGCCACCATATGCACGCGCCAACCCACCTGTGCCTAGTTGTATGCCGCCATACCAGCGAGTAACGACGATGACGCACTGATCCCAGTCTTGCGTTTCTATGGCGGCCAAAATCGGCCGCCCTGCCGTGCCACTGGGTTCGCCCGCATCGCTGAAGCGATATTGTTGACCGCATTTCCATGCCCAGCAATTATGCGAAGCAGTAAGGTCACTGTACTGCGAGATAAAGGCTTGCGCCTCCTCCGCACTGCTAATTGGCGCAGCTTGGGCCAGGAAGCGACTTTTACGAATTTCTTCGCGATATTGGCAAAGAGTGAGAAGAGTTGCTGACAAAAATTATAATCCGCCCGGAATAAATTCTTGTAAATCCTTAGTGCGTTCTTCAGTATGGCTCACCATACAATTTAGATAGGCAATGGAGCGTATCGAGCCGCCAGCGTTGTACGTTTCCAGTGCCCTGCAATCATTTTCACGGAAAGTCAGCCACGCTCTTTGTGCCGTCACCAGCTGTTTTTTGACGAGTGAATATTTAAGATCAGCCTCATCAGGGAGTGACAATTTTTTCAACAGCACTTGATACGCCAGATTCAATTCTTTTTCGGCCTGCGCAAACTGTGTCTTCGAACATTGTTCCATTTCGCCAGTGTTACGTTGCGTGACGCAGGGATCTTCCAATTGCGCCTGCACTTGCTCGCGCGACGGCAATGCTAGCTGCTGATCGTCTTGCATAGCTGGCTTGGGTTGAGTCTCTGACGAGGCATCTGCGAAAGCAAAGATCGGGCAGAACAAACATACAGCGAGCATAACTTTACACATAGGATTACGCATAAATTTCCCTTCTAATTTCAGCCATTTTACTTAGCAAAAGAGGTCGACTTGCGCCAACCTCTTTTTTCAATCAAAGCACGTCGAAAGAACTGGTTTAACGTTCGTTAGTTCAGCTCTTCTAAACGAATTTTAGTAACCTTACCTACTACTGTCGCTAAATTTTCAATTTTAGCGATGGCAGTTTCGACGTTCTTTTCTTGCGTTTTATGCGTCAGCATAATGATATCGGTCTGAGTTTCGCCGTCTGCCGGCTCTTTTTGCAGCATAGCGTCAATAGATATCGATGAATCGGCCAAGATACGCGTGACATCCGCCAGCACACCAGCCTGGTCAGTGACATGCATACGTAAATAATAGCTGGTGGTGATCTCAGCCATCGGTAAAATTTTGGTGTCGGCCATGGCATCTGGTTGGAATGCCAAATGCGGTACGCGATGTTCTGGATCAGCAGTTGCCAAGCGTGTGATATCGACCAAATCAGCGATCACTGCCGAGGCGGTTGGCTCTGCGCCTGCACCTTTGCCGTAATACAGCGTCTCACCCACCGCGTCACCGCGCACCAGTACGGCGTTCATTGCACCTTCTACATTGGCAATCAAACGGCTAGCTGGAATCAACGTTGGATGCACACGCAATTCAATCCCGGCATCAGTGCGCTTGGTAATACCGAGCAGCTTGATACGATAGCCGAGTTGCTCGGCGTAGCGAATATCGGTTGCCTGCAATTTAGTAATACCTTCCACATGCGCTTTGTCGAACTGCACCGGAATACCGAATGCAATAGAAGCCATGATCGTCAATTTATGTGCGGCGTCGACACCTTCAATATCGAAAGTCGGATCAGCTTCGGCATAGCCCAAACGCTGTGCTTCTTTCAGCACAATGTCAAAGTCCAAACCCTTGTCACGCATTTCGGACAAGATGAAATTGGTGGTGCCATTAATGATGCCGGCAATCCATTCGATGCTATTTGCGGTCAAGCCTTCGCGCAGCGCTTTGATGATGGGAATGCCACCAGCGACCGCAGCCTCAAAAGCGACCATCACGTTTTTTTCTTGTGCCGCTTTAAAAATTTCATTGCCGTGGGTAGCGATCAGCGCTTTGTTCGCAGTGACTACGTGCTTGCCATTGGCAATTGCCTTCAAAACTAAATCCTTGGCGATACCATATCCACCTATCAATTCGATGACGATGTCGATGTCTGGATTATTGACGACGAGGTTGGCATCACTGACCACTTCTACTTCATTGTTGGTCAATTCTTTGGCGCGCTCGGTGTTGAGATCAGCCACCATCGTAATTTCAATGCCACGGCCAGCGCGCGCAGCAATTTCTTGCTGGTTACGCTTTAATACGTTAAACGTGCCGGAACCGACAGTGCCTATGCCAAGCAAACCTACTTTGATGGATTTCATGATCTTTACTATCCGTAAATGAATAACAACTAAAGTTAACGCCCTTCACCGGCAAGCAGGAGAGGCAACATGCTATATGAACTAAATCTTACCGTGCCGCTTGCGATAACCTTCCAGGAAGTGCGCAATGCGACCGACTGCTACCGTCAAGTCTTCAGGATTAGGCAAAAACACTAAACGGAAGTGATCCGGGGTCGGGCAGTTAAATCCTGTACCTTGTACGATTAACACTTTCTCTTCCGACAGCAATTGATAAGCAAAATCCTGATCGTCTGCGATCGGATACATCTGTGGATCCAGACGCGGGAACATATAAAGCGCAGCCTTAGGTTTGACGCAAGTCACGCCAGGAATATCGGTCAACAATTTATGTGCAATATCGCGTTGTCGGGTTAAACGGCCGCCAGGCGCAACCAGATCATTAATACTTTGATAGCCGCCCAACGCAGTTTGAATCGCAAACTGACCTGGCGCATTGGCACACAGGCGCATAGAGGCCAATATATTCAAACCTTCAATATAGCCTTTAGCATGTTTCTTCTCGCCCGACACCACCATCCAGCCAGCACGATAACCGCAAGAACGGTAGTTTTTCGACAAGCCATTGAAGGTAACAAACAATACATCATCCGCCAGAGAGGCAATTGAGGTATGCGTTTGGCCGTCGTATAGGACTTTGTCGTAAATTTCATCGGCAAAAACAATCAATTGATGCTCGCGCGCCAAATCAACAATTTGCTGCAACAACGCATCCGGATATAAAGCGCCGGTAGGATTGTTCGGATTAATGACAACTATTGCACGTGTGTTGGCGTTGATCTTGCTTTTGATATCTTCGATATCTGGGAACCAATCGTTCTGCTCGTCACAGATGTAATGACGCGGTGTGCCGCCGGAAAGGCTGACCGCCGCTGTCCACAACGGATAATCCGGCCACGGCACCAATACTTCATCGCCGGTATTGAGCAAGGCATTCATGCTCATTACGATCAGTTCCGACGCGCCATTACCGAGGTAGATATCCTCAATCTTGACGCCTTTGATGTTCTTTTGCTGGGTGTAATGCATCACCGATTTACGTGGCGCAAACATGCCTTTGGAGTCGGTATAGCCAGAAGCGTTGCCCATGTTACGGATCATATCCTGCACGATTTCATCCGGCGGCTCGAAACCGAACACAGCCAGATTGCCAATGTTCAGCTTGATGATCTTATGACCCTCTTCTTCCATCTGGCGCGCTTTTTCAAGCACAGGGCCACGGATGTCATAACATACGTCATCTAGTTTTTTCGATTTCTGAATCGGGCGCACAATGCAATCCTTAGCTGTTAGGGGCGTTTCTTAAATAATGGGCAGAACCAGTCATTCTGCCGAAAGCATAGAGCTTTATCAACCAAATTATCGACTAATTGTCGTGCAAGTTGCATGCAAGCGCGTCGTATGCCCAGTTTTGTATCTCTCAGGCAAAACGCTAATAAATTTCGTCTACACTTAATTTCTATTCAGATATTTATGTAAACACACTTCTGAGCATGCGGAAAACGCTACAATGCAGCACTTTATTTGTCATTTTACGGAAACTGCCGCGCTGATTGTTGTCATAAGCTATTGTTATTAACACATTCAATAAGCAGGCATGCTCGCAATCAGATGAAGAACCTATGAAACTTCACCACACCGCCACCCAACAATACCAAACTGTGACCGCCTATGACGATCATGGTGTGGAAATCAACGCACAGCGCTTTACATTTAGTTTGCTGGTGCTGCCGGAAACCGCTCCCGTGGCGTGGCCTGTGCCTGGCTTTGAACGCTTGCATGCAGAACATTTCGCGCACATCGCCAGTACCAATCCCGACGTCGTGATATTGGGCACTGGATTAAAACAGCGCTTCGTCCACCCTAAGCTCACCACCGTGCTGACCGATCGCCGTATTGGGGTTGAATGCATGGACAATCAAGCTGCTTGTCGCACTTACAATATCTTGATGGCAGAAGGTCGCAAGGTTGCACTGGCACTCATTTTTAACACCGATGTTAACAGCGATGTTGACGCCTCAAACACACAATCAGAGGAAAACTCAAAAGATGCGTGAACTGCATAAATCCAAAACCTTTGTCTGGCTGCTTTTTCTCTTATTTTGCATAATCTGGTTCTATATGCTGGGTGCGCGCACTCTGGTGCCGACCGACGAAGGACGTTATGCCGAAATGGCAAGGGAAATGGTCGCTACAGGCGACTGGATTACTTTGCGCTTAAACGGTATCAAATATTTTGAGAAACCGCCACTGCAAACGTGGATGAATGCACTCACATTCGAGGTTTTTGGTCTGGGTGAGTGGCAAGCCCGCCTATGGACGGGCTTATGTGGCCTATTGGGCGTGGTGCTGGTTGCATTTACTGGTCGCAAAGTATTTTCTGAGCGCGTCGGCTTCTTCGCAGCTCTAGTACTTGGTTCGAGCTTTTTTTGGGCTGGCCTGGGCCATATCAATACGCTCGATATGGGCCTGTCTGGCATGATGACGATCTCGCTGGCCGGATTGTTGCTGGCACAGCGTAGCGATGCAACCAAAACAGAGCAGCGCAATTACATGCTGTTGTGCTGGGCTGGGATGGCGCTGGCGGTCTTGTCAAAAGGCTTGATTGGCATTGTCTTACCGGGCGCTGTACTGGTGCTCTACACGCTATTTTCGCGCGACTGGGGTATCTGGAAGCGTTTGCACTTGATCAAAGGATTGATACTTTTCTTTGTTATCGCGACGCCTTGGTTTGTCCTCATTTCGCTTAAGAATCCGGAATTTCCTTATTTCTTTTTCATCCACGAACACTTCGAACGCTTCACTAGTAAAATCCATCACCGTTACGGTCCGCCTTATTATTTCGTGCCTCTTTTGGTGCTGGGCATCATTCCTTGGCTGGGCGTATTGGTCCAAAGTTTGTGGAATGGCGCGCATGAACGCAGTGCCGACTCCGGCTTTCAGCCGAAAAAGATGCTGTTGATCTGGACGTTGTTCATCTTCTTCTTTTTCAGCATTTCTGACTCCAAACTGCCGTCATACATTTTGCCGATTTTTCCATCACTGGCATTGCTGATCGCTTGCCACTTGGACAAAGCATCGAACAAAGCGATTAATGCTTCTGCCTGGTTACTCTTAATTCCGGGCGTAATCGGCATGGCGCTGGCATGGAAAATCCCAACACTAGCCAAAGATGCATTTTCAAAACCATTGATGGAAGCGCATGTACCTTGGGTATTTGCAGCCTCAGTGATTGCCACTATTGGCGCAATTGCGGCATTGATGTTGTCGCGCCGTCAAAAAGAATGGGCGATCGTTGCCCTTGCTGTCAGCGGCTTCATTGGTGGTCAGGCCCTGATGTATGGCCATGACGCGCAAGGACGCTACTCTGCTGGTGTTGACCTCCTCCCTGCCATCAAAGCAGAGTTGACACCGGATACGCAATTATTCGTGGTCGGCAAATATGAACAATCATTGCCATTTTATCTACGCCGGACCATGACCATGGTGCAGCATATGGATGAACTGGAATTCGGTCTCAAGCAAGAGCCGCAATTGTGGATTCCTACCATAGCTGGGTTCGTCACAAAATGGACTGAGGATCAGGCTGCCGGTAAAAAAGACATGGCCATCATCCGCCCGGAAAATTACGCGGAGTTAAAACAGCAAGGTGTGCCTATGCGAGTGATTGCACAAGACCCACGCCGTGTGGTGGTGGTGAATAACAACATCACGCCTGTTGTGCCAGCCAACACAAACAAAGCCACTGAAGCACCAGGAACAGCCTCTACCGACGAAGCTACCCCTGCACCAGCACCGTCAGCTTATTGAGGACACATGAACATCACCGCTTTTATTTTTCTTTTTACAGGTATTTGTTTAAACGCAGCCGCACAGTTGTTTTTGAAAGCCGGAACCAATGCCGTTGGCGTTATCAGTCTGACGCCGCAAAACTGGTTTGCCACTGGCATCAAACTGGTGAGCCAATTGCCGATACTTGCCGGTCTGGCCTGTTATGCAATTTCACTCATCGTCTGGATCATTGGTCTGTCGCGCGTAGATGTAACGATTGCTTATCCAATGCTGTCGCTGGGCTACATTATCAGCGCTGTCGGCGCCTGGTATTTTCTGGGTGAAGCGGTATCGCTACAACGTTTGCTCGCGATAGCGATCATTATTGTTGGTGTAGCATTATTGGCGCGTAGCTAATCACTCAATGCGGCGAGTCTAATTGCGCTTTAGACTCCGCTTTACTTACGATATTTTTTGGACAAGATCTCATGAGCCAACTACCATTTTTACCATTTTCCAAACCTACCATTGACGAAGCCACCATTGCCGCTGTAAGTGATGTATTACGTTCCGGCTGGATTACCAGCGGTCCTAAAGTACAGGCCTTTGAACAGCAGTTATCAGAGTACTTTGGCGGTCGTCCGGTACGTACTTTTAACTCCGGCACCTGCACGATGGAAATTGCCTTGCGCATAGCCGGCATCGGTGTTGGCGATGAAGTGATCACCACACCCATTTCATGGGTCGCCACCGCCAATGTCATCATCGAAACCGGTGCTACACCAGTATTTGCTGACATTGATCCGGTTACCCGCAATATCGATCTGGATAAAGTAGAGGCAGCGATTACGCCACGCACGAAAGCGATTATTCCGGTGTACTTGTCTGGCTTACCGGTCGACATGGACAGGTTATACGCCATCGCCAAAAAGCATAATTTACGCATCGTCGAAGATGCGGCGCAAGCAATTGGCTCTACCTGGAAAAACCAACGCATTGGTGCTTTTGGCGATTTTGGCTCATTTAGTTTTCAAGCCAATAAAAACATCACCTGCTCCGAAGGCGGTTGCCTGGTGTTGAACAATGCTGATGAAGCGCGATTAGCAGAAAAATATCGCCTCCAAGGTGTCACTCGCACCGGATTTGATGGGCTGGATGTTGATGTCTTAGGTGGAAAATTTAACATGACCGATGTAGCAGCCGCCATCGGCCTTGGACAATTTGCGCACATAGAAGCCATTACCGCACATCGCAAAAAACTGGCGCAACATTATTTTGCTTGTTTAGGCAGTGATTTTGAACAAAAATATGGCGCGCAATTGCCAGTGCCTGATTTTGAAAATAGTAACTGGCATATGTTCCAATTGGTACTGCCTGAACGCAAAGATGGTCGCCCTGCCCGCGCCACATTCATGGAACAAATGCAAGAACGCGGCATCGGCATTGGTTATCATTATCCCGCTATCCATTTGCTGAAAATGTATCGTGAACGCGGCTTCAAAGAAGGCATGTTCCCGATTGCAGAAAAAGTAGGACGCTTGATTGTTACATTGCCGATGTTTAATGTAATGACCACCAGCGATGTCGAGCGTGCTGTAGACGCGGTAAAATCGGTACTCGCGCACTAAAACCGCAACAACAATTATATTTTTCTAAGACTCATGAAACCAGAACTGAGCGTTGTTATCCCGGTTTATAACGAAGAATCCGGTCTCGCCAAATTATTCGCGCGCCTGTATCCGGCATTGGATGCATTGGGCAAGACGTATGAAATCGTATTCGTCAATGATGGCAGCCGTGATGCCTCGGCTGCGATTCTTGCGGATCAATTTCGACTCCGCCCGGACGTTACGCGTGTAGTGTTATTTAGCGGGAATTTTGGCCAACACATGGCTATCCTGGCCGGCTTTGAAGCTAGCCGTGGGGATATCGTCGTAACACTGGACGCTGACTTACAGAATCCACCGGAAGAAATCGGCAATCTCATCGCCAAAGTGCATGAAGGTTACGATTACGTTGGCTCCATTCGCCGCGAACGACAAGATTCTGCCTGGCGCACTATTGCTTCTAAAGCAATGAATCTTTTGCGCGAAAAAGTTACCCATATCAAGATGACCGACCAAGGCAATATGTTGCGCGCTTATAGCCGCAATGTGGTTGATATGATTAATCAATGCAAAGAAGTGAATACCTTCGTGCCGGCGTTGGCCTACACTTTTTCACGCAAACCAACTGAGATTATTGTGGAGCATGAAGAGCGCTCTGCAGGCGAATCCAAGTATTCATTTTATAGCTTGATCCGTCTCAATTTCGATCTGATAACCGGCTTCTCCTTGGTCCCATTACAGATTTTTTCGCTTGCGGGCGGCTTGTTAGCCTTCGCTTCTGCCGCATTATTTATCGGGATGTTAATACGTCGCTTTATAGTGGGTGCAGAGGTACAAGGTGTTTTCACACTGTTTGCGATCAATTTTTTCTTGATTGGCGTACTACTATTTGGAATCGGTTTAGTCGGCGAATATGTTGGTCGCATTTATCAGCAAGTACGCGCACGTCCGCGCTATGTGGTCCAAGCGACATTAGAGCAGTCATCTGCCGAAGATAAAGATGCATCGTGAGAATCATGTTATGAGTGACACAATCAAAACCGCCGTCGTATTCGCTTATCACAATGTTGGTGTGCGCTGTCTGAAAGTCCTGCTGGCGCGTGGAGTTGATGTCAAATTGGTGATTACCCATGAAGACAATCCGCAAGAAACGATTTGGTTCGAGTCGGTAGCTGCGCTTTGCCTTGAGCATGGCATTCCGACGATAGCGCCAAACGATCCGCGCATACCCGAATTGTTATCGCAAGTTGCAACGCTGCAGCCCGACTTTATTTTCAGCTTCTATTACCGTCATATGCTGCCGGTCAATTTGCTGGCGCTAGCTAAACATGGCGCTTACAACATGCATGGTTCCTTACTGCCTAAATACCGCGGTCGCGTACCTATCAATTGGGCGGTACTGCATGGTGAAACAGAAACCGGCGCAACTTTGCATGAAATGGCCGCTAAACCAGATGCCGGTGCCATCGTTGCCCAAACATCAGTGCCGATTTTGCCCGACGATACTGCGCATGAAGTATTTGGCAAAGTAGTGGTGGCGGCAGAACAGACGCTTTGGCGCGTATTACCGGCGATGCTGGCTGGGCAAACGCCACAACTTCCCAATGACCTTTCACAAGGTAGTTATTTTGGAGGCCGCAAGCCAGAGGATGGACAAATCAATTGGCAACAATCGGCACAACAGGTATATAACCTATATCGCGCCGTCGCGCCGCCCTACCCGGGCGCATGGACTGTTATCAACCAACAAACATTCGTGATTGAAAATGCGCGTTTGCTAAATAGTGATACATTAAATCTGCTATCAAATTTGCCTATCGGCTTAGCAGTAGTGGATAATTGCATTTTCGGCGTTTGCGGCGACGGTCACGCGCTGTTGATTCACCAACTTACATCTGATGGAAAATCTGTTTCTGCAGCGATGCTGCAAGCGATTCTCCAGCAAAAACAGTAAATAATATTCATTAAATAATATTTAGCAATACTTACCAAGAAGAATACATATGAAAAAAGTCCTCATCCTCGGCGTTAACGGTTTCATCGGTCATCATTTATCCAAACGGATTCTGGAAACCACCGATTGGCACGTCTACGGCATGGACATGATGACTGATCGCATCACTGATTTGTTAGAAAATGAAGAATACAAATCACGCATGCATTTCTTTGAAGGTGATATCACCATCAATAAAGAATGGGTCGAATATCATGTTAAAAAATGTGATGTGATTTTGCCGCTGGTAGCAATTGCGACGCCATCGACTTACGTCACCAATCCGCTGCGCGTATTTGAGCTGGACTTTGAAGCCAATCTGCCTATCGTGCGCTCAGCCGCAAAATATGGCAAACATTTGGTTTTCCCGTCGACATCTGAAGTCTATGGCATGTGTCACGACGAAGAATTTGATTCTGAAGAATCCGAATTGATCTGCGGCCCAATCAACAAACCACGCTGGATTTATTCTTGCGCCAAACAACTGATGGATCGCGTGATCTGGGGTTATGGCATGGAAGAAAAAGATAAACTCAACTTTACCTTATTCCGTCCGTTTAACTGGATTGGCGCTGGCCTGGATTCTATCCATACGCCAAAAGAAGGTAGTTCACGCGTTGTGACACAATTCTTTGGTCACATTGTTCGCGGCGAAAACATTTCGTTAGTCGATGGCGGTCAACAAAAGCGCGCCTTCACACACATCGGCGATGGCATTGATGCTCTGATGAAAATCATCGACAACAAAGACGGTGTCGCAAGCGGCAAAATCTACAACATTGGTAATCCAGTCAATAATTATTCGATCCGTGACTTGGCCGATATGATGTTGAAATTGGCTGCGACTTATCCGGAATATGCTGATTCTGCGAAAAAAGTACAAATCGTCGAAACGACTTCTACCGCGTATTACGGTAAAGGCTATCAAGACGTGCAAAATCGCGTTCCAAAAATCACCAATACCTGTGATGAACTCAATTGGAAACCGACCACTACTATGGGCGAAACCTTGCGCAATATCTTTGATGCTTACCGTACCCATGTAGCGGAAGCACGTGGATTGATGGATTAAAACTAACTTGCCTCTATTAACTCTTAAAATCGATGCCGACACTTATCGCGGCACACGTGAAGGCGTACCTAATCTGGTACGTCTTCTGACAAAATATCAAGCACGTGCGACATTTTTATTTTCGCTCGGACCTGACCACACCGGCTGGGCATTGAAACAAGTGTTTCGCCCCGGCTTCTTCAGTAAAGTTTCCCGCACTTCTGTAGTCGAACATTACGGTCTCAAAACCTTGATGTACGGTGTTTTATTGCCGGCGCCCGATATAGGAAAAACCTGCGCCAGTTACATGCAAGCGGTGCAAACGGCGGGCTTTGAGTGCGGCATCCACACCTGGGATCATCGTGTCTGGCAGGATCACGTCAGACAACGAGATGCGGCATGGACGCAAGCCACCATGCAACGCGCATTTGACCGCTTCAAACATGTCTTTGGCGTAGCCCCAAGAACTCACGGCGCAGCTGGCTGGCAAATGAATCCTTTTGCATTTGAACAGCTAGAAACGTTCAACATCGCCTACTCGTCCGATGGCCGTGCCATGTTGACAGATGCGGGTGATTTGGCCGATCCTGCTGCTGGCCCGCATCGTTTAAGTGTCAATGGCAAAACCCTGCAGTGCATACAGTTGCCAACCACGTTACCGACTTTGGATGAGTTACTTGGCCGCAGCTTCAATGGTACGGAATTAGATGCATCCAACATCGCTGCGCATATATTGAAGCTGACCGCCGAGCCACGGGATCACGTATTTACCTTGCATGCCGAGCTTGAAGGTCAAAAACTTGCCCCCATATTCGAGCAGTTGCTACAAGGTTGGCGTGCTCAAGGCTACGATCTGGTATCAATGGAAGATTACTACCAACAGGTAAAAAATCAGACCTTACCAACCTTACCGCTGACATGGGCTGAATTGCCAGGGCGTTCTGGGGAAATGATAATGCAACCTATCAATAACTCGACTTGTGGTTCCTGAGTTACTGATTGCTCTATAGGTGTGATCAAGCAGCTGCTTGGTCTTACTTAACATTTTTCTGCACTAGCAATACATGAATAATTGCGTCAGCATTTTCCAAGAACAGGATAATAAAGTGGCAGAACAACCATCCATACTTAATAAGACAGTACCTGAGTTTTCCGCTGCAATGACTGGCGATCAGACGTTTACCCTATCAAATTATCAAGGTAAAAATCTGGTGCTCTACTTTTACCCTAAAGACAATACGCCAGGCTGCACTACCGAAGGCATTCAATTTCGCGATTTGTATCCAGAATTTCAACAGCACAATACCCATTTGTTCGGCATTAGCCGTGATAGCTTGCGTTCGCATGAGAATTTCAAGGCCAAGCTAGAAATGCCTTTCGATTTAATTTCCGATCCTGACGAAACGCTATGCAACATGTTCAATGTCATGAAGATGAAAAATATGTATGGTAAGCAAGTGCGCGGTATAGAACGCAGCACATTTGTGATTGACGGCAATGGTAAATTGGTGAAAGAATGGCGTGGAGTGAAAGTCCCTGGACACGTTGCTGATGTGCTGGAATTTGTGAAAACACTTGCTTAACGATTTACTTGATTTACTTAAATTCCTTGCTTAACCCTTGGATAGCAACCTGAATTGAATAACGCACTCTTAGCAAAGCCGTTTGAGAACAAGGCCTTAGGCCTTCTCAAGCGGCTTTTTACTTTTCAATTTGTAATTTGATCAGTGTTGGAGGATTTTCAATGATTAAATTGATATAAATCTTTTTTATTTTTTTACGCTTCATTTTCACGCTAGACTGATCACGGATGGACTGGTTCGTGCCATTATCAAAACGGACTATTTTTAATCACTGAAGCGTCACCACTAAAGCGAGGTTTTTATGCCATTACCAAAAGTACCAACCAAACCCGCTGCCCTATTATCCGTTGCGGATTACCCAAAAGCAGAGGCTGGCAAAGCCGTTAAACCCCATATCGCCGCAGTCGAACCCATCGCTCGTGTTACATCCATTAGCGCGGCTCCACAAGCGCGGAATAAAATTAAACCCGTT
The DNA here is from genome assembly GCF_009497155.1 of Glaciimonas soli. GTDB lineage: Bacteria > Pseudomonadota > Gammaproteobacteria > Burkholderiales > Burkholderiaceae_D > Glaciimonas > Glaciimonas soli. The sequence goes on from NZ_WINI01000001.1 coordinate 679,579, forward strand.
GAAGCCACACCATTGCCCGTTGTTGCGCGCATAGTTGAAGCGCGTCAAACGGACAAAACATCCAAGTCCAAATCGAAAACTGCGGCAGAACAAGCCAGCAAACCAACCGAAACACGCTCTAAATCCAGTACCAGTCGTGCTGCTGACAAATCGGGGGTCACCAAATTATTTGTACTCGACACCAATGTATTGATGCACGACCCAACATCGCTGTTCCGCTTTGAAGAACACGATATTTATTTGCCTATGGTGACGTTGGAGGAACTCGACAACCATAAAAAAGGAATGTCAGAAGTGGCGCGCAATGCGCGTCAAGTATCACGTTCACTGGATGCATTAGTGAGCAACGTTGCAGATCATGAAATCGATCAAGGCATCCTGTTGTCCAAGCTCGGCAACAAAGATGCTAAAGGCCGCTTGTTCTTCCAGACCAAACTGCAAAATGCGGCATTACCTGAAGGCCTGCCGGTCGGTAAAGCGGACAATCAAATTCTAGGTGTCGTTCGCGGGCTCGAAATTGAGACACCGGATCGCCCTGTGGTGCTGGTGTCCAAAGACATCAACATGCGGATCAAGGCCCGCGCAATGGGCTTGCCAGCAGAAGATTATTTCAATGACCATGTGCTGGAAGATACCGATTTGCTGTATTCAGGCATACAGCAATTACCGGATGACTTCTGGGTCAAACACGGCAAAGGCATCGAATCCTGGCAAGAAAATAAATTTGGTACAGGTTATACGTTTTACCGCCTGACCGGACCATTAGTGCCTTCACTACTGGTGAACCAGTTCGTTTTCATCGAACCTAAAAATGGTGAACCTGCATTCTATGGCCAAGTAGCGCAAATCAATGGCAAGACTGCAGTACTACAAACGCTGCGTGATTATGCCCATACCAAAAACAGTGTATGGGGAGTTACCGCACGCAATCGCGAGCAAAATTTTGCCTTGAATCTGTTAATGAATCCGGACTGTGACTTTGTCACTTTGCTGGGGCAAGCAGGCACTGGTAAAACTTTGCTGGCATTGGCAGCAGGATTGGCACAAGTCTTGGAAACCAAAACCTATAACGAAATCATCGTCACCCGTGTCACCGTACCGGTCGGCGAAGATATCGGCTTCTTGCCAGGTACGGAAGAAGAAAAAATGGGACCATGGATGGGTGCCTTCGACGACAATCTGGAAGTGTTGAACAAATCCGATTCTGATGCTGGTGAATGGGGACGTGCTGCAACGCAAGATCTGATCCGTTCTCGCATCAAGATCAAGTCGCTCAACTTCATGCGCGGCCGTACTTTCGTCAATAAATTTTTGATCATCGACGAAGCACAAAACTTGACGCCGAAACAAATGAAAACTCTGGTTACTCGTGCTGGCCCTGGAACCAAAATCATTTGCTTAGGAAACATCGCGCAGATTGATACGCCTTACCTGACTGAAGGATCAAGCGGATTAACTTATGTGGTCGACCGTTTCAAAGGCTGGTCGCATAGTGGTCATGTGACGTTGGCACGTGGCGAGCGTTCACGATTGGCAGATCATGCTAGCGATGTGCTTTGATTTTTATGCTGATTATCCGCATTAATATTATGTAATTTTTTTGTAAATTTGCCTTAAATACACGGAGTAAGCGTGATTCAATATAATTGGATCACGCTTATTTTTTTTCGACGATCAAAAGTATTTTGGACAATACAAATGAAAATCGCAGTGCTTTCGGACATACACGGCAATATCTGGGCATTGGAGGCTGTGCTTGCTGATATCAAAAAACAAGGTGTCGATTTAATCGTTAATGCTGGCGATATTCTCTCCGGTTGTTTAGAGCCTGCCGCCACCGCTGATGTATTAATTTCGTTGAATTTACCTACCATTGCAGGTAATCACGAACGACAATTGCTCGCCAGGTGCCATCATGTAACAACTGCCGACGAACAAAAAAACGCCGATCAATTTGCCTTCGATCATACGACTTCAACGCATCAAACCTGGTTAAGCTTACTACCGCCGACATTAGAAATTACTACTGATATTTTCATGTGCCACGGAACGCCCTCCTCCGATCACACTTATTTTCTAGAGGAAGTAGATGAACATGGCAGTCGCCTCGCGAGTGCGAATAGAATTGCGTTTTTTGCTGAGGGAATACAACACAGTTTAATCATTTGCGGGCACTCCCATAAACCACGCACTCATGCACTTTCCAATGAAAGACTCGTGGTTAATCCGGGCAGTGTAGGCCTGCAAGCTTACGATGACGATCACCCCTATTACCACACCATTGAAAATGGCAGCCCACATGCACGATATGCGATCTGCGAACAAAACAAAAATAGCTGGGATATTCAACATCGTTGCGTTACTTACGCGCATGAAAAAGCAGCTGCAACAGCAAAACGAAATGGATCAGAAAGCTGGGCGAGATGGATCACAACTGGCCGGGCATGAAAAAAGCCAAGTAAAATGCGAATCGCCCTTAGTCGTGCGGCTCTTTATTACCAACCTAAATCTTCGTTAAATCTGGATATTAAATATGAGATTACTAATTGCTTTTATCTTGCCTTGGCTAACGTTCTTCACCATAGGCCGGCCTTTTGCCGGCATTTTTTGCCTCATCTTGCAAATCACATTAGTAGGCTGGATTCCAGCAACAATCTGGGCTGTATATGCTTTAAGCCAATACAAGACGGATCAAAAAATTGAAAAGGCGTTAAGAAAAACTTGACCTCGATCTAGATCTTTTCGAACAAAAGAAAGTGTATTTATAAAACAAAAATGCTCCGATAAATGGAGCATTTTTTCGCTACAAACGACTTGCGGTGCCGCAAGTAGAGAGCACTTAACAATTGGTCGTCAAGCGAATAGTTATCCAGTAAAAATAAACGTTTGATCCGCATCGCATCGCAGAAATGTTAATCCTTTGGAAGCTCATAAACGTTCCAGCCAGTTGAGCACGCCTTGCAAAGTCCGAAATTCACTCACGGAACGACACGCGATGTGTGGATGACGTGCCTGCAGCATGCGCGAAAGCGCCGCGCCGGGGCCCAGTTCCAGCGCCGCCGTAATCCGATGTTCGGCGCAGGCATCCATGCACGCGTTCCAATGTATCGTTTGCGCTATTTGACTAGACAAAACAGATACGGCTTGCTCCTTTTTTGTCACGATTTCGCCGGACAAACCTGACAGTACGGGCAGCTGCGGATCGCAGCATAACTGCGTTCGCAGTTCTTCCGCAAATGGCGCGACTGCTGCGTTCATCAGTGGCGTGTGTGACGCCACCGTTACCGGCAGCACGTTTATCCGGCCGCCGAGCCGAATAATGTCGTCGGTGATAATGCGGAGATCGTGATAATAACCACCGACGATACAGCTATCGACATCGATCTCGATCGCCACATAAAGCTGCAACGGCGCGACCAAGGTGGCCACGGCGCAGACCTCGATACCGCTGACGGCAAATAGTACCTGGCGCGGCGATTGCTGCGCACAGACATCCATCAGATTAGCACGCAACGCCGCTAACCTGATAGCCGGCTGTGGAGCAACTACGCCGGCTATGGCATGGGCAGCGAGCTCGCCTATGCTGTAACCAGCCACCAATTCAGGTATCGGCACAAAATCTTTGAGCGCCGACCAGGCCGCCAGCGACGCCGCCACAATCAGCGGCTGCGCGAGGCGATTGGAAAACAATAGGGAGTCGTCAGTCAAGATCCGCGTCAGTGGTTGTCCGAGATCGGCCTCCGATAACCATTGATCCGGCAACGCAGCAGTGCGCGGATCGGCGCGCAGCAGGTCGAACATCGCCGAATGCTGGCCGCCTTGCCCCGGGCACAGAATTGCCAGACGCGGCATCATTGTTGATCTCCCCCTTTCGCTTTGCTTAATTGAATCTTATCGCATTACGTAGCCACCCTTGCTGATGACCGTCAGCTCGATGAAATTTAAGCCGTCGTGGCTGGATGGACCGTATTTCAGCGACAAGCCACCCAAATCATATCCGCCCATGCTTTCCAGCGCACTGACCAGACCTTCGCGCGTAGGCTTATTGCCGGTGCGGCGCAATCCTTCGACCAGAACTTTGGCAGAAATGTAGCCTTCCATCGCAGGATACGAATCAGATAATTCACTGTGGTTTTTTACCGCCGTTATGAATTCTTTAGAGATGGCAGTAACCGGGCTATCCGGGCTCGGGAACACTTGGGTCATGCCGATACCGCGGGCATCCTTACCCAGGCTTTGCACGAATGCCTTTGAGCTGACGTTTGATAGTGTAACCAATTGCTGATTACCACCAGCCAAGCGATATTCCTTGATGAACGCCGCGCATGGCTTGGCAGTGCAAATCAGCAGCACCGCTTGCGGGTTAGAGGCAAAAATCTTCTTCACGGCCGCTTCCACCGCTACGGTATTACGCTCATAACTGGCGATCACCGGATCTGGAAGATTAAACTTCTTGATTGCCTGTTTCACCCCTTCCAGCGCATCGTTACCGAATGAGTCGTTCGACACCAGAACCGAATACCTCATCAGTCCCATGCCTTTGAGCTGTTCAATGTCGGTGATGACTTCCTGGCGATATCTCGATCGAACGTTAAACACATAATGCTGCAGCGGCTCATGCAATGAAGTGGCACCGGTTACCGGCGCTATCAGCGGCACCTTGGCGTCGGTGATGGTCGATAGTATCGATTCGGTGGTCGGTGTGCCGCGGTACAAAAACAACGCAAAGGCATTTTTTTCAGTCAGCAGCTTGTGTGTATTCTCGATAGTCCGCTTTGGTTCAAAGCCATCATCCATCGACTCTAGTACGATTTTGCGACCAAACACGCCACCCTGCTTGTTGACGGTGTCAAAATATAGTTGTGCGCCGGCGGTAGCCTGCTTAACCTCATCCCCGGCAGTTCCCGTAAAACCTGCCGATTGACCAATCACAATCGTATTGCTGGTTATGCCCGGCTCTGCATTTGCGCTACCAACCATGAATAAACCGAGCAGCCCGATACCGACAACCAAAGACAACTTCTGATGCGCTTTCATTTACTCTCCAAAGATATTTATCAATACTTAAGTTAATTCAAGTACGTTGTTCATAATTATGTTTATAGGCAACAACAAGCGAGCAGTTGGATAAGCACTGCGAATCACCACAGGTAACTAAGCTCGTGCAATAAAAAAGTGGCCGCCAGTAGGTCGGCTGCGCCACCGGGCGACAGCTTATCCTGAATAAATTCCAAATGGCAACTAATTGCATGTTCTCGCCAATTATTTGCAGCGCTGCCACCGGCTTCCAGGAATTGCCGCGCCCGCTCTTTGACTTTTTTGGCGCCGTTCAGACCACCCCGATGATAGGTATTGGTGTCGTTGATATGCGCCATCAGCGTAAACAAGGTATCGATGGCGGCCGATTCGTAGTCACGACCTGTGTTCAGCGTCTTTAGGAAACGCGGCAGCGCCAGCTCGAATAGCGATGGAAAACCAAGAGCCGCCTCCTCGGCAGCACCGCTAACCGCGTAGTGCTCAGCCACCTGCTTGCCGTGCGAAGCACTTGTCGCACCGTGCATGTGACCATTCAGTGCATCGCCCCATTGCCTCAGCAGCGCGGAACGGATCGCCGCCGCCGACAGTGGCGTACCTTGGCCGCGGCAGTATCCGGTCGCCGCGCATAACAGGCCGAGGCTGAAAATCGCCCCGCGATGCGTATTGACGCCTGCGGTGGCGCGCAGCATAGTCTGCTCGGCTTCAATTCCGAGTTGCCGCAACGTGGCAAATCCAGCGCCATTGACACCTGCGTCGGTAATGCGAATGAAATAATGGCGCAACGCAAACAGGCTGCGCATAAATGTGACGGCGGTCATGTCGGCGTGGCTTCCGGAATCAATCGGCGACACCAGGCCAGGTTTGGGATAAAGCTGCAATTCGCGATACAAACTTCGCACTGCCAATCGCGCGACTGCGAGACAAAACACACGCTGGTTGCGTATGCTCTGCCGCTGCAGCATGTCCTGGTGGCGCCAGTTAGATACGGATGCGAGTCCTCGCAAATCAGAGTGATCGCAAGAGCTCATGCCGAAGCCACACCTTCGAGACTGTCGATCAAGGTCGATAGAGTTACTAGCCTGACCGTGGTCTCGCTCTTAACCAGCACCTTGTTTTGACTGGCTTTAGGTAAAGCCAGCAGGCACTCCTTCCAGGCCACTGCCTGACCGTCGGGGAAAATAACTTCGCCATCCAATGGCAGGCATGCAGCGTATTGCGCCAGCAGGGCCAGTCCGCAGGAAAATTCGTGCGCGTTCCTCGGCACAAACAGCAAATCGATATCGGATGTCGGAGTCAAATAGGTTTGCTGCGTCAGTATCTGCCAAGACCAGGAACCATAAATCCGCATCAATATGCCGATCCGATGACAACTTTCGGCAAACGCATGTAAGGGTGTCAGCCACTTGGACGGCGCATGCGTCAGTGCGGCCTGCAACGCCAGCGGCTGTTCAATTCGTTGAATCGCGCCCAGCTCAACCTTGAATGGAATCCGTATCTTGTCACCTTCAGCATTAGGCGGTAACGGTAATCCGAGACAAACCTGATCGACCATCGTATCCGGCTCCTGGCGCCGCAACACCACTGGCCAATCAGCGCGGTGCCATTGCTCCAGCGCTGCTCGCTGCGCCGGTGCCACGGCCTCCGTAGCGCGCTGCCAACCGACACTGCTGAGCCAAACCAGACTATGACGCGCTAGCATCGTCGATTACTGCTTGCGCCACCTTGAAGGCCATAGTGCGACCGCCGCGTTTCAGCCCAGCCGCACTGCGATTGTCTTGCGAATCGGCCGACCGTAAAGCCTGTATCAATCGCTGCGCCAGGTCGTCATGCCAGATTTCCTCGATGCCGCCCATATGCAGATAATTGATTGCCCCAGGAGCAAACACCGGATTGCTTTTTGCCAGTTCCGTCAGCCGTTCTTCCGACACTTTGGTAATCCTTGCCATTGCCGGCAAACCCATCACACGGATGGTCGCCTCGGGCAACGCGTAACAGGAATCGGCCATCAATCCGCTGGTGATGAAGCCACCAGACAATGCCTGGTCATAGACTAGACCGACAATCTTGTGCCGCTGGCGACGCGCCAGGTCGAGACACTTCGCCAGATGCGCCATGTAGCTGTTGATGCCGAGCATTTCATCGCGGTGGCGTAGACGCTGCCCTTGGGTATCGACCAGGATCACGATAGCGCGTTGCGGATGCTCGCGCACAGTGGCCAACACCGCTTGCGCCTGCAACAATGCGATCTCGACGCCGATGGCGGCGTGACCGGTGGTGCCAATGACTGCCACGGTTTCACCATCGACTTGTCCACTACCGGATAAAAACTGATCTTGCTCAACAATATTGTGACCGTCGGGGAATAGCGCCGCCGCCAGATTTTTCCATTCCATGTTTATGCTCCCATCCGCACGTCGGCGGCAACCGCAGTGAACGCGTCGGCTTCCATCATCGGTAAACCGGCTGCATCAGCGATGCCGAGCTGCGTCCATATCTCAAGCGGATCGGCGGCCTGTCCGAAGGAGCTGATACGCTGCTGTAGCAAATTTTGTTCCGCTTCCAGTGCGGCCAGCGTCAATGGAATAGTGGCGGCATCGGCATGGCATTGCTGCGCCAGTTCGAATGCAGTCTGCCGGAAAGCGCCGACATTATCGGCCACCAACATCTGGCAATCCCCCAACAAATAGCGGTGCTTGCCACCAGTGGTGCGCCACACCAGAGCACGATCGCGCGCGTCGAACTCCTCAACGCCATTAGCAGTTTCAATCACTTCCGGTCCCGACATCGCCAACCGTCCTTCTTCCGACATCACGATGGCATTGGCGCAACGGGCGGTGATGCCCATGCCGCCGAAGCAGCCATTGGAGCCGCCAACCAGCACGATCACTGGAATACCGGCGGCGCGCACTTCCAGCAATGCGCGCATCACCTCGGATACCGCAATCAGCCCGGCGTTAGCTTCATGTAGACGGACGCCGCCGGTTTCCAGTAGCAGTAGCACTGCATAGGGGCGTTCCGTCAGAGCCAATTGCAGCAAGCCGGTCAGCTTGGCGCCATGTACCTCACCCACGGCTCCGCCCATGAATCCACCTTCTTGCGCTGCGACGAATACATGCTCGCCATGCAGGCGGCCGCGACCAATCACCACCCCATCATCAAACGACACTGGTGCGTCCAGCTGGCCCAGATGCGGGCTGACAATGCGCAGTGCTGGCGGCAAAAACTCAATGAAACTGCCACTATCCAGCAAGGCTTGCAATCGTTCACGCGCGTTCGCTTCCAGATAGCTGCTCATGGCGCGCTCCCGGTCATCGCTTGCAGCGCCTGGTCGAGTCGCAGGCTGACCACCGCCGGCGTCGCTCCCATGTCGTTGATCGCGATACGCACATCGGTCAGTTGCCAGCGTTGCTGGAAGTCGCCCAACACTGCCTCCCAGATCGGCGCAAAACCGCGCGCCGCAGTCCTGATTTCAATCATGCAGGCGCCATTCAAAGCTGCCGACTCAACCAGGACTTCCAGATTGCCGGAGCTGACCACGCCCGATAGTTGCGGTACGACTGGCAAGCGGCGCTGGCCGTGTTCAAAACGAAAATTCAAGGTTTCCATTGCATGCCTTTACCAGTTCCTGAAGCGCTTTGGCGGATCGTACAAACCACCCGAAGCGCGCACCAGGTCTTTCATGTTTTTTGCTGCCAGCAGATCGCGTGTCGCCAATCGCTTGTCGATACCGAGATCTTCCGGCCGCTGGATGATGCCGCGGTCGCGCAGGTTCTCCACCATGCGCTTATCGCGCCCGAGGCCGATCTGGGTAAAACCGGCAACGCCGCGCACTGCCTGCTCCCGCTCTTCGTCGGTGCGACACAACAACAGGTTGGCCAGCCCCTCTTCCGTCAGGATGTGGCTGACGTCTTCGCCATAAATCATGACTGGTGGAATCGCCATGTCGGCTTGCTCGGCCAGTTCCCAGGCATCAAGGCGCTCGACAAACGCCGGTTGCATATGCTCGCGGAAAGTCTCGACAATCTGTACCACTAGCTTTTGCCCACGCGGCATCAAATTTTTTCCGTCACGCGCCTCGCGTCCGGCTTTCAACCAGGCCGGACTGGCGTGGCGCCGACCACGGGCATCGGCGCCCATGTTAGGTGCACCGCCGAAGCCAGCGATGCGACCTGCTGTAGCGGTCGACGAATTTCCCTGCAAATCGATCTGTAGGGTCGAACCGATGAACATGTCACAGGCGTAATGACCGGCCATCTGGCTGAACGCACGATTGCTACGCATTGAACCGTCAGGGCCGACAAAGAACACGTCGGAACGGGCGCGAATGTACTCTTCCATGCCAAGTTCGGAGCCGAAGGAGTGGATCGACTCGACAAAGCCGGCCTCAATTGCGGGTATCAATGCCGGATGCGGATTGAGCGCCCAGTGCTTGCAGATCTTCCCTTTCAGACCGAGCGACGCGGCATAGGTCGGCAGGATCAACTCGATCGCGGCAGTATCAAAACCGATACCGTGATTGAGTCGCTGCACCTCGTATTCGGCGTAGATACCTTTGATCGCCATCATCGCCATCAGAATCTGAATGTCCGAAATCTGTGCCGGATCGCGTGTAAATAGTGGTTCGATATAGTGCGGCGTCGGTGCTGGCACCACAAAACTAACCCAGTCGGCCGGGATATCAACCCGCGGCAGCACATCAACGATCTCGTTGACCTGAGCGATCACGATGCCGCCGCTGAAAGCCGTCGCCTCGACGATGGCTGGAGTGTCCTCGGTATTCGGCCCGGTGTACAAATTCCCATGACGATCCGCAGCTTGTGCCGCCACCAACGCGACACGGGGCGTCAGGTCGACAAAGTAGCGACCGAACAATTCAAGGTAGGTATGAATCGCACCGATGTTCAGTTTACCGGCGGCCACCAGGCGCGCCAGCCTCACCGCCTGCGGCCCGGAAAAAGAAAAGTCCAGGCGCGAGGCAATACCGTTCTCAAAAATATCCAGATGTTCCGGCATAGCCAGCACCGACAGCAACATATGCAAACCGTTGATGCGCTCCGGATCAAGTTTGGTTAGCGCTTTGGCCAGAAAATCGGCCTGCTTCTGATTGTTCCCTTCCAGACAAACCCGATCGCCGGATTCCAGCACGCTATGCAACAGGTCCTGGATTCGCCCCGTTTCCACCAACTTGCCATGGCAGGCATCGCCCAGCACAGTGGCGGCACGCTGCAGCCGCTGTTCGCGATTCTTATTACGTACATCCCAACGCCGCCCGTTACCGGAAATACTCATATCAGCGTGCTCCCATCAACAAATCCGGCAGCCCGGTTACGATGCCGGGAAATATACACAACAATATGATTGCAAAGACCATCAACAACAGAAACGGCAATGTGCCCTTGATCACATCCGACAGAGGAATATCCGGCGCAATGTTCTTGATCACAAACAGATTCAAACCCACTGGCGGATGAATCAATCCCATCTCCATTACGACCGACATCACCACCCCAAACCAGATCAGGTCAAAGCCGGCTTCACGCAGTGGCGGCAAGATGATTGGTGCCGTCATCAGGATGATCGACACCGGTGGCAGGAAGAACCCAAGCACGATCACCATCAGCAAGATCACCGTCAGCAGCAGCCATTTCGACAGATGCAGTCCCACCACCCACTCTGCCGCCGACTGGCTGATATGCAGGTAACTCATCACATACGAATACAGCAGCGACATGCCGATGATCAGCAGCAGCATGCAGGATTCCTTGATAGTCGAATTCAGATACGGCATCAAGTCGCGCGGCCGCCACATCCGATACACCACGGCGATCAGTACGATCGCCAGCAAGGCACCAAGCCCGGCCGTCTCGGCAGGCGTAGCAAAACCGCCGTACAACGCAATCATCACGCCGATCAGCAAAATCAAAAACGGCAACACGCGCGGCAACATCTCGACTTTCTGCGCGAAGGTAAAATGCTCGTCATCCAGATAGGCCGACTTTACTCCGCCCTGTTGGTAGATTTCATGCGCGATTCGGTATTCCTTACGTGCGCGGTACACCGCGTAGCCGGCAAACAGAATCACCAGCAGCACCCCTGGCCCGACTCCAGCCAGAAACAGCCGACCTAACGATTGCTCCGATGCCACGGCATACAAGATCATCGTGATCGACGGCGGCAGCAAAATACCCAGCGTACCGCCAGCGGCGATGATGCCAGCGGCAAAACCGGGTGAATAACCACGCCGACGCATTTCCGGAATACCGGCAGAGCCAATTGCCGAGCAGGTGGCTGGCGAAGAGCCTGCCATCGCTGCGAACAAGGCACAGGCAAACACGTTCGCAATCCCCAGTCCACCAGGTATCTTGTTTAACCAGGCATGGATCGCTGCGTAAAGGTCGCGCCCGGCCGGCGATTTACCGATGGCTGCGCCCTTTAATATGAATAGCGGAATCGACAGTAAGGTAACCGAAGCGATTTCCTCATAGACGTTCTGAGTAACCGTATCAAGAGAGGAATTCGGCATGAAAAAATACATGAAGCTGGTAGCCACCACGCCAAGCGCAAACGCAATCGGCATACCAGAAAACATCACAATGATCGTGACTATGCCATACAAGGCACCAAGGGTAAGCGGGCTCATAGCCACAGCCCAGTCAATGTGCCGGACAGCCCCGTCACCGCACTTCGATATGCGTTAAATTTTTTATAAATACTCATACTATTCCGAAACAGTTTATTTGTTTGCAGGCTTACGGCGGTCAGTCAAGCGCGTCAAAATCTGCACCAGAATCTGCAAGGTCAGCACGGTCATGCCGAGTGCCATCAATGAATAAGGAATCCACAACGGTGGTGCAAAAGTTGACGAGGTTGTCTGGCCTTCCGACCATGCTTCGTAGAACAGAGTCCACGATTTCCACGAGAAAAATCCGCAGAACAAAAACGACACCACATCAACCAGCAATAAGCGCGCGGCATTTACGGAAGCAGGAAGAATCGAAGCCAAGGCTTCGATGCCGATATTCCCGCGATAGGATTGCGTATATCCCGAGCACAAGAAAATCACGCCAACCAACATGAAGACCGTGATGTCATCCTGCCAGTCAGTGGGTACATGAAAAAAATAACGCACCACCACGCAATAGGTCATAATCAGCGCAGTCAATATCAGCGCCGCCATCGACAGATACAGAGCCAGCTTGTTGAAACAGTCAAGCACGCGGGACAAAACTGCCACTGCCGGATTATCCGGCAGAGCAGGCAAAGTTGCCCCGACGCCAGGCTGCCCGTCGATGGCATGACTCATAGAAGTTTCTCTGCCAGCTTCAGCAACTTGGCGCAGTTATCATTTTTTGATGCATAGTCTTTCCACGCAGTGTTGCGTGCAATGTCCTGCCACTTCTTGACCGTTGCAGCATTCATGTCGACCACCTTGGCACCGGCCTTTTGATAGAACGCAGCCACGGCGGAATCATCTAGCCGCGCTGAATTCAGTGCAAATTTTTCCATGTCGGCACCGACCGCCATTACCGCCGCCTGTTGCTCCTTGGTCAGACGGTCATAGGTCGCCTTGGAAATCATCAAAGGCTCCAGCATGTACCAATAAGCCTTGTCGCGGCCAGTGGTCAGACTCTTGGATACTTCATCCAGACGGAAGGAAATCAGCGACGTCGACGAAGTCATTGCAGCATCCATCGCGCCAGTCTGCATCGCCGCGTAGATATCATCCGAAGGCATCGTCACTACTGCGGCGCCGGCTTCCTTCAAGATCAAATCCATTTCGCGCGAACCGCCACGGACTTTCAGTCCCTTGACATCAGACGGATCGACAATCGGCTTGCCGCGAGAAGCAACTCCACCGGCCTGCCAGATCCAGCTGACGATGATGACCCCCTTCTCCAGCAGAATTCTCGACAGTTCCTTGCCGACCTCAGCATTTTTCCAAGCCGCGCCTTGCTCATATGAAGTCACCAGACCAGGCATTAGACCAATGCTGACTTCTGGCACTTCGCCACCAGCATAGTTAAGTGGCACCAGCGAGAAATCCAACGCCCCTTTACGCAGTGCCGAGAACTGAGAATTGGTCTTCATTAATGAAGATCCGGGATAAATATCGAACTTCAAACTACCTTTGGTGCGCTTGCCGACTTCCGCTGCAAAAATGCGAACCAGTCGATCGCGAAAGTCGCCTTCGCTGATGGTGCCGCCGGGAAATTGGTGGGAGATTTTCAAAGCGCTGGATTGCGCCCATACTGACGACATTGACCAGAACGGTGTGGTCGCAAGCGCGCCCAGCACCGATCTTCTGCTGACTAAAGACATATCCCCACTCCTGTGATTGAAAAACAACCGGTACAGTGTTAGGGCCTGTTGGTAATTAATTTGGAAAATGCACTCGCACTCGCAAATTAATTACTAACAGGCTCTAACTATATTTCATTCGCTGTGAACGCATTTCACCAAAATCGTGAGATGCGCTCTTACTATTCTTTTATGCTGAATATAGATGTTATGTATTTTTTTAATGTTGCCTTGTATACACAGTATCCCATAAAACATTTTCATGTCAACGAATAAATAGACATTACAATCCAGTCTTGAATACACAATTTTCGGAATAGCGACTATCACTATGCTTACGACAAAAAATCGCTCAGAGACTCTGCGCGAAACAATCGAAGAGATGATCGCAGTTGGTGAATTACGCCCGGGTCAACACCTCGACGAAACCGAACTGGCTGCCCAGTTCGGCGTTTCCCGCACACCAATCCGGGAAGCATTAATTCAATTGGCCTCCATGGGTATTGTTGAAACGCGGCCAAGGCGCGGCGCCATCGTAGCGGAAATCGGCCCGCAGCAATTGGTTGAAATGTTTGAAGTGATGGCGGAGTTCGAAGCAATGTGCGGCCGTCTGGCCGCGCGCAGGATGAGCAACGAGGAACATCTCAGCCTGCTGGCAGCACATCAGGCCTGCATGGAGGCCCGTGACGCCCACGACCCGGATGCCTATTTCTACAAAAACGAAGCGTTCCACGACGCCATTTACGAAGGCAGTCACAACGCCTTCCTGACGATGCAAGCGCGTTCGCTACATCGGCGCTTGCGTCCGTATCGCCGACTGCAACTACGCGTGCGCGATCGCCTCAACGTGTCGTATCAGGAGCATGACAGCGTAGTGCAGGCGATCATCGCCGGCGACGGCGAATTGACGGCGGACCGACTGCGCCAACACATTACGATCCAAGGCCAGCGCTTCGCTGACCTGATCGCCTCGCTGCGGTAACTGTTCGCGAATTTTGGGCTATCAGTTAAGCCTATTCTGGGCAAGGTACTGGCGCCAATATTGCATGCGCAGCACATCTGCAACAATTGGATTAATGCCAGATTCACGCCCAGCGCATATCGCAGAGCAACTTGCGCTTGCGGCGCGAATCAATAACAAAAATAACGCCAAAGAATGAGATAAGACAAAAGCAAAGATTATGGAAAATATCCGCATACCAGCCCCTGGAATGTGAGGACTAAATCACACTGTCTCATTGTCCGATTAGAGCAATTGTCGACCTTACTCTACTGCCTCCGCTATAGATTTAGACGAGCAGCAAACGACCCACAGCAGCTTTTCACAATTACTTATCGTACGTCTGCTAACGCTCCTGAGGGGACTGTTGACGCGCTCTAAAGCAGAGGTTCAACATTGGACTGTAGCAACCACCGTGAAAAATGCTTGCCGGGCAGGCCACAATAAGACGCGACCGAATTGAACTAACCTTGCGTTAAGAAAGTGGAGTATCTTCTAGGTCAAATTTGGACGTATATTTAATGAAAATTCATCAGCTCCGTGTCCTTGTCGCCTGTGCCGAACATTCAAGCCTCCGGGCCGCCGCCGATAGCTTGGCGCTTTCTCATCCTGCAGTTACCAAGACAATTCGGGAACTGGAAAATCAAATTGGGGTGCCGCTTTTGGTACGAAGTTCTCGTGGCATAGAACTGACCCAATATGGTCAGGCACTTTTACCTCGTGCGCGACAGATTCTTGAAGACATGCGTCGTGCGAATGATGAGATTCAACAATTGAAGAGTGGTGCCACTGGTAAGGTATCAATTGGTTTCACGGCGTCTATTGCGCTTGCTGTCATCCCAAAAGCTTTGCAGTTGTTCCGTGAAAAGATGCCGTTGGTTGAAATTGAGCTGATCGAGTTGCCGCTTGAGTATGTTTCCGCACATTTATTAGACGGCTCACTTGATTTCTTTGTAACCAACATGCACTGCGAAATCGATCCGGAATGTGAGCAAATTTTGTTGCGACAAGGCTCTTTATTTGCTGCGGTAAAAAAAGGCCATCCTTCGGCGCAATGCAATTCTTTGCGTCAGCTGCTTGGTTACGAATGGCTTATCCCAAAACCGAATGTCAGTCAGCAGAGATTCGGCGCCTTGTTTACAAATTATGGCATAGCAATACCCGAAAGAATAATAGCCGTCAATTCGCCGATACTTGCTATGGCACTACTGGCGGAGTCCAATGTGATTGGACTATTTACTCTTCCCTACGTCATGCATCCAATAATAGCCGAACGGATTGATGTGCTAGAGCTTGATGAGCCACTCTTTGAAGTCTCGGTCAGTATTCTGACGCGTCGCGGAGTTCAACAGACGCCAGCGTCACAACTTTTTTTGAATATCGTACGAGAAGTGATCGAAACTCTGCAGTGGGCGTAACCGTAACTACGCGGTAATCAAAAGTTACCGCCCCTTCAAGATATATCAATATTAATCCCCCCTCGCCGTTGATATGCTTTCTTCAGCTTGAGATTGCGGCACGTCGTGCCCTTTCTCTGCTATTAAACATCTGAATGATGGTGTCGACTTAGTGACGCAAGCAGTACCGTCCATTCATTCGTTTATGCACTTATAAATAATAAATAATATGGAGACGTGAAATGAGAAATAGCACAAATCGTGGCTATCGTGGGACGGCTTTACTTACACTTTTGTTTGCATTAGTTTCTTCGGCACATGCTCAAAGTACATTCGACCTTCTGAGCGGTCCGCGTCCAAGTCAATCCGCAGGAGTTGAGGTATATGGCCTGGTAGATTCGGGCGTTGTATATGTCAATAATCAAGGCGGTGAATCAAATGTTTTGCTGCAAGGCGGCGGGGGCGATCGTCCAAATCGCTTGGGCTTCCGTGGAAGAGAAGACCTGGGCGGTGGCAATCAGGCTATATTTGTACTTGAAAACGGATTCGATGTCGGGACTGGCACGATATCTCAAGGTGGCGTGCTATTCGGACGGCAAGCGTATGTTGGTTTGAAAAGTAATGACTATGGAATGATCACTTTCGGCAGACAGTATGATTTCATGGTCGACTTGGTCCCCTACTCTGCGCCTGCCTCGGGGAACGCCGGCTTATATGCGTTTCACTTGGGTGATATTGATCGGCTCGGCGGTGAACGTCTCAACAACAGTGTCAAATACCGTACCCCCGACTACAACGGTTTACAGGCTGGAGCGATGTACTCTTTTGGTGGAGTTCCTGGGAGTATCGTCACTAACAATGCAAGCAGTTTTAGCCTTTCATACGCACATCAATCAATTAGCCTGGCGACTTCATATACAAGCATCCACAACTATCAGCAAGGGCTCGGTATCGGAACAAACGTGTTGGGAAATTCGTTGATTGGATATCCTCAGAATGCGATGTACGACAAGCTCGCGGTTTTTGGGGCTGGCGCTTCCTATTCCAATGGAAATCTTTTCACGGCCGCATTATTTACCTCCTCCGATTTGCAGAACGCCGGCGTATCTTCAGTACTGCGTGCATATGACATTGGCGCAAGTTATCAGATCCTGCCTCGCTTAATTGTTGGAGCAGCCGCGACATATTACAAAATGGATTCTGTGCATTGGAACGCCTTTTCATCCTCGCTTGAATACTTCCTCTCCCCAAGAACCAACTTGTATTTGCAATACGTACAACTTAAAGCTTCCGGCACGAACGTGCAAGCCGAATTGTTCACTCTACCCGCAGCCTCCGATCAGTTTCAAGCCGCATTGTCAATTGGCATGCGTTATGTTTTTTAAGACACTTACTACAGGACACATATGATTTCAGAGATTCAAAAGGAACTGGACGCATTGACGGCGATCCGGCGAGATATCCACGCGCATCCAGAGTTGGGCTACGAAGAGTTTCGTACGTCAAAAATTGTTGCTGACAAGCTGATTAGTTGGGGACTAGAAGTGCACTGTGGAATTGCGAAAACAGGCGTAGTTGGCACGTTAAAGCGAGGGACTAGCGAGCGTTCGATTGGTTTGTCGGCCGATATGGATGCACTGCCTCTTACAGAAATGAACACATTTCAACATCAATCCAACGCACCAGGGAAGATGCATGCGTGCGGCCACGACGGTCACACAACGATGCTGCTCGGTGCTGCACAATATCTGGCACAACACGGCAAGTTTGATGGCGTAGTGCATTTCATTTTTCGACCGGCCGAAGAAGGCGGCGGCGGCGCACTAAAGATGATTGAGGAGGGAGTATTCGAACGTTTTCCTTGTGACGCAATTTTTGGCATGCACAATGTCCCGAACATTCCGGAATTTGCGATTGCCGGGCGTGTTGGTGCTATCACGGCCTCAGTGTCGACATTCAGTATTCTGATTTCTGGAAAAGGAGGTCATGCTGCCCGACCACATCTCACGATTGATCCCATCGTTGTTGCGGCACAATTGGTGATGGCGATACAAACGCTGGTCTCGCGTTTCACTGATCCTTCTGAATCGACCGTGGTCTCGATTACAAAAATTCAGGCAAGTGGCGGGAACACCAGTACGATTCCGCAAGACGCCATTATTGAGGGCACGATTCGGACATATTCAAATAAAGCGCTGGCGCGGATAGAAGAATGTTTGAAGGCAATGGCACAAGACATACCTTCGGCGTTTCAGGCGCGCGGAATACTTGAATTACGCCATGGTTATCCAGCTTCAATCTGTACTGAAACAGAAACACGTCTTGCCCTTGACGTCGCAAAACGACTGTTCGGCATGAATGGCGTTATCGAAAATATCGAACCCACTATGGCTGGCGATGACTTTTCTTACATGCTGCAAGTATGCCCGGGCGCGATGCTTTTTATCGGTAATGGTGATGGTGCCCATCGGGGGGAACAGGCTGGAATGGGGCCCTGCGTAGTTCACAATCCCTGGTTTGATTTCAATGACGCCATTTTGCCTGTGGGAGCCAGCTACTGGGCAAAACTAGCCGAAACATATTTGTCCGCTAATTAGATGAATATTTAAATTAGCCGCACTGTCCTCGATATTAAAATTATAGGAGCACACATCCATGATTTCACAAGCTAATTCTATCCTGCCAAGATCCACCGAGCAGACTACAAAATCAGGTTCAATGAGCAAACTGGTCACGGGCATCGTGATTGGCAACGCTCTGGAGACATTCGATTTCGTTGTTTACGGTTACTTCGCCGTGACCCTTGGAAAAGTATTTTTCCCTAAGGAGAACGAACTGGCACAATTATTATTTACATTAAGTATTTTCGGTGCAAGTTATCTGATGCGTCCAATTGGAGCCATTGTGCTGGGATCTATGGCTGATCGTTTTGGTCGGAAGAAGACACTGACGTTGACACTTTTATTAATGGCCTTAGGCACTGGGATGATTGCCGTGCTGCCATCTTACAATCTGGTAGGAATATGGGCACCTTTGCTGATGGTGCTGGCACGCTTAATTCAAGGATTTTCGGCAGGTGGAGAAATCGGAACTGCGACGACTTATCTAATCGAATCTGCCCCAAGTGCCAGAAAAGGATTTTATTCAAGTTTTCAGATTGTGAGTCAGAGCTTGGGATTTGCATTCGGTAGTGTACTGGGATCGACGCTTTCTCTTTATTTGTCCGAGAGTGCTTTTGAGTCTTGGGGATGGCGTGTCCCCTTCCTAATTGGCGTTCTGATCTTCCCCGTTGGTATGTACATTCGAAAAAATTTTACCGAAACCCTTAATATTGAAGAACGCCACACTTCTTCGAAGGCGTTGTTTGGCGATCTGCTAGGAAATAATTTCTGGAACCTTGCTCGTTGTCTTATGTTGTGTATTTCGGGTACTGTCACGGTGACCATGAGTATCTACATGACGACCTATGCAATAAGAACCTTGCACTTACCAATGTATGTGGCAATGTTGACAGGACTGGTAGGTGGAGCCGTTTCAATAATTGCGGCACCGTTGGCGGGAACATTGTCTGACAAGATCGGCCGTAAGCCGGTTATTTTGATAGGTCGCGTTGCATTGGTTCTTTGCGTGTTGCCGGGATTCTGGTCCATTGTCACCTGGCCTTCATATGTCACTCTCTTTATCGTAGTAGCCGCTATATTTTTGCTCAATGCAATCAGTGGAACAGCCGAGCTGGTGTTCATTCCTGAAAGTCTTCCCGCTAAAGTGCGTGGCACCGGCTTCTCTCTCGCTTACAGCTTGACTGTTGCCATTTTCGGCGGCGGGGCGCCGCTTTTTACGGTATGGTTAGTTAATGCCACCGGCAATCCTCTAGTGCCTGCATGGATACTGATTGTCACCACCTTAGTTTCTCTTTCACCGCTATATTTCATGCGGGAGACAGTGCGGCATGAAAATTAATGTGAGCTTCCTCCAGTAAGCGAGTGACCCACCTCTCGGTTAGTACCCAGAGGATGGGGAAACTCTATTAATTAATCATGCAGATTTCGGATCACGCAAAGAGCGCAATTTAGTCCGAAGCGGCCTGTCAACCGGGGATACTCGACCGGCCGCAATTGGCGGAAAACTGTCCAACGTATCCGAAGCACCGCAGAGGCTCGCGACCGACGTTATGGAAAGTGGACGGATTAAGCCCGTTATCAAACTACCTTGTCAGTAATGCGAACGTGAGCATCGGTGATGTGGAATCCATACCTCTCGATGTCGTCCAGACACTCTCCCGAGTCAACGCCCGGAGTTGGTGTTTCTCGGTTCAGCTCCACCGACTTAAATAGAACCCAGGGAGCGAATCTCGCAGACAGGTTCTCCCCCGTCTCGTCTGCCGTAAAACCGAACACGCGACCAGGGCCACGAAAAATATAAACGAGCATTTTGTTCACTCCTCTGATGGAAAATCTCTTTGTCCGCTTTCGACAGTGGCGACCGTGAATCAATCTATGAATAGAGAAACACAGGTATGCCAATTTGCATACCTCTTACATTGCTAAATGCCGTAACTGACCAACGATTCCAACGATAAATCCACGCGACCGCTCCTAGCCATTTTTAGTCAGTTACTACAGGCCTAGTTCGCCCCGTTGCGGCCAGCCGAGTATCTCGTCAGCGGACATTCGTAAGGAAAAAAATTACGTCTCGCCCATTTGAATTTTAACGCCCGTGAACAATTCTTCGAACTCTGCAACGCCGATAGTGTCAATTTCTTTTGGCAAAAGCCACATACTAGTTGCGTCCAGATGCGCTATTAACGCCTCAGATGCACCTTCACTTGGCTGGCGCTCTGACCAAGCCATATAAACAGGTAGATTGCCACTAATACCGAAAGCAGTGGGCTTGTTGGCTTTCCGCCCACCCAAAGGACGTTGTCAGCGTACTGGATGTCTCCTTTTGGCAATCAATAAGTGCCTTTGTCGATGCTTCGATACCAAGTTCAATAAAACTCTTTGTCGCAGACCGTGCTATTGCGCGTGCGAAGGGAGATTCAGGCGTTTGGTGATCGTCCATCGAATGCAGCGTGTGTTCAGACGTATCTCGTTTAATGGTCGGCCAGGGTTGTGGATATTCCGCTGTGACGGGAAAAGATTGAGTATGAGCGTATCGACACATCGTCAGAAAGACTACACATAGGATAGTTTTCTCCAGCATGCCTCTGGAATTTTTTGAAATAAAAAACTCAGCGCTCATCTTATGCCCTGGTTGAAGTATTGCCAAAAACAACTGCTACAAATTTGCTACGGCAGAGCAGGATAAACATAGCTGGTGCGGCTCTACAGTCTCATTTCACGCCATGAACAAAGAGACACCTGCGATGCTGAGAGCTGCAAGCCGTAGCATACAACGATGACGGCCTTGATGTCCGCTTTGGGCTGAGCTCATCAATGTTTGCATCTGACCGTTTTGAGTCTGTCACGACAGGCCTAGTTCGGCCCTAAGCAGACCGTGATGATCAGGTGTACTACCTTCCGCTTTTCCAGCGATTGCGGTCAGTTAACGAATTACGAGTCTATCAATAAGTCAGACGCTGGGGCTGTCAGCACCATTCTTAGAAGTTTGCTATGCTCCTCCAACTGAATTTTCTGCGGTGCAGCGCACGCCCGATCGATCAATCTTATCAAGAGGCAACTGACCGCGCTACACATTTCCTCGCAGATCACGTTCGTGCTAACCAATCTGCTCAAATCCATACAGAAATTTTGCATCATGATAAAAGAATCGAATAAAGGAATCGCCACGCTGCTGGCATTTGCGTTAATGCCGCTATCAGGATTTGCCACCGACATTTATATCCCATCACTTCCCAGTATGACGTCGGCCATAAACGCAAGCAGCTTACAGGTGCAATTTACTTTGACGCTGTTCTTAATCAGTTATGGCGCATCTCAGTTGTTTATCGGTAGTGTGCTCGATAGCTTCGGTCGCTACAAAGCCTGTTTGATCTCTTTAGTTATTTTTGCCGCAGCCAGTATCATCATCGCCAACACACAAAACATCTACCTGATCTACGTCATGCGCGTAATACACGGGATAACAGTAGGGACGATTGTGGTTAGCAAACGAGCCTATTTTGTTGATTTATTTAGCGGTGATAAGCTCAAGCATTACCTGAGTCTGTTTTCTATCATATGGTCTTCAGGTCCAATCATTGCGCCTTTTATTGGCGGCTATTTACAGACGAGTTTCGGCTGGGAATCAAATTTCTACCTGCTCGCCGGGCTGGCAATCGTGCTGGCTATTCTGGAAGGTATATTCGGTGGAGAGACTTTGAAAAACCCCTCCAGCTTCAATCTCAAGAATATTTTCAATACTTATCTCGATATGCTCAAAACGTATAGTTTTGTATTAGGCATGGCCATGATCGGATTGGCGTATTCGATGGTGATGGTTTACAACATGACCGCCCCGTTTATCATAGAACATCACCTGCATTTGACGCCAGTCACTGCTGGCTATGGCGCTTTGATTTCCGGGTTCGCCTGGATGACCGGCGGATTTATTGGGAAAAGCACGATCAAGTTTCCGTTTTTCAAAAAATTGATGATCTGTCTGAGTTTACAGATATGTTTCGTGGGTGCGATGTTACTCAGCACGGCCATCGTATCGAGTCTCTATTCGCTGCTGTTCTTTGCTTTTATCATTCACGCGTGCGCCGGCTATATCTTCAATAACTATTTTGCTTTTTGCTTGGGTAGATTCCCCAAAAATGCTGGTATCGCTAGCGGATTGACCGGTGGATTTATGTATGTGATCGTATCGACGATGAGCTCTGGTATCGTATCTGTCCTGCCAGCAGAAAATCAAGCCAATCTCGGCTATAGCTATCTGATACTGGTTTTGATTTCGGCGCTGGTCATGACGCTCGTTTTCAAAGTAAATAAAAATCAGAAAAATAATTTGCAAGCAGCATAATTAATATCACCTGAGTCCGCAGCAAGATTCCCCTCGTCCATTTGTGGGTGACGGGAGTCTTACGCAAATGAAAATTGCAGGATAGGTAGCGCAGCGATACCCGGCAAGCGCCACCGCTGAATGAGCTTCCCTTCTGATTTAAATAGCTTGTTCAGCTTGAAGAAGGCCTCTCCTCCCGAGACTCTTGGCAATACTTAACCGCTCATTCCGGCGGATCGCTTCGGGGGCCGCTGAATTGAAACGTTAAAGCATTCAAATCGTGGCTGTCTACTACCAGCCTGAAGCCGGCGACGAACGTCACCGACATGAATGGCTCCAATTGGCCGATTTGCATCAGTAGCTAACCAATCTATCCTCGTATTTGAGCATATATCCAGATAACCACAAATCCAGATAGTAACGTCGCAGTAAATAAAATATATCTTCCACGGGCGACTCTCCATTTCTCCGTGACATCATGTTTGAAAAAATATTCAAACATGTCTCCTGACCAGAATTCTCATCGCCAATAACAGCCATTAGCGAATCGCAGCGATCCGCATCGAAATAGCCGATAATGCCGAGCCCGAACATCTTGGGAATCAACTTTGCAAGGAATTTTGTGGCATCTAAAGAAGCACACCAGTCTACCGGTTGGGCCGCTGGACTCATCGCAGCGGCAATCGTCTCACAAGCTTCCGCCTCGGGGCCTCTTCATGTTTGGAGCATCCTCGCTTTTCTGATGGGATACGCCGGCGGTGGTGCACCGGATTGGTTAGAACTTTCATGGTGGTCGAGTGGCCGTGGACGGCACTCCTGGATTTCCCATCGAACCGTTACGCATTGGGGTATTGCGTGGATAGCGCTCTTGGTCACTTCCTACTATAAATTGCGCCACTCCCCCGTGATGGCGCTGCCCTTTGGATTCGCTGCGGGCGGCATCATGCATCTGCTCGCCGACTGGCCGAACCCGCTAGGAGTACCGTGGCTCTGGGTATCAAAAAGGCATTCGCTAAATTGGTGGAAAAGCGGACGCGCTGACTGGATAATCATGGGAGCCGCCTGGATGGTTGCTCTCGTCATGGCGGACCGCGTCTGGTTTCATTCAACAGGTATTCATGCGATTGAAAAGCTGGACGTGATTCGACTTTCGCCATTTAGGCGCTAGCTGTCCAAGTACTGACTCGGTGTTGCGCCCAACACACGGCGGAATGCGGCCGCGAATGCGCTCGGGCTCGCATAGCCTAGATCAAGCGCTACCCGCGTTACCGGCTGTCCCAGGCTCAGGCGTTCGATTGCCGCCAGTTGACAGACCTGCTGTCGCCACTCTCCAAAACTTACGCCAGACTGCGCTCTAAACAAGCGCGTGAAAGTCCTCCGACTCATCCCCGCTTCGGCGGCAACAATGTCTAGACTGATTGTGATCGACGGCGCTACGAATATATGCCGACATACTCGTGCAAGACGCGGATCTGCGGGCAACGGCGCATTCAATGAAAGCTGCGGCATGGTCGCTATCTCGACAAGCCACCTATTCGGCTGCGCATTCATCAAAGAAGGCGTTTGCCGCTTACTTGCGCGCCTGGGCCGATACAGACTTTAGCGATGAAATCGAGGGGCGCCATCCGGTGAAGATACTCGTCGGCGCGCATGATCCGACGTTCAACATGAAACTGATGACCGAAACTTACCTTCGACGATATCCGCTCGCCACCGTCGAGGTCTTGGAAAATGCAGGCCACTATCCGATGAACGAAACACCACTCGCACTCGTGATGGCTATCGAGCGCTTTCTCCACGAGGTGCTAAAAGAACAGGACTGTAATGTGTCAACACTCCAGTATGATCGGCTCTAAAGCGTCAGAAAAAATGGACATTCTTGCACATCAGCGGAAGAGTATTCCACGATCCCGTCAACAACGAACCGTGGCCTGACGACCAGAATGCAAGAAGGTGTCACTGGAAGCCAATATTAAAATTGTTAAGTATGGGTATTGCCGCCCATATTGCATGCGTAGCACTTATGCAACAACTGGATTAATGTCCGGAGCAAACCCAGCATATATAGCCGGGCAACCTGGCCATGGAGTTGATGTGTTTTTTATGGATTATGCCGCGCGTATTAATGGCAAAAATAACGCCACAGAATTAGACAAGATAAAGGCGAAGATCAGGGGGAAATACCCCAAAACTTGAAATGGAGGCTTAAATAATTGATTTAAAAGTAAAAAATTGGTCCGGCCGGAGGGAATCGAACCCCCAACATTTCGGGTAGAAGCCGAATGCTCTATCCAGTTGAGCTACAGCCGGAATGCAGATATGAAAAAAGCGAACTGCCAAAGACAGCCCGCTTTTAAATTTTGGTCGGAGTACAAGGATTCGAACCTTGGACCCCCTGGTCCCAAACCAGGTGCGCTACCGGGCTGCGCTACACTCCGAAGACAAAAATTATAGTCGGAGGGATCCCTTTTGTCAACGTATTTCAACAATTTGATACTGGATCGCGCTTCCGATTAGATTAGTTAATAGAACAATTTTGATAGAAATATATGGATGCATGGTTCATGCAAATGGGAAATAACATTTGAGAATATCGTCTTTTTGTCGCAAAAAAATATTCAACAAATAGCGCCTGTTTGAAGCATCAAACCTCTGTTGTTATTTTATAACCGACACCGCGTATCGTTTTGATATAGTCAGCCGCAGAACCCAATGATTTGCGTAAGCGCATGATATGCACATCGACAGTCCGCTCTTCAATAAAAGTATGGTCGCCCCATACTTTATCGAGTAACTGGGCGCGAGAAAAAATACGCTCAGGGTGCGCCGTTAAAAAACGTAATAATTTAAATTCTGCCTGGTCAAGCTCAATAACTTGATTTTCAACTGTCACTTGATAACGATCCGTATCTATATTGATCGCACCATATTTCAATGTACTATGGCCAAGTTCCGGCGTTTTACGGCGCAACACTGCCTGTATTCGCGCCACCAGTTCTTTAGGGGAGAATGGCTTGGTAATGTAGTCATCCGCCCCTTCATTCAAGCCACGCACTTTATCTTCGTCCATACCTTTGGCTGTCAGCATAATGACTGGCAAAGCGGCACTGCGAGGATGGCCTCGCCACTCTTGCAGCAATATTAGCCCTGACGAATCAGGAAGCATCCAATCCAACAAGATGAGTTGCGGCAATCTGGCAGCAGTCGCTACCCGTGCATCGTTTGCGTTGCTCACAATGTCGCAAGAAAAACCAGCGTCATCGAGAGTAAAGCGCAAAAGCGCCGCGATTCCCGGCTCATCTTCTACGACTAAAATGTGTGTTTGATGTTTTGACATCGATTGTATAAAACGATTTTATTAAAATTAAACGCGTACTTTATCAGCGATACGACGGGCCATCGTGGCGGCAAGCTCCGCGGTCTTGGCCTCAACCATCACGCGAATCAATGGCTCGGTCCCGGAGGCTCGGATTAATACTCGGCCATTCTCGCCCAACTCGGCTTCGACCGCCGCTTTTTCAGCAACAACCTCGGCTTGTTTTTGCCAGTCAAAACCCGGAGTGACTTTAAGGTTGATCAAGGTTTGTGGATACATGCTGATATCCGCCGTCATCTGTTCCAGTGTTTGCCCGTTGCGTTTGAGTGCTGATAATACTTGCAACGCCGAGACGATACCATCGCCCGTTGTGTGCTTATCCAAACAAAGTAAATGCCCGGAACCTTCGCCGCCTAACAGCCAGCCACGCTCTTTAAGTTGCTCAAGCACGTATCGATCACCAACCTTGGCCCGCGAAAATGGTACGCCCATTTTTTTGAAAGCGACTTCCAACGCCATATTCGTCATCAAGGTGCCAACCGCACCTTTTAAGCCGGCATGTTTCAGTCTGTCCTTGACCATCACATAGAGCAGCTCATCACCATTGTAGATACGTCCAGTCGCATCAACCATGATCAAACGATCGGCATCACCGTCCAGCGCAATGCCGATATCGGCGCGATTAGCGCGTACGGCAATTGCCAATGCATCGGGTGCCGTAGCGCCAAAGCCCGCATTGATATTGAATCCATTCGGTTGATTTCCAATGGCAATTACTTCAGCACCCAATTCATGAAATACATGCGTTGCGATGTGATACGCCGCACCGTGCGCACTATCGACGACGATGCTTAAACCCCGTAAATCGAGATCATTTGGGAAGGTACTTTTGCAAAATTCGATGTAACGACCTGCAGCATCATCAAGCCTCCTGGCCTTACCCAGCTTGTCCGACGTAACACATATCATCGGTTGCTCCAACGCCTCTTCGATCGCGATTTCAACGTTATCTGGCAATTTATTGCCATCTGCAGAAAAGAACTTGATGCCGTTATCATCGAATGGATTATGAGATGCGGAAATAACGACACCAGCAGATAAACGCAACGCGCGGGTCAGGTAAGCGATCCCTGGTGTTGGCATCGGCCCTGCCAGCATCACATCTACACCTGCGGCCGCAAATCCTGCCTCTAAAGCAGCCTCTAACATGTAGCCTGAAACGCGCGTGTCCTTACCGATCAGAACGGTCGGTTTAGCAACTGACGCCGCGCCCGTTGTCGCCAAAACTTTACCGGCGGCATAACCTAATTTCATTACAAAATCCGGGGTGATCGGTGCAACGCCAACACGACCACGAATACCATCGGTACCAAAATATTTTCTTGTCATTATTATTCCTAAATCGATTCCTGAAGTACTTCCTGTACTCTTAATTTTTCTGCCCTGCTTGCCAAATCGTAAGTGCATCTACCGTTTCAGCAACATCATGCACGCGCACAATTTTGGCACCTTGCGCCACCGCTACCAACGCCGCGGCAATACTGCCAGCCAAACGCTTTTCCAGTGGTTTTCCGGTCATTTCGCCAATCATGGTTTTACGTGACATACCTGCCAGCAAAGGCAAATCCAAACTCTGCTGCAGCGTAGCGATATTTTTCAACAAGCCTACATTATGATACAAAGTCTTACCGAAACCAAAGCCGGGATCAATACATATCCGCTCACGCGCCACTCCCGCTTGCGTCATTACCTCTATCCGCGCCGCTAAAAATTGCTCTACCTGAGCCACGACATCCTGATATTCAGGTCGTTCCTGCATAGTCTGCGGCTGTCCTTGCATATGCATCACGCATAAGCCGCAGTCGCTATCTTTAATAACATCTAACGCACCTTCCGCACAAAAGCCGTTAATGTCATTAATCATATCCGCACCGGCAGCCAAGGCTTCCCGCATCACCATAGTCTTATAAGTGTCGATTGACAATGGTTTGCCGCAATCGCGCAAGGCGTAGATAACGGGCATCACGCGATCGAGCTCTTCTTGCAGCGATACCGCCGGACTGCCGGGACGACTGGATTCGCCGCCGATGTCGATGATATCAACACCGTCAGCAATCATTTGTTCAGCGTGGGATAAGGCGAATTCCAATCCGTACGAGCGCCCACCATCTGAAAAAGAATCAGGTGTGATGTTAAGGATTCCCATCACTAGTGGCCGTGCGGCTGGTGTATTCACGGGCAAGCGATAGCGCCCGCATTGCAGATATTGTTGCATTTTATTTTTTACGTTTATATGAGGCTTACGCAAAATTGGTCCGGCATTGCGTTAAAACGAAAATAGCACTTTAGTGCAGCTAGATCGAATCACGGAACAAGGGAAATTTTGCGTATGCCAAGTAGTAGATTCTGAAAGCAAAAAGGGTGGGAATTACTCCCCACCCTTTTTATATAAAGCTAACCGTCATGCAGATGCAGCCACTTTTTTAATGACTAAATATAATACTTAATCAGGCCGGAGCCGTCGCATTTGGTGTCACACCACCACCTGGCGGATTATCTGATGTAGCTCTTTTTTCTGGTACGCCATATTTTGGCAAACGAGGTTCCAAGCCACTCATGATGTCGTTGATTTGGTCCGCATCAATCGTTTCCCAATCCAGCAAAGCCTTGGTCATCATTTCGACCTTGTCGCGATTTTCTTCCAATAATTTACGTGCTAAAGCGTATTGCGTATCCAAAATATTCCGGATTTCAGCGTCGACTTTTTGTTGCGTGACTTCCGAAATAGTTTTGGAAGAGCCGCCAAAATAACCCGGTTGCTCTTCATCTTCGTACACCATCACGCCCAACGTATCAGACATACCAAAACGCGTCACCATAGAACGAGCTAACTTAGTTGCACGTGAAAAATCGTTGGAAGCGCCAGTCGACATTTGTCCGACAAAAATTTCTTCGGCAATACGACCACCAAACAAGATGGAAATTTCTTCCAGCATTTTGTCTTTGTAGCCGCTAATCTGATCGTGCTCAGGCAACTGCCATGTCAAACCAAGGGCAAAACCGCGCGGCATGATAGTCACTTTGTGCACTGGATCCGCTTTAGGGAGTAATTTCGCAACGACTGCATGACCTGACTCATGGTACGCAGTATTACGGCGCTCATCCTCACGCATCACCATGGATTTACGTTCTGGCCCCATGTAAATCTTGTCTTTGGCATCTTCGAAATCTTGCATCTCAACGACACGTTTGCTGCGACGAGCGGCAAACAATGCCGATTCGTTGACCAAATTAGCCAGATCGGCGCCAGAGAAGCCCGGTGTACCACGTGCCAAAATATCCGCTCTGACATCTGGTGCGATCGGTACTTTACGCATGTGAACATTCAAAATTTGCTCACGACCACGGATATCCGGCAAGCCAACGGTTACCTGACGGTCGAAACGACCTGGACGCAACAACGCCTTATCCAACACATCGGCGCGGTTTGTTGCAGCAACAACGATTACACCGGAATTGGCTTCAAAACCATCCATCTCAACCAGCATCTGGTTCAATGTTTGTTCGCGCTCATCGTTACCGCCGCCCATGCCGGCACCGCGATGACGACCAACAGCATCAATTTCGTCAATGAAAATGATACAAGGAGAATGCTTTTTAGCATTTTCGAACATGTCACGCACACGTGATGCGCCGACACCGACAAACATTTCAACGAAATCCGAACCGGAAATTGTGAAAAAAGGTACTTTCGCTTCGCCCGCAATTGCTCGCGCCAACAAAGTTTTACCTGTTCCTGGAGGACCTACCATCAATACGCCGCGCGGAATGCGTCCACCCAATTTTTGGAATTTAGTTGGATCGCGCAGGAAGTCAACGATCTCAGTGACTTCTTCTTTGGCCTCATCGCAGCCGGCCACATCAGCAAAGGTTACGGTGTTCGTGGTTTCGTCTAGCATCCGTGCTTTTGACTTGCCAAACGAGAAAGCTCCGCCCTTCCCGCCACCCTGCATTTGACGCATAAAGAAAATCCAGACGCCCAATAGCAAAATCATCGGGAACCAGGAAATAAATATTTGGGACAAGAATGAAGGCTCTTCAGGCTGTTTGACGTCAAACTTCACACCATTGTTGAGCAAATCACCAACCAGACCACGATCCAGGAATGTAGCAGAGGTTTTAACTTTCTTCCCATCAGACGTAGTCGCTGTGATATTCCGATCTTCAATCACTGCATCGGTAATACGCCCAGCCTTCACATCTGCAATGAAATCAGAATACGCTATCGGTGCCACGCCACTGGACATGCCTTTGGTATCAAATTGCTTGAAAACCATGAATAGCACCATGGCGATGACCACCCAGATGGCGGCTTTGGGAAACATATTGTTCACTAGAACTCCTTGAACGCGTGGGCGTCGATTTACGGTGGTGCTGCACTTAACACATTGATAAGTGGTACGAGTAGTACGTCTTTGATTTTACCCGGAATAGCGCAAGCTTGCTAGTTTGCATGTGCGGCTATCTCCATGAAAATCAAGGACAAAATGTTACAAAATGCAAAGTCGCTCAAAAAACAATGGGGGCTTATTGTGGATTTTTCAAGGTGCGGCCTAATAAAAATATCTCAGAAGATTTATCTCGGCTGGCCTTGGGCTTACGTGACCCTACTGTAACAAAAGCTTGTCGAAAATGTTGCAAAACCTCGTTATAACCAGTGCCATTGAAACATTTTGCCAACAATGCCCCTGAAGGTTTCATGTGTTGTTGCGCGAATGCGATAGCTAATTCAATAATTTCCTCAACGCGTGCCGCATCTGCAATCGCAATACCCGATAGATTTGGTGCCATATCCGATAACACCAAATCAACTTTTCGTCCGTTCAACAACCGCTCCAGCCGCTCCAAACTCTCTTGTTCGCGAAAGTCGCCCTGAATAAAGTGCACGTCAGCAATCGGCTCCATCGGCAATATATCCAAGCCGATGATCAGACCGTGAATACCGCCGCCCTCTTGCCCCGCTAACTTATTACGAGCATATTGAGACCAGCTTCCGGGGGTGGAACCAAGGTCGACAATAATCTGCCCAGGTTTGATCAATTTATCAACTTCATCGATCTCTTTGAGCTTGTAAGCAGCGCGCGCGCGATAGCCATCTTTTTGTGCCATCTTCACATAAGGATCATTTATGTGGTCGTGTAGCCAGTTTTTGTTTAATTTCTTCTTTGCCATTCGCGTAGAATACCGTTTTTAAGGAATCGCCTTTAATAGGAACCCCATGTTGAAACTTACATCCGCAGAACGCAGCGAACTACGCTCCGAAGCCCATGCACTTAGCCCTGTCGTTATCATCAGCGAAGAAGGTCTGAAACCAACCTTGCTGAAAGAAATCGATAGTTGCTTAAATTCACACGGTTTAATCAAAATCCGTGTGTTTGGCGACGATCGCGAAGCGCGAATTGCTATCTACGAAACCATTTGCGACAAACTCGGTGCCGCACCGGTGCAGCATATTGGCAAATTGTTGGTGGTGTACCGTCCAAAAAAAGAAGCCGTGAAAGAGACACTGAAATCGCGCAATGACTCCCGTGGTAAAGGTATGGGCATGCGTGAAGTGACTATCGTCAAACCAAGCCCAAGTGGTACCAAGCGCCCTTCAGTTACCAAGACCATGGTAAAAGGCAATGAGCGCGTCACCCAAGGCGGTAACGTTAAACGCGCAAAACCACGTCAGAAAAGCAGCAAAAAATCAGCGCTGGGTCAGTAATGATCATTAAGCCGTTTCAATTTTTATTGAAACGGCACATTGCAAAGTTTTCAGACGACTATCTGGCGAATATCCGCCACAGCGGTCTCACCGAACTGATCACTCAACAAATAAGCTGTCAGCCGTCGCGCGCATTCATCCGGGCTGGATAAAGCACCATCCCTCTTGAAGGCTTGAAATTTTTCCAGTGATGGGAATTTTTCAACGCTGCTTGAACGAATTTCACTCTGCATATCCGTATCAACAATCCCAGGCGCAACACTGGCTATGCGCACGCCTGGCGATAAATCTGTAGCCGCAATTCGTGCATAGTGATCCAACGCGGCTTTGGTTGCACCATAAATACCCCAACCTGCTGTCGCACTGCGCCCAGCTCCGCTGGAAATATGCATAACGCGCCTGTCTTTGACGTTTTGACTTGCAGCAAGGACGGCGCTAGCCAACATCATCGGTGCAGCAACGTTGAGATTAATGGCCGCAGCAATCGTTGAAAAATCATGCGTCTCTATCGGACCAACGGGCTGCAACATGCCAGCATTGTTAACCAAGAGAACAGACTGACTATCGGTAAAAAAACGCTGCAAAATATCGCTGGAAAGCCATACATTGAGCGCGACAGTATTTGTCAAATCAAGCGAGACTTGCTGGAACGTATCAGGAAATCGCGCCGCCAATGCAGCATTTGAGGCGCGTGATAAACCAAGGACTGGGATATTTTTCGCTAACAAATTTTCTGCAATCGCAGCACCCAGACCTTTTGTGTGACCAGTAACAACGGCTTTTATTGTCTGCATGATTTTTTTAAATTGGTTCTAAATTCGCTAATTCAATTTACGCAATTTCAATATCAACGCGACACCCAGCAAACTTTGTATTAAATAAATACCGCTAGCCACGCCATGCAAAATACCAAACTGAGTTTTCGCAGCACCATCCATCACACCACCGGTTGCAGCAGCAGTTGCGCGCAAGGCAGCCATAAATGGTTGAACACCAAAATAACCGATGACGGTGCATAACAGCATTGCCAACGTTAATTTAAGCAGCGTCTTGCGCAAAGGAGCATGATCATCAGCCGTCCGGTAACAAAACAGCAGTAACAAAGAAACACCGCATGCAACTGCCAACCACGCCTCAACCCGAAACAGGCTTCCCGCAATCGTTCCCGCCAAAATACGGTCCGATAACGTTGCGAACAAGGTAGGTGCTACCAGATAACCGATAGCCCACAAGCTTCCTACCCACAAAGTAGCAATTAACAATCTTGCACGCACGACTAACATCGATGCTCCAGTGTAGATGCTACTTAAACGTAACGAACATTCAGAATTTCATATTCACGTATACCTGATGGTGCTTGTACGCCAACAACATCACCAGCGCTTTTGCCAATCAATGCGCGTGCGATTGGGGAAGTGACAGATACTTTTGCGTCTTTAATATCCGCTTCATCAAGCCCCACAATTTGATAAGTGACTTTATCGCCACTTTCCAAATCTTCCAGGTCAACGGTAGAGGCAAAAACGACACGGCCATCGGCATCCAATGTTTTAGGATCAACGATTAATGCCGCACCCAACTTGCCTTCCAAATCAGCAATGCGACCTTCAACAAAACCCTGGCGCTCTTTGGCGGCGTCATAATCTGCGTTTTCCGAAAGGTCGCCGTGTGCACGTGCTTCAGCAATAGCTGCGACAACAGCTGAACGTTCTTTTGTTTTCAAAAGATGCAATTCGTCTTTCAACAATTGCGCGCCATGTTTAGTAAGAGGGACTGAACTCATAGGAATACACTCAAAAAACAAGTATGTTCAACGAGCTGTTTAGACCAGGCGTGCCGACGCAGGCAGTACAACTTGTACGACAAGGAGGCACAACAACGCATAAACAGTTTTTGAACATACTTACAATGGAAAAAGATCACGGAGGTCATAAACCATGCCAACCTTCGGCACAGCTCATGACCTCCGTCAGGATGTCAAGTAGTCAGTCCAGCCAAATTAGCGGATATAAATTGCGTCTTTTCCCGTCTGGCTGCGTTGCTCGTTGTCGCCATAGCTAGCTATGACTCCTCCTCGCGCCTTTCCAGACGAAAAAATCCGTGAATTTCTATTCCACCAATTCGGCTGGACTGACTACTGGAACAATAAATTTAAGACTTAGTGTAAGGTTTTATGCAAGCCTTGTAAATCATAGACGTGCAATTCCTTCAAATGACGCATACCTTCCACTGCAGCCTCCGCACCAGCAATTGTCGTATAGGTAATTGCCCGTGCTTGCAACGCTGAGGTACGAATTGCTCTTGAATCAACAATGGCGCTGCGCTTTTCTTCGACGGTATTAATCAATAATGTAATTTCATTATTTTTAATCATATCAACGACGTGTGGGCGGCCTTCAGCTACTTTGTTGACGCTTTCAACTGGAATGCCTGCGGCTTGAATCGCCGCTGCAGTGCCTTTTGTCGCGGCAATCGTGAATCCCATTGCCACTAAATCCTTGGCAACTTTTACCGCACGCGGTTTATCGCTGGCTTTGACGCTGAGGAAAACCTTGCCGGAAGTTGGCAATTTAATACTCGCACCCAATTGTGATTTAACGAAAGCTTCACCGAAGGTTTTGCCAACACCCATCACTTCACCAGTCGACTTCATTTCCGGCCCAAGAATAGTATCCACGCCAGGGAATTTTACGAATGGGAATACGGCTTCT
Organism: Glaciimonas soli; assembly: GCF_009497155.1. Classification (GTDB taxonomy): domain Bacteria; phylum Pseudomonadota; class Gammaproteobacteria; order Burkholderiales; family Burkholderiaceae_D; genus Glaciimonas; species Glaciimonas soli. Next base: position 714,047 of record NZ_WINI01000001.1, read on the forward strand.
TTCACGCTGAAATACTTAGGCACAACCTCTTCCTTGATGCCCTGGCTTTCCAACGATTGGCCCACCATGCAACGCGCGGCAATTTTAGCTAACTGCAAGCCCGTCGCTTTGGAAACGAATGGTACGGTACGCGATGCACGTGGGTTCACTTCCAATACATAAACCACATCCTTACCGTCGACTTGCTGGATTGCAAACTGTACGTTCATCAAACCAACCACATTCAGGCCTTTCGCCATCAGTGCGGTTTGACGCTTCAACTCATCGATAGTTTCCTGTCCCAATGAGTATGGCGGCAACGAACATGCGGAGTCACCAGAGTGAACACCAGCCTGCTCGATATGCTCCATCACGCCGCCGATAAAGGTGCGCTCGCCGTCCGACAAACAATCCACATCGACTTCAATCGCATCGTTCAAGAAACGATCCAGCAACACTGGCGAATCATGTGAAACCTTCACTGCTTCACGCATGTATCGCTCCAGATCGCGCTGCTCATGCACGATTTCCATCGCACGGCCGCCCAACACATACGATGGACGTACTACCAATGGATAGCCAATTTCCTGCGCTAAACGCAGCGCATCTGCCTCAGTACGCGCAGTACGATTTGGCGGTTGACGCAAATTCAAATCGTGCAGCATTTTCTGGAAACGCTCACGATCTTCCGCCGCATCAATCATGTCCGGCGAAGTGCCGACGATAGGTACGCCATTAGCTTCCAAATCTAATGCCAGCTTCAATGGTGTCTGACCGCCATACTGCACGATCACGCCATATGGCTTTTCTTTGTCGACGATTTCCAATACATCTTCCAGCGTCAACGATTCAAAATACAGACGATCTGAAGTGTCGTAATCGGTGGAGACGGTTTCCGGATTACAGTTAACCATGATGGTTTCGTAACCATCTGCACGCATCGCCAATGCTGCGTGGACGCAGCAGTAATCAAACTCGATACCCTGGCCAATCCGGTTAGGACCGCCGCCAAGCACCATGATTTTCTTTTTGTCAGTTGGATTCGACTCGCACTCTTCCTCGTAGGTCGAATACATATAAGCCGTGTTGGTCGCAAATTCACCGCCGCAAGTGTCAACCCGTTTATAGACAGGACGAATATTCAAGGCATGGCGCTTTTGACGAACCGCTGTATCGGTAGTTTTCAACAACTTAGCCAAACGACGATCAGCAAAACCCATTTGCTTTAACTTGAACAACACATCTTTATCCAACGCTTCCAGCGTTTTCAAATCGTTTTCCAACCACAATTCTGTATCGACAATTTCTTTGATTTGTGACAAAAACCATGGGTCGATCTTAGTCAGTTGATGCACTTCTTCCAGGCTGAATCCCTGGGCGAACGCGTCACCGACATACCAGATACGATCAGGACCCGGCTCACCAAGCTCTTCTTCGATGACTTCGCGATCCTGCGTTTTTTCATTCATGCCATCAACGCCGACTTCAAGGCCGCGCAAGGCTTTTTGGAACGACTCCTGGAAAGTGCGGCCAATCGCCATCACTTCGCCAACCGACTTCATTTGTGTCGTCAGATGATCGTCCGCGGCAGGGAATTTTTCAAACGCAAAACGAGGAATCTTGGTAACAACGTAATCGATAGAAGGCTCAAACGATGCTGGAGTTGCACCGCCAGTAATTTCGTTACGCAACTCATCGAGCGTAAAACCGACTGCAAGTTTCGCTGCAATCTTCGCAATCGGGAAACCAGTCGCTTTCGATGCCAAAGCCGATGAACGCGATACACGCGGATTCATTTCAATGACGATCATGCGGCCATCTTCCGGATTAACTGAAAACTGCACGTTGGAACCACCGGTATCAACACCAATTTCGCGCAATACTGCCAACGAGGCATTACGCATGATTTGGTATTCTTTATCGGTCAAGGTTTGCGCTGGCGCGACCGTGATCGAATCGCCAGTGTGGACGCCCATCGGGTCCAGATTTTCGATAGAGCAGACGATGATGCAGTTGTCCGCTTTATCGCGCACTACTTCCATCTCGTATTCTTTCCAACCGATCAGTGATTCTTCAATCAACAATTCGTTGGTTGGCGAAGCTTCCAGACCGCGCTTGCAAATCGTTTCGAATTCTTCAGCGTTGTAGGCGATCCCGCCGCCAGTGCCACCCATCGTGAACGAAGGGCGAATGATGACCGGGAAACCCAATTCCTTCTGCACTGCCCACGATTCATCCATGGTGTGCGCCACGCCAGAACGCGCTGAACCGAGACCAATCTTGGTCATCGCTTCTTTGAATTTTGAACGGTCTTCCGCTTTGTCGATCGCTTCTGGCGATGCGCCGATCAGCTCAACGTTGTACTTGGTCAAAATGCCGTGATGATGCAAGTCCAGCGCGCAATTCAACGCCGTCTGGCCGCCCATGGTCGGCAAAATGGCATCTGGCTTTTCTTTCGCAATGATGCGCTCTACGACTTGCCAGGTAATCGGCTCGATGTAAGTTACATCAGCCATTTCCGGATCGGTCATGATGGTCGCAGGATTGCTGTTGACCAAAATAACTTTATAGCCTTCTTCGCGCAAAGCTTTACACGCTTGTGCACCGGAATAGTCGAATTCGCAAGCCTGACCAATAATGATCGGGCCGGCACCAATGATTAAAATACTTTTTAGATCGCTACGCTTAGGCATTTTTATTCTTCTCCATCATCGCTACAAATTTATCGAATAAAGGCGCGATGTCATGCGGTCCAGGTGACGCTTCGGGATGGCCCTGGAAGCAAAACGCTGGTTTGTCAGTACGCTCAAAACCCTGCAAAGAACCATCAAAAAGCGACACGTGCGTCACGCGGCAATTTGCTGGCAAAGTCGCACCATCGACGGCAAAACCGTGATTTTGCGAAGTAATGTGCACTTGCTTGCTGTCCAAATCTTGCACAGGATGGTTAGCACCGTGGTGACCGAACTTCATCTTCATAGTCTTGGCACCTGACGCTAACGCCATGATTTGATGACCAAGGCAAATACCAAAAGTCGGAATACCGCGCTCGATCAACTCTTTGGATGCGGCAATTGCGTAATCGCATGGCTCCGGATCGCCAGGGCCATTCGATAGGAAAATGCCATCTGGATTTAAAGCTAACGCTTCAGCAGCAGTGGCTTGCGCAGGCAACACTGTTATCTTGCAACCGCGCTGAGCCAACATGCGCAAAATATTGAATTTAACGCCATAGTCATACGCCACCACATGGTATTTAGGTGTGATTTGCTTATCGTAACCGCGACCCAGCTTCCACTCAGTCTCGCTCCAGCTATACGATTTGGTAGTGGAAACCACTTTGGCCAAATCCATGCCCGCCAAACCAGGGAAAGCACGCGCTAATTCCAGCGCTTTTGCAGTTCCCTCAGCGATACCAGCCTCAGTATTAGCAAAGCCAGCCACAATCGCACCGCTCTGCGCACCTTTTTCGCGCAAGATGCGCGTCAGTTTGCGCGTATCGATACCGGCGATGGCGACGATGTTGGCATCTTGCAAATAACCAGCTAGTGTTTGGGTAGAACGGAAATTAGAGACTAAACGCGGCAAATCGCGAATGACCAGACCGGCTGCATGAATTTGCGAAGACTCAACATCTTCAGGATTCACACCAGTGTTGCCGATATGCGGATAGGTGAGTGTGACGATTTGACGGCTATAACTCGGGTCAGTGAGAATTTCCTGGTAACCGGTCATTGAGGTGTTAAAAACAACTTCACCTGTCGTATGACCAACGGCACCTATTGAGAAACCTTGGAAAATAGACCCATCTGCTAGCGCTAGGATGGCCGGGATGGTATGGCCAGAGAGGAATGGGGGCAAGGGGTAACTCCTGATGTTGTTACCGCCGCGCCGCACAACTGTCTGAAGCGACCGCTATGGAACCCCAAACATTGCTTTCATTTGGTGTAAATAACGTGTCTTTTTGGTCAAGAGAAGTGGTGTGGCGCCACGGCGGGGATAGTGGGCTAAACCCTATGATTATAGCCGATTAGCCCTTGCCCGGCAATCTGATAGCAGACTTTATCACCACATCTGAGCACTTAATTCAAATTTAACAAAATATTAAGCTGCAGTTAGTCGCCACAAAGAAGTCACTTCCGCCGAGCGCGCCACATGCAAAGGATCATCAACATCCGCTGCGCGCGGGTGATGCGGCTTCACATCTTTCCGTCCCAACACCTTCAAACCGGCCACGGCTATCATTTCCAGCAATGCATCTCGTGTGCGCAACCCCAAATGCTCGGCCAGATCAGAAAGTATCAACCACCCTTCCCCACCCGGAGTTAAATGCGCGGCCAGACCAAGGAGAAACCCGCGCAACATCTGACTGTCCGGATCGTATATCGCATATTCGATGGCCGAGCTGGGGCGTGCTGGCAACCACGGCGGATTACAGATAATCAGTGGCGCCCTTCCCTGCGGAAACAAATCCGTTTGCAAAACTTCAATCTGCCCCGACAAACCTAAACGCTGTATATTTTCACGCGCGCAGGATAACGCGCGCGGATCTTGATCAGTTGCCACAATCCGCTCAATCCCGCGCTGCGCAAGCACAGCCGCCAACACGCCAGTACCGGTACCAATATCAAACGCCAGTTTGGTCGATGGCAGCGGCGCATCCGCCACCAGTTGCACATACTCGCCACGTACCGGTGAAAATACACCGTAATGCGGATGAATACGGTCACCCAAGGCGTGAATCTCCACACCTTTCTTACGCCACTCATGCGCGCCGATCAAACCTAGCAACTCTCGCATCGCCACCACGAATGCACCATCGGCAGCACCATATGCCTCATTACAAGCTTGCCGCACATCCGGCGCACGACGCAATGGCATCACATAATTATCATCAAATGGCAGCAGCAACATCGCCAACGTACGCGCCCGCTGTGACTGCGCTTGACGGTGCAAATGAAATGCTTCGATAGGCGTTGGCACTGGCGCGACTTGCTTGCGCGGCTTAGTCGGCTTGCGATCGATTCTTCGGGCCAATGCTTGCAGTAATTGACGCGCATTTTGAAAATCTCCGCGCCACAACAAGGCCGTTCCCTCACACACCAGGCGATAAGCTACATCAGCGCTCATGCGATCGTCAGCAACGACAACCCGCTTAGGTGCCGCCGTGCCGTTTTCGGACTGCCAGCGTAAGGTATGCGTTTGCTCACCTTCAGTCCAACTAATTTGTGGATGCGCGCTTATTTCACTCACAGCATTACCTCTTCCAGTGACGTGGATAGAAAATGTATTCGCATGGTGCTGCCTTTATGAGTGAAATGGGTGACGAATTAACAAACAAACGCTAAGGAGTGCAACGATTAAAACCGCTCATCACCCAATAAATAACGCCATTGCCCAACCGGCAAACTTGCCATCGGTACGCGGCCAACCCGTATCCGTTTGATGCTTACAACGGTTAATCCTACTTTTTCGCACATGTGCGCGATCAGGCCGCGAGGCGGCGCTTTTAGAGGAAAGCGCAGGCGATGTTCGTTCTGCCAGCTTACTTTAATCGGCGGTAACGGCTTACCGTTGAAAGACATGCCGTGACTAAGCAGCTTTAAGCCATCAGGGATAATCTCACCACTGACTTCAACGATATATTCCTGCTCTACTTTTAAAGCATCTTCGTTTAACTTACGCTTAATCCGCCAATCCTGCGTAAACACCAACAAGCCACTGGCATCGGTTTCAAATGGCGGCATTAATGCCAATTGATGCAGATGATGCTTCAAGAAACGTATGCCAGATCTGTCGTCTTTGATCAAATTTTCAGGCGCGATTAATTTCAGTACGGAAGAAATATCAGCGCCTGCGTCGGCACAATTAAAAGGCAACAGCGCATCAGCTGGTTTGTGCAACAGAATAGTCACAGGCTCGATGGGCACCAGACTGGCACCCTCATTTAATTCTACCTTTTGCTCAGGCAAAACTCTGACACCAGGCTCTTCCACGATCTGACCATCGACTGCCACCCAGCCGCCCTGGATATATTGTTCCGCTTCGCTGCGTGAGCAAGAAATCAGATCGGCCAGACGTTTGGCAAGACGAACCGACTCAGGCGAAGTTGGCAAACTAGGCGGCATCACTTAGGCGTCTTAATTGGAGGCTTTGCTGGCGCTTTAAATCCCGGCTTGGCTGTTTTTCTCTGCTCTTTCGCATCCTTGCTATGAAATGCTTCCGGGCGCGATTTATTGCGTTGCTCAAACACGGTCACCGCGTCCAACTCGGCATTCTCCTGAGTTCTCAGCTCCGGCTGATCATCATGCAATGAAAAGAAATCGGCAGCCTGCGCACGCATCACATACTTGATGGCAGCTTCATCGGCCACTTTAAATTTCTCAGTAATCAGGGTCGTGACTTCATCCAGATATTCTTCGTAGGTCATTTGCTTTGTCATAATTTTTCCTATTTAGGATAGCCGCAACACAGAGGCGGGTGCGGCATTTTTTGTTTGCACGGAAAATCCTGGAGAGAAATGCATTTGCATCAGAGATAACACCACAAGCATATCCCCGCCACAGATACAGACTACACCATCCCGTATAAACAAAAAATACCGCACCCGCCCCTATGCTGCCATTGTCTTTCTATTTTATTAACCGACCCAAGTCCGCGCATTGCGGAACATTCGCATCCACGGTGAATCTTCACCCCAGGCATCTGGATGCCATGATTGCGTCACGCTGCGGAATACCCGTTCGGCATGCGGCATCAGCGCATTGAAACGGCCATCGGCAGTGGTAACGGCTGTAATACCTTGTGGCGAGCCATTCGGATTGTAGGGATAACCTTCTGTGATCTGCCCTTGGTTATCCACAAAGCGCATGCCGACCAATACCTTGTTGATATCGCCAGTTTGCGAGAAGTCGGCAAAACCTTCGCCATGCGCTACCGCAATACCTGTTTGCGTGCCAGCCATTCCCTGGAAGAAAATCGACGGCGATGATTCCACTTGCACCATCGAAAAACGACCTTCAAATCGCTCTGATTTATTGCGTGTAAATTTAGGCCATGCTTCGGCGCCAGGAATGATGCTCTTCAAATTGGCAATCATCTGACAGCCGTTGCAAATACCCAGCGCAAAAGTATCGGGGCGATTAAAGAACAGGGAGAACTGTTCGGCCAATTGTGCGTTAAACAAAATCGTTTTAGCCCAACCCTCACCCGCACCCAACACGTCGCCATAAGAGAAACCACCGACGGCGATGAAACCCTTGAAGCTATCCAAGCTCGCACGACCAGCAATCAAATCGCTCATATGTACGTCAATGGCGGCAAAACCTGCTTTATGCATCACGTAAGCCGTCTCAACATGCGAATTGACACCTTGTTCGCGCAGAATAGCCACGCGTGGTTTGGTACCTAGATTCAAGAATGGCGCCGCAATATCTTGCTGCAAATCGAAAACGATTTTCGGCGTCATGCCCGGATCAGCGACGTCTAAAATGCGATCATATTCTGCATCTGCACTCGCCGGATTGTCGCGCAAGCGGGCAATGCGCCAGCTGGTTTCACTCCACAAACGTTGTAGCGCAACACGTGACTGATTGTAGATAGCCTTGGCATCGCGCGTAAATTCAATCACATCGCGCGCATCCGGCTTGCCGATGATATGGCTGCAAGCACCTAAATTGAAGCTGCGCAGCACATCCATCACTTCAGATTTTTGTTCGGCACGCACTTGAATCACAGCGCCTAATTCTTCATTAAACAAAGCGCTTAACGTCAATTCATTGCGACGCTCTGCCACTTGACCTGTCCAGTTTTTGGCATCACCCCAATCCGCGGCGTGCTCACTTTCCATCGCCAAAATATCGAGATTGACCGAAAGTCCGGTATGACCGGCGAATGCCATTTCACATAAGGTAGTAAACAAACCACCATCGGAACGGTCGTGATACGCCAGCAATTTGTTATCTTGATTCAATTGCTGAATCGCGTTGAAGAAGCCTAGCAAATCTTCGGCGCTATCGACGTCCGGCGTTTGATTACCGATCTGCTGCATGACTTGCGTCAGCGCCGATGCGCCCATACGGTTTTTACCACGTCCGAGATCGATCAAGATCAAGGCAGTATCACCAACATCGGTACGGATTTGCGGCGTCAACGAACGGCGCACATCGGACACTGGAGAAAAAGCGGAAACGATTAGCGAAACAGGGGAAGTCACGGACTTAGCCTGCGACTCGTCTTTCCAGGTAGTGCGCATCGACAGCGAATCTTTACCCACCGGAATGCTGATGCCGAGCGCTGGGCATAATTCCATGCCAACCGCTTTCACGGTATCAAACAAAGCCGCATCCTGGCCAGGTTGACCGCAAGCAGCCATCCAGTTAGCCGATAATTTGATATCCGAAATATGCGCAATCGGCGCAGCAGCGATATTGGTCAAGGCTTCACCAACTGCCATCCGGCCAGACGCTGCAGCATCAATCACCGCCAGCGGAGTACGCTCACCCATGGCCATTGCTTCGCCCAGATAGCCGGAAAATCCCATGCTCGTAACAGCACAATCAGCTACCGGGATTTGCCACGGACCGACCATTTGATCGCGTACCGAAGTCGCGCCCACACTGCGATCGCCAATGGTGATCAAAAATGATTTATCGCCTACGGTTGGCAATTTCAACACACGCTGCGACACTTCCAGCAAGTCCATGCCAGTCAAATCAACTGCAGGCAAATCGTGTGCTTTGCGCTGCACATCACGGTGCATTTTTGGCGGTTTGCCGAGCAACACATCCATCGGCATATCGACCGGATTGTTATTGTGCTCTGGATCGATCACTTTCAATTGGCGCTCTTCTGTCGCCGTACCGACTACCGCAAATGGGCAACGTTCACGCTGGCAGAAATACTCAAACAGCGGCAGACTTTCTGGTGCAATCGCCATCACATAACGCTCTTGTGATTCGTTACTCCAGATTTCTTTCGGCGCCATGCCGCTTTCTTCTAAATGAATTTTGCGCAAATCAAAAATCGCGCCACGCTTGGCATCATTGGTGATTTCCGGGAACGCATTCGACAAACCACCGGCACCGACGTCATGAATCGACAAGATAGGATTGGTGTCGCCCATTTCCCAACAGGAATTGATCACCTCTTGTGCGCGACGTTCCATTTCAGGATTACCACGCTGGACCGAATCAAAATCCAGATCAGCCGTATTGCTGCCGGTTGCCATCGATGAAGCAGCACTACCGCCCATACCAATACGCATGCCAGGACCGCCGAGCTGGATCAACAAGCTCCCCACCGGCAAGTCATTTTTGAACGTGTGTTTATCAGAGATATTACCGATACCGCCGGCGATCATGATGGGCTTGTGATAGCCCTGCACATTACCGGCAATATTTTGTTCGTAAGTACGGAAATAACCGCCAAGAATTGGGCGACCGAATTCGTTATTAAATGCGGCACCACCGAGTGGGCCTTCGATCATGATTTGCAATGGCGAAGCAATGCGATCAGGTTTGCCGTAGGCATTGGCACTGCGATCCACACTACTCTGCTTAGCCGTGACGTCTGCGGCATTTTCCCAGGCCTGCTGCGCATCTGGCAAATGCAAATTTGATACGGTGAAGCCGGTCAAGCCCGCTTTAGGCTTAGCGCCGCGACCAGTCGCACCCTCGTCACGAATTTCGCCGCCAGCACCGGTAGAAGCTCCCGGGAACGGTGAAATCGCCGTTGGATGATTATGCGTTTCGACCTTCATCAAAATGTGCGTTAGCTCATCGGACGCTTCGTACACATTGCCTTTGGCAGCACCACGCGGGTAAAAGCGCGAGATCGTTGCACCTTCAATAATCGACGAATTATCGCTATAGGCAACGACCGTGCCCTTAGGATTTAATTGGTGCGTATTCTTAATCATCGCAAACAAAGATTTGTCTTGCGCTTGACCGTCAATGGTCCAGTCGGCATTGAAAATTTTGTGGCGGCAGTGTTCGCTATTCGCTTGCGCGAACATCATTAATTCGACATCGGTAGGATTGCGTTTTGCCTGGATGAACGCGGCCACCAGATAGTCGATTTCGTCATCCGACAGCGCTAAACCCAGCGTACTGTTAGCCTCTTCCAATGCTGCTTTACCGCCCTCTAACACCGCGATAGTTTCCAACGGCTTTGCGTCCAGCTCACGGAACAAGCTTTTTGCTTCGTCAGCGCTGCGCAACACAGTTTCAGTCATCCGATCATGCAACAGCGCGACAATTGCCTGAATGCTATCGTCATTGAGCTTTTTGCTGCCGCCCAACAATCCTGACTTAAGGTGGATTTGATAAGCAATCCCGCGCTCAACCCGTTTGATGTGTGCCATGCCGCAGTTGTGCGCAATGTCAGTCGCCTTACTCGCCCAAGGGGAAATCGTGCCGAAGCGTGGAATGACGATGAATTCCTCACCACCCTCTTTTTCTGCAAATGGATCACCGTAAGTCAATAAAGCCTGCAAACGCCCGACATCATCGGCGGTTAAGGTCGTTGCGGTATCAACGAAATGGTCAAAGCGTCCGGTAACACCAACGATATTGGCATCAATCTCTTGCAATTGAGACAAAAGACGCTGGGAACGGAAAGCAGGAAGAGCGTTAGAACCGGGCAAAATCAGCATGGCGAGAAGGAGTTTGATGCAGCATAACTATGCTGCGGGTTAAAGGTCATTCCAAAAATCGTCAGATTGCGTGGTGCAATCGATATTTAGAACAGCCTGAAATCAGAAGCCGCCATTATACAGTCATGCAGGACTTCACAGCAGGTAGAAACGCGCTTCAGCGACCGACTAAGCAAAAAAATATTTTCTCCCCTTACTTTTTCTACTCTTTTTATTTTCGCACGTGTGTGCTAAAGTGAATTCATGGATACTGCCACAGAAAAAAGCGAGCTCACACTCGCTGCCATTGTTAATGCTGCCTTAGAGATGGCGGCAAAAGAGGGATTGAGCAGCCTGTCTCTGGGCGAAGTCGCCAGGCAGCTAGGGATTAGTAAAAGCGGCGTTTTTTCTCGCGTTGGCTCACTCGAAGCCTTGCAACAAGCGGTGCTTGAGGAATTCAATCGGGGCTATCAAGAACAGGTTTTCAATCCGGCGATGGCATTGCCACGCGGCTTGCCACGACTCAATGCGCTGGTAGAGGGCTGGATTACTCGCCTCTGCAGCACCACTGGCTGTATCTATATTGCTGGTGCATTTGAATATGACGATGTTGTCAGTCCAATACGTAACCATTTGCAAAATAACATCTTACGGGTACGTGCCATGTTACGTCGTACCATAGTTCAAGCCTTAGAAATTGGGCACTTACGCCCAGATACAGATCCAGATCAGCTTTCCTTTGAAATCTACAGTCTGATCATAGGGATGATGCACGATGCCCGTTTTTTGCGTGAGCCACTTGCTGAGACGCGTACTCGTAACGCCTATCACCGCCTGGCATCAAGTTATCGCAATTTCAACTATCACGATTAACGAAGTTAATTTATCAGAATAATTCTTTGTTTATCTTATTTTCGCATACCCGTGCGAAAATAAAAACCTTAGGAAATATCATGTTTACTTTGCTTGAAATTGTCGCCGTGCTACTTCTGTTTTTCTTTTTATTTACCGTGATAAAAGTATTTCGCCAAACGCCCAAATCAAATGACGATTTTCTCCTCTTTTAACCATAGGCAGAGCGCAAATCTATGCCCCAAAGCGCCCCACCACAAACTCCACAAACGTTTTTAATTTCGGCGTCGTTTTACGGTTTGATGCCATTAATACATGCATAGGGCGATGGGATAACTCATAATTCTCAAGCAAGCGCACCAGCCTGCCCGCCGCAATTTCCTCTGCCAACAGCGTTTCTGGCTGCATGATGATGCCTATGCCATTGAGTGCCGCGGTGCGCAAAGCCCAGCCATTGTTCGCTCGAAAACTCCCGCGCACCTCAATTATTTCCTTGCCAGCAGAGCCAAAAAACTGCCAACGGTTATTGCTAGTAACGTGCACAAAATACAAACAATTATGATCAGATAATTGTTGCGGCGTTTGTGGCCTGCCATATTTTTCCAAATAAGCCGGCGCGGCACAAACCACTACGCGATAAGGCTGCAACGGCCTTGCGATCAAACTTGAATCGGGCAAGTCACCGATGCGAATCGCCACCTCAAAGCCTTCCTCGATCAAATCAACCGCTCTATCATTGAGCGACAAATCCAACTCAACTTCCGGGTATTGCGACAAATATTCGGCAATCACATCAGTGAGCACCAATGACCCAAACGTCACTGGCGCAGTCACGCGCAATACGCCACGTGGCACTAACTGCATTTCTTTGACCGACGCATCAGCAGCCTCGATTTCCAATAGCGCTTGTTTACAGCGCTCAAAATAATGTTGCCCAATTTCAGTCAAACTCTGACGGCGCGTGGTGCGATTTAATAGGCGCACACCAAGCTCCTCCTCTAGTTGTCGCACATGCTTGCCAACCATGGTGGGTGAAATTCCACTAACCTCGGCCGCTGCCGAAAAACCACCCTTTTCGACCACGCGCACAAAGATTTGCATGCTATTCAGTTTATCCATTGCGATTCAGAATTAAACACCAATAGTTTTAAGTGATAAGAATAATATGGTATTTATCCACTATTAGGAAGTAATCATACTTCACGCACTATCACCACATCTAGGAGTAATCATGAAAATCATCGTTATCGGTGCCAGCGGCACAATTGGACAAGCAGTCGTCAAACAATTAACGGACAGACATGAAGTCATTTCTGTCGGCAAAACCACAGGTCAATTTCAAGCTGACATCACGGACATCAACAGCGTGCGGGCCTTATTTGAACAAGTTGACAAAGTCGACGCCGTAGTTGCCACCGCTGGCACAGCGCATTTCGGTCCATTACAAGAAATGACTCCAGAACAATTTCGCGTAGGCTTAAGCGATAAATTAATGGGACAAGTCAATCTGGCTTTGGTAGCGCAACATCTTTTAAATGATGGCGGCTCCATTACCCTCACCAGCGGCAGTTTGTCCGAACACCCCGTCCGCATGGGTGCCAACGCCTCCACAGTAAATGCCGCCATAGATGGCTACGTCCGCGCCGCCGCCATCGAACTGCCGCGCGGCATCCGCATCAACGCCGTCAGCCCCACCATATTAGAAGAATCACTAGCAAGCTATGGCTCTCTCTTTTATGGCTTTGAAGCAGTGCCAGCAAAACGTGTAGCACTGGCATACAGTCGCAGCGTCGAAGGAGCGCAAACTGGGCAGATATATAAAGTGTGGTGACGAATTAAAATCAACGCATTCTTAAATTGCGTCAAGGTTGCCGCATTTGACGTTGCAGCTGCTTTTGAACTACTCCGATGCTGGCGTTGCCATAAGTACGCGTGCTTATTCGGAAAAGGAGGAAAGACCGGCTTGCGAGTTGTTCTTTTCTCCCAAATTAGCGGCCGTATTTTTTGGGAAGCCGCCTGCGGTGGGAAACGGCAGTTGTTGGAGCAGTGCTCCAATCCTTTCTTTGCTTGCTTTCTTTGGCGAAGCAAAGAACGTGCGTAGCCGCCGGTCTAGCACCGGCATAGCGCCACGGAGTGACGTCCTCATCAATAAGAACAACAAGAGACTACCAAACCCATCCCAATTTCAAGGTATGATTCTGCTCGCCGCCCTCCAGTAAGATTTAATCGAGCAAAATAGCGATGCCGCCAACCCACAACAACGCACAAACACCGTCACAGCAACGCAACCACAAGCAAATCGTCGTCATCGGCGGCGGCATCAATGGCGTCTGCACAGCCTATTATCTGGCACAAGCAGGACATCAAGTAGCGCTTATTGAGCAACATGGTAACGTCGCCGAAGCCACAACGCTAGGCAATTCCGGGCTGTTAGCTGCTGCAACGAACACGCCATGGGCCGCCCCCGACATGCGGCAACGCTTGCTTTCCGGATTATTCAGCCAGGAAGCGCCCAACATTTTTAATGCACGGCTAAGTCCATCTTTATGGCGCTGGCTGTTGCGCTGGACCTCAGTCGACGAATTGCAGCAATATCAACAGCGCGCACAACGCATGCAACGCCTGGCAACCTACAGCCAACATCTGGTACAGGAAGTACAGCAATATTTTCAAATCGACTTCGAAACCAGCGATGGCTTACTCCAACTGTTTCGCAGTGAAAAAGAATTCGCTGCGACTTCAGCACTGCAAGCATTGTTCAGCGAGCGCGGCATTGCGCATCGCGCGCTGGATGCCGACGCTGCACGCGCATTAGAGCCTGCATTAAACTATGTAAAAGACACAAACAATATCGCTGGTGGGCTGTATTTTCCAGAGCTTGCCACTGGCAACTGCACTTTATTTATCAAACAATTAAAAACCTTTGCGCAAGAAATGGGGGTGCAATTTCACTTCCATCAAAAAGTGCAGGCGATTACACCAGATGGCCAGCAAGTTGCCATCAAGATTGGCGAAGAAGTCTTATATGCCGATGCGGTTGTCGTTGCAGCAGGTGGCGATAGTGCACGTTTATTGCGCCCCCTCGGCGTACGTTTACCATTGCAAATGGTCAAAACATATACGGCAACAACAATAGTTAAAAATCACGATGATGCGCCTAAACTCGCATTGCAAGATGATGCGTACAAAGTGACGATGGCACGTTTAGGCGATCGCATCAGAGTCGCCGGCATCGCTGAATTCGGCGCCCGTCACGATGATGCAAGCATCGATGACAAAGCATTGCGAACATTATTAAAAGTAGCGCAGGATTGGTTTCCCAATGCGGCCAATTATCACAATGCACAACTGTGGAGCGGCCAGATCCCAATGCTACTGGATGCCGTACCTCTGCTCGGCGCTACCAGCAACGGCAATGTCTACATCAATCTCGGCCATGGTGCCAACGGTTGGTGTATGGCATTGGGTGCAGCTAAAGCTGTCGCGGACCAGATTTCGGGGGCCAACCCGGAAATAGATATGGATGGTTTGACCTTGGCACGCTATCGTCAGTAGTATGAGGGTAATCCGTCATCAGGAAAGCCGCCATGCATACGCTCTACTCCACTGCAGAAATTCGTCGCATAGAACAAACTGCCCTCGCGCAATTACCACCGTACACACTCATGCAACGCGCTGGGCAAGCAGCAAGCATTGCCGCGCTGCGCCTGTTACCTGACCGTCCGCACAAAGCACGCATTTTAGTTCTGGCCGGCCCCGGCAACAATGGCGGCGACGCATTGGAAGCCGCTGTTCAATTAAATAAGGCTGGTGCGGACGTTGTGGCGTTGGTGCAAGCAGATATCGCACATTTACCACCAGATGCCGCGAACGCACTTGCCCGCGCCATTAAAGCCGGCGTACACATCATGCCTAGCGAGCAGTTTTTCACCATCGATAGCATTCAATGGACTTTAGTCATAGACGGCTTACTCGGCATTGGTGTGAAACGTCCGCTTGATGGCGAGTTGCGCAGCTTGGTAGCGACGGTCAATACCTTCAATTGTCCCGTGCTGGCGCTGGATGTACCGACCGGTCTGGATGCAGATACCGGTATGGTAGTCGGTCCCGATGGCGTTGCTATCATTGCGGTCGGCACGATTACTTTTATCGCCGACAAAGCCGGATTACACACCGGCGACGGTGCCGATTATGCCGGTAAAGTCGAAGTCGCCACGCTTGACATACCACCGTCATCACTATCGGCGGCGCACTCATGGCTCAGTAGTCCGGCATTATTTCAGCAATATCTGCAACCACGCGCGCGCAACTCAAATAAAGGCAGCTATGGCAACGTCGCGATCATCGGCGGTGCACATGGCATGGCTGGCGCAGCCATTCTGGCAGCGCGCGCGGCAGCGAAATCCGGCGCAGGTAAAGTCATGATTGGATTTTTAGACCAGCCTCCTGCTTACGATAACCACCAACCGGAATTGATGTGCCATCACGCGGAAGATATCCCATTGCTTACCGCATCACTGGTAGTTGGCCCAGGCCTTGGCACTGATCAGGCAGCACATACTTTATTGATCAACACCTTGACGGCGCACAGTCCATTGGTGCTGGATGCCGATGCCTTAAATCTGATCGCAGCCGAACCGGCGCTGCTGCAACTGGTAGCGCAGCGGCGCCACTCTGCGCTCTACACCATCATGACGCCACATCCACTGGAAGCCGCACGATTACTTAATAGCAGCGTTACCGAGTGCCAAGCAGACCGACTATCCGCGGCACGTGCCCTGGCACAACGCTATAACGCTATCGTCGTTCTTAAAGGTGCCGGCAGCATCATTGCGCACCCCGACGGTAGGATTGCCGTTAATCCGACTGGAAATCCCGGTCTCGCCACGGCTGGCAGCGGTGATGTTTTAGCGGGAATTTGCGGCGCTTTATTAGCGCAAGGATGGGACGATTGGCATGCAGCTATTGCCGCCGTTTGGTTGCATGGCAGTGCGGCTGATTCATTGGTGTCGCAAGGATTTGGACCGATTGGATTGACTGCCAGTGAATTGATTCCGGCAGTGCGCAGCGTATTGAATGAACTGGTTGAAAATATCACCAAGTAGTCGTTGCGCAAAAATCCACACGAAAAACCCAACTGAGCCCCGACTTCCCTCATACGATGGGGCATTTAGTCGCATGTTCATTTGCAACACTTCAAGCCCCCTCCAATCCGCTGCCAATAATTCATGTGCGTCTGCAGCAAATTTTGTTTTCCTGTATATTCTTGCCTAGACAATGATTTTTCAAGCAAGTCTGAAGCAACTAAGGATGCAAGTGAGTAATTTATCCACCCCATCAACAGCGCTGTTCCCGGTAGATCAATACAGTATCGAAGATAGTATTGGCTTTATGTTGGCGCGCGTCAGAACCCAGTTATCAAGAAATGCCGACGAGTTACTATTGCCTTTTGGCATCACTCATGCGCAAGCGGCCATTCTGTTGATGCTATCCTCTGGGCAGCACCTCACGGCGGCTGATTTAGCCAGGGAAAGCTATACGGATGCGGCATCCGTCAAGCGAATGGTAGATAGACTGGAAAGTCGCGGCTTAATACAAAGAATGCCATGTGGACACGATAAACGTGTTTTTCGCATTCTCCTCACCGCGGAAGGTGAGCAACTGAAACAGCATATACCTGCCGTTTTCTGTGGAATGCTCAGCCAATATTTTGAGGATTTCACAGCAGAGGAGCTAGGTTTTTTGAAATCGATGTTACGTCGCGCATTGACTAAAAATACTCTTGCAACACCTTAACAATTAATTGCCATAGCAAGATTATTTTATTCCTCAAAGAAAATTTGCTTAATTATTTATTCATATATTCGCGTCATAAACCTATCGCAGCAAACGCCTTATTAATACTAATTAATACTAAAACCCAATCAATATGATCACTCTTGCCACCCAACTATCGCGTAGTTTGCCGAAAGTACAGAAAGCCGGCATACAGCGTTTCGCTATCTGCGCCGCCGCTGTTTTGTTGACGGCCTGCGCCAATTACAAGGGAATAGAACCCAGCTCGCACACCAATAGTCCAGCAGATTACGCAACGACCACTTCGTTACCCGGTCAGGGCGGCATATGGCCAGATTCATCCTGGGTTAGCACCATTGGCGGCGCGCAATTGCAACAACTGACTGATGAAGCAGTCGCAAACAACCCTAACTTGAAAGTCGCTGCTGCGCGTATCGCTGCAGCCAGAGCGATGACTGAAGCGGCTGGCGCAGCAGCCAAACCACAGGTCGGCGCTGGCCTCTCCGCCACGCGTGAACGCTTCACGGAAAACACCATTTATCCGCCACCGTATGGCGGCGGGTATTTCACCGACTATGAATTAGGTATCAACGCATCGTACGATTTCGATTTTTGGGGCAAGCACGGTGCCCAATTACAATCTGCGCTTTCGCAAACGAAAGCCGCCGAAGCGGAAGATTACGCAGCACGCTTGATGCTGACAACCTCCATCGCCAAAGCCTGGGTGCAATTAGCGCGCCAATATGATCAGCTAGATTTAAGCAACCAGCAATTGGTACTACGTGACAAATTAGATAGTTTGACGCGTCAACGTTTTGCCGCTGGCCTGGACACGCAAAGCGATAACCAACAAAGCCGTCAACAAATTGCTAATTTGCGTGCGGAACAATCGCAATGGACCGAGGCGATTGCGTTGACGCGCAATCAAATCGCCGCCTTGATTGGCAAAGGCCCGGATCGTGGCTTAACGCTGCCGCGCCCATCACTACCTGCTGATGTCAATGTCGCTTTACCTGAACAATTGCCATTAGGTTTGCTCGGACGACGTGCAGATATTGTCGCCTCACGCTGGCAAGTTGAGGCTGCGCAAAGCGATATTAAAGTAGCTAAAACTGAATTTTATCCAGACGTGAATATATCGGCGATGGTCGGACTTTCCAGTCTGGGTTTTGGCAATTTTCTGACGAAAAGCAGTTTAGTCGATGGAGTTGGCCCTGCCATTCACTTGCCGATTTTTGAAGGTGGCGCCTTGCGCGCCCAGTTAAAAGGTCGGGTAGCCGCTTACGATAGTGCAGTCGCCACCTATAATCAGGCGCTGAATGATGCTCTGCATGAAGTTGCCGATCAAGTGCAATCATTACGCGCCGCCGATGTGCAGAAAAAAAATCAACAGGCAGCCACCGAAGCAGCGGAACGCAGTTTGCAGCTGTCACAGCAACGCCAACAAGTCGGCACGGTTAACATGCTGCAAGTCGTCAGCTCTGAAATGAATGTACTGGCGCAGCGTAAGCAAGAAATCGATACTCGTGCACGCCGTGCTGATTTGCGCATCGGCTTGATTAAAGCCTTGGGCGGCGGTTTTGATGCCAATGCAGAAGGACTTGCACCTGCTGCTTCCGCTGCAAATACAGATCAACAAAACAAAACCATTTCATCTTCATCCAACACTTCTCCTGTGACTACCGGATTATGACCTCCTCATCTAATACACCTAATACTCCTGAAAATACTCAAGCTCAGCCCGCATCAGGCGCGCCAACGCCTCCTGTGATTCCGGATCCGGCAGCTGGCGGCCAAAATACCGTCGTCCCGGTTGAAAGCCAGGGAAAACGTCGTGGCATGCTGATAGTC
Source organism: Glaciimonas soli (assembly GCF_009497155.1). Classification (GTDB taxonomy): domain Bacteria; phylum Pseudomonadota; class Gammaproteobacteria; order Burkholderiales; family Burkholderiaceae_D; genus Glaciimonas; species Glaciimonas soli. The sequence goes on from NZ_WINI01000001.1 coordinate 733,158, forward strand.
GTGACTATAGTTCTGTTGATCTTGGCGCTTGCCTACGGTATCTATTGGTACTTGTTTGCCAGCCATTACGAGACGACCGATGATGCCTATGTTTCCGGCAATGTAGTACAAGTGACGTCGCAAGTCGGTGGCACGGTATTGGCGATTAATGCTGACGATACTGACCTGATTCATGTGGGAAAACCTTTGATCGAACTTGATCAAGCCGATGCTAAAGTCGCACTTGAGCAAGCTGATGCACAACTCGCACAAACCGTACGCCAGGTACGTACACTGTTCGTCAATAACGGCGCATTGACCGCCAACATCGCTGCACGCAGCTCTGATTTGGCCAAAGCTCAAGCAGATTTGAATCGTCGTCAGCAATTGATCAGCACAGGTGCCGTATCCAAAGAAGAACTTGAGCACGCCAAAGTAGCCGTTGACAGTGCAGAAGCAGCGTTGAAAGCAACCCGCGATCAACTCGCTTCGAATCAAGTGTTAACTGACAATACGACAGTAGCGAACCATCCAAACGTGCAACATGCTGCCGCACAAGTGCGTAATGCGTACCTCAATTATGTCCGCTCCACGATTCCAGCGCCGATCACTGGCTACATCGCCAAACGCTCTGTGCAGGTCGGTCAACGCATTGCGGCTGGTTCGCCATTGCTATCCATTGTGCCGTTGAACAATCTCTGGGTGGATGCCAATTTCAAAGAAGTGCAAATTGCGAACATGCGCGTTGGCCAGCCTGTAACACTGGAATCAGATGCTTACGGCTCCAAAATTGAATACCACGGTAAAGTCGCAGGACTTTCAGCCGGAACTGGTTCAGCCTTTGCATTATTACCGGCACAAAATGCCAGCGGCAACTGGATCAAAGTAGTGCAACGCATCCCTGTGCGCATCACCATTGATCCAAAAGAACTGGAAACCCATCCATTGCGCGTTGGTCTGTCAATGAATATCAAAGTTGATATCGCTAACCCGCAAGGCACATCACTGACCGATAGCTCGGTTGCTGGTAACGCTGCAATCTATCAAACCAATGCCTTCGACAAATCCGGAGCAGAAGCCGACGAGCGTATTGCACGCATTATTGCGGATAACAACGGTGGAAAAACGCATTAAGTTTTTCAAAAACACGCGCTCGTTTCCATACAAAGGGGAATGAGCGCGTGCTGCAAGAATCACCATTAATTCCGTCCAATAACCCAACCGGACTATAAGTATGAGTTTCACTAGTCACTCGCCTCAACCCTTAATGCCGCTCACCGGCGGCAAGCTGGTGCTCGGCACAGTCGCACTATCGCTGGCCGTGTTTATGAACGTCCTCGATTCGTCGATTGCCAACGTTTCCATTCCCGCTATCTCTGGCGATTTGGGTGTGTCGCCACAACAAGGTACGTGGGTCATTACCTCGTTCTCGGTGGCCAATGCGATTTCCGTCCCTCTGACCGGCTGGCTGACCCAGCGCTTTGGTCAGGTGCGCTTGTTTATTACCTCCATTATTTTGTTCCTGTTGGCGTCAACCTTGTGCGGCTTGGCGCCCAGCATGAGCGTCCTGATTGCAGCACGTGTATTGCAAGGTGCGGTGGCGGGACCGATGATCCCATTATCACAATCCTTGTTATTAGGCAGTTACACCCCCGCTAAAAGTGGGATGGCATTAGCATTTTGGGGGATGACAACGCTGGTCGCGCCGATTATGGGCCCACTGCTCGGCGGATGGATTTCTGATAATTACACCTGGCCGTGGATTTTTTATATCAACATTCCGATTGGAATTTTCGCAGCATGGGCTACCTGGAGCATTTACCATAAGCGCGAATCCATGACGCGAAAATTGCCGATTGATACGATAGGTTTATCGCTGTTGGTGATATGGGTGGGATCGTTACAACTGATGCTCGACAAGGGTAAGGAACTGGACTGGTTCAACTCGACAGAGGTCGTGATCTTGGGTGTTACCGCAGTCGTCGCTTTTATTTATTTCGTCATTTGGGAATTGGGTCACAAGCATCCGGTGGTCGATTTATCGCTGTTCAAGAGCCGCAATTTCAGTGGCGGTGTAGTCGCCATTTCTATCGGTTATGGCCTGGTCTTCGGCAATCTGGTGATTCTGCCACTATGGTTACAAACGCAGCTTGGCTATACCGCCACGCTAGCCGGTGAAGTCATGGCCCCAGTTGGTGTTTTAGCCATTCTCCTGTCACCTTTTATTGGTAAAATTTTGCCAAAAGTTGACGCACGCCTGGTTGCGTCCACCGCCTTTGCCATTTTTGCGCTAGTGTTTTTCATGCGTTCTGAATTTACACAAAACGTTGACACTGGCACCTTGATGATTCCGACCTTATTGCAAGGTGCGGCAATGGCAATGTTTTTTATTCCACTGACATCGATTATTTTATCCGGCCAACCACCCGATAAAATCCCGGCGGCAGCAGGACTATCTAATTTTGTGCGTATCATGTTCGGCGGTATTGGCACCTCTATCTCCAGTACGCTATGGGATAACCGCAGCACCTTGCATCATGCCCAATTAACTGAATTCACCGGATCACACAATCCGGCCTTTGTTCAGGCAATGCACGGTTTAATGTCGCAAGGAATGTCAGAGGAAGCAGCATGGGCAGTGATCGACCACAACATCACCGTCCAGGCCAGTACCCAGGGCGCCACGGATATATTCTGGATTTCGGCAGTCTTGTTTCTGATGTTGATCGCCTTGGTCTGGTTGACCAAGCCGATTCGTTCCAGCGCACCGATTGATGCTGGTGGGGCACATTAAACATCAGCATGGATTTGGTATAAAAGTGGTATAGAAGCTCAAAAAAAAACGGCTCCAATTATGGAGCCGTTTTTTATAGCAGATACACATTAACCACAGTAAAAGCAACGAGCACATAGCCAGGATTGGCTCAACTGGCAGCCCTCCACTCCTCCGTGCACCGGATACCTAAAGCTATTCATGTAAAATGAAAAGTTGACTCAAAATTTATATATTTCCCAATGCGCGACTTCTCCTCATATGACCTGATAATTGATGCGCGTAGCCCGCGCGAATATGAGGAAGACCATATACCCGGCGCGATCAATATGCCAGTTGTCAACGATGAAGAACATGCCGCCGTTGGCACCCTGCATCGCACCGACAAAATGGGGGCATACCGTATTGGTGCTGTGTTTGCGCTCAAAAATATTGCCCGGCATCTGGATCAGGACATGCCCAGATACGATCGCAAAAGTCGCATGCTGGTCTACTGCTTTCGAGGAGGCAAACGCAGCAGATTGTGGATGACCATGTTGGAAAACGTTGGTTATCGCGTAGAAAAATTAGAAGGCGGCTGGAAAGCCTATCGCCGTTGGGTGAATGAGCAATTGGCCAGCGTCCCGGCGCAATATCATTACAACATCCTGAGCGGACCAACCGGATGCGGTAAAACACGCTTGCTGTATGCCTTACAAAAAGCTGGCGCACAAGTGCTGGATCTTGAAGATTTGGCAACCCATCGCGGCTCTGTCCTTGGTGAGGTTTCGGGGCAAAAACAACCGTCGCAAAAATATTTTGATAGTTTGCTACTACAGAAATTATCGGCTTTCGATCCCAAAAAGACTATCTGGCTGGAAGCCGAAAGCAAAAAAATAGGCAACATACAATTGCCTGATGCGCTACTAGAAACCATGCGCAATCACCAGACCAGTCGAACAATTTTGATTGAGACTGAAATGGCACAACGCGTGCAATTGTTGCGTGAAGATTATCGTCACTTTGAAGAAGATCCCGCTGCCATGTTGAAGCGTCTGACTTTTTTAAAACCGTTGGTGGGCAATAAAGAATTCGCGGCATGGGAAGCATTAGCAGAACAAAAAGCTATTCCCACATTGTTAGAGCAATTGATGCGTAATCATTATGATCCTACGTACCGTCGCTCCATACTGCGCAACTACCCTAACATTGACACTTCACCAACCATCAAGCTTAGTGATTTGTCGCCGACCGGTTTATTGCGTGTCGCTCAAAATATGTGTGTTGAACTCAACTAGTCACATCATGCCAACGGCCATATCCTCTGGTAGCCTGACAGGGTTTGCGCCTGTGATTGACCGCAACACGCGTACACTCATTCTAGGCAGTTTCCCCGGTACGGCATCGTTGGCGCTACAACAATATTACGGCCATCCACGCAATCAGTTTTGGCGTTTGCTATCCGCAGTATTAGCAGTGGATCTGGTCAATTTGCCTTACGCTGAGCGACTGACAGCCTTGCTATCGCAGAAAATCGGCTTATGGGATGTATTGGCGGCTTGTGAGCGCCGCGGTAGTCTTGATAGTGCAATCCGTAATCCCCTGGCAAATCAGTTCGACTTTTTGCAACAACACTGTCCTCAATTGCAACGCATTTGCTTTAATGGCAAAACGTCAGGGAAATTCGCCTCTCAATTTAGCGTTGCCGGTTTTGAAACTTTAATACTCCCCTCTTCGTCACCAGCGAACGCGCAATCGACATTTGATGAAAAATTGCAGCTGTGGCGCGGTATCATTGCATAAATTTTAAACCTCGTTTTATTCGTCAATTTATTTTCCAACATGCTAATCAAGCGTAAATCTATCGAAGCCGAAGGCAATCTCAAAGATGGCCCAAGTGCAAACCGAAAATCGAACAGCAAACCACTCAAAAAAGCTGAACCCAAAGCCCCACGCAAAGCCAAATATGCGCCCGTTACCTTATCGGAGCAAGACGGTGTTCGTTTCCTGCACTTCGGTACCGAATGGGTACAAGGCGCGATGCGCTTGCGCAAACCAGATTGGTTAGAGTTGGAATATGCACAACAGATGATGATGTGGATGTTGTTCAACGATGATCCTCAACACATCGCTCAACTTGGACTCGGCACAGCCGCGCTGACCAAATTTAGTTACCGTCAATTTCCCAACGCAAAAGTCACCGCGATAGAACTCAATCCATCAGTCATCACCATCTGTGAATCCATGTTCAAGTTGCCATCCAATGATGATCGTTTATCCGTGATCGAAATGGATGCGATGGATTTTGTGATGGACGAAGCCAATCACAGCACTTTGGATGTATTGCAAGTTGATTTATACGATGCCACTGCGCGTGGTCCCGTACTCGATACCCCAGAATTCTATGGCGCTTGTGCTGCCTGCTTGAAAGACGACGGCATGTTGACGATCAACTTATTCGGCGACCATCCCAGCTACGCAAAAAATCTCAAGGCGATGCTGTTTGCGTTTGACGACGTCTGGTGTTTGCCTGAGGTCCATGATGGCAACGTAATCGCCATCGCGTTTAAGAATGCATGGAAGCCTGATTTCACGACGTTATATGAGCGAGCGGCGGAAATCACTGCCGCCACTAAACTGCCGGCTAAAACATGGGTGAATGGGATCAAAGCCTGGCACGATCGTTGACATTGTTGGATATGGCCGGGTTTGAGCCGTTTATCCCTATGAACAGTAACTTTGATTATCACTACTAAGCTTGCCTACCAGATGAATAAAGCGCCACCTAAAATACTCGATCTGCAGCAAATCTTCACCTGGATGCTGGCAGACGGCATGGTTGATAAAGAAAGCGTAAAAACTTTTTACACGCAAGCAATGGGCATATTACGTAATGCGCCAATTGCGATTCATCCTTTAGTCGCGGTGGTGCAATGCAAGCGCCCTACGCTAGCAACGGCGCACCTTCCTGCCCGTACCATCACGCTGGATCATTTGACTGAATGGCTTGCACGGAAAGTCGAATTGCCTTTTTTCCGGATTGACCCACTCAAAATCGACTTTGCCAAAGTTGCCGATGTGATGTCGGCAACTTATGCCACACGCTTTAATATTTTGCCGGTTGAACTGACCACAACCGATTTGGTAATCGCCACGACAGAGCCCTTCCGCACTGAATGGGTAGCGGAAATCGCCAAGATCACGCGGCGCAATATCAAATTAGTGATCGCCAATCCGCTCGATATTGCGCAATACATTACGCAATTTTTTGCGTTAGCAAAATCGATCAAGAACGCTCACAAGTTAGGCGGACAAGACTTAGCTTTGCGTAACAATTTCGAACAGTTAGTCGAACTGGGAAAAACCAATAAGCAAGTTGATGCCAATGACCAGCACATCATCAACATTGTTGATTGGTTATGGCAGTATGCGTTTGAGCAACGGGCTTCTGATATCCACATGGAGCCTAAACGCGATGTCGGCGTCATGCGCTTCCGCATTGACGGCGTACTGCATCAGGTCTATCAAGTACCAGCAGTAGTCATGATTGCCATGACAGCACGGATCAAATTGCTGGGACGGATGGATGTGATCGAAAAACGTCGTCCGCAGGATGGTCGCATCAAAACCCGTACCGCTGACGGCCAGGAAATTGAACTGCGTTTATCGACCTTGCCTACCGCCTTTGGTGAAAAACTGGTGATGCGTATTTTTGATCCTGAGGTGATTGTCAAAACATTGCCAGAGCTTGGCTTTCCGCCAGATGATGCGATTCGTTGGGATGCACTGACCAAACGCGCGCACGGCATTATCCTGGTCACCGGACCAACAGGCTCAGGTAAGACCACCACGCTTTACACCACCTTAAAAGCGCTGGCTACCCCCGAGGTCAATGTCTGTACCGTAGAAGATCCTATAGAAATGGTAGAGCCGGCATTTAATCAGATGCAGGTCAGCCTGGGTATAGATCTGACCTTTTCCGATGGTGTGCGCGCACTGATGCGACAAGATCCGGACATCATCATGATTGGTGAGATCCGGGATCTGGAAACCGCCGAAATGGCGATCCAGGCTGCTCTCACCGGCCATCTTGTGCTCTCGACGTTACACACCAACGATGCGCCATCCGCGGTGATGCGCTTATTGGAACTGGGTGTGCCACACTACTTATTAGAAACCACCATGATCGGCGTCATGGCGCAACGTTTAGTACGTACATTGTGTGAGCATTGCAAAACCACTGATGGTGACACCGCGACAAAAATCAGCGATGAGAGTTGGCAAAATCTGGTTGAAAACTGGAACATTCCAAAGCCTGCGCATATTTATCAGCCGGTCGGCTGCCCCGAATGTCGCCAGACCGGTTACCGTGGTCGCACTGGCCTATATGAGCTGTTAACGGTAACCCAGGAATTCTCCAAGAAGATACAAGCTGAAACCGATATTCACGCCATCCGCCAACAAAGCAACGAAGATGGCATGAAGCCATTACGTATTGCCGGCGCGCTGAAAATTGTTGAAGGTGTGACCACTATTGAAGAAGTGTTGAAAGTCACATCGGCGTTAACCTAGATCACAAAATCAAGCTTCAGTCATGCCAAATAATCGATTTGAAAAATACCGCCGTCATTCTCGTGAACGTGGGATGGCGGTAGTATTTTCAAAAGGATAGATAGCCGTCACTTGCTCTCATAAGCAGTTATCCAGTTAAAATAGCGCTCATGCGTAGCCTATTTTTTAGCTTTTTATTAATTCATCACCAGAACCAGAGGTAAAGTTTGAACTTCCCCAAAAAACCAGAACAAATAATGACGACTGCATTAATCTCGAAAGTCGCCACTGCGGCATTCGATGAAATAATCATGGAACGCCTTCTGCTTAAAACAACGGAGGTCAATACTGTCAAGAATGCTGATTTTTTAATCGGTCTAGTCAACGACAAACAAGAAGTCTATCGCGTGATCGGCGCTTACACAAAAAAACAATATGACAATGCCTGTGAAGAATTAGACGATTATGGTTTGGATGGCGATGAGAGTGATCGAGAAGCCAATGGATATAACACTATCTTTGGTGGAACCATCAACGATGACGAAGATGATGATGAGTAATCATTGAATCATTGAATCGTTGCACTAAACAATCGCCATGTTTTTACTAAACATGGCGATGTTGTTGACTACTTTTAACGACCAGACAAAACCAAAGCCGGGTTAATTGGCTTGCCTTGACGGCGAATTTCAAAGTAAAGCTTAACGGTATTACTGTCGGTCTGCCCCATTTCTGCAATCTTCTGACCTTTAGTTACCATCTGTCCTTCTTTGACGACGATGGATTTATTGTGGGCATAAACGGAAAGTAAATTGGTCGTGTGTTTAATGATCACCAGATTGCCGTAACCACGAATACCACTCCCCGCGTACATCACCTTACCGGCCGCTGCTGCGACAATAGTCTGACCGGCTGTGCCGAGAATATCGACCCCTTTTTTGCTTTGTCCAGATTCGCTGACCCTCTTACCATCAGTCGGCCACATCCAGTCTATGGACTTCTCTTCACCAGCAACGAACGGTGCGTCAGGTGTTGCCGTCGTTGCTGGCGTTTTGCTTTTTGCAGGTGTTTGCTTGCTGCTTGCGGCGTTTGCAGCTCTTGCACTGCTGCCGCTGCCAGTGTTGCCGCCAGGCGGCAAAACGCGTAACACCTGGCCTACCTCAATGCCATTCATATTGCTCAAATTGCTCCAGCTGGCAATATCGCGTGGATTTTGGCGATAGGTGCGTCCAATACTGTATAAGGTATCGCCCTTTTGTACCGTGTAATAACCAGGGCCACTGGGAACGACTGGCGTAGCAGGAGTGCTGGCACCGGTACCGGCGCCGCTGCTTGTTCCAGTACTCGTACCAGCGCTGCTAATCGGTGCATTTTTAGGTGTGCCGCAAGCGGCCAGCACACTGACTATGAGGGATACAACTGCAAAACGGATTATTTTCATTCTTGATTTAATTTGATATACATCTAACTTCTAAATAAATTGTATTTTCACAAACGCGCATTTATTTCAACAATCCGGCAAACACTGCGACTATTCTATCTATCGCAGCACGATCAATTTGCCAGTGCGTGACCAACCGCATGCGCCCAGCTTCAGGCGGATTGGCTTTGATATTTGCCTCACTCAGGGCATCCATCAATACGTCGCCATACAGAAATGGCGGCAAATTAAACCACACCATATTAATCTGCACGTCGTCCATCTCCACTGCAATGCCGGGAAGCCTGGACAATTGCTCTGCTAAATAGTGCGCATTGGCGTGATCTTCTGGCAAGCGTTTTACCATTTCGTTCAATGCCAATATTCCGGGCGCAGCCAAGACACCGACCTGACGCATGCCGCCGCCTAACAATTTGCGCTTTTTACGCGCTTGCGCAATGAATGCAGCTGAGCCTGCCAACAACGATCCCACCGGTGCCGCCAAACCTTTGCTCAAGCAGCACATGACGCTGTCGGCATATTGTGTGATTTCTTTTACGTTACATCCCAGATGTGCCGCAGCATTAAATACCCTGGCACCATCCAGATGTACTGGCACCTGATGGCGTTGCGCCACTTTCCACACCGCCTGCATCGCTGCCAACGGCACGACTCGGCCATTGGAGAGAGCATTTTCGAGGCAGATTAAACCCGTGTTCGGATAATGAATATCGTCGCCAACGCGAATCCTCTTTTCCACCGCAGCAGCATCAAGTACACCTTTGTCACTTTCAACGGTGCGCAGTTGCACCCCAGCAATCACTGCAGCAGCGCCGACTTCGTGCCAGACGATATGCGAATCATCACCGACAATCACTTCGTCGCCGTGCTTGCAATGCGTGAATAACGCTAACTGATTACCAAAATGACCAGTAGGAACAAATAATGCCGCTTCTTTTCCTAATAGTGCTGCACCTAAGGTTTCCAGGTCCCTGACGGTAGGATCATCGCCATACACATCATCCCCCACCACCGCTGAAAACATTGCTTCGCGCATGGCTTTAGTAGGTTGAGTAACAGTATCGCTGCGCACATCAATCATGGTTTGCATAAATTTGTCTCTAGTAAAATTAATTAGAAAAATAGCAAAGCACAATTATCGCAAATAAAAGCCATAAGAGTAGTGCTAAAAATCCGGTAAGATCGACCCACCATTTTTTGTTACAGAATTTGCTATCGAAAGGGATCAACATGAGCAACATCGCCGCCGCAGCACAACCGGGAATATTGCAGCCACTATCTGTGCTGGGTCGTTCGCTGACATTTGACCTGACCACCCAGGAAAACCCGCGCGCGGCATTGGCAAAACTACAAGAGACATTCAAACCCGACTGGGGTATTGTTGGCCTGGGCTTGCCGTTGCTACAAGCTCTAAAACAAAACATTGCTGGTTTGCGGCCATTTCCATCGTTAGAGGGTGTCGGCTGCAAAGTCCCGTCGACGCAGCAAGCATTATGGGTGTTATTGCGTGCCGACGATCACAGCACCTTGTTTGAACGTACCGAAAAACTAAAAAATATATTGGATGGTTCGTTCATTCTGGATGATGCACTCGACACTTTCCGTTATCGCGATAGCCGCGATTTGAGTGGCTACATAGACGGCACAGAAAACCCAACCGACGATGCCGCCATCAACACCGCGCTGGTTGCCGATGGTGAAAATTTACGCGGCTCCAGCTTTGTCGCTGTACAACGCTGGGTACATGATTTACAACGCTTTCATACTTTTCCTGCTGAACAGCAAGATGCAACGATAGGTCGCCGCCGTCATGGCAACGAAGAGATAGAAGACGCGCCCGAATCTGCCCATGTCAAACGTACTGCGCAAGAAAGTTTTACGCCTGAAGCCTTCATGCTGCGCCGTTCCATGCCGTGGGATAAGGGAATTACGCGCGGTTTTGAGTTCATCGCCTTCGGTAATACGAATGATAGTTTTGAACGATCGCTGCGCCGCATGGTGGGCTTGGATGACGGTATCGTCGATGCACTATTCACTTTTACGCAGCCGATCACTGGCGGCTATTTTTGGTGTCCACCGATCAAAGACAGCAAACTCAATTTAAACGCGATCAGCATTTAAAGCGATCGGTTTGCATCAGCGATGACTACCCTGCACTTATCTCTGCCTGCTGCACGTGCATTGCAACTTGCGGCGCAAAACCTATTGCAAGCACCACGTAAAAAGGCAACCAAAGAAGATGTCTTAAGCACCATACGCCAAATGCATGTATTGCAAATTGATACAATTCATGTGGTCGCGCGCAGTCCTTATCTGGTGTTGTGGAGTCGGCTCGGAGATTACGAGCCGAAGTGGCTAGAGGCGCTGTTAGAAGAGAAAAAACTGTTTGAGTATTGGGCGCATGAGGCGAGTTTTTTGCCGATAGAAGATTACGGTCTATATCGGCATCGCATGATAGATCCGGGCTCTATGGGCTGGAAATATTCGGCCAAATGGATGCAGGAGCACCGTACAACCATCAATCAGTTGGTCGAACATATTCGCGAAAATGGTCCGGTGCGTTCCGCTGATTTCAAACGCACCGATGGCAAAAGTGGCGGTTGGTGGGAATGGAAACCAGAAAAGCGCTCGCTGGAAGTCTTATTCACCGCCGGTCGTTTAATGATCGCACGACGGCAAAATTTTCATCGCGTCTATGATCTGAGCGAACGAATTCTGCCGGACTGGAACGATGCAGACATGCCGTCCATGGCCGATACGCATCGCACGCTATTGCTAAAAGCAGTACAAGCGCTCGGCGTCGCCAAATCGACCTGGATCGGTGATTATTTCAGAACCGCCAAAAGCCGCCCGACACCACATCCAGAATCCCTGGTTGAAGAAGGCGCTTTGCTCAAAGCCACGGTCGAGGGCTGGGATGCACCAGCGTATATCCATCCCGCGCATCGTGAACTGGCACAGGCAGCAGTCAACGGCACATTAAAACCGACCGTGACAACATTGCTGTCGCCGTTTGACCCTATCGTCTGGGATAGACAACGTGCGCAAGAACTGTTTGATTTTGAGTATCGACTGGAATGCTATACGCCCGAAGCGAAACGGACTTATGGCTATTTCACCTTGCCTATCCTGCATCGCGGTGCATTGGTCGGACGACTAGACGCCAAAGCACATCGCAGCGACGGCGTGTTTGAAGTAAAGGCGCTATATCTCGAATCTGGTGTCCGTATTACGCAAAGGCTGACAAGCGATTTAGCTGCTGCACTACAACGTTGTGCGACCTGGCATGGAACAGAAAAAGTGAAGATCAGTCAATGTGATCCGCGTGCATTTGGTATCGCCTTGAAGGCTGCAATACTATAATTGCTGCACCTTCGTCATTTTTCCCTCTGTTTTACGTATTTCTTATTTTCATCATCCCAAGGATTATCCAAAAATGCATCACAAAGCGCTAAGCACATTAAAATTTCTGCCAATGTTAGTCTGTTTTATCTCTGGCAGCAGCTATGCAGCCGGCAACCTCGGTCAACCCACAATCGCGGAAACCGTAGACGCGACAATCAAACCGTTGGTACAAAAATATAATATCCCGGGAATGGCCATCGCCATTACCGTCGATGGCAAGAATTATTTTTATAACTATGGTGTGGCATCCAAGGAAACCAAACAAGCGATCACCAATGCCACGCTTTTTGAAATTGGATCAATGAGCAAAACATTTACGGCTACTCTGGCCTCTTCTGCTCAAGTCGATGGCAAACTTTCTTTTTCGGATAATGCCAGCAAATATTTACCTGCCTTGCGCGGCAGCAGCTTCGACAATATCAGCCTGCTTAACCTTGGAACGCACACGTCCGGCGGCCTGCCGCTGCAATTTCCAGACGACGTTCAGACTAACGATCAATTATTCGCGTATTACAAGAACTGGAAACCGGATCATCCTGCTGGTACCTATCGGACTTATTCCAATCCCAGCATCGGCATGCTCGGGATGATTACAGCGAAAAGCATGAATATCTCTTATGACGATGCGATTGAAAAGAAATTATTCCCTGCGCTTGGCATAAAACATAGTTACATCAATGTGCCAGCAAACCAGATGAAATATTACGCACAGGGCTATACCAAAACGGATGCGCCTGTCAGACTGAATCCAGGAATACTGTCATCCGAAGCCTACGGAGTAAAGTCCAATACGGTGGACATGATTCGTTTTGTGGAAGCCAACATGCAAGTCATCAAACTGGATCAAAAGTTGCAGCGTGCGATCAATGACACGCACACCGGATATTTCAAAGCGGGTGGCATGACACAAGATTTGATATGGGAACAGTATCCCCAATCGGCTGACCTGAATCAGGTGCTGGAAGGCAATTCCGATGCCATGGTTTACAACCCGACGAAAGTCACTGAGATCACGCCACCGCTAGCGCCGCAAAAAGATGTGTATATCAATAAAACCGGGTCGACCAACGGTTTTGGCGGTTACGTTGCCTTTATTCCAGCAAGTAAAATAGGTATCGTCATACTGGCAAATAAAAACTATCCGGTTGATGCGAGAGTGACGGCGGCCTATCAAATATTGAGCCAGTTGAAAAGTGAGATTACGCAAAAAAAGTAATCTCATCTCTGCTGTAATTGTTGGGTATTACCTGCGCAGTTGGCAACTGCACAGGTACTTAAGTAAGTCCAATTACTGAATTGCGCAGGCGGGCACAGCGCAAATTTACACTGCGCTTACACTGCTCTCACGCGTCGCGCCATCAATCTTGCTCGGACTTTGTCATAGATCAGATTAAACAAAAACGTATAAGGCAAGAAATACAAAATCAAACCAACATCAAGAATAAAAGCATCTAACATACTCACACCCAGCCACCAGGCAGCCAACGGTACCAGCATCACCACCAAACCAAACTCAAACGCAGTAGCATGCGCAATCCGCACGACAACGGTACGTATTAACTGATAACGCTGTTCGATTTTTTCAAACAGCATGTTAAACACCATATTCCAAGCCATCGCCACCGACGAGAACATCAATGCCAATGCGCCGGCATGCGCCATCGGCACTCCCATCGCCCATGCCACAATGGGCGCACTGGTAAGCACGGCCAATGACTCAAACATCACCATGTGCAAGCAACGCTCAGGAAAGGTTTTGGGCGGGGTCATACTTTTTGAAGTGCTTTTGCTCATCACTGCTCCGATAAAAGGATACTGTAGGTGCATTTCTTAAAATGAATGCAGTTATTATCCTCAGTATTACTGATACTATAAAGCTAGTTATCATCGGAAATATCGATACATTGGAATAAGCATGTCCCACTCGTTAGAATCCTTATTCATGTTTGTTGAAACAGCAAGCCTGGGCTCGTTTTCGGCCGCGGCGCGCAAACTCAACAAGCAACAATCGACCGTTAGCGAAGCCATTGCCAATCTGGAAATTGATTTGGGATTAAGTTTGTTCGACCGTAGCACCCGGCGTCCAACCTTGACTGTACACGGCAAAGCAATGTTGGTGCATGCGCAACAGGTATTGGATGCCAGCGACCGCTTATCACGTTCGGCGCACAAACTGGCCGGTGGCCTGGAATCTGCCTTGACGCTGGTACTGTCAGACACTTACCAATCTGTCCGTTTCGAAGCGATTTTCACTGAATTCGAGCAGCGTTATCCCGAACTGGAGCTGGAATGCATGATAGCGGAGCATGGCGATGTGGTGGCGTTAGTGCAAGAAGGTCGGGCGCAATTGGGACTGGTCGGTTCGCAGCCCGATTACCCGCCCGATGTCGGATTTGAATCAGTGGCTGAGCGCTCCGAGATTGGCTTGTATGTCGGCAAAAGGCACCCGCTTGCCACCGCAGATCAAGTTACCACTGCGATGCTGCATCAGGCGCGCGAATTACGAATTAATACTTATCGCAATGACACCATCGAGCGCCGGCGCGGTATCTGTTGGTCATCTTCCAGTTATTTGTTATTACTGGAAATGACCGAACTAGGATTTGGCTGGGCGGAACTGCCGCGCTGGCTGGTCAAACGCTTTGCTGCCGAAGGTTTGCTGGAGCTGCAGGTACGTGGCTGGCCAAAAAGTTTGCAAGTTGATGCGGTCTGGTCCAGGCGACATGGACTTGGAGAAGCGGGAGGATGGTTGCTAGATACTTTGCTGATGCCATGAACTCATTTGGCTTTTCGGCATCACATGTAGAATGTTTTTTCAAACCGTCAGCCATTTGCCAAATATGAAACACACTTACGCCAAATCATCCATCGTCGCCCTGCTCGCTATGATCGTATGCACGATCACGACCTTACCTGCTAACGCCCACGAGGCGCATGTGCATGGAGTAGGTACGCTAGACGTTGCCACAGACGGCGCGCAATTGAATCTGCATCTGGATACACCGTTGATGAATTTATTAGGATTTGAACATCCGGCCAACAGTGAAAAAGATCAGCTAGCCGCAAAAAAAATGGCGCAACAGTTACGCGCTGCAGGCAACATATTTATCACCACCACAGATGCCGAATGTAAGCTAACCTCAGTCAAATTGGAATCAGCCGCATTAACTCCCGCTCTATTGGGTGAACCGGTCTCCGCAAAAAAATCAATTACAGCACCATCAGAACATGCCGACCTGAATGCCGATTTCGTTTTTCAATGTGCGCATCCTGAACGTTTAAAAACCATCGACGTCAAACTGTTCAGCGCGTTTCAAGGCTTCCAAAAAATCAACGTACAAATGGTGACGCCTAAGAAACAATTAGCGGCAACGTTAACGCCATCGGCATTTCGAATTTCCTGGTAATTTTCCTGATCAGTTATTGATAACCTGAATAGATGAACACAACAAACGACACCGTCATCGATCTGCAAAACGTCTCCTTCAGTTGGCCAAAGCAGACCGTCCCGACTTTGCAGATGGATGCGTTCACGGTACAACGGCAAGATCAAGTGTTCATTTCCGGCCCTAGCGGCAGCGGGAAAAGCACCTTACTGGCGCTGATTGGCGGTATCGTCGTGCCACAGCTAGGCACCATCACCTTGCTCGGTACTGAACTGCATAGCATTTCGGCTTCGGCACGCGACCAGTTTCGCGTCGATCACATCGGTTTTGTGTTTCAACAATTCAATCTGATTCCCTATTTATCAATACTCGATAACGTGTTGCTGCCGTGTCAGTTTTCAAAATATCGGCGGCAACGGGCGCTTGCACAAGGAGCGACTTTGCGCGCAGCGGCGGAATCACTGTTGCAGCATCTCGATCTGGCACCAGCGCTTTGGAATAAGCCAGTTACCCAATTATCGATAGGCCAGCAACAGCGCGTCGCCGCAGCGCGTGCCTTGATTGGGCAACCCGAAATCATAGTCGCCGATGAGCCGACTTCAGCCTTAGATGCAGACCGTCAGCAAGGTTTTCTCGATCTGGTACAACGCGAATGTGCACAAGCCCGCTCTACCTTGTTATTTGTCAGTCATGATCAACGTCTGTCTACGCACTTCAGTCATCAACTCGCGTTGAATGAACTCAATCATGCAGCACATGCGGAGGCGTAAATGCAAGTAATTACGCTAATCCGTTTAGCTGCCAGCAGCGCCTGGAATCGCCGTTTTACATTAGGCTTGATACTGTTATCGATCGCTTTATCGGCCACCTTATTATTAGGTATAGAGCGCATTCGACATGATGTACGCGAGAGCTTTTCGCAATCTGTTTCCGGTACCGATTTAGTCGTCGGCGCACGTACCAGTTCAGTACAATTAATGCTGTATGCGATTTTTCATATCGGCGGCGCGACCAATAATATTGGCTGGGATAGCGCTCAAAAATTGGCAAACAATCCCGCAGTCGCCTGGACCATTCCACTCTCACTGGGGGATTCGCATCGCGGTTTTCCGGTGCTGGCAACCAATCAGAATTATTTCGATCATTTTCATTACGGCGATCAGCAAGCGCTGCATTTTGCAGAGGGCGCACCGTTTCATAGCGTGTTTCAAACTGTATTGGGTGCTGACGTCGCCCAACAGTTGCATTACAAAATCGGTGACAAAATCATTCTCAGTCATGGCAGCGGCGGCGCCCATTTGACCGAGCACGCCGACAAGCCCTTTACTGTCGTCGGCATTCTGGCCAAAACCGGCACGCCGGTTGATCGCACCGTCCATATCGGCTTGGATGCGATGGAAGCTATCCATTTAGATTGGGAAGCAGGCGCACCGATCAAAGGCTTAGTCATTCCTGAAGAAATGGTGAAAAAATTTGATTTAACACCAAAGACCGTAACAGCTGTTCTCGTCGGTTTGAAAAATCGCGCCAGCGTATTTGCATTACAACGTGAGATTGCCGCCGATAAGGATGATCCACAAATGGCAGTGTTGCCCGGCGTAGCGCTAGACGAATTATGGCAAGTGGTTGGTATTGGCGAACAAGCGCTGCTGGCAGTCTCAGCAATGGTCGTCGTGGTAGGTTTGGCCGGTTTGATTTCTTCAATACTGGCCAGCTTAGGTGAGCGTCGGCGCGAATTGGCGATCTTGCGTTCGGTTGGCGCCCATCCACGCGATATCTTTTTCCTGCTGGCGCTAGAAGGTTTGGGCGTGATGTTAATCGGCGTTTTGCTCGGCATCGTCATCTTAAACCTCGCCATTTGGACATTGGGTCCAGTGCTTGCCACCCAATTTGGTATCAGCTTGCATCCCAATTTACCGACTACAGGAGAATGGTGGCTACTGTTGTGGATGGTGATCGCCGGTTTGGTGGCGAGCTTGTTACCGGGCCTGCGCGCCTATCGCTTGAGTTTGTCGGATGGATTGACACCGCGAGCATAAAGACGCGCAGGAATTGCATTTTTTATGAAAGCCTATCAATTTCCACTTCTAGTTCGACTATCGTTTTTTGCTGATGAATCACTTTGCACTGAAAAGTATATCGCGGCGATATGGATGCCGTCGGGATGAATTCCGCCTGAAATGACAATGGATCGCTCGATGAAATCAACTGCTTTACATCAAGCTTCACCTGATGAATCGCATATTTTTCTTCCGCACCAATCACATGATGGAATAATTTTCCGGCAACTTGCAGCAAACTATAGGCAATGATCGCGACAGGCCAGGCTGGGTAGCCAGAAAAATGGCCCGCGCATTGATCCGGCTCAAGAGCACTGCTGTGCGCAATCAAGCCAGTGTTACTTGCTTTGTCAAAGCGTAGTGGTATTGATTGTTTGTATGGCGAGTCAGATAACGCGATGACTTGATTGTTACTGAAATTGGAAAACATGCGTTTAAATAATTTTTCGGGCAAGACTGAATACTCAACCAGCAACGTAGCAAAAGTTTCATTATCAGATGCGGATGTAAAAGACTTCAACGTGCGTGCGTTTCCATTTTCATCGGGAATAATTTTTGCCAATGCATGTAGCACTTGCTCGGGCTGAGCATTCTGCTTTTCCTGGCGTAAGGCTATGTAGTGCGCTTTCATCGCCAGATAATAAACACGCTCGTCATGTGGCAAGGCAGCTGCCGCTGCACATGAACCTAAAATGGCTAAATGTCGCCCCAATTCTGCGGCACTCACCAATCCACATTCATAGCCCATTGCCTGCTCTGGAACAAAATCACCATATACCGTACCATCATCGTCTTTTGTTAACTGTTTAAATGCAAAATAGGGAGGGTCCACGGCGATACGTCGATGGATGGTCGAGAGATCTAATGATTGCATAAAATTTTCCTTAATGAAGTTAACAAAAATCACCAAAAAAGAGCAACATGAACTCATATGAACAGGTCACGGAATTTATATTGCAAAGCAACATTTATTCAGCTTAGTTCACAAAATTCATATTGCAAGGCAACATTCGTTTTTTCTTCGAAATACAAATTCATGCTTGTTTTATACTTGGCATAAATTGCCGGAAATGCAATCAACAGACGCTACACAGATGATATTTACTTACTTATGAAAACATTTTTATGGATAGCCTTAATTGTCATCGCAGGTCTGGCAACGGGATCAATTGGACGCTATTTTTTTCAACAACATAACAAGCCTGCCGTCACGCAAGACAGTAGCGATAGCGGCTATAAAATCGGCGATCGCTTGCAACAAACCCCTTTAGTCGCGTCAGAACCCACCACCACAACAACGACGCCAGCGACCTCAACTTCGCCATTTACGGAAATCAAATGGGAGCAATTGGCCCCTGCCGATTGGGACCCGATGCAACCGTTTAAAGGCATCGACCTAAGCAAAATGGATGATGCTGATCCACGCGCAGATGCAGCATTACAAAAAGCGAAAGAGTGGTGGAAAAATGCGCCGGTCAATCCAGCCATGAACGGTAAAGCTGTCAAGATTGCCGGTTTTGTCGTGTCGTTAGAGCGGGAAGGCGATGCGCTGAAAGAATTCTTGTTAGTCCCCTATTTCGGCGGCTGCATCCACGTGCCACCGCCACCGGCGAATCAAATCATTCATGTGCATAGCGACAAAGCGATAAAAGGCATACGGACGATGGATGCGGTGTGGATTAGCGGCGTGATCACGGTCAAACCGTCGTCGACACAAATGGGAGATGCCGGGTATTCTGTGGCTGCGCAGCAGGTGGATTTGTATAAAGTAGCGGAAAAGTGAGATAGCGATGAATTCCGTTACTCTCGAATCTGTAGTGACCTGCCCTCACTGCGGCTTTGCCAAGCAAGAAACCATGCCTACAGACGCTTGCCAGTTTTTTTACGAATGCAACAACTGCAAGACTCTGTTGCGTCCAAAATCAGGGGACTGCTGTGTATTCTGTTCGTTCGGATCGGTAAAGTGTCCGCCGGTCCAACGGGATCAAGGATGTTGTCGATAGTACTTAGAGCGGACGTAAAATAGCGCCGGGTATCGCATTTTATTCACGATCTCGTAACGTGACTATCAACGGTAAAGTGGGCTACACCAACTCTGAACCAGACCACTTTCTTTTTGCGTGTCGTCTTTTTTAAGCAAAAATGCGATACCCAGCGCTGTTTTACGTAAGTCCTCAGTAAATCAAGTCCTTGGTAACACGATCGTCGCCAACAAGCCGCCTTCAGGATGATTCGCCAGCAGCAATTCCCCGCCATGCGCCTGCACGATATTGCGAGCGATGCCCAATCCCAATCCCATGCCGCCGGCATTTTGATCACGCCCATGTTCCAGTCGCAGATAAGGTTGGAATAATGTGTCGAATGCTTCTTCCGGCACACCGGGACCATGATCGCGGATTTGTATTTCTATATTATCCGTACCTTGAGCATCGTTGTTTGATCGACTGACCGCTATCTCTACTTTCTTGCCGTAGAAAATCGCGTTATCAAACAAATTGCCAATCGCACGTTTGAGCGCCAACGGCTTCGCCATCACCGTTAATCCTGATTCGACAAAAGCAACGTCATGTCCGGCCATACGAGCGTCACGGATCATGCGTTCAATCAGCGCATCCAAACGCACTTCGGTGCGATTTTCATGAATGTCACTGTCTTTCACCGATTGCAATGCGCCTTTGACCATCATGTCCAGCTCATCCAGATCTTCGTGAAATTCGGCACGCAACGCATCGTCATCCAACAATTCAGTGCGTAATTTCAAACGTGTAATCGGTGTGCGTAAATCATGTGAAATCGAAACGAAGAGTCGCTCTCTATCTTCCAGATAACGTTTGATCCGTTCGCGCATGGCGCTAAATGCGCGCGCCGTTTTGATAAATTCACGACTACCGGTTGCAGGCAATTCCGGCACTGTTTCGCCTTTACCAAACGCTTCTGCCGCATCCGATAAAGCTGCCAGAGGCCGTGTGGTCCAGCGGACCACTAAAATAGACAACAACAAAATAGCGGCCAGCGACATACCTTGCAATATCAAACGATGCGGCGCTAAAGGACTGTCGCTTTCCAAGAAATAGGGATTCGGCATCAGCGTTGCCAGATACAACCATTTACCGGGTTCGAGCTGCGTTTGTATCACTAACACTGGGGCAGGATTAGGTTGTATCAACAAAATATGTTGCACCCAACTATCCGGCAAATCAGACACTTTCAAGCCGTCATCGGACACCAGTAAATCTTCAGGTTGCACAAAGGCCAAGCGAAAATCGGACAAGAATGGCAAGTCTTCTTTCAATGCCTTCAATGCACTGGCGGCGGCAATGTTGGCCAGCGAATTGTCTGCAATCACTTGCATCTTCACTGGCCCGTTATTCGTATTCACGAAAAAGCGCGTACCGCCCATTTCGCGCAATTGTGAAATCATAATGGGCCGATAATTCGCCGGCAAGCTTTTGAAATAACGAATCGCGCTGGCGGCGCTATGCCCCAAATGTTGCGCTTCGATGGTCGTTTCAGTTACTGCTTTTGAACGCAATTGCGCGGACCAGATCAACCCGCCGACCAATTGGGTCACCAACACACCCAGCACCATCACGACCGATAATTGTCCCAGCAGAGAATGAGGTAACGCCCACGCCAAAAAGCGCGCTAAAAATCGCGACGATTTTCCATCATTGCTGACCATGTCAATTAGGCAGAGCTGTAGTTACGTCAGCAGAAAATACGTAGCCTGCGCCACGCACCGTTTTGATAATGTGCGGCTGTTTACCGTCGTCACCCAGGCGCAAACGCAGCTTGCTGATTTGCACATCTAACGAACGGTCCAAAGGCCCGGCATCGCGCCCCCGCGTTTGTTCACACAGCACGCTGCGATCGAGAATATCTCCCGGATGCTCCACGAAATATTTTAATAATTGATAGTCTAATCCGGACAATACAACCAGTTGTTGCTGCGCATCGACTACCGTGCGTTCCACCGTATCGAGAGTGAAGCCAAGAAAATGATAGTGACGTGGCGCCGCTGCATTGTCGATGCCCATACGTCTATGAATAGCTTTTATCCGCGCAAGCAATTCGCGTGGGCTGTACGGTTTGGCTATGTAATCATCCGCACCCAGTTCCAACCCCACCACCCTATCAGTTTCATCGGAACTGGCAGTCAACATAATGATGGGAACATTGGAACGGCCTCGGACAATTTTGCATAAAGCAAAACCATCTGTATCGGGCAACATCACATCCAGAATCACCAACGACAACTCATCGGAATAGCGCTGAAATTCAGCCATAAAAGAAGCGCCGTCATGCGCCAGATTCACTTCATATTGATTCTTTTCCAGATAGGCTTTTAATAGCGCTCGGGTCTTTTGGTCATCATCGACAATTAAAATTTTACGCATGCGTTCTCACCCTATTCATTCACTGATATAGCGCAGTAGACTATGTTCACGTTGGGAGACCGTTGGCAAAAAATGTCATCCCCGTTCTGGCTCTGCGTCATATCAGTTATTCAAATTTTGAAGTGCTCGACATAGTCCGTGCAATCGCGCTCAATCGTCGCTGCGTGTCGGCTTCGCTAATGGTATCGTCCATAAAATAGCGCCTGACTTCCCCAATAATGGCGTCTTTTGCAGTTTCGTTGGCAGCCATCCTATGTACCAGACTCGGTGCCTGAAATGCAGCCCCCTGACTGAAACTACGCCATGAAGCAATTGCGCAGCTATCCATTTTCGCTAAATTTGGCATGCGAACTACTGGAATCGCGCCTTTGTAGCGATTGTAGTCGGCTTGCACTGTTGGCGACATCAGCAATTGTGCCAGTTTTTCTTGCGCTGGCTGATGCGTATAATCACCGGCAAACATCGCCAGTGTATCAACACTATATAAATGATATGCCGCAGTGCCGGGCACGGTACTGCAACCGAAATCGACATCCGGCACTTGATTCCATGCCATTAATTCGCCTTTAGCCCAATCCCCCATCACGAACATGCCGGCCTTGCCATCAGCAAATTGGCGCGTCATTTCCGGCCATGAGCCTTCTTTAATCGGTGTCGGCATCCACTGCTTCAATGCCCGCAGGCGTTTCAGTGCATGCTGCAATCGCGCATCGCCGTAGGCACGCGGATCCAGCTCAACAAACAACTGACGATAATATGCTGGACCACTTTCAGCCAGCACCAGATTTTCAAACAAAGTCGCCACTTGCCATGCTTCGCTGCTTTGCGCTAATGGCGTGATGCCAGCTTGTTTAAGCTGCCTGGCAACCTGATCAAAATCGGCCCAGGTTTTCGGCGGCGTTAAACCTAAACGCGCAAAAATTTTCTGGTTATAAAACAGCACGTTGATGCGATGTATGCCTAGTGGTGCCGCGACAACGTGATTGCGAATTTCAATCAGCGACCATACTGTAGGAAACAAAGTTTTTTGCCAGTTTCCTTGCGTCGCGACATTATCCAGTTCCAGTAACAAACCAAGATCGGCCCACTCGCCAAATACGACACCATTCAGCTGCGTGACTTCCGGTGCCTTGCCAGCTAACACCATGCTTTTCAATACTTTGCTGGCACCAAGCCCGGCACCGCCCGGAATGGCGACATCCTGCCAGATTACATTTTCCTGGGCTAATTTGTTGACGATGACGTCCGCTGCCTGACGTTCGCTGGCAGAGGTCCACCAATGCAGTACATGCAATGAAGTAGGAGGAACCGGCTGCACAAAAGGTGCTGCATGACTATGCGTAAACGATGAGACGACAAACAGCAAGCCTGTAGAGAGGAGTAAATGCCTCCAGGCTGACCCTAGATTTAATCGTTGTACGGATTTAATTTTCGCTATTTTTTTTATTGGTATAGCCATATGTCTCGTGTCCAACTACGCAATGCGCTGCTGACTATAGCTTAAAATGATGATGCCGTGATAATTGCAGATGCCCACTGCATGTTTATTTTGCATTTATTATTTTTTTGATATTTTCAGATATACGAATCTATGCCACAGGGCTTCCCAAATTTATCGATTTTTTAAATAGTGCCATTGCTAATAGTCGTTGTGACGCATGATTAACAATTGGCATGGGATAGTCGCCGATAGCGCTTGATCCGGCTTCATTCAACCACGGCGCATGAATGGCTTTATCGTTCAGTAGTGCCAGTTCCGGGCAATAACGGCGAATGAACTTTCCCTGCGCATCAAAGCGCTCTGATTGTGTGATCGGATTGAAAATTCTGAAATAAGGTTGGGCATCGCAGCCGGTCGAGGCAGCCCACTGCCAGCCGCCGTTATTCGCGGCCAAATCATAATCCATCAACTTCTGAGCGAAATACTGCTCGCCCCAGCGCCAATCGACGAGCAAATCTTTGACCAAAAAGCTTGCCACAATCATCCGCAAGCGATTATGCATAAATCCGGTTTGATTTAATTGACGCATGGCAGCATCCACAATCGGGAACCCGGTACGCCCTTCACACCATGCGGCAAAGTATTCACAATTATTCGGAAAGACAATGCTGTCGTATGCAGGTTTGAACGCATGCCCGACAACGTCGGGCCGATGCCAAAGAATTTGATGATAAAAATCGCGCCAGATAAGCTCTGAAAGCCAGGTTTCGGCGCCAGCTCCGCCTATTTGTTTGGCAATCCGCGCCAGCTCTCTAATCGATACCGTGCCAAAACGCAGGTGAGCCGACAGATAGGAAACACCTTTGATAGCGGGAAAATCTCTGGCTTCGCGATATTGCGTTATGCGTTGGCAAAACTCTTCAAACAACAATTCCCCACCCTGCATGCCGGGTTTGTATGTATCGACATTAACATCGTCAAAACCTAACTCAGATAAATTCGGTAACGCGCCATCAATAAATTTTTCCAGATGATCAAAGTAAGGTTGCACCGGATATGACCGCAGATAGAAGTCATCCAACCTGGCAAGCCATGCCCGTTTATAGGGTGTAAATACGCTGTACATCTGTTGCGCTTGCGTTTGTATCTCATCCTTCTCAAAAATCACCTGGTCTTTATAGGTATGGAAGCCAACCCCTTGTGCTGCCAGTTGTCGGCAGACACTGGCATCCCGCAATATCGCTGATGGTTCATAGTCGTGGTTGGTATAGACCGCATTCGCCTTGTAACGCTGCGCTAACAAGGGAATCTCATTACATGGATCGCCATGCCGCACGATTAAATCCGAGCCTTGTTCGCGCAAGCTGGTTTTTAATTGTTGCAAGCTGTGCCAAATAAATGCCACTCGGCGATCTTGCCTGGGGAGTCCGTCTAAAATCGTCGAGTCAAATATAAATACTGCAATCACACGTTGCGAATTTTTCAGAGCATGATACAAAGCAGCGTGATCAAACAGGCGTAAATCGCGACGAAACCAGATAAGTACAGTGGAGTACATAAGATTTGAAAGAAAGCGATTGCGAGTTTACAGGTCGAATTTCTATTAAACGCAACTACGCGGTAAACCCTTGAAAGGCAACCTGCAACATGTGCGCAATAATTTCTTCATTATCTATTTTGCTAAATTTTTGCAAGTATTCCACGGCAGGATCGCAAGTACGGGCGTAGTAACTATACAAAATCACGTCACTAGGAAGCGCCTGATTGAGCGAGCCATCCTTTTGTGCGGCGATCACCAGCTTTTCTAATTTTGTATTCAGAACTAAAACGCGCGCAACATACTTGATATTGCGCATCAGCATGTCACGCACATGGGCGCTGGTGGATGGCAAAAATGGCATGCCGCCATCAAGCCGGACGCGTAAAGCCCATTCCAATAAAGCAGAGAGTTTTTGTATCGGTGTAAGGTGCTTATCCATTTGCGCCAGAAAATCACTCGCGCCATCTATTAGCCGAATCATCGCGTCGCCCACCAGCTCTTCTTTCGATTTGAAGTGCTTGTACAGACTGGGCTTAGAAATACCCACTGCATTGGCGACATCATCCATGGTCATTAAGTCATAACCTTTGCTGCCAAGTATGCTGGTGGTGGCATCAAGGATGGCATCTTCGCGTAGCTTAAATGCTTGTTTTTTAAAGCTTATTTTAGGAAAGATACTCATCTGAAAATTTAGTTACCAATTGGTAGCTTTTTTGTTTCGTCGGTAGTAATATTAACACAGAACAATAAAACAGCATCAATCCAGCAACTCACATAGCAACAAAAAAACACCATGAACAGCAAGATTCGGCAACGTATTGCGGTGATTGGATCGGGAATTTCCGGTCTTGCCAGCGCTTATTTTCTCGGTCGCCAGCATGATGTTTGCCTATTTGAAGCCGGTAACTATTTGGGTGGGCACACCAACACTGTTGACGTCACGCTTGAAGGACAAACGTGTCCTGTCGATACTGGTTTTCTGGTGTTTAATCAAGCGACCTACCCCAATCTGATTGCTCTGTTATCGGAGCTTGGCGTATCAAGTTATGCCACGGATATGTCGTTTGGTGTGTCGTTAGATGATGGGCGACTGGAATGGGCGGGCACCAGACTGGATACGGTATTTGCACAACGTGGTCGTCTTTTATCCCCTTCCTTTCTGGGAATGCTGCGCGATATCATGCGCTTTAATGCCGCGGCAGAAAAAAATCTCCGGCAAGCTAGCGTGGATGGCACAACATTGGAGCAGTTGCTAGAAACAGGCCGCTACGGAACCATGTTCCGCCATGCCTATTTACTCCCCATGGCTGCCGCAATATGGTCGAGCTCTCCCGCTGACATCCTGCAATTTCCGGCTAGTACGTTCTTACGGTTTTGTATCAACCATGCGCTTTTACAAGTGCGCAATCGGCCACAATGGCAAACGGTGCAAGGCGGTGGCCGCGCCTATGTGCGCAAAATTGTTGCGACTTTGCCTGATTGCAGAATCAATACACCGGTACATAAGGTAGAACGCGGCAACGATTCCGTCACTGTCACTAGCGATGCTGGAAGTGAGCAATTCGATGCCGTCATTTTTGCCACGCATACACCGCAAACTTTGCGCATGCTCTCGGATGCCAGCGATAGCGAACGCAAACTATTAACTAGTATTAGTTATCAGTCGAACAAAGCTATATTGCATACCGACAAACGCCTGATGCCACAGCATCGCAAAGTCTGGTCGGCATGGAATTATCTCGGCGCTGGCGCCACCGATCAGCAAAGCCCTGTCTGCGTGAGTTACTGGCTGAATCAATTACAGAATCTCCCTTTCTCTACGCCTGTTATCGTCACGTTAAATCCATTTATGGCGCCTGCGCCTGAAACAGTGATTGCGCAATTTGACTATGAACATCCGGTCTTTAACCATACCGCTATCGCCGCACAACAACAGTTACCAACAATCCAAGGAAAAAATCGTACCTGGTTTGCCGGTGCATGGACCGGCTATGGTTTTCATGAGGACGGATTGAAATCAGCATTACGCGTGGCGGCTGATTTTGGTCTCTCCCCTGCATGGGCTAAGGTGTAAGCCATGCAAGCGCCGGCCTACCTCATTCGCGGTCAGGTCATGCATGAGCGACTGCGGCCTGCGCACAACCGCTTTGTCTATCCGGTTTTTTATCTGCGGCTCAATTTAACCCGTTTGGACGAGTGTAGTTCGCCGTGGTTTGGGATAGACCGCTGGCGCCCTATGTCGTTGCGCACCAGCGATTACGGGCCGCGCGATGGTTCTAGTCTGACATTGTGGATGCGCACCATACTTGCCGACAATAGCATTGCCGCTGACGGCGCTATTTGGCTACAAACATTTCCGCGTATTTTTGGTTTCGTATTTAATCCAGTCAATTTTTGGTATTGCTACGACAAAGAAGAAAATTTACGTGCCGTGCTGGCTGAAGTCAACAATACCTTTGGTGAAACGCATCGTTATCTTCTTACCAGCAAACCACAGCAATCCATCTCGGCTGAAACCGTATTGGCTTGTCAAAAACGTCTGCATGTATCGCCATTCTGTGATGTACGTGGCGAATATCGTTTTCGCTTTCGTGATACAAAAAATACGGCATTTGTTGGCATTGATTATTACGATGATGACGGTCTCCTGCTTAAAACTGCCATAGGCGGCCACACACAGATCATGCAATCTCCCGCGTTACTGCGCGCGCTCATATCGCAACCTTTTATGACGTTGGGGGTAGTCGCCCGTATTCATTGGCAAGCTTTAAAACTATGGCGTAAGCGCGTGCATTTATTTCGCAAACCGCAACCGCCCAATCAAAGTATTAGTTTTCAAAAGGAGCGCTCGTCATGAGCCAAACGCAAACCCTGACGGCAATGCCACGCACAGCACCTTCTGCGGCAAGACTCTTCTTGAATCTGCTGTCTTACCTGCAATCAGGTCATCTTCAGCTAATTACACCGGATGGCAATCGTTTGATGTTCGGCGATATGCATCAACCTCCAAGCGCAACATTACAAATTAATGACTGGCGTGCGTGCGCCCGAATTATTCGCGCTGGCGATATCGGATTTGCTGAAAGTTACGCCGATAACTGGATCGCTACGCCTGATTTGGCATCGTTATTACGTTTAGCCATACGCAATGAAGCTGTGCTGAACCGGATGGTATTCGGCGGCCCCTTAGCCAAACTGTGGTATCGGCTTCACCATTGGTTGCGCCCTAATACGCGCAATGGCAGCCGTCGTAATATCCATGCCCATTACGACATAGGCAACGACTTTTATCGCCTCTGGTTAGATCCGAGCCTGACCTATTCAAGCGCCATCTTCGACGGAGATTACACACTATCGCTATACGATGCTCAAATCAAAAAATACCAACGCATTATCGACAAACTCGGTTTGCGTGCCGGAGATCGCGTGCTGGAGATCGGTTGCGGCTGGGGTGGCTTCGCCGAATATGCCGGACTCTTGGGAATACATGTGGATGGCGTCACGATTTCATCGTCCCAACTAGAGATTGCAAAACAAAGAATCGCGCAGCAGCACATCCAACATCGGGTTGATTTGCAACTTCGCGATTATCGCGATCTAGACTCGCAATATGATGCCGTGGTATCGATCGAAATGTTTGAAGCGGTTGGCGAGCGTTTTTGGAATGAATACTTTACAACCGTCTGCGCACGGTTGAAGCCAAATGGCAAAGCCTTGATTCAATCCATCACCATTGCTGAACCGTATTTCGAACGCTATCGCAGCAATACGGATTTTATTCAGCAATATATTTTTCCTGGCGGGATGCTGCCGAGTCCAGAGCGTTTTTGCCAGCATGCCAGCGACGCTGGCTTACACACCACCGAACAGTATGCTTTTGGTCAAGACTATGCCGAAACACTACGGCGTTGGCATAACGCATGCGAACACAAGAGCGATGCCATCGCTAAACAAGGATTTGATGAACGTTTTATTCGTATCTGGCGCTTGTACCTGAATTATTGCGAGGCCGGATTTGATGAAGGGAGAACTAATGTTGTCCAATTCTTACTTCATCGGGCATAAGAATCTCCTATCGCTCTTCGGAAGGCGCTCGCCAATTGCGCTCATGAAAAGCGTTTTGTCGTCGATGCTGGCGGCACTTTTCTTCGTAGTACCTGTGCATGCAGCAAGCTGGCAAAGTGAACTGCCACAAGCCAAGGTAGTGGGAAGTGGCGATTTTCACTGGTTTGGTCTGAATATTTATAGCGCCAGACTTTGGAGTGAACAGCAGCCATTTAAGGCCAGCGCGCCGTTCGCACTAGAACTTACTTATCATCGCAAAATCAATCGCCAGCGCCTGGTCAAAACCAGTATGGATGAGATCAAACGTTTGTCGGATAAAAGTTTGTCCGCTGAAAAACTACAGCGCTGGGAAAGTGAATTAGCGCGCGGTTTCACTGATGTCGCTTCTGGGGATCAGTTGATCGGCGTTTTTATTCCTGCGCAGGGCTGTCGTTTTTATAATCAAAAAGGACTGATTGCCGAGATTGACGATCCCGAATTAGCGCAGGCTTTTTTTAATATCTGGCTCGACAAACGCAGCAAAGATAATCAATTGCGCGCACAGCTGTTAGGGCTGACTACGGGCCATTCCCAATGAATACCACGGCATCCAATTATTCATTGCAGAACATGACCGGTTACGCGGCGTATGGCTTGTTGGGTATGCCACTGGCGATGTCGGCGCTACCGGTCTATGTTCAAGTACCAGCGTACTACACTACGCAGCTAGGCTTGACGTTGACAAGCACCGGTTGGGTACTGTTTTTAGCGCGGCTGATCGACACTTTCCAAGATCCTTTATTGGGCCTATGGATAGATCGTTTGCGCGGTGGTTTACATCGCTGGCTGATCGTTGCCGCAATCGGATTATCCGCTGCGTTTTTGGGATTGTGGCTACCATTAGTCGCTACTTCTTATCTTGCGCTTTGGCTAGGACTGATGCTGATCTTGACCTATACCGCGCACAGCATGATCAATATTGCCTATCTTTCGTGGGGTGCGAAATTACAGCCAATCAAAAAAAATAATGCCAGCATGTTGCTTGGTGCAGCAGCCTGGCGTGAAGGCGCGGGACTAATGGGCGTCATTATTGCCAGTGTCATCCCAAGCATCATTATGCTGAAACCGCGTGAACAGATTGCCGCGGCGATGGGTTGGTATAGCCTGGCGTTTGCCGGTTTGCTCATGCTCGCGATGATCGCTTTGTTGTATGGTTCGCCGAAGTGGCAACGCACGGCGACCGCACATACTCACGGCCATGCTGCATGGTCAGTATTGACCGGGAATCTGGCATTCCGACGTTTACTCGCACCGTATTTCCTGAATGCGATTTCCGTCGCGATTCCCGCAACTTTGGTGCTGTTTTTTATTCGTGACAGATTGCAAGTGCCGAATCAGACAGGCTTGTTTTTAGCCGTCTATTTCATTGCCGCCGCCATCGGATTGCCGATGTGGGTCGCGTTGGCTAAACGCTTTGGCGTAGCACGGTGCTGGGGGCTAGGAATGTTGCTAGCGATACTGGCTTTTTTCAGTGCAGCCTTGCTGACAGCAGGCGATAGCGAAAAATATCTTGCGGTTTGTATCGCTGCCGGCCTTGCTCTCGGCGCTGATCTGGCGTTACCGCCGGTGCTTCTGGCGCAAGTCATCGCTGCTGATGAAGCCGCTGCGGCCTATTACGGCATCTGGACTTTACTAGGTAAATTAGCGTTGGCCTTGTCGGGGCTGGCGTTGCCTTTTCTTGCGTATTTTGGTTATCAACCCGGGCAAGCCGGCGGCGCGGTATTAGGATGGACTTATGCCGCTGTTCCGTGTGCTTGCAAATTCATCGCTCTGTTGTTGCTCATCGCTTCACATCGCTCTTTCAGTAAAACGACAAAGTGACGTTATTTTTCAAGAAAAGGTTTTCATCATGTTTGCCGCTATGAACAAACCAATTCATGATTGGCATCAACAACGCATTTGGTTGATTGGCGCATCCAGTGGCATTGGTGCTGCATTAGCACAACATGCCTTGGCTGCCGGTGCCGATGTGATTTTATCGGCACGCCGGGTTGATCGGCTAAATCAGATCGCGGGAAAACATCCTGCCGCGTATGTAGTGCCGCTAGATGTTCTTGACACTCCTGCCTGGGGTGTTGCGTATCAACATATACTCGATCAGATTGGCCCCATCGATTTAATCGTTTTTTGCGCCGCCAATTACCGTCCTGAACGGTGTTGGGACGTAGATTCCGCCGTCGCCGAATCCACTTTGCGCATCAACTTAGGTAGTGTCTATACCGGGCTGGCAACCATCTTGCCCGATATGTTATCGCGCGGCAGAGGAGGTATTGCACTGATTGCCAGTGTCGCAGGCTACATGGGTTTACCTAACGCTAGCGTTTATGGCCCCAGTAAAGCGGCATTAATCAATTTGGCAGAAATTTTATATAGCGATTTACATCCGAAAGGATTAAATGTGTATGTCGTCAATCCTGGATTTGTCAAAACCGAATTAACCGCCAAAAACAGCTTTGTGATGCCGGCTCTGCAGACGCCGCAGCAGGCTGCCAATGCCATTTGGAAAGGCATGAGTGCCGGCAATTTTGAAATTCATTTTCCCCATCGTGTTACGCAAGTCATGAAGTTCGTGCAACTGTTACCCTATCGCTGGCGCTTTGCTCTATTAGCACGATTCTTAAAAATATCATGACACAACTTGATGCCTTGTTATGCTGGTTCAGCGAACTTACTCCCGCAACGATTAAGCACGCTGAGCGCTTCTATCAGCCTGATGCCCACTTTAAAGATCCATTTAATGATGTCCGTGGAATTGCCGCCATAGAAGCAATATTTACCCATATGTTTGCAACAACGGAAAACCCGCGTTTCGACATCACTCAAAAAATCGCGCAAGATCAGCAAGCCTTTGTCACCTGGACTTTTCATTTTTCACTTAAGGGAAAAGCCTATGCGATCGAAGGAGTATCGCATTTACTATTTTGTAGCGATGGCTTAGTGACGATGCATAGGGATTATTGGGATACGAACGAAGAATTATTTCAAAAATTGCCATTGATCGGTGGCCCGGTTCGTTGGTTACGAAATCAATTCATGACGCCTAAAAAGAAGTAAAACAGCGCGCCCAACGGCATGAGCAGTCACTAAACGGCGCCCCTTTTGTAAATTTTTGTAAATATTAATAAGTATTCATGAGTACAGTAACGCCTGCCCATGCAAGCCTTACTTAAACGATTCCCTTCTTTTGTAGTGAAATTTCAGAATTCCCACTCGGCACAGCTCCGCGCGTGTAAATATTTGTAATCCAGCGTCAACGCCATTTGATATCAATAATCAATAAAATCAAATAGTTACGCCAATAAACATTTCAAAAAATACCAAAACTGGCTTCACCATTGCTATGGTGCTACTGTGCAACCTTGAGCAGACATAAGAGCTGCCACTTCCCTATTTTGTAGTCCAACCAAGGAGACCAGCAATGCCCTCATCTTCAACCGCGTTTGCATCAATTCGCAATATCCGTAACGCCGTCCTCATCGCCCTGGCCACTATCGGCGTAGCACAAGCCGGTACGATCACCATAGAAAGCTGGCGCGTTGATGACAAGGCATTGTGGGAAAACGTCATCATTCCTGCCTTCGAACAGAAAAATCCTGGCATTCAAGTTAAGTTCGCACCGACTGCGCCAACCGAATATGACTCAAGCTTGACCGCGCGTTTAACCGGCGGCACTGCCGGCGATTTGATTGCTTGCCGCCCGTTTGATGTTTCTCTTTCGCTATACAACAAAGGCCATCTGGAAAATCTGAATGGCAAGCCTGGCATGGAAAACTTCCCTGCTTCCAGCAAAGTTGCATGGCAAACCGATGACGGCAAAGAAACCTTCTGTATGCCTGTCGCATCGGTTATCCACGGCTTTTTGTATAATCAGAAAATCTTTAAAGAGTTGAACATTCAACCGCCGAAAACCGAAGCAGAATTCTTTAAAATTCTTGACACCATCAAGGCCAATGGTAAATACACACCTTTGGCGCTCGGCACCAACGATCAGTGGGAATCAAGCCAGATCGTGTTTACTAGCATCGGTCCTAACTACTGGAAAGGCGAAGAAGGTCGTAAGGCTTTGATCTCAGGCAAAGCGAAATTTACTGATCCACAATTTGTGTCGGCCTTTGAATACGAAGCCAAATTAGGGAAATATCTGTCCAAAGGTGCCAGCTCGCAAACCTACGGCGATAGCCAAAACTTGTTCGCTCTCGGCAAAGCAGCGATTTATCCAACCGGATCTTGGGATATTGCTTACTTCGATGCCAATAAAAAAGGTTTCGATATGGGCGTGTTCGCACCACCGGTACCTAAGGCTGGCGACAAATGCTACATCTCGGATCACAATGATATCGGTATGGGTGTCAACACAAAATCCAAGAATAAAGCAGATGCTTATAAATTCCTGGCCTGGGTAGGATCACAAGAGTTTGCTGATATTTATACTAATAAAGTCACTGGCTTCTTCTCGTTGTCGAATCATTTGATCACAGTGAAAGATCCGATCGCCAAACAAATGATTGACTGGCGCAAATCCTGCGCTTCGACTATCCGTTTGAATGCGCAAATTCTGAACCGTGGCACGCCAAGCATGGAAAACGAATTGTGGAACGTCAATGCACAAGTGTTGAATGGCAAATTGGCGCCAAAAGACGCAGCTGCGAAGATTCAAACTGGTTTCGCCAAGTGGTATAAACCGCAACAGAACTGATTTTTCTCCCCTCTCCCGCCTGCGGGAGAGGGGATAGTCAGTGCATCAATATTTCCCTGTCCTCTTCAAGCTGTCACCTCCCAACAGCTTCTTCTGAGGTTGTCGACGGCACTGCATAATGACGCATACAGTGTCGCCGACTCTTTTTGTCTGTTTGGAGCTTCACCATGAAAAAAAACTTCCCCTGGCATATCATTGTTTTTCTTGCGCCAGCGGTGATCATCTATTCGATGTTCAGCGCTCTGCCGCTGATAGACACATTGCGCCTCAGCTTTTACACCACCAATGACGC
This sequence comes from Glaciimonas soli, assembly GCF_009497155.1. GTDB lineage: Bacteria > Pseudomonadota > Gammaproteobacteria > Burkholderiales > Burkholderiaceae_D > Glaciimonas > Glaciimonas soli. The sequence goes on from NZ_WINI01000001.1 coordinate 767,202, forward strand.
TGGCGTGCATACATTTGTCGGAATGTCCAACTTCCACACCATTTTGTTTGATCCAGACTGGTCGGCCGCATTCTGGAACGCCATGTGGAATAACGTAAAATTCTTTGCCGTCCACATGCTGCTGCAAAATCCCATTGGCCTATTGCTGGCAACACTATTTAGTCTGAAAGGTTTACGCTGGGCGCGTTCCTACCGCACATTAATTTTTCTGCCGACTTTACTATCGGTCGTGATCATCGGTTTCATCTGGCAATTGATCTTATCGCCGCTATGGGGCGTTGGTGAAAAATTGATGGGCTTCGTCGGGCTGGAAAATTACTTTGCACCGTGGCTGGGTCAAGAAACGACCGCGCTGATTACATTGTCGTTGATCTCCGTTTGGCAATATATCGGTATCCCGATGATGTTAATTTACGCAGCATTGTTAGCTGTGCCGGAAGAAATTATTGAAGCGGCATATGCCGAAGGAGCGAGTTCTTTCCGCATTTTCTGGCAAATCAAATTACCGCTAATTTTGCCAACCTTAGGTTTGGTCACGATCTTGACCTTTGTTGCCAATTTCAATGCCTTCGATTTAATTTATTCAGTCAAAGGTGCGCTGGCAGGACCAAACTATTCAACCGATTTACTCGGCACTTATTTCTATCGCACCTTCTTCGGCTATCAGGCGCAAATCGGCAGCCCGACCATGGGTGCAGCTGTGGCAACGTTGATGTTCCTGGTAATCCTGATGGGCGTCGCGGTATATTTTTATGTAGTACAGCGTAAGCTGACTCGTTACGAGCTATAAGGAGCAACAATGACGAACACTAACTCCTTCCGCCCGTTTCAGCATTTAGGTCGCATTTGGGTGCATCTGGTGCTGTGCGCTTATGCAGTGATTGCCTTGTTTCCGATTGCGCTGATTTTGATCAACTCGGTTAAATCACGCGATGCTATTTTTGATAATCCTTTGGCCCTTCCAAGCGCCGATACATTTTCACTGATTGGTTTTGAAAAGGTACTCCATAACACCAACTTCTTGCTTTATTTTGGCAATAGTCTGGTCGTCACGCTCTCCTCTTTATTCCTGATTGTGCTGTTCGGCGCAATGGCGGGCTGGGCTCTGTCAGAATATAAATTCCCCGGCAATCGCTGGATGGCGTTGTTTCTGGCACTCGGCATCATGATCCCGATACGTCTGGGTACAGTGTCGATTTTGCAATTGGTGGTAACACTCAATCTGATCAATACGCGGACTGCACTGATACTGGTGTACACCGCACAGGGCTTGCCGTTGGCGGTGATGATTTTGTCTGAATTCATTCGTCAAATTCCAAAAGAATTGAAAGAAGCGGCACGTTGCGATGGCGTCGGCGAATTCAAAATATTTTTCCAGATCATATTGCCATTGATCCGCCCTGCGATTGCCACCGTGGCCGTGTTCACCATGATCCCAGCATGGAACGATTTGTGGTTCCCATTGATTTTGGCACCAGGCGACGACACCAAAACCGTCACTCTCGGCGTTCAGCAATTTATTGGGCAATATGTCACTGACTGGAATTCAGTATTAGCGGCATTGTCGATGGCGGTGATTCCGATTTTGATTCTCTATGTGTTGTTCTCGCGCCAGTTGATTCGTGGTTTGACTTCAGGTGCGGTGAAGTAAAAAACATAACGTAGGTTGGGCCGAAAAGCCCAACAGAGATAACAAATGTAAGCAATGTTGGGTTTTTCAGCCCAACCTACGCAACGCAAGAAAAGAGATAAATATTATGGCTAACGTCAGTATTAAAGAACTTAAGAAATCCTACGACGGCAAACAAGACATCCTTGCCGGTATCAATTTAGAAGTCAAAGATGGTGAATTTTGCGTGTTGGTTGGTCCTTCTGGTTGCGGCAAATCGACTTTGTTGCGCATGTTGTGCGGCCTCGAAGACATCACCGGGGGTGAGTTATCCATCGGTGGTCAGGTCGTCAATCATTTGCCGCCAGCAGAACGCGGTATCGCGATGGTATTTCAAAGCTATGCCTTGTATCCGCACATGAACGTATATAAAAATATGGCGTTCGGTCTGAAAATCGCCGGTGAAAATAAAGCCGCAATAGATCAACGCATCCGCCATGCTGCCGGCATTTTGAAAATTGATCATTTGCTGGATCGGCTGCCACGTGAACTATCCGGCGGGCAACGGCAACGTGTTGCGATTGGCCGTGCCATTGTGCGTGAACCTAAGCTGTTTTTATTCGATGAACCTTTGTCGAATCTGGATGCGGCATTGCGCGTTCAGACCCGTTTGGAAATTGCCAAACTGCACAAACAATTGGCCGCTACGATTGTCTACGTCACCCATGACCAGGTCGAAGCGATGACCTTGGGCGATAAAATTGTGGTGATGAATGACGGTCATATTCAGCAGGCTGGCACACCGTTGGAACTGTATCAACAACCGCAAAACTTGTTTGTGGCGACATTTATCGGCTCGCCAAAAATGAATCTGTTTAACGGTCTGATCACCGCAGTCGAAACCGATGCGGTCAAAGTACAATTGGAAGGTGGCCAGGAAATTCGTGCGGATGTAATGCCAACTGCCAGTACTCGCATCGGTGATGCAGTGACATTGGGCATACGTGCTGAGCATATTCTGGAAAATACCAATGGCAGCGAAGTTTTCAGCGGCAAAGTGAATATCGTTGAACATCTGGGTGAAGCGAATTTTATTTACGTTACCTTGCAAAACGGTCAAGATGCCGTCGTGCGCGGTGATGGCGACAATACGGTACACATAGGCACAACGATTTCATTGTCTGCTCCGAGCAGCGCATTCCATGTATTTGACGCAGACGGCCTGGCGCTGCGCCGTGTCAAACCGGGGAATATGATTTCGTCGAAACAATAAACTAGCGCTCTCCTCGCCCTTTTGTGGGAAGGGGAGTAAATCTACAGAGTCAAATTTGCAATCAACAGGACATAAAGTGGCAACTAGCTACGACTATTTTATCGGTGCTGACGGTGGCGGAACCAAAACCCATGTCCGCATTGAAGCTGCCGATGGCACGCCGATCGCTGAAGCAACCGCAGGTCCATCAGCACTAATGCATGGTCGCCAGGCAGCCTGGAACGCCATACTCGATGCGATACACGCTGCATTCCACGCAGCCAACATCACACCGCCGGCCAACGAACGGATGGCAATCGGCTGCGGTCTGTCCGGGGTCAACATCCCGCAATGGGCAGATGAATTTGCGCAGTTGAATCCGGGCTTCGGCAGTATCGCCGTCGCTTCTGACGCGATCACTACTTTGCTGGGCGCCCATCAGGGTAAACCCGGCGCTATCGTCGCTATCGGCACTGGCAGTATCGGCGCGGTCCGGCAGGAAAATGGCGCACAACACTTGCTCGGAGGCTGGGGCTTTCCGTCCGGTGATGAGGCTAGCGGTGCCTGGCTCGGCTTACATGCGATCAATCATGTGCAACAAGTGTTTGATGGTCGTGCCTCCTCAGATAGTTTTGCTGAGGATGTCATGGTATTTTGCGGCGGCGATGGCAGTGACGAGAGTAATCGCAATAGCGTACTGGCATGGTTGGCTCGCGCCAATCAAAGCATGTACGCACAACTGGCGCCATTTGTTGTGAAGCATGCCGAACACAGTAAAATTGCTGGCAGTATCATGGAAAAAGCCGGAGCAGAAATCGCAAAACTGGCATTCGCGCTGGACCCTTCTGCCCAATTACCTTTGGCGCTTTGTGGTGGTTTAGCAGTCCCGCTACGACAGTTTCTACCGCCGGCGCTACGACAACGTGCGCTATCCCCATTGGCCGATTCTGCCACCGGGGGATTGATTTTGATACGTCAGCAGTTGCAACCATCCCCTACGGAGCATATTTGATGTCCTCCATTACACAAATTGAAGGCAATGTTCTGACCCCACAAGGCTGGGTGTCCGGAGCATTACATTTCAGCGATCTGATCACCGGGATGACTGGTACACCGCTGGAATTTGACCCGACCGATGACGACCACACCGGCGATTATATTTTGCCCGGCTTTATCGACTTGCATGTACATGGCGGTGGCGGTCAAGATGTCATGAACGCCGGCGACGCGGTACACACCATTGCGCATATGCACGCGCAACATGGCACCACCAGTATGTTGGCCACTACCATGACTGCGCCATTACCCGATCTGGAACTTGCTTTGGCGGCAATCGGCCGCGCCTGTCTGGCACGTCAGAGCGGATGTGCCCGGATACTCGGTACGCATCTGGAAGGGCCTTATATCAATCCAGGCAAGCTTGGTGCCCAACCTAATTTTGCGGTTGCCGCGACGTTGGAACAGGTCGATTGGTTACGCAGTTTTGCACCGCTAAAACTTATCACCATCGCGCCGGAAATGAGCGGCCACCTTGCTTTGGTCAAAACACTCAGCGACAACGGTATGCGGGTGCAAATTGGCCATACATTGGGCACCTATGAAGACGGCGTCGCTGCATTGGAAAATGGTGCCGCTGGTTTTACCCATTTGTTCAATGCAATGACCGCCATGCATCACCGCGAACCCGGCATGGTAGGCGCGGCTTTAGCCCACGCCGAATATGCGGAACTGATTCCAGATTTGCTACACGTCCATCCCGGTGCCATCAAAGCAGCAATCCGCGCGATTCCACATCTATATTGCGTAACTGACTCCACTGCCGCATCCGGCATGCCCGACGGTGAATATATGCTGGGCCGTCAGGTGGTACACAAATGTATGGGCGGCGTCCGTCTGGCCGATGGCACCTTGGCCGGCAGCACCTTGACCATGGATCAAGCCTTACGCAATCTGGTTTCGCTCGGCCTGTCGCTGGAAGAAGCATCGCTACGCACCTCGACCTACCCTGCCGACTATCTTGGCATTACCGAACGCGGGCGCCTAAAAACCGGCTGCTTCGCCGATATTCTGGTGTTTGATCGCCAGCTCAAACTCAAAGCTGTATATGTAGAAGGAGAACAGATTGACCTCAACAACGCCTGATTCAAAGTCAGACTCACTGATGCTGAAAGAAGCACAATCAGCAGGACAGCATGTCGCCGCACAATTAAAACAAGATCGCGATCGCTATGCCGAACTCGGCGCACGTCTGCGCGCTGCGCCGCCTGGCAGTATTTTGACTGTAGCGCGTGGCAGCTCCGATCATGCGGCCAATTATTGCGCCTATCTGATCATGGCGCGCTTGGGGCGCATCGTCGCCTCGCTGCCAATGTCTCTCGTCACCTTGAATAAAGCGCCACTGCTTGCGCGTGATGCATTAGCCATTGCGATTTCACAATCCGGCCAAAGCCCGGATGTGATCGAACCTATCCGTTATTTCCGTGATGGTGGCGCCACCACTGTCGCACTGGTCAATGATGCCAGCTCTCCACTTGCCACAAATGCAGAATGGGCGATGCCATTACACGCCGGTGCGGAACTGTCGGTCGCAGCGACCAAAAGTTTTATCGCTAGTCTGGTCGCCGGCGCACTGCTCACCGGCCATTGGCAAAATGATGCAGCATTTTTAGCTGCGTTAGATACATTGCCAGAAGCGTTAGATGTTGCCAGTCATAGCGATTGGTCGCCTGCGTTGGAGGTATTGACTCCAGCCACCAACATCATGGTGGTAGGACGCGGCATCAGCTTCCCGCTGGCACTGGAATCCGCACTGAAATTCAAAGAAACTTCAGCGATTCAGGCTGAAGCCTTCAGCGGCGCAGAAATCAAACACGGTCCGATGGCCTTGATTGATGAGGGTTATCCGTTACTGATGTTCGCTACCAGAGGTCCGACTCAAGCTGGTTTGTTGAAACTGGCAGAGGAAATGCGCGGACGCGGCGCCAAAGTATTACTCGCCGCACCAAGCGATGTTGCAGAGCGTGATCTGACTTTGCCAATTGCAGCGACACCAGATCTGGACCCTATCGTTGCTATACTGGCGTTTTATGTGATGGCGGCGCAACTGTCAGTTGCCCGTGGCATGGACCCGGATCGTCCGCGTCACTTGAGTAAAGTAACAAAAACTAGTTAGGGAATGTGTGGAAAATAGACTCATAGCCATCGAAATCAAAGTCTCGCGTCAAGAGGATTTGCTCGATGAACTCAACAAACTGGTTTATCTGCAGCAGAAAAAGATAGACCAGTTAGAAACCATGTGCGCAGCATTGGCCCGTCATATCAAAGGAATGGCTGACAATGCCAATGCAGGTGGGTTGCCGCATGAGCGGCCACCGCATTATTGAAATTTACTAAATTTGTGATTTCCCGACAGCGCACTTCGATCTTTCTTGCACAATCCTTTATGCAAACATCTTCATTAAAATCGCTTGTGTTCTGTCTTTTTGCAGCAATGACTGGGACGGCTATTTCAGTACCATTACAAACTGAGTCGAGCTTCAAATCAGCGGTAGAAAATAGCTCGGAGTATGCAATTTTCACTGTTATTGACGATAGAACTGGCCATTCGCGCACCGGTTGCGCTTGTACAAATTTTCTAAGAGGCGCATTTCATATCGAGTACGAAATTGGGTATACCTCTGAGGAAAGTAAGAAAGTCGTCACTCTGATACTGTCGCACACAGACCGTACTTACCATTTTACAAACCCAAAGGCAATCGCAAACATTCCGTTTTATTACTCTGAAAAGGATGTTGAAACAGCGCGATCTAGGCTAGAAGGGATGAGCAATCAGCAATTACGCGAATTTGTATCTTCAAAGGGTGATCTCGAATCACTGCGGCAGACAGCATCAGGTTCAATGGAAAACCATAATGCGCGTCGCGACTCCACAATTTGCGCTCTCATTGAGCGTGGTTTTTCAGCTGGAACAGGTGACCGTACCGACCGAATCTGGATTAAATAAGATGCTCAAAGACATGGCATGCCATGGCAGGCCGTGCCATATCATCTCACCATCCGTTTTCCATCAAAACATCACCCCAACGCCGCTTTCGCCGCCTCTTCCGGCGTGACGCCGTCATAGAACTGATCAGTCAGTTCTTCAATATTTTCTTCAATAAAATCCTGCGCCTGAACCAAGGTTGCGCCGCCAGCCACTAAAAATGGCTCCATCTCGGTACACCATTGAATCAACGCCAGCGTTTCCGGGTCGAGATCATCTTCTTTTTTCTTTGCCATTGTGATTTCCTTCGCTTCTTGATAATTTATTTTCCAACATAAGGCCCACATTAACCTATACTTTTAACGCTGATGCAATATTATTTACAGAGTTGAATGAGCACAAAATCCGACATCGCCTACTCTAGCACCTAATAATAAATCTCATAAAGAGGATGTACATGGCAGACAATACTCCATCCAAGGCTAACGCCACCTATACCAAAGTCACCTGGCGTTTGATGCCGCTGTTATTTCTCTGCTATGTCGCCTCCTATCTGGATCGCGTCAACGTTGGTTTCGCCAAACTGCAGATGCTTAATGATTTGCAGTTTAGCGAAACCATATATGGCCTTGGTGCCGGGATTTTCTTCATCGGCTATTTTCTGTTCGAAATCCCCAGCAATATCATTTTGCACAAAGTCGGTGCGCGAATATGGATTGCGCGCATCATGATCACGTGGGGGATTATTTCTGCTGCGATGATTTTTGTGACGACGCCGACCACATTTTATATCATGCGGTTTTTGTTGGGTGCTGCGGAGGCGGGCTTTTTCCCGGGTGTGATTTTATATCTGACCTATTGGTTCCCATCCCATCGCCGTGGAAAGATCATTGCCATCTTCATGACCGGCGTCCCGATTGCAGGTGTCATCGGCGGCCCTTTATCTGGCTGGATTTTACATAGCATGTCTGGTGTGAACGGTTTAGCCGGCTGGAAGTGGATGTTTATTGTAGAAGCGATTCCATCCTTCATATTAGGCGCTGTCGTGATCTGGTATTTACAAGACCGGATTCGTGATGCCAAGTGGTTATCTGAAGAAGAAAAGCAAATACTAGAAGCTGATATCAAAGCAGAAGACCATCAGAAACAAACGCAATCGCTGGGCCAACTCTTCGTTAATCCAAAAGTCTGGTTGATGGCGGTTATTTATTTTTCCTTCGTCATGGGACTGTATGGCGTCGGCTTTTGGCTACCCACTATTATCAAAACCACCGGCGTCACCGATCCGCTCAACATCGGCTTGCTCACCATGATTCCCTATGCCGTATCTGCCGTCGCCATGGTTTTGATAGGCCGCAGCGCCGATGCCCGACGCGAACGTCGCTGGCACGTGGCGATTCCCGCTTTTCTTGGCAGCGTCGGTCTGATTTTAAGCACGGTATATGACCACAACACCTTGCTGGCAATGAGTTCTTTGACGCTGGCGACCGCTGGCATCATGACGGTGTTGCCGCTGTTTTGGAGCTTGCCAACGGCCTTCCTCAGCGGCGCCGCCGCAGCCGCCGGGATCGCCTTGATTAACTCACTCGGCAATCTGGCGGGCTTCGTCAGTCCTTTCATCATCGGCTGGCTTAAAGATACGACGCACAGCACCGATATCGGCATGTATGTATTGGCTGCGTCATTGATTGTCGGCGGCTTGCTAACACTGACAGTGTCAAAACAACTCGTCAATAAATGATGACGCAACAAATAATGAGACAACGAAGGAATATGTCATGAACAATCTTTTCAAATCGCGCCGCACCCTCTTCCTCAGTTCGCTTGCCATAACTGGGCTTGCCGGATTTTTCGGTAAGAGCGCAAAGGCGCAAACACCTCAAGCGGCGAACGTTACTGCCAAAGGTATAAAAGCAGTTTTCGCCATCAGCGATGCCGATCCAAAAAAATGGTGGCTCACTTTAGGCAATGTGAAAAACGCGCAAAAAGAAATAGGAAACGACAATGCCACGCTGGAAATCGTGGTGTACGGCCCGGCGATTGAGATGCTGTTGGCAAAATCAGAAGTCGCCGATAAAGTCTCAACTACCGTGGCTTCAGGTGTGAAAATTGTCGCTTGTGAGAACAGCATGCACGGCGCGCATTTCAGTCATGACGACATGATCAGCACCATAGCTTATGTCCCGTCCGGTGTGGTTGAGTTGATGAAGCGCCAAAATGAAGGGTATGCATATATACGTTCTTAATAATTGCACAAAGTTTCAATCCTGGACGTATCACAAAAACACATTCTGAAAGAATTTCATCATGACCATCCTTGCCAACAGTTTGATCGCCATCGTCGCTTTGTTACATGCGTATTTTCTGGTGTTAGAAATGTTCTTATGGGATAAGCCTTACGGCTTAAAAACCTTCCGACTCACGCAAGAATTTGCCACTGCATCAAAATCATTGGCGGCGAATCAAGGTTTGTATAACGGTTTTCTGGCGGCTGGCCTGGTGTGGGGTTTGTCGCTTGGTTCTGCCGGCACAGCGATTAAAATATTCTTCCTGATCTGCGTCATCGTTGCCGGGGTGTTTGGCGCAGCTACAGTCAATCGAAAAATTTTGTTTATTCAAGCACTACCTGCGGCTATCGCTTTGGGGCTTCTGATTCTGTAATGAAGAATTGCTCAAAATTGCATGCGGCAGATTGAAAAGCTTGGCTATTGGCCGGCAAGATTTTTGGTCAGTTCACTCAGGAGTGCTTGCATCGTGTCATTGTCATGCCGTAAATAGCATTTTTTGCGCGTTCTTCGCTAACACTACTGACAAGTGAAAATATAGCTTAATAGCATATTTGATATATACAAATAATAATATATAACTTTGGCGCATATAGGAGCACTGATAAGATTGCAAGCCTGACTGAATTTGTGAAGCAAACTTGTGATCCGCATCGAACACCTGCATAAAACCTATCCGCTGGAACGCAAAGCCAAAACCAACGACACTCCTGTCGCCGCGTTATCCGATATCAACCTGCACATCAAGAAGGGTGAAATTTTCGGCATCATCGGCCGCTCCGGCGCAGGTAAAAGTACGCTGATCCGCACCCTCAATATGCTGGAGCGTCCATCCAGCGGCCAAGTGCTGATCGAGGGTGAAGACATTACCGCGCTTGATAACAGCGGCCTGCACCGGCTGCGCCAGCGCATCGGCATGATTTTTCAGCATTTCAATCTGCTCAGCGCCAAAACCGTCGCCGCCAACATCGACTGGCCGCTAAAAATTACCGGCAAATATACGCAGCAAGAACGTGCCGCCCGGGTAACCGAATTGCTCAATTTAGTCGGTCTGAGCGAACAGCGCGACAAGTATCCGGCGCAATTGTCCGGCGGCCAGAAACAGCGTGTCGGCATCGCCCGCGCATTGGCCAACACGCCGCACCTGCTGCTGTGCGACGAAGCGACCTCTGCACTTGATCCAGAAACCACGCAAGCGATCCTGCGCCTGCTGCTCGATATCAATCGCAAGTTGGGTCTGACTATCGTATTGATTACGCATGAGATGCAAGTTATCCGCAACATCTGTGACCGCGTTGCGGTGATAGAAGCTGGACATATCGTCGAAACCGGCGACGTGGCCGAAGTGTTCCTTCATCCGCAGCATGCCGTAACGCGCAGCATGGTCGCCGAAAGCACACCATTCTCGGCCGAAACGTCATTGCTGCCGTCGACTGTGCCAGGCGCCAGCCAGTTGCGCGGGCTGCTGGTGCGTCTGACCTATGTCGGCGATATCACCTACCAGCCTATCCTGAGCAGTATCGCCGCTGCCACGCCGGCCTTGATCACTATTCTGCAGGGCACCATCGCCCGCATCAAGGATACTCCTTACGGCCAGCTGCTGGTGGAAATCCACGGCGAAACTGCCGACGTCGCGCAAGTATTCACCACGCTGGACCAGCACAACATTCGCCATGAGGTACTCGCATAATGGATTTCTCTCTGATCGACTGGTCCGATATCTGGCAAGCCACCTGGGAAACCTTGGCCATGACTGGCTTTTCCCTGCTATTTACAATACTGCTCGGGCTACCACTCGGCATCCTGCTATTCATCACAGGCAAACGCCAACTGCTAGAACAGCGCGGCATCTACCGCGTGCTGTCACTGATCGTCAATGTATTGCGCTCGGTGCCATTCCTGATTCTGTTGATCGTGATGATCCCGATCACGGTACTGCTGGTCGGTACATCGCTCGGTGTGCTGGGCGCGATTCCGCCGCTAGTGCTGGGCACCGCGCCGTTCTTTGCGCGACTGGTGGAAAACGTCTTGCGTGAAATCGACCGTGGCGTGGTGGAAGCCTGCCAGGCCATGGGTGCCAACAAGCGCCAGATCATCTTCGGTGCCCTGCTACCGGAAGCCCTGCCCGGACTGATCGCAGCTACCACCGTCACCGCGATTGCCTTGATGTCCTACGCCGCCATGTCGGGTGTGATCGGTGGCGGCGGCCTCGGCGACCTGGCGATCCGTTTCGGCTACCAGCGCTTCCAGACTGAAGTCATGATAACCACCGTCGCCGTACTGGTGGTGCTGGTGCAAGTATTGCAATTTTCCGGCGATCGTCTGGTGCAGCATTTCACGCGTAAATGATTTTTGCAGCTTAGTTCGCAAGTTAAGTAACGTTGTTTTTAAAATCCAAAAAGGGAGTATCTATGTCACGTAAATTTTCATTCTCGCTCGGCCTGGCCGCAGCAGTGTTCTCGACCTTCAGCCTGATCGCGGCAGCGCCGGCGCAAGCCGCCGACAAACTGGTGATCGCCGCGACTCCGGTGCCGCAGGCGGAAATCCTCGAATTCGTCAAGCCGATCCTGGCCAAGGAAGGTGTCGATCTGGAAGTCAAGGTATTCACCGATTACGTCCAGCCGGCGGTGCAGACTAACGAAAAGCGGGTAGACGGCAATTTCTTCCTGCACTTGCCGTACCTGAACGAATTTAAGAAAAATCACAAGAACGACCTGGAAGTAGTGATCACGAAGGTCCATGTCGAACCGTTCGCTGGCTATTCAAGCAAGTACAAGAAACTGGCTGATTTGCCGGACGGTGCTACGGTCGCCATCCCGAATGATCCGTCCAACTCTGGCCGCGCCTTGCTGCTGCTGTCGCGTCAGGGGTTGTTGAAACTGAAGGATCCAGGCAATATCTCTGCGACTCAGAAAGACATCATCGAAAATCCCAAGCACCTGAAGTTCAAAGAGCTGGAAGCCGCCACCCTTCCGCGTGTGCTGAATCAGGTCGATCTGGCGTTGATCAACACCAACTATGCGATTGAAGCCAAGCTCAATCCGGTCAAGGATTCGCTGTTCATCGAAGATGCTAATTCACCTTACGCCAACCTGTTAGTGGCCCGCGCCGACAACAAGGATAGCCCGGCCGTGAAGAAGCTGGCAGCCGCGCTAAATTCACCGGAAGTGAAGAAATTCATCGAAGAAAAATATAAAGGCGCAGTGGTTCCGGCATTCTGATCGCACTCATATCGTATCGACAACTAGCAGGCAGCAATAACAAAAAAAGCCCCCGCGATTTGCGGGGGCTTTTTGGTTTACACTGGTGCTTTTGCAGTCAATGCATTCCCCAACATCTTAGAGGACCATCATGGAAGAAAAAGTAGAAACCAATGCATCCCAACGCGACGCCTTCCTGGAAGAGAAAGCATTCAAGTCACGCACCGTCCTGCTGTTCGGCCAAATCAACGACACCGTGGCGCGCGACGTCGTGCGCCAGCTGATTGCCCTCTCGGGCGAATCCAAGGCACCGATCAATTTTCTGGTCTGCTCACCGGGTGGCCATGTGGAATCGGGCGACGTAATCCATGACGTGATCCGCTTCATCGATGCTCCGGTCAACATGATCGGCAGTGGCTGGGTCGGCAGCGCCGCAGTCAACGTGTTCCTGTCGGTTCCCAAAGAACGCCGCTTCTGCTTGCAAAACACCCGCTTCCTGATCCATCAACCGAGCGGCGGCGTCGGCGGCCAGGCTTCCGACATCGCGATACAGGCGCGTGAAATCATTCGCGTGCGTGAGAGAATCGGCGCCCTGATCGCCAAGGAAACCGGGCAGACACTGGAAAAAGTAAAGGCCGACATCGACCGCGATTTCTGGATGTCGGCACCGGAAGCCATCGAATACGGTCTGGTTTCGAAATCCATCGTCAGCGCCAAGGAAGTTGCCTGACCGCGAAAGACATGAGCGTCGCTTAATCATTGAATAACGGCACGAGGGGGCGAGTAAATGATTTACTCGCCCCCTCTTTCATGGCACCTGAAGCACTGCGATTCAAATATTCCGCACTATCTGTGTCATCATCAACCCTGTTCGAGGGTGGATAAAATACCTCATGTCGGAAGGCGCTACGCTTTTCCAACCTGACATTCTTTTTGCGTAAGTCCTGTAAATAATATTTTTAATGGGAATACCTATGCAACGCAAAGCAATTTATCGCGATGATGAATTTGAAATCCGACCATTAGATGTCAGCGAGGCGCCAGCTTTATGCGAAGCCGTTCAGTCTTCGTTAAACGAAATCGGGCGCTGGGAAACCTGGTGTACGGAGTCATTTTCTCTAGAAGATGCCAGCAACTTTTTACAATTTGCCGAAACCGATTGGGCCGCCAAAAACTCTTTCAATTTTAATATCATCGCGATTAAAACAGGGTTGATCGTCGGTGCTGTTGCCATCAACTGCATTAATCACCGTAATCAAATGGCCAATGTGGGTTACTGGGTACGCACCGACCACACCCGTCGTGGTATTGCGGTCCTTGCGGCAAAGACTATTGTGCGATTTGCCTTTGACCGGCTAGGTTTGACCCGACTGGAAATCGTTATGCAAGAAGGAAATCTCGGTAGCCAGCGTGTCGCCGAAAAACTTGGCGCGCAATTTGAAACACTGGCAAGACATCGATTGGTGTATCGCGGTGAACCACGGGCGGCAAAAATTTTTTCGCTGATACCTGAAGATATTATCAGCGCTTAAGACTTTTTGAGCATGCCGCGCGCCGCACTAAGTGCAGCTTGTTCCGCTGCCGCTTCATTGGGAAATTCTTGCTCAATTAAGACGCGCTGAAATTTAAAAATATTATTCCGGTGCATGGGATTGCATGAAGGACCATAAATATTCAGGTATGCGGCCCAACGTTCGGTATTGGGCAACAAAACACCTGAGTATTCAATTTCATAACCGGCAATTTTCTCCGATGGCATCGTCCTCTCCTTGTTATCGGAGATCGTATCATGGAAGAAAATACTGAGGCGGAACTTCCGTAAAACTGCCTCAGTCACGCAACAAGTTCACATCATCGTAAGGTCATTTCCACTCAGCGACTAGAACGCGTACTGACATCCACCCACACCGCCAGCATCAAGATGCTGCCCTTGACGATCATCTGCCAGTAAGTATCGACGTCCAGCATGGACATGCCGTTATCGAGGCTGGCCATCACCAGCGCGCCGATCAGCGCACCATATACTGTGCCGGAACCGCCACGCATGGAAGTACCGCCGATGAAACAGGCGGCGATGGCATCGAGCTCGCCCATATTTCCAGCGGAAGGTGAACCAGCCGCCAGTCGTGCGGTGTTGACCAGTCCGGCCAACGCGCACATCATGCCCATGATGCCAAATACCCACAGCTTGACCGCCTGCACGTTGACGCCCGATAGCCGGGTCGCTTCCATATTGCTGCCGACCGAATAGATGCGACGACCGAACACAGTTTGCGATGTGATGTAGCTGAACAAACCAAGCAGAGCCAGCAGCAGCAACACTGGCACAGGAATGCCATCGTAAGTATTAAGGGTGCGCACAAATGCCAGCAGCACCGCGCCAATCAGCAGCACGCGAACCGTGTCGCGCCACACGGGCGGCACCGGCAAGCCGTGCTGCAGGCGGTTGCTGCGCTGACGCCAGCTCAGGCCCAGCGCCAATATGAACAGACCTATCCCCAGCACGATGCCGAATTGCGGTGGCAGATAACCTTGGCCGAGATACACCAGATCGCTGGAAACCGGGGCAATCGTTAGGCCGCCGGTAACACCCAACAAAATCCCGCGGAACGCCAGCATACCGCCAAGGCCGACGATGAATGAGGGAATCCGCATATAGGCGGTGAGATAGCCGTTGAACAAACCCAGCCCCAACCCCATGAGCAACACCAGCAGCAGATTGAGCGGCAGCGGCAGATGGTGGGTGACGTTCAGCACTGCGGCGACGCCGCCCAGCAAGCCGAGCATGGAACCGACCGAGAGATCGATTTCGCCGGCGATAATTACCAGTACCATGCCGCAGGCAAGGATGCCGGTAATCGACATCTGGCGCAGCAGGTTGGAAAGATTGCGCGGCGTGACGAAACCGCCTTCGGTTTTCCAGCTGAAGAAAGCCCAAATGAGGGCGATGGCGATCAGCAAGACCATAATCTTGTATTGTCGGAACAATTGCTTGATATTGACAGTATTCATAGTGATTCCTGATGATAGCGGTCGGCTGTGGTCGGCTGTAATGCCGGATGCTGCGATTGATCGATGGCCGCGGCCAACACGGTTTCCTGACTCAGATTTTTGTTGGTGAAATTACCGCGCAGTTTACCTTCGCCAATCACCAGCACCCGGTCGGAGACGCCCAGCACTTCGGCCAGCTCGGACGACACCATGATGATCGCCACACCCTGCCGCGCCAGTTCCGCCATCAGACGGTAGATCTCAGCCTTGGCACCGACGTCGACGCCGCGCGTCGGCTCGTCCAGAATCAGCACTTTAGGTCGTGCCAGCAACATCTTGGCCAACACCGCCTTTTGCTGGTTACCGCCAGAGAGGCTGGTGATCGGCAAGAAGGGGCTGGCGGTTTTCAGCTGCAGGCGGGTAATTTCACCCTGTATGGTTTTTAACTCGGCTTCGGCATTGATGCGACTGTGGTGGGAATAGTCCTGCAGCACGGTCAACGTGATGTTCTGACCGACATTCAGATCCGGCACGATGCCATGGTGCTTGCGGTCTTCCGGCACCATACACAGGCCAAGGCGAATAGATTTCAGCGGTGTGCCAGTATCGACCTTGGCGCCATCCAGCCAGACTTCTCCCTCGCAACGCCCCGGGTAAGCGCCGTACAAAGCCGACACCAGTTCGGTACGGCCGGCACCGACCAGCCCAGCTATTCCGAGAATTTCTCCGCGCCGCAAAGTGAAGGAAATATCGTCTACTTTTTTGCGCCGGGGATTATCGACATCGTAACAAGTGATATTGCGCGCTTCAAACATCACCTCACCGATGTCATGTTCCTGATCGGGATACATGGCAGTGATTTCCCTGCCCACCATCTGAGTGATGATCTGGTCAACGTCCATTTCTTGCATTGGCGTGGTGGCGATATGCTTGCCGTCGCGGATGACTGCCACGGTGTCGCATACGGCGGCCACTTCATCGAGCTTATGTGAAATGTAAACGCAGGCGACGCCTTTGGCCTTGAGATCACGGATGATATCGAGCAGCACCGCAATTTCGGACGCCGTCAGCGATGAAGACGGCTCGTCCAGTATCAGTAATTTGGCTTGCTTGTTGAGCGCCTTGGCGATTTCCACCAGTTGCTGATGGCCACCGCCGTATTGCATGACAGGCAATGCCACATTGATGTCCGGCATTTTCAGTTCGCACATCAACTCGCTCGCGCGCTTGTACATGGCAGGATAATTCATGCGTCCGCCAGGCAGCGTGATCTCATGGCCCATGAAAATATTTTCTGCCACTGACAGTTCCTGTACCAGCATCAGTTCCTGATGGATGATGATGATGCCGGCCGCTTCCGTGTCGCGCATCGATTGCGACTGCAAAGGTTGACCTTGCCAGAGGATCTCACCCTGCCAGCTGCCGCGCGGATAGATGCCGGACAGGACTTTCATCAGCGTTGATTTGCCGGCGCCGTTTTCGCCGCACAGGCCGAGACATTCGCCGGCCTTGACCTTGATGTCTATGCCATCGAGCGCGCGGACGCCACCGAAATCCTTGATGATGCCCTGCATTTCCAACAGATAGTCGGACATGTTCGTTCTCGCAGTCGTTGCGCAATATTTGAGTGGGCAACCGGCGCCTGATCTGGCGCCGGTTGCAGTGACATTCGCCGTATTAATGAATACGGTTGCGCAGCACTACTTACTGCTGATTTGCGCTTCTGTGTAAAACCCATCCTTCACCAGCAGATTGACATTGGCGCTGGTAAGCGTCGTCGGTTTGAGCAGGATCGTATTGACTTTCTTGAGGCCGTTGTCGTACTGAGAGTTATAAGCTGGCTTTTCATTGCGAGCCAACTCTACTGACAGCTTGGCCGCTTCCGAGGCGATCAGATTAAGCGGTTTGTACACCGTCATAACCTGCGTTCCGGCAATCACCCGCTTGACGGCGGCCAAATCGGCGTCCTGTCCGGAAACTGGCACCTTACCGGCCATTTTTTGCGAAGCCAGCGCCTGAATCGCGCCACCAGCGGTACCGTCGTTAGAAGCGACGATAGCGTCGATCTTGTTGTTGTTGGCGGTCAGTGCGTTTTCAACAATAGACAATGCTTCGGTCGCACTCCAATCCTTGACCCATTGCTGACCGACGATTTTGATATCGCCCTTGTCGATGGATGGCTTGAGCACTTTCATTTGCCCTTCACGCAACATCTTGGCGTTGTTATCAGTCGGTGATCCACCCAACAGATAATAATTGCCCTTAGGTTGTGCCTTGAGCACACCTTCAGCCTGCATTTCGCCGACTTTTTCATTGTCGAATGAAATGTAGGCATCGACATCGGCATTCAGTATCAAACGATCATAAGACACCACCTTGATACCGGCTTTCTTGGCTTCCTTGACGGCGTTGGTCAGTACGGTAGCGTTGAACGGCACGATCACGATGACGTCAACACCGCGCGAAATCAGATTTTCAATCTGGGCAATCTGGCGCTCCTCGCTGGCGTCTGCAGATTGCACGTACACTTTAGCGCCCAACTTGTCCGCCGCGGCGATGAAGAAATCGCGGTCACGCGCCCAGCGCTCCACCCGCAAATCATCGATAGAAAATCCGATCTTGGGATTCTTGGCATCAGCCATGGCGGCCGAACTGGTGAGTGAGAATATGGCTACCGACATCATCGCCAACAGACTTTTTTTCAGGATCTTGTTCATTGCTGTGTCTCCTATCATTCGTTTTAGTTAACTTCATATGACTACACTTGATGCTTCATGCTTAATACATCGTTCTTAATGCATCATTCTTAATGATTCATACTGCTGAAAACACCGGTACTAACTGCTGATATAACAACGTGAATTTCTTGCGACGCTGCGCATACAGCGCATGCTTTTGCGGATCAGGCTGATAGCTGGCAATCAGCGGCGGCACCGGACAAATTTCGTGCAGCGATGCAGCGTCATCGCTACTGTCAGCGACGCCAATGCGCGCCAGCCGCGCCGCACCTAGTGCTGGTCCGACGTCACCACCCTGCCGCTGCACCATCTGACGGCCGCTAATGTCAGCCAGCATCTGCGCCCACACAGCGCTGCGCGAACCGCCGCCGATGAGGGTGATTTCTTCGGCTGCGATGCCGCAGCTATCAACAGCGTCCATGCCATCGCACAGGCCGAAACCAACACCTTCCAGTGTCGCCAGCACCAGATCTACGCTAGCAGTACCGGCGCGCAGACCGAAAAACACGCCTTGCGCATCGGGATTGTTATGCGGCGTACGCTCACCGTTCAAGTAAGGCAGGAACAACGGCGCATCGGCCGCAATGTCTGCCGTACCATGCTGCCCGACATCGGCCAGCAACGCCGCAACATCGGGATAGCCGCATAACTGCGCCGTAAAATCCAGACAGGAGGCGGCTGACAGCATCACCGACATCAAATGCCAGGTAGCAGGCAAGGCATGACAAAAACTGTGTACGGCGCGCTCGGGATTAGCATGAAAACCGTCGCTGACAGCGAAATACACGCCGGATGTGCCGAGCGACAGCATGGCTTGTCCGGGGCTGACGATGCCAACGCCGATCGCACCAGCTGCGTTGTCGCCAGCACCAGCCACTACAGGAATTTGTGCCAAGCCCCAGCGCTGCGCCAACTCGGCCTTCAGTGCGCCGGTGATGTGTGGGCCTTCGTGCAGAGACGGCATCTGTGCACGGCTGAGGCCGGTGGCATGCAGTAGTTCGTCGCTCCAGTCGCGCTTGGCGACGTCCAGCCACATCGTGCCAGCAGCGTCCGACATGTCGCTGGCATACTCTCCGGTAAGCTGATACCGTAGCCAATCCTTGGGCAACAGCACCTTGGCAATCTGCTCGAATACTTGCGGCTCATGGTGCCTCAGCCATAACAGCTTGGGCGCGGTGAAACCGGGCATCATCAGGTTGCCGGTAATTTCTCGCGACGTCGGCACGCGCCTTTCCAGCTCGGCGCATTCGGCAAACGAACGACCATCGTTCCACAGGATCGCCGGTCGCAATACCTGCCCTTTATTGTCGATCACAGTGGCGCCGTGCATCTGACCGGTGAGACCGATGGCTTCGATGGCGCCGATCGCAATTCCCATCTCCTTTGCCGTCCGCAGCAAGTCCAGCAGCGCCTGCTCACAGGCATGCCACCAAGCGGCCGGATCCTGTTCGCGCCACAGCACGTTTTGCGGAGCCTGCGGCAATAGCGATAACGGCTGGCTGGCGCTAGCCAGCACCTGATCACGGCGATCCAGCAGGATCGCCTTGATGCCGGATGTACCCAGATCAATTCCAATGAACATGGCGTCAGCCGAAGATCGCGCGGTTGACCAGATTTTCCAGCATCTCCTGGCGACCGCTGACCGCTTGCGGATTGAGTTCCTTGGCAAAGGCGTGTTCGGCAATATCGCTCAGACTCAGTTTGCCAGCCAGCATATCGTGACCGATGCCGCTGTCCCAGCCAGCGTAGCGCTGCTTCTTGAACTGCCCCAGCAAATCGTTTGCTATCATGCCAGCGGCGCGTTCCAGCGACAACGCCAGTACATCCATGGCGCCGACGTGACCATGGAACAGGTCGACTTCCTCCAGACTCTGACGACGTACCTTGGAATCAAAGTTATAGCCGCCGGTAGTAAAACCACCAGCTTTCAGAACTTCATAAGTGACCAGCGTCATTTCCTCGACACTATTAGGAAACTGATCGGTATCCCAGCCGTTCTGCGGATCGCCGCGATTGGCATCGATACTCCCGAGGATACCAAGCGAGGCCGCAGTAGCGATCTCATGCTGAAAACTGTGACCAGCCAGCGTCGCATGGTTGGCCTCGATGTTCACCTTGATCTCTTGCTCCAGGCCGTAATCCTTAAGAAAGCCGTAGACCGTCGCACTGTCGTAATCGTATTGATGCTTGGTTGGCTCTTGCGGCTTCGGTTCAATCAGCAGCGTGCCTTTGAAACCGATCTTGTGCTTGTGCTCTACCACCAACCGCATGAAGCGGCCGAGTTGTTCGCGTTCGCGCTTGAGATCTGTATTGAGCAGGGTTTCATAACCTTCCCGGCCACCCCACAGCACATAGTTGGCACCGCCCAGACGCTGAGTCGCGTTCATCGCGGTAAATACCTGCGCGGCCGCATAGGCGAACATTTCCGGATCAGGATTGCTGGCAGCACCAGCGGCATAGCGCGGATTGCTGAAGCAGTTAGCAGTGCCCCACAACAGGCGCAGGCCGGTCTGTTCCTGCTTACGTTCCAACACATCGAGCATCCGGGCGAAGTTGTTGCGATACTCGGCTAAACTCGCACCCTCGGGGGCGACATCGGTATCGTGGAAGGTGTAATAGTCAATTCCCAGCTTGCTGAAAAATTCGAAGGCAGCATCGGCTTTCTTGTGCGCCAATTCCATGGCATCGCCAGAACCATGCCAAGGGCGGTTAAAGGTACCTGCGCCAAAAACGTCTGAACCGGGCCAGACGAAGCTATGCCAGTAACATGCGGCCATGCGCAGATGCTCTCGCATCGGCTTGCCTAACACTAGTTTATTGGCATCGTAATGACGAAAAGCCAACGGCGATTGCGCCTGCTTGCCCTCGAAAAGAATAGGGGTAACGGAAGGAAAATAACTCATCGGTGGTCTCCGGTCGGGTGATGGTGCAGGTTATCGTGGCGTCATACTAGCAACCGAAGAGAGCACTTCACAATTACGAAATCCACCAGACCGGCTAGTGTTTCTTTCTATTGCACTTGCACAAAATGGTATTTAGCCTGACGCCAGCGACGCTGCTAGGTACAATCTGGCAAGGCTCGCTACAGGTCGTTTGACCGATGTCGGTCGTGACACGTTGACAAGCTTCTTAAGACTCCTTGCAGGGAGCATGCTTGCAAAACTCCAGGAGAGTGCGGAATGACAAAAATACCGGCGGTGCATCGCATCGCCCTGCTATTCAACGGCAACAAGATCTTCGACCGCGACATCATCGCTGGCATCGGTGAATATCTGAGCAGCACGCGCGTCGCCTGGGACCTGTTTCTGGAAGAGGATTTCCGCTGCCGCCTGCAAGGTATAGAGCGCTGGCAAGGCCACGGCATCATCGCCGATTTCGACGACCCGGCGGCCTGCGAAGCATTGGCGCGGGTTAGTCTGCCGGTGGTGGCAGTGGGCGGTTCCTACGCCGATGCTGGCGACTACCCGGTCGACACGCCCTATGTCGCGACCGACAATTTCAAACTGGTCAAACTGGCCTATGATCATCTGATCGAAGCTGGCCTGCGCCGCTTTGCCTGCTTCAGCCTCCCCGTAGCAACTGTCAATCGCTGGGCCCAGGAACGCGAAAAAGCGTTCACTACGCTGATGCTGCGCGACGGTATGCAAGGCGAAATATATCGTGGTGTCGGCACCAGCGCGCAGTCCTGGGACACCGCAGTGGAACAGCAAATCGCTTGGCTGCAAACGCTGCCCAAGCCTATCGGTATCATCGCCGTCAGCGACGCCCGGGCCCGCCAATTACTACAGGCTTGTTTGTGCGCTGGTATCGCGGTGCCCGAACAGGTGGCGCTGATCGGCATCGACAACGATCCGCTGGCCCGCATCCTGACCCGGGTGCCGCTCAGCTCAGTGATCCAGGGCACGCGCGAAATGGGCCGCACTGCCGCCCATCTGCTGCATCAGATGCTGCATGGCCCAGGTTTGGCTGGCACTCGCATTCTGGTGCCGCCTGCCGGTATCAATGTGCTGGCGTCCAGCCGCCATGAAGCACTCAATCATCCGCATGTGATGCAAGCCATGCACTTCATCCGTCAGTATGCCTGCCAAGGTATTAAGACCGAACAGGTAGCGGACTACGTCGGTGTTTCGCGTTCGTCGCTGGAGTGGTACTTCCGACGCGAGCTGGGGCGCAGCGTGCATGACGAAATCCTGCGCTTCAAACTGGACGCCGCCAAGAATTTGCTGGAGAAGCAGCACGAAGAGGCGCGCAGCATCGCTGAAATTGCAGTCAGCTGCGGCTTCACCTCAGTGCAATACATGCATGCCGTGTTCAAACGTGAATTGGCATGTACGCCGCGCGAATATCAGGACCGGATGACGTCCACCGCGCGCAGCATCAACCAGACAGAAAGCCAGAACAGCCTATGAGCCAGACTACCATCACCAGTACCAGTGCCGATCACGGCGTCACTCTCTACACGCTGCGCAATGCGCACGACATGCGGATCACCATCAGCGACCGCGGCGCCACCCTAGTTTCATGGTGGGCACCGGACCGCTATGGTCGCGTTGCCGACATTCTGCTAGGTTATCCCGATAGTGATGGCTATCAAACTAACTCGCCCTACTTTGGCGGCCTGATCGGGCGCTGGGGCAACCGCATCGCCAATGGCCGCTTTACGCTGGATGGTGCCGACTATCTGGTCGATCGCAACGAAGGCAACAACCATCTGCACGGCGGCGACAGCGGCTTCCATTTGGCGCAGTGGCAGGTAGAAGTCGGAGCAGATGGCTTGCGCCTGACGCTGGAATCGGCTGAAGGCGATGCTGGCTATCCCGGCAACTTGCTAGTCAGTGTGCTGTATAACCTGGACGACGATGGTCGCCTGAGCATAGATTACAGCGCCAGCTGCGATGCCCCGACGCCACTCAACCTGACATCACACGGCTATTTCAATCTGAACGGCGGCAGCGCAGATATCTACGACCATATCCTTGCCATCGCCGCCGACCAGTATCTGCAAGTCGATAGCCAACTGATTCCCGTAAAGGCCGCCAGCGTTGCCGGCAGTGCTTTCGATTTCCGCGAGCCAGCACCGATCGGACCGCGCCTGGCCTGGCCCGATCCTCAGCTCACATTAGCCAAAGGCTTCGACCATTGCTATTGCTTGCGGCAGCAATATCCCACTGTGCCGGACCAGGGTCGCAACGTGCAGCCGCTTAGGGAAGTGGCGACCGTCTACGATCCCGGCTCTGGCCGTCAATTGTCGGTGGCGACTACGGAAAGCGGTTTGCAGTTCTATAGCGGGAATTTTCTGGCGGGGATACAGGGGCGCAGTGCCGACGCCTACCGCAAGCACGATGGCTTTTGTCTGGAAGCACAGGCTTATCCCAATCAGATCAACGGCCCCGATGCTGAAGCGGTAATACTGCGGCCGGGTCAGATTTATCGCCAGACCACGACTTATCAGTTGAAAGTACGGTAATCATTTGGCCTGATCAAACTATGAGTGGAAAATATGCTTCCAACCGTAGTTCTACATGAATCCTAAATAATAAAATTGAGCACTTCCACCATGAACGACTTCCCGACATTAGAAACTGAGCGTTTGCACTTGCGTGAAATTATTCCGGAAGATGCGGCTACTCTCTTTCGTATCCACAGTGATGCCGACGTTATGCGCTATTTCGGCACTAATCCTATGGCTGATCTGACGCAAGCTGAAGCGTTGATCGAAAAATGGCGTAATACACCACACCCGGCAAGACGTTGGGGTGTTGCACGTAAATCCGATCAAACGTTAATCGGTACCTGTGGTTTTTTCAGATGGAATGTTGATTGGAGTTGCGCCATGCTTGGCTATGAACTTGACCAACAATATTGGCGTCAGGGATTTATGCGTGAAGCACTAGCGGCTACATTGCATTGGGGATTTATGGAGATGGGATTAAATCGGATTGAAGCACAAGTGCACCCTGAAAATCAGGCGTCACTGCAAGTCTTGGCGACCCATGGTTTCGTACAAGAAGGGTTGCTGCGCCAGGCCGGTTATTGGGCAGGAAAATATCAGGATTTATTACAACATTCCCTGCTGCGTGAAGAATATTCGTCGCCAACACTTTGATTGATTAAAGTAATCACACAAAACAAAAAGGGTTACAAGCAATGCTTGTAACCCTTTAATATTCTGGTGGGCGGTGCAGAATTCGAATCTGCGACCCCTTGGATGTCGACCAAGTATTCTAACCAGCTGAACTAACCGCCCTTTTGCAACAGGACGAGATCATACAACAACAGCAAACACAGTTCAACCTTATTTTCTGATTTCTCCACGAAAAGATAAGTGAAAACCGAATAAATGTTGCATATGATTAATATCAAGGAGTTTGTTTGAGCAACAATTATCCTTCAGCGGGTGTATCAACAACTTTATGCCAAATACATTGCCCTTTAATTTGCTTATCAAGATCCGTTAATACGACTTCATGCGCAGCCAGTTCTTCCTCATTGGCGCTGCGTAGCAACACTTCGGCCAATGGTGCTAATGGAATTGCCGCACCGTGCTCATCAGTGCCGCTATCTTGATCGCCAAAATCAATACTGAAGCTGTTTTGACCGCGCGTCATGCCTAAATACACTTCGGCCAGTAATTCTGAGTCGAGCAAAGCGCCATGCAAAGTGCGATGCGCGTTAGAAATACCATAGCGATCACATAAAGCATCGAGCGAGTTACGCTTGCCCGGATACATTTCCTTGGCTTGCACCAGAGTATCTACGACACCAGCGACTTCACGGCTGAACTTCTCCTGCCCTAACAGGGCAAATTCCGCATCCAAAAACCCGAGATCGAACGGTGCGTTATGGATAATGACTTCTGCGCCGTTGATGTAGTTTTTAAATTCCGCTGCGATCGCAGAAAATTTTGGTTTATCACTAAGAAATTCCGTAGTCAGTCCATGCACCGCCAGCGCGCCCTCTTCCGAATCGCGTTCAGGGTTGATGTATTGATGATAATTATTGCCAGTCAAACGGCGGTCGATTAATTCGACGCAACCGATTTCAATAATTCGGTCGCCGGTACGAGGATTAAGGCCTGTCGTTTCTGTATCTAAAACAATTTGTCGCATAGTCTTTTCAGTTAAAAATTCTTATAGAACCGTCGTCACACCACGATTGGCCAGCTCATCGGCACGCTCGTTGCCGACGTGCCCTGCATGCCCTTTTACCCAACGCCATTGAATCTGATGGCGCGCTTGCGCCGCATCCAGGGCTTGCCATAAGTCGACATTTTTTACAGGTGCTTTGGCGGCGGTTTTCCAACCCCGCGCTTTCCAGCCATGTATCCATTCGCTGATGCCTTTTTGGACGTATTGGCTATCTGTGTGCACGATCACTTCACATGGTTTTTTCAGCATATTCAATGCTTCGATCACGGCTAACAATTCCATCCTGTTGTTGGTGGTGTTTTTCTCGCCGCCGAACAATTCTTTTTCGTGATCGCCAGAAATCAACAACGCACCCCAACCACCAGTGCCAGGATTGCCTTTGCAAGCGCCATCGGTATAAATTTCTACTTTATCCATGTTCTCTTTTATCAATACACATTCATAGTAAGCATTACTCTGTATTCAGCACGGAGCATGGCGGACATCCGATTTTTTACCCGTGCGGAGAATACCAGAAAGAAAATTATTCACTTCAAAGAGCGTAGTGCAGGCCCAACCCTCTCTTGAACATCTACGCCACCATACCGCACGGGCAAAAAATCGGATGCCCGCCATACTCCAGTGCTCGACAGAAAAAAACAGAAAAATCAACAACCACCTATTTAGTTGACTTATTCGTCGCTACCACGCCCTTATGCGCCTTAATTGCCTGCTTGTTAAATGCCGGGCCGATCAAGTGCATACCTTTGACACGTTTAATCGCTTGCACAATGTAAGTCGCGCCAAAATAAGGCCACCAACGATTCCCGGCTTTCTCCATAAATGCAAAACGATGCAACCATTTTTCAGTGCTGCACGGCGGCACATAGCAACCGAAGTGCCCGCGATTGACTTCCATATTCAGCAATTTCAACCAGTCTTTCAAACGCGGCAAGCTAATAAATTCAGCATTCTGCGGTAAAAAATGTGCGCCAGACAAGCGCCCTGTCGACTGCCGCAATCCCCACAAACTGGCGGGGTTAAAGCCGCAAATAATCACCTGACCTTCAGGAATCAATACGCGCTCCACCTCACGCAAGACCTGATGCGGCTCAGCCGAAAATTCCAATACATGCGGCAAAATTACCAAATCCACACTTTGCGTCGCGAATGGCAGCTCACTAAAATCGTGGGCGACCACAATTTTATTTGCGTTCTCGGCAGCGCCAACCTCACCATTGGTGAGCCATTGATAAGGCATACGATTGGCTTGTAATGCATGCATTTCCGGCATGCCGATTTGTAACGCATTAAAACCAAAAATATCTGCCGTCAACGTATCCAAACGCGCTTGTTCCCAAGCTTGCATATAACTGCCTATAGGCGTCTGCAACCAGGGGCCGAGCGCTATAATGCTCTTTTCCGCAGGAAATTTATCTTTAGCCGGATGTGCCATGAAGACCTTATTTAACAACAACACTTCGAACACTACTGAAAACACCAAGCTACGTGTGTTGACGATTCCTGCATTTCACGACAATTATTTGTGGCTGATCCATGATGATCAGCACGCAGCAGTCGTTGATCCCGGCGATGCTGCACCAGTGATTGCGGCACTGGAAGCGCATAAGCTGACACTTTCCGCTATTTTACTGACACATCACCATGCTGACCATGTTGGTGGCGTACAAACTTTATTGCAGCACTTTGCCGAACAAGGTCGCAAGCTACCAGTATACGGCCCAGCGCGTGAAAAAATCACGGGCGTGACGACGCATTTAAGTGAAGGCGATGTGGTTCACTTGCCAGAATTATCATTAAACTTATCTGTTCTGGAAGTACCGGGTCACACCCTTGGCCATATCGCGTATGTCGCCGCCGAACAAAATTGGTTATTTTGTGGTGATACTTTATTTGCTGGTGGCTGTGGCCGCCTGTTTGAAGGTACGCCTGCTCAAATGACCTCATCACTGAGCAAGTTAGCATCCTTGCCAGTGCAAACACAGGTGTTTTGCGCGCATGAATATACGATGGCTAATCTGCGCTTTGCGTTTGCAGTTGAGCCGGGAAATGCAGCACTTCGCGCGCGTATTGCTCAGGAACAAGCTAAACGAGACCAGCATATTCCAACCGTACCTTCAAGCATAGGATTGGAAAATGCGACCAATCCGTTTTTACGTTATCAACAAGCAGAAGTCATTGCCACGTTAAAACATGCCGGCCGCTTAGATACAACGGCAGATGCAGTTCAAACATTTGCTGCGTTACGCGAATGGAAAAACACTTTTTAATCGCGCTGAATATACAAGAAAATCTTGTAATCACCTCTTTTGTTTTTGTCTTGCAACACCATCTAAGAATCCATCGCTCTCACAAAATTGTATCATCCTGCCAATTTTGAGCTCGCGCTCCTGAAATCAGCGCCACGTTTATAATGATGCATTAGCATTTGCGTCATTATCACTATCAATTTAACAATTATTTCCCTATAAGGTTTGTCATGCAGTCAACCAAAAACGTCGATCATGCTTCTTCATCAGACGACATATTCGACTATGTTCCGCCATGTAAATTACCGACAAAATGGGGCACTTTCTCGCTTCATGCTTTTGTCGAACATAGCACCGGCAAAGAACATTTGGCACTGACATTCGGTGACATTGCCAACGGCGATCCGGTATTAGCACGCGTGCATTCTGAGTGCCTTACCGGCGATGCGCTGTTTAGCCAGCGTTGCGACTGCGGTGCACAATTGGAAAGCGCGCTTGAAAGAATCGCGGCTGAAGGCCGTGGCGTGTTGCTGTATTTGCGCCAGGAAGGCCGTGGTATCGGTTTGGTCAATAAAATCCGTGCTTATGTTTTGCAAGACGCTGGCGCCGATACTGTTCTGGCTAATCAACAGTTAGGATTTGAAGCTGATTTACGTGATTACAGCATTACCCGTCCTATGCTGCAGCACCTGAATGTCAGCAGCGTGCGCTTGATGACCAATAACCCACGCAAAGTCGATGCATTAACCACTTTAGGCGTTAACGTCACAGAACGTTTGTCGTTGCGCGTGAATCGGAATCCATTTAATGAACATTATCTGGATACAAAAAAAGACAAGCTCGGCCATTTATTTGGCGCCAACGGCGAGCAGGATGATTGGGTGTAAACGATAAATGCCTTCCCTACAAATGGGAAGGCATACTCAACACCGATTACACGTCTACGATCAGCAACTCACAAAGCTATTACCTTGATCAGTGTGGTATTCATAGACCATATCTTTGACCTGTAACTGCACAGTGTAGCCATCGATGATCATTTGCATGTACATCTGACCAGGCTTAGGGCATCCCAATGCGCCATCCGACCATTGTTTATTCTCGACCTTCAAGACATTAATAGCACTATCTGGTATGCCAGTACGTTTACTAAGGTCTTGCTTGATGGTTTGTAAAAATGCTGACGACAGTCCCGGCTGTTCTGGTTGTGGCGCCGGAACTAACGGCGTGTGTTCATTGTGAACACCCGTAGCCGATGCTCCTTGAGATTGACAGCCCGCAAGCGCCATCACGACACAAACCATAGAAAAAGCTGATCCCACTTGATATTTGATTTGCATTGCTTGGCTCCTCAGTCTGTCTTGATTCAGTTATATCCCAAACCCATCGCCTCACGTACATCACGCATCGTATCTTGCGCCAATTTGCGCGCATGATCGCAACCATCAGCGACAATCGCCCGCACTAGCGACGGATCATCCAGATATTGCTGCGCACGTTCATGCATAGGCTCTTGCTCTTTAATGATCGCATCGATCACTGGCTGCTTACATTCAAGGCAACCAATGCCGGCCGAACGACAACCTTTTGCCGCCCACTCTTGCGTCGGTTTATCAGAGTAAACAAGATGGAATTGCCATACCGGGCATTTATCAGGATCACCCGGATCAGTACGACGTACGCGTGCCGGGTCGGTTGGCATGGTGCGAACCTGCTTGGTAACAACGTCTTTATCGGCACGCAAGGCAATCGAATTGCCATAGCTCTTGGACATTTTCTGTCCATCCAAACCTGGCAGGCGCGATGCTTCAGTCAGCAAGGCTTGAGGTTCAGACAGAATTAATTTTCGGCTGCCTTCCAGAAAGCCGAACAAACGTTCTCTATCGATCATCGACAGATTTTGCGCATCGTCGAGCATCGCCTTCGCTTGCTCTAATGCTTCAGCACTGCCTTGCTGCTGGAATTCTGTACGCAGTTCGTTGTACAGCTTGGCCCGTTTGCTGCCGAGCTTTTTGACTGCATCTTGCGCTTTTTCTTCAAAGCCTTTTTCTTTGCCATATAAATGATTAAAGCGACGGGCGATCTCACGCATCATTTCGATATGCGGCACCTGATCATCACCGACCGGCACTTGCGTCGCACGATAAATCAATACATCGGCCGCTTGCAACAACGGATAACCCAAGAAGCCATAGGTTGCCAAATCACGATCAGCCAGTTTTTCTTGCTGATCTTTATAGGTCGGAACACGTTCTAGCCAACCCAACGGTGTTGCCATTGAAAGCAGCAAATGCAGTTCGGCGTGCTCTGGTACTTTCGACTGAATGAATAAAGTCGATTGCGATGGATCGACGCCGGCGGCCAACCAATCAACCAACATTTCCCACGTACTGGTTTCAATGACGCTAGGATCATCGTAATGCGTCGTCAGCGCGTGCCAGTCAGCGACGAAAAACAAACATGGCACTTCGGACTGCAGCCGAACCCAATTTTTCAAAGCGCCGTGATAGTGGCCAAGATGCAAAGCGCCAGTAGGACGCATGCCAGATACAACGCGGTCAGGATACATAGTTTATGGGTAAAAGTAGCTAAAAAGAATACAAGTATAGTGTCAAAAATTTAATGAACCAGCGCCCATAAAGGTGTCGCCAACCATTGCAAGGCGGCATATCCGGCATTGATCAATGGATCCATCCAGAACGCATACAACAACCTTTGATCGCCAAATGGTATCAGCATCAACGCCAGCACAATGAAAAAACCATATGGTTCAATTTTGGCAAGTTTGAAAGCGTATTTATGCGGCAGCACGCTAAACAAGATACGGCCGCCATCCAGCGGTGGCAGAGGAAACAAGTTCAACGCAAACAAAACTAAATTAATGCGAATACCGTACTGCGCCATCATCGCAAAAAAGTCGCCTTTTTCTGCACCAGTCGCGGCCAAACCGATTAACGCCAACATCCAGCCTATGGCCATGACGATATTTGCCGCTGGTCCAGCTAAAGCAACCCACGCCATATCGCGCTTAGGTTGACGCAGCCCGCCAAAATTGACGGGAACTGGCTTGGCATAACCAAACATGAACGCACCGCCAGTTGAAAAATACAGCAATAAGGGAATCAATATCGTCCCCATAGGGTCGATATGCTTGGCAGGATTCAAACTCATGCGGCCTTGCATATACGCAGTCGGATCGCCGAAATATTTTGCCGCATAAGCATGCGCTGCTTCATGCAGGGTAATCGCGAAAAGTAGCGGAAGTGCTATTACCGAGATGGTTTGGATAAGATTATTCATGGCCGGGATTTTAACAGAGGAGCAGTCATGCCCCAAAAATAGAAATAGGACTTACGCAAAATTGTCCTGGCAAGACACGACGGCAAAGATCGCACTTTAGGATCGCCAAGAGGAGTAATACAGCTGAAGTGATGTTGCGTAAATCGGTTACAAACCGAATACGCTTGCGTCACCACTGCCCTGACGTACCAATTCCGGTTCGCTTGAAGTCAAATCAATCACGGTAGTCGGCTCCAAGCCACAAGCGCCACTATCAATCACCAGGTCCAATTGTTTTTCCAATTGATCACGAATTTCGTCAGGGTCGGTTAACGGCAATTCATGATTAGGCAAAATCAAGGTCGTGCCAATCAACGGCTGCCCCAGCTCGCCGAGCAACGCCTGCACTACGGCACTGCGTGGCACACGCAACCCTATCGTTTTACGCGACGGATGACTGAGGCGGCGCGGTACTTCTTTGGTGGCCTCCAGGATCACGGTGTAAGCACCGGGCGTTGCATTTTTTAACATGCGAAATTGCTGATTATCGACTTTGGCATATTCAGCAATCTCACTTAAATCCTTGCATAGCAATGTCAAATGATGTTTGTCGCCTACCCCTCGAATCCGGCGCAAACGCTCAACCGCATCTTTATTGTCCAATTGACATACCAAGGCATAACAGCAATCCGTCGGCAAAGCGACAATACCGCCATCATGAATAATTTGCGCCGCTTGTTTAATCAAGCGCCCTTGCGGATTATCTGGATGAATTTGAAAAAATTGACTCATGGCTCAAATTTGTGAATTAGGGATTACGCAAACAGTACACCTTGCGATAGGTAGACGTGATCCTGCTGAGAAGATTTTGCGCAAGTTCTATCAATTCTATAAATAAAAGCGGCGATAGCCTTCAAACTATCGCCGCCCAGCTAAACAACTATAAATTACAGTGCAGTCACGGTTGGATTATTACGCAATGCTGCGATACGCACCTCAAGCGGCGGATGGCTAGAGAACAAAGCCGACCAGCCTGGTTTGTCATTGATACCCATTGCTGCCATTGATTCTGGCAAAGCCGCTGTCGCCGGATCGACGCCACCCAAACGCGCCAAAGCATGCTGCATCGGCAAGCTGCTGCCCATCAGTTTGGCAGAACCCGCATCCGCGCGGAATTCACGATGACGCGAGAACCAGGCAACGATCATCGATGCACCGATCCCCAGCACTACCTGACAGACCATCACCGATACCATATAACCAATACCTGGACCATCGTTACTATTACGTGACATAGCGCGATCTACGGCATAACCAATGACGCGCGAGAGGAACACCACAAAAGTATTCACCACGCCTTGAATCAACGTCATTGTCACCATATCGCCATTGGCAATATGCGCAACCTCATGACCCAACACCGCTTCGACTTCTTCTTTCGTCATGCTTTGCAGCAGACCGGTCGACACCGCAACCAATGCAGAATTTTTAAATGCACCTGTCGCAAATGCATTTGGTGCGCCATCAAACACCGCCACTTCCGGCATGCCGATACCAGCACGTTGCGCCAGTTTAGCCACTGTATCTACCAACCAGGCCTCAGTCTGATTAGCCGGCGCGGTAATCACGCGCGCACCGGTTGAACGCTTGGCCATCCATTTGCTGATCAACAGCGAGAAAATCGAACCAGCAAAACCAATCACCAGCGAAAACACCATCAGCTTCGGAATATCGAGTCCACTGTGCGTTAAAAACTTGTCCACGCCCAGCAAAGACAGGACGATACTCAACACCAACATCACGGCGATATTCGTGGCGAGGAACAGGAAAATACGTTTCATGCGGAAACTCCTAAAGGGGAAGTTAATAATTAATTAAACAAATGCGGTCAACATTGCAAATTTCAAGACTAGAACCCGGTTGGAGCCCCCTATTGTAACGATCTGCCTCGCATCTCAGCGAGTAAATTTAAGATGTCAAATATGCGATGTCTTTTAATTAATGTTGATTTGCACTGCGACTTTGTTTATCTCGGGATTTTATTTAGACAATCTGATAACGAGCAAGTTCGTTAACTCGCGACTGGCACGCACTAAGCCAGTACATTCTGTTCAAAAAACAAAAAAGGACTATCAAATGACAGTCCTTTTTTTTGTTTCACACATCAACTTTTACATCACCAACAACCGCCCGAAGGTGGTGTAACTGCGGCGCCTGCTGACGTCACATTGGATTGGACGCCGAGGTTGTTAACAACGTAGGCATAGCATACGTCGGCCGTTTGACCTCCAGTTGGAGTAGCGGTAACGGTGTAATTTGTTGGGGCAGTCTGCGTAATAGTAAAAGTGTAATAACTTGGCCCGCTTGAACTGATAACTACCGCAGCGTCTGTTGCGTAATTCAATTTAGTAGCCAAGGTTGTATAGGTGTTATTCGTAGCGAAGAATTTTTCTTCCCGCCCCGCCACTTCCAACACCGCATTCTTAGCGTCAACGCGGTGGCTTTTCAGAATGTATTGCTTATAGGACGGCAAAGCGATTGCCGCTAATATCCCGACGATGGCGACCACCATCATAATTTCTATGAGGGTGAAGCCTCGTGCCTTGGTTAACGCACGCTGAAAAGGTTGAATTGACGGATGTCGCATTTATAAATCTCTCTTCAAATTAACGCAGTTTTTGCCATGTGATCCGTTTTGCAACGAACGGTTGCGGATCAACTGGTATCGGTGTGTTGTTGGAGACGTTGGAGTCAGTACCACCGCCAGCGGAGCCGCTGCTGCCAGTGCCGCCTGTGCTACCACCACCGCTGCTTGGGCCACTAGAGCCGCTAGCGCTGCTACCGCTACTGTTGACTTGTTGTACTAGATATACCTTGCCTGTCGTAGTAGTAACAAGCGACGGTGAACCAGTGCCGCTCAGCCCGAGTCCAGAAACGATATTTGCTCCAGCTACAGTTCCAGTAGGGTTGTAACCCGAATTAGCAGATTGAGTTGCAAAGAACGAGGTTGGAAGCGCACCGCCAGTTTCTGGTGAAAGCGCCATCGTGTAACCGCTAGCCGGTTGCGCAGTGCAACTCAGTACCTGATTCACTCCTGGAATCGTGGTATTCACTAAAAAGACGCCATAGGCCGCGACCGGGTTATAAATGATTTGTTCACTGTTTGTCACTGAACCAGTTGTAGTCGACGGCAACGACAACTGCCAGCCATATTGTGTATTGCTACTTGCTGCTGAACCACACACCGTCGATCCGCTCCAGCAAACTGGATTTTGAGATACCGTGCGATAACCGGATATATTGCCGCTCGCACTATTAACGGTTTGCAATATCGTCTGCGTTGCCAAGCTAGAGACGCCAATTGTCGTCGGCCCACTAACTATTGCGTCATATTGACTGCTACTTTTAGCATTCCAGGCAGTCATATTCCAATCCCAGATTCCATAGAGCGTCTGCGTACCACTGACAAATGTCGTTGCACTCGTGAGGGTTTGTGGAAATTGTTGTCCGGTGCCAAAGGCAATGATCAACCTTGCAGGTCCGTTAGAACTAGCCGACTGGACCGCATTGACTGTCAAGCGCGTCGTGATCGGCTGTCCAGCAGCGGTGGTAAATATTGGTTTGCTTGGCGCAACCCAATTTGCTGAATTGCTACCAGTCACATCGAAACGCCACACGTTGCCTTGGAAATCCCCTGCGTACAGATAATCGGTGACATGATCTCCATCCAAATCGGCTGAGGATACATAATCGATACCGTTCTTTGCAGTTGTGCTCTTATAGCCAGTATCAAGGAAGCGAATCGTAGTTGCGCCTGTGCTGTAATTGACGGTCATGATGTAAATACCAGCCGTGCCGGTACTGCTGTTGTGACCGTTCCCAAAAATGACCGCCCAATTACCATCGTGCATTTTTCGGATAATCGGTGTGCCGTAGACACTGCCGAGGCTGCTGTTACAAGTACTGGTCTTGGTGTCGGTAGTACAGATGATGGCGCTTGAATTCCATTCCCCCTTTACAACTGTGGCCGCGTTAGCTTCCGTAAAGTTAGCAGGGTTGGTGATATCCAAGGCATAGAGATCACCGATGGCAGTACTGGTTGTGTTATTGATCGGGCCGGTCGCGTTACCACCCGCAGCTAAACCGCCAACCAGCCAAGTATGCCAGGCGCCGCCGTAGTACAGATCGCCGGTTGCGGGTGTCGCGTTGACGTAAAAGTTGTGAGCATATTGCGGTGATGAGAAATCGTATGATGTATTTGACGGATGAATACTGCTGATCACTGCGGCGGGCACGTAAGCCAGCACTTCTTGTCCATCATTAGTCGCGGCATTGAAAACAGTACCGGTCGAATCATACGCACCGGCACGGAAACCATGCAGCATGCCGTCATTGGCGCCAACATAGACGATATTTTGACGTGTATTGTTATTGCTAACGAAGGTGTTGTAGCTCGCACCATATTCTGCTATGGATTTTTGGGTAAGGAGATCTACGCCGGTATAGGTATAGTTTGATGCTGGGATACCAACCCATGTCGGGCTCGAATTCATGATGTCGCCTAAAACACCGTTGCGTCCACGGAACGCACCGCCATTGGCGATCTCCTGACTGCGATCACCACGCAAAAAGGATGTACGCTGTAATCCGTCAACGCTGCCGCCAATCAAACTTTGCTGATTGGTTGACAAACTGGCGTATTCGAAAGGAATGCCAGTCGCCGCAGTATCATTCCAGCTAAGGATGCTGCGAGCAGTTGGTGCCTGTGCTGTATTGGTACCACCGGTCGCGCTACAAGCACCGCCAGTCAGTACGCAGTTGGCATCCCAATTTGCCGTGGAATTAATCGACACCACTCCAGCACTATTGGCAACCAGATTCGATGCCGTCAGTGAGCCCCAGGAATTAACTGCATGGTAGTACGCAAAATAGACCTGTGAACCAACCTGCACCTGGGACGACTGTACGTTGGTGCCTGCTGAAGTACCAGCCTGGTTAATTTGTGCCGCTTTAAAGCAAAGAATTTCGTGAACATTACTGCCCCCACCGGTACCGGCGGTAAAGCCAAATAAGAAATTGGCTGGCAACGGGCCATTCGTGGCGGTAATAGATTGTTTAGGGATAGCGGTAATCGGCGATCCGCCGTTCACGCTAAAAGTGAGGCTCAGATAGCCATCTTGCGTAATGTTTAGTGCATAAGTAAATACGTTTGCCTTACTACGCAACGGTGCGGCAACTCCCTCCTGATTGTATATGGTCGTCGCCGGTGTCGTCGCCGTCAGCGCCGCTACCGACGCCGGCGTCCCGATCAGGCTGTAATCGTAAACTGCTTCGGTGGTTGATTGTTTATTTGCGATCGATTTCTTATTGGCATCAACAATCGTACTGCCACTCCAATTTTGCAGAAAACCAGTAGCACATGTTTTTTGTACAGCCGTGAGCAAATTGGCAGCGCTCAAACTTGATGGATAGTATTTCGGATAAGTACTCTTTAATACCGCGCCGGTGATACTACCCGCACCGCGCATTGTAATCGCCCCTGGATTAGTGCCTGGGCCGGTCGCAGTATTGTCGCCTGGGTTCGAAAAATTACCGAATTCATCAATCCCCACTGCAACGTAGCCGCCATTCAAACCATCGGATGACGGGCTTTTTGAATTGGCGCAGCTGTAACCAAGGCTACCACCGAAGGCACCTGGGGGCGGGGGCGCGGTGCCAACCATTTTGCTACTATCCATCAAGAAAAACGCGATACCGTCTGCCCCCGAAGCCTGATTGTTGCTATTACTATAACCATTGCCACCATAAGACACCGTAGAAAACGTAACTTGAACCCCTTCGCTCGTTGGGAATGGGCTGCTTGAAATAACCGCTCCCGTATTGTTATTACCATTCGATCCATTGATCTTGGTATCGCCGTTGCTCAGTCGCAGCGCACCCTGTCCAACAGGATCAGGCAACACGCCACTAACCCCGCCGACCTGAGTCTTCCCGCTGTAATAAGCAAGGCCATTGCAAGCCGGAATCGTACCGGTATTATTTCCGGCAGTAAGACAAGCGCCACCCGTAGTAACCCATGGATAAGTGGATGAAGTCCCGTTGAGCGTATCACTGACAACTAACTGCGCATAAACGGGAAGCGGAGACAACACCGCGATCGCTAATGCCCAAATTGCACTTGTATATTTTTTATTGAGTTTTTTCATTTTCTCGTCTTTTGTTTTCAATCCGAACCAAGATTTTTGGTTCGTGGGCCGACGGTCACAATACTTTGCACCACCGAAGTACTATTGGTACTACCCCCGACACCAGCCCCAGTCACTGAATAATATGCACTCTGACCGTCTGATGTTTTCCCAAGATAAGCAATATAAAGCTGTGGTGCGCTGGAATAATTAATATCAAGATTTCCATTGCCGTCAGTTACGGTACCACCACCGGCAAGAACTTTCATCGCTGGAGGCGTATAGAGTAAGGACGCAGCCCAATTTTGAGGAGTAGTCGGATTAACTAGTGCGTTGGTACATACAAGCATTTGACCGGGAGCAGTGACTGTGATCGTGTTGCTACACGCTACGCCCGTTTTAAGTATCACCCCGCTTTGCCCCAACCACCATTCACCATACTGTAGTGCGTTCTGTGCGGCTTCAAATGACCGTTCTTTCTCTCTGCTATTACCGGCTATTTTTTGCTGTATACCGTAACCGCGAAACATACTCAGGGCGAGTAAAGTCAGCATCACCAACAGCAGCATCGCCGTAATTAACACGAAGCCCTGTTGTCTTGCGTAACCTGATCGGCCCGACGTTCTCAACGAAATCAAGCCTTTGACCTTGCTACGATAATTACTAGAATAGTGATGACGACTCATGTGTTGCTCATCAAACTGATAGTGTGAACCAGCGGGGGAAGAGTTGGCGCTTTGGTTGGCGTCGCATTGACCAAGTCAAGGAAAGTAATCGTGATTTGCGTAGACATCACTTGAGCCCAATTAGCAACGGCACTTGCCGGTAGATAGGTGTCAACACTGTTTACCTTGTTTATTGTATTGACGCCATACAAGACGCTAATCGAAGCAACATTGTCGACCAGTACGCTAGGTGTACCGGGCGTTCCGCCATTTACACTGACGACACAGGTGAGCTGATTGGCAGCATTGATGGCAAAGCTGTTGGTCCAGATAACTGAGGATCCCGATGTATTGGTATCGCCCTGACAGTCCATTAAACCGTCACCGCTAGCGCTTTGAAATCGCACATTGATAGTATCACTGGCTGGGCTAGTTCCCGTGGTTCCGACAATGCCCTGCGCCGCCGCAAACGTGGTGCCATCTGGATTGGCCGTCGACGTCGCAGGTAGAGCCGCGGCTGACAGAATGCTAGTTGGATTCGGAAAATATCCTGCGGTCCGGATCGTATTGTCCAACACTGTCAGAGAAAAACGTTGACTATCCTGGACATTAGAAAGCTGACCTTGCGTGTTAAAACTGCCTTTCATGCTAATGACGATGGCGATCATTCCGGCAATCATGAATAAGCCGATAGTGATCGCGATCATCAACTCTATCAGGGTAAAACCGGATGTTTTAGGATTTTTTTTACGCATAGGGATATTGCGGGTTGGGCGCGAATGCGAAGGCTTCATCATGGCTGTACAAAGACACTAAACGACTGCGTTGCTGTTGCGCTTCCACCGGGTGCTGTCGCGGCTGTCGTTTGGTTCATGGCGACCTGATTCTCGACCCAAGTAACATATATTTGGCAACTGACTGGTTGCGCGGCGTTGCCGGTACAGTTGACGTTAGCGGTATAAGTCGGAAACTGCTGATTCATGCCGGCTACCCACGTCTGTACATCATAGGCAGCCAATGCTGCGGGAGTACATTGCGTAGCACATCCACTCGATGCCGCGTTAAGAACACCGGTCGGGTCTGTCACAGTGGTTCCCGCAGCTGAAAAAGTGCTTGCATTTACAACTGCCGTAGAAGGGGCCCAATATGCCGTATTAACATGCATGGAGGAAACCAGACTGGCCACTTGCAAGGCAATCAGCGAACGGCTTCCTGCATTGCTAGTACTGGAAACAGCCAAAGCCTGCATCTTTGCAAGCCCAAGCAATGCTACAGCGCTAACGACTATCGTAATCAACACTTCAAGCAAAGTGAAGCCGCGTACTGATTTATGCGCTTTATGAGCTTTATGATTCGAGGATGAATAATACATAGACGAAAATCTCACGTGCACGCTCCCGTACCTGATGACTGCACCTGCTGTCGACCTGTTTTTATAAGCGCCAGACATTGTGTAGCGGCGGTGTTTGTTGTGGCTGTATGAAGCGTGAATGTGACGGTACCTGTTCCGGGTAAACCAGTCGTAAAACCATCCCGGCTATACGTCACAGACGACGCAGCACTATCAGCTACAAAAGTATCGGTACCTACAAAACTTTTTTGTATGCGAAGAAAAGTCACACCCGCAGCCGGTGTTGCAGACGCAGTTGGATCGGGGAAAATTATCCATCCAGTATTCCATGTGGTAGTCCCAAGACAAGTTGCACCATCTGCTGATGCGCAAATGGTCACCGGCAAACCTTGCTCAATCGCCGATGCACGGGCAAATTGCAAATCCTTTGCAAACCCATTAATTTCTGCCTGCACACGAAATTGCTGTGTCATCGAAGTATACGAGGGAACAGCTATCACCATCAGAATTGCAGCAATGGCAATGACAACCATCAGCTCTATCAGAGTGACGCCGCGCTGGGATCGAGGAATAATATTGTTCATGGGCAACTATATTACCAGAAAGAAATCATGATACAACACTAATGTTGCCGAAAAGTGACTTTGTTACATAAATCTGTGCCAGCTATAACAAATTTGAGATTGTTTCTGTCGTGCTTGATTAACAAGCCGTTTTTACATGCTTAGTCGAGTGGTGGGAGGAGGTTGGGATCGAGTAGCAACAGAAACCATGATGAAAGTTCATTTACTAATGAACATCATCACCGCCCTTTTCGCTCGGGCACTGAAGCTAGCTTGCTAATTCATTTACACAAATACGTAAGATTTGCGAGGCGATGAAAGCTGCACGCATAAAAAAAGGACTCAGAAGAAAAACTTCCAAGTCCTATTTCTTAATACTTACAACTAAATTTTGGTCGGAGTACAAGGATTCGAACCTTGGACCCCCTGGTCCCAAACCAGGTGCGCTACCGGGCTGCGCTACACTCCGAAGAAGCAGCATGATACACACAAGTTCACGGCACAGCAACACCATTAAGAAAAATAATTTTCTGATATAAATTGTATTGAATATGGCTGAAGAATCTGCCCCGGTGTGGGCTAGCCTGAAAGAATTTGCGTAGAATAACTATAGAGACATTTCGATCAACGCCTTCCACCTACAAAATCGCTATGAACCAACTAGATCAACTCAAACAATTCACGACCATCGTTGCCGATACCGGAGATTTTCAAACGATAAAAGCCTATGCACCACGTGATGCCACTACTAATCCATCGCTCATATTAAAAGCGGTGCAAAAGCCGGAGTATGCGCCACTGCTGGCACAAGCCGTGAAAGAGCACGCGACATTGGCGACTGGTGACATTATCGACCGTTTGTTGGTGCTGTTTGGTCTGGAAATTCTGAAACTGATCCCAGGTCGCGTATCGACTGAAACTGATGCGCGACTGTCTTTTGACACCACCGGCACTGTAGAAAAAGGCCGTGCATTGATCAAGCTCTACGAAGCTGCAGGCATCTCTCGTGAGCGCATATTGATCAAAATTGCTTCAACCTGGGAAGGTATTCGCGCTGCAGAAATTTTGGAAAAAGAAGGCATACGCTGCAATTTGACGTTGTTGTTTTCGCTTCCCCAAGCGATTGCCTGCGCAGAGGCGAAAGTGCAATTGATTTCACCATTCGTTGGTCGAATTTATGACTGGTATAAAAAATCTACTGGCATCGACTACACCGGCGCCGATGACCCAGGTGTGCAGTCCGTCAAGCAAATTTACACCTATTTCCGCAAGTTTGGCTATGCCACGGAAGTAATGGGTGCCAGCTTCCGCAATACGTCGCAAATCACCGAATTGGCCGGTTGTGATTTACTCACCATCAGCCCGGATTTATTGCAAAAACTGGCAGATAGCGATGCGCCAGTTACACGTAAACTGAGTCCAGAAACAGCACGACAAGATAACGTTCAAAAAATCAACTTGAACGAATCCACTTTCCGTACGATGCTAAATGATGATGCGATGGGTACAGAAAAACTGGCTGAAGGTATACGACAGTTCAGCGTCGATGCTGTGAAACTGGAAAAAATGGTGGATGCATTGCGTTAAGTAAAGCGGATTTCCATTGGGGCGCTAAACGGCATTGAATTGAAGAGCAAGCTTCTTCAAAAAGCGCCCCACATGTGGATCGGATCTTCCTAGCGGGATATCTTCAGTGTGAAATACTTTCCAGCGATGCCCCACGCGTACGCGGTCCCATCAAACTGATAACGGCCATGACGATGAACATTGCCGCCGCGATAAAAACAAAAACACCCGGCACACCAAACTGGCCAAGTG
This sequence comes from Glaciimonas soli, assembly GCF_009497155.1. GTDB lineage: Bacteria > Pseudomonadota > Gammaproteobacteria > Burkholderiales > Burkholderiaceae_D > Glaciimonas > Glaciimonas soli. The sequence goes on from NZ_WINI01000001.1 coordinate 808,517, forward strand.
TATAAGCAATCGCAAATGAACTGAATATCGCAGAAAAGCGGCTCCACGAATAAACAAAACCGACCGCGCGCGCCCGAATGCCTGTGGGATAAAGCTCTTGCTGATAGGCGTGGAAAGAGAACGACATAATATTATTCGTCAGCGTCAAGGTGATACCCAGCGCTACAATCATCACCGCAGTGCTGACCTGGCTGAAAATCAGACCTGCTATAACGCTGACACCTGCCATCGTGACAATAATATATTTACGCTCAAAACGGTCAGCGATTAAATAACCAATCAGCGGTCCAAGTGGTGCGGCCAAACCGATCAATGTCGTGTACAACAAACTGGAAGTGACGGCTATACCCTGCTTGATCAGCAAGGTCGGTACCCAGTTAGCGAAACCGTAAAACCCGACGGTCTGAAATATATTAAAAATAATCAACATGATGGTACGTGTGCGGTAAGGCGGTTTCCACATGTCGCTAAAAGTACCGACTTTCGCTATTGGCTCCGGCGCTCCAGGTGCCGGCAATGCCTGTCCATATTCTTCTTGCACTTTTGCTTCCAGCGCCGTGAGTATGCTGTCCGCTTCTGCCAGACGCCCTTTGCTGGCTAACCAGCGCGGACTTTCCGGCAAATGTCGTCGTATCCACCAGACTGCTCCGGCACACAAACAACCAAACAAGACTATCCAACGCCAGCCATCGACGCCAAATGGCGCATGCGGCACCAACAAATACGATAGATAAGCCGCTAATGGAATCGCAGAAAAACCAATTGCCTGGCACACCGCAAACGCCCTGCCTCGCACCTGTTTAGGTGCTAATTCGGATAAGTAAGTGCCTATGGTAATCATCTCGACACCCAGTCCGATACCCGACACAAAACGCCATGAATTCAGACCAAAGGCAGTGGTTTGAAACAGCATCACGAAATTGGCAAAGGCATACAAAAGGAGCGAGTAGGTAAAAATAGCTCTGCGACCAAAGCGATCTGCCAGAAAGCCGCAGGCGATGGTGCCAATAAACAATCCCGCAAACAACGCAGCGATGAAACTGGCGACGCCGGAGGTCCCGAACAGTCCGGGCGTTGTCGCCGTGAGGATGCCGCTCTTGACTAAACCTGGCGCAACGTAGCCGGTATAGAGCAGATCATAAATCTCGAAAAAGAAACCCAGGCTCAGCAATAAGATAAGTTTCCATACTGAGCGTGTCGTGGGGAGACGATCTAATCTGGCAGAAATACTGCCACTATCAAGGGCTATGTTGCTCATGCGTTGGGTGTTTGCCATTTATTGTTAAATATATTCAGACTACACATCGCTCTGTCCCCTCTCCTGCTTGCAGGACAGGGGTTTATTGCTAAGTTGCGCGCCTATCCAACATCGCACGCGCAATCGTACCAGCATCCACATATTCCAATTCACCACCAACCGGCACGCCACGGGCTAAACGACTCACTTTAAGCCCGCGTGCTTTCATGGTTTCACTGATGTAATGCGCCGTTGCTTCACCTTCATTGGTGAAATTAGTCGCCAACACCACTTCAGCGACGACACCATCGGTAGCGCGCGCAATCAGTTTTTCCAATTGCAAATCTTTGGGACCGATACCATCGAGTGGTGACAAACGCCCCATCAGAACGAAATACAAACCTTTGTAGGTTAATGTTTGCTCTATCATTAATTGGTCAGTAGGTGTTTCGACGACGCATAGCAAAGTCGCGTCTCGATCAGCATCGAGGCACACTTCGCACAGGTCATTCTCAGTAAAGGTATTACACAGAGAGCAGTGTCTGATTTGATCTACTGCCTGAGTCAATGCACGGCCTAACAGCGCCGCGCCATCGCGATCATGTTGCAGTAAATGATAGGCCATGCGTTGCGCCGATTTAGGCCCGACACCGGGCAAATGGCGCAATGCTTCGGTCAACAAAAGCAAACTGGAAGGAGTTTTCACACGTTATTCTTTATTTTTTAAAAACCACGATAGTTCTTTTGACCGACCGCTTCATAATGTAAAACGGTGGGGAAAGGATTATAAAAATGGTGCAACAACGCGCGCCACTCTTCATATTGCGGAGACTGACGAAAGCCTATCGTATGATGTTCCAGCGTCTGCCAATGGACCAATAAGATATAGCGATGCCGCTGCTCCAGGCAACGTTGCAGTTCATGAGAAATATATCCCGGCATGGAAGCGATAATTTTTTTCGCCTCCGCGAAAGCAGCTTCAAACTGCGTTTCTTGTCCGGGGATCACATCCAGGGTTGCCACTTCGAGTATCATATTTTCTCTTTAGCAGTAACGCTTAATTTCTCGCTTTTAATGGCTAAATCAGAACGGCAATTTAAATCCGGCAGGCATGCCAGCAGTTAAACCTGACATTTTTTCTTCTGAAGTTTTTTCTGCTTTGCGCACTGCATCGTTAAACGCCGCCGCCACCAAATCTTCAATCATATCTTTGTCATCGGCCAGCAATGATGGGTCTATCGTGACGCGCTTAACCACATTTTTACAGGTCATCACAACCTTCACCAAACCTGCACCGGATTCACCCTCTACTTCGATCAAAGCCAATTGGTCCTGTGCTTTTTTCATGTTCTCTTGCATGGCTTGCGCTTGTTTCATCAAGCCTGCTAATTGGCCCTTCATCATGGTATTGCTCCTTCTGTTCGATAAAAATTAAAGTGATGAATAGTAAATGCGAATACGCAATACGTAAATGAGATTATGTGATTAAGCCAGTGGCTCAATTGGCTTCACCGAACCAGGCACGATAGACGCACCGAATTCGCGAATTATGCTGAGGATGAAAGGATCGCTCTTGGCGACATCTTCAGCTTGCCGTTGGCGCTCCGCTTGCTCAGCTAGCGCTTTGGCACTGGCGGTGTGACGCACTGCGCCAATTTCTGTTTCCACACGCACGTTGCGGCCGAAATGTTCAGATAACGCAGCGGCCAATTTATCGATACTACCAGCCGAACGCAAAGTATCGAGTGGTATCCGCAAATGCATCTCTACCGCTGCGCCGCTGCTATCACATTTAAGTAATTCGCTTTGCTGCGCTAGCTGATGAGCGACACCGCGCACTGGCAACTGCGCGGCTAATACCGGCCAGTTACCATCCCAGTTCAAACTGGCGTCCGGATGCAATTGCAACGGCTCGACGGCGGACTCCACCATTGCCGGAGCCGCAGGTTTTGCCGGCTCCTGTTGTGTAGTCATACTTTTCCGCTCTGGTTCGATTGGCATAACTGCGGCGTGCGGCACATGCAATGACGCTTCAGGCAAGTTCCCAACACTTCGTTGCTCCGCCTCCGAACTGGCAAAACTGGTATGCGGCAAATCAGTTGGCAACGGAATTTCTTCCCACGGCGGTGCCGATGTGTCGCTTACTCTGGCAGTTGTCGCTGGTTTTGCGCTCTGCACTGGCGCCGCTGTGATTTTCGCTGCGACTGGTGCTGCCGGTGCTGCCGGCGGTGTTGATGTTCTTTGCGCTTGATTTTTATCCGTCGATGCTCCACGCGCTGCCGCTAATGCAGCCATCGCAGGACTCAATTTAGCCGTTTGATTTGGCGCCGCTGGCATGACACTGCTGCTCACTGAAGATGGTGGACTACTCAGGCGAGCGGTTGCTGGAACTGCCGGTGTTTGCTCAGCGGGTTTTGTCGGCGCACTGGCCAAGACGCTGGCGGGTACGACCGATTGCGGTCGAGCTGATATGGCAGCGCGTGCCTGGGCAGATGACGTCGCACCACCGCCATTAATTGCGCTAGCACTGTCATCGTGCTGCGGCCGAAACGCCAGCATGCGCAACAAGGTCATTGAAAAACCGGCATATTCATCTGGCGCCAAGCCCAGTTCATTGCGACCATGCACAACAATTTGATAAAACAATTGCACTTCTTCGGCATCAAATGCTGCTGCCAGGCGCAACACATCATCGCGCTCGGGCAAATCTTCAGGTAAAGCTGCAGGTACCGTTTGCGCCAAAGCGACGTGATGCAGCAAGCTGCCCAAATCCTGCAACGCCGCACTGTAGGACAAACTGCGCGTCGCCATTTCATCGGCCACGGCCAGTAATCCACTACCATCTTTATCCGCCAGCGCATCCAAAATGCGGATCAGATACGACTGATCCAATGCACCCAACATCCCCTGCACTGCTTCCAGCGTAACCTTACCTGCTGCATAGGCAATCGCCTGATCCGTCAGCGACAGCGCATCGCGCATAGAACCGTGCGCCCCTTGCGCCAATAAACGCAATGCCGGCGTTTCAAACGCAATATCTTCCTGTCCAAGAATATTATCCAGATGGCTGATGATATGGCCAGGCGGCATTTGCTTCAGGTTAAATTGCAAGCAACGCGACAGCACCGTGACTGGAATTTTTTGCGGATCAGTGGTGGCAAGGATAAATTTAACATGCTCAGGCGGTTCTTCCAGCGTCTTCAACATAGAATTGAACGCGTGATTCGTCAGCATGTGGACTTCATCGATCATATACACTTTGAAACGTGCATTGGACGGCGCATACACAGCCTGTTCCAACAATTGTGCCATTTCATCAACGCCGCGATTCGATGCGGCATCCATTTCGATGTAATCAACAAAACGCCCTGCGTCAATCGCTACACAGGCATCACACACGCCACATGGTTGCGCGGTGATTCCGCCATTACCGTCTGCCCCCTGACAATTGAGTGCCTTGGCCAGAATCCGCGATAAGGTGGTTTTACCGACTCCACGCGTACCGGTGAATAAATACGCATGATGCAAACGCTGCTGCTCAAGCGCATGGCTTAGCGCACGTACAACGTGCTCTTGACCAACGAGCGTCTCGAAATTTCTAGGGCGATATTTACGGGCAAGGACTTGATAGGACATAGTTGCTAGCGCTTGGTGTTTAACTTACGGTTGAACTTGCGGGTTGCTTCACTGTTTTACTTTAATTATTGCAGACTGCATTTTACCTTAGTGAAGCTTGGATTTTCTCGCCTGCTGAACTTAGCCGTAACTTTGAAAGCATTTTCATAAAAATTGTCGCTCGTAAATTTAATACGCAAATGCATGTAAAACAATTATTAAAAACTGACATTTCTAACAGTTACGCTATGTTTTTGCCAATATCAGAATTGGCGCGATGCAATAAAGGCAGGTAATCGCCCTCAGCCAACCTAAGGATATTGTTGTGATTAATTACAAAGGTACTGCTTTAATTACCGGTGCGTCGTCGGGTATCGGCGAAACATTCGCCAAAACCCTGGCCGCTCGTGGCATGCGTGTTGTGCTGGCCGCGCGGTCGCTGGATAAATTGCAAGCACTGGCGCAAGAATTAACCGGCAAATATGGCGTACAAGCTGACGTAATTGAGGTCGATCTGGCCGAGCCGAACGGCGCGCAGTATTTGTTTCATACGACTGAATCGCGTGGCATTCATGTGACGATGCTGATCAACAACGCGGGCTTTGCCACGCATGGTCATTTTGAAACGCGCGAACTGGCACGCGAACAAGAACAAATTATATTGAATGTTTATGCACTGACTACCCTCACCCGCCTGTATTTGCCGAAATTGCTGGTGCAATCAGGATCAGCAATTATCAATGTCGCCTCAACTGCCGCATTTCAGGCATTGCCGTTTATGGCTGTGTATGGTGCCAGCAAAGCTTTTGTGCTCTCTTTTAGTGAAGCATTATGGGGAGAACTGAAAGGCAGCAACGTGAGCATGCTGGCATTTTGTCCCGGCCCGGTGGAAACACAGTTCGCCGCGGTTGTCGGCGCTCCCGAAGCGATGGTCGGTAAACCGGATGCACCAGAATTCGTCGTGCTGAAAGCTTTGCAAGCGTTAGAAAAAAAGAAAAGTATCCTGATCCCCCGCTTTAGTCAGTATCTGCTAGCCGGCTTGGGACGACTATTACCACGACAAACCGTTATTAATATCAGCCGTGGCCTACTGCTACCAAAAGCAAAAATGGCGGTACTGGAACCGAACGGTAATTAAATAGATATCAAATACCAAATAAGTTTTAAAGCAGAAAAAACTGGCTCCGCATTCCAGCCAGGTCAACTTGACGTAACATCATAAGTCTCAACGAGGAGACGCATATGCAATGGCAAACCCATGAAATAAGCAATCAAGTTCCAGAGCTGACCGGCAATAATTTATATAGCGACGATAGGATTTTATCCGCTGGCGTACAACGCTTGGGAGCCGGCTGGCATGCGGCAGAGTTGACGCGCTACGGTGCTCAGCTTGGTAGCAAAGAAGTCTGGCAACTGGCTGATCTGGCCAATCGTCACCCCCCGGAACTGCATAGCTACGATAACTATGGCAATCGTCAAGATAGTGTCGAATTTCATCCCGCCTGGCATACCTTGCTCGCGATGCTACGCCATGAAAATCTGCACGCTTTACCGTGGACCGCATCACAACCTCAACCCGGCAAACATGTAGCACGAGCAGCGGGCTATTTTTTGCACGCGCAAGTCGAAGCCGGATCATTATGTCCAACCACCATGACTTTTGCCTCGATACCGGTGCTACAACAAGAACCGGCGTTGTTCGCGGCGTTGCAAGCGAAATTATTTTCTCGTCAACACGATCCGCGTGACTTACCGCTGGCACAAAAAAACGCTATGTTAATCGGCATGGGCATGACGGAAAAACAAGGTGGATCGGATGTTCGCAGCAATACCACGCTCGCTACTCCACTCACGGGCAGTTGTGGTCGCGGTGCCGACTACACCCTAACCGGTCATAAATGGTTTTTTTCGGCGCCGATGTGTGATGCACACTTGGTGTTGGCGCGTACGGAAATGGGTTTAAGCTGCTTTTTTGTTCCGCGCTGGCGGCCCGATGGATCTAAAAATAGCATTCTGGTACAGCGTCTCAAAGATAAACTCGGCAACCGCTCCAACTCCAGTAGCGAGGTCGAATTTCAAGATGCTTTCGGCATTATGGTCGGCGCAGAAGGTCGCGGCATTCCGACCATTATTGAGATGGCCAATTACACGCGCCTTGATTGCGTCATCGGCAGCGCCGGCCTGATGCGTCAGGCCTTGCTGCAAGCGCATCACCATGCTCGCCACCGCAGTGCATTTGGTCGTCTATTGGCCGAACAGGCCTTAATGCAAAATGTGCTGGCAGATCTGGCATTGGAGAGCGAGGCCGCAACCCTGTTAATGCTGCAATTGGCGCATGCTTTTGACCACCAGGACGACTCCTTGCAGCGTGCATGGAAGCGGATCGTGACACCGGCAGCCAAATTCTGGATTTGTAAACGTGCGCTGGAATTTACCGGAGAATGCATGGAAATCTGGGGCGGTAACGGCTATGTTGAAACCGGCCCAATGGCCCGCTTTTATCGGGAAGCACCGGTTAATTCCATCTGGGAAGGCTCTGGCAATGTCATGTGCCTTGACGTGCTACGCGCCATTGAGCGCGATACCGAAGGTTTTGCCCTCATACTAGAACAACTCGCGGCCGTAGCGCACAACCATTCAGGCTTGCAACGCTTGGTAGCAAGCTTGAAAGCCGATTTATCGATACCGCCAGATCAACGCGAAAGCATAGCACGACGATTTGTGCAGAAATTAGTGATCACCATACAAGCCAGCCTGATGCTACAGCACACGCCAGCAGAGATTGCCGATGCGTTCATCAACAGCCGAAGTGATGCCGCGGTCGGTCGGGTTTATGGCACACTAGGCGAAGCGACGACAGCCGATGTCCAACGACAGATTTTGCAACGAATTTCGCTGCATTAGTTAACGGTTTTCGCTGCATTAACTTCGTAACATTAAGTAGGTATCAAATCAGTATCAAAGCGTGCTTCAAAAAAATTAATAATATTCGGAGATCACACATGTACAAACTTACTGCTCAGCTTTTGCTGAGTACCACCACTTTTGTCTTTGCAGCACCCGCCTTTTCCGCTACACCCGACTGGATCACAAAAAGTAATGCAGATGCGCAGATCCTGTTAAAGGCGCAGGCACAATTCTATCCGGAATCAGTCTCTCAACAAGGCATGACTGGTTATGATGACAAAATCGTCGATCTCAAACCAAGATTAGAAGAACGCGAAATTAACGCCGCACAAACAGCCATCAACCAATTGCAAGTCTTATTGGACAAAGAAAACGATCCATTGCTACAACAAGACTTGCGCATCATGATTCGCTCCGGGAAATTATTTCAGGAAGGAATAGCGTTAAATCAGCGTTATCTCGTTTCCTATGAAGATGTGGGACAAGATATTTTCAGTGGTCAATTCGCACTGCTGCAGGATCAAGTTGACCCGGCACGCCGTGCCATGGCGCTGACACGTCTTAAACGTTATACGGGAATGGAAGCCGGTTATACGCCATTGATCAAATTAGCACAGAGGCGCTATGAGGAACAACGCGCCAACCCCAAACTGCTTGCCCCCTACAACAAACAAGTCGAAGAAGCCATCGGCAATACCAAGCAATACATCAGCGGCATCCGCGATCTGTATGTCAAATATAAAATTACTGGCGCGGATGCCGCTTTGGATGCATTGGAACAGCAGCTTACCGCTTACAACGCATGGACCGAAAAAGTCGTGATGCCGCATACTCGCAGTGATTTTAAGTTGCCGCCTGAACTGTATGCTTATCAACTCAAACAAATGGGGATCGACATCTCGACCGAGCGGCTGATGCGTGAGGCCCAGCTGGAATTTATTAAAACCCAGGCAGAAATGCAATTGATAGCACCTACAGTGGCAAAGTCACTGGGCATGACATCAAACGATTATCGTGACGTCATCAACATGCTCAAGAAAGAGCAGCTAGACAAGCAGTCTATCGTCCCCCAATACCATGACGTCATCGGCAAAATCGAAGCTATCATCAAGCGCGAAAATATTATTACTCTGCCACAAACGGCAATGATCATGCGCACAGCATCGGATGCCGAGAGTGCGCAAATAGCGGCACCACATATGCAACCGCCTCCGCTAATCAACAATCATGGTGAAGTGGGCGAATTTGTTTTATCACTGGGTGTGCCTGCCAGCACCGGCACTGCAAATACCAAGTTTGATGACTTCACTTACAAAGCAGCCGCATGGTCACTCACTGCGCACGAAGGTCGCCCGGGACATGAGCTGCAATTTGCCGGAATGGTAAAAGGCGGTGTATCGCTGGCCCGCAGCATTTTCGCGTTCAATAGTGTCAATGTCGAAGGCTGGGCGCTGTATTCTGAGGCGGAGATGCTGCCCTATGAGCCTGCCGATGCACAATTGGCTGCACTGGATGCACGGTTGTTACGGGCTGCGCGTGCCTTCCTCGATCCCATGCTCAATTTGGGACTGATCACACCAGAACGTGCACACGAAATTTTGGTACACGATGTCTGCGCATCGGAAGCCTTGGCGCAAGAAGAACTCGACCGCTATATGTTCCAAAGTCCAGGTCAGGCGACTTCTTATTTTTACGGCTATTCGCGCTTAATGCAATTGCGAGCAGAAACCCAAATCGCCATGGGAGCAGCATTTAACCGTAAAGCATTCAATGATTTTATTGTTAGCCAAGGCTTGCTGCCACCAGATGAAATGTCGACGGCAGTGAAGAAAGAATTTGTTCAGGCGAATAAAAGCAGTACGAGTAAATCTTGAGTCTAAATAAGTAACTGATATCCATAATTTAACCACCGTCATTCCCGCGTACGCGGGAATGACGACGGTGTATGTGTGACATCGGCTCAAGATTCATGAAAAATAAAAATGCGCCGACGGCGCATTTTTATTTTAGAACAAAGTATTCATACAATATGGCTCAATACCTATCAAGCCCCGTCAAACAGTTTCAAAATATCATGCTTCTCTTTTTCATGTTTCTCTTGATCCTCTGGCGTCATTGGTGTGCCATCGTCGTTTACATCAACACCACCACCGTTGCCTCCGCTACCTAAACCCAGCGTCGCGATGAAGCCATTGCCTGGTGTGAAATTATCAAAATACAATTCGTCATTGATTTTGGTCAAACCATCCGGTTGTGACATCTGAGTTTGCGGCACGCCATTTAAAGCTTGTCGCATATAGCTAACCCAGATCGGCAACGCTAGTTGCGCACCGAATTCGCGGCTACCCAGGCTTTTCGGCTGGTCATATCCCATCCATGCAACCGCGACCAGGGAATTTTGGTAGCCAGCAAACCAACCGTCAAACGCGTCATTGGTGGTACCCGTTTTACCGGCCAAATCAGTGCGCCCCAAAACATTCGTTCCCGCACCTGTACCACGTTGCGCAACTGACTGCAACATGCTGGTCATCACATAACTATTGCGCGCGTCCAACACGCGAGGCGCATTAACGCCAGCGACTTGAGGCTCTGTTTTAGAAATCGTGTTCCCTCGCGCATCGGTCACTTGTGAAATTAAATAAGGATTGACGCGATACCCGCCATTCGCCAACACGGCATAAGCACCGGCAAGTTGCAATGGTGTGGTCTGCCCGGCACCCAACGCAGTTGGTAAATATGGTGGGATTTTATCGCGGTCAAAACCGAAATGCGACGTCACGAAATCCTGCGCATATTGCACGCCAATGGCATCCATCAAACGCACGGTCACCAGATTTTTGGAGCGCTGCAAGCCAGTACGCATAGGCATAGGACCATCGGGTTGATCATCGTCTTTTGGTTCCCAATTCGGCTTACCCAAGCCGGCAGGATAAGAGACTGGGGCATCATTGATCATTGATGCCGGGCCAAAACCTTTTTCCAGCGCTGCAGAATAGATAAACGGTTTAAACGTAGAACCCGGTTGACGCCATGCCTGGGTTACGTGGTTGAATTTATTTTGATTAAAATCGAAACCACCAATCAACGTTTTGATCGCACCGGTTTGTGGTGTCAGCGATACCAAAGTCGCTTCTACTGCCGGCAATTGGGTAATTTGCCAGCCTTTTTTATCCGCGCCTAAACCTTGTGTGACACGAATCACAGAGCCTGTCTGGATACGGTTTTTACCCGCTTTAGCGGAGAGCGCCGAAGCTGCAAAACGTACACCTTCACCACTCATGGTAATCACTGTTTCATCGCGCAGCATGGCGGTGACTTGTCTGCCATCGTTGCTCAATACGATGGCTGGCACGATGTCGCCATTGTCCGGACGATCCTGCAGAGCATCATTGATAGCCTGATCTCTATCATCACCGGCGGCTGGCAATTCAAGCCAGCCTTCCGGCCCGCGATAGCCATGACGACGGTCATAATCCATCACACCCTTGCGTACCGCCTCGTAACCGGCCATCTGATCTGCGGCGTTGAGGGTGGTTGTGACGATCAAACCGCGCGTATAAATATCGTCCTTATATTGGGCGTACAGCATTTGTCGCACCATTTCAACCGCGTATTCAGCGTTGACGCTGTAGTTATTCCCGGTTGGTTTGACTTTGATGTCTTCTGCCAGCGCCTGTGTGTATTGTTCGTCTGTGATGAAGCCTAACTCCTTCATCCGTTTCAAAATATATTCTTGTCGAATCCGTGCACGCTTAGGATTAACCACAGGATTGTAGGCCGATGGCGCTTTCGGCAAACCAGCCAGCATCGCCGCCTGTGCCAGCGTCACGTCTTTCAGGTCTTCACCAAAATAAGCCCGTGCTGCAGCAGCAAAACCGAAGGAACGTTGACCGAGGAAAATCTGATTCATGTAGACCTCAAGAATTTGATCCTTGGTCAAGGCACTTTCGATTTTGTAGGCCATCATGATTTCGTAAATTTTGCGGGTATACGTTTTCTCACTGCTTAAGAAAACATTACGCGCAACCTGCATCGTAATCGTACTCGCTCCCTGCGAATGGCCGCCATGAATAATATCGGTCAACACTGCGCGCAGCATGCCGATCACATCAATCCCGCCGTGCTGATAAAAACGCGCGTCCTCAATCGCCACCACTGCATTTTTCATATTCGCAGGAATGTCTTGCAACTTGACCAGACTACGGCGCTCTTCACCGAATTCGCCAATGAGTACATGATCGGCGGTATAAATTCTTAACGGTACTTTGGGACGATAATCCGTAATCGCATCCAGACTAGGTAATTGCGGTTGCATCACGACTAAGGCATATGCCACCAGCAAACCAGCTATCACCCCGGCAGCAACCACCAACCCTAAGATAGTAAACAGCAGCCCAGCCAACAGCGAACCACGCTGCGGTTTCGGTTGGACGATAGATTTATTGAATGGATGGCTTGTAGATACGATTGGCTTCGAGGTTTGTGGTCGCAATGGTTTTTTACTCGGCTTAGATGTGAATAACATAACTAATTGATAATGTAGGCTTCCGCAAAATTGCCCCAACTTCGGGCTTACTTTCTCCTTTTACCAACCTTGAGCACAAAGACAGTAAAAATACGACTAGGAGTCATTAAGCCGCTGAGGCGATTTTGCAGAAGTCCTTTATTTGAGAAGTGAGGCCTGTATCCTACAGCATGCAGCTAGCCCGACGCCCAATATGACTGTAAGCAACTGTAAAAGTGCCTATTAATTAGTCATCAATTAGTCATTAACCAGGTATGAATTACCTAATCAACAAGTTGCGTATCATATCATTTGTGGCACTAGCGGCAACTTCCGGGCTCTCTAACGGAAACAAATGGCCACCGGGTAAATGGCGGAAATACTCGCCAACCAGTCGCTTGGTCGCTGCCAGTCCAGCATGTCGGCATTCGACAGAGTCAACGCCGCCAATGAAGCCCACGGGCACAGGGAAATTACCTTTCACTACACGACCAAAATGATGCGGCAATGTCCGGTAAACGGCCGTTTCGATGTCACGACGAAAACGTAAAGTCAAATTACCGTCTTGCTGCAGCATCCCGTGCTCAACATAATCCCGAATCACTTCTCGCGGCCACAGCGCGAATACGGCTTTACTAGAAAAATGCTGATAAGCCGCTTCTGCATCTGGCCATTGATTACGGCGTTTTGCTGAAAACCGTGCGGGGGAAAATCTCATATCTAGTTTTAAGGCTTTCGCAACTCCCAGCAGTCCGGCACGCCAGCCGGCCACCACCGGCGTATCGAGTAACACCACACAGCGTACAAGGTCGGGACGCTGCCTGGCCGCCATTAACGACAATGCGCCCCCCATCGAATGCCCGAGCAGAATCACTGGTTCCTGATAACGCTTGCTTAACTCATCAATCAATTCTTGCATTAATGCCGGCCAGCCATCGGTCACTGGATAGACTGGATTATGGGCATGCATTTCCAGTGCACGAACATCATAATCATTGCGCAACAGATCAAGAAAGCGACTATATGTTCCGGCTGGAAAACTATTGCCATGTACAAAATGCACAATTGGACGACTATTTGAGACCATAAATGATGCCATAACGTTTATGCAATGAAAGAAGGCCTCATTAAAGACCTAAAACAAGACTCTCAACAAAGGAAATTTTAGAGTTCTAGATCGATTATTGCGGAAAACACAATAAGTATCTGTTTTAAGTACGCGCACAAAACAGTTTAGTTTATGTATTCCGATGCCAGCAGCAATGCGGGTAGCAGAAAATTTGACCTGCACGTGGGCGCAACCGCGCCCTCAATGAATGGCAAGGAGGGTCGCATAGACAGGTTAGTGAACATACTTGCATTAGCGTTAAAACAAAGCGTATCAAAATCATGTAACTAACGTTTGATGAAGATAGTTTCCTAGACTAAACTAAATGTGGACTGAAATATTGGTGGCCACTCTCTGAAATCTATGCGGTTTTCTTGGAGCGCTCTCATGCAAAATAAGATTCCCCGCCTTACGCTCTGCTTAGCCGTCAGTATCATATTAATGCTGCTCGCCTTTCGTTTTCGCGAATATGACACCCTGCTTTCCGTTTCGCTCTACAAAGCGCATTTGCTTTCGCTGGGTGGCTGGGGCGGTTATTGGATAGATTGGGCCATTTTCCCTTATGCCCGTCCGCGTGATTTTCATGTGAAAGGAAATCAACAGGCATTACAAATAGCCAGTTTACGCCGCGCCATTATTGTTGCAGCCAGTTTAATTTGTATTGGATTAGCGGCCTGACGTTAACCGCTCAAGCCATCTCTCAATCTGACTTTCATCATGAAAAATAAAAAACATGACGATCGCAGTCGGCGCAATCAGCGTAATTGGAGAACGACATTCAGCTGGCTTAGCGCGCTTAAACAGCGCTGGCCGAAGACCATCGCATTTATCAACGGCGGTATTTTTTTTGTATTTTTTTTAGCGTTGATTTTTCCTCTTATACCACCTCAGTGGTATACCGAAAATGAACCAATCGCTGCTGCGCCACAGCCAGAAGTATCCATTCCAAGCGACTCAGAATCGCCGGAGGAATTAGCAAAAATCCAGGCAGAACAAAATACTCCCGACGCCAGAAAATATCGACATCAGTTACGCCAGGAGGCGCATATGGTATGGGGATTGGATGCGCCAGTCTCCACCTTTGCCGCACAAATTCATCAGGAAAGCATGTGGAATGAAACGATAAAAAGTCGGGTTGGCGCTGAAGGATTATCACAATTCATGCCAGCCACGGCAACCTGGATTAGCCGCTTATATGATGATCTGAAACAGAATCAACCGACCAATCCGATTTGGTCCATGCGTGCCTTGGTGCGCTACGATAAATTTCTTTACGATAGAGTCGTGGCTGCCAATCCTTGCGAACGCATGGCCTTTGCCTTGTCCGCATACAACGGCGGACTCGGCTGGGTATTCAAGCGTAAAGAGAAATCAAAAGATCCACTGGTTTGCTTTAACGAAACCTGCGATATCAATCCCGGCATAACGCCGGGCAATCAAAAAGAAAATGTTGATTATCCGCGCCGGATTTTATTGCTGCATGCCCCTTTGTATGTGAGAGATGGCTGGGGACCTGAGAGTTGTAAAACGACGTTGTTAGCGTCGCGTTGAGCGCAAAAATTACAATGGGAGTGATGGTCGTAATTAATATTGATAAGTCAAATTAAAGCCTACCGAAGGTGTCGCCGTTTTAAACTGTGCAGGCTTATACAAGGCCCATCCAGAAAACACATCATAGGTAAAGCCCTTAAAGCCACCCCGCACACCCACAGTAGCACCAGCCAAGGTATCGCCTAATAAATACTGCACACTAGGTCCATACACCTTGCCGAAATCAACGCCAACATAAGCGGATTGCCCGGTATTGGCTATCGGCAGATCAAATTCATTGCGCAAATAGAACCCGCGCTCACCGGCTAAGGTCAACTCCCCATCAAAACCACGCACGGTATAGCGACCACCGATCGTAAATTGATCGGTCAGATACAGCGGCGAACGGGTATTCTGCCCTCGGAAAGTAGCGATGTATGTGAGCGGTTGATCGGCAATCTTGAACGGGACAGACAAGGTCGCATCCACAGTTTGTATGGTGTACATAAAAGTCGGGTAATCCGATGGCCGATCATCAGCATTACTCTGCGCCCCCAGTAATGGACTACCCCAGCGATTAGCTAGTGTGAAATCAAGCTGCGCGTTACCGAAATAGTGTGTATGTACCCAGCCTAGTTCTACATAGGTGGTATTACGCTTTTGCACGCCGATTTCAGTATCATCAATAAACGCATCGCTCCAACGTTTCCCCAGTTTGAGCTGCCAGCTATTTTTTTGGAATTGATCACGTTGAAATAACTGACTGACTTTAAATTCCAGACTTTGCGATTTGCCACTAGAGACATAATCCTCATTCGCACCAGCGATTTTTTGATGATAGGTATAGTCGCTCGCTGAGAGCGAATAATTCCAATATCCCATCGGCACTGCGTAATAGACATTACGCCCACCAGTACCGCGATCACCGCCGTGGCGATCTGCATCCGAGCTGATGCCAAGATTGAGAATGTCAGACAAGCCCAGTAAATTATTGATACCAAGACTCAGCCCAGCCTGCAATTGCCCTGTACCTTTAGCGCCGCTATTATCAAAATTAGCCGCCAGTGTCCAAGGTTTGCTACGTTTTACATCCAGTACTACATCGCTTTCACCAGGAACGTCAGTCGGCACAATTTCCATATTCACATCTTGATTAGAGACGCGCTTCATTTGCTCCAGACCTTGTTCCAGATCACGCAGATTGAGTAACTGACCGGCGCCGGTCGGAAACGCATTACGCGCAGCGCCGTAAAGTGACTGATCGGCAAAACGTATTGCATGAATCACACCCGGCACCAAGGTCAAATGCATCACGCCAGTCGATAAGTCCTGTTCTGGAATACTGATGCGGGTGGTGCTATACCCTTTTTGCAAAATCAAATTAGTCAGACGTTCCACAATCAGATTTAACCCAACCTGCCCAACACAAGCGCCGTCATATTGCTGCAAATAATCTTGCGCAAAACGGAAGGGATCGAATGGCAATGCACTGGCACCGGCCAACTGTGCCGAGGAAGACAATTGCGGCGGCACCGCAAGCACAAACTGATGAATCGTAAAGCAGGGTGATTCGGTTGGTAGTGTCAGTGTATTCAGAGCTTTTGCGGAGGCAGCATTTTGCAAATCGACATTCGGCGCTTGCAATTGTTGCTGGCGTTGTAAAGCGTCTGTTTGACTGCGGCGTAGCTGATCTTGCTGTGCAGCATCCTCTGCTGCACGGCGACGTTGCTCTTCGCTGATGGCCTGGGTCTGGCTATGGGCGTTAGAGGTAATACCTGCGAATAATAAGGTCGATGCAATACTTTGGGTAATGATGGAGAGTCTGAGTGAGTTTTTCACGGAATGCTCTTTGTTTGAATGTGCAAAGGCATTCGCTTTATTGCGGCCTACTTGCGTTGGGTTGATTAATGACAGGATTCAGCTTTGACTGCGGGTACAGGTTCAAGCATCACACCATCGGTTGTCGCGTGTATTTCGTTGATCACTTGTTCACAGCGCGTTGGAGTTAACTCCAGGCTGACTTCGTAATCTTTACCAGCTTCGGGCGTAAACGTCGTGGCGAGTTTTCTGCATTCCAGAGAGTTATTGGTTCCCGGATTGCTGGAGAAACTACTGGTGATGGTGACTGGCTGTTGTGGCGTAATAGCGTATTCACGAAAAAATGCTTTGGATAGAAAACCATTTCTGGCCGATGGATGTTCGCTGTTGGGAGTTGCTGGCATACCGATACTTTTATTAGAAGCAGCGCCGACAAAAGAGGCGAAGGCATCGCCTATGCCACCGGATACGGTTTCGCTTTTACCACCGACGCAGGAACTGTTTTCATAGAGCTTTACACCGAAGCCGTTTTGGCCGAATAGACGGATTCTGGCGGTGTCGGCTGTTGGTGTGTTGGTTTCATCTGCTAATGAAAATTGGCATGTTAGGCCTAATATGAATAGGCATGTAATACGAGTATTTTTATACATTTAAATTGTTTTTCCTTTGCCAATGAGATACTTTTTAAGAGTGATATTTTGCATGCCACCCCATGGTTTCTTTTCCAATTTGCTATAGTTTCTTGAATACTTAGATTTAAGCCAGAAGGCTCAGACTTTAAAAGATGGCAAATGAAAGTAAGCGACAAGGCCAGCGACCAATAGCATAAGTAGCACTATTAATAAAAAAATGTAAAAGTCCTTACGGGAGGTTGGTGCGCCAATTCCACTCAAATCGCCACTTAATAAAGCAAGAATAACCACAGCAACTGCCACAACCACCATTGTTGCTTTCGCCACTCCGCCAAAAAATATTTCGGCAAAACGTGTCCAGCGAGAGTGATGAAATTGTTGCTTCATTTTTTATTGTCTTCGCTTAGTTTCTTAGGCGTGTTTAATGAATCGAAGAACGCTTCGAGAACAGCAATTCTGTACTTGTTCGTCGCAGCACAATTCATCTGTGCGTACTTGTTGATTTATTACTGCTTATTTGCAAGCATTTTCAAATCACTTCGTGAGCCAATCCCATACGATATGGCGTAACCACCTTTTGAGATAAAGTCTGCGCGAGCCCAATTATTGTCTGGGATTTTCACTCCTTCTGGAGCAGCATATATCAGTAGCGATGCTTCTCCACCACGAGATGGGAATCTGCATGCTATATAAATTGTTTTTTTACCTTGTGCCAATCTTCCAAAACAGCGCGTAGCTTTTACTAAAAGTTGTGTTGCCTGTTTTTGAGAGCTGTATATCGTAAGAACGGGTAAATCATCGCCTTGCAGTTTTAGACTCACTTGACTGACCTTCCAGTCAATAGGATTACGATCTTCATATATGTCATAAGTGCCGACCATCTCCATCATCGCGGCACTGGTTTCGCTGGGTGTCGGGAGTGTTTGTGTCGTACACCCGCAGAGGAATAAAGTAGAGACGACGTAGATGCGTTTCATTATTTTTTTAAAGTTCATGAAAAAATTAGAGCTAAAATGAATGTTGCTATGATCGCCATTGTGTATATGGTTCGTGCTTCTTGATTTTCGCCTTCTCCATAACTAAAGGGACCAACTCCGGGTAAATTTTTATTAAATCGAAAAGAAAAAATTACCCTGGTAATCCACGCTATTCCAATAATCCAGAACAGTAATTCTGGATATGCACGAGAAAAGAACAACGTCAGACATTTAATAAGTCCTGCAAAAAGAACTAGATAAGAAGCAATCAACCAAATTTTTTGAGATTTCATTTTTTGAATCCCATGGAATTATTGGTTTGTTCTTTTGAGCGATTTATAAAAGCTTGCCAGCCACCACCTAAATCTACTAATACTGTTACTCTGTTAGCCATAACTTCTGAAAGACCGCAAACACCTTTCAAGTATGATTGTAAGGTGGTGCATTCATGAAAAAATCACAAAGAAAAATATACCGACCACTACAATGCAGTAGGTAACTCTACCAATTTGATTTTCTCCTTGGTTGTAAGCAAAAGGGGCTGGCAAATTCCAATTTTTAAACACTGCATTTGTAATCCACACAGCCCAAGCAACTCCACAACTTAAAAATAATAATTGATCATATTGTTGACGAGTAAAAAAATATGCTCCCTTAACCATAAAAGCAATTCCGATCAAAACGAGCAATACCCGGAGTGCATTAATGCGATTCATTTTCCACCTCCAACCAGATCTTTAGCTTGTTGTTGAGTCCGATCTACAAATGCTTGCCATCCTCCGCATAAGTCTATTAAAGTGATAACACGACTTGCAGCAGCCTCACCTATTCCATACACACCTTGTAAGTATTGTTGGGCGGCTAATTGGACAGCTTCTTTTGCTACTGCATTTCCTGTTTTTCCATCTAAATAACCTGAGGCAACTCCAGATGTTGTGCCGATAATACCGGCCATCAGACCTATTGCACCTGTTGGATTCGCAAGTGCGGCATACGTTGCTCCTGTTCCAATGTCATCAAGAACCTTCTTATCCAATGCCTTCACGTACGCCGCAGTCTGTGGATCAGACATATCCAGATTATTTCCTAAGCATTCTGGTGTCGCGCACGAGAAGTATTTTGGAGCATATGTTTTCCCCTCGACTACAACCTGCTGCCCATAACGTCCTTGATCATCCAATGGAAGATTAGTCAGCGGATCACGCTTTTCAGTATTTGATTGCGCATTTTCCGGTTGCTTGATCGGCGCTTTAATAATCACGCCTGCAATTTCTTTATCTACCGTACCGCTATTGATATACGGCGAATTTTTCTGGTCATTTGTTGCATAGAATAAATATTGCCCATTGCCGATAGACAGGTTTGGAGTGCTCGCGGCATATTCTGATTGCAAAGTATGTAAGAACGCTTCCGCCTGTGCTGAGTAAGGTACATCGTAGCCAAAATTATAATCAACCAAATTTTGCGCAGTATTCGCCAGCATAGATAAGGCACCTTGTATCTGTTCTGGTGTTGGGTTGTCGGTGTTGTACAGCTCTTTCGCAAAACGATTAGCATTCTTTTTAATCATCTCGATTTCTGTTGGATGAAGTTGGCGATTGTTAGCCTCAACATTAACCCCAGCCGCAGCACCAGCACCACCTCCTACAGCTACGCCAATCGCTGCTGCTGTTACTTGCTCTAGACCTTGTCTCACAGCATCCGGCAAGCCCATGTTTTGGATTGCACTATCAATGACACTCATTGACTCAGCAGAAGCGAACGCACCAGCTGCCCCACCGACACCGCCGGTCAATGCACCAACACCAGTATGCAAGGCTACACGATACGCGCCACCTTCAGCCCATTTCGCAGCTTCGTCATAGTCTTTATTGGCAAGAGCTTCCTTTTGCTTGATATCAGCATAACTACCAATCTCTTTCGCCGCAGCCTGCCCAAACGCCGCAGTAATCTGAGCCTCAGACGTCACCTTATCTTTAAGCTGTTGTCCATCCCAGTTTTTACCGATGGAACCAGCATTGTCTACACCAACATCGTGGTTGATGCTGGCACCAGTTTGCTCGGCAGTTTGACCGATCAATTGCTGTTGTTTAGCATCGTCAGTGATGACGACTGTACCCGCACTGACGCCGCTATGGCTGGTGCCACTAGCATTGCCATCGGTACTGCTGAAGCCAGCAGAAGTGCCGGTGGCACCGCCGTTGAATTGCATCACACGATCTTTGCTACCACTTTGCGAACCATAACCACCGCCAACGCTCACGCTGCTGGCATCGTAGTTGCTGTGATTTTCAATATCGCTTTGCGTCAAGGTTTGAGTAACTAATAGGTTTTTGTCTGGTGTAGCTGTGCTGGCAATCACACCACCTGTGAGATTGGTGTTGCCATTGACGTTCACAATAAAACCGCCATCGCCAGCTTTGATACCAGACTGTTCACCGACACTGGCGTAATCGCCGTTGACTTTGCTTTGTCCCGCATTGAAGCTGCCTGACGCACCGTAACCTATCGTGACACTGCCGCCGATGTTTTGGTCCTTACTATTGTAATTGCTGGTGTCTTGCAAACTGGTGATGTTGAGATTGCCCGAACCAGAGGTGCCGACATTGGCGAGCACTTGATTGGCACTGGCGACTGCGCCAATCAGATTGGTGTCATGGCCGGATTCTATTATCAAATTATTACCCGCAGTGACATGGGTATTGACATTGGTGACATCGCTACCATCGGCATTACCACGGCTACCTGCCGCGTTGGCCGTGATACCAAACGCAAAGCCGTTGGAACCATAGGTCGCCGCAATACCAACCGCAGCACTGGAAGATGAGCTGGTGCTGTGTTGATCACTACTGCTTTGCGCTGCCTTCAAATTAATATCGCCATCAGCTTTGAGCAAGGCATTTTGACCGGCGGTGATATTACTGCCGATGACATTGATATTGCTGTCTTGTCCTGCACCAGTGGCGGCGATGCTAACGTTGCCACCAGCAGTGACATTGGAACCGACCACAGCGCTGCTGGTTTGTTTGCTTTGGCTATCGCTCTTGCTGGAACCGACGGTCAAGCTGACTGTGACCCCATCGGTTGGGTTTTGTGCGGCAGTGGCAGCATCGCCCGCAGCAGACACTGTTACTGCAGCAGCCAACGCCTTCATGCGTGGATCATCGGTTTTGCTCGATGCCGAATTCATCTGTTGTATGGTTTTTACGGCGGTGACGATAGGAGCGGATACGCCTAATGACAAGCCACTTTGCTGTGTATGATCCTTAGTGGTCGCTGTCATCGTGTCTTGCACCGCAGTGATATCGACTGTTTTGCCGGCGATGCCGATGTCGCCAGCAAGCGCGACAACATTACTACCGGTCTGGGTATAAGCGTTACCGGCGGTAATTGTGACATTACCATTGGTCGAGCCGACGGTGCTGGCATTGTGCGTGGTGGCATCATAGGTTTGCTGATGGTCTTGCTCTTTGTTGCCCATGCTCACACTCATGCCGCTACTGGTAAGACCAGAAGTCTTTTCTTCTGAGCTACTGCTTTCCGATGCGGTGTTTTGGCTGGCAACGATGTTGACGTTGTTACCGGCAACCACGGCCACATCATGGGTGCCAACCACATTACTACCGATCACATTGACATCACGTCCGGCAACCACCTGGACGTTGTCGCCAGAAAGGGTAGAACCGACCGCTTGCGTACCTTGCTGTTGATCGGTGTAGTGGTAACTCGATGACGACAGCATCCCCTTGCTAGTAGTAGAAATTTCCTGATCTTTACTGCTGGTTTGCTCAGCCGATGCAATATTCACATCCCGTCCAGCGGCTGCGACCAGATTTTGATCGGCATTGACATAGGCAGCATTAGCGTTGATATCCTGACCTGCCGCTAACGTGACGTTGCCCCCAGATTGAATCGCTGTGCCGATAGCTTGCGTTTGGGTTTCGTTCAGGTGGTTTTTATTACCATAATCGACATTCGAGGTCGCTTGCGTGGTAACGGTGTTTAGATTGATATCCCGCCCCGCCACAAACGCCGCATCACCCGTGGTGTTAATCGCCGTGCCGGTCAGATTAATATCACGGCCACTTTGTATCGACAATTGATCCGCATTGACACTTGCCACCTGACTGATGCCAATGTTGGTGCCGTTTTTACTGGTGGCCGAACTGATCGTGCTGGCCATCGTCACATCGCGACCAGCCAGTATCCCAACGCGGTTGCCGGAGATCGTGCCGCCGTTGATCAGGTCGTTATCGGCCACTAACACCATAGTGCCGGTTTTAGCATCGCTGCTAATGGTGCCAGTATTGTTGATATCGGTCGCATGGATCAGCGTGTTATTCGACGATTGCAAGGTGCCGCCGTTTTGCAATGTGCCATTGATACTCAGGTCAATATTACGACCGCTCATGACAGAACCAGTCGGACTGACATCACCGGCGTCAAGTCGTGACAGATACACCACTGGTACTAATACGCTTTGCGTTGTGCCATCAGGCAGGGTGATGTTTTGTGAGACCAGCCAGACGATGTCAGAGGTCAGGCTGTTCATTTGTTCAGCGCTTAAAGCGATGCCCGGTGTTAGCTGGAATTGCTGGGCGTAATTGATACCCGCATCCATCAACGCCTCGTATTGTTGCTCGTTGCTGGTGTAGTCGCCGAGGAAGCGTTTGCCGGTCAATTCGGTGATTTGCTGGTTGATCAGCGTTTGCTCGTAATATCCATCACCGAGGCGTTTTTGTGTCGCCATCGGATCAACACCAAGGCGACTCAACATGTAATCGCTGGAAATGAAATTGTTGTAGTTAGTGAACTTGGGGTCGGTTTCGATCAGATAACCGAGATTAGGATTCTGTGTGATCGGGAATAACTGACTGTTCGGTAGCGTCAGATTCGGCAACGGTTTGTCCGCTGTGCCGACGGTTTGGGTATTGCCGGATGTGCCGGTATTGCCACCAGCCGAACCGCTTGCCCCGCCCACAGTCTGACCATTACCAGAGAGATTCTGCCCACCCTGATTGCCACCGATAGTGCTGGAGCCGGAAGAAGGCACGGTGCTGTTGCCGACACCGCTGCCGATGGCGCCGTTATCGCCTTGATTCGGTTTGGTTAAATCCAGCACTGTCCACACTGGCAACGCAAAGGTGGTGGTTGGCAACGCTACATCGTAAGCGGCGCCGTTATTGTCGTAAGTGTAGTGATTTTCATGCGGATGGCCGTCAACCCAGTGATAGTAATTCTCTCCGGCGGTCATCTGATTGGTGGTGACGACTTGACCATCCGCACCAATGTTATTGAGATCGCCGAGTTGTCCACCGAGCGTGCCACCAGCAATCATGGTGCTTTTGTCGTTGGTGACATTACCCGATAGGGTCATGTTGTTACCGGACGTGATCTGTCCTGGATCGCTGGAGGTGACCACGGTTTTTTGGACGATTTGCGTATAGTCCATTTTGTAGAATTTTTCGTAGCGCGAATTGCCCGGTAAGACCACTACGATACCGCCGTCACCACTGTCGCTCCAGGTGACATCGCTGGTGTCGTACCAGGTATTGCTATCCCAGGAGCGGTATTGCGTCACGTGTGTGGTGAGCGTGGGATCGATCACCAGATCAGTGGCGAAGTGATCGTTGCGATTGGTCAGATTGGCCGTTTGTAAGTTCAGATTATTGCCAGCATCTATCGTTGCCGAGGCATTCAAGATCGATGCGGAACTGTCTGTCGCTTTATGATTGGCATCCAAGGCACCACCGAACGCCATATCGCCCAGACTGATGATGGTGGCGTGTTCACGGTTGACGATGGTGTTCGCCCCCAGATCGAGATCATTACGCGCGGCGATGATACCAGCCTGATTGGTGGTACCGTCGGCGTTCAGGATGCCATCATTGGTAATGCTCTGCGCGCCAATAGCGACATCGTCACCATAAATACGACCTATGTTATAGACCGTATTGGATGCCTGAATCCACGTATTGCCATTGCCAGCATTGATCAATGCACCATATTGATTGGTGACATTGGCGGCACTTACATTCAGATTGCGCACCGCTTCCAGATTGCCTGCGTTGGTCAGGGTGCCGGTGGCGGCGAAACTGAGATCACGATTGGCGGTGAATTGATTGGCTGCGGTATTGGTGTAATCGCCTTGCAGGTTGATACTGGCATCTTGACCGGCGATGACTTTGCCGTCGCCGAGTATCGTGTTGGCATAGATCGTTGTGTTTTTATCGCTGCCAATATTCCCGGCAGTATTGGTGACAATCCCGCTGGTCGATAAGGCGATATTGCCACCATTCCCAGCAGTGTTGCCGATCTGGCCATTGGTATTGTCGATGCTGGCAACGGTTAAATTGGTATCGCCTGATGAGGCAATATTGCCAGCGCTATTATTCAGCGTTGCACCTGCCTGATTGACGGTGAGGTTTTGTCCGGCAAACAGCTTGCCCTGACTGTTGTTGATGTTGTTGGCGATTGCCAGAGTCAAGTCTGCAGCGGAGATGACTTGCCCTTGCTGGGTGTTGCTCAGATTGGTAGATGTCAGGGTGAGATTACCGTTACCGCCGATGGTGCCCGCATCGTTGGCGAGATTGCTGCCGCCATTGATGGCGGTAGATCCTGTGCCGCTGTTGGCGATGCGACCAGAGGTGTTATCGATGCTGCTGCCAGAAACGGTTAAGGTTGCTGCTGCGCCATTTGCTTCGATCCGGCCATCCTGATTGTTGACGTCATTGGTTGCCGTAGCATTAATCGACCCATCACTTTGCAGCACGCCAGAGTTGTTGAACAGTGTGCCATCGGCGTTGAGCGAAAGATTTTGTTTGCTGTAGAACGTGCCTTCGGTGTTATCGATGTCGGTAGCCTTGACGTTCACATCACCTGCACTACCGATAAAGCCGCCGACATTGTTGGCGCTAGTATTGCTTAAGCCCTGGCGCAAGTTGATGGTGAGCGCATTCGCACCGAGATTTTGTATCGTACCTGCAGCGTTGTTGAGGCTGTTGGCATTGATGGCTAAACCGCTCTTGATCGCTTCAAGCTTACCCTGCGTATTGTTAATATTGCCGGTCGCATTGACCTTTAAACTATCGCCGGATAAATAACCGCCATTGCTGTTGTCGATATCTCCGGCAGTGGCGGTAATAGTGGTTGCGCCTGCGCCGAACAATGTTCCAGCTTGATTATTGATACTGGTAGCACCAGCATTGACGGTGCCATTACTGCCGATGGTGCCGCCTTGGTTCTGTAATGCGCCATTGCCTACCGCGACATTAAGTGTGCCAGTTCCTGCATGCGAAATGGTGCCGCCGTTATTATTCAATTGCTGCGGAGTCAGTGTCAGATCGGCGCTGTTGGTTTGAATTAAACCAGCATTCGAATTATCTAACATATTGGTGACATCTATCGTGCTGGCATCTTCACCGAATTGGGCAATTTGACCTTGTTGATTTGATAGATTGGTGGCGTGCAGGGTGATCTGATCGGCGTTGATTTTGCCTTGATTATTATTGAGCTGGGCAATCGTGGCGTTGATCTTCGCTGCGTCTAACGCGCCTTGTGCGTTGGAGAGAGACGCTGCTTGTGCGGTTAAGGTATTCGCAGCGGCTAGTCGGCCACTGTTGTTATTGAGTTGATTCTGTACCCTCGCAGTGAGATTGTTGCCAGCGGTGATTTGTCCGCTGTTGGTGGCGTTGGCTGCAGTCAGATTGACATCGCCATTGCCGCCGATAACGCCGCCTTGTGAACCATCGGCTGCAGTACCTGCAGCATTGGTCAATAAGCCGCTGGCAGAAAGCGTGAGTCCACTGTTATCGAGGGACGTAATGCGACCGGCCGTATTGTCGATGTTGGCGGCGTTAGCCTGTAAGGCACTCGCCGCTTGTATGGATCCCTGCGTATTATTCAGATTGCCAGTGAGGTTCAGCGCCGCATTGCGATTGGCAATTAATGAACCCTGCTGATTATTCAGGTTGGCGGCGGTGAGTAGCAATTGACCATTGGTCGCGATATCGCCAGCGACGTTGGAAGCTGCGCCGGTATTGATGCTCAATGTCCCACTACCTGCATGAGTAATGTGGCCAACGTCATTGACCAAATCGCCTGATTGGAGAATGAGCTTGTTGGCGTTTGTGGCAATCGTACCGGACGTGTTATTCGTAGTACCTGTGGTGCTGATGTTGGTGTCGCCACTGCCTGACTGAATAAGGCTCCCAGCAACGTTCGAAAGCGCTCCAGAATTAATAGTGAGCTGTGCGGTGTTGATCACACCTTGATTGTTGGTGACAGCGCCAGTAGCATTGATCGTGGTGGCACCGGCTGCCTGCAAATTACCGCCGCTGTGATTAATATCGCCAGAGGTTGCCGTCAAAGTAGTCGCGCCGTTAGAACTGGTATTGGCATTGGCTAAATTGAGACTGCTACCCATCATCGAAACGTTGCTACCCGCCGTGTTTTGTCCTGTTGCGATCAGCGTGCCGTTGGCATTGAGTACTAAATTGCCAAGCTGCGTGGCTTTGCCATTCACATCAATTCCTGCCGCTAACACACCGGTCGAGTTAATTGATGCCGCATTTACGTTGAGGTCGTTTTGTGCAGCGATGGTACCGCTGTTGGACACGAGGCCAGCGCTGTTGAGGCCAACTTGTTGGGCATAGAGCGTGCCACTATTGTTGACATCATCGGTACTACGAATCGCAATCTGTCCAGTGGCATTGGTCTTATTGTTCAGGGTCACTTTACCGTCGTTACTGATAGTCACATCACCAGCGCTGGCGGCAGTATCTCCCAGTAGTTTTACGCCGACACCATGTTCATTCCCTACCAGCATAATCTTCTGCGCATACATGCCGCCCAGCGCAGAGGAGTCAATTGCCACGGCAGGTTGCCCACCTTCGCCAGCAATGACAGTCACACCCAGATCGTTGTAATTGACTTGATTGGCACCAGTGACCACATTGAGGCGGTTGGCGTAGAGCTTGTCGTTCACGCTCACACTACGAGCAATAAGATCTAATTGGTCTGCCCCGGTGCCGTTCATGCCACCGGCACCAATATTGATATCACCTTTGGTCACGCGAAATGATGCCAAACTACCATCGCCGCCAAATGTGGGTGTGCCAGTCGTCAGTACGCCTCTGCTCGTGTTGATGAAACCTGCACCGCCGCCAACTGAAATGCCGTTCGGATTAGCGACTATGACTTCGGCGCGCTGGCCAGCCACTTCGATGTAGCCATTAAGCTGCGAACGAGAGGTGCCAAGCACCTCGTTCAAAATGATTTTAGCGGGTGTATTGATCTGGGAATTGCCCTGAATAAACCCGCCCAATTGGGTGTTCACCGTTGTGGGGCTATTATTTAAGATGACGCCATTCGGATCGACTGAGAAGCTGTCGTATTTGTTATGTGAAAGCCCTGCACCATTAGGCTGAACAATCTGAACAACAGGAATCCCGTTGGCACTTCTATCGGCGATCGGTTGTGGCCCGCCATTCTTATACGCGACTTGCTGCGCACTGACCACAGTTATCTCACCAAATAAACCAGCGATGACGACGCCTAACATCGCAAAGCGCATCAGCGGTGTCGTCGTAGAAACTGACGCACTCGCACTGCGTGTTTCTCCAGTCCCCTTACCTTGATTAGTGACGAGCTCCGAAACGGCAACGAGCATACCGCGCTTGTGATTGAAGATAAGGCGGAAATTTTGCTTGTTCATTGTGTTTCCAATTCAAGGTAAGACAAATCGGTGCTGATTTGCTACAGAGGCGAAAGAGCTAACTACAGAAAAACTTGCTTATTAATTAAGTCGCATTACATTGTAACAAGTGATGAATTGACAAGTAGATGAGAGTTCTCCGGAGATGATTAATTTAACAATGTTTAACAAATAATTAGGAAATAAACATCAGTAAACTTCCGCGTGGAAAATTTTTGACGATTTAAGAAGAATTAGGAGGCAAATACAGCACTGGCACTCATTGCCCGCTAGCATTTTTATAGTGGGGATTGGGATATTTGTTCTGGATAATGACGGTACATCAACGCCCATACCAGTAACGTGCATGTTCTTTCCGATATTCCGTAAACTCAACACCTTCGTTAGCACTCATGCGCAAAGTTATCGCCCCGCTCTCATCGCTGCGTAAATTGGTAATCCCCATATCCATATAGCGCTACCACATCGTTGCTTTAGGATGGTGATAGCGATTGCGGTAACCGACTTAAAACAGGGCGATGCGTGGATCAACTGCGCCATCCAGAAGCGATTCCGTGCCTTGATAACCAGTGATGGGATCGCTGTAGGTGTCGAGGACACGATATTTAGCCCCGTCGAGAATGACGAACTTCTCCTTCCCAACGTAGTTGGAACGATCTTCATAAGAGTCCTTCGCTAACAGGGTATATTCCTTGGTGCCGATGCTCATTCGAAGTGCTCCTTGGAGGACAAGGTGAGCGTGAAGAATTCATCGTGATACCGAGGGGCGACCTCACTTAGCGAGGACATCCCGAGCACGGAGCGATGCGGAATAGAGTTGTCGCCGTAATCCTTCTTGGAAAAATACTGCGTAATGGCTTCCTGCTTGACAATTTGTTCCTGCAGAAGACCGGGGCTAAACGTCACCTCACCGATCTTGAGCTGAGCAATGGCCGCTGTCATAGACCAGTGACATACACCCAGTCCGTAATAGTCTTCATCTTGTAGTAGATCGAGGTAGATGGTGCCGCTGTACTCGTTAGCCCCTACCGGTACGAACGCTATCGGCGAACTTTGGCCGGGAGGCTTGTGATAAATGCCGATGAACTTGTCGAACGGGGCGCACTGCTCATTAGTGACGTCGTACTGCATGAACCCCGTTACTGCATCAAACGGACCCGGCACATCCTTGAGCGTCAGGATAATTTCATAGCGCATCCTGGGATGCGGGTTCTGCTTAATGTCGGGAGTGTTCATGGACGAGCTGCAAGAAGAAACAAAGAACCCTAGAAATAGGCAAAGAGCCCCTAGCTTCGGTTTGATGATGTTTTGTAAACGGGCACGAGCAGTCATTGAATGGGTTGGGATTGCGTGCACGAGGAGTAGTAAATGCGGCAATCCGATCCACCACCGTCCTGGCATGCCTTTGTGGCAGCCTTTTCCGCATCAGCAAGACCGACCCGAGATGCTGTACCAGTAGACTTACTGCTCACGGCAAGCGCAGCACAGGTGTTCGCGTACGAAATCTGGAGTACGCAATTCTGTCCGCCTTTGGCCATGCAGTCGTTGGTTGCCGCTCTCTCTGCACTTGCCTGGCTCTTCTGTCCAGTCGACGTGCCAAGAACAGCATGAGGGGCGTCCGTGGCAATGGCCCCCCAGCGAGACTCCCAGCGAACAGGGGGCTGTTGCTGTTGTGTCGCGGCTCTCTGGCATAGCTGCATGGAAGCGACGCCTTGACCACCTGGCGTTTGGCCCACGACAACTTCCCCCGGCCCAGGGCCAGAACAAGGATAGGCCTGGGCATGGCTAAGCTGATGGGAAATCAATAAACCCAATAACAAGCCCCATAGGACAAAAGTCTTCATAAGATTACTACCTCTCTTTAAACGGTTTTCGTGAAGTCGCAGGCAGCGCCTGTAGGTTGCTGACCGCTAATATCGGCCGACTCTGACCCGGGGTTACGGTAGATACCAATAAACTCGTTGTATGGCGAGCATTGTTCGTTAGTGACGTCGTATTGCATGAAACCTGTTACGGCATCGAATGGACCCGGTGCATCTTTAATCGTTAACGTGATCTCGTAACGCATCTTGGGGTGCGGGTTCTGCTTGATGTCGGGTGTATTCATGGATGAACCGCAGGAGGTAGTAGGCAATCCCGAGAAAAGAACGGCAATAGAGCGGCCTTTCACGGTGTTTATTGAACGCGTACGGCTGGGCTGCAGGTCTTGAAGTAGAGGGAGCAACCAGTATCGGACTTGGAACAAACACCGATGCCTTTTTGGACTGCAATGGCTTCGGTTGCACCCGAGCTCACGTTGAACGTCTTATGTCCGGCGATCAACGTACCGCAGCCATTGGAAAAGGTAATTTGCAGCGTACAATTGGCTCCGCCTTTGGCGGCGCAATCTGACATAGCGCTTTGTTCAGCGGCGCTGGCACTCAATGTGTCTTTAGAGGCGCCGATAATTCCTCGTCCTGGAGAGACGTCCGTGGCAATCGCTCCCCATCGCGACTGCCATTGAGGAGTGGGTTGTTGTTGCTGTTGGTTGGTCCGCTGACAAAGCGGCATGGAAGCGACGCCTTGACCACCTGGCGTTTGGCCCACGACAACTTCCCCCGGCCCCGGACCAGAACAAGGGTAGACCTGGGCATGGCTAAGCTGATGGGAAATCAATAAACCCAATAACACGCCCCATAGGACGAAAGTCTTCATAAGATTACTACCTCTCTTTAAACGGTTTTCGTGACGTCGTGGGCAGCGCCTGCAGGTTGCTGACCGCTAAGTGGGCGACGGGCTGTCAGTGAATTTGAGCCGGAGGGCTGCAGGTGGTGAAGTAAACATGACAGTTTGGCGATGCTGCGCTACAGACATTTGTGGCTTTTTGAATGGCTTCTGCTTTGGTACTGCCCCAGTCAACATCAAAGGCCTTATCGCCAAGGATCATGGCACCACAGCCGTTCGCGTATGAGACCTGCAATTCGCAATGGGCGCCCCCCTTAGCTTTGCAGTCACTTATAGCTGAACGCTCAGCACTGTCTTGGCTTAGAGAACCGCTCGCTGATCCAACAATTGCTTTGTCACTATCGGTCACAATAGCGCCCCAACGCGACTCCCATTTAGGTGGTGGTTGTTGTGCTTGTTGTTGATTGACTCGTTGGCATAGAGGGATGGAAGCAACGCCCTGACCGCCTTGCGTCTGCCCTACAACCACTTCTCCCGGACCGGGGCCGGAACAAGGGTAGGTTTGTGCGTAGCTAGGTAGGTAAGCAATCAACGAGCCTATTAATAGACTAATTAAGACGAGAGTCTTCATAAGCTCGCCTCCCTTAAACGGTCTTCTTGATGTCGCCAGCGGCAACGATATAGCGTGCTTGTGATTGAAGATAAGGCAGAAATTCTGCTTGTTCATTGTGTTTCCAATTCAGGGTAAGACAAATCTGTGTTCATTTGCTACAGAGGCGAAAGAGACAACTACAAACAAACTTGTTTATTAGATAAGTCGCATTAGATTATAACAAGTGATGAATTGACAAGTAGGCGAGGGTTCACAGGAGATGATCAATTTAACAATGCTTAACAAATAATTGGAAAATAAACATCAGTAAACTCCCGCGTGGAAATTTTTTGACGATTTAAGAAGAATTAGGAGGTAAATACTGCACTGACACTCATGCGCAAAGTTAGGCTTGTGCATGGCTAAGTTGATAGGTGCTCAATAAACCTATCAAAAAGCACCACCGGACGAGGGTCTTCATAAGCTCGCGTCCCTTAAACGGTCTTCTTGATGTCGCCAGCGGCGCCGATATAGCGTGCTTGTGATTGAAGATAAGGCAGAAATTCTGCTTGTTCATTGTGTTTCCAATTCAGGGCAAGACAAATCTGTGTTCATTTGCTACAGAGGCGAAAGAGACAACTACAGAAAAACTTGTTTATTAAATAAGTCGCATTCGATTATAACAAGTGATGAATTGACAAGTAGGTGAGAGTCCACTGGACGTGATCAATTTAACAATACTTAACAAATAATTGGAAAATAAACATCAGTAAACTTTCGCGTGGAAATTTTTTGGCGATTTAAGAAGAATTAGGAGGTAAATACTGCACTGGCACGCATTGGCCGCTGGCATTTTTATAGTGGCGATTGGGGTATTTGTTCTGGATAATGAAAGTGCTTCAATGCCCATACCAGTAACGTGCATGTTCTTTCCGATATTCCGTAAACTCTACGCCTCCTTTAGCACTCATGCGCAAAGTTATCGCCCCACTCTCATCGCTGCGTAAATTGGTAATCCCCATATCCATATAGCGCTGCCACACCGATGCTTTAGGATGGTGATAGCGATTGCGGTAACCGACTTGAAACAGGGCAATGCGTGGATCAACTGCGTGTAAGAAATCTGCGGTGGAAGATGTGCCGCTGCCGTGATGCGGTGCCAATAAAACGGTGGATTGCAAAACATCAATATCGTTCTGATAATGTGTCAACAATTGCTGTTCTTGCGCTGCTTCAATATCGCCAGGTAGCAAGATGGAGAACTTGCCATCACTAATCTTCAAGGTGCAGCTAAATGCGTTCGGTTTCAACTTAGCCTGCTGATAGCTTTCCAGCGGCGGTGACAGCATCGCAAATTGGATGCCATCCCACTGCCATGATTGGTCACGCTGACAACGGCGATGTTCAGCGGCATTGAGAACAATGTCGTTAGTTTCCGGCAATGAGGAAATCACCTGATCTACTTTTATAGTGTTAAGTATGGTTAGCGCACCACCGGAGTGATCGCTGTCTGAATGTGAAATCACCACTGCATTCAGATGACTAATGCCTCGCGCTTTGAGATATGGCACGATGACGCGGCTGCCAGCATCCGAACCCGGCGCATAAGCTGGTCCTGCGTCATATAACAAGCGATGATGCTTAGTCTCGATCAGTAAGGACATGCCCTGACCGATATCAAAAGCGGTAACCCACATTTCACCTTCGGCAGGTCGACTTACATCATTGAGTATTAATGGCAACCAGCCAAATAGAGCCAGCCAGCGCAACGGCCAGCCACGCGGTGCCAGCCACCATAACGTCGCCATCAATGTAATGCCAAATATCCATGGAGATGGCAGCGGCGCTGTCCATACCGCAAATGAAAAATGACTTAACCAAGTTAAAAACATCACCAGACTAACCACCAAGGTGTGGGAAAATAATAAAACCCATCCGGAGAATGGTGCAGGCAATACCGCGCCCAGCAATGCTGCTGGCGTCACGATCGTACCAACTAATGGAATCGCCACTGCATTGGCAATCGGACTGAACAATGATGTTTGACCGAACAACAACATCGTCAATGGAATCAAACCTATCGTCACGGCATATTGTGTATTCGCAGCCGCGCGCAAAGCTGAGCGCCGTGCCTTAAGCCAGCGCCTTAGCCAGGACAACACGCTTGATTGCCCAGTTTTGTCGATGTCATCATTTTGCTTATCCTCATGCCTGACCTCGTGGGGTACGCGTGCACGTGTACGCCCTACCGATGCATATAAAATCATGGCAACCGCGCCGTACGATAACCAAAACCCATTGGACAACACTGCCCATGGGTCGTACAAAACCACTACACCCAGCGCTGCACATAGCACGTGCGAAATGCTGGAAATACGCCCCACCCATAGTGCAAGCGTCACCATCAATAACATCACCAAGGCACGCTGTGCCGGTATACCAAATCCGGCCAGGGCAACGTAGATCAACGCCATTAACGCACCAGAGACGGCAGTCACTTTCGGCGTCGGCAAAAGTAGCGGTAGTTCCGCCTGCGTAAAAAAAGAACGTCGCCATAATGCCGATACCAATGCGGCAAACAAACCGGCAACCAGGGAAATGTGCAAGCCAGAAATCGCAATAATATGGCTCACCCCGGTGCGAGCGAAAATCGTTCTGTCAGCTTGATCTATGTCGCGCTGATCACCAATCACTAATGCCACCAGCACACCTGCATAGGGATAATTTGGTAACGCCGACTCTATGCGCTGTCGCAACCAACCGCGCCCGCGCTGTATCACATGGTTCAGGCTAAAAACAAAAGGGCTTATTAATCGATTAGATTCGCGATTGGCATCTTGATTCCTTCCCCCCTTTTTCAAATCAACATGTACGTAACCCGTGGCACGCAAATTTTGTTCTAACAACCATATTTCATAATCAAAACCCGCAGGATTAGCATTGCCATTCGGGCGCTTCAAACGCACTGTCAACTTCCAGCGTGCGCCTGGCTGGATATCTCCTACAGTTGACATCAATTGGGGATTTTGTGTGTCACGCAGGCGATACCACGACAACGCCAGCAATGATGGGACTGACGGAGTCTCACCGTCTTGAGGCAACACCTGTTCAACCGCAAAATTAAACCGCACACCTTGTTCAAAATGCGCGGGTAGATTGGCCACCGTACCAATCAGCGTGATATCACGTCCTTCCCACTCTGGCGGCAACTCTTGTCGTAAATAGTAGTACGCAAATAATGCGGCCCAGCAAAAACCAAACAGCGCCCCGCAGATGATGAATGAAAAGGTTTTAATCGAAGAACGAATAAACCGATGCTGCAATTTTTTGGAATAAAAAATTAAGACTGCGGATATGCCGAACAACAGCAGCAAGATGCAGAGAAATTGCGCCGATGGCAAACCGGCCTGCGTTTGCAAATAGACAACACCGAACAGGAAACCAATGACACAACTGCGCATTGGCTAGTCCTTACCTTAACCAAGTAAAGCTAAGCGTGGCAACGCGATACGTGCATTGGCTGAAGTTGCCTGAGCTAAGTCATGAATTGGCATATTGCGTAACTGAGCCAGTACGCCACCAATGCGAGGGCATTCTTGTGGTGCATTTTTTTCCGGATGCAGCCAGACAGGCGACATATCCGGGGCATCGGTTTCCAGCACTAAGGTATCCAATGGCAATTGTTCCGCCAGACGTCGAATTTGCAAAGCGCGCGTAAATGTCATTGCGCCGCCAAAACCCAATTTAAAACCCAGGTCAATAAATGCTTGTGCCTGCTGAAAACTGCCATTGAAAGCATGGGCAATACCGCCCTGCACTTTAATGCGACGCAAATATTTAAGTAAAGTATCCTGAGATTTACGTACATGCAGCAGTACTGGCAGATCAAATTCTCGTGCCAGTTTTAATTGCTCAACGTAAAAATACTCCTGCTTTTCACGTAAAACACCCGTATTCAAATCCGGCACAAAGAAATCCAGACCAATTTCTCCTATCGCGACAAATAAAGGGTCGGCCATTGCTGTCGCAATCGCAGCGCGCAAAGTCAATAAATCCGCCTCGTCTGCATGAGGCACATAAATAGGATGTATGCCCAGTGCGTAAGCACAATTGCTTTGCGCAGCGGCGATTGTCGCCACCGCTTGAAAATTGGCTCGCTCTACTGCCGGGATCACTATCCAGGAAACCTGCTGTTGCGCCGCAGCCTGCGCAAAAGCGCTCTGCTGTCCGCCAAATTCGGCGGCATCAAGATGACAATGCGTGTCTATCCACATAGGGGCGGCTTTTCAAAGATGAGCAGATTATCATCCTAGCATGCGATAGTATCTATTCGCACCGCGCAATGCTAAGGAAAAACCTAACATTCCTTGCTTATTAATTAAGATGGTTATAAGCAATCTCGATTTAATTCTTAAGCGTTCAGAAGAGTGAAACACAATAGACTGATACCATAGCGGGCTACGCAAAAAACAATAAAGCAAGAAACAATTCAGATGGACAAAGTAAAAAATACATCATCGTTAGCCGATCCGGCCGCACTGGCACAACTTTTCGACCAGCGTGAGTTCCGTCATGCGCTCAGCACTTTTACCACTGGCGTCACTATCGTTACTGCATGCAGTACTGTCGATGGCAGCGAAAAACTGGTTGGTATAACGGCGAACAGTTTCAATTCGGTCTCACTTGATCCCCCATTGGTGCTGTGGAGTTTGTCCAAGTCATCTCACAGCGCCGCCGTATTTGAAACTGCCGATTATTGGGCCGTACATATCTTGTCGCACGATCAGGATGGCTTGGCCAATCGCTTTGCAAAACGTGGCATTGATAAATTTGCCGGATTGACGATAGAACGTGGCTTAGGCGACGCACCTTTATTGTCTGGCTGCACCACTCGCATGCAATGTAAAACCACCTATCGCTACGATGGCGGCGACCATATCATTATGGTCGGCGAAGTAATGCATTTTGATCATTCTGATGCCCCGCCGTTGGTGTACCAACGTGGCAATTACGCCATCGCCACCCGTAAGGAGCTGACAGATGAAGCCGAAGCGTTAATCAAGGTCACCACTTCTGGGCGGAACACAGATACAGCCGCCAGCAATACGATTACCCCGTTACTGGGCAACGCGTATTTTCAGTTATATGACAAATTGCGCGAATCCGGTGCGCAACATGGCTTGAACGATACCGAATTTTTCGTACTCAACACGCTGGCTGCCAACGAAGGGCTAAGTCTGGCGGAATTGATGCAGTTGTTCGTCTACGCTGGTCATTCACCATTAGCCCATGTGTTAGACGACATGACAGTGCGCGGCCTGCTGCATGTGATCGTTGATCAAGATGAAGAAAGCAATAATGGGCTGTTTTATTTAACTGCTCTCGGCCACGATGTCGCACAAAAAATTGTTGATGCAGGAAAACAGATTGAAGCAGACATGCTGAGTAAATTGGGGGAAGTTGACACCATCGCTTTGCGTACATTGTTGCGGCGGTTTGTTAATCCCTGAGAATAACGCAATATCGGTAGGGCTTCGCAAAACAGGACTGAGCGTGACTGCCAAGAGCATAGAGATTGGCGGAGGACAGTAAGAGTCGAACTTACGAAGGAATGATTGACACCCCTTGACGGGTTTGAAGCCCGCCCGTGCCACCGGACACGTTTGCCCTCCTCTAATGCGGCCTCAACAGACCTACTGCGCAAGCCAATCTCAAATCTGTGATGCTCGCCGTACACCAGTACGGCTGTGCTTCTCGATTCGACCTTGGCTTGCTCGCTACGGTCTGTTGAGGCCGTTTTAAGTCGGCGATCATTCAGTCAGTGATAAACACCAAATCAGCGCAATACATGCGCGTCGCGCTGTCGGCGAGTATAGCCGACGCGGTCAAAATATTCCAATAGTTGTATGCTGCGTTTTCTTCCTAGGCCGGTGGCGTCGCGGAAAGCTGCGGCACTGACTGTTTTTTCCGGGTGCTCTTGCACTAATGTTGTGATCACTTGCTGTAATTCATCAATGCGCGCTGGATGATAAAACAGATCGCGAATCACTTGATAGACTAAGCCCCGTTGACTTAATTTACGCAAGACTGTGCGTACTTCGACCTCATCGCTATTCAATTCGCGTGCCATATCGCGCACCCACGGTGGGTTGTATGCGCCAGCTTCCAACAGAGGCAGCAACTGCGCAGCCAATGCTTGTTCCTGTTCGCCCAAGGTAATCACGTGTTCTGGCATATGCAGATACGCGCCCTGCTGAAGCATGGTTTTATTGGCGCATACTTTGTCCACTAGCCAGCGCCACAAGACATCGTCTATATCGGGTTCTACGATGCGTTTGAAACGCGCAATTTGTGGTCCGATTTCATCCGGTGAGCTCGTATGAAATGTCCGTAAGGCCTCCAGCATCCTCAAACATAATGCATCTACTGCTGTCTTTGAAATCAGCAGCGCATCGTCACCACGCAGTTTTACTTCGCTCACATCATCAGGCAAGTTCAACAGCGGAACATAAGACAAGCGCAGCAAGGCTGAACGTTGCAAACCCAATGGACTGGCAGCCAGCAAAGCACGCACATCGGCGGTTGTAATAAACGCTTTCATCGCATCCAGCCAGGCATGACGTGCAGGGCCGCGCCGTTTTCGTGTTGGTCCAAAGGGATCTAGTACCTGGCCACCGCCAATAGTGCGCGTTGCCTGCGCGTTACGT
The DNA here is from genome assembly GCF_009497155.1 of Glaciimonas soli. GTDB lineage: Bacteria > Pseudomonadota > Gammaproteobacteria > Burkholderiales > Burkholderiaceae_D > Glaciimonas > Glaciimonas soli. Next base: position 846,523 of record NZ_WINI01000001.1, read on the forward strand.
ATCACAAAACGCTCGCCCGGCATGGCATGTACTGGCGCATCCAAAACGATTTGCACACGCGCTTGTTGTCCCGGTGTCAGCGTATCGCCTTCTAACAAGGCAACATGGGCAGTATGATGCGCTGCGCCCAGATGGAGATGAATCTGCGACCAAGGCTTCAGGATTAGACCAGCATCGGCTAACAACGACAATTCCACGTCTATTCGTACTGAACATGCCGCCAGTGACGGTGCGACGATCCAGTTTCCACGCGAAATCCGCTCGCGCTCGATACCCGTCAGATTTAACGCTAAACGTTGTCCGGCATGGCCGGTACTAGCAACCTGATTTTGAGCGTGAATGCTACGTACTCTGACACTCTCGCCAGAAGGTGCGAGTACCAGGCTATCGCCAATATTGACCTTGCCAGCCAACGCTGTGCCGGTAATGATGGTGCCGTGACCTGCCAGGGTAAACACCCGATCGATCGCAAGACGAAATAGCTGATCGTCACGATGATGTGCGGTTTCCTGCGCGGCACATTCGAGATGCTGGCGTAAAGCAGCAACACCGCTATCGTTGGCGAGATGCGCTTGCGTGTGGAAAATAGGCGCGCCGGCGAACGGTGTCGCGGCAAGCAAAGCAGTAATTTGCTGTTCAACTGCGTGTACTTGCGCGGCATCGACCCTATCTACTTTGGTCAGAGCCACGGCTCCTCTGCGTATCCCAAGCAGTTCAAGAATCGCCAGATGTTCCTTAGTTTGCGGCATCACGCCATCATCGGCAGCAATCACCAGCAAGGCAAAGTCAATGCCCGCAGCGCCAGCGGCCATGGTGTGTATCAGTTTTTCGTGACCGGGAACATCAATCAAACCAAGAATTTCGCCATTTTGTAATGGCGTGTAGGCATAACCTAATTCGATAGAAATACCGCGTACTTTTTCTTCTTTGAGACGATCGGTATCAACGCCCGTCAATGCTTTGGTTAACGTGGTTTTACCGTGATCTATATGTCCTGCAGTGCCTACGATCATGAATGCGTGGAGTTTAATTGCGCTAGTTGTTCCAATTGCGCGATGAAGCCTTGCTGATCTGCACTTTCAAGACAACGCAAATCCAGCCACAAAGTATCGCGTGAAATGCGGCCTAATACCGGGCGCGGCAATTCCCGTAGCATTTTTTCCAGGCGACCCAGGGGATTGCTATGCTGATTCGCTGCAGTCGTGCGCAATGCCAATCCAAAGCTAGGCAACTGATCAATCGGTAATGCACCACTGCCAATCTGGCTCATCAATGGTTCTGTGCTGACTTCATATTCTGCGCCAACCATGCGCTGCAAAATGGGTTGCATCATTTCTGCTTGCGCACGCATCTGCGCTTGCGGGCGCGTCAACAGTCGCAGTGTGGTTAAGCGCTCAGCCAATAATTCCGGGGCTTTATATAAACGCAATACCGGTTCTAGTGCGGCCAGTGTCAGTTTACCGACCCGTAACGCGCGTTTAAGCGGATTACGTTTGATTTTCGCGATCAAATCGGCGCGACCGACGATCAATCCTGCTTGCGGCCCTCCGAGTAATTTATCGCCACTAAACGTCACTAAATCAGCGCCTGCCGCGATCGTCTCGCGCACAGTGGTTTCACGCGGCAAACCATATTCCGCAAGATCGACCAGCGTCCCGCTCCCCAAATCCACTACGGCAGGAATTTTGTGACTGCGGCCAAGCGGTACTAATTGCTCTAATTCGACCGATTTAGTAAAACCGGTAATCGCATAATTACTGCAATGGACTTTCATTAACAAGCCCGTGTTTTCTGCAATGGCGCTTGTGTAATCAGCCAAATGGGTGCGGTTGGTGGTCCCGACTTCGCGCAGTACGGCGCCAGCACGTGTCATGATATCGGGGATGCGAAAAGCACCGCCGATTTCTACCAATTCACCACGCGAGACGACGACTTCTTTATCCTGCGCCAAAGTATTCAACATCAGCAACACGGCGGCAGCATTATTGTTGACTACGGTGGCAGCCTCCGCACCGGTTAACTCACACAATAAGGATTCGACCAAATCGTCCCTATCGCCACGCTTGCCCGTGCTTAAATCGAACTCCAGATTCATCGGCGCAGTGAGCGCAGCCACCACCGATTGCACCGCTTCATCCGGTAACAAGGCACGCCCAAGATTGGTATGCAATACCGTGCCGGTCAGATTAAAAACCTGCTTCATCGGCGAACTCGTCGCACGGATGAGCTGATGTTCAAGCTGCGCTGTCAGGCTAGTGATGCTGATCTCAGAAGCGGGCTTTCCAGTCAACATTGCCGCCCGCAACTCTGCTAACAAGACCCGCAATGCTGCCAGTGTCTGAGTGCGTCCATATTGCGCTATCAATGGCAAACAGCTTGCATCGGACAACACCGCATCAACCGATGGCAGATGCACTGGATTTATTGGATTGACGCCATGCGCTGTATCTGTGCCGGCTTTCATAGTCATATAGACTCTCCAAACCATAGCAAAGGATGACCGCTGGCACGCGCGTAACCCGCTTCGGTGACCAGTACGTCGAGCATTAGCGATGCCAAATCATCTGCCAGCGGTTCGACATCATAATCATGCTCTTGATTGAAAATCTTACGGTAGGTATAGCAATCATCGCAGGTTTCTGCGCGCGCTACTTTTTGCGGATCATTGGCTTTATTCTCTGGCTTTTCGGTGATGATGGTCGTCGATGTCGCGTCATCATCCGGTGCTAAACTTTGATAGGCAATCTTGCCATTTTGTTCGCAATGTGAACATTTCACCCGCACCATATGCCATTCGCTGGCGCACAAACTGCATTGCAAATAGCGATAGCCCTGCGACTGCCCACCGATACGTATCACGCTCGCAACCGGATGCGAACCGCAAACGGGGCACAGTGTACCAATCTCCAACGTCGGCACGTCTGGCAAATTCAGTTTACTAGCTTGCCACGTCCATAACACTTGCAATGCGGCGGCAATAAAAGGCGCTTGCGATGGCGTCAGGAACTCTGTGCGCTGTGTCAATACCGCATCAGCCAGGCTTTCCAATACGGCAGGCTCAAGCCCAAGCAGTTCAGTACTGATCGCAGTGATGTACGGCGAAGGATGCGTGGTTTGCAGCTGGGTCAGTAAACGCGTCAGTATGTTGCGCCAGATGGCTGGGCGTTCGGCGGAGATCAACAGCGGTGGCATCGCGTGCTCTCGTGCCAAAGCTATGGCTGCCTGATCTGGCAGTGGCGCATCATCGCTTGTCAGCGTAACAAATATCGCCTGTTGCGCATCCACCAACGCCGCCATTAATGATAAATATCCACTGAATTCAGGGCTGACTGGCGTGCCCTTGATCTCGTTTGCCGCCAGACGACGCAAACGTGCTGCGCGGGCCTTGAATACACTATCCGCAGCTGGCAAGCGCAAACGAGGAATGGCATTGTGGTCGAGCGATTCAATCTCGCCGCGTTCTAGTATCCGTTGTACCAAAATGTTCCTCTACAAATATATAAGTTAGCGCGACTTCTTCACCATTTTTTCAAACCATCTTGGGTGATGCTTACGTGCCCATCCTAATGTGACCGTTCCGCGTATCATTGCGCCAAAAGAGCCTTTAATCCACAGCGCAGCATAAACATGAACGATGATCCCGGTGATCAGAACAAAGGCGCAAATGGCATGTAACAGCGCAGCCGCACGAATAATCGGAATCGGGAAGTACATCGCAAAATAAGCACGCCAAATCACAATACCAGACAACAGCAAGCCAAGCATACAGGCAATCAGCGTAAAAAACAGGAGCTTCTGACCCGCGTTATAGCGCCCCATTTTTGGCAGCTTGTCTTCCCGATTATTGAGTACGTCCGGCATTTGCTTCAACCACTGTATATCTTCTGGTTCGATTTTATTGTCGCGCCAAAAACGATGCACCAAAATCGCAAAAGAGACAAACATCACCAGTCCGATAAACGGATGCAAAATACGCGTCCATTGTCCGCCGCCCAGCACGTTGGACAACCAGAACATAGAAGGATGAAATAATGACAAGCCTGATATTGCCAGCAACACAAAACAAATCGCAGTAATCCAGTGATTGCTGCGTTCATTAGGTGTATAGCGCTCAATCAATGGCGATGAGGTTTTATCATTGTCCATGCTGATTCTCCTGACCATCCTGGCTCTTATTGAGCAAAGCCTGCGCAGCCGCTTGGGCTTCGTGCTCTTCTTCCTCGCTCACCTCACTAGGACCGACGCGGGTGTAATGGAAGAAGCCAGCCAATGCCGCCGCAGCCATACCAGCAACCGCTAGCGGTTTGGCAAAACCCTTCCAGAAACCCACCATATAACTGATGTGAGGATTGTTGGGTAGTTTGTGATAAATCGATGGCTTGTCAGCATGATGCAGTACGTACATCACGTGCGTGCCACCAACCCCTTGCGGATCGTACAAGCCAGCATTAGGGAAGCCGCGTGTTTTCAAATCCTCGACGCGCTCTGCCGCATGCTGCTTCATGTCATCTTTGGTACCAAACACAATCGCACCGGTAGGGCAAGTTTTAACGCAAGCAGGCTCCTGACCAACAGCCACCCGATCTGAACACAAAGTGCATTTATATGCGCGGTGATCCTGCTTGGAAATACGCGGCACATCGAACGGACAACCAGCGACGCAATAACCGCAACCTATGCAATTTTCCTGATGAAAATCGACAATGCCATTGGTGTACTGAACAATTGCACCCGGAGCAGGACAAGCTTTCAGGCAACCCGGATCTTCGCAATGCATGCAACCGTCTTTGCGAATCAGCCATTCGAGATTTTGCTCTTCGTTTTCATATTCGGTGAAACGCATCACCGTCCATGATTTATCGGTCAAATCGCGTGGATTATCATATTCACCAGTAGTGACGCCAATTTCATCCCGCAAGTCATTCCATTCCATGCACGCGGTTTGACAGGCTTTGCAGCCTATACATTTGGTGACATCAATCAGCTTGGCGACCGTGCCGGTGACCGGCACGCGCACCGACGGCGGTTGCACCGTCGTTGCCGAAAGGCGTTTAATGTCTAATGATTGAAATGCCATTTTGGGCTCCCTCGCTAGTGTTATGTTGAACACATCGCTTGATGGTTCTCATCTGCCGCTGCCTCATGCCTTCTCCACTTTCACCAGGAACGATTTGAATTCTGGTGTCTGCGAATTGGCATCGCCCACTACCGGCGTCAAGGTATTGACGAGGTAACCTTTTTTAGTCAAACCAGTAAAGCCCCAATGAATTGGCAAACCAACGGTAAACATTTGCTTGCCTTCAATCGTCAACGGCTTAATCCGTTTAGTGACCACCGCTTTGGCAATAATGTGACCGCGTTTCGAACTCACTTTGACACGATCACCAGCCACCACGCCGACTTGTTTCGCATGCTCTTCGCCAATTTCAACGAATTGCTCGGGCTGAATAATCGCATTCAAGCGCGCATGTTTAGTCCAATAGTGGAAATGCTCGGTCAAGCGATAGCTGGTCGCAATATTGGGATAATCCTCATGCTTACCAAACATGGCTCTGTCATCCGGGAAGACACGGGCACCAGGATTATTGGTCGCCAGCGGATTTTTCGGATGCATCGGGTTATAACCAACCGGTGTATCAAACGGTTCGTAATGTTCCGGGAACGGCCCTTCAGCCATTTGATCCCGTGCGAAGAATCGCGCCACACCTTCCGGCAGCATAATGAATGGCCCCATGCCGTTTTCTGGCGGTTCATCCACTTTAAAATCAGGAATGTCCGAGCCACTCCAGGTGTTGCCATTCCAGGCAATCAGCTTGCGTTTAGGGTCAAACGGTTTCCCTGCGAGATCGCACGAAGCGCGGTTGTATAACACCCGGCGATTCACTGGCCATGCCCATGCCCAATTAAGGGTTTGACCTATGCCAGTCGGATCACTGTTGTCACGTCGTGCCATCTGATTACCAGCCGGCGTCCATGCACCGCAGAAAATCCAGCAACCGCTTGTCGTGCTGCCGTCATCACGTAACTGTGCGAAAGAAGTTAACTGCTCGCCTTTTTTTACCAATACTTTGGTTGCATCTTTAGGATCGGTTAAGTCAACCAGCGCTTTACCATTGAATTCCTTGGCCAGCTCATCCGCTGTCGGATTTTCTGGATTGGCGTAAGGCCATGCCAGGTTGACAATCGGATCTGGGAATTTACCGCCATCCTTTTTATACATATTGCGAATGCGCAGAAATAATTCCGACATGATTTCAATATCGCTACGCGCATTTTCTGGTGGTTGTGCACCCTTCCAATGCCATTGCAACACACGCGATGAACTTACCAGAGAACCGTCTTCTTCGGCAAAACATGAGGTCGGCAAACGGAATACCTCGGTCTGAATTTTGCTCGGATCGACGTCATTAAACTCGCCATGCGATTTCCAGAACTCGGCCGTTTCCACCGCCAACGGATCCATCACGACCAAAAACTTCAGTTTGGACATGCCTTCCGTGACTTTTTTCTTGTTCGGTGCCGACGCCAGGAAATTGAAACCTTGCGCGATATAGCCATTCATTTTGCCTTGCCACATCAGCTCAATGGCTTGCAACAAATCGTATGGTTTATCGAGTTTAGGCATATAGTCGTATGCCCAATTATTTTCCGTCGTAGCCGCATCTCCCCACCAGGTTTTCATCAAACTGACGTGGAATTTGCGATAGTTTTGCCAATAGCTAAGTTGATTAGGGCGTAGCGGCTTGCTGGCACGTGCACCAATATAAGCCTCGAAATCCTGCTCTTTTTCGGAAGGTAAAGTCATATACCCCGGCAGCAGATTCGACATCAAACCGAGATCGGTCAATCCTTGAATATTGGAGTGTCCGCGCAGCGCATTCATGCCGCCGCCGGCAATGCCTATATTGCCCAGCAATAGCTGCACCATCGCCCCCAAACGGATGGTTTGCGCGCCAGTCGAGTGGTGAGTCCAACCCAATGCATACAAGATAGTTCCGGCACGACCGGGCACCGCCGTTGATGCCAACAGCTCAGCCACTTTATGGAATTTATCCGGCGGCACACCACAACTGCGCTCAACCATTTCTGGCGTGTAGCGGGCGTAATGTGCTTTCATCAATTGATAAACGCAACGCGGGTGCTGCAAAGTCAGATCGATTTTGGCATAACCATCGGCACCCATTTCATAGTTCCAGGAACTCTTGTCGGGATAACCACCTTTGGCTTCATCATAGCCAGAGTAAATACCGTCTTTGAACGCAAAGTCCTCGCGCACGATAAACGGCATATCGGTGTAATTCTTGACGTACTCGTGTTGGATCTTATCGTTGGTCAACAAATAATTGATGATCGCGCCGAGGAATACGATATCAGAACCGGTGCGTGTGGCAACGTAATAATCGGCCACCGAAGCAGTACGCGTAAAGCGTGGGTCGACCACGACCAACTGCGCTTTATTGTGCGCCTTGGCTTCTGTCACCCATTTAAAACCACAAGGATGTGCTTCAGCAGCATTGCCACCCATGACCAGAATCACATCGGCATTTTTGATATCTACCCAATGATTCGTCATCGCTCCACGGCCAAACGTCGGGGCAAGACCTGCCACCGTCGGACCATGTCATACACGCGCCTGATTATCAAAAGCCAGCATACCCATGCTGCGAATTGTTTTATGCGTCAGATAGCCAGTTTCATTGCTGGCCGCTGATGCCGCTAACATCCCGGTGGTTAACCAGCGGTTGACCGTTTTACCGTCTTCGGTTTTCTCAATGAAATTGGCATCCCGATCAGCCTTCATCAGTTTGGAAATTCTATCGAGAGCGTTATCCCAGGAAATTGTTTCCCACTTATCGCTGCCTGGCGCCCGATATTCCGGCTCCTTCAAGCGATTTGGGCTGTGGATGAAATCGATCAGGCTGGCGCCTTTAGGGCACAAAGTACCGCGATTGACCGGGTGATCAGCATCGCCTTCGATATGAATAATGGAAGACACCGCATTTTTAGCACCATCGCCCAAACCGTACATCAAGATGCCGCATCCGACTGAGCAGTATGGGCAGGTATTACGGGTTTCGGTGGTGCGGGAAAGTTTATATTGACGGACTTCCGCCAGCGCTTCTATCGGCGCAAAGCCGAGCAGTGCGAGACTGGATCCTGCCAAAGTGGTGCCAGTGACCTTCAAAAACTGGCGCCGCGACATTTGATTCATGATGCCTCCAGTGAGGTAATGAAAAAACAAAAACATGTACTGCGCAACACTATGGTAGAAGCCACTTTATTAGTATAAGCGCTTTTTACAGAAATATTGCAGACAGTCATTTCAGAATTCGGGGCCCAAAAAAAATAGCCTATTAAAGTCAATTAACAGGTCATTCCGAAATTTACAAAATACAGGAACATTAGTAATTAACCAATACAGTGTACATTATGTGTCGTCAATCGAAAACCCATTTCGTCAGAAATCAGGCTGGCCTGGCCGCCAACCGGCAATGTCACTTTATCGCGAATATGTCCAAATGGCAGCCCTGTCAAGATTGGTGCCGCAATGTGCTCGCGCAAAAAGGCCAGCATACTGTCGAAGTTATAGCCATTCTCGAAATCGGCTAAGCGATAACCTGAAAAATCGCCGAGAACAATAGCCCGTTGCTTATCCAGAATTCCCGCATATTGCAATTGCAGCATCAAGCGTTCAATCCGGAATGGGTGTTCGCCAATATCTTCGAGGAAAAGAATGCCGCCTTCTATTTGCGGGAAATAAGGTGTGCCGATGCAGTGATTCAGCATCGCCAGATTACCGCCCCACAACGTACCGCTAACCTCCACGGAGGGATTATTTAATGCCGCTACTTGTATTGTGTGTTCGCTTTGGCGCATACATTGCCAGAAACTGGACATCGTAAATGCACTTAATTCGACCTCGCCAAAATCGCTGCACACCATAGGGCCGGCAAAACTGGAAAAGCCGGTTTTTGCCAACAAAGCCAGATTAAAAGCCGTGAAATCGCTATGACCCACAAACCGTTTTTGACTAGCCGCGATACGTTCAAAATCCAATAACGGCAATATACGCGACAGACCGTAACTACCGCGCACGGCCATGACTATCTGTACTTGCGGATTATCTATCGCCGCATAAATTTGCGCGATGCGCCCGGCATCAGTACCGCCGAAGCGCTGGTATTTTTCTGCCGGGTCGTAATAGTTATACACCACGCAGCCTTGCTGTTGTAGCGCAGCAATTCCGCGTGCCAGCGATGGTTCGTCCACCACATAACCGCTGGGGGCGATGATGGCTACGCCGATGGGCGGTGAAGAAATAGCGGTCTGATGTTCGACCTGGATTTCAGTCTTGGAATTAGCATTAAGCGCGTTAGCGTCAAGCGGAGTTTTTGGAAGAATTTTGGTCACGGTAATGTTGTTGCGCCTGACGGCGCTCTGCAAAAAATTGTTTTAGCAGTGTGACACATTCTTCACTCATTACGCCACCGGTCAATCGCGTATGGTGATTCAATTTTTCTTGTTCAAACAAATTCACTACCGAGCCGCAGGCACCGGTTTTAGGGTCGCTGGCGCCGTACACCACACGTGCCAGACGCGCGTGCATCATAGCGCCGGCACACATCACGCATGGCTCCAGAGTAACGTACATTTCACAACCCGGCAGACGATAATTGCCAAGCAAACTTGCTGCCGCACGCAAGGCCATGATCTCTGCATGCGCAGTCGGATCATGATTACCGATAGGTTGATTAAAGCCGGTTGCAATCACGACGCCATCCTTGACAATCACAGCGCCCACCGGCACTTCGCCCAAAGTCCAGGCATTCTCTGCCTGCTCAAGAGCTTGTTGCATGTAAATAGTGTCGCGCTTAGCTTCATACGCGTCGTCAGGGAGTACAGAAAGATTCATGGTAAATCAGGCATCTTCAGAAATCTCAGCCCAACAATTTGGCGTTTCATGCAACACCAGTTTTTGCAAATGCAAGCCAGTACCGTAATGATCTTTGTAAGCCGCTTTGAGAATATCGTAAGCGGTGCGCGCCAGATTTTCCACTGTGGGAATACGATCAATGATAACGGTTTTATGATTTGGCAATGTGGTCAAAAAATCACGAACGGCAGTATCTTTTTCGTAGACCAAAAATGCATGATCCCAGACATCAACCAGATGCTGTTTTGCCAGCGTTTTGATGTCAGAGAAATCCATAATCATGCCATTGTCGGAGCTACCTTCAACTTCGATAACGTTACCCACCAAGGTGATTTCGAGCGTGTAACGATGCCCATGCAAGTTGCGGCATTGGCTTTTATGGTCAGGGATACGATGACCGGCATCGAATTCTAATTTGCGGGTGATAGTTAACATTGGATTTTTCTACTCTAATGAATGGCTTACGAAAAATTGCTCCAGCGACGAATTCGGCTAACCCTGACGACGAAGACAGTACGTTAATATGGCAAGGAGGAGCAACGACGCTGGGACAATTTCACGTAAAACTAAGGGATATTCAGCAGCTTATGCGTTTGGATACTCAACTTCCATTTTGGATTGCGTCTGCACATGTTAATTGCCAGCTTTAGATTATCTGCCAATAACGGTCCATCCATGGCCTGCAAATAGAAATGATCAAAATCAAGCGCTTCATATGCTGCTAACGGCTGGCCTGGCTGTGGAATCACCACTTTCAGCTCGTTCCCCTTATGGACTTTCAGTTCTGAGCCCATTTTAGGGCTGACACAAATCCAATCGACACCGGCAGGCACTTCTATCGTGCCATTGGTTTCAATCGCGATTTCAAAGCCGACTGCATGCATGGCATCGATTAACGCCGCATCCAATTGCAGCAACGGCTCACCACCAGTGAAAACCACAAATTTACTGGCTGTATACGTCGTCGGCCACTGAGCATTGATAGTCTCTGCCAAGGCTGTCGCATCTTTAAATTTGCCACCGCCCTCGCCGTCTGTGCCAACAAAATCCGTATCGCAAAACTGGCAGATCGCTTTACTGCGATCTTCTTCACGACCGGTCCATAAATTACAACCACTGAAACGACAAAACACCGCAGGGCGACCGGCATGCGTGCCTTCGCCTTGCAGTGTGTAAAAAATTTCTTTGATGCTGTAGGTCAAAATGATCTCTCGGATAATAAGAGTTTCCAAAAAACTGCTTGGGCCAGGCGCGCCGGCGTGGGCAGTACAACTGCACGGCAAGACGGGCTAACAATGCATAAGCAGTTTTTTGGCAGCACTTGCAAGTCAATGCAAATACATAACCCTACATTATAAACCAGCAGCAACTCGTCGATTAATTATGGCAATAATTACATCAATACCACATCCCGTTGTGGTGCCAACTGCTTTATCAATTCAGGAGGAAGAAGCGGTTGCGCTTTGAAATAGATGCACTCGCATTTTGAAAACAACTCTGCCGTCCACTCGACAAAAGCGCGGACTTTGGTCGATAAATGGCGGTTTTGCGGGTACAGCACATACATCGGCCTAGTCGTCGAGGGATATTCACCCAACACGATTTGTAATTGACCGCTACCTATATATTCCGGCACCAGGAATAGCGGCAATTGCAGTATGCCTAATCCTGCCAGGCCGGCAGCAATACACGCATCAGCATCGTTCAAGGCCAGGCGCTGGCGACTATGCACCGCGGTTTTCTCGCCATTGACCATGTACTCGAAAGGAAAAATCTTGTTCGTTTTAGAAAAAAAGTAATTCACCAACATGTGACGTTCTAAATCACTGGGCACTTGCGGTGTGCCAAATTTGGCCAGATACGCTGGCGTCGCACAAGTGACTAACTGATAGTTACCAATACGTCGCGCCACCAACGATTCGTCGAGAATTTCTCCACCACGGATGACGCAATCGACACCCTCTTGCAACAAATCCACGGGCCTGTCACTACAACCAACTTCCAAATCGATATCAGGATAACGCGCAAAAAAATCACCCAACGCGGGCACAATGATCCGCCGCCCAAGCGAACCCGGCACATCCACACGCAAGCGCCCTTTTGGGGTTGTCGTCGCACTGCTAACCGCAGCTTCGGTTTCTTCCAACTCGCCAAGCAGCCGCACCGCCCGCTCGTAATAAGCAGCGCCATCTTGTGTCACGCTGACATGGCGCGTAGTACGGTTTAACAATTTGACATGCAAACGCTTTTCCAACGCCAACACCTGCGCCGATAAAGTAGCCTTAGGCATTTTCAATGACGCTGCAGCCTGAGTGAAACTGTTCAGCTCCACCACCCGCGTAAACGCCAACATTGTGTCGAAACGATCCATTTAGCGACCCTATCCCTTATCCCGTTTATTGCCACAAAGAAGCAAATTTTAGTCTATTTGTGTTTATTTTTTTGATGATGGTGAATTCGTAGATTTACTCGTAGTCTTTGCAGCATCAAGGCTGCAGGTTTTGAAGTTGTTTTTGAACTGTCCCGCATTGGACGTTGCCAAATGTGCCAACTGTTATTCGGGAATTATGGGAAGACATGTTTGAGCGCAGCGAGTTGGTCTTCCCATCCGAATAACAGCTGGCACATTTGGGGACCCGCCTGCGGCGGGCAACGGCTCTGCGGTCGCCTTCTTTTTGGTTACTTTTTCTTGGCGAAGCAAGAAAAAGTGACTAGCTGTCGGGCTACCCCCGACATTGCCAGCCCCACGGAGTAATGCAGTGCAAGAATCCCTTTAAGCATCAGGCTTACTAAGCCACCGCCAACACCCCACTAGACCGCAACCTAGCCACATCCCGCGCAGGCGGCGATCCAAACAACCGATTATATTCACGACTAAACTGGGACGGACTTTGATATCCCACCAAATGTCCCGCAGTTGCCGCATCCGCCATTTCCGTAAACAACAAACGTCGCGCTTCTTGCAAGCGCAATTGCTTTTGATACTGCAGAGGCGACATCGCTGTCACCGCTTTGAAATGATGATGTAAAGATGAAACGCTCATGTTAGCGATGCGCGCCATATCCTCTATCCGCAACGTCTTGTTGTAATCACGTTTAATCAAATCTATCGCTTTTGAGATGTGCTTAGCCTGACTATCAGACATGACAATCTGCCGCAAAATCTCCGCCTGATCATCTTGCAACAAGCGATAAATAATTTCACGCATTGCCATTGGTGCCAATACAGAAATATCTTCCGGCGACGTCAACAAACGTACCAAACGTAAAACTGCATCAAGCAGTGAAGCGTGCAGATTACTGACAAACATGCCACATCCTGCCGTAGTGTTTTTCGACGGCGGCGATGGTTGAGATTTCAGTGTCATCAATAATTCACCGATCTGCTGAGGATCAAGATCTATGCGCAATCCTAGATAAGGTACTTCCGGCGTCGCTTCCACCACCTGTCCAACAACAGGCAAATCCAGCGACACCACCATATATTGCCCTGCACTATAGTAAAAAACTTCGTCTGCCAGCATGGTTCGCTTCAAACCTTGCACGATGATGCAAAAAGCCGGCTTATGGACGGTATGCACTGGCGCACTCGGTTGATCTATTCGCGCCAAAAACAAAGACGAAATCGGCGTCTCATAGACACCAGCAGTTTTGGCATATTGTGCTATTAACTGTTTCAGCTCGGCTTGCTGCGAAATTAACGCCATTTGATCTGATACCGGCTTTTGATCGCTTGTATTCATTAGTTTCCCTACCTTTCCTTGCATTTCCCGTGAGTTAGTGCAGAACAAGATAGCTAGAAGTCTACCTTGCTCTTCCTTTTACCGGATGCCTTTTGGCAATGATTTGCAGAATCAGGCAAGAAACTAGCAGTATCCGGCTACCGTGGTCGGAATGCCAGCGCGTATATTTACACTCCATATGCAACCCTGTTCGCATGTTTATAAACGACCGGCCTGAATAAAATATTGTCCAGAAAATCCAGACAGTTCTTCCCGATTTACCCCTCTTATCTTTCTTTTTGGAACGCCTATACTGATATCAAGGTTTCCGCATCGCATCAAAAATACGCTAAATGGAGGTTGTCATGAAATTGCACTTCCCTCACCCCATGCATCATATGCAGCACCATGAAAAACATTCGCACCCTTATTTAATTAGCCTCGTCATTGCGGTGTTGTTGAGCTTGATCGCGATGTCATCGCTGGCAACGATACAGCCATGGTTGCAAGAAATCGTTGACGGTGCGATGACAGGTGGCGTCATGTTAGGCGACGAAACAACCTCGGTTGTCGGTCTGTTGCAAACATCAGAAACGGCGTCTGCCTCGTCAGCAGCTATATCAAAATAATTATTGTAAAACCGGATACCGGCCTGAGTTCACCATGACGCAATTGCACACAACATCTACGGCTGTCACATCGTTAATAGCACCACTGGTGACATCTTTTAGATCGTCGACAGCAACAGAACGTGAAATCGGCATGCATGTTTTTGGTATCAGAAGCACGCCGGCTACGTCGAAGACAACGGTGCCATTAGTGCTGTACTTTCATGGCGGCTTGTTTAACAAAGGAACAGTAACCGACGCAACAGGGATTGCGCAGGTGATGGCGAAAAATGCAGCGGTGGTATGCGTGGCCTATCCGTTAGCGCCTGAGTGCCACTTCCCTGACACTTTGGACATTGCATTGGAAGCGCTGCAATGGAGTTATGCCCATGCCGCGCAATTTGGTGCCGATGCGCAGGCTCTGTTCGTTGCTGGCGATCAGGCCGGCGGCAATCTGGCGGCGGGACTGACGATGTTGGTACGCGATAGAAATGCATTTACCAAGTTGCGTGGGCAAATTCTTATCTGCCCATTGCTTGATCCGCTACAAACCACACTGTCTATGGTGGCTGCTGATGACTGCCCATGCCAGCAGGCGTGGCGTGATTATTTACCGGCTGTCAGCGATAAAACCCATCCATATGCAGCGCCCCTGCACTCAAGGCGTTTGAGTGGTTTGCCGTCAGCATTAATCATTACCGAGGCTTCGGACCCGTTGCGGGACGAAGCTGAACAATACGCAGCAAAGTTAATTGCTGCTGGCACGCCAGTACAAGTGCGGCGCTTTGTCAGTACTAAAAGCAACACGGACACCGCTGTTGAAAAAAATCGCAGTCTGGTAAATCAACAACACAGTTGCTTTGCCTCGGCCACAGAAACCGCACGGCAGTTTGTTGCAGATTCAATCTAAAGAAATACGAAAACAGGGCTAGTTGTCGCTTTTTTTGCTCACGATCTCATACGTCGATATCGATGACCAAATTAGGTGCCCCCGGTCATCTCCGGACTTCACTCTTTGCTTTTTTTTGCTCGTTTTTTCTGAACGAAAAATACGACAGCCGGTCCTGTTTTTCGCAAGTCCGAATTTAAATAAATCACAGGGAAAATAAATGAAAACATCATCACCGTTATTGTCTAAAAAAAACGTCGTCATCGCCATCGGTGTTCTGATTGTTTTGGCCGCCGGCGGTTTAACATTGAATAGCCGTGCAGCCAAATCACCCGCTGCAAGTGCCCCACCACCAGCTTCGGTTTCAGTTGCCAAAGCGCTGGAAAAATCTGTTACTGAATGGGATGATTTTTCTGGTCGGGTGGAAGCGATAGAGCGCGTGGAAATTCGCCCTCGTGTGGCTGGCACCATAGACGCAGTGCATTTCCAAGAGGGTCAACTGGTTAAAAAAGGCAGCTTGCTATTCACCATCGATCCACGCCCTTATCAGGCAGAATTGGCACGCGCCTCGGCAACGCAAGCCGGCGCACAAGCCAGCCTGGCTTTAGCCAAAACTGAACTGGATCGCAGCCGCCGCTTGATCGACGAGCACGCGATTGCCCAAAGCGAGTTGGATCAGCGTAACAACGCTGTCCTGGAAGCCGATGCCAATCTAAAAGCAGCACAGGCAGCAGTACAAACGGCCAAACTTAACCTGGAATATACGTCCATCACCGCGCCCGTGAGCGGCCGAGTTTCACGCGCAGAAATCACGGTTGGCAATCTGGTTGGCGCAGGCGCAAATACGCCCGCATTGACTACAGTGGTCTCCGTTTCACCGGTGTACGTCAATTTTGAAGTTGATGAGCAAACCTATATCCGTTACGCCGCCAACGGCGCTGCAGGCAATTCTGGCATCAGTCGTTTGCCGGTGTCGATTGGATTGGCAAACGAACAGGGCTATCCGCATCAAGGGCGCATCAAATCGTTTGATAATCGGCTCGATACAGCTTCCGGCACGATGCGAGTGCGCGCCGAGTTTGACAATGACAACGGTTTACTCACGCCCGGTATGTTTGCCCGGGTTCGTACTGGCGGTTCGGCGGCAGAAACCGTGGTTTTGATCGACGACAAAGCAGTGGGAACCGATCAGGATAAAAAATATGTCATGGTGGTCAATAGCGACAACAAAGTAAATTATCGTCCAGTCGCACTCGGTCCAATGGTCGATGGCATGCGCATCGTCCGCTCTGGATTGAATAAAGATGAACGCATCGTCGTCAATGGTTTGCAGCGGATTCGCCCTAACGATGTCGTGACGCCAGTGATGATCTCGATGGACACCAGTGTCGCATTGGGGAAACCATCGGCTACGGTGGCGATGAAATAAGCCCTCTCGCCCTCTCCTGATACGGGAATACAGGAGAGGGAGCAAACCGCCGGTTTGCTAAAAATGCTAGCAACGCCGCAACATTTTGACTCCACGCATACGCGAGGATGGGGCGGCTTTTTGCGCGAACTTCGTCTTCACATCATTATTCAGAAAAGAACAACACCATGAATATTTCTAAATTCTTCATTGATAGGCCCATCTTTGCCGGGATCTTGTCGTCAGTGATCTTGATCGCCGGTTTGATCGCCATGTTCAATCTGCCGATTTCAGAATATCCCGAAGTGATCCCACCATCGGTGATCGTCAAGGCACAATATCCGGGTGCCAATCCGGAAACCATTGCGGAAACCGTTGCCACACCGATTGAAGAGCAAATCAACGGCGTCGAAGGCATGTTGTATATGTCATCGCAAGCTACCACCGATGGTTTGATGACGCTAACTGTCACGTTCAAACTCGGCGTCTCACCCGATCAGGCACAGCAGTTGGTGCAAAACCGTGTTAATCAAGCGTTACCAAGATTGCCGGATGTGGTACAGCGCCTGGGGGTGACGACCACCAAAAGCTCACCAAATTTAACCATGGTGGTGCATTTGCTATCACCTAACGATAGATACGATATGGCGTATCTGCGCAACTACGCAGTGCTTAATGTCAAAGATAGATTGGCACGCTTGCCAGGTATCGGTGACGTGCAATTGTTTGGCTCTGGCGATTACTCGATGCGCGTCTGGCTGGACCCGCGCAAAGTCGCGGAACGTGGCCTGACCGCCGACGATGTAGTCAATGCAATTCGCGAACAAAACGTCAATGTCGCCGCCGGCGTGATCGGCGCCTCGCCGTCTGTGCCTGGCGTTAGTTATCAGATGTCAATCAATGCACGTGGCCGTTTAAGCACGGTAGAAGAGTTTGAAAACATTGTCGTGCGTACCTCATCCGATGGGGTCGTGACCTATCTGAAAGACGTCGGCAGAGTTGAATTAGGTGCCAGCGAATATGCCCTGCGCTCCCTACTGGATAACAAACAAGCGGTGGCGATACCAATTTTTCAGGCACCCGGCTCGAACGCATTGGAGATTTCCGACAATGTGCGCAAAACCATGGCAGAACTGAAAAAAGATATGCCGGAAGGCGTCGACTACAAGATTGTGTATGACCCAACGCAATTCGTTCGCGCTTCTATCGAGGCGGTAACGCATACCTTGCTGGAAGCGATTTTACTGGTGGTTATCGTTGTCATCATTTTCTTGCAAACCTGGCGTGCTTCCATCATTCCGTTGTTGGCGGTGCCAATCTCGGTGATCGGTACATTTGCGGTGATGCTGGGTCTGGGCTTTTCGATCAACGCCTTGAGTTTGTTTGGTTTGGTACTGGCCATCGGTATCGTGGTCGATGATGCCATCGTGGTAGTGGAAAATGTAGAACGCAACATTGAACAAGGTTTATCGGCAAAAGCGGCAACCTATAAGGCGATGCAAGAAGTGTCCGGACCTATCGTTGCCATTGCCCTGACCTTATGTGCGGTGTTCATTCCGTTGGCATTTGTCAGCGGTTTGACTGGTCAATTTTTCAAACAGTTTGCATTGACGATTGCGATTTCCACCATCATTTCGGCCTTCAACTCGTTGACGCTATCACCGGCCTTGGCCGCGTTGCTATTGAAAAGCCACGGCGCTAAAAAAGACCGTTTCCAACGCGCGATTGATAGTGCATTTGGCTGGTTCTTTGTGCGCTTTAATCGCGTGTTCCATCGCAGCTCGGATAATTACAGCACCGGCGTTGCTTCCATTCTTAAACGTAAATCTGCGGCGCTGATGGTATATGCGGTGTTAATCGGCACGACCATGTTCCTGTTTCATATTGTGCCAACAGGTTTTGTACCGGGACAAGATAAACAGTATTTAGTCGGCTTCGCTCAATTGCCGGACGCTGCATCGTTGGATAGAACCGAAGATGTCATCCGCCAAATGTCAGACATCGCGATGAAACAACCGGGAGTGGAATCGGCTGTCGCCTTCCCCGGTTTGTCAATCAATGGTTTCGTCAATAGTCCAAATTCAGGAATCGTGTTCACCACGCTCAAGCCATTCGACGAGCGCCGTGGCGCAGACCAGAGTGGCGCAGCGATTGCGCAACAGCTGAATCAGAAATTTTCAAGTATTCAAGGCGCGTTCATTGCGATGTTCCCGCCACCGCCGGTACAAGGCTTAGGCACGATCGGCGGGTTTAAATTGCAAATCCAGGATCGCGGCGCACTCGGCAACGAAGCAATGAACGACGCCTTGCAAGCCTTCATGGCCAAAGCACGCCAGGCACCGGAATTGACGGGAATGTTTTCCAGTTTCCAAATCAATGTGCCGCAATTATATGCCGACGTCGATCGGGTGCGGGCGCAACAATTAGGTGTATCGATTCCGGCTGTATTCGATACTTTGCAAATTTATTTAGGCTCACTCTACGTCAATGATTTCAATAAATTTGGCCGCACTTTCCAAGTGCGGGTACAGGCAGATGCGCCCTTCCGGGCCCATGCTGAAGATATCGGCCTACTGAAAACACGCAACGACAAAGGCGAAATGGTGCCGCTATCATCGCTACTGAAAATGACGCAAAGTCACGGCCCGGATCAGGCCATCCGCTATAACGGCTTTCCTTCGGCAGACGTGAACGGCGGTCCAGCACCCGGCTATAGCAGCGGTCAGGCACAAGCCGCAGTGGAACGCATCGCGGCAGAAACTCTGCCACGCGGGATTAGTTATGAATGGACCGAGATCACGTATCAAGACAAGATTGCTGGTAATACGCTATTCATTATTTTGCCGTTGTGCATGCTGTTGGTGTTCTTTGTGTTGGCAGCGCAGTACGAAAGTCTGGCCCTGCCATTGGCGGTGTTATTGATCGTCCCGATGGGCATTTTGTCAGCAATTTTTGGTGTGTGGCTCACTAAAGGCGACAACAATCTGTTCACGCAAATCAGTCTGGTGGTGTTGGTGGGATTAGCTTGTAAGAATGCGATTCTGATTGTCGAGTTTGCACGTGAACTGGAACATCAGGGGCGCAGTATTTACGCTGCCGCGATTGAAGCAGCGCATATGCGGTTGCGCCCGATTCTGATGACATCGATTGCATTTATTGCCGGCGTCATACCTTTGATTACGTCAACTGGCGCTGGTGCAGAAATGCGGCATGCAATGGGTGTGGCGGTGTTCTCCGGCATGATCGGCGTGACTGCTTTCGGCTTATTCCTGACGCCTATTTTCTATGTTCTGTTACGCACTTTGGCGACCAGACTTGGTGGCAAATTGCACTACAAAGGCGAACATCAAGAGCATCACGAACAAGAGGTACAGAGCGCATCGCATGAAGTGACGCCGGCAATAGCGGCAGTCAATCAAGCGCCCCAGACACCTGCTGTGACAGGAGTATAAAAATGAAAAAATATAATTTAACACTGATGACTTTGGTAGCTGCGCTGGTTCTTGCCGGCTGCTCCACTACCAAACCGCCTGAACAAGTCGAAATGAAATTACCTACTCAATATCGCGAGTTGGCAGCCGATTCGACTGAATTAGATGGACATTGGAAACCGGCACAACCTGCTGACGGCAGCGACCGCGGTACATGGTGGGCCATTTTCGGCGATGCAAAACTAAATGGCTTGATCACACAGGCAACGCAATCCAGTCCGACGTTAGTAATGGCTATGGCCAGGGTCAAAGATGCACGCGCCACCGCAGGTCTGGCCGATGCTGATCGTGCTTTTCAGTTAGGAGCAGGTTTTGGTCCGACTCGCCAAGGCAATGCCAGCAGCACGTCAACTCAATGGCAAGCGCAATTGACTGCGTCGTATGAAGTCGATTTGTTTGGACGCCTATCGGACAATAGTCGCGCTGCGCAACTGGATGTGCAAGCACAAGAAGCGGCGTATCGTTCGGTCTTGCTGGCATTGCAAGCCGATGTAGCGCAACAGTATTTTTCGATACGCTCGCTGGATTCAGAGCTCGACGTGCTTCAGCAAACTATCGTCCTTCGCCAGGAAGCATTGCGTCTGGTCGAACATCGTTATAAAGAAGGTGATATCAGTGAACTAGATGTGGCGCAGGCAAAAACTGAATTAGCATCCGCGCAGGCAGAACAAGAAGGCGTAGAACGGAATCGTTCACTGCATGATCATGCCTTGGCGATTTTGCTGGGAAAAGCGCCCGCACAATTCTCCTTAAGCACGTCACCTATCACTGCCGTTACCATCAATATTCCAGCGGGCCTACCGTCTGACTTGCTAGAGCGACGTCCCGATATAGCGCAGGCACAGCGCCAATTAGCCGCCGCCAGCGCTCGTATCGGGGTTGCCAAAGCGGCCTTTTTCCCCAGCCTGGTATTGACTGCTTCTGGTGGCGTGGAATCAGATGCCCTCCATAATCTATTCAAATGGTCGAGCCGCAGTTGGCTGCTTGGTCCTTTGGTCGGATCAATTCTTAATCTGCCGATCTTGGATGGTGGCCGCAACAAAGCCAATCTGGCGCGGGCCGATGCCAACTACGAAAACATGGTTGCGAACTATCGGCAGCAGGTGTTGGTTGGTTTTCAGGATGTAGAGGACAATCTGAGCAGCTTGCGCACTCTGGATAACCAGATTCGTTATCAAGAACAAGCCGTCAACGCCGCTGAGCTGGCCACACGCTTAGCTAATGCACGCTATCGTAATGGATCGACCAGCTATATTGAAGTGATTGATGCACAGCGCTCGAGTCTTGCAACGCAACGAGCAAAAAGCCAAACTGTCGGATTGCGGGCGCTGACCTCAGTAGGGTTGATACGGGCTTTGGGTGGCGGTTGGAGTGATGACGGAAAGGATGTTGCTGCGGTTGCGCTTAAATAGCTTTCGCAAAATCGAATCGGCTTACGGTGAGAGCATTAGCCAAATGCTCTCACCGCGCCATTTTCCGCTTAACCTACGTCAACCTATACAAGTATTAAGACGATGAAAATTCATTGACGGCTGGTGACAGCTTTCTGAGCCTCAGCATGACAAACGCTGCAAGCAACAATCCCCCGCCTGACAAGATTGCTAATGCGTATGACGCACCATAATGATCTGCAATAACACCCGCTCCTAACGATACAGAAGAGGCTGTTACTACATTCCATCGATACGATCGTGCTATTGCCGACGCGATAAACTCTTCAGTAAAGTTACTGAGGATTGCATACCATCCAAGGGCAAGAACCAGATTTGAAAATAGATGTGCAACAAAGACTAAAAAGAGCGACAGCCAAAGATAGTCGACCAGAGGCAGCGACAAATAACAGGCGAGAAATGCAGCTAATAAAATAAAGATCACTCTCCCATCTTTGCTATAGGTGCCAAATCTATCTGGGGAAAGAAGAAACGGGCCCAACAGTTGTCCCAAACTTCGGGCGAACAATAATGGCAACGTTGCAGCCGCACTCCGGCCATTGCTACTTCCGCTCGCGAGTGAGGGAAGCAATGCCATCGCAGGTACCCCAACCAACGCCAGCGACGGCAACGTCAGTAGTGCGAAGCGTTGCTCAATCGTGAGAGTCATCCATTTGACCTTTTTGGAAGCCTCTGGAACTGCATAATCAACACAACCCTTAAAAGAAAAATAAGCGAGAACAATCAGAAAAATTGAAACGCAATAACTTGCGCCATCCAACATCAAAATATTGATAGCTTTGAAATGGCCATATAAAAAACTGCCAAGCCCGATTCCGAACAACGTATTTGAAGCAAATATCACCGTCTCCACACTGGCAGCCGTCGATAATTCGTCTTCGGATAGTCCTCGCTTAAAAACCAGTTCCATGGCCGGCAATGTCATTCCAATGGAAAATGCCGCAAGCAATTCAGCAAACTGAAGCAATATCACTGAGTTGTGCGCTATCCCCACAATCGGTATTGCAAGACCACAAAATCCTATAAGTTCTCCTAAAATAAGAATAAAAAACGGAGAGCGGTAAACTAATAATTTTTCACCAAGAAAGCTGCCTGCCAACCCAGGTACAGTGGCTAATGCGTACGCAATTGCGAGAGCTGAAGATGGCGCGTTAAGGCGCAATAGCTCTCCAAACACGATGACAAAAGTCAAACCCGTACCGATGGATGACGCAATAAATCCCGCGGAAAGCAGGCGCAGCCAGCGGTGCCGCCGCAATGAACGAAATAAAGATTTCAGCATGAGATAACCCTCAAAAGATACCTACGAAAAAAATCGTCGCATTCCAAATAAAAGGAAACGATGAAATATGAAAAATACGTATAGGTATATTTAAGAGTTACATTGGTAAATGGAAAAACGGTGATTGATGCGGATTTTCTTGCCGCCACGTAGCGACGAAAAATCTTATCATAATTCGAATTCAATGCTGCACTTTTGATGTCGTACACTCGTAAAATATGCTCACGTCCAATCTTGAATTCAGAAGGATGCAAGAATGAACTCTCAAACCAAATCCGTCACAGCTCTGCCGATTCACCACTTTGAACAGCAACAAGACTGGACGGCCTGGCTAAAAGAAAATCACAGCACGTCACCTGGCTTATGGTTACAGTTCACAAAAAAGGGAATCGACATACCGTCGGTTTCTTATGCTGAGGCCGTTGAAACTGCGCTTTGCTTTGGCTGGATAGATGGGCAAAAACAAGCTCACAGCGAGCAGTTCTGGCTACAGAGATTTACGCCCCGCTCAGATAAAAGCGTTTGGTCCAAGATCAATAAAGAAAAGGCATTGGCTCTGATCAAAACAGGCGTAATGCAAGCAGCCGGACTCCAGGCGATTGAGAGCGCGCGGAAAAACGGTAGTTGGGACGCCGCATATGACCCTGCAAGCAAGGCGACTGTCTCCAGTGATTTTCAGGCAGCATTGGATAGCAATGCGCGTGCGAAAAGTTTCTTTGAAACGCTCAACAGTGCAAATCGATACGCCGTTTTGTATAGGATTCAAACTGCCAAGAAGGCCGAAACACGTGCCAAGCGCATCTCTCAATTAGTGGAAATGTTAGAACGACATGAAAAAATTCATCCCTGAATAATCATTTCCAATGGTGATGTCATTGCTGTCTGAATGCTCGGCTTTATATGGATGGACTAAAATAGATTTCCAATTGAAAAAATGGTGACCGCGACGTTGCTGTAACAATGTGCCTCGCTCGCGAACCATCTAAATCAGGAGGAATTTATCATGTTCAAACGACAAATTCTTGCGGCCACAGCACTTATCATGGCTTCCATGGCATCAGCCAGTGCGCAGGCACCGCTTATCGAAAAGAATGTATCAATGAAAATGGCATTGAGCATTATTGAAGGTGCACTTGCGCAATGTACGAAGGATGGTTACAAGGTTTCTGTAGTAATTCTGGACAATGCCGGATTAGTACGTGCCTCCGTGCGTGGTGATGGCTCCAACCCGCACACTATGGAATTCGCGCGCAGGAAAGCTTATACGGCCCGTACACGCGGCCAGACTTCCCTCGAATTTATGAAACTGACTAGTAATCCCGCAAATGCATACTTGCTTCAAATTCCTGATGTGGTTGCCGTCGGCGGCGGTGTTCCGATCAAAATCGATAACGTCACGATAGGTGCGGTTGGTGTCTCCGGCGCGCCCGGCGGCGAGAAGGATGAGGTCTGCGCCAACGCCGGGATCGCGACGGTCGCAGGTCAACTGAAGTGAATGGTGACACATCACTAAAATCCTTTATTTGACTATAAAAAAAGCCCGTTCTTCATCGCCATTGCTGGCAAAGAACGGGCTTTTACATTTTGAGCAAGACCTTGTTCAAATACTCTTGATTCGAGTATTTGAACTGGATTCATGTCATTTTTCTGCCATTACGATTTAACTGGCGTTGGCAGGATAGCTTTTTTACAGGTTGGACAAGCCAATGGTTGACCTGAGGTTGGATCGAGTATCAGTTGCGATGTGCTCGGTGTACCAGTCAGATTCAACATGTTATTCAAAGTACCTGCAATAGCATCGTACGAACCAGCGATGCGTTGGCTAGACAACCAGTTGTCTTCGATGAAGCGCAAGATCGAAGTCTGGTCAGTCAGCGTGTGATCGACGTAGTTGGTCTTCGCATAAGGTGAGATCACCAACAGCGGCAAACGTGGGCCATAACCGCAACGACCTTGAGCGCCAGCCTTGCCGGATGCACTGGACAACGCAGTTACTGTTCCTTGCAATGAACCAGCGCCATTCGATTTACATTGACCTGGACCATTTAACGCATCTGCCACACCTGGTGCAGTTAAGCCGTTGCTAGTGAAAATTGCAGCGGCCGTGGTGTTGGCTGAAGGATTCAGGATAGGGCTGGCTTGATGATCGTAAAAACCATCGGAATCGTCATAGGCAATCACGACCAGTGTATTGCTCCAACCCGGTTGCGTTTGCAAGAAATTGACCACTTGCGTGATAAAGGCTTGCTCATCGAGCGGATCGGAATAACCCGCATGACCATCCTGATAACCCGGCGCTTTCAGGAAGCTGACTGCAGGGTAGTTACCAGCTGATACCGCATCAAAAAAGTCATGGATGTCGTATTGGTGATTAGCTGGGTCCAGCGTTTTGCCATCGGCTTGATACGTATTGCCGATTGCCGCGACCGTACTTGGGCGAGCATGCTGCAGATTCTGTGTACTCGCATAGTACTGGAACGGCTCATGATGAGGAATGTAATCGGCTTTGGTAACACCCGTTACAGCAGATGTGGTGGAACGTTTGCAACCTGTCGTACCGTTTGGATTGGTAATGGTCAAGTCAAACCCGCCCTGGAAGAAGCCCCAGCTAACGTTCGCGGCATTAAGCAAATCGCCAACGTTTTTACCGCTCAACTGCGCCGCATCGCGTGTCATACAAGCATCGTTCAAAGGCTGCGCATCACCAGCCAGATTAATGCCGCCTATACCGTCAGCGGACAATTCGCCGTAATAACCGCCGCCAGCAGCATAGTTGCCTGCCTGGCTGGCTGACAAGTTGGTGGCGATAACGCCGTTAGTCTGACCAGAGATCAGATTGATCGCACCTGGTGCCGATGGGCCGAAAGTGGTGCCATACGAGTTATCGTTAAGCGCATAGTGTTGCGCATAGTTCCACATTGCCGTCACGGTATTACCGTCGAAGTAACCCATGGTCAAACCGTTGGTATTCAGTGGCGGCGTCAATACTTGCGGCGCTGCAGAGTTACCTGCACCTAGCGAAGCTGGGAACAAATCCATTGCGCCGCCGTTGAAGCCCATTTGCTCTGCCTGATAATCATGATCCTGATCGGCGATGACCGTTTGCGTGCGGTCTAGACGGAAAGGATTGATCGCATTAACGCCGTTACCGGTGTTCAACGTCGTCGGATTCGCTGTCAGCAAGCTCGCAATATTGAGCGCCGCAAAATTCTTGGTGACATCCAATGGTGTTTGCAGATTATTGACAGTCGGGGTATTCGTTGCGGCCGTGAATGCTGGCTCACCTACCGGATTAGCTGCTTTTGGATAAGTACCAAAATAGTGATCGAAGGAGACGTTTTCCTGGAAAATCACGACCACGTGTTGAATCGGTGTAGCGGCTTTCGCTGCAACTGCCGCTGTCGGGCTGCTGGTCGCCGATGATGATGACGAGCCGCCGGAGTTACATCCGCCTAGCAGTAAAGCGGCTGCAACTGCCACAGTCAGCGTCGGTTTCGCAAAGCCACGCTCTGCAAATGTTGAGTACAGTTTCATTGATTCCTCTAGTTAGTTTTCTTAGTGAGTAATACTGTTTTCGGCTTACTTCTTGTATCTCTCGTTCGATCTGAATTAGGTCGCGACAAAGTCGCATCGCAATAAGAACCCCATTCGCTGACACAGACAGTTCGCCTCTTTTTACTCTTTGCCCTTGATCAAACACGATAATTTATTGGCGTGCCATGCGCTTCCTATCACACCAATATTTGTTGGAATGTCACTTGCCGGATACCACTCGACAGTCACAAAATGACGCAGGGCTGATGCCACTGAGAAACATTCGGAGCTGGATTGTAAGGGCGACTTATTACCGCATGATGACGGCTTTACAGCATGATGTTCTGTTGGATTCATCATCTGATTCGTCGCTTCTGATTGCAAAGCCCCCCATTTCATCAAGATGAAATAATTCAACGTTATTGTGGCGGGTTATTATTTTTTAGATGCGCAACTGCGCTCCTCTGCGTTGTCACTGCGCTGGAAATTTCACCGCTACAGGTCTTAGAGTCTTTATGAATATCAGGTTTCAGCTGCGCTCTGTCTTTGCCACGTCAACTTCTCCACGCACAACAGTTCTTGCGCTTGTAACGCTAACGTTTTTCTTGAGTGCGTGTGATCCTCAGGACAAGGTAAAAGCGCCTGCCATACCGGCGACTCCGCCAATCGCAAGCCTAACTGCGGCATCCATGCCTGTGCCAAGTGTGCAAGCGGCAGCGCTCGCGCGCTTGAATGCGCCGGTTGTTCCATTGAGTGCGGTCGCGGAAGTAGGAAAGAAAATCTTCTTCGATACATCGTTATCCGGATCCGGAAAACTCTCGTGCGCGTCTTGCCACAATCCGAATAACGCGCATGCGCCAGCGAACGATCTTGCCGTACAACTCGGCGGCATGAGTCTGCAAAATCAGGGCGGACGCGCGGTGCCATCGTTGCGCTATCACGAACATGCGCCTGCATTTTCTATCGGGCCTGACACCCAGCCCGATGAAGAAGACAAGGTCGCCACCGCAGCGGAAAATGCCAAAGTGGCCGCTGCTGCTACAGCCCCGATAGTTGCGAAGGCAACCCTGCAATCAGCAGCGGCAGTACAGGCAGTCGTTCCTCAAGGTGGCTTCGATTGGGATGGCCGGGCAACGAATCTGACGGACCAAGCCGGCGGTCCTTTGCTTGCCGCAAATGAAATGGCAAACAAGAGCACCACCGAGCTACTGGCTAAACTCAAGGCAGCGCCTTACGCCAGCGATATGCTGAAATTGTTTGGTCCGGCTGTATTCACCTCATCGAATCTTGCGCTCGGCGAAGCTTATTATGCGTTGGCTCTTTATCAGAAAGAAGATCGTAGCTTCCATCCTTATGATAGTAAATATGACTACTACCTGGCAAAGAAGGTGGAGTTGAGTCCACAGGAAATGCGCGGGCTCACGCTATTCAAAGATCCGAAAAAGGGGAATTGCGCAACCTGCCATATTGAAAAGCCGTCACGCGACGGTCAGTTCCCGCCAGCGTTCACCGACTATCAATTTGAGGCGCTCGGGGCGCCACGTAACAAGGCCATTTTAGCCAACCGCGACCCAAAATATTTTGATCTTGGCATGTGCGGCCCGTTGCGCAAGGATGCGGCCAAACAAACGAATTATTGTGGCTACTTTAAAACGCCGACGTTACGCAACGTCGCCACCCGTCAGGTGTATTTTCACAATGGTGTGTTTCATTCGCTGGAAGACGTCGTGCATTTTTACATGGAGCGCGAAACCAAACCGGAAAAATGGTACCCACGCGGCAAAAACGGCAAGCTCAACAAGTATGACGATTTGCCGGTGAAATATCACGCCAATGTGGATGTGACCGATGCGCCATTCGACAGCAAACCCGGCGTACCGCCCGCGCTGACGGATGATGAGATCAAGGATGTTGTTGCGTTCCTCAAGACACTTAATGACGGTTATCTGCCTGAGGGTAAGCCTGTTGCGAATAAGTAAATGTAGATTAGAAAAAGCACTAAATTCCTCGCAATAAATTAGCCTTGACTAATGCATTAGCGTGTACTAATGTGTAGTAAATGACTGAAACTACTGACATCAACGCGATCATGCGGACACTGGCTGATCCAACCCGGAGAGCCTTGTTCGAGCGTATCGTGAATTCCAAAGAAATTACCGTGGTCGAGTTGACACGGGGGAGCGGCGTGACACAGGGCGCCATTTCACAACATCTTAAGTCGTTGAAGCAAGCCGGCTTGATCGCCGAGCGTCCCGAAGGCCGGAACGTTTATTATCGCGCCCAGCCTGAGGGTCTCGAACCTCTAGTCGATTGGATGAGCCACTACGGCATATTTTGGCGTGAGCGGTTCGTCAACCTCAGAACCATCCTGAAGGAGATTGATCCATGAACAACGCCGTTTTGAAGTCCGACACGCAAGATATAGTGGTTGACGAAGTCTTCCCGCATACGCCGGAGACGATCTGGAAAACGTTGACAGACAATGAACTGATCAGCCGCTGGATAATGGTACCAGAAGGCTTTGCGCCTTTGAAAGGCAAGCACTTCACGTTTCAAACGACACCAGCTGGCGCGTGGGATGGCATGATTCGCTGTCAAGTGCTGGAAGTAGTGCCAAACGAACGCCTCGTATATTCCTGGGTAAGCGGGGATGAGGGGAATGTCGGATACGGCTCACGGCTGGAAACCATCGTCACGTGGAGCCTTTCCAAAGTTGGAGGCGGAACACGCATTCGCATGGTCCATTCCGGCTTCGTCATGCCGAAGAACGATACTGCTTTCCAGAATATGAGCGAAGGCTGGAAGAAGGTTGTTCCGCAAATTGGTGTTATCGCTGGCGATCAGGAATAACGCAACCGAGAGGCTCGTCCTGGTGTGCACTGGACGATATCTTTGCGCAGGGGGGTGATGTGATATCTGCGCGTACGTCGCGCGAGACCGGCGCGCCTATGAAGACCGGGTGATTTGCATCGGGGAGCAACGTCTCGATGCATGAGCACCAAGTCGCGGCTACGCCAATGCGAGCAAAGACTTGGTCGATTTAGAAACGCATACAGGAGTCAACAACGAGAAGGAGTAATTGCCATGGCAGATATTCTACACAGAGTCGGAATCAAATCGTCGCTGGACGATACCTACAAAGCATTGAGCACGCTTGATGGCCTTCGCGCCTGGTGGACCACCGATACACAGGGCGAAAGTCAGATCGGCAAAGTGATCAGATTCCGCTTTGGCAGCGCTGGTTTCGACATGAAGGTTCTTGAACTTGATCCTGCCGGCCGCGTGCTATGGCAGGTGGTCGAAGGGCCGGATGAATGGATAGGTACGAAGATCAGTTTCGATCTCAAGAAAGAGGATGACTTTACGATCATCCTTTTCAGACACACAGGCTGGAAGGAAGCTGTGGAGTTCATGCACCATTGCAGTACCAAATGGGGTGTGTTTATGCTGAGTTTGAAGTCATTTGTCGAAACCGGTAAGGGCGCCCCCTTTCCGAACGACGTCAAGATCGACAACTGGAATTGAACTGATGCGTATCAGGATGAAACACAGATACTTGCGCGTACGTGGCTTGTTAGAAAATTCCAGCCTCCCCTCACAAAAAAAGCTCACATAAATGTGGGCTTTTTGTTTTCTGTTTTTGTATGCTATACAGGCAATGCCGGTCACACATTGGAAACCATCGATAAAGGACAACAATATGTACTACAGCAGCGGCAACTACGAAGCATTCGCCCGACCACGCAAGCCCAAAGGCGTAGAGGAAAAGAGAGCCTGGTTCGTCGGCTCCGGACTAGCCGCCCTGTCGGGTGCCGCGTTCCTGATTCGCGATGGGCATATGCCGGGCAACAGGATCACCATCTTGGAACAACTCAAGCTTCCCGGTGGTGCGCTTGATGGGCTCAAGGAACCGGAGAAGGGCTTCGTGATTCGCGGTGGCCGCGAGATGGAAGATCACTTCGAGTGCCTATGGGATCTGTACCGGTCGATTCCTTCGCTCGAAATCGAAGGTGCCAGCGTACTGGACGAGTTTTACTGGCTCAATAAAGACGACCCGAACTATTCACTGCAGCGCGCTACGATGAAACAGGGCGAGGACGCTCACACCGACGGCCTGTTCACTTTAAGCGAACAGGCTCAAAAGGAAATCATCAAACTCTTTCTTGCCACGCGCGAAGAGATGGAGAATAAACGTATCAACGAGGTGCTTGGACAAGATTTCCTCGATAGCAATTTCTGGCTGTACTGGCGGACCATGTTCGCCTTCGAGGAATGGCACTCTGCACTGGAAATGAAACTGTACCTGCACCGCTTCATCCACCACATCGGCGGCCTGCCAGATTTCTCCGCACTGAAGTTCACCAAGTACAACCAATACGAATCGCTGGTGTTGCCGCTAGTCAATTGGCTACAGGAACGGGGCGTGATGTTCCAATATGGCACCGAAGTCACAGACGTCGATTTCGACATAAAGCCAGGGCGCAAACAGGCTACCCATATCCATTGGATAAAAAACGGCGTCGCTGGCGGAGTTGATCTTGGCCCCGAGGATCTGGTGTTCATGACGATAGGCTCGCTCACCGAAAATTCAGACAACGGCGACCATCAAACCCCTGCCAAACTCAACGAAGGCCCTGCTCCAGCCTGGGATCTATGGAGGCGTATCGCCGCGAAGGATCCGGCATTCGGTCGTCCCGATGTGTTCGGCGCACATATCCCTGAAACCAAGTGGGAGTCGGCGACCGTGACCACGCTCGACGGGCGAATTCCGCAATATATCCAGAAGATTGCCAAGCGCGATCCGTTCAGCGGTAAAGTTGTCACCGGCGGCATCGTGACCGCCAAAGATTCCAGTTGGTTGCTCAGCTGGACGGTAAACAGACAACCGCATTTCAAGCAGCAGCCGAAAGATCAGATCGTGGTGTGGGTCTATGCACTGTTCGTGGACACACCCGGCGATTACGTGAAAAAATCCATGCAGGATTGCACCGGCGAAGAAATCACTCAAGAATGGCTCTATCACATGGGCGTGCCGGTTGAGGACATTCCAACGTTGGCGGCAACCGGCGCAAAGACCGTGCCGGTGATGATGCCGTACATCACGGCATTTTTCATGCCGCGTCAGGCTGGTGACCGGCCGGACGTCGTGCCCAAGGACGCTGTCAACTTTGCCTTCATCGGGCAGTTCGCCGAATCTAAGGAGCGCGACTGTATCTTCACTACTGAATATTCAGTTCGCACGCCAATGGAAGCCGTCTACACACTGCTGAACATCGAGCGCGGCATACCCGAAGTGTTCAACTCCACCTATGACATACGCTCGCTGCTGGCTGCAACTGGTCGCTTGCGCGATGGCAAGGAGATCGACATTCCCGGCCCCGCGTTCCTGCGCAGCCTGCTGATGAAGAAGCTAGACAGCACCCAGATAGGTGCACTTTTACGGGAATTTCAGCTCATCTCCGGCGATTAGATCATTACTGATTACCGGCCAACCGGTGAATGTAAAGGGGTGTATTGCGAACGCGGTGGATTTTTCCTCCAACACGAACACAATACATCCCAACCTCCACAGCCAGGTTTCAATCTGGCATCAAATTTCCATCTAAAAAAATATTTACCTCATTTCATTCATGCCCAACCCTAACAGGGGATAATAGAGGGTAAGTTTGACCGGCGAATTGAGCGTCGCCACAGACCACCGCCACGTTAAGTATGTCAAAAAAGCAGTTTATACGCTGTTGCCCCCCTAGTCGTACGATCGTACTGCCTGCGTCGGGGCGTCTAGCCTAAGCAACTTTTGCGGCGTACTTAATAATCTAGACATAACGTGGCTGGTTTTAATCATGATGATTGGATAATGTATTTTGAACACGACAAGAAACAAGCGCTGGAATGGCAAGATAGAAACGTTGACAAGTGGTTATATCGACAATGTCATTGAAAAAATGGTGGAATATGGGGATCGCGTGCAATTTGCATTAAGCGGCACCGGTTTACGCCCACACTATCAAGTCATTAATAGCACCAATAAATGCATGGCCTTCGACAGTAACAATCATTTGTTGCACCCGAAAGAACATGAATTCGTTGGCAGCAATGCAACGGCTATTTTCTCGTTAGAGCAAATTAAAGCGGCAAAATCAGGTGTTGCTACTAAAGCCAGCGTTGCTCGCACTGGTCGCGTTACTGCTAT
Organism: Glaciimonas soli; assembly: GCF_009497155.1. Taxonomy (GTDB): domain Bacteria; phylum Pseudomonadota; class Gammaproteobacteria; order Burkholderiales; family Burkholderiaceae_D; genus Glaciimonas; species Glaciimonas soli. The sequence goes on from NZ_WINI01000001.1 coordinate 879,035, forward strand.
TGGCGGTGTAAGACGCACTGCGGCAGCCAAAGCACAAGATCTCGTGAACGCAGCGAAGTACGAATATTTTAAAAATAATCGCCATACGCTGCCGGATGAAATCGGTGAATACTCAGACAAAATTACACTGCTGATGCAAAACGGCATGTCCGCTGAAGACGCATTTGGCGAAGTGGTGAAATTGCACTTTTAACAGCATGATATGCAGCCAGGATTATCCTCAGTACGTCTTCTGTTAGAACCCCAGGTAACATCTCATGCAGATGAGATGTTTCTTCATCTTCAAAACCCCGCGCTGTATACCTATATCCCCTCCGATGTGCCACAGAATCTGGTGGCGCTCCGGCTGCGCTACACCAGACAAGAAAGTCGTCGCTCTCCAGATGGATCAGAAGCCTGGCTCAATTGGATCGTGCGCTTAAAAGGTAGCATCGGTAGTGATAAAACGCCGTGCATCGGCTTTGTACAAGCAACAGTATGCTTGCAAGAGAAAACTGCCTTGGTTGCCTACACTGTTTTTCAGGAATTTTGGCGTCATGGATATGCCAAAGAAGCGCTCACATCCATGTTGGATCACCTTTTTGCACATTACGATTTGAGCGCAGCAGAGGCGCTGATTGATACGCGCAATATTGCTTCAACGTCGCTGGTCGAAGCAGTCGGATTCACGCAAGTTGAATTTCTGCCACAGGCAGATTTTTTTAAAGGCGAACATAGCGATGAATATCGCTATCGACTTGATCGCTCTCCCATAAGTAATTCCGCATAAATATTTATGCGGGATTATTTAAGCGGAAGAACGATCAACAACGTCATTTAAGCAAACAACTGTTGCCCAATATACTCACCCGGCTTTGCACCATGAGGACAAGCAAACAAGCCGCTGCCAAGATGTGTGGTGAATTGATTGAGCATGTCGAACTTGGCCATTTTCTCAAACATTTTCGTGAAGCCAGTTCTTGGATCACGTTGGTAACATTGAAATAACAAACCTGCATCGAAAGTCATGGCTTGACGCCAAGGCGGCCAGCGCTCGGCGATCTGACTTACGCCATTATCGTAGGAGTAAGCTCTACGCAAAATTTGTGCGCCATCATTACTCGCCGGAGCAGCCATACGCGCATGCGAATTTTCGGCGATCAGCGGATTACCATCCTTATCATTTGCATCAAGGTCGAGAGCATCGAATTCATGCTCCTTACCGATCGGTGCACCAGAATACTTATGCCGCCCCACCGTCGCTTCTTGAAATCCCAATTTCATGCGATCCCAATGTTCCAGCGCGATCCGAATCGGACGTATCACCATATAACTACCGTCGCGCATCCAGTCTGGACCTTCATCGCCAACCCAAACGAACTCATTCATCGTTTTGGCATCTTTGGTCGAAATGTTCATGGTACCGTCTTTAAAGCCCATTTGATTGCGCGGTGTTTCACCTGCTTTGAAACTGCCTGAAAAACCGTTTTGGGCCCAGCGGATATCGGCAACACCATAAGCCAGCGCGACCAAACGTCGCACGGCATGCTCTGCTACCTGCGGATCATCAGCACATGCTTGCACCGACAAATCGCCACCAGTTCGCTGAGCAACCAGTTGGTCCCCGGTAAAGCGCGGCAAATCTGCCAACGCCGTCGGACGTTTTTTGGCTAGTCCGTAACGATCTACACCATCTTTTTCGAACAAGCCCGGTCCAAAACCAAAAGTAATCGTCAAGCGTGCAGCCTGCAGATCCAGACTAGAACCTGAATCCTCAGGAATTTGTTCAGCATCAGGATGCGCAGGATAAGTTGTCGGACCATGCGTCATGCTTGCTGCAGCATCTGTCCAGGCACGTAACAACGCAATCACATCTTCACGCTTGGTTGTCGTCAAATCAAATGCCATAAAGTAGCTATGGCTTTGCATAGTCGTTGTTATGCCGCCTTGGTGTTTGCCCCAGAAAGGCTCCGTTGCTGGCTGTGCGGCATTATCAGCATTCTTCGCATTTGCAGCACTATTTGATGACGCAGCAAATGCGTTTAATGCCACTGGCGCTGCCGCCGCAGCCAATGCAGTGCGCGTCAAAAAATGACGCCGTCCCATACTCTGTTTTTTCTGGTCGCTCACGGCGTACCCACTACTAAAGCGTTCACATCATCCTCTACGTAATAGAAGCCTTTATTGTCCGGCGTTAATGCAAGCCCAAACAAATCACCGTTGCCGGGTGGCGATTGCGCTTGATTAGGATCTAGCCAATGCGCATAAATCTGTTTACCAGAAACTGGATCGACTTCAACTGCCTGACCATTTTTCCCGTTCGCCACCAACAGATGCCCTGCAGGTGTCATCACCATTGCCAAAGGCCAGCCGAGCAAGCCATCCTTAGTCACCGTTTTCCCGGTTTTGGCACTAGTGGTACGGGTGCTGGCATCGGCAATTGCGCTAATTTCGTTATCCAGACCATCAGTAACATACAAAGTATCATCAGGGCCGAGCGCCAAACCAGTTGGGCCGAACAAGAAATTATCCTTATCCGCACGTTGCGCAAAACCGCTACCGATCACAGTCTGGCTTTGCAGGACTGGTGGCTTACCTTCGGGTATCGTCACCTCAAGTCGCAATACGGTCGCTTCGCGCACCGTGACTGGGTAATGAGTAACAGGATCAACCACCTCTGGGCCGGGGATATTGAAACCCGCCATGCTGATGAATAGCGTGGCACTGTCACCATGATCAACCGTCACCATATTGCCCCACGGGCCGTTAATGGTCGGGCCAGCCCAGGTTGCAACGTGCTTGCCGGTTGCATCAAAAACCAACAAGCAGCCATCGCCTTTTGTACGCGTCGTGCCATCGGTGCTAGGAGTACTGCCGACAATCACCCAACCGCTTTTCAACATCGTCATTGCAGTCGTCAAGCCGACACCACCGGGACAGTCTTTGAGGTTTTGCGGCACTTGCGCAAATAGCTTGGTTTGTTTGGTGCTGGGACGATAGTTGACGATAGTCGTGCCAGTTCCCTGCAAGTTCGAAATATTGTTGAAGTTATCGACCAGCACATCGCCTTGTTCGATCGAACCAATCGTCACCGGCGCAACCACCACTGCGTACGGATTGACGTCGCCATTATCCGGTATGGTCGACGCCAGCATCTTGTGATGATGAATCGTTTCTAACATGCCTCTCGGCTCATCGGCGCTAGCTGATGCCATCGGTGCCAGCAAAGCCGAAGCCAACCCGAGCAGAGCAAATAATTTTACGCCCCGCTGATGGCGTGCTTTTTGCGCGTAGCTTTGTAAATCAGGAGTTTTCATAAATATCTCTATCAAAATGCAATATTGGTGCGCAAGCCGAGTACCAGTTCATTTTTAACTCTGTGCGATGGATCATCGGGATTGGCGATGCCAGCACCCGGATTAAATACATACTGCAGATCCGGTTGCAACTGCAGCCACGGTCGAACCTGATATTGATAAGTTGCTTCTACGAATTTTTCACTACTGCGAATTGGACTCGTAGTACCGTTGTAAAAATTAGTTGCGCTATCTAAAGCCGCCGCTTGTTTGCTCACATGCGCATAGCCGACGCCAAGGCCAAAGGTATCATCGGTGCGATAACGGAATGGGCTGTGAAATACCATACCGGCGTTCACGCTGGCATCAATCAGATTACGGTCCTTCAGTGGTGTGCCCATGACACGCGCAAATAAAGCAATAGTGCGATTTGGATCAATCGGGTCGCGCCAGACTAAGTGATCGCCGACCGCGTAGAAAGCATAATTGCCATGATGAAGCTGCGGCTGGCCGTCACTGCCAGGATTCGCCAGAGACAAGCCATTTTCATCCCATGCCTGATCTCCGAACTGTTCGCTGTCATACCATGCGCCTATGCGGTAAGTCCACCCCAGCGGCGGCGATGCGCCAGGCTCGACCATACTTCCGACAGCAGGATAAGAAAACTGCACTTCCATAATCGACAATGTTCCCTTGCCTACCGGGAAGTTGAGGCCATGCGGATTATTTAATTGCGAATCACCACTGGTATTCGATGAAGGACTGCCATTGAACACACCAGCCAGTATCGTAATACCATCAACTGGACGAGCACTAAAGCGCGCACCAACTGCGGACAGTGGGTACGCTGGGCCACCGCCCGGCATATCTGCTGATGGCAACATAGGCCAACCAAACATGGTGTTGACGAACATCAGCGCATTGCTACTGACCATAAATTCCTGATCAATACTTTGCTGTCCGACCTTGATGTCCAGACGGTCTTCTTCGAGGAATTTCTGGTCGTACCACAGTTCCCATAAACGCGTCGCCCGATCAGCTTCAATGCCGCTGGCCGTTTGCAAGGTTTGCAGATTTTCAGCACTTAAACTATTGCCATGAATTTGCAATGCACTGACATTAAACAAACCGCCATAATGGCCAAAAGCGCGTTGCGTATTCAATTGCATGACAGCCTGCGTCAGGCCATCATAAACAAAGCCGGTTTTGGTACCACCTGTGGTATTCCCCAGATATTCGCTGGTCTCTTGCAAGCCAAATGAAATACCGTAGCGACTCAATGCTGACCGAAAACCCCACATATCGCCTAGCAATGTACTACTGCGATCAATGCCGTCCATAAATCCAAATAAGCCGCCTGATGAAGCTCCCGACAAATCACCGCTGGCAGGAATCGAAATCGGCGGCGGTGCCGCATACACATTGCTCAATGCCGATAGCAGCACGGTAGTCACGGCTGCACAACTGGCCTTGCGAAAAAATCGACGTGAAAGATTACGTTGCATCCGCTTGGGCTGCAGTACTGGCGCTTGATGGTCTATGCGCGCATTGTTGTTATGCATGTTGAAACTGCCTTATACACTGAGATTTTTAATTTTTCAGTCATTGTTTATGGCAAGTCGCTTGGCTATCTAACAATGTCTCTATAAACAGTTGCTTCCGACAAAACCAACCGCATTGATTGAATTGACTCAAGGAAACAACATTGAATAAGAATACCTCTCATTACCATTATTGTTAATTGGAAATATGTAATGAATTGTATCAAGCTAAGCAAACACTGATAGTTTATGCAATATAGATTGTAGTTTTACTATTGACGTTCAAAATGTAGCGCTAAATTACGGCGTATCTGTCTATTTTCATTAAAATTATTGCAATCACCATGCTCTGGCTTTCACTCGCAAAAACACTAGTCTTGTTTATCCTCACCGCCATTGCAGAAATAGTCGGCTGCTACCTGCCTTTACTCTGGATCAGCGGCAAAGGATCGGCCTGGTTGCTATTACCAGCGGCAATCAGTCTCTCGTTATTTGTATGGCTGCTGACTTTACATCCCAACGCCAGTGGTCGGGTTTATGCGGCGTACGGCGCGGTGTATATTGCCACTGCGATTTTCTGGTTATGGCGCGTGGATGGAATTACACCACGCGCAACCGATCTGATCGGCGTCGCTTTGGCATTGGCCGGTGCGACAGTGATTATGCTGGGCTCAAGAACCTAGAACCCGGCATTGCCAGCGTAAATCAATGCACGCCTATCAGCATTAACCCACCCGCAAACACCAGATACAAAATACCAAAACAAGCCAATCGCCCACCGGTTAACATCCCTTTGCGTAACAACAGGTATAAGCCAGCAATCGACAGCATGGTGACGACGCCAGCCCAAATCAACGCACCGTCCAACATCCACGGCGTGAAAATCAATACCAATGCGGTTGGAATAGTCGCTTGTATCATCATCGCGCCGCTGATATTGCTGAGTGCCAACGTTTGTTTGCCCTGACGCACCCAAATCACGGCATTGAGTATTTCTGGCAATTCAGTCGCAATTGGACTCAGCAACAAAGCGACCAGATGCGGCGAAATGCCAAGCCACGGCGCCATTGCGCCTAGCTGGGAGACGAACAATTGCGAACTAATAAAAATGACCACTAACGCTACTAACGTTTGGAGTACTGCCCATGCCAGACTCGGTTGTTCGTCGTGTGGCCGAAATTTTAAAGGTTCGAGATCATGTATTTCGGTATCAGCATGATCTTCCTTGCGCATTTCACCCCAGATGTAAGCACCATAGGCGAGTAAAAATAAAATCCCCAGCCACGGCTTAATCGCAAATGCGACCAGGCCAAGACTGATTTTGAGAATAAATATCCCCATGAACCAGGCTTGATCACGACTCAAACGTGCGCCATCTGCAGCCGAAAGCAAAATATTGCCTAATTTTTTCCGGTTCAAGATAAACATCAAACCGACTACCGCATAGGCGATCGTCCCCAGCGCCAACGGCCCACCAAGCGCAGCACCAACGCCAATATCTTTATGGGCGGCATCACGGCCAAATACCACGGCGACAAAAGTCACCACCGTTTCAGGCAACGCAGTCCCAAAAGCCGCCAGTACCGTACCGACAGCGCTTTGCGCAATTCCCAGGCGCCGCCCGACCCATTCAATGCTATTGACGAAGTATTCGCAGGAAAGATAGATGACTATTGCTGAGCCAAGCAACAAGGCAATCGTCAATATCATGCGAACGCTCCTGATTGAGGAACAACAGAAATAAAAACAAATAAGGAAATGAAGCGTAAAGAAAAATGAGACGACTGAAACATGGTGACATCCTGGGAGCCGGGCAATGACGAATGGCACAACACCTTTGCCCGGCTGGGTAAAGTGATGTACCAAAGGTCTTGCCAACCAATCAAACCAGATGGTTGCGCATGCCATGGCAAAAAGTGCCAAGTATGTTGACATGCGCTCTTTGTCATTTATTGACTGACAAAGCAGGCTACTCCCCTAAGGAAGGCGCAATTTTAGCACCTAAGAACGATGACGACAATCTCTCTCGCCTTACGCTTTCACTTATTCATGTCTGCATTTGCGCCTTATATAACAAAATTACTGATAATCTTTTTACAAGATAATTTTTATCAGAGGCGCAAATATGCAGAAACTATCCCCCTTCAAAAAATTGGGTTTGTCAGTACTCATCGCCAGTTGCTTTTTGACACCTTCACCACGAACATTTGCCAAAAACGTGCGGCCTCCATTGATGCTGGCCAATCCCTATCATCCAGGCGTCCGTCTTGCAGATTATTGGGTCAGTGAAAAATACGATGGCGTACGAGGCTATTGGGATGGGCAAGCATTATGGACCCGTGGCGGCGAGCCAGTGCACGCACCTGCATGGTTTACCGCTAACTGGCCGAAAACTGCCATGGATGGCGAGCTTTGGGTCGCGCACGAACAATTTGAACAAGCGGTTTCCACCGTGCGTCAACAAACCCCGGACGATGCAGCATGGCGCAGGATGCATTTCATGGTATTCGACGTGCCAGCCTATCCAGGCACATTCGATGAACGCATTCGCGTTTTAAAAGATCTCATCCATAAGCTGGCAAAACCATGGGTTGTGTACGTTACACAAACCAAAGTGAGTGATCAGAAAAGCCTGGACAGCATGCTCGCACAAGTTATCAAACTGGGCGGTGAAGGTCTGGCTCTGCATCGTGGCGACTCATACTATCGCGGGGTACGTAGCGATGATTTACTCAAAATAAAACCGCATACAGATGCCGAAGCAAAAATCATTGCCATCATTCCTGGCAAAGGCAAATATCACGGCATGATGGGGGCATTGCTGGTTGAAACAGAGGATGGTCAGCGCTTTCGCATTGGCTCTGGTTTCAATGATAAAGATAGACATTCACCGCCCGTTATCGGCAGTTGGGTAACTTATCGTTATCGCGGCATGACAGCGCGTGCGATACCCCGACATGCAACGTTTATGCGGATACGGAAAGATGTGGCGCAACGATAAGTTTATCGGGATTTTTTACGCTTTTTCACGTGGCATAAAAATCTGCCGATCACCATGCTGTATTACCTCAATCTGATGTCCAAGACAATGACTGAGCAACGGTGCGGTCATTACTTCAGCAATTGAACCGGCTTGCCACGCACCATCGCCCATCAACAACAGCGCATGCGTGGCGACGCTACGTGTCAGGTTCAAATCGTGACTTACCATGACGATCGCTTTGTTTGGCATATCTGGTGTATCTGAATGGGTTACCTGTCTTAACTTATCCAGCAATTGCATCACACTGACTTGGTGGCCCACATCTAAGGCATTGGCTGGCTCATCCAGCAACAACAGCGGGGTCTCTTGCGCCAATACCGCGGCAATCGCGACACGTTGCCGCTCACCGCCAGATAAGGTACGTACATCGCGATCCGCCAATGCAGCGACATCCAACATCTCCAACGCTTGGTAAGCCTTTTCATAATCTGCGGTGGATTCCCAATACTGACCGTCATGATAAGGATGCCTCGCAGCCAATACGGTTTCGATCACGCGATAACCAAAAGCATCAATACTGCTTTGCGATAAATATGCCCTTGCACGCGCCAATTCTTGTAGCGAGCAACTGGACAAAGGCTTATCGTTGATACGTATTTCTCCGCCGTCGACTGCGCGCAATCCAGCCAGACTACGCACTAATGTGCTTTTGCCAGCACCATTGCGACCGATCACGCACCAGCACTCTCCAGATTGAATTTTCCAATTCAATCCATCAACCAATTTGCGGTCGCGATGGTGATCACGAATACGCAGTTGTAAATCAAATGTTTGTAGTAGCGTTGTCATGCGTGCCTGTCTGCTTTCATTTAGCCATCCTCACTTTTTAATGACTTACGCAGAACTGGGCTGTGTGTGGCATTTTTTCTCAGAAAAGGCGGGATCAAAAAAGAAGGAAATTAACGTAAAAAATGTTCACTCAAACATAACTTTCACTGAGATCTGCATCATCAGACCGTGAGAAAAAATGCCACACAGCCCAGTTCTGCGTAAGTCCTTTTTCATTTCTTCCGAATATGATGCAACTGAATTAAAAAAGCTGGCACACCAATCAACGCGGTGATCACACCAACCGGCAATTGCTGCGGGGCCAATATGCTACGCGCCAAGGTGTCGGCTAACACAAGAAAAATACCACCAGCCAATGTCGCAGAAGGTAATAACAAACGGTGATCCGGTCCTAGAGCAAAACGACAGGCATGCGGCACAATCAAGCCAACAAAGCCAATGGCACCGGCACTACTGACTGTGCAAGCCGTTAATAACGCCGAACAAAAAAACAGGCTTTTTTTGAGTGAGCCAACTTCAATTCCCAGTGTGGCGGCGACTTCTGCATGTAGCACCATGACGTTGATATGCCGTGCCTTACGTAAAGCAAAAATTATCGCTGCACCGAGTACCAGCCATGGCAGCCAGCGCAACTGCGCCCCCGATAAATCACCCATCAGCCAAAACACCATGCTACGCAAGCGACCATCTGGAGCAATGGTCAACATCAACGTCACCAACGCACCGCAACCGGATGCGACAATCACGCCGGTGAGCAATAACAATTGCCCCGGATAACTACTTGAAATTCCGCTACGCAAATCACGGTAAGCCAAGCCGAACAACAAGAACGCCACCGTTATTGCTCCTGCAAAGGCTGCAAGGTCAATCATCCAGGCGACGCTACAAAACAACATCGCGGCCAGCGCACCCACTGCTGCGCCACCGGAAACGCCGAGGACATAAGGGTCAGCCAAGGGATTGCGTAACAACGCTTGCATCATCACTCCGGCCAACGACAACATTGCTCCCGTAACGAAGCCTGATAAAGCGCGCTCTAAACGTAATTCCAATAATGTCGCTGTCATCGAACTGGGATGACCTCCCAGCACTTCACCAAAAGCATGTAATAAATCTGAGAAAGGTAAAGCAACCGAACCCATTGCAGAAGCAAATATCAGGCTCAAGACTGCACATAAAATTAAACTCCCCAACGTCACTAAAGCACGCTGCGAATCATGTGCACTGCTTGTCTGCGTTGATGCTCTGGAGGTATTTTTCATGGTGTTATATTGATGCGAGGTCTACCGACTACCCCGACCTGCACAGCGCACAAATAAATCAACCACGTTCAATGAACGTGGTTGATTTATGTTCTATGCAAGCTATTTATGCTGATTATTTAATGACGCTATTTTCAGCAGACTCACGTGTTTCTTAATTTCCCTGCATGCCATCTGCTTTACTTGGCGGTGCTTTAAATTTTTTGTAAAAATCCATTGCACTCATGCCGACATCGTTCTTGAGAGTCGCGTTGGCACCTGCTTTTTCCAACAAGTCCATCGTGTCCGTTTTACCACTACGTGCAGCCATCATCAGCGGCGTTGTTTTATTTGGTGAAAGTGCATTCACCTGCGCGCCGGCCTTCAATAATATTTGCACGATTTCGCCGTTACCTGCCGCGGCAGCGTAATGTAGTGGCGCCCAACCGGCTTTATTTACTGCGGCGCCTTTGGCTAACAGGGCTTTGACTGCTTCCACGTTGTTTTTATACGATGCAACCATCAACGCTGTGTCACCATTGGTGGCCTGCGCATTAAGATCTACTCCTTTGGCATCCAAAAGTACATTGAATGATTTCATGGAGTTTTCCTGGACGGCCAAAATCAAGCCAGTATTGCCACGCTCACCACCTTTAACGTTCGGATTTAACCCTGCATCCAATAGTTTTGGGATGCCGCGATAATCATCGAGTGAAATTAATTTAAAGAACTCATCAGTTGGCGCTGCATGACTTTGTACAGGCAAACTAGCCATGCTCATCGCAAAAGTGACGCCCAGAACAGTCGATAGCAAAGTACGGTGACCGCGCGGACGATTTGCTTGCGCTAATTTTGCGGCGATTTTTTTGGTGAAATTAAACATGCGCATCCATCTTCTCCTGAGGAAGGTTAAACAATTTAAAAAAATTATCCGTCGTTTGCTGAGCTACTTGCGCCACAGGCACACCTTTAAGATCTGCCAAAAACTCAGCCACATACTTCACTAATCCTGGCTCATTCATTTTTCCACGGTGCGGCACCGGCGCCAGATAGGGTGAGTCAGTTTCAATTAAGGTTTGCTCTAGAGGAACGGCAAGCGCGACCGCCTGTAAATCTTTGGCGCTCTTGAAAGTGACGATACCAGAAAATGAAATATAAAACCCCATTTTCGTGGCCGCTTCCGCCACGGCCAGAGACTCAGTAAAGCAGTGCATGACGCCGCCAGCGCCGCCAGCATCAGTTCCCGCGCCTTCCTCTTGCATGATACGTATCGTGTCTTCAGACGCCGCTCGGGTGTGAATAATCAAAGGTTTTCCCGTCGCACGCGATGCGCGGATATGGCGACGAAATCGCTCACGCTGCCATTCCAAATCACCTTGCAAACGATAATAATCGAGCCCGGTTTCGCCAATGGCGATAATTTTCGGGTGATTGGAAAGCGCAATCAGCTCTTCGACCGTTGGTTCTGGCGTATCTTCATAATCCGGGTGAACTCCAACGGAAGCATAGATGTGCGGATACGCTTCAGCCAGCGCCAGCACTTGCGGGAAATCAGGCAAATCAACGGAAACGCATAAGGCATGCGTCACACGATTTTGCGCCATCTTATCAAGAATCTCCGGCATCCTGACAGCCAGCTCCGGAAAATTGATGTGGCAATGAGAGTCAATATACATAGACGAATTATATAGAATAAAAGCGAGAGCTAAAGCGAGAGCAACTGAGCGTAAAAGCATTAGACGAAAAAAATCCCCGGCGTACCGGGGATTTTTTATATGCTTGATTCAGCTCTTACAATTTCTTGACGAAATTAGATAGCTTGAATGTTCGAAGCTTGCTTGCCCTTAGGGCCAGTAGTTACTTCGAAAGAAACACGTTGGTTCTCTTGCAGTGATTTGAAACCACTTGAGTTGATAGCTGAGAAATGCGCGAACAAATCCTCACCACCTTCATCAGGAGTGATAAAACCAAAACCTTTTGAATCATTGAACCATTTTACGATACCAGTTGCCATTGCATTTCCTATTTCAGTTAATTTGGGCTTGCACCCGTTAGATCGTTTGAAGCAAGAAAGGAATGACAGACAGACTGCACCACTAGCTCGAATCTTAAACGATGCTGCATTATACCGGATAAATTGCCGATGCACATTGGAAGAATGCACAAATATTGCTTATTCCACAATTTGACCCAAAATAAGCATGTCATCCGTTATTCCGCTCATCTCTTGCTCTGTTATCTTTATAGCTGACAATCATTACAAGTGGCAATTATTATTGTAGCAAAACCATGAAAATGGTCATAAAACAACTTTTCCTATGTGATTTTGTTGCTTATACATCATTTGGCTGGCGCTAACTGGCATTAATTATTACTATTTTGAAATTTTTCTGTCTCAATCCCGGTTTAACAAAAAAATCATTGCGCTTATTCCATTGTTTTAAGATAACCCGAAAAAACATCACTTTTTGTTATAAATTCTGGGTTGAACACACATTACAGCCTTACTCCTTACCAATTTATCTTAGGCGCTATCCTTACACATGCCACTCCCCGCTGCTGAAATATCGCCAAAATCTGATTCCGTATTACGCCATCGTCCGTTCCTATTGTTTTGGAATGCCCGCGTTGCCTCTACCATAGCCAGTCAAATGCAAATCGTCGCCGTTGGCTGGCAAGTGTATCAATTGACGGGCAGTGCATTAGATCTTGGCATGGTCGGATTGGTGCAGTTCATACCTTCGCTGTTTTTGGCGCTGCTTGTCGGTCACGTTGCAGATCGCTTTGATCGCCGCAAAATAGCACGCATTTGTTTATTCATCGAAGGCTTGGCCGCAGCTGTCATGGCGGTCGGCAGCATGCAAGGATGGCTCACCAAGGAGGCGATTTTTGCTGTTGTTTTCATTCTCGGCGCTTCACGTGCATTTGAAAAACCGACATTACAGGCACTAGTACCAGGCTTGGTTCCCGCCCACTTGTTATCGCGCGCCGTTGCCTGGGCGGCATCGGCAACGCAAACGGCAGTCATTATCGGTCCCGCTCTTGGCGGCTTCATTTACGTTGCTGGCGCTGCCACCGTATACACTTGTAGCAGCGTGTTATTTTTGCTTTCTAGCTTATTGATCAGTTTAATTCGCATCGAAAGCGCGCTACCGAAGCGCGAGCCGGCAACGTTGCAATCAGTCTTCGCAGGCATCGCTTTCATCAAGAGTCGTCCGGCAATCTTAGGGGCGATTTCTCTCGATTTATTTGCGGTACTGCTTGGCGGTGCGACCGCTTTACTTCCCATTTTTGCACATGATATTTTATCGGCAGGACCGCTCGGTTTAGGCTTGCTGCGCTCAGCGCCTGCAGTTGGCGCTTTGTCCGTTGCGATTTATCTGGCGCATTACCCGCTGAAGCGGCGCGTCGGCCGCAGCATGTTTATTGCTATTGCTGTTTTTGGCTTGGCGACAATCGTATTTGCGCTGTCTCACTCGTTTATATTATCGCTTGCCGCATTAGTCGTGCTGGGTGCATCAGACATGATCAGCGTAGTGGTGAGATCAACTTTCGTGCAACTTGAAACACCGGATGCGATGCGTGGCCGCGTCAGCGCAGTCAATTCCATTTTCATCGGCACATCCAATCAGCTTGGCGAGTTTGAGTCCGGCGTCACTGCATCTTGGTTTGGTGCCATACCGGCCGTGGTGATCGGCGGCATCGGTACGATTACGGTGGTGGTGTTATGGATACGTTTATTCCCGGAGCTTTTCAAAGTTGATAGCCTCACGAATACACAACAGACGCCATCAGCATCAACCAGCAAATAACGCAAACCACCCATGGATGAACAGTGCGTCGTCAGCAACCGTCATCAGTTCCCGATATACTTCATGCGAGTTAAATTTCAAACAAATAAATCATAGATTTTTTTGTAAAGACATAGCAACAAAGGAAAAAGCATGCAATACCGCGAACTAGGACAAAGCAATCTGAAAGTCAGCCTCATCACACTCGGCACGATGACATGGGGTGAGCAAAATACCGAAGCTGACGCACATGCGCAAATTGATATGGCGCTCGAACATGGCGTCAACCTGATCGACACCGCTGAAATGTACCCAGTCCCTCCTCGCGCAGAAACCCAAGGATTGACGGAGCGTTATGTCGGAAGTTGGCTAAAAAAACCAGGCAATCGTGAACGAGTCATGGTCGCCACCAAAGCCACCGGCCCGGCACGCAAACCACATAATCCACGCCATGTGCGTGGCGGCATCAACAACTTTGATCGTAAAGGTTTGACGGAGGCATTAAACGGTAGCCTGGAGCGACTACAAACCGATTACGTTGATTTATATCAATTGCATTGGCCGGATCGTAGCGTCAATTGTTTTGGCACGTTGAATTATGCACATCATGCTGATGAAGATACCGTAGCTATTGAGGAAACATTGGCGATACTCGCCGATTTCATTCAGGCAGGGAAAATAAGACACATCGGGATTTCAAATGAAACACCGTGGGGCATGGCGCAATTCCTGCGTGCCACGGAAAAATTCAATTTGCCACGAATAGCGACGATTCAAAATCCCTACAGTCTGCTAAACCGTGTTTTTGAAATCAGTCACTCTGAATTTTCTTATCGTGAACAGGTAGGTTTGCTGGCATATTCACCGTTAGCATTTGGCATGTTAACGGGTAAATACTTGAACGGTGCGCGGCCCGTTGGTGCGCGCTTGTCGTTATTCGAGCGCTTCCAACGTTACAACAATCCACAAGTCGAACGCGTGATTGGTGACTATGTTGCGCTAGCTAAAAAGCATGGTCTGGACCCAGCACAAATGGCTTTGGCTTTCGTCAACAGCCGTGGCTTTGTCACGAGCAATATCATCGGTGCCACCACACTGCAGCAATTGCAAAGCAATCTTGATAGCATCAACATCACACTCACTGATGATATCTTGCAAGAGATAGACGCAATTCATACGCGTCAACCAAATCCGGCACCATAAAACTGGACACTGAGCGTCACTTTCACTTCTGAAAGTGACGCTACTAACGCAGCCTGCTCGCCTAAATTACTCTTCCAATGTGCCCTGCTTAATCTCCTCCTCAGTACGAGGACGAGAGGCATAACGTCGGGCCAGGAAAGCACATACCATCAATTGAATTTGGTGAAACAGCATTAGCGGCAATACCACCATACCTACTATATGACCAGCAAAAAGAACATTCGCCATCGGGATACCGCTGGCTAAACTTTTCTTCGAGCCACAAAATACCATCGTAATTTCATCTGCCTTTGAAAATCCGAGACGCCGACTGATGAAGGTCGCTATCGCCAACATCGCAAATAACAGAACTATCAATACCAGCACCAATCCCAGCAAGGAAAGTGCAGGTAACTGCTGCCACAAACCGCGCACCACGGCTTCGCTAAATGCTGTGTAGACCACTAATAAAATCGAACCTTGATCAACCACTTTCAGCATGCTTTTATTCTTATCTACCCACTTGCCTATCCAACGTCGCGCGATTTGACCAGCCACAAAGGGAAGTAATAACTGCAAGAGGATTTTTAAAATAGCATCGAACTCACCATGCTGCTGACTATGCGTCACCACGATCAATCCGACCAACAGCGGGGTCAAAAATATACCAATCAGGTTAGACGCGGAAGCACTGCACACCGCTGCAGGGACATTGCCGCGCGCGACCGACGTAAATGCAATGGAAGATTGCACGGTCGAAGGCAGAGTGCATAAAAACAAAATGCCAAGATAAAGATCGGGTGTCACCAGTGGCAAAAAGACTGGCTTAAACACCAAACCTAGCAACGGAAACAACACAAAAGTAAACGCCAATACCGTCAAATGCAAACGCCAATGCAACGCACCTTCCAACACTGCCTCACGCGACAATTTCGCACCGTGCAAAAAGAACAGCAAGCTAATCGAAACCATCGTGATCCAACTAAATGCCTCTGCGACTTCTCCTTTACAAGGAAAGAAACTTGCGATGAGTACAGTGGTAACGAGTAACAGCGTGAAATTATCGGGTAGAAAACGGGGACGGGTCATGGCGAAGCAGCGCAAGTGAACTGAAAAGAAATACTGAGCTGCGTATTCTACTCCGCTTCGTTTTAGATTGCCGATTAGTCACCGGAGCTGCATTAAGCAAAAAGCAAAATGGCGCCCATCGGACGCCATTTTTTCACTCACTTGTGTCATCAACTAACGGTTACCAAATCCAAAACATCAACAACCAGGCAAAATTTACCAATCCCAACGCTGCAATCATCGGCACCATGGCCACCAATCGTCGACCGATTGACTGTGTATAACGCCCGACCACGCCCCATGCCAGCCACGCACTCCACAAGCTGGTAGCTATCAACAACATCGCACGAACATCATTCGCCCAAAACACTGGCAGATGCTCGCCACGCAATAAACTCACGGTGGTAGCCGATAATCCGACGAATACGCCGCAGCCTGCCAGAGGCACCATAGCCAACACTAAATGATTAAATCGTTGGCGATCCCAAGGCCCCAAAAGACGTGTACCGAGTGCAAATAATAGCGACAATGTCGTCCCCATCACTAAACCAGTAGCCAAGATATAGCCAACCACCAAACTACCATCGAGCCAGCTGAAGACATCGCTTTGCGCAGGATAATTGGTAAATATCCACCAAGGCGCATTGGTAGCGAATGGCCACATAATGTCACGCTCAATCAACCAGGTTGCAATGGTTTGTTTAAGCATGATGAACCAAGGACTGGCCGACCAATGAAACGCCCCGATCGCAATTCCCATCAAACCATACAAGGCTAAAGCACTTTCCCACAGGCTGTTATTTTTCTGGCCAAGCTGCACAATCTCCACCGTCGGCGAGCGCCAGGTTAGCGCAATCGCATCGCGATGGCCGCTACAACGGCCACACATATGACAATCAGCCGCACCCGTCATGGCGCGCAGTGGCACCAGCGGAGCACAATTAATTGCAATAGTTTTTTGGCCATGAATGTGCGGTGTTTTATAGGAAGCACGCCAGGCATCTTCGTTGACTTTGTAATGAAATGGCGCCAGCTTTGCCAGCAAACCGAAAACGCCGTTTACCGGGCACAAATATTTGCACCAAACCCGTTTGTCGCGTCCATATAAATAACCAACGATCATCGCGCCAACAGTCGAGCCGCCCAACACCAGCAACACCGCTTTTGGATATTGATAGACGCTCACCATCTGACCATAAATCGTGGTAAGCGCAAACGCCACGAAAGGCCAGCCTCCCCAGCGCATCCAGCGTGGAATCGCTTTAGCCCGGCCATGGCGACTAGCAAATTCAGTCAGTGCGCCTTCTGGGCATAATACCCCGCACCACACGCGCCCCATCAGCACCATACTGATCAGGACAAACGGCCACCATATTCCCCAAAAAGCAAACTGAGCGATCAAGGTCAGGTTAGACCAGATATGTGCCGTCTCATCCGGCAACGGCAAAAATATTGGTACTAGAATCAAAAAAGCGTAGAGCAATACAATGCACCACTGGATGCCGCGTATCAAACCGCCATGAAGTCGCATCCACTCACCCGTACGGGCGAGTCGTGTGGATGAAGTTGGTGACGTTGCTGCGGAGGTAGCGCAAGTACTCATGCAATATTCACGAATTAGTTAAAACAGGTCAGGCCGCAGCCTTAATTTGGGCCGACGCTTTTTTGGGTGCTGCGCGTCTCAACAAGAGCCACACCACCAGCCAATATGCTGCATATACCAGCAAACTCATCAACGCCGGTTGCGCACGATAGCCTGTCATCGTGGCAATCAAATTACCGACTGGTGAGGTGTCATCCAACAAGCGAGAGCTATCCCATACTGGATCGATCAATGTCGGAATAATATCCAGAGACATTAAGCGCTCAATGCCTGTCAACAGCAAACCCGCAGCCAAGAACAGTAAAAGCACTTCCGTCACTTGGAAAAAACGTCGCCAGGAGAAAATTTTGCCGCCCAGTTGCAACAGATAGAACGTCAAAAATGCCAGGGCAAAACCAAGCACTACTGCCAGCAAGAAACCGCCGGTACTTTCGTGCTGACCCAAGCCTAAGCCGTACAAGAAAATCACAGTCTCACTGCCTTCGCGGGCAATCGCCAACGCCGCCAGGATAGTCACGCCCCACCAGTTCGACGTTTGTAAATTGGCGCTAAGCGAGGTTTCCATTTCGCGCTTCAAGGTGCGACCGTGCTTGCGCATCCAATACACCATCTGCACGATCAAGACTGCGGCGACCAATACCATACCGATCTGGAAATAATCCTGGGCATCGCCGGAGAGTAACTCGCTGAAACCTAATAATGCAGCGCCCAAACCGATAGCCGCCAACACACCGATGGCAACCCCTGCCCACAGATAAGGTAAACCGCGACGTGCATCAGCACCGCCGTTTTTTAACCAGGCGTACAAAATACCTACAACCAATAAAGCCTCAACGCTTTCGCGCCAGACGATGAACAAAATCTGTCCCATCGCTACTCTCCGTTCTTATTTTGCAACGCATTTTATAATTCAAATGCGCGGTTTACTTGGCGACAATCACGCCCTTGGCGCTTTGATGAAAATCGTCGAAAAATTTGTATTCACCCGGTGACAACGGCGCAATCACCACGAAAGACTCTGCGCCTGGCGCCAATACTTTTTCTTTACGTAATTGCACACTTTCAAATTCAACTGCCGACGTACCAGTGTTGTGGACCGTGATTTTGATTTTTTGGCCCGCAGGTACTTCAATTCGAGCGGGATTAAGTACGCCATCCTTCATTTCTAATTTGAAGGTCGGCAAATCTGCAGCAAACGATGCAGTTGCCTGCAATAGCAAAGCAGTAAGTAAACCAGCGGAGAAACCGCTGCGTATTTTATTCAAAGACATCAATACCACTCCTGCTTGTCAATATGCAGAGAAAAGACGAAGGTACCAATATACATCAGCACCTTCAAATGATCATCATTCGCACTATCATTAATGGAGACTTGGCGCCCACATTGCATGACATTACTTATGCCTGTATTAATTAGTAGCCACCCTTTTTGCCAACGCCAGCGAAAATAAATTCATTCGTGACAACAAAAGGCTTAAACCATGGGCCGACACCCGTTTCTTTATCAACATGACGGCCAAAATGTTCATGCGTATTCATTGATGGGGGCAAGATCGTCATCTTCAGAGTGTATTTTCCAGGGCCATCTAATTTGACGTTATCGCCATAATGCGGACCGTCACTCGCAACCATCGGCATCATCTCGCCTTTAATCACTTTAGTAGAGCCTGCTTTAGTGAATTCATAAGAGATCATCAAAGCGGGCATCCAGTCACCCTCTGCAAAACCATTCGGATTGTTTTTGACGGCGCGAATATCGGCTTCTACATGCATGTCCGAATCTTCTGCTTTGCGCATCATACCTTCAGGCTCCATCTTGGTCGGCTGCAAATATACCGCGCTGACTTCAAGGCCGTTAAAAATTTGCGGCTTGCCAATTGGGTATTCTGCTGCCCAAGCACTACTTGCAAAGCAGGTAGTGGCGACTGCAAGCAACGCTGCATTTTTAATATGCGTTTTTAAATTCATTTTTAAACTTGTCTTTACGCCCATCTTCTAGCCTCTTTCAAACAGAGTAAATGATAATGATTATTGTTTGATTATAGCACCGGCACAAACATCATGCACATATGCAAATTCTGCTATTTACAAATAGAAAGCCGACTGAAAGCACCACGCGCATTCAATAAAATATCTTAATAAAGATGAATTTAGAGTCGGATTGCGATTCATTCGCAATTCCCTCTTCCAAAATACGCATAGCTCAGCTATAATCTCGTTTTTCGCGGCTGTAGCTCAGCTGGATAGAGTACTTGGCTACGAACCAAGGGGTCGTGGGTTCGATTCCTGCCAGCCGCACCAGTTTCTGAGGGTCTGCAAGAGAAATCTTGCAGACCCTTTCTGGTTTACGGGGTGCTCTTAACAACCGCTAAATTCTTGCGTCTTAACAAAAACAGTCGTTTTTAAATATATTGAACGCCATATGTCCTCAATATGCACTGCGGCATAAGGATAGCGGCAATTAAACAGCAAATTCTGTTGAAAAAAACTCCCTAAAAATAAAAACTCCTATATAATTCTGCTCTTTCGCGGCTGTAGCTCAGCTGGATAGAGTACTTGGCTACGAACCAAGGGGTCGTGGGTTCGATTCCTGCCAGCCGCACCAGTTTTGAAGGGTCTGCAAGAGAAATCTTGCAGACCCTTTCTGGTTTACGGCATTACATTATTTTTCGCCAATAAAAAAGCCAATGATATTTAGTTGATCATTGGCTCTTCTTCATACTATTCACATTACTCAGCTACAAATCATGGGCGACGTGGCGGATATAGCGCTTTCCCGGCCTCATTAATTTGCTCTCGCAATGCGCGTCGTTCATCGGCCGACATGCGACCATGCGAATTATTTTGATTATTATTCTGTTGATTGTTCTGCTGGTTATACTGTTGCCCACGGCTAACCTCCCGCACCGCATCGCGCTGCTCACGCTGATCGCGCTGCGGCTCATACTGACGCGGCTGTGAGTAGCGCGGCACTTGCTGCTCATCCTGCCGCGAAAATGCCTCAGCAGCGGTAGCAGCAAACAGCAAGCAAATACCAATTTTAAGAAACATCATATTCATAAGGATTTCTTCTGTGAACTCCGAATAGCAGTTAAGATTTAACTCCTACCAGATCAGTGTAAGCCCCTCTCCTTTCTGTCATAAGATGTATTTAGTAAAGTGTGTAACACTTTGTAATCCATGCCCTTCAGGTATATTTTTGATTCGAACTCAACGTTACCATAGCCGATATGAATACTACAAATACATCTGCCCAAACCGCTAACACCCATCAACATAAAATCTTGGTGGTCGATGACGATATCCGCTTGCGCGACCTGTTACGTCGTTATCTGACGGAACAAGGCTTTCAAGTGGTGACTGCCGAGAACGCGCAAGCCATGAATAAGCTCTGGATCCGCGAGCGCTACGATCTGCTGGTACTCGATCTCATGTTGCCTGGGGAAGATGGACTTGCCATCTGTCGCCGCTTACGCGGCGCCGGTGATCAGACGCCGATTATCATGCTCACGGCAAAGGGCGAAGATGTCGATCGCATCGTTGGCTTGGAAATGGGCGCCGATGATTATCTGCCCAAGCCATTCAATCCTCGCGAACTGCTAGCCCGCATAGGTGCGGTCTTACGCCGGAAAGGCCCTGATGAATTGCCTGGTGCGCCGTCAGAAACACCGCAGTCTTTTGAATTTGGCCAATTTATTCTCGACCTGGGCACGCGTTCACTCAAGAAGAATGGCGAATCCGTGCCGTTGACCACCGGTGAATTTTCGGTGCTCAAAGTATTTGCCCGTCATGCACGCCAACCGCTGTCACGTGAAAAACTGATGGAATTAGCGCGCGGCCGGGAATATGAAGTTTTTGATCGCAGTCTTGACGTACAAATTTCGCGGTTACGCAAATTGATCGAACCTGATCCAGCCAATCCTTTGTATATCCAAACGGTGTGGGGTCTTGGTTATGTCTTCATTCCAGAAGGACAGCCACGTTGATGCTTTGTTGACTTCTTTCGAAACCGCAGCAATCCTGATGAGTGCAGCCGGTTCCGAAAGAGCTCTGTTGATCCCTGCTTTGTTGGCTAATGCCTTATGACCACTACTCACCGTCTCGCTTGGCTAAAAAGCGGCCTGTTATGGCGCACATTTTTTTTGATGGCGTTCCTGATCTCCGTCAGTATGGTGGCATGGGTTGCGAGCTTTCGCATTGTTGAGCGTGGTCCGCGTGCGCAACAACTCGCGGCGCAAATTGTCTCGATTATCACAGTTACCCGCGCAGCATTAACGCATTCCGCGCCAGACTTACGACGTGAGCTGCTGTTTGATTTGGCCAGCAATGAAGGAATCCGGATTTATCCCCTGGAAGCAGATGATCAGGTAGCACCGCCGCCAGACACTGCCGTCATGCCAGAAGTGGAAGCCGACGTCCGTGCCAGCCTGGGGGAAAAAACCAAATTTTCGTCCAAGGTTAACGATATTGGCGGCTTCTGGGTCAGCTTTACTATCGATGGCGATGAGTACTGGCTGATGTTAGATCGTGACCGGGTTGATCGTAGTTCCGGCGTGCAATGGCTGCAATGGGCAACTGCCGCAATGATGTTATCGCTATTAGGTGCGATGTTTATTTCTGCATTAATCAATCAACCATTGGCACGCATTGCTGCTGCCACCCGCGCCATCGCCAGAGGTGAACAACCAGAACGTTTGCCGGAAACAGGTCCGACTGAAATTGGCGAGGCTAATCGTAGTTTCAATCAAATGGCTGACGATTTGCAACGCATAGAATCCGATCGCGCCATCATATTGGCCGGGATTTCGCATGATTTACGCACACCGATTTCACGCATGCTGCTTGAGGTCGAAATGGCCAACCTTTCCGATGAAGCACGCACCGGCATGCAATCGGATTTGGCGCAAATGGATGGCATCATCGGTCAATTCTTAGATTATGCAAAACCTACCGACACCAGTAGTTTCACGCAAATAAATTTAAGTGATTTCTTGCTGGATGTTGCACAAAATGCGACCCGCCACAGCGATCTCAAAATTCATACCGAAATTGTTCCTTATATCATCGTGTCCGGCAATGAAACCGAACTAAGACGCGTCTTCAACAATCTGATTGAAAACGCCAGACGCTATGGCAAAAAGGAAGATGGCGATCTCGATAACAACATCGTCGAGGTTGATATTAAAGCCACGCCAGATAAACACGACAAAGTCATCATAGAAGTCGCTGATCACGGCATGGGAATACCCGAAGACGAAATACCGCGTCTGTTGAGACCATTCACTCGTCTTGATTCCGCACGCGGCCAAGCCAATGGTTCAGGATTGGGACTGGCGATCGTCAACCGCATTATCAAACGTCATAACGGTAAAGTGCATCTTTCTAATCGTGATGGCGGCGGCCTGGTCATTCAGATCACCTTGCCACTGGTTCGCACGTCCGTAAGGTTGGCTAAAAAAACATCACAACCGAAACAATAACGCCACTGCGTCCGCTGCAATACCTTCTTCACGGCCTAAATAACCCATGCGCTCATTGGTTTTTGCTTTGACGTTGACCTGATCTATCGCCACACCGCAATCAGCGGCGATATGCTCCACCATCTTGGCGATATGCGGCGCCATTTTGGGCGCTTGCGCAATGATGGTGCAATCAATATTACCGATACCAAAACCCGCCGCAGTAATACGCCTAACAGCCTCACGCAATAATTTACGAGAATTAGTGCCGGCAAATTCAGGATCCGTATCTGGGAAGTGACGACCAATATCGCCCAAAGCAGCAGCACCAAATAATGCATCGGTAATCGCATGCAGCAATACATCGGCATCGGAGTGGCCTAACAATCCGGTTTTATGCGGAATCGTTACACCGCCAATAATCAGCGGGCGTCCCGTAACTAAAGCGTGGCAATCGTAACCCTGCCCTATACGGAAAGGTGGAATAGTGGATGGATTCATTTCGATTCTTTCAAAAATAATTCAGCTAATTCAATATCATGCGGCAAAGTCACTTTGAAATTGCGCGGACTACCTGCGACTAATCGTGGCTGCAAGCCCAACATTTCGACGGCACTGGCATCGTCTGTGATTTGCTCGGCATTATCCAAAGCATACGACAAAGCACGTTGTAATAGCTGATAACGAAACATTTGTGGCGTCTGCGCAGCCCACAGCGCGTCTCGCGGCACGGTTTCCTTTACACGCTCGCCATCGGTGCTGGCGCCACGCTTCAAGGTATCGACCACCGGCAGCGCCAATAAACCACCAACGTCGTCCTCTTTCAATGCTGCCATCAAACGTTCAAGCAACGTCACATTCAACCCTGGACGCGCTGCATCATGCACCAGCACCCAGTCGTCGTCACTGAATTGGTCACGCAACCGACCACGCATTGCCGCCAATCCATTCAACACTGACAAATGACGACTATCACCACCGTGATACAGCACGGTGACGCGATCAGCCAAATGTGGTGCCGCCGCCATCATTGCCGCAATATAGCCATCATCTGCGCTCACGACCACGAAGGTATGTGTGATTAAAGTCGAGGCAGCAAAGGTATCCAACACATGTTGCAGCATCGGTTTACCAGCAAGTGGCAAATATTGCTTGGGAAATTCTTTCCCCATACGTGCGCCGACACCGGCCGCGGGGATCAAACCGAAATAACGAGGAGAATGGGACGGTGACTGTGACATTATGCGATAGTATTTTACTAAAATATGCTGACATGACACGCAATAAACATACCGGCAACGGTAGTTTATAATGACGCGCTTGTTTCGCTCTTGCTGCGATCTTGCTGTTAACTGGCTATGCTAGTGCATAGCTGCTTTTTTGTCATAATTTTCCGCCGCCCTGTCCGGCCTCCCAAGTATGCAAAAAAAATGTTGAGACTAGGTGTGCCGAACGCAGACAGTACGCAGGTACGGCAAGGAGGCACAACGACGTATAAACGTTTTTTTGACATACTTATTTCCAACTCAATCAGATCAAATCCCAGCCCGACCCGATGCCATTTGACCTAGAAAAATCTCTCCCAAAACCTGGTGCCCGTTTTGTACTTCCAGCTTTGCACGGTTCGGCAGATGCCTATGCGTTAGCACGTGCCGCATTGCAGTTGAAAGCGCAAAAGAAAATGCTGACCGTAGTGGTTGCCAATGCCACCGATGCCCAGCGTTTACTGGCTGAGATTCCCTGGTTTGCAGGAGATAAGCGACAAGATCAGCAAGATAAAAGCAACAATCCCAACGCGCAGAAAAAGCTTCGCTGCCATCTGCTGCCAGATTGGGAAACCTTACCTTACGACGCATTTTCCCCCCATCAGGACTTAGTCTCCGAGCGATTGGCAACGCTATACGAAATCCAAAATGGTCAATGTGATGTATTGATCGTACCTGCCACCACCGCGCTAGTGCGGATGGCGCCGCCATCGTTTTTGGCGGCCTACACCTTCTTTTTTAAGCAAGGCGAAACGCTGGATGAAGCGCGTCTGAAAACGCAACTGACACTGGCGGGTTATAACAATGTCACGCAGGTTATTTCGCCCGGCGAGTATTCCGTACGCGGTGGCTTAATTGATATTTTCCCTATGGGTTCGGTACTGCCTTACCGCATCGATTTATTCGGTGATGCCATCGAAACCATACGCACGTTTGACGCCGATACCCAGCGCTCTCTCTATCCTGTCAAAGAAGTGCGTTTGCTGCCGGGACGTGAATTCCCGATGGATGAAACTGCACGCACGGCTTTCCGCCACCGTTGGCGTGAAGTGTTTGAAGGCGATCCGTCACGTTCTGCGATTTATAAGGATATTGGCAACGGAATTGCTTCGGCTGGTATTGAATATTATCTGCCACTATTTTTTGACGATACTGCAACCCTGTTCGACTATATTCCAGCCGATGCCACTTTCGCCTTGTTGGGCGATATTGACGGTGCGATCCAGCGTTTTTGGGTTGATACGCAATCGCGCTATCAATTCCTCAAATCCAGTCGCGAGCGTCCGCTACTGGCACCCGAAGCTATTTTCCTCACTGATGAAAATTTTTTCGCATTAGCTAAAACACATGGCCGTTGGCTTATTAACAATAACCTCCAAAACAGTGATGCGGCTTCTGAGTTATCTAGTCCCATTCCGAATATCGCCGTCAATCGCCGCAGCGATGACCCGTTGACCAATCTGCGTGCGTATATTTTGCAGAGTAATAAACGCGTCATGATCTGCGCTGAATCGAATGGTCGACGCGAAACGCTGCAACAGTATTTCAACGAATATGATCTGTCGTTGCAGCTATGTGACGACTATGACGATTTCATCACGTCGTCGTCAAAATTGATGTTAGGCGTCGCGCCTTTGCACGCTGGTTTTGAATTGCACGATATTGTATTCATTACCGAAACTGAGCTATACGCAGGCTCAGGTCGTCGCGTCGGCAAAAAGAAACAAGAGGGTGTAACGCAGGTCGAGTCGATGGTACGCGACTTGTCCGAGCTCAAAATCAATGATCCGGTGGTGCATATAAACCACGGAATTGGTCGCTATATGGGCTTGATCAGCATGGATTTGGGCGAAGGTGAAACCGAATTTTTGCATCTGGAATATGCCAAAGATACCAAGCTCTATGTGCCGGTTTCGCAACTGCATGTGATCTCACGTTATTCCGGAGCGTCGCCGGATGACGCGCCGTTGCATTCGCTCGGCTCTGGACAATGGGAAAAAGCCAAACGCAAAGCCGCGCAACAAGTCCGCGATACCGCCGCTGAATTATTAAATCTCTATGCAAGACGCGCTTTGCGCCAAGGTTTTGCTTTTGAATATTCCGCGCATGATTACGCCAACTTTGCCGAAAGTTTCGGCTTTGAAGAAACCGCCGATCAAGCGGCCGCAATCAACGCCGTCATCAAAGATATGACCAGCGGTAAGCCCATGGATAGATTGATTTGCGGCGACGTTGGTTTCGGCAAAACTGAAGTCGCCTTGCGTGCCGCATTTGTTGCCGTACTCGGCGGCAAGCAAGTAGCAATTCTGGCGCCAACCACTTTGCTGGCCGAACAGCATGCGCAAACCTTCGCAGACCGCTTCGCTGACTGGCCGGTCAAAATCGCTGAATTATCGCGCTTCCGTAGCGGTAAAGAAATTACACAAGCCATCAAAGGCATGGCCGATGGTACGGTCGATATCGTGATTGGCACACATAAATTGCTCTCCAATGATGTGAAATTTTCACGTCTTGGTTTAGTCATCATTGATGAAGAACATCGGTTCGGCGTACGTCAAAAAGAAGCGCTGAAAGCATTGCGAGCTGAGGTTGATGTGCTGACACTGACCGCCACGCCGATCCCACGCACACTGGGCATGGCGCTGGAAGGCTTACGTGATTTCTCCATCATCGCCACTGCGCCGCAAAAGCGCCTGGCAATCAAAACCTTTGTTCGCAGTGAAGATAATTCCACCATCCGTGAAGCTTGTTTACGTGAGTTGAAGCGTGGCGGTCAAGTTTACTTTTTGCATAATGAAGTCGAAACCATTCAGAACCGCAAAGCGATGCTGGAAGAGTTATTACCAGAAGCGCGCATCGCCGTCGCCCACGGTCAAATGCATGAGCGCGATCTGGAAAAAGTCATGCGCGATTTTGTTGCGCAGCGTTTCAATATTTTGCTCTGTACAACGATCATCGAAACCGGTATCGACGTACCCACCGCCAACACCATCATCATGCACAGAGCCGACAAATTCGGTCTGGCGCAATTGCACCAACTACGTGGCCGCGTTGGTCGTTCGCATCATCAGGCTTATGCTTATTTATTGGTGCATGACGTCCAAGGCCTGTCAAAACTGGCGCAACGTCGACTGGATGCGATTCAGCAAATGGAAGAACTCGGCAGCGGCTTTTATCTGGCCATGCACGATCTGGAAATTCGTGGCGCAGGGGAAGTATTGGGTGACAATCAATCAGGTGAAATGGTTGAAATCGGATTCCAGTTATATTCCGACATGCTCAACGAAGCCGTGCGCGCGTTGAAAAATGGTAAAGAGCCCGATTTGGCTGCGCCGCTATCGACCACCACCGAAATCAATTTGCATGTCCCTGCCCTGTTGCCGAATGAATACTGCGGCGATGTGCATGAACGACTATCGTTGTACAAACGATTGGCCAATTGCAATGCATCAGAAAAAATCGACGATTTACAAGAAGAGTTAATAGATCGTTTTGGCAAATTACCCGATCCTGCCAAAGCCCTGATTGAAACGCATAGATTGCGCATCGCGGCCAAGCCAGTCGGCATCATCAAAATCGACGCACACGCCGATGCTGCTCTTCTACAATTTGAGGCGAAGCCTCCGATAGATCCTATGCGTATCATTGAACTGATACAGAAAAATCGTCATATCAAATTGAATGGTCCGGACAAGCTGCGCATTACCGTTAATATGCCGGATCTTGCTGCGCGGGTGAATCAGGTGAAAGCGACGATACGATCGTTGAGCTAATCGCTACGGCACTCCCCTCGACCAGATGCGTGGGGAGAAGAAGACTATGCAACATCAATTAAATTATTTTTTTGCAAAAAGACATAATATGAAACTGACCCTACAAAGCGCCGGCAAAACCCCCATTACGGCGCTTCAACACATCGCAGCCATAGCCGAACCGCAACGCACGCTCGATATCAGTGATGCGCACAGAACCATTTTACATTGCGAAGATGTGATTTATTCCGAGGCCGTCAAAGCCGAAGTTGATGCCGCCTGTCACGCTGCTCGGCTTGATTATGCTTTTACACCCGTCACGCAACAGTTGAGTGATTTCAAATTGTTGAGCATGGACATGGATTCGACATTAATCACCATCGAATGCATCGATGAAATCGCCGATATGCAAGGTTTGAAATCGCAAGTCTCTGCTATCACTGAAGCATCCATGCGCGGCGAATTGGATTTCAATGAAAGCCTGCTACGCCGCGTCGCTTTGCTCAAAGGCTTGGACGCGTCGGCTTTACAGCGCGTGTACGACGAGCGTCTGCAACTTTCACCCGGCGCAGAAAAAATGCTGGCAGCGATTCAAGCTGCAGGCATCAAAACTTTATTGGTATCAGGTGGTTTTACTTTTTTCACAGACCGTATCAAAACCCGTTTAAATCTCGATTACACATATGCCAATACATTGGAAATCGTCGATGGAAAATTGACTGGAAAAGTCGTCGGTGAAATCGTCAATGCCGATGTTAAAAAAACCACTGTCGAAAAAATATGTGGCGAATTAAATATCACGCCAACACAGACTATCGTTATGGGTGACGGTGCCAATGATCTGAAAATGATGGGCATATCTGGACTGTCAGTCGCCTTCCGCGCCAAGCCGATTGTGCGAGAAAAAGCCAGTCTGGCCTTGAATTTTGTGGGATTGGATGGCATCTTGCCTATATTGGCCTGATTCGCACAAAAAGCGATAAGAAATCAGTGACTCTATTAACTGACAAGGAAAGCCCATGACACAAGATCTCGTTTTCGACAGCAAGCTGGATTCTGCTAAAAATCTGGCATGGTGGTTATACCTGTTCCACGGTCTCAGCGTCGTGTTTTCACTGGGATTACTTTCATTTATTCCTTTGATTATCAATTACATCAAGCGTGATGACGCACTGGACACCTTTGTGTACAGCCATCACAACTGGCAAATCCGTTCGTTTTGGTGGTACCTGATATGGATGGCAGTCGGTTGCGCACTGTATATCACCCTTATCGGCATCCCTTTCGCCTTTTTTGTATGGACAGTGGCATGGCTATGGAAAGCCTACCGCTTGATTAAAGGCTTGCTGGATTTGAATGATAACAAGGCGATGCCACCCGCCCGATGATGTAATAAACAGCTATTCAATTAAAAAAGCCGCCGAATCAGTTGATTCGGCGGCTTTTTCATATCCGGTATTGATATCGGATTAAACCTTCGCTGGCGTCAATAAACCCTGGCAAGTCGTACGTTGCGCATCGGCTGCTGGCAATTTGCTACAAACACCATTCAACTGTGCCTGCACCCGACCAAAGCTGGCGTCATGATGACCGGTAGTTTTCCAGGCAGTGAGCTTGCGGCCTAATTTTTCCAGGGATGAACGATTACGTTCGTAGAAAGCATTCTGTGTTTGTCCCAACTCCTGAAATACACTGGACGACACTTTTTCTATGCGCGTTTCATCTTGCGGTGCCAGATCAATCAAATTACTCAGATAAGTCACGCCCCATTGCAGACGTGTGGCCGGGCCTTGCGCCGCTTGATAGGCCTGTTCATACCAGCTGATTGCTGCCGCTTTATCGCCACGCGTCTTAGCATTTGCAGCCAAACCTAGCATCAAATAGTAAGGAGAATGCGAGGTTTTCAGTTCGGCTTTCAGCAAGTTGTCTGAATCATCTAGCAAGCCGGCTTTGGCTAATACATCTGCACTTGCATCGATTACTGCATGGCGTTCAAAAGGATTGGTCGTCGTTTTATCCACAATAGCGACTTGCTTGCGCACTTCATTTTGCAAAGCGGGTGACAGCGCGCCTTCTGGTTTCTCCAGACGTGCCAACGAAACTTTCGCCGCCAAAGCGGAAATACGATCAGCTTTCGACAAAGTGGTATCAGCATCCAAACGGCTCAACGCTTTATCCCATGTAGCGGTTAATTGCGCCCGTGCAGGTGTATTCACCGCCGTCACCAAACCTACCAGTTCGGTCGGATAGCCAGACAGTAAATCAACGTTGTCACGCGCGGCATGCGGATTCGTCAACACACTGGATAATAACTTGGTTGCGGCCGCTTTATCGACACTGGCTGGATCACCCGTTTTAGGATTAGTCGCCGCCACCAAAGCACTTAAGGCCAAGCGTTTAGCATTGTCTCCAGCAGGGCTGGCCTTGGCGAGCTTTTGCAACGTTGCCTGCAAATCTTTATTGGAAACCAATTGCTGCTCATCCGTATCCCAAGAATAATAAGCCAGCATGCGCCATTCATCCTCGCTCAACTTACCGCCTGTCAGCGCCGATTTCAAAATGTCTTTGACCGGATGATTCGCGTTCATGGCCAATCCCAAGGTCTGCAAATAACGCTTGGCATCCACCTCACCAGGCAAGCGCGTAATCTCAGTCCCATCGGCTTTAAACAAAATCGTAGTGGGATATCCGCTCACCTTAAAACGCGCACCCAATTTCTGTGCGCCCGGGCTGTCACCATCAATATGCACCGGCACAAAAAAACTAGAGCGCTGAATAAAATCCTTACGATTGAAAATCGTCGCCTTCACCTCATTACACGGCGGGCACCAAGTCGCCCCCCAGTAAAGAAATAACGGTTTATTGTGCGCCTTAGCATACGCAAAAGCAGCATCAACATCGCCATCGAACCAGGCAATACCAGCTTCGGTATTTGCCGTTGCAGGCGTAGCTGCAACAGCAGCAGGAGCATTAGCTGCATTAGCGGCTAATGCAAACGTTGGCGCTGCAACCAACAATAAAGCGGTCAAAATAGATTGTCGAATGTTCATTAAAATCTCTTTCTAATTAATATTATTCGATGAATATATAGACGATTTTTGTAACCGTCAAAAATACCTGAATATCTCAATGGCACCGATGCAAATTACATCACCAAGCCTGTGACTTTTGACGGTGCTGTTGAAGTTGCTGTTGCTTTTGAAGTACCTCGCATTGGACGTTGCCAAATGTGCCAACTGTCATTCGGGAATTATGGGAAGACATGTCTGAGCGAAGCGAGTTGGTCTTTCCATCCGAATGACAGTTGGCGCATTTGGGGGACACTCGTCAAAGACGAGTGACGGCTCTGGCAGGAGCAGTGCTCCTGCCCTTCTTTTTGGTTACTTTTTCTTGGCGAAGCAAGAAAAAGTAACCAGCTGTCGGCCTACCCCCGACATTGCCAGTTCCACGGAGTGACTCCCTCACCCACTAGCACCACAGAAGCTACTTCCCAAAATGATAATTAAACTCCAACCACCCTTCCCGACCATAAGGATTGTAATTCCCCACCGGGTAAAACGGCCACCCGGCACTACTATCCTGCTTAACCGAATTAAACACATTATTCACAATCAGCGACACTGAAGCTGCCGGTGTAATCTGATAATTAACACTGTAATTAACCAAAGCAAACGGCGAAATACGTGAAGTCTGATTTGCGTTTGGCAAACTGCCATAGCGCGTTACCTGCACAGTGTTCGTCCATTTATTCAATATCCACGTCACACTCGCATTGACCTTAGAACGCCAATCCGGGTTAGTCAGGGAGTCACGCAGATTTTCATCCGGGTCATTAGCGAACTGTTTGTAATAATGGCTGAGTACCAATGTGCTATTCGCCTTCAATAAAAAAGTCCCTATATCGCTGGTTTTGATGCGCCATTTGGCACTCAAATCGATCCCGCTGGTACGCTCTTGTGCGGCATTAATCGGATTAACCAAAATATCCTCAATCGCATTCGGATTTAATGGTGCGTTGGCAGGATTGCGTATCACCCGCGAGATCGCATCAACGCAAGTCGGTGAATTGATATCCAACACACCAGAGCGACAATTTGCTTCGTTGTGCAAGATCGTATCGGGGTCCAGATTTGTCACGAGATTATCGATTTGAATGCGCCAGAAGTCAGCTGACACATCAAAGTTGGAAGTCGGCGACCACACCACACCATAACTCCATGATTTGCCATCTTCCGGCTTCAAATCTTTGCTGCCAGTCTGAATATAATTGGCACCCGGCGAATAATTATTGTACGAACAACCAGCCAGCGGTTGACCCGACAATTGGCACAGATAGTAATCCGTGGTCGACGCATAATAGCCACGCGTGACTGAGGAATAAATGTAGTTCATATCCGGCGCGCGGAAACTGGTGGCGAGATTACCGCGGAATAGCAGCGTGTTAACCGGGCGAAATTCTATCCCCATGTTGTAGGTAAATTTTCCATCGTTACGTCCGGCAAAGGAATAATCATCGTAGCGACCTGCGACTGTGGTGATCAACTCTTTGGTGATCGGAATATTCAACTCCGCACCCAAGGCGTAACGTTTGCGCGAACCACTTGCTCCTTCCGCTTCACTTTGATTATAAAAAACACCTTGGTTAATTAACGGGTCTGGCGTGTTGCTGAAACCTTGGCTGCCTAGTTCTGCCACACCGGCTAATCTCACCGGACCTGCTGGCAAATTAAATAGTTCACCGTTAGCAGTTAAGCTTAAGGTTTGCGTCCATGATTTATTCTGGCTAGTCGCCACACCAGTAATCGAATTGAATTGCGCAGGTGTCAACGGTTGATAGAAATTGTTTGCGTTGGGCGCATAAATCGCCACACCGTCACTATTCACACCGAGTTTGGGACCAAGAAAAAAGCTATCTACATTACTCAACAACAGTGGGACGCTGGCACGGCTGCTATATCCCGAAATGTTATAAGCCGCTTCATAATTCCAGGTACTACCAGGAATATCGCCACGCACACCGACAGACCAGTTGGCCGCGGTGTCATCCCATTTTTTATCATAACGATCAGCGCCGCCGATTTCTTCCGGTGCGATACGGCGATACCAGCTCTCGTCATTACCCGTATTTTGATTATAAAAATAACCGTTGCCTGCACCTTCGGAAGTCCAGTTAGGCCCACGGGTATTATTTTTGGTGGTATTAAATCCCACCATAAAATCACTGAATACTTCTGTCTTAGGCGATATTCCAGATAACTGATAAGTCAGCGCACCATAGAGGTTTTCACTTTGATTCGCGGTCTCGGTTGTCCAATAAGACGGTAAGGCTTTGCCACTGCCGCAATACGGACCTTGGCTTGACTGTACCATGACAAGACTATGATCGAATGAATTTGCTAAGCCGCCACATCCTGCGCCGCCAGGTGTGATGTAATTTCCCGTGTCGACATTAAGCTGGGAATTTGTCCGCCGTGGTGTGGTGCCATCAAGGGTTTCCGAAGACATGAAATCACGCTGCCGACTCCAGATTGGCTGCCGCTGACTAATCTCAACACCAAACAATCCAGTCAAATCGCCTGACGTACCACCACCCGAAAACTGTATCCTTTGATTGGCACCGCCACCGGCCTGCGTGCCACCGGCTTTCACATTGATGTCATAGCCACTGATTTCTTTTTTCAAAATGATATTGACCACACCGGCAATCGCATCAGAACCGTAAATCGCCGAAGCGCCGCTGTTCAATATCTCGATACGGTCCACCAAGGCTGAGGGAATATTTGCCAGATTGACGAAATTGACGGATCCGTCATAGGCCACAGGATAATCTGCAACGCGCCGGCCATTGACCAGAATCAAAGTGTGATTAGGACCAAGACCGCGCAGGCTGATCGTATTGGCTGCCGGTGTAAAAGTATTTCCATAATCTGCGCCTTGCGTCATACCGGTATTTTGCGTCTGCGCGCTGAGAGCATCGTACACATTCCGAAAGCCCTGCTGCTCCAGATCGGCGCCAGTGATCACCGTCACGCTGGTTGGTCCCTCTTTGCTGGCGCGCGGAATGCGCGAACCAGTGACAAATACTTCTTGTACCTTTTCTTCAGCAACCTTCTCTTCTTTGACAGGAACAGGCGGTGTCGCATCGATTGAAACTGGTGTCGCCGAACCCGGTACTGATGCAGGTGACTCCGGCGATGATTGTGCATAACTGGCAGCCACGCCACTAATGGTTATATAAAAGACAACTGTATTAATGAGATTACTACGCAACGACAATTTCCAGTGACTCATCGTGATTCCCTCTTCTTATGTTTTTATTTTTGAATTAAATATTGATGCAATGTCGGTGGGTTCGCGGCGGAACAAATGATTGCGTCCTCTTGTCACTCATCCGATTTGCATCTGCAGTTGGGCTGCGACATGAGCACCGTGTCACCCAACCGCATGTTGTTTCGCAAAGTTTCATTTATATATTTACTCAAGCATGAGAAACACTGCGTTACAAAAGAGAAAGAGGATATCGCAGCGATTGCGCAAACTGAACGACTACTTTTACATATTCATATGCATAATTTTCTACATCGACATCAAGATTCAGTAGAATGCTTAAACGCATACACGCACAAAAATAAAATCATCTCATGCTAAAAATACTCGGCAAATCAACTTCGATTAACGTCCGCAAAGTGTTCTGGACTTGCGCAGAAATTGGCATTCCGTTTGAACATGAAGATTGGGGTACGGGCTTTCGCTCAACGCAGGTTGCGGAATTTCTCGCACTTAATCCCTCAGCGCTGATACCAGTGATCAAGGATGATGATTTCGTGCTTTGGGAATCGAATGCGATCTGTCGCTATTTATGCGTAAAACATCAGCGCACGGACTTATTGCCTGACGCGCCAAAAGGGCGGGCTGAAGTAGAAAAATGGATGGATTGGCAGGCTACGGAATTGAACAATGCATGGCGTTACGCCTTTATGGCCTTGGTGCGCAACAGCGCGGCGCATAACGATCCGCATCAGCTTGCCAACAGCATCGAAAGCTGGAACAAGCACATCGGCATCCTCGATCAACAGTTGCAAGCGAGCGGCATGTTTGTCACCGGCAGCAACTTCACAGTGGCCGATGTGGTATTGGGTTTATCTGTTCATCGCTGGTTTGCAGCGCCAATACAACGTCCGGCATACGCTGCCGTTTCTGCCTACTACCAACTCCTGAGCGAACGTGCGGGATTTATGCAATATGGCCGTAATGGGATACCTTGAACATGTCCATATCCAGCGGATTAGTAGCGCGCTTACGACACGTTGGATTATCGTTTATCCCGTTATTGCTCAGCGATGCGCTGACGTGGGCAGCGCTGATGGTGGGTTACGTTGCACTGCCTTGGTGGATCGCCACCGAAGGCGGCGCGCGTGATTTGGCGTTGTATGGCATCGTCATTTCTGCTGCCACCATCATCACGATGCCGCTGTTATCGCCGTTTGGCGATCGTTATGCCAAACGCTCGCAAATTGTGTTTGGCCTTGCCGCATTAACGTGCGGTGCTTTGCTAGTCGCGCTAGCGGCAACGTTGTGGCATTACAGCTTGCCATTTTTGATTGCGACAGGACTACTCACTGTAATTGCCTACGCATTCATCATGCCATCCTCAATCAATATCGCAGCAGAATTGGTGCCATCGGAACATCTTTCGGATGCGTTAAGTTTACAAAAAACTGCACAAGCGATGGGACGTATAGCTGGCCCGGCATTAGCTGGTGGCGTGCTGGCATTGGGTGGAACGAAGGCGACGTTTTGGCTTTCATTCATCTTGCTCATCAGCGCAGCATTGCTAGCAACCCGGATTCCGACACATAGCAATGAACATGAAGACAAACATAGCGCGGTTGCCACAGCCGGAAAAACAATCGGCGCGATCGGTGCTATGGCGCATTGGTGGCAAGAATTAAGAGTCGGCTTACATGCCAAGTGGACTATCCCGATGGATAGAGGCTGGACGCTGGTCAACTTTATTTCATGGATATTTTTAGGCCCGGCGTTCACCATGTTAGTCCCGCTCAAAATTAAATCGCTGGGGCTATCCGGTGGTTGGTTAGGCGCTTGCGAAGCAGCGCTGTCGATAGGCATGTTATTCGGTGCGCTATGGATCTCCAACGCACTGGCACACCGTTTTGGTCGTTATCGAGT
Source organism: Glaciimonas soli (assembly GCF_009497155.1). Lineage (GTDB taxonomy): Bacteria > Pseudomonadota > Gammaproteobacteria > Burkholderiales > Burkholderiaceae_D > Glaciimonas > Glaciimonas soli. The sequence continues at coordinate 915,234 of NZ_WINI01000001.1, forward strand.
ACGCGTGGCTATCGCGATGGCAGAAGGCCTGGCGCTGGCTGTTGTCGGCTATGCCAGTTCACCGTGGCTCTTAGTCATGGCCTTTCTATGCGCCGGTATCGCCAATGCAACCTTCGTGCTGGTTGGACAAACGCATCGCACGCTGGCTGTGCCGAAAAACTTCCGTGTGCGTATGACCGCCGTCAATATCATGACGACCAACATTGCCGGCACACTGGGACCGGCCATCGCTGGCATCGCCTTGCTACACTGGCACCTGAACACGGTCTACATCACCTTTGGCGTGCTTGCCGCCCTGAGCGCTGGCGCATTTATGTTTGTACCGCGTGTGCGTGAGTTTCTGGAACTTGAGCACCATGAAGTTAAAGATTGGTATGGGCATCAGTATCCGGAGATTTTTGCTGCGCAAGCATCCAAACAATAGAATGACTAACTGGCGTTAAGCAAGAAGGACGCGATAAATCGCGTCCCTACCAATTCTACAGCCGTAGAATAACGACGCTCTATTACTGCTTAGCCACAAACTCCGCCATCGCTTTAATATCGTCCGAACTCAACGTCGGATGCGGCGGCATGACACCGCCAGCGCCCCATTTTCCGGTACTGCCGTCACGGATAGAGGCTGCGATTTTCGTCTGGCCGGCATTATCACCATGATATTTCGCGGCGACATCTTTAAACGATGGGCCGACAATTTTATTGTCAACGGAGTGGCAAGCTAAACAAGCGTTTGCGGCCAGTAAAGCATTGACATCAATTGACTTGCTTGCTGCTGCTTTAGCTGGCACCGCCGCTGGCGAAGGGATGGCTGCAGTTGCGCCTGGTTTTGCATCGCCATACGTGACTGCCAGATATTCACCTATTTTGATGACATCATCGTCAGAAAGCGGCGCACCATACGCATGCTGCATTTTGGCAGCTTCTGCGGTCCATTGCGTCAAGTTCATTTTGGGCGGCTGTTGATTAATGTAATCAGCGGAATGACAGATCGCGCATTTTGACACTGCGATCGCATAGCCGGGAAGTGAAGACGGTTTTAGTTCGGCAGTTTCCTGCGGCAGCGTGATCGTTGCTGCTTGCGCAGTGCTTACAACGCCAACCATACCGATAACGAGACAAAAAACCATGTATTTAACTGATTTCATTTTCACTCCTAAACGACAGTGAGGTTGATTGCTTCAACCACATTGCGTGCATAGCCGCTTGGATTCCAGCTCGCTTCCAATGGCTGAACTTCCCCACTTTGCGTAGTAGCACGTACCAGCAAACGCATCGTCCCTTTACTGGACGGCGTCAGGCCAAGTCGCCATTCACGGAAAGAATATCTGCCCAAATCTTTTGCGAGCATTGCGCTCTTCCATGTCTGGCCATCGTCATCTGACACATCAATCGTTTTAATCCCTGCACCACTATCAAAAGCAATTCCTTTTACTTCGATAAACTTACCAGCCTGAATTGTTGCGCCATCGTGCAAACTGGTAATGAAGGAACGTACTTTCAGCTTCCCGATTGGACGCGTTTTCCCCGCTGGAGAACCGGCCGGCACACACTGGCAATCGTTATCCGGAACGCGATAAGCGGTGGACATGAAAAAACCATCGAATACATGATCCAGCACTTCAATATCATTCAAATGCTTGACCCAATATGTGCCGAAATAACCCGGAACAATTAATTTGATCGGATAACCGTTGAGAAACGGAATATCTTTTCCATTCATGGACCATGCAATGATGGCATCGCCGTTTTGGGCCAAATCAATATCGATGGCTTTGATAAAGTCCGGTGTCGATGGCAATACAGGGCGATCAAGACCTTGAAAGCTAACCTGCTTCGCACCAGCCTTGATGCCAGCATGTGCCAGCACCGCTTTGAGCGGCACTCCAACCCAGCGCGCATTGCCCATCGAACCATTGCCGAGCTGCGCCCCAAAAACCCGTGGTTCGGAAAAACCACGGCTGTTGCCGGAGCATTGGTTAACCGCGACAACTTCCACCGGCGGCGCAATCGCTTTCAGCTCCGCCAATGACAGCGACAAAGAACGTTCAACAAGACCACCAACTTTCAAACGATAGGTCTTGGCATCAATCGAGGTCGGAATACCCGCCAAATGGTAACGAACAAAAAAGGCGTCATTAGCCGTAATCGGGCCTTCGTTAAATACACTAAACGGCGTTTCCAAATGCGGTGGACGCGTGGTAATACGCATTAACGGTCGCTTTTGCGGATAGGCGATTAAATCACGTTCGCCATTTCCAAATGGCATAGTCTCCGTGGCAGTTGTGACGGTGTTGGCCGCAATGCTGCGTAATGGCGCGCTTGTCAACAATAATGCTGCAAGTCCGGTTTTTTGCATGAACGCACGACGATGCTCAATAGAGCGATTTTCATTGGGACGCATATTGACTTCTCCTCTGTTTTTTTTCGACGCGCGATCGATTCTTCCTTCGTCGCTTTATTTTCACGTGGATAAATTCAAAGCTATACCGTAGACCACATGTGCCACAAATATCTGCGAAGACAGACGCAATAAATTACGCCCCACGATGCTGCATCTGCCAGGCGGCAAGTTGATGGCCGCATAAACCTGGCAGATTCACATTGTAGTACGCTGAGCTTTGTCAGCCCACGTCAACATTACTTCAATAAACCGCTGCAACGTTGGGCGCACCTTTTCGGCACGTTCCGTTTTAAAGGCAAATGGCAACTGTTCTTCCATGTAAGTACATTGAGTCAACTCCAATTGCACCGCGTGTATATTGTTTTGTGGCTGACCATAATGGCGGGTGATGTGGCCGCCTTTGAAGCGACCGTTCAACGCATGGCTATAACCCTCTTTAGCTGCATCGGCCGCCACCTGACGCAATTGCTCTGCCAATTCTGGCGCACAAGAAGCGCCGGATGCGGTACCGAGATTCAAGTCCGGCAACTGTCCTTCAAAAAAACGCGGCACAACTGAAGCAATCGAATGCGCATCCCATAGCATGGCGATGCCATGTTCGGCACGCATGCGCCGCAATTCATCGTCTAATTGCGCATGATAAGGTTGCCAATATGTTTGCACTCGACGCGTAATTTCTGCTTCATCCGGGGTCTTGCCGGGTTGATATAGCGCTTCTTTGTGAAAAGTGTCGACTGGGCATAAGCCGGTGGTGTCTTGCCCCGGATAGAGATTAACGTTGTCTTGTGGTCGATTGAGATCAATCACATAACGTGAATGCGTTGCCTCCAATACCGATACGCCCAGCCCCTTTAGAAAATCATACAACAGTGGCATATGCCAATCTGTGTCAGCGATCTGTAACGCTGATGGCGTCATATTGGCTTTAATGTCGTCCGGGATATGTTCACCGGTATGTGGCATGGAGACCAGTAACGGCAACGTACCGCGGTGGAAATTGAATTTTTGAATTTGCATATCTGTGATTTTATTAATGAATAGAGATCAGAAAAAATCAGTGTCTTAAGTAATCCCGCATAACCGTTTAGACTAGGCGCCCCAGCGCAGACAGTACTTTAGTTTAGTACGACAAGACGGAGGCAACGACGTATAAACGGTTATGCGGGATTACTTATCATTTCTACTCTCTTGCGTACCCTGCTTCACGCTGACTACGCAGTGCGAGAACAAAAACCGTATCAATTTCTACGATGTAGCGATACAAAGCCACATATCCTCGCTCGCGATAACCTATCACCAATTCTCGCTTGCCATCTTTTACAAGACGTCCGATAAGCGGATTATGTTCAAGTACAGCAATCGCCTGAATAATTTCTTGAATACGTGATGCGCCATTTTCAACTGCATATTGGGCAAAGTGTTCAAGAACTCGCGCTATATCATCCCCAACTTCTGGTGCCAGCTCAATCTGTGACATCCATCAGCCTTTATTCACTAATTTTCTGGCTGTTGGTAGTTTGGCTCCAACGTTACCTGCCAAATAATTTTCAAGATATTGACGCATTTCGCCCCATGGAATCGTCTTACCCGTAGCAACGATATTGGCATAACGACTCTCAGCAACATCATTAAAATTACTTTGTCGCTCTTCTTGTGCAATTTTCTCTGAGATGGCTTGAAGAATAAAATTATGCGGCGTCGTTCCTGCATGTTCCGCAGCCTCAGCAACACGCGCTTTCAGGTCATCCGGCAAACGAATCGTTGTGGTAGACATGACAAGTTCCAGTCGAAATTTTGTTTATATGAATAAAAGTGTAGCACAAATGTGCTACAAACTCCTTATTCAGTCAGCCAACAACACTTTCAACGCCGCAGCGTATGCACCAAGACTTTGATCCTGATATTGATGCTGGCCATTTTGAATTACCCAGCGCCCGCCCGTCATCACATCACGGATAGGTGTTTGTGCATGATGGCAGAAAATCAAGCTATCCAGTATTTGATCGCCCTGCTTGCCGCATAAGTCTGCATGGTGGTCGTCTAACACCAATAAATCTGCACGCTGCCCGACCGCCAAACCGGTCACGGGTCTGCCACTGGCAGCGGCGCCACCTTGCACTGCCGATTGATATAAATAAGCGCCAACCGATCGACCGCCATCGGCTACCAAGACATTGCGCTGACGATGCTGCAAACGCTGGCTGTATTCATACAAACGCAATTCCTCGCACATACTGGTGCTGATGTGGCTATCCGAGCCCACACCCCATGCACCTTGCGCGGCGGTATAAGTGACGCCATTGAAAATACCATCGCCTAAATTGGCTTCCGTAGTCGGACAAATCCCGGCGACCGCGCCGCTGCGCGCCAAACGTAACGTTTCGTCTTCTGTCATATGGGTTGCATGGACCAGACACCAATGGCGATTAACGTCAACGTTGTCGAGTAACCATTGCACTGGCCGTGCACCCAACTGAGCGACGCTGTCTTGAACTTCTTTAGTCTGTTCGGCGATGTGAATGTGAATGGGTGCTAACGCATCCCATTGCTGGAGCATCGCCAATAATTGCTTGAGCGATTCCGGAGTCACCGCACGCAACGAATGCGGTGCAACGCCGTAACGCAAACCGGCATGTTGTGGATGCTGCGTTTGCATAGCCTGCAGGATTGTCATCATCCATTCAGGTGAATTGATAAAACGTGCTTGCCCGTCGTGCGCTGGCTTGCCACCGAAACCACTGTATTGATACATCACTGGCAGCAAGGTCAAGCCGATACCGACTTCTTCAGCAGCTTCGATTAAACACGTTAAATTTTCGGCAGGATTGGCATATGGCATGCCGCCAACATCATGATGCAGATAGTGAAATTCGCACACGGAGGTGTAACCGGCTTTCAGCATTTCGGTATACAGCTGCCGGGCGATGGCTTTCAATGCCGGCGGTGATAATTTTTGGGCGAAGCCATACATCAAGGTGCGCCAACTCCAAAAGCTATCGGTGGGATCTGAGCGATATTCGGTCAGACCCGCCATCGCTCGTTGGAAAGCATGTGAATGCAGATTCGTCATTCCTGGTAACACGCTGCCAGCTGCTCGCGGTGCGATCGCATCATCCACAGCGTTCGGCGTGACGCTGGTCAAGATGCCATTTGCATCCCATTCCAGCAGTACATTATTGTGCCAGCCGTTAGGTAATAACGCGCGGTCAGCCAGTAATTGTGTTGAATGAAAATGACTCATGAATATTCTTTCATTAAATCTGCCAGCAATTTTTCTGCAAATTATGATTTACTCTCATCACGGCAAGCGCCTTCTACCACTGCCGCGAAAAAACGTCGGCGCTTATTGAACCACCCCACCACGCACCACTGCGCTGCACGGATTAAATCCCGACCAATAGGCTAACTCTGCCAAACTATCCACGTCCCACATCACAAAATCAGCAGCACGACCTACTGCTAACAAGCCATGCGTATCGGCTTTGCCAAGTGCACGGGCAGCGTGGCCGGTCACGCCCATCAACGCTTCAGCGGCGGTTAATTTAAATAAAGTACACGCCATATTCAGCATCAACAACAAAGAAGTCGTCGGCGATGTGCCAGGATTATGGTCGGTCGCAATCGCCATTGGAATCTCGTACTGACGCAGCAAGGCTATCGGTGGCAAGCGTGTTTCACGAATAAAATAATACGCCCCCGGCAGCAGCACAGCACATGTGCCGCTTTGTTTAAGCGCGATAATGTCTGCCTCAGACAAATGTTCAAGATGATCAACTGACAACGCTTGATAACGCGCCGCTAACTGAGAGCCGCCAAGATTCGACAATTGATCCGCATGCATTTTTACAGGCAAACCGAGCTGACTGGCAGTGGCAAATACCCGTTCGCTCTGCGCTAGTGAAAAACCGATGTTCTCGCAAAATACATCGACCGCATCGACCAAACCTTCGCTATGCAAAGTCGGCAGCATGACATCGCATACCAGATTGATATAGTCATCGGCACGCCCTGTATATTCGGGAGGTAAAGCATGTGCGCCAAGGAAAGTTGTCACCACTTCGACCGGATAATGTTCACCTAAACGTCGCGCTACGCGCAGCATTTTGCGTTCTGTCTCCAGATCCAAGCCATAACCCGATTTGATTTCTATCGTCATCACACCTTCGGCCAACAAAGGTTGCAATCGTCGCGCAGCTTGTTGGAACAGCATTTCTTCATCCGCTGTACGCGTAGCTCGCACCGTTGACACAATGCCGCCACCTTGACGTGCGATTTCTTCGTAACTGGCGCCAGCTAAACGCAAAGCAAATTCATCTGCGCGTGTGCCGCCATACACCAAATGCGTATGGCAATCGATCAAACCGGGCGTGATCCATTTTCCAGCTACATCGTGACGGGGTATATCTAAATTGGCGAATTCAGCAGGCATTTCCGGCTGGCTGCCCATCCATGCGATTACGCCGTCACGTACGACAATGGTAGCGTTGCTAATGGTTTGCAGTGGATTACCCGCTGGCGCGATCCGGGCGTTAAACCAGATACCGTCGCAAATACCGTCAGTAAATTGTGTTTTCTGCTTGAGTTTAGCCGTTTGCATCTGATGACTTTTCCAACAAGGTGATGTGAATACTCACAAGTGCGCAATCGCTGTTCATTGGTTGCACCTCCAACGCACCTTCATCGGCTGTCAACGTCAATGTCTGATGCGGCGCAATGATGTAGATAATGCCGCTGGCCGTTTTCACTTCCCAGTGACCGCGTGCACTAAACAACAAACGAAAGTGCGGATCATTCGATAATTTTTTTGCGATGCGCAACACATCCATGCCGCCGCTAGCCACACCACGGCGCAACATCAAATTCACATCCTGACATTCACCGTCGACCAGACATGCATCTAATGCATCTTCACCGGAAAAATGATATGGCTGCAACGGTATTGTCAATGGATGACGGACACCATCAGCAAAGTGAAGCTGCATGCCATCGCCATGCAGCAAAGCAATCACCCGATCTATACCGGGAAAAACAGAAAATGATCCTGATTGCCTGATGTCGGCAATACTCACGCGCCATAGAAAATCATCAAAATGTGCATTCGGCGGATAGCACGCCAATTCACGCGTGATGCCACCGCCGTTTTTCCATGGCATAGCGATTAAATCGTCGTAGGCAATCAGGTTCATTTTATTTTTCCATCCTGTGGATCGCTGCAGGCGCGGCATGCCACGCCCCTACGACTCCGTAAAATCATTATTCAAGATACAAATGCGCAAACAACTCCTGACAACTTTCACTCAAGGCGCCTTGCATCACCAGTTGTTTCGACGCTTCAATATCTGGCGCAAAGAAACGATCTTTATCGTAAAAGCCCACCTTCTCCCGCAAGCGTTGTTGTACTTTGTTGAGCATAGCTGAAGTCTTCAACGGCTGATGGAAATCGACACCTTGTGCTGCAGCCAGCAATTCAATCGCAACAATGGTTGCTGTGTTATGCGCCATCTCGTTAAGACGGCGCCCTGCAAATGTCGCCATGCTGACGTGATCTTCCTGATTGGCAGAAGTCGGCAAACTATCCACACTGGCTGGATGCGCTAAAGATTTATTTTCTGAAGCTAGTGCTGCGGCGGTAACGTGCGCAATCATGAAGCCAGAATTCAAACCGGACGACTCCACCAGAAATGGTGGCAATCCAGATAATGAAGCATCAATCAACAACGCAATCCGACGTTCTGAAAGAGCACCGATTTCAGCAATTGCCAATGCCAAAGTATCGGCGGCAAATGCAACTGGCTCCGCATGGAAATTACCACCTGAAATCACATCATCGGTATCGGCATATACCAACGGATTGTCGGTGACTGCGTTGGCTTCTATCAGTAATGTACGCGCTGTATTGTTGATCAAATCCAGACAGGCACCCATCACCTGCGGCTGGCAACGCAAACTGTAAGGATCTTGTACGCGCTCATCATTGATCAAATGTGATAGGCGAATTTCACTACCGCTCAATAATTGACGGTAAATTTTTGCCGTCGCGATTTGCCCTGGTTGACCACGCACTTCGTGCACGCGCGGGTCAAATGGCGCATCGCTGCCTTTCGCAGCATCTATCGATAATGCTCCGGCAATGGTCGCCGCTTCCAACATGCGTTCAGCTAAAAACAATCCGTTCAAAGTCAACGCGGTAGAAACTTGCGTGCCGTTGATCAATGCCAAACCTTCTTTTGCTGCCAATATCACCGGCTTGATACCCGCTTGTTCCAAAGCTGCTTTGGCATCAACGATCTTACCGGCTACCCGCACCTGCCCCTCGCCCAACAAAGCCAATGTCATATGCGACAACGGTGCCAAGTCACCGGATGCTCCCACTGAACCTTTGATTGGAATGCAAGGCATGATGCCCGCGTTATACAAAGCGAGCAGCGTATCTATCACCAACGCGCGAATGCCAGAATAACCACGTGAGAGACTACCGATTTTCATCGCCATGATCAAACGCACTGCACCGTCATCCATCAGGTCGCCGGTACCGACCGAGTGCGACAAAATCAGGTTGCGTTGCAGCTCTTCTAACTGGTCGTCAGGAATATGCGTTTTTGCCAACTTGCCAAAACCAGTGTTGATGCCATACGCAGGCTCGCCGCGTTCGACTATGCGGCGTATCGTTGCGGCCGATGCTTCGATCCTGGCATAAGCCGATTCCGCCAGTTTTAGCGGAACGGGCGCAGCCCAGATCGCGCGCAAATCTGTGAGAGAAAAATGCCCGGGCTCTATCGTTAATGATGAAAATTGCTTCATGCTATTCTTTCGTTAATAATTTTATTGATGACCTTCTTGAGGTCAATTAAATTTAAATAATTCTGTCAATGAATCATCTCCCCCAGACAGCAGGAGAGATAAGAAATCGTTATTTGGTCATCTTGTCACAAAAGGCAAATTCAAACCTTCGCGCTTGGCACAGTCTATCGCCTGTTGGTAACCCGCATCCGCATGGCGCATCACACCGGAGCCGCAATCGTTTACCAAAACACGCGCCAGACGTTTAGCCGCAGCGTCTGTACCATCGGCCACAATCACCATACCAGAATGCTGCGAATAACCCATGCCGACACCGCCGCCATGATGCAACGATACCCACGTCGCACCACCCGAAGTATTCAATAGTGCATTCAGCAATGGCCAGTCGGATACTGCATCAGTGCCATCCTTCATACTTTCTGTTTCGCGATTCGGACTGGCGACGGAGCCGGTATCCAGATGATCACGACCGATCACGATAGGCGCTTTCAATTCACCTGTACGCACCATTTCATTAAACGCCAGTGCCGCTTTGTCGCGCTCCCCCAAACCCAACCAACAAATTCGGGCTGGCAAACCTTGAAAGGAAATGCGTTCGCGCGCCATATCCAGCCAGCGATGTACGTGTTTATTTTCAGGAAATAATTCTTTGATTTTTGCGTCGGTTTTATAGATATCTTCTGGATCTCCAGACAACGCCACCCAACGGAATGGGCCTTTTCCTTCGCAGAACAACGGGCGAATATAAGCAGGAACGAAACCAGGGAATGCAAATGCATTTTTGACACCTGCATCAAAAGCAACTTGACGAATGTTGTTGCCGTAATCGACAACAAAACTTCCCATCGCCTGAAAATCCAACATCGCTTGCACATGCAGCACGCAAGATTGCGCAGCATCAACCACCAGTTTTTCTTGTAGAACCGGATTATTTTGCGCGCTTTTCCATTGCTCAACTGTCCAGCCTATAGGCAGATAACCATTGAACAAATCATGCGCCGACGTTTGATCTGTCACTAAGTCCGGTTTAATGGAACCTGCTTTGGCACGCTTCACCAACTCCGGTAAAACTTCTGCGGCATTACCCAACAAAGCGATCGATACCGCTTCTTTACGTTCAGTGTGGTATTTCACCAGAGCCAAAGCATCGTCCAGATCTTTCGCCTGCTTGTCGACATAGCGTGTACGCAAACGGAAATCGATGCTGCTTTGTTGACATTCAATCGTTAACGAAACTGCACCAGCCAAGGTTGCTGCCAACGGTTGCGCACCACCCATACCACCAAGACCCGCAGTCAGAATCCAACGGCCCGCCATGGAACCACCGAAATGTTGGCGCCCGGCTTCGGCGAAGGTTTCAAAGGTGCCTTGGACGATGCCTTGACTACCAATATAAATCCAGCTCCCTGCTGTCATTTGGCCGTACATGAACAGACCTTTGCGGTCGAGTTCGTTGAAATGCTCCCAGTTCGCCCATTTCGGCACCAGATTTGAATTGGCGATCAACACACGCGGTGCATCAGCATGAGTCTTGAAAACGCCGACTGGCTTACCCGACTGCACCAGCAAGGTCTCGTCTTCATTCAACTCTTTTAATGTTTCAACGATTTTGTCGAAGCATGCCCAGTCGCGCGCTGCGCGACCAATACCACCGTAGACAACCAGATCATTCGGACGTTCAGCAACTTCCGGATCAAGGTTATTCATCAGCATCCGCATCGGCGCTTCTGTTAACCAGCTTTTGGTGCTGAGTGTGCTACCGCGTGGAGCACGAATGACACGTGTTTCATCGTGGCGGGGATCGGCTAATTTGGGAGTTGTTGGGCTGTTCATGGTAAGCGTCTCTTTATAAAAAATAAATTATTTCAAAATTCATAGCTTTTAGTCTATTTCCCACAGCAGAGTACAAATAGGAATGCTGCGTAGCGATAAAGACGTCCGCCAAAATCAGGCAATAAATTTTTATTGCCACCAAGTTGTATAGTCCAGTGAAGTATAATGTATATACAATTCGTGTCAATCAACTTTTAATAATTTTTTTCTTGAAATACTTATCGTTGCTGCGCGCTCGCGACACATGACATATCGGCGCCCGGCTGTCGTATTGAACTATGGTATTCATAATCTGGCGCATGCGTTTGGAAGCCAGTCTTAAAGTAATATTGAAGTAATAATTGAAGCAATAATTGAAGCAAAAAACAGAATATTTTGATTGAAGGAATTATGGGTAAAACGTTAGCAAAAGCCATTCCGGCCTTTCAGCAAGTGAAAGACCATGTGCTTCAAAAAATTCATAACGGCACCTGGAAACCCGGCGATTTGATTCCGTCCGAGCGCGAGCTGATGCAGCAGTTTGGTTTGTCGCGGATGACCGTCAATCGCGCCTTGCGAGAATTAACCGACAATCAGATGCTGGTCAGAACCCAAGGTTCCGGCACTTATGTGGCAGAAGGAAAGCATCAATCTACGTTGGTTGAAATTCGCAGTATTGATGACGAAGTGGTCGCACGCGGTCATCGTTATCGTAGTCAAGTATTAGCGCTGGAAGTCAGCAAAACTCCTGCCGCGTTATCAGCATTGGAATTCAAAACTGACTCTGTCTTCCATTCCAGCATCGTGCATTTTGCGGATGATATCCCGATACAACTGGAAGACCGCTATACTAATCCGACTCTCTTCCCGGAATATTTAGAGCAAGACTTTCATCACGTCACGCCGAATCACTACATGATGCAAGTCGCTCCTATGCACAGAGCGGAATATTCTCTTGAATCGAAAATGCCAGATGCCACAGTGCGCAAACGCTTGCAAATGGAAATTGGTGAGCCGTGCCTGGTGTTATCGCGTCGCACCTGGGTACGTGATGCGGTGGCAACCTCAGTCACTTTGTGGCATCCGGGATCGCGTTTTCGGTTCACGGGCGGACTTTAATTGATTTTTTTGGATAACAATGACAAATCCACTTCCTTCAAAAACCACCACAGAAACAGTTATCAGCATTCATCACTGGACAGATAAACTGCTGTCATTTCGCTGCACACGTCCGGCCGCCTATCAATTCGCACCGGGTCAATTTGCCCGATTGGGATTGACGAATGCCGACGGCACAGTTATTTCTCGCGCCTATTCCGTCACTTCTGCGGTTGAAGAAGATGCGTTGGAATTTTTTCTGGTAATTGTTCCAGGCGGCGAATTTTCTGATTTATTGGTCAATCTAAAACCGGGTGATCCGATTTTATTGGAACGATTCAGTTACGGCTTCATGACAGCTGATCGCTTTGTCGACGGTGAAGATTTGTGGATGCTGGCGACCGGTACTGGTCTCGGCCCGTTCATTTCGATATTGCAAGATCCATCAGTGTGGAAAAAATTTCGCAATTTAGTATTGGTGCATTGCGTACGCAATACCGAAGAATTGGCTTATCAGGAATTACTCAACGACTTGCCAAAACAAGCTGCATTAACGGCCGGCGGTGCAAAGCTGATACGCATTCCCATCAGCACACGCGACACACAAAACATCGACCCTAACCATTTGCATGGACGTATTACAACTCTGCTCTCGAACGGCGAATTAGAGCGCGCAGCCGGTCTGGATATCAGTGTAGAGAAATCACGTTTAATGATGTGTGGGAATCCAGAAATGATTACTGCCACGCGAGAACTATTGCATGAACGTGGTCTGCGCCCTTGCCGACGCGCTGTACCGGGGCAGTTTGTGACGGAAGATTATTGGTAATAAAGATTCACTCAACACTAAACGCAAGCATCCGTCATCCTCGCGAACGCGGGGATCCAAGTTACGATCTCAATATGGATTCCCGCGTTCGCGGGAACGACGAATTAAATTTACTTAGTTCCTTGAATGGCTCCGATTGATGATTGGACTTAAAGCGCCAACCATACCCGGCTAATCTCCGGATTGTCGCGCAATTCTTCTGGCGTTCCGGTAAAAACAATCTTCCCCTGTCCCATTACCAGTACGCGCTGCGAAATTTCTAATGCTATCTTCATTTTTTGCTCAACTAGCAAGACTGCAACTCCCTGTTCTTTTAGCATAAACAAGAAATCAGCAACTTGCCGCACCATTTGTGGTGATAATCCTTCGGTCGGCTCATCAATCAACATCAAGGCCGGCTCACCCATCAAACTACGACAGAGGCTAAGCATTTGCTGCTCACCGCCTGACAAAGCGTCAGCACGTGTTTGCAAACGCAAAGCCAATTGCGGAAAGCGCCGCAGCAACATCTCCATGGTCCGACGTGATGCCGCTGCAGATTTCAAACCCAGCAATAGATTTTGTTCAACCGTTAATGACGGAAAAACTGCACGTTCCTCTGGCACATAGGCGATTCCGTGACGCGCAATTTCAAAAGTTTTTAACCCTGATATTTCTTGCTCTTTAAAACGTACTGAGCCAGTTGCTTTCGCCATCCCCATCAGCGCTTTTAATAACGTTGATCGGCCCGCGCCATTGCGTCCTACCACGCTGACGATTTCTCCCGGCGCTATTGCGAATGTCACGCCGTGCAAAATATGGCTCAAGCCATAATAGGCATGCAGATTTTCCACCTCCAAAAGTGACGTCATCCGAAAATTTCCTTGTTATCTTCACGTCGAGTTTCATCGCCGAGATACGCCGCTTGCACTAACGGATTTGCACGAATTTTTTCCGGTGTATCGCATGCAATAATCTGCCCCGATACCAACACGGCTATACGATCTGCCAAATCGAAAACGACGTTCATGTCGTGCTCTATCATCAGCAACGTTTTGTTGATGGTGACGTTTTTGATCAATGCAACTGCCAACTCCGATTCTTGTCGACTCATTCCTGCTGTCGGCTCATCCAGCAAAATCAACTGCGTGTCGGCAGCAATGGTGATGCCAATTTCCAGCGCGCGTTGTTCTGCATACGTCAATGCATGCGCGAATGTTTCCCGCTGATGTAGCAAATTTATTTGCGCTAACAAGATATCCACTTTGGCGTTCACCTCACTCAACCCTCGTAGACGCTTCCAAAATGTATATTTACAGCCGCACGACCAGAGTACGGCCGCACGCAGGTTTTCCTGCACGCTCAATTGCGGGAAAATATTGGTGACTTGAAAACTGCGCGACAAACCCAGGCGATGAATTTTAAATGGCGCCAACCCGGCGATGTTTTTTCCGTTCAACATAATCTGCCCAGAGCTTGGCGCAGAGCGACCGGATATCAAATTAAACAAGGTCGATTTTCCAGCGCCGTTTGGCCCTATCAATGCTAAACGTTCACCTGCCTGCACTCGCAAACTGGCGTCGCGAATAATCGCCGCTTTTCCAAACTGCTTGCTGACTTGATGCAGCGTTAAAACAGCATTCATCATTGCGCCCTTCTATTGACGAATGTGCGTATTTTGGTGCGCGTGCGATGAAATAAACGCAGCAATAATCCCATCATTCCGTTTGGTGCAAACAACACCATCAGCATAAATAACAAACCCAGATATAACTGCCATAACCGGGTGTAAGCAGGTAAAACCACCGAGAAAAACACGCCCACAATCGCACCAATGATAGGCCCAAAGAAAAAAGCTATGCCGCCAATGTATGTAAACAACAATACTTGCGCAGAGCGCAGCAAGCTGACATTCTCTGCACTGGCGATTTCGAAATTAATGGCGCCCAATGCACCGGCCACACCTGCGAAAAATGCAGAAAGTATCAGAATGACATATCGCACATGGCGTGGATCGTAACCGATGAAAGCAGCACGCTCTGGATTGTCGCGTACCGCGTTGGCGATACGTGCTAACGGGGTTTTCGTGAGCAAATACATCAGCGTAACTGACAGGATCAGCCAAAAGACAATCAAGTAATACACCTGCAATTGCGAGCCGAAATCTATGCCCGTAAATAAACCGACCGCACCAGTGCTAAAAACCCTGTCCGTACTGACGCCACCCTCACCACCAAAAAACACTGAAAACATCAAAGCGCTGGCAGCAACCAATTCCACCAGACCAAGTGTAATCATCGATAGTGCGGTCCCAGATGCGCGCGTGGTGATAAACCCGAAAACGATGCCGAACACCATGCCAGCCATGCCACCAATCAATGGCATCAACAACAACCACGCAGAACTTACGCCAACTGCACCCAACTTGTTCATCACGTGCACAGTAACAAATGCAGCAAGTCCCGAATAAATCGCATGACCAAACGACAGCATCCCGGTTTGCCCTAACAGCATGTTGAAAGACAATCCAAAAATGATCATTGTCCCCATTTGCGACAACACGGAAAGCGCAGAACTTTGCGTAAACATCCACGGCGCAAGCATGACTATCAATACGGACGTCAGCCAAATTAACGGTTGGTGTTTCATCCTTACTCCCTAGTCCCAAACAAACCACGTGGGCGTACCAGCAACACCAGGATTAACAACACATACGGCAAAATCGGGGCAATTTGTGTAAGGCTCAGACTGCCCCACAGTGGCATATCTACAGACACCGCAAAAGTTTGCAGCAGTCCGATCAGTAACGAAGCGGCAAATGCGCCGTTAAGTGATCCTAAACCTCCGACTACGACTACTACAAAAATCAGGCTGCCCACCGACGCCGCCATGCCAGGCTCAGTGACAAAGGCATTGCCACCCACAACGCCAGCCAATCCCGCCAATGCACAACCGCCGCCAAACACCAGCGTAAACATGCGTGGCACGTTATGCCCCAGTGCTTCGAGCATGCCGGGATGGGTAAGCGCCGCTTGGATGATCAAACCGATACGTGAAAAGCGCAGCAACAGATAGCTAAGCAATAGAACCAGTAAAGTCAGTAACATCATGAAACCGCGATACAGTGAAAAAGAAGTGGAATACAAGGTGAATAAAGTGCCGTCAAGCTGCGCCGGAATCGCGTAAGGAACCGACGAACGGCCCCATATCAACTGCACTAATTCAATCACAACATACGACAAACCAAATGTGAATAACAGTTCTGCCATCTGTCCGTGTTTGTGAATATGGCGCAAAGCCGTGTATTCGATGAAAGCCCCCAGCAAGCCGACCAATAATGGCGCAATGACCAGCGCTGGCCAAAAACCCAGCTTGAGACTAATGCTGTAGGCAAAGTAAGCACCAAGCATGTAAAAACTCGCGTGGGCGAAATTCAACACACCCATCATGCCGAAAATGAGCGTCAGTCCAGCCGAAAGTAGAAAGAGCAAGAGCCCATAACTTATGCCATTGAGCAAAGTAACCAGTATTAATTCCATGCGGACTTTTCGGCTTTAATAATTTTAGGGAAATGTGCTGAGGCATTTTACCGGACTACTTGCCGACCGAAGTAAATTGCATCGAAGACAAGATTACTGCATAGGTTGCAATAAGACACATTATTTATACCAAGGTAATATTGCACAATTAATTAAACCAAGGTAATATTGCACAATTAATTAAACCAAGGTAAAATTAAAGTCACTCCAAACTCATCAGTTCAAAATCATGACAAATGCCCTCACCCGCTGCACCGCATTTCATCAAGACCGACGCATCGCATCTGGCGAATTGTCGGACGTGGCATTGCAAGTAAAAACATTACTCGACCAAGAACCCAATGCATCAGTATTGATTTTTGATGACGCCAGTAGCCATACGATAGAGCTTGATTTTCGGGGCACTGCCGAAGATGTTCTCAGCAAATTGCCAACTGCGCCTGCTGACAACGCTACTGATGTCGCCGCAGAACCTGAAACAATGCGCGGACCCGGACGTCCAAAATTGGGCGTCATCGGCAAAGAAATCACTTTGCTACCGCGCCATTGGGATTGGTTGGGCAAGCAACCTGGCGGCGCATCCGTGGTGATTCGCAAATTGGTAGAAGAGGCCAAACGCACCAACGACAGCCGCGATCACTTACGTCAGGCTCAAGAGTCTACTTATCGCTTTATGTCGACGATGTCTGGCAATCAAACTGGTTTTGAAGAGGCCACACGTGCCTTGTTTGCGGGCGATCAGGTCCGATTTACTGCTTTGGTTTCTGTGTGGCCTGCCGATATTTGCGATCATATTCATCAGCGGGCAGCGCTGGTTTTTAAAAATACGCCTTAGATCCGAATACTAGCCAACGGAAATATCATGAACATGGTCTGGCAACGGTGTATTTTCAGGCGCTTCTTTCTCGACCAGTGGATGATCTTTGGCAGAGCCGTCCGCAAGTGTGTATAACTGTTCTTCTACAATATCTAATTGTTGGCTGCCGTCTAAAGCATGGCCCTGCGTAACAGGCCGTGCGTTAGCAGTACTAACTTTAGTTTTATTGTGAGTGTGTTTTTTAGGTTTCATGATGAGCGTAACCTTGCAATTTAGCCATCGATATTCATCGCATTCCCATGTACCTAACTATAGAACTAACCGGATGAATTTGAAAGCAAGAACTGGAGTGCGGCACTACAATGCCATTGCTAAACTTCTAGCCAAGATAGTCAAAATCTTGGAGAACGCAAAATGAATACGATAAAACCCTTGTCAAAGAATCTGTCGACAGAAAATGATCCGCGCTGGGCAGTGGTGGTCGCGCGCGATCATGCTGCCGATGGCGCGTTTTATTATTCGGTCAGCAGCACCGGCGTGTATTGCCGCCCTTCTTGTCCATCGCGTAGGGCAAAACCTGAGAATGTCACTTTTTATACGACTTGTCTGGAGGCGGAGCTGGCTGGATTTCGCGCCTGCAAACGCTGCAAACCGAATCAGGCTTCGTTACTGGAGGAGCATGCCGCCACAGTAACGCTGGCGTGCCGCATCATAGAGGACGCGGAAACTGCACCCAGCCTGGAAAATTTAGCGAGCCGCGTTGGTGTCAGTACCTATCATTTTCATCGCATGTTTAAACAAGTGACAGGATTGACGCCAAGAGAATACGCTGCAGCACATCGCGAGAAAAAAATCCGCGATCAGCTTGATCATGGCGATGCTGGCAACTCTATTACCGCAGCTATTTTCGATGCCGGTTACAACGCCAATTCGCGCTTCTATGAAAACGCTAATGCTGTCCTGGGAATGACGCCCAGCAATTATCGTGCTGGCGGAACCAATACCAGCATTCATTTTGCGATTGGCGAATGCTCACTAGGAGCGATTTTAGTGGCGCAAAGTGAACGTGGGATTTGTGCGATTTTGATGGGTGATGATCCTGATGCTTTGGCGCGCGATTTGCAAGACCGATTTCCACGTGCCAATCTGATTGGCGGTGATCATCAGTTCGAACAAGTGGTAGCCAAAGTGATCGGCTTCGTCGATGCACCGAAGTTAGGTTTAACCTTGCCGTTAGATGTACGTGGCACGGCGTTTCAGCAACGGGTCTGGAATGCGTTGCGCGAAATTCCGGCTGGTAGCACGCTTAGCTACACCGAAGTCGCACAGCGCATAGGTTCACCCAAAGCGGTACGCGCAGTAGCCAGCGCCTGTGCCGCCAACGCGATCGCCGTGGCAATTCCTTGTCATCGTGTGGTGCGCAATGATGGCGGCTTATCCGGTTATCGCTGGGGTGTGAAGCGAAAACGTGCGCTGTTGGACATGGAAAAAAATGCGACCGAAAATACTGACATAAGCGCAGCACTTGCACTGTGAGTTTTTCCCTATGAATTTTTCTCTATTTGACGACGTTGAACAAAATGACGACCAGCCTCAAACATTATGTGAAGGCGCAATGGTGTTACGTCATTTTGCTTTGCCGGACGAAACTGCGATCTTTGCTGCAGTGGATAATATCACCCGACAAGCGCCCTTTCGGCACATGATCACACCCGGCGGTTTGCAGATGTCGGTGATGATGACCAATTGCGGTGACTTGGGTTGGGTGACTGATCGCAGCGGCTATCGTTACGCTCAGTGCGACCCTGATAGCGGGCAAGCCTGGCCGTCGATGCCGGAGGTATTTTTGCGATTGGCGCATGATGCCGCTGCCGCGGCAGGGTTTTCCAATTTTGTCCCTGATGCTTGTTTGATCAACTGTTACCAACCAGGTACACGGCTGTCATTGCATCAAGACAAAGACGAACACGATTTTGATCAACCAATTGTGTCGGTTTCCCTTGGCGTGCCTGCCATTTTTTTATTCGGCGGAATGCAACGTACCGATAAAGCAATGCGTGTGCCGCTATGGCATGGCGATGTCGTGGTCTGGGGTGGTGCAGCAAGATTGCGTTTTCACGGGATCCTGCCACTCAAAGAAAATACGCACCCGATAACGGCTATGCAACGCATTAATCTGACGCTGCGTAAAGCGGCTTGAAAGCGTATTTAATAAGCTCAACCCAATAAGCTCAACCTATCATTTTCAAAACGACCTCGTCATTCCCGCGAACGCGGGAATCCATCTTACGCAACCTGGATCCCCGCGTTCGCGAGGATGACGGCGATAGTTTTCAAATCGATTATTTAAGATTAGTTAATTGTCGTCAAAAAATACAAAACGCCGATGGAACATATATACCATCGGCGTTGAAAATACTCAGCAATTGCTTCAGCAATTACCTATCGTAATACCCACGATTGTAACCACCGCGATAATAAACCGGGCGCACATACACTGGCGCTGGCTGGTAATACACAGGAGCAGGTCGATAATAAACTGGTTCCGGACGAACATACACTGGCTGCGGTTGGTAATAAACCGGTGCTGGCGCGTAAACAGGTTGAGGAGCATAGTAACCGCCGCCATTGTAATAACCTGAACCTGCACTTGCACCAGTTGCAGCACCCAAAACGCCGCCAACGATCGCACCTGTACGTCCGCCGACTGCACCGCCAATCAATGCGCCCGCTACGGCACCAACGGCGGTACTGGCGCCGTTATAGTATTGCGCCGATGCTGACGTTGACACCACAGCTGCTGAAGTTGCCAGCAACATCATCAGAGCGATTTTTTTAGAAGTTTTAGTAAGCATGATTGACTCCCTGTCATATTGCAGCACGTTCTGTAAGCATCTTGCTTGCACTGAAGTGCGAAGAAAACATCGTTGCGATCAACCGTTAAAGATGACCTCGATGAACTGGTATGAACTGTAACAGCCATATTGTTCAATCAAAACAACGGAAACAGACTATTACACCCCACGCCCATTTGTTACGGCTTGGTGTGGCTTTCGTGCTGTTTAAGGTGGGATAGCCAACAATGTGATGCGGCTGCGGAAATTTACTGGAAGATTTCCAATGGGAAATTATAATACTGTCATTTTTGGATATTCGCCGCCGGCGCGATATTTAGCATTTTCCGGAATGGTTTGGTCTTCTTATCAATGATCACTTTCAGTGCTTCCCCTTGGCTTAAGTAGGCTTCCGCTTCTGCCTGATTTTTGACGGCAAATGCCTGAACGTCAGCATTTTTGGCACGCTTCACTGCCTGTTTAAATAAGGCAATACTGTCTTTGTGGGCTAACACAGCAATTTGACGGCAATATTCACCATCAAACTTGGCGCCATCTAATTTACCTAATCTGGCCAAAATTTGCTGCTGCAATTTACTGGGTACAGTCGGAAGCTCCACCATGTTCCTGGCCGCTAATTGCCGAAGCTCCTCAGCTTTGCCGGCTTGATTTTCCACCATTAATGCAGCGTATTGTTTTACTTCTGGATCACTCGCCTTGCTTGCTGCCAAGGCACTGGCAAGCACCTCGGCATTGTTATTTTCAGCGACGTGCATCAAAAAGAATTTTTCGTGTCGTGATAATCGACTTATCTGACCGATGCTATCAGCAGACTCCGTTGCGTAGGTGACGGTGACAACTGATAGCACCGCGATGCAGCTCAGCATCATACAGAAGCAGGCTTTTAATGCGAGGCAGCACAACTGTGACGGTTGCTTATGTTGCTGAGTTTGTCTTGATGATGCATGCATAGATTTCCTAACGTGATTTTCCATGAGACATCTGAGCAAGCTATATCTGACGACAGATTAGTGCAACTTAACCGATGGTTTAGCATGCTTCATCAACTTGCTCGCCGTCGCCGTGACAGCCGTGCGCACCGGGCCCAACAAGGCATTCAAATGCAGCAAATGCAGACTGGTGTACATCATGCGGGCAAAAAAACCATCAACGAACCAGCCTAATTTGGTCAACGATCCCATCAGTGTTCCGACCGAGGTATTACGACCAAACGAAACCAGCGAGCCATGATCGGTATAAACATAAGGCGCGTCGCTGGCCGGCTGCCCTTTATGCGCGCGCACAAACATCGCCACTAAATAATCTGCTTGCTGATGCGCCGCCTGCGCGCGCGGAGGTACCATTTTGCCGTCAGGTGCAATACACGCGGCACAATCACCTAAAGCAAAAATGTCCTGATGTCCTTGCGCACGCAAAAATCCATCGACTTCAATCTGGCCGGATTTAGTCGTCGCCAATCCGAGTTCTTTTAAGAAGTCAGGTGCCTTAATTCCTGCAGACCATACGCATACATCCGATGGATAATTATTGCCATTAACATCCGTCACATATTTTTCCGCAATACTCGCCACGCGACAATCCGTCACCACCGTCACATCACGCTCTTGCAACAGCTTGGTGGCAGCTTTCGACACTCGCTCGGTTAAGGGCGCCAACAGACGTGGAGCACCTTCCAGGATAGTAATGCGCACATCTTTATCGGGGTTCAAGCGCGGAAAATCATAATCAGTGTAAACCTTGCTGGCTTCACGCAATTCAGCAGCCAATTCGACGCCAGTTGCGCCACCGCCGACAATCACGATGTCTATGCCCGCACGTGGGTCGACTTCTTTTTTAACATCAGCCAGCGTCAACATTTTTAACAGGCGCAAGCGGAAGTTCTCGGCATCTGCCGTTGAGTTAAGAGAAATCGTGTATTCCTCGGCGCCACTCAGACCAAAATAATTAGAGACGCTGCCAACAGCAATGACTAACTTAGAAAAAGCAATTTGCCGCGGCGGGATAGTACCGACATCCACGTTGACATCATCTTGAATTGGTTCAACCGTGATGATGCGCTGAACGCTATCGAAGGATGTGAAATTTCCAAACACGAAGCGGAACTGATTATCGTGCGCCAGCATTTGGTACGACAAACCTTCCTGGTGAATGTCTCGGGTTCCGGCCGCCACTTCGTGTAGCGATGGCTTCCAGATATGGAACAAACCGCGGTCAACTAAAGTGACATAACCCTGCCCTAGCTTACGCCCCAACTTACAAGCCAATTCCAAACCACCAGCACCACCGCCGACGATCACAATTTGCTCAGACATTTTCAGCACTCCTTATCTTAATGGGGTCGCATATAAAGAGAACATGGCACGAACTCTGCTTGCTTGTTTTTCACGCTATTCTAACCGAGCAGTCTACTTGACGCCTGAATAACTAGTATTCCCATAGGCTCAATTAATGGGGAAGAAATTGGTGTACTTTTATCGCTGGCACACCTGAAGATAACGCTCGCGGATCAACGGCATGGCTTATAAATAAGCCGAAAAAGTGGCAAAAGATACGATTAGATTATTTTGCAAAGAAGGCTTATCATAAAACTATCCGCCTACCTCAGGAGACTATATGTACAAAAAGATCCTTGTTGCCTACAACGGCACGCCTGAAAGCCGTTGCGCATTACATGCCTGTATTCGGCTTGCCCCCAGCGCAGAGGTTGAAGTTCACCTGTTGTGTGTAATTAATTTATCGACTTACCTGATGGCGGGTGAATTTGTCGCGGAATCAGCTATCACGGCAGAAAAAACCTTGCTTAAGGAGGAGCTTGAAAAAGGGCAGAAACTGCTGCGTGATGCAGGAATCGCAAAAGTTACGGCACACTTTGAAAGCGGCGAACCGGTTAATGTGATTAGTGATCTGGTAGAACAACTCAAAATTGAACTCATCATCATCGGCCACTCTCGCAAAAAACCGTTAGCCATGCGCTGGTGGCGCGGTAAGACAGATGCCATGCTGGTTGGGAAAGTCCCTTGCAGCATACTGGTTGCTGCGGACTGTCCGGATAAAAAGTAATAATTTTATCAAGCTACACGTTGAAAGAGCCTGTCTTTGGACGGGCTCTTTTGTTTTTACATCTGCTTTTTCAAATAACCGGACGAATGTATAGTTGGCACGAACCAAGGTGTGCATCCACATAGATCAGACTAAGCGTCAGGCCAGATACCGCAAACAGCGCCTAAGCAATTAAATAGCAAATCCATGCAAGTTGCACAAACATAGCAACGCTATGCTGCCAACGCAGCCCCCCCCCCTCCCACACACAAAAAAAACCGAGCGCCCATAAAAAAACACCCGAAGATTTCTCTTCGGGTGCAAATCATCACTATTTTTGATACCTACTACAACTAACTGACTATCTTCTTACCATCAGAAGAATTTGTAGTTAGCACGAACGAAGAACGCGCGTCCGATTGGGTCTGAGTAACGTGCGTCGTAACCGTATTGGAAGTTATCCGTTACGTTACTAGGCTGTGGCATGGTGTTGAACAGATTTTTGATACCTGCAGTCAAAGTCAAGTTCCTGAAGCCTGTATAAGTGCCAGAGGCGTTATACAGTGTGTATGAACCTACATGATGATTAGCAAAGCCAGGAGTCACATTCAAATTTTCATCCTGATAACCGGTTTGGAATGATTGTTGAACGACAGCACTCCAAGGACCTCGGCTCCAGGTCGCTGTAGCTGTATGCTTCCAACGGAAAATCACTGATGCATTGGAGTAAACAGCCAAATTATTAATGTATTGACCGCCAGCTTCAGTCTGGTAGTCATACTTCATCACATAAGTACCGTCCAGAGCCAATCCAAAATTGCCCCAATCGGTCTTAGCACTACGCCATGCAAATCCAAAGTCGATACCATTCGTTTTGGTATTTCCTAAGTTGTAATTGGTATCAAGCACATACTCCAAAGCGCCTGTCACTGGATTACGAACGTACAAATTGGCGTACTTAATAGGATTAGCAAAAATATCCGCTTCAGGAATCACTGACACTTGATTCTTCAGTTGGATATTCCAGTAATCGATAGACATCGTCACATTCTTCACAGGCTCAAATACTGTACCCAAAGTAAATGTTGTTGATTTCTCTGGTTGCAGATTTGGGTTACCGCCTTGCAATTTATAAAATTGCTGATTACAAGCTTGCGCAGCATTCGCACCTGGAATGGCTACACCGCCTGGGCATAAGGTCGGGTCATTGTAAGACGATTGTGTAAATGTCTTGCTTTGCGGATCATTGAGTTCATACAAACTTGGCGCGCGGAAACCAGTGCTATACGAAGTTCTGAACAGCAATTGTTCCATAGGCTGAAAACGCAATGCAATCTTCGGATTGAAAGTACCACCGGCATCACTGTAATGGTCGTAACGTGCCGCCAGTTGCATATCCAGATTCTTGACGATAGGCACGCTAAGTTCAGTAAATACAGCGCCAACGTTGCGACTACCTGCCGCATTTTGCGCGTCGGCACCACCAGTACTAGCATCCAGACTAGCCAATGGTTGATGCACATCGTATGAAGCACTTTCATGCCGTGCTTCAGCACCGATCGCAAAGCCTAAGTCTCCAGCAGGCAAAGTAGCGATACTACGACTTGCGGTGAAATCCAGCGTTTCTGTTTGTGTTTTTGCACTTTCATACACGCCCGACAGACCGGCTTGATTGAGTAACGCAGTACCCGCCGCAGTTTGTGGACCGAACGGATTGAGCGTGCCGTTCCAGAAACCCTCTCTGATCATACTGTTGTTGAGGTAACCGCCATTGAGTGAATCTTTGGCCGTGCTTTGCGCGTAAGCAGCACCGGTTTTATAGTCCCATCCTGCGACAGTACCATCCAACGCCACCAGGAAACGATCGCTGGCATTTTGAGATTCATTAACACGAGGACCGGCACTGTTTCCGCGCCATGTCAACGATAATGGGTTACCAGTAGTCGAGCCAGAAGCTGCATAAAACGGGCTGCTGCTGTTGATCGCGTAATCAGTCGCTGGGTCGCCGCTACCATCGCCAACCATTGGATCGGCTGCAATCGTAGTAGTAACTTTACTTTCTGAATGCAGATACTCGAACTTCAAATTATTATCTTCGTTCAGTTTGAAAGTAGCTTGACCAAGAAACGCCATCTCTACTGTCTTCGGCACAATCCCGATCACTGCCTGCGTGTTGTAACGGCAAAGATCGCCGGCACGAACAGAGTTTGCAAAATTACAGCCATTAGCAGCAGATGGATTACCCGATAGGCCTTCTGGCGACACTACATCAAACCAGTTAGCGATTGGGGCAAAACTACTAGCCTGATGCGTCCCTGTATTTGGGTTAACGCCACCATAGGAAGAGATCGCGCGTTGCGATGCCATTACCTGATTTTGTTTGTGATAGTCGAATGTACCCCAGACGTTATAGCCATCTGCATCCAAATCACCATAACCGCCTGAAATATTGACCCGTTGTTGCGCGCCGCCAGATTGCTGCGGCTCAAAGCCTTCCGCACTCAAGTTTAAGCCGCTGTATGAACGCTTGGTGATGAAGTTAATTACGCCACCAATCGCATCCGTACCGTAAATCGCCGATGCGCCATCGCGCAAAATTTCTACCCGATCCAAAGCAGCGATAGGGATGATATTCAAATCGACCGCAGTGCCATCGAACGCGGCATTCGCCAGGCGACGACCATTTAACAGCACCAGTGTATGACTTGCGCCCAGACCGCGTAAATCAGCAGCAGAACCAACCGATTTGCTCGAACCGACGTTTGATGAAGTTGTGTAAGAGGATTGATTAGAAGAAATCGTTTGCAGTGCTTCTTGTGCTGTAGTCACCCCAGCTTTGGCCAAATCTTCTGTTTTCATCACTGTCACTGGCAATGCGCCCTGTGCAGCAACACGTTTAATCGACGAACCGGTAATTTCTACCCGTTGCATCGCTGGTTCCGCTTTAGTTTCTGCTACTTTATTCTTTTGTACTTGCGCTGGTGCAGATGTATCAGTTGTACTTTGAGTTACTTCCTGAGCCATTACAGAATGCGTCATCAAACTTAAGCCAACTACTACGCCGCCTGAAAATAACTGGCGTAGCAACATTGACAATTTTCTTTCCACTATCATAGAATCTCCCCCGTTAATAGATCATGTATATGCTTTCGAGAATTGCTGCATAGCAAATTTTCTTTATTTGAAAAGCATTGTTTATGATAAACAATATTGTTTCAAATGGATACATAATGTTACGGTGAGAAATATATATGTTGGTTTAAGACACAAATATAATATTTAGTGATACAGTTAGATACATTGGGGGAAGTAAAATTAATCCACCAACATTAATATAGCAATGCTATTTATTTATTCCAGCATATTTAAATAAAAAAACGCCCAAAGATTACTCTTTGGGCGTTTAAATTATTACTTACAACAACTACATCATTGCCTTCTTTTCATTAGAAGAACTTATAGTTTGCACGAACAAAGAATGCACGACCGATTGGATCGTTATAACGCGCGTCGTAACCGTATTGGAAGTTATCCGTTACGTTACTAGGCTGTGGCCCAGTATTGAAAATGTTCTTGATACCGGCAGTCAAGGTTAGATTCTTGAAGCCTGTATAAGTACCGGATGCATTGAAAGTTTGATATGCGCCAACATGATGATTCACGAAGCCATCTGTTACGTTCTCATTCTCATCCTGATAACCTGTTTGGAATGTTTGCTGTACTACCGCATTCCATGGACCTTGGCTCCAATTCAATGTAGCCGTATGGCGCCAGCGGAAAATCGGGTTACCGTTAGAATAGACAGCTAAGTTATTGATGTATGGACCGCCAATTTCTGTCTGATACTCATACTTCGTAACGTAAGTACCATCCAGTGACAATCCAAATTTACCCCAATCCGTACGCGGGCCAGCCCAGGCAAAACCAAAGTCGAAACCTTGTGTTTTGGTGTTACCCAAGTTGTAATTGGTATCGATAACATAGTCCAAAGAACCATTTGGATTGCGAACATACAAGTTGGCATACTTGACCGGATCAGCAAAAATATCAGCCTCAGGAACCACTGAAACCTGATCCTTGATTTCGATATTAAAGTAATCAAGAGATATAGTCACACTCTTCACTGGCTCAAATACTGTACCCAAAGTAAATGTATTTGACTTCTCTGGTTTCAGATTTTCGTTACCGCCTTGCATTTTCATGAATTGCTGACCGCAAGCCTGTGATGCATTCGCACCTGGAATAGCGACGCCATTTGGACATTGCACTGGATCGTTATAAGACGAATTTGTGAACGTCAAGCCTTGCGGATCATGCAACTCATACAAACTTGGAGCGCGGAAACCTGTGCTATACGAACCACGGAACAGCAGACTATCCATAGGCTGCCAACGCAAGGCCACTTTGGGATTGAAAGTACCGCCTGCATCGCTGTAATGGTCGTAACGTGCCGCCAATTGCATATCCAGATTTTTTACAATAGGTACGTCCAGCTCAGAAAATATAGCACCTACGTTACGACTACCCGCTGTGCTAGTTCCTGGAGATGTACCAATACTTGAATCCGCAGCAGCAAGCACATCATTTACATCATACTCAGCAGTTTCATGACGTACTTCAGCACCGATCGCAAAGCCTAAGTCACCGGCTGGCAAAGTGGCAATAGTACGACTTGCTGTGAAATCAAGGGACTCAGTTTTTGTGACGGCGCTTTCATAAGTACCGTACAGATCTGCCGCGTTGAGGTATGCAGTACCTGCAGCGTTCTGCGCGCCAAATGGGTTAATAATGCCGTCCCAGAGTCCAGCCCTGATCGCGCTATTGTCAAAATAGCCGCCATTGAGGTCATCCCACGCCTTACTTTGAGCAAAAACAGCGCCGGTTTTATAATCCCAACCTGCAATAGTGCCATCCAAGGCCGCTACAAAGCGATCTGTAGTATTGTTGGCTTGATTCATACGCTGACCACCAGCAACGCTACGCCAGGTCACTGACAACGGGTTGCCTGTAGTAGAACCAGAAGCTGCATAATATGGGCTGCTGCTGTTGATCACAGTGTCAGTCGCAGGATTACCGCTAAAATCACCTACCTGCGGTTCGCCAGCAATTAAGGTATTTACTTTACTTTGAGAATGCAGATACTCAAACGACAAATTATTATCTTCGTTCAGCTTGATAGTGGCACGACCAAGAACTGAGATCTCTTCTGTGTCTGGCACAATGGCGATTGTTTGCTGCGAGTTATAACGGCAAGCAGTACCGGCTACAACACCATGCGCAAAGTTACAACCGCTGGCATTAGCAGGATTTCCCTCAGCGCCTGTCACAGTATCAAACCAGTTAGCGACTGGCGAGAAACTACTAGCTTCTGTCGTACCAGTATTTGGATTAACACCACCCGCAGATGAAATAGCGCGGTTAGATCCCAACACTTGGCTTTGTTTGTGATAATCGACTGTACCCCAGACGTTCCAACCATCTGCATCCAGATCACCGTAACCACCAGAAACGTTAACCCGTTTTTCAGAGCCACCTTTTTGCTGTGGATCGATACCTTCTGCGCTGACATTCAAGCCGGTGTACGATTTTTTAGTGATGAAGTTAATCACGCCACCAATCGCATCTGTACCGTAAATCGCAGAAGCGCCATCACGCAACACTTCAATACGATCCAAAGCACCAATCGGGATAATGTTCAAATCGACGGAAGAACCATCAAATGCGGCATTTGCCAAACGTCGGCCATTTAACAGCACCAATGTATGGTTAGCACCCAAGCCGCGCAAGTCAGCTGAAGAACCGGCTGTTTTACTTGTACCAACGTTTGATGAAGTTGTGAAAGATGTTTGGTTAGCCGAAAGTGTTTGCAGCGCTTCTTCTGCAGTAGTTACACCGGTCTTGGCCAAATCTTCAACCTTCATCACAGTCACTGGCAATGCGCTCTGCGATGCTACGCGGCGAATCGACGAACCAGTGATTTCCACCCGTTGCATACTTGGATCTGGTTTTTGTACTGCTGCTGGTGCTGCTGGTGCTGCTGGTGCTGTTTGCGTACCATCAGCTTGAGCTAATAATACTGGTTGTGCTACTGTCCCCTGCGCTTGGATTTGCGAGCTGGCTGCTTGCGCCTGGACTTCTTGCGCTAATACAGAATGCGCCATCAATCCCAAACCAACAGCCATACCGCCTGAAAACATCAGCCGTAGTGACTTTGACAATCCCCGTTCCTTCATCATATACAACTCCCTGTGGGTAAAAAAATAGTGATGAGTCAAGCTTTATAATTTGCGTTACTTTATTTGTATTACTTACCTTGTTACTACTATCGCCTTTTTGGTGCATTGCACAAAATATTCTTCTATATATTCTGATAAAGGAAAATTTTCTGCTTTAAATTGCCCAATCGACAAATGGTAATTTTGATAGCTGTTAAATATTAACCACCAACAACATTCCCAAGAGCAATAGAGCAATAAGCATGCCACATGAAAATCGTTCGCCATCAGAGGTAAGTTTTATCTTCAAAAGCGACACACCCACTTTTTTATTCCCACAAGAAATAGGATGTAATCTATTGTTTATTAAGTCCTTTTTGTTGTGATTTTCTGTAACACCACTGTCATAAAAAAACGCGCTATGCGAAACAATTTTGAGAAAAAGATAAGCATCACATATTGATATGCGTTTTTTGAGGCTGCACCAAACTGTGCACTGCCCTGCACAAGAATGGTTTTAAATCCAGCAACTCTGCTTCAAACCCAGCAGATTTAAGCAAAAAATCGGGACTGCGATTGAAATTGCGGCGGCAGTGACGACTAAAGCTATAGAAATAACTGCTTGTCCCTACACAGGTTTGCACACACCAAAGAACCATTACTCGCCTAGTGTTCAATTCCGTGCAGTCACTCCCCCTCACCCGCCAACAACCAAGAAGAGCAAGTCGCATTGCACCAATTTGACTGGTAACTACCGAGTAAATAGATCTGATGAGCGAGTAGATAGATATAAACCTCATAACCAATCTGATTTCCACGACCCACTATCGCCGGCGGGAGCGCTTGCGCACGGAAGAAAAGCTTTTTTGATACCCGTCGTGATCACAAACCTTTTTGCCCAGTCATCCTGATCTGCTCTGCATTGGTTTGAGCATTTAAATATCAGCTCAATGCGAACTCATATTCCCTATCGGCGTTTTCAACATAAAAATTTAAGCCCGGACTATGTCTTAATGGCCCACACGTAAAAGACCGATTTTATTGCCGAAAAATACAATGGGATTAGAACGTTGGAATCTTGCAAAAGCAATAAGCATGCCAAATGGAAATAGTTGCTTATTATGGTGTATCCTTTAGCCATAAAAATGGATAATTGCGTATATTTAACGCAAATTTAGACCGTAACCCATTGTTTATTAAAGGTTTTCCTTGTAATTCTCTGTAACACAACTGTCATGCAGTTGTCATATAAAGCTATAACAAAGGTTGTGAAAGATGCAAATTCCAAATCGTCTTACGAAATTTTTACTTGCACCAATCTGCGCATTGCTCTGCACAATGGTGGTACCAAACACAGCAACAGCTGCATCAAACCCAGCAGACCCCAATAAGGTAATTCACTGGGCGGTTGAAGCGCCTGACGATGGTCTCGATATGGTGAAGACCGTCAATTACTACTCTGGCGTATTCGCTGAGTCGATCTTTGAAACTTTGTTGACCTATGATTATTTGGCGCGTCCCGCCAAACTAATTCCAGGCACGGCGGAGGCAATGCCGGAAGTGTCTAACAGTGGACGCACTTATGTGATCCATATCAAAAAAGGCATTTACTTTGCCCCCGACCCAGCCTTCAAAGGCGTGCGGCGCGAACTGACGGCGCAAGACTATGCCTACACATTTAAGCGCTTCGTTGACCCGCAAAACCGCTCTCCCGCCGCCGGCCTGCTGGAGGGAAAAATCGTCGGCATGGATGCGCTGGAAAAACAAGCCAAGAAAACCGGCAAGTTTGATTACGATGCGCCAGTAGAAGGTCTGCAAACGCCTGATCGCTATACATTGCGCATCACCCTCAACCAACCTGATTACGACTTTCTCTACGTGTTAGCGTTTACTGCTTACGGCGCGCAAGCGCGCGAAGCAGTTGATTTCTATGGCGCGCTGACCAACGTGCATCCAGTCGGTACCGGGCCTTATATGTTGTCGCAATATGTCCCGCGCAGTAAAATCGTGCTGGTCGCCAATCCGGAATACCGTGGCTTTACATGGGATTTCAAATCGTCCGGCGGTGAAGATGCAGCGTACGACAAGCAATTGATTAAAGACATGCAAGGCAAGAAAATGCCACAAGTCGGTCGCGTCGAAATCAATATTATCGAAGAAGAACAATCACGCTGGCTGGCATTTCAAGGGAAGCAACTGGATTTCGACAAATTGCCAGAATCAGTTGCTCCCAAAGTAATGAATGGCACCGCATTAAAGCCTGAATTTACCGATCAAAATATCGGCCTGTATCGCCAGGCCGAGCCAGAACTAACCTATACCTACTTCAATTATCACGATCCTGTCGTCGGTGGCACCAGCCTGGAAAAAAATGCTTTGCGCCGCGCTATTGCCATGTCCTATAACACCAGACAAGAAATAAGTCTGATACGCAATAATCAGGCAGCTGAAGCACAAATGATGATACCGGTGGGCGTCGTTGGCCATGATCCCGACTATCGTCGCAGTTATGGCTATGACATTGATCTGGCCAACAAGCTGTTGGATCATTTTGGCTATAAGCGTGGAGCCGATGGCTATCGCACAACCCCGGACGGTAAACCGCTGATGATCAAAATTGCATCACAACCTTCCGCCAAAGACCAGTCTTATGCAGAAATATGGAAACAGGGCCTGGACAAAATCGGCATCCGCGTCGATTTTGTCGTCAGTAATTTTGCCGACAATCTGAAAGCGGCAACTGAGTGCAAACTGATGATATGGAACAGCGCCTGGATCGCTGACTTTCCGGAGGGCGATAACTTCATGCAGTTGCTATACGGACCCAATACCGGTCAAGGTAACAATGGTTGCTACACTTCTGATGCCTTCGATGCGCTGTACGTGAAAGCCAGAGCCACTCCACCCGGTCCGGAACGCAATGCAATTTATCTCCAGATGAATCGCCAAATGGAAGCGGATACTGCTGTACTGACACAAGTATCGCGCACCAGAAGCTGGTTAATCCGCCCATGGGTGAAAGGATTCAAACAGCATCCGATCTTGCATCAGAATTGGCAATATCTGGATGTGGAAAAGCACTAAGTAAGAATCTGTCATCATTTTTCTAAATCACCTACATTCCTGACATAGCGGGAATGTAGGTCACCCCTCCCCTCCGTTTTTACCAAAACGACATGGTTGGTGTTTTGTCAGAAAAATTGCAATAAATACGCAAATAGATCTGAGAAAGCGCAAATAATCACACATTAGTGATCTGGCACGATGTTTGCTCATTAATGCTTTGCATGATCAAAACCCAACACATAATAAAAGTCCGGAGATAGAGAAACAATGAGTTCGACGTTGAATTTGCCTAGGTTGTACCGGTTGGCCATTGCTTGTTTCTCAATTAGCATAGTCTGCTCTCCTTTCTCGCCCCTGTTACAGTCTGCACAGGCTGCTGCAATATCACCAGCAGATCCGGCAAAAGTGCTGCATGTGGCGTTTGAAGCTGCAGATGATGGTTTTGACATGGTTCGTGGCAATAACAACCTGTATTCGACTTGGGTTGGCGGTGCTATCTACGACTCAATGTTGAATTATGATTATCTGGCGCGCCCTGCCAAACTGGTTCCTAATACAGTAGAGGCCATGCCAGAGATCAGCAGCGACGGTATGACATATACCTTCCATCTCAAAAAAGGTATTTTCTTTACGCCAGACCCTGCCTTCAATGGCAAACCACGCGAGTTAACAGCGCAGGATTATGCTTACTCGATCGAACGTGTGCTTGATCCCAAAAATCGCTCACCGCAAGCCAGTACCTTTGAAAATAAAATTGTAGGTCTTGATGACAGAGTGGCATTAGCCAAAAAAACCGGCAAATTCGATTACGACACACCGATCGCAGGTTTTGAAATACCTGATCGCTATACCTTGCGCATTCATTTGACCCGGATTGATCAAGAGTTTCTTTACTTCATCGCCCATCCAGCTGCTGGTGCCGTGGCGCGTGAAGTAATCGAAAAATACGGTGATGACACTGGTAGACACCCCGTCGGCACTGGCCCTTATATGTTGTCGTCCTATGTCCCGCGTAGCAAAATCACTTTGGTCGCTAACCCTGACTATCGCGGCTTTATCTGGAATTTCAAATCTTCTGGCGGCGCTGAAGAAGCGTGGGATAAGAGAGTCATCAAAGAAATGCAAGGCAAAAAAATGCCGCAAATCGGTCGCGTGGAAATCAACATCATTGAAGAAGAACAGCCACGCTGGTTAGCTTTTGAAAGTGGTCAGCTTGATATTGGTACCGTGACTGGCAGTTCGGTTAAAAACGTGTTGGATGACCAAAACAAACTTTTACCAAAATATGCCGATAAAGGCATTCAACTACATCGCTATCTGGCACCAGAAATTGTGCATACGGTATTCAATATGCAAGACCCGGTCATTGGTGGCTACACCAATGAAAAAATTGCGCTGCGCCGTGCCATTGCCATGGCATATAACCTTAATGAGGAAATCAATCTGATCCGCTATGGTCAAGCCGTTAAAGCGCAATCGGAAATTACCCCCGGGATTGCTGGCTTCGATCCGAGCTACCGTACTAGCACGGTTTACGACCCTGATTTAGCAAATAAACTGCTGGATTACTTCAAATACAAAAGAGGCGCAGATGGTTACCGCACGCTGCCAGACGGCAAACCGCTGGTAGTTAAAATTTCCTCGTCACCGTCTTCTACAGATCAAGCCACGATGGAAATTTGGAAACGCTCACTAGATAAAATTGGCATTCGTACCGATTTCCCAGTCAATAATTTCGCCGACAGTCTAAAAGCGGCTACTGACTGCAAGCTAATGATGTGGTCTTTGGGCGGTGCAGCTGGTGTACCTGATGCCTTTGATTTCATGGAATCTTTTTACGGCCCAAATGTTCAGCAAG
The DNA here is from genome assembly GCF_009497155.1 of Glaciimonas soli. Lineage (GTDB taxonomy): Bacteria > Pseudomonadota > Gammaproteobacteria > Burkholderiales > Burkholderiaceae_D > Glaciimonas > Glaciimonas soli. The sequence continues at coordinate 949,543 of NZ_WINI01000001.1, forward strand.
GTAATCTGAGTTGCTATAAGTCCGCTGCATTCGATAGCACTTATGACAAAGCCAGACTGATGCCTGATGGTCCAGAGCGGACCGTCCTGCTTAATCAATTGAATCGGCAATTAGAAGCAGATACTCCTGTGTTTACGGAGCTATGGCGCTATCGGAACTGGGTATTTCAACCATGGGTGCTGGGTTTTAAAGCACACCCGATTACCTTCTCAAATTGGCAGTATCTGGATATAGCAAAACACTAATGAGCAGTCACAAAACATATAAAGAAATGCCTAGCATGCATCAATACGGAGAAAAGAAATCAATGAAATCAACATGGTTACGCGGGCTACTTAGTTCCAGCCTTTCAGCCTGCTTCGCTACCAGTCTGTTATTGGCACCACTGCAAGCAGCGCATGCAGGCACCAATCCAGCTGATCCAAACAAAGTATTGCGCTTCGTTTTCGTCGCACAGGAAACGGGCTTCGATCCTGCCATTACGCGTGATCTGTATTCAGCCATCATCGTGCAGTCGGTATTTGAAACACTGTACACCTACGACTATATGGCGCGTCCTGCCAAACTGGTTCCGCTGACCGCCGCAGCCCTGCCGGAAGTGTCGGACGATGGCAAAACCTATACGATCAGACTCAAAAAAGGGATTTACTTTGCGGATGATCCTGTCTTTGGCGGTAAAAAACGTGAATTGACGATGGCCGATTACGTCTATTCGTATAAACGTATTTTCGATCCTAAACTCAGCTCACCGCATACCTGGTTATTTGAGGGGAAAATTGAAGGTCTGGATGAACTGGCAGCGCAAGCCAAGAAAACCGGCAACATGGATTACGACACCAATATTCCCGGCTTGGAATTGGTGGATAAATACACTTTGCGCATCCATTTGAAGCAACCTGACTTCAACCTCGGCATGATATTGGCGCATGAGCCAACCAGCGCTGTTGCCCGTGAAGTGGTCGATAAATACGGTGACGCACAACACATGGTGATGGCACATCCGGTTGGGACTGGTCCTTATATTCTGTCGAATTGGGTACGTGGTTCCCGCATGACCTTGACCGCCAATCCAGTTTTCCGTGGCTCGATCTGGGATTTTAAAGCCGGAACAGATCCTGAAGATCAAAAAATCGTTGCCGAATTAAAAGGCAAGCCAATGCCACAAATCGGCCGCATCGAAATCAAGGTGATGGAAGAAGATCAATCGCGTTTGCTGGCCTTCCAAAAGGACGAACTTGATCTGGCTGAAATTCAAGGACCATTGGCGCCGCAAGTCATTTCAAACGGCAAATTGAAACCTGAATTTGCTAATAAAGGCATACAACTATCGCGCACTACCGATCCGGAAATCAGTTATCCGTATTGGAATATGCAAGATCCTGTGGTCGGTGGTTTTAGCAAAGAAAAAATTGCTTTGCGTCGCGCCATCGCCATGGCTTACAACGTCCGCGAAGAAATCAAAGTGGTCTGGAACGATGAAGCGATTCCGCTGGATTATCCTATCCCGCCAGGTATTGTCGGTTACGACCCTGATTACAAGAGCAGCATTCAATATGATCCGGATGTTGCCAATGCCTTGCTCGATAAATTCGGCTACAAAATCGGCTCAGATGGCTATCGCACGCTGCCAAACGGCAAACCGCTGATCATCACCTATAGCGCCTATACCAATTCTTTAGGCCAGCAACAGTCGGAGATGTGGAAAAAGACCTTTGATCGCATTCACATCCGTATGGGCAGCGACTTGAAACTGTTCCCGGATATTTTGAAAGCCGAGAAAGAATGCAAATTGCAATCACGTACAGCGCCGTGGATCGCTGACTTCCCTGATGGCGATAATTTCATGCAATTGTTCTACGGTCCGAACACGCATCAGAACAACAATGGCTGCGTTGCCATTCCTGAGTACGACAAGTTGTATGCCCAGACTCAACGCATGCCTGCCGGCCCGGAACGCGATGCTCTGTACCACAAAATGGTACGGATTCTGGAAGTCTATACACCAAGCATTCCAGGTTACGCCCGCTACCGCAATATGCTGGCGCAACCGCGTGTGATCGGCTACAAAAAGCATCCGATTTTGCATGCGGAGTGGATGTATTTTGATATTGATAAAACTAAGTAATGGATGAGTCGCCTCTCTCAAAAATGAGAGAGGTGTTTAAGAAAAATGAGAATTTAAATCATCAACACATTAACGAAAGAAATGCATGAAACGGTCATCATTTTTATCATCAACGATTTTACAAAACTTGCTACCAGCAACAACGGTGCTCTTGGTTCTGGCTGGCTACTCGACCTTTGCACAAAGTCAGGCAATCGAAGAGACTGCACAGCGTCCTTTGATCAAGTTATTAAAAGCCGAGCAAATCAAACCGCTATGCGACAGTTCGCTGGTTGATTTACGCAAGCAAGTCGCTGCCATCGAAAAATTACCGCCGGCACAAGCTGGTGACAGCGATAAAGTATTAACCGAGTGGAATAACCTGCAAATCAATATCGAGAATTTGCAAGGCCCGATGGATATCATGAGTAACGTTTCTCCTGATCCTAAAGTGCGCAGCGCAACTGAAGCCTGTTTAATCGATGCCAATAAATTTTCGACCGATCTGCTGCAAAACGAAAAGCTATATGCGCGTTTTAAAGCCATCGCACCTACCGATCCTGTTGAGCAGAAATTACGTCAAGACGTGTTGTACAACTTTGATGACACAGGTGTCTCTTTGCCGCCAGAAAAGCGCGAGCGTTTGAAAGTCATCCTCGATAAGCTGGAAGAGTTAAGCCAGACCTACGAGCGCAACATCCGTGACAACAACCAAAAAGTGTCTTTTACGCCTGACGAGATGAAGGGCATGCCTGCCGCCTATATGACGCAGCAGAAAAAAGATGCAAAAGGCAATTACCTGTTGGGTTTCGATTACCCTGCATACAAACCATTTATGGAATCGGCCGACAACAGCGAAGCACGTCGCCGTTACCAGATCGCTTTTACTAATCACGGCACACCAGCCAATTTGGATGTGTTAAAGCAAGCGATGGTATTGCGCCATGAAATGGCTGGCTTGTTCGATTTGCCTAGCTATGCTGATTTGGTACTGCGTCGCCGCATGGCAAAAACACCGCAAGCCGTTTATAAGTTCCTGGACGAAGTGCAAACAGCAGTCACGCCGCTAGAAATTAAAGAAATCGAAGACTTGCGCGCCTTTAAAGCGGAAACGCTCAAGACACCATTGGCAGATACCAAAATCGAACGTTGGGATGTCGAATACTGGCAGCAAAAATACAAGCAGCAGCATTACCAGATCGATCAGGAAGCATTGCGTCAATACTTCCCTACCGATGCCGCAGTACCTTGGATTTTGCACGTATCAGGTGCTTTATACGGCGTGGATTTTAAAGCCGTCAAAGTACCGGTCTGGAATAAAGACGTTAAGTATTTCGACGTGATCGACACAGCATCGAAAAAACGCATCGGTGGCGTTTATATGGACTTGTTCCCACGCGAAGGTAAATATGGCCACGCTGCAGCATGGGGCACACGCGGCGTCAGTACTATCGCAGGCCGTACGCCATTCTCCGTGTTGGTGACTAACTTTGATCGCAAAGGTTTGAACAGCGACGAGTTGGAAACACTGGTGCATGAATTTGGCCACTGCTTGCACGGCGTGCTATCCAATACCAAATATGTCAGCCAGGCAGGCACCAACGTCGAACTCGATTTTGTTGAAGCACCGTCGCAGATGTATGAAGAGTGGGCGCGTCGCAAAGAGTCCTTGCAACTGATTGCGGGTTTCTGCAAACCGGGCTGCCCTACGATCAGTGATGACATGCTGCAGCGTTTGAACGCGGTTCATAACTATGGTCGCGGCATGCGTTATGCGCGTCAGTTGCTGTACGCAAGCTATGACATGACTATCCACAATGATCAAGGCGCAACAGAAGATCCGTTAGCAGTCTGGGCAAAAATGGAAGGCGCAACACCGTTGGGTTACGTCCCTGGTACTGAATTCCCGGGACAGTTCGGCCATCTGATGGGCGGTTATGCTGCTGGATATTACGGCTACATGTGGTCGGAAGTATTGGCGCTAGATATGTTGTCGCGCTACAACGGCCACCTGATGAATCCTGAAGTCGGCCATTTATATCGCCAGACCATCTTGATGCGTGGAGCGGAAAGACCGGCTGAAGATATGGTAACTACCTTCCTCGGACGTAAGCCTAATAGCAAAGCGTTTTTCGATGAAATTAATGGCAAACGCATTCAGTAATTGATCAGTAACTAATCAGTAACTACTACGCCACAAAAGAGTACCTCTCCTCTCCCGCTTACGGGGAGGAGAAAACAAGTAACAGAACTATTAACTAAGCAATACCACAGTAAAACCAGGAAATACTATGCTCGCCTACATCCTCCGCCGCTTATGGCAAATGCTACCGACTATGCTCGGTGTCATCTTATTGGTCTTTTTCCTGTTCAATTGGGTCGGCGGTGATCCGGCTTATATTTTGGCCGGAAAAATGTCTAATCCAGAACAGATCGCCAATATCCGTGCCCAACTCGGTACTGATCAGCCGTATTACGTTCAGCTGTGGATCTTCATCAAACAGATCGCCACCTTCAATTTCGGCGCCAGCTGGAGCACAGGTGAAACCGTATCGCACGTCATCATGACGCGCCTTGGCCCATCGTTAACGGTGCTGATCCCATTGACGATTTTGGAAACACTATTTGCCGTTGCATTGGCTTTGGTCATCGCCTTCATGCGCGGCTCTATCATCGATCGTACTGTCATGATCGCTTGTACAGTCGGTATGTCGATCAGTATTTTGGTCTACATCATTTTGTTCCAATACTGGTTCGCCTACAAACTCAGCTTGTTCCCGGTGCAAGGCTGGGGCGATAGCTTCTGGCAAAACCTGTTTCACTATTCGACCTTACCGATACTGATTGGTTTGGTGGTCAGTATTGCGCCAAGTTTACGGCTGTATCGCACATTTGTACTTGATGAAGTCAATCAGGATTATGTTCGTACTGCGCGTGCCAAAGGTCTTTCGGAAAAACGGATTCTGTGGGTACATGTCTTGCGTAATGCCGCCATTCCTATCATCACCAATGTCATGTCTAACTTGCCAGCGCTGTTGATTGGTGCATTTTTGATCGAACGCTTCTTCTCTATTCCAGGTATTGGACGTGAAGTTATTCTGGCCGTTGAACGTAGTGATTTCCCTGTGATTAAAGCGATCACTGTGTATGTCGCTGCCGCCACCATGCTGTTTAATCTGTTGACTGACTTAATGTATCAAGCGGTTGATCCTCGGGTTCAGTTGAAATAAAGAATAAATAAAAAAATAATGAAACGCAGAGGTAAAAACAGATGAATACGAACGTAGAACTCAGTAATGTAGCGGGGAATAAAGTGGAAGCAACGCCGACAGAAGCACCAGTATTACAACTTACCGCAGGCCATTCCCCTGGCCTGTGGACACTGGCCTGGCGGCGCTTGCGTGCTGACTGGGTGGCGATGGCATCACTCGCCGTAGTGGGCATATATTTTCTGGTATTGCTACTATCCGTCACAGGCTTGATCGCCAAAGACTGGGCTGATGAAGTCGGCGTCAACTATGCTCCGCCAACCTTTATGGGCGCTCAAGCCGATAGCGGCAGCGGTGACGTTGGTGCGGTAGAAGCACCGCCGCCGGAAAATCCACTCGATCCGTTGAAAGATATCATTCGCCAATTGCGTGCTGATCACACCGTTGCACATCCGGCACCCGTGGTTGCCAATGACTACGGTATTGCTGATCCGCTGGCAAAAGAATTGACTGAAATTCGCGCCAAGCTGGCACTCGATAGTGCAAAAGCGACCATCGTCCGCAAACCTACCCTGCCGTTCGGCGCGGATAAATGGGGCCGCGACATCATCAAGAAGACGATCAAAGGTTCTGAGACTTCCATTATTGTGGGTTTAGTGTCGGCCTTATTGGCAACTGCGCTGGGTACGATTTTCGCTGCTGTATCCGGGTATTTCGGTGGCTGGGTCGATGATGCATTCAACTGGTTCTATAGCATTTTCACTTCCGTACCTTATCTGCTACTGATTTTGGCGGTGGCTGCGGTTCTGCAACAAAAAGGTGTGTTGACCATTGTCTTGATTCTTGGTTTGACCGGATGGACTGGGACCTATCGTTTGATTCGTGCTGAATACATGAAACACAAATCACGCGAATATGTGATGGCTGCAGATGCTATCGGTGCTTCACACTGGCGCAAAATGTTTTCGCATATCTTCCCTAACGTCAGTCACGTGGCTTTGGTGCAACTCTCGATTCTGGTGGTTGGCTTTATCAAATCAGAGGTCATTTTGAGCTTCTTGGGATTTGGCGTGCCAGTCGGTACTGTGTCATGGGGCAGTATGCTGAACGAAGCACAAAACGAATTGATTCTTGGTAAATGGTGGCAATTGGCCGCTGCAAGTATCGCGATGGCGATTTTGGTGACAGCGTTTTCACTGTTCACCGATGCATTGCGCGATGCACTTGATCCAAAACTGAAATAAGCGACGAAGGAAACGCCATGAACTTAACTACAGCAAAAGTGGTGAAATTAGAGCCACATCAACATGATGCATTGCTGAGCATACGCAATCTGACTGTCAGTTTTCGTACTGACAAGAAGCATACCGTTGATGCAGTAAAAGGAATCTCATTTGATATCCCGCGCAACAGCACCATTGCGTTGGTCGGTGAATCCGGTAGCGGAAAATCCGTCAGTTCGCTGGCGGTAATGGGCTTGCTTTCTCCTGACAACGCCGTCGTTGATCCGAAAAGCAGCATCATGTTTGAAGGTCGTGACTTGCTGACCTTGTCGATCGCCGAGCGACGCAAGCTGTGCGGCAAAGATATCTCGATGATTTTTCAGGAGCCAATGACTTCGCTCAATCCGGTCTTTACCGTCGGCTTCCAAATCGGTGAGGTATTGCAGCAGCATATGGGCATGAACGCCAAAGAAGCGCGTGCACGCTCTATCGCCTTGTTGAAGGAAGTTGGTATTCCATCGCCAGAAACCAAGATTGATGCGTTCCCTAGCCAGATGTCCGGTGGCCAGCAGCAGCGTGTGATGATTGCGATGGCGATTGCCTGCGAACCGAAATTGCTGATTGCCGATGAGCCAACAACGGCGCTTGATGTGACCATCCAGAAGCAAATTATCGACTTGATCGAAGCATTGCGCCAAAAGCACAAAATGTCCGTGCTGTTCATCACGCATGACTTGGCATTGGTCGGTGAAATCGCGGATCGCGTGATCGTCATGCGTAGTGGCGAAATCCGTGAAAAAGGCGATGTCCGTCAAATCTTTGAAGCACCTAGAGATCCGTATACCAAAGCGCTCTTGCTATGTCGCCCTTCTCTCGACAATCGCCCATGGCGCTTGCCAGTCATCAGCGATTACATGAACGGCAATCCACTTGGCGACCATGCGGAATTGGTGCAAAAACAGCGCAGCCGTGGTTTGAACGGTAAAGAAGACATCATTCTTGAGGTGAAAAATCTCGGCAAGAGTTTTTATACGCGCGAAGGCCTGTTCGGCCGCAAAGAATTCAAGGCAGTCAAAGATGTCTCGTTTAAACTCGCACGTGGCAAAACGCTGGGTGTGGTGGGCGAGTCCGGCTCTGGCAAAACCACAGTCGGACTCACTTTATTGCGTTTGCATCAAGCCACTTCTGGACAAGCGCTGTTTGAAGGTAAAGACATTCTGTCGATGTCGAATAAAGAATTCATGGCCTACAAGCGCCGGATTCAAATTATTTTCCAAAACCCTTACGCTTCACTCAACCCGCGTTTCACAGTCGGTCAAATTCTGCTGGAACCGATGCGCATTCATGGCATCGGCAAAGACGATAAAGAGCGTGTCGATATGGCTTTGCAGTTATTGCAAAAAGTCAGCTTGCCGGTCGCTGCCTTCCATCGCTACCCGCACGAATTCTCCGGCGGTCAACGTCAGCGTATCGCCATTGCCCGTTGCCTGACCATGAAACCGGAAATATTGGTTTGCGATGAATCAGTCTCGGCATTGGATGTATCAGTACAAGCGCAGGTACTGAACTTGCTGCAAGATTTGCAAGAAGAATTCGGCATGAGCTACATCTTCATCTCCCACGATCTGGCGGTAGTCAAATACATTGCCGATCAAGTGATGGTGATGAATCAAGGCGAAGTGGTGGAATTGGCGAATTCAGATGAGCTGTATCACAACCCGCAAAATCCTTATACACAAACATTGTTGAGAGCAATTCCACGTGGATTGCAGAGTTTGGTAGCGTAAACACAGCAGACAGCGTGGGCACAAAATTGTGCCCACGCTGCCATTTAACGCCAGTTTTTTGAAGTTGCCTTTGAAGTTGAAGTTTTTTTGAATTTCGCATTGGACGTTGCCAAAAGTGATGATGCTTATTCGGAAAAAGAGGGAAGACATGTTTGAGCGTAGCGAGTTGGTCTTTCCTCCCGAATAAGCATCAGCATTTTTGGGAACCCGCCAACGGCGGGCAACGGCTCTGCGATCGCCTTCTTTTGCTTACTTTTCTTGGCGAAGCAAGAAAAGTGAGTAGCTGTCGGGCTACCCCCGACATTGCCGGTACCACGGAGTAAAAACGTTATCAAATACTGATAACAGATGAATCACCGCGAATAAAGAAACGAAACCATGCACGATACCCTCCGCACCCAATTCAAACGCCTGGCCCCCGCCGTTGATTTTTGCTCCCTGCGTCTAGTCGACGAAAGCAGCGAACACATCATGGTACGTCAGGACGTTTTACAACCGATCAGCAACCGCGCAGACTGCGGCGTGATGGTGACGGTAATCCATCATGGCGGTTATGGTTACGCCGCCACCAGCGACCTCAGCGATAGCGGTTTAAAAGAAGCATTCAGCCGCGCTAAAAGTTGGGCTGAAGCCAGCGCCGGACGTTCGGTGGTGGATTACTCTGCGATTGCCATGCCGCGCCCTACCGGTCGTTATATTGGTTCCGGCGTAGCGTATAACATGCCGCATCGCAAAGATATCATCGCTCTGCTGATGCGTGAATCGCAAGCCTGTCGTATCGATCAGCGTATCGTTGACTGGTATGCGGCATTTGGTTCAGTCACTTCCGATCAGCTGTATTTAAGTGCCGACGGCGCTGATATTTCTCAACAATTTCACTACGTCATTCCCAACTTGGCAGCCACTGCCAATCAAGGTGTAGACACGCAAACGCGCAGCCTGGGCGGTCAATACAATGGCTATTGCCGTCAAGGTGGGATGGAAGTATTAGCCGCAGCAGGCTTCGATGGCGCCGGTCAGCGCGTCGCTGCACAAGCGCTGGAATTACTCGCAGCACCCAACTGCCCTACCGGCGTGATGGATTTACTGTTGATGCCAGAACAGATGATGCTGCAGATTCACGAATCTATCGGTCACCCGCTGGAACTGGATCGCATTCTCGGTGACGAGCGTAATTTTGCCGGGACCAGTTTTGTCACGCAAGATATGTTTGGTCATTTCAAATATGGTTCTGATCTGCTTAACGTGACACACGATCCTAGCCGCTCTGAGCAATTCGCCAGCTATCAATGGGATGACGACGGCAGCCCTGCCGAGCGCCAATTTATTATCCAGAACGGCATTCTTAAAAAGCCATTGGGTGGCGCAATTTCCCAGGCGCGCGCGGGAATGGATGGCGTTGCCAATGCCCGTGCCTGTAGCTGGAATCGGCCGCCGATGGACAGGATGGCGAATTTAAATATCGAACCGGGCAGCAGTTCACTCAACGATTTGATCAAATCAGTTGAGCGCGGTGTGCTGATGGATACCAATGTATCTTGGTCTATCGACGATTCACGAAATAAATTCCAATTTGGTTGCGAAACCGGCCGTCTGATCGAAAACGGTGAATTAAAAGGCGTGGTCAAAAACCCGAATTATCGCGGCATTTCCGAAAGCTTCTGGCGCTCCTTAAAAGGTGTCGGTGATCAATCAACCTTCAACGTCATGGGTACCCCATTTTGCGGCAAGGGTGAACCATCACAGGTCATCCGTGTAGGTCATGCCTCACCTGCCTGTTTGTTTAGCAATATTGATGTGTTTGGGGGAGAAGCATAATGCAAGCGTATTTTTATAATTTGGCCACTGCCATCAACAAGCAACTTCAAACTGCCGAACAATTCACTTGCTGGTTTGCTGCAGAAACATCGGATTTCGTCCGCTTCAATCACAGTGTGATTCGACAACCGGGCAATGTGCAGCAAATGATATTGTCGTTGCGTTTAATCGCCGGCAAACGCCATGCACAAAGTAGCGCGACCTTAAGCGGCAATCCAGAAACTGACCATGATCAGTGCCTGTACATGCTGCGTCAATTGCGCAACCAGTTGGAAGATGTACCAGAAGATCCTTATTTCTTGTTTGCGCAAGAAGTCTGCTCTACCGAGCAAACACCCGCTTCGCAACTACCTAGCACCGCCGTCATCGTCGATCAGATATTGAGCGCAGCGCAAGGTTGTGACTTTGTTGGTATTTTGGCAGCCGGTGCAATCTATCGTGGTTTTGCCAATTCGTTTGGTCAGCGCAATTGGCAGCAAAGCGCCAACTTCAATCTCGATTGGAGCTTGTACCTGAGTCGCGATAAAGCAGTTAAAACATCGTATGCAGGTGTGCACTGGGATGGCGCCGCATTCCTGGAAAAAATGCAACAGGCCAAACAGCAATTGGCGCTATTAGAACGAGCACCGATCAGCATCAAACCGGGTGCTTATCGTGCCTACCTGACGCCGACGGCTTTGAACGAATTGGTTGGTATGCTCAATTGGGATGGCTTGTCCGAAAAATCGTTGCGCACCAAGCAAAGCTCATTGCGTCGCATGCGTGATGAGGATCTGGCATTGCACTCGTCTGTTCACATCAGTGAAAACACTGCCGACGGCATTGCCCCGCGCTTTCAGCAAGACGGTTTTATCAAACCGGAACAATTGCCATTAATCGCGCAAGGTAAATTAGTCGGCAGCATGATCTCGCCGCGCACCGCGCTGGAATACGATCTCACAGCCAATGGCGCTGACAATGGTGAATCCATGACATCGCTGGATATGGCGGCTGGTCAACTGCCATTAGCGCAAGTACTGGCAGAATTGGGAACCGGTATTTACGTCAGCAACCTGTGGTATTTGAATTTTTCCGATCGCGCCAATTGCCGCATCACCGGCATGACCCGCTTCGCCACTTTCTGGGTTGAAAACGGTGAAATCAAAGCACCATTAAATGTGATGCGCTTTGATGATTCCTTATTCCGTTTGTTGGGTGAAAATTTGTTAGCGTTGACACAAGAACGTGAATTATTAGTCGACGCCTCCACCTATAACGAACGCAGCGTCAGCAGTACGCGTTTGCCCGGTGCGCTGGTGAAAGATTTTAATTTCGTGCTGTAAGTTATTCTCGTAGGATGGGTGGGCCACAGCGATACCCGTCTTACGGCTCATCCCATCATCAATCACGCATATCCCAAACCACCAGACAAAAAAAAACCCGCTGACCATTCGGTAGCGGGTTGAATCCAAACCTTAGGAGGTGTTGGAGGAGACAGGTGTAACTATATCGCAGCGCAACATACGAGTCTGCTTTATTGTTTAGATATCAGCTATACGATATTCACATAACAGAATGTTTTGGCAAATCAACAAATATTCACAAACCATCAGGCGAAAAAAAACCCGCTGACCATTCGGTAGCGGGTTGAATCCAAACCTTAGGAGGTGTTGGAGGAGACAGGTGTAACTATATCGCAGCGCAACATGCGAGTCTGCTTTATTGTTTGGATATCAGCTATACGATATTCACATAACAGAATGTTTTGGCAAATCAACAAATATTCACAAACCATCAGGCGAAAAAAAACCCGCTGACCATTCGGTAGCGGGTTGAATCCAAACCTTAGGAGGTGTTGGAGGAGACAGGTGTAACTATATCGCAGTGCAACATGCGGGTCTGCTTTATTGTTTGGATAACAGATATACAGTATCCAGATAACATACCCCACCCTTCCTCTTTTCTCTACCAGCTCTCTATGAAAATCATGCAATCTGCTTAATCCAAACTTATCCGTAACCCAGCCGACAGCACATTGTTAGTCAGTCCGCCACGACCGAATTGCATGTCGTAATTGGCATACCAGCTCCAGCGTTGATTAATTGCCGTAGAAATTCCCAGCCCTGCCCAGCCGCTATTCTGGGGCAAACCTATCCCCTGCACCGTGAAACTACTTCCCGGTGTGCCATTAAACGTGCTGCTAAAGCCCAGATTGCCGTTAGTAAAAGCATGCTGCCAGGCGGCGTAGGCCTGCAGCTTACTGGTGCCGCTGAACCAGTTAACACTGCTATCAGCACGCACACCAAGGACACTCGCAGTTCGTTGATAAGTCTGAGCAGACGCATTCAAACCAAAGCTGCCGCCGGTTTCAGTAAAGCCGCCACGCCGGACCTGATCGATACTCAGGCCAGCGAACGGGGTGATGCTGTTGTCACCGTTGTTGCCTGATAATTTGAAGCCATAGCCAGTTTCGGCGTACGCAGATAACACGCTATCGGTATGGTCAGCATTGAGATTTTGTATTTCTGTTCCGATAATCGCGGTGCGATTAACTTGACTATCCACTGTCGCTACGCCGACACGGGCAGAAACGTAAGCATTACTTTGCGCTAACGCGTAACGCCCATATAACGACACGCCGACATTCTGACTTTTAGAACTGCCGCCGAAACGATCGAAACTGGCTTTGCTGTCTGAATATGCCAGCGCCACACCGACAATAGTCCGTGGACTGAGCAGTGTATCAAAGCCGAATTGTCCGCCCCATAATGAGGTATCCGCAGTGGCATAACCTGTTTCGGCTAACTTCCCGGAAGCACCTATGGCACTGGCCCAAAAGCCCGTGCCTAAAGAAGGATTTTGTTGACCGAGTTGCGCCAGTCGATTGGACAAATCATGATTGACTGCTTGCGATTGCTGGAAAGTCAGCGCCTGTGAGGATGCGTAAATTTGTCCCGACAAACTATCGAGCGCAACACCCACGGTTTCAAGATTGGCACTATGCTCAAGTGCTGTCGCACTCGCCAAAAATGCTGCGTTAGCACCGCCGGTTTGACCGCTAGCGACCATATTGTCCGCAACAGTTAACGCTTGCTCGACGTTAGCGGCGCTATTAGTGCGGGTTGCATCGGCACTGAAAGCTTTGGCTGCAACCGCCGTGACACTGCTTCGCACCAAAGAGAGACCAACCGCATTTGCACCATAGCTGATGACGCCCGTAATCAAGCTTGGGAAGGTCGTGTTGGCATTAAATTGACCACTCACACCGGCACCGGCAGTCAACACGGTTGTCGCTTTCGCCTGTGATGTCACATAGCCAGTCAGATCAGTGACGACCAATTGCGAATTGGCCAGTGTGGCTGTGCCGCCGACAGTCAACGTAGAAATAGCATCATTTACCAACACCGAAGTCGCCGATGCGGTGTAATTGCCAGCGATGGTTAAGCCTTTGCCAGTGTTACTCAAAGTGCCGTTGTTGGCGACGCTGCCACCGATATGACCGCCGGCACCAGCCAGGTTGCCGGCAGCATCAATTTGCACACCAGAGGTAATCGAACCGGTAATGTTGAGCGTGCCACCCGCGATCTGATTGAGGCCGGTATAGGTATTCGTACCGGATAGTGTCAATGTGCCGGTACCGCCTTTCAGCAAGCCTGCGTCACCAGCGATGTTATTGCTGAATACTGAACTAACCGTATCAAAATTAACGTTGATGCTGCTGTTGCCTAAGGTCAGGCGCGTATCAAATAATGCAGGACCATTGACCGCCTTGCTGGCATTGAGTAATCCCCAGCCGTAAACAGTTGGATCGCCCATGGCGGTTGCCGTTGATAGTACAGTTTGGCGCAGCAAATCTGCATTCATCCAGGGATACACTTGCTGTATCAGCGCCAAAGTACCTGTCACCATCGGCGTCGCAAACGATGTCCCGTATACGCGCGTGCCGGATTCGGTCGACACAAAATCACCTGGCGCGGCAAGACACCAATTGGCCGCGGCACCACAACGATTGGCATAACTGGAAATCACGCCTGGAGTCGTATCGGCACTAGAGAACCCTTGCGTACCACCAACCGCATTGACTGCGGTGACCGCTAGCCAGCCGGTTTGTAATTCAGGATACAGCGCAGGCAAAGCTGCGGGGTAGTCTGGTTGTGCCGCGGACTCATTCCCGGCGGCCCACACAAACAAACCACCTTGGGTCACAAATGGACGGTAAATATTCGCTGTGTTACTGGCATAAGCAGTCAGGGCGTTGCTGCTGACGCTGGTTGGAGAATAGGTGCTGGCGCTAGATTGATTAAATATGCGTACGCCTTTGTTGTATAAATCCTGATAGATTTGGCTACTCATGCCAACGCCATCGTAAGCAGTAGTGCCAACAGCGCCACCAGCCGCAGCCCCATCAATCTGTACACCTGGTGCCACGCCAGCAGTAGTGCCACCTAATGCTTCAGATACTTCCGTCCCGTGCGGATTGCCATTGCCGTTCAGATTGGTATTACCGAAGGTCGTATAAACAGTCTTAGTAATACGTCCGGTGAGTTGGGGATCTGATAAATCAAAATCGGTATCGACCACTCCCACGGTCACGCCTGCACCAGTAATACCTGCAGCATTAGCTGCATTTTTATTGGCAGGATCGTTGGTATTGAGCAGACCCGCGGAGGTTTGGGATGTTGGGGACGGCGATGTCGTTGTGGACGTTGCAGACGGTGGGGTAGTCAGTGTATTTGACGAGCCAGGATTAGGATTGGTGCTACCGCCACCTCCACCACCACAAGCGGTCAATAATGTAGAAACTGCGAGGGAAATTGCCGATAAAGAAAAGCGAACTGAATATTGCATAAGCATGCCTCGATAGACCAAAAAAATATCTTTCGAGTAATGCATCCTTCATAACTTTTCGATTGCTAATTCCGACTAAGCTTAACTTGCCTAAACCAAACTATTAATGAGTTACTATCTAAATACATTATCCGTCAGAAATGTTCCGGACAAGATACACTCAGGTTCAAAATTGCACAACGAGAACAACAAATTCAGCGCAATTAACAACATTTAGTTGCCAATAAAAGATTTTGCTTAAGATAACAATGTTACAAATGACAAATGAACTTATTACGCAATCCACTAATAACAGTTAACATTTCCGTATGTTAAGTAAATAATGGTATAAAAATACATGGCTATTGATGATTAATTACATATTTCCCAAATTGAATATAATTAATTCATTGATAATAATTATTTCAATTCCAGAAAAGTAGAAATATATAAGTCTCCCTATTTCACATGTATTGCATGGCAAACTATTTTTCAAAATGCTGTGTTTTATATCTTTTCTCCTTAAAGTGTGTAAGCTTCGGGCTCTTTTTCAGCAGTCAGCATTTGCTTCACAAACTTTGATTTTCTATGCAAAAAATTTCCCTCCTCACTCGCAAAACCTTGATGTTTCCTTTGGCATTGGTGCTATTTGAGTTTTCAGTCTATATCGCCAATGACATGATTCAGCCTGGAATGCTCACTGTCACACAGGAATTCGGTGCCAGTGCGGCGTGGATAGCATCTGCGATGACGGCATTTTTATTCGGTGGCGCGCTACTCCAATGGCTATTTGGCCCGCTTTCCGATCGCATCGGTCGCCGCCCTGTGATGCTGGGTGGTACCTTGTTTTTCATTCTCTCTTGCCTGGCGACTTTGTTTTCTAAAAGTATAGAAAGCTTCATTGTTCTGCGTGTTGTCCAAGGTATAGGGCTTTGCTTTATATCGTCCGTTGGTTACGCCGTCGTGCAAGAAGCGTTTGAAGAAAAAGCTGCTGTCAAAGTCACTGCGATGATGGCTAACGTTGCCTTGATCGCACCCTTGATCGGCCCGGTGGCCGGAGCCTTCATGATAGAAATGTGGCCTTGGCGCATGATTTTTGTGTTCATTGCCTGTGTTTCTACCGTTGCCTTCATCGGACTGGCTTTGCATATGCCGGAAACTGTCATCAAACGACAGGACGACGAACAAAAGATACCGCTGATGCAAATCTGGCACGACTACCGTGCGGTGTTTAGCAATCGCCCTTTCTTAATGGGCGCGCTGGCGATGCCCATGCTGGCGATTCCGTTACTCGGCTGGATCGCATTGTCACCGATGATTTTGGTAGTCGATGCCCATATGAGCGTAATTGAATACGGATTATGGCAAATCCCTGTGTTTGGCAGTTTAATTGTCGGCAATTTGCTATTAGCCAGCAAAACCGATCGCTGGCGTTTGGGTGCATCGATCAGCTATGCCTTATATCCCGTCGTACTGGGAGCGATAGTGATGCTGCTTGGTGTAGCAATCTTCAAACAGCCGCATTTCATTGCCGCCGGTGTCAGCTTGCTGGCATTTGGTCAAGGATTGGCTTTCGCCGTATTAATGCGTTTTACTCTGACCGAGAGCCCTGTTGCCAAAGGCACAGTCGCCGCTGCCATCGGCATGCTCAGCATGCTGATATACGGCTTCGGCATTGAACTTTATAAGCTGGTGTATCTGCATTTCGGGATGATGGGATTTGCTGTGCTGTCAGCATTAATGACTTATTTTTATTGGCGTTTATCGCGCGTAGTAGCAAAGCGTGGAATGGCATTGCGAGTGACTGGACATGGCGATGCGTAAGCATCGTTTTCTTAACGATAAATGATGCAATTCAGCTTCCCACCCTCACCTTGCCAACGTCTGCAAAGCCGTTACTTCCCCGGCTTGCAAATATGGGTTAAGCGCGATGACCTGCTGCACACGCAAGTCTCAGGAAATAAATTTCGCAAACTCAAATATGCGCTGCAAGCATGCAGCACCAACACTACGCTCGTCACTATGGGCGGGCCGTGGTCGAATCATTTACATGCTACAGCACATGCAGCTGCGCTTGGTGGCTGGCGTTCTATAGGATTGGTGCGCGGTGCGGCAGAAGTTACCACCGCGACGTTAGATGATTGCGTTGCGTCAGGCATGCAGCTGCGTTTTCTGACGCGCGATGCGTATCGCAATTTGCGGACAGAAACTGAAGGTTGGCAGCACTATGTGGATAGTGCGTTGATCGACTCCGCGCTCTGGCTGCCAGAAGGAGGCAGCGCGCCGCAGGCTTTGCGCGGTGTGAGCGAAGTAATACAAGAAGTTGAAGCTGAACTGCATTTCATTCCCGATACCATAGTCGTTGCCTGTGGCACTGGCGCGACTCTGGCAGGTATCTTGGCTGGCTTAGATGGGCGCTCACAAGCACTCGGCATTGCCGTGTTAAAAAATGCGACTTACTTGCATGCCGAAATCGCAGCTTTATTGCAAGCGGCTGGCTATCCATCTCATCAAAATTACGAGTTATTAACGGACTTCCATCAAGGCGGTTATGGCAAAGCGCCGCCGGAATTATTAACGTTTTGTCGTGAATTTTCTGCAGAAAGCGGAATACCGATTGAACCTGTCTACACCGGGAAAGTCTTTTACGCGCTGGCACAAATGGCACAGGCTGGCGCTTTTCGGGCAGATCAGCGTATCTTGGTGATACACACTGGCGGCTTGCAGGGTGCGCGGGGATTTGCCACTTAGGCGCCC
Source organism: Glaciimonas soli (assembly GCF_009497155.1). GTDB lineage: Bacteria > Pseudomonadota > Gammaproteobacteria > Burkholderiales > Burkholderiaceae_D > Glaciimonas > Glaciimonas soli. Next base: position 967,247 of record NZ_WINI01000001.1, read on the forward strand.
TCTCTCCCGCAAACAGGAGAAAGGAACTAAGCGCCTATATTATTTTTTACGTTCAATAATGCTCAAAAACTCACGGCGAGTGGAAGGGTCATTGCGGAAAGCTCCCAACATACGGCTAGTGACCAGATTCGCTTCATGTTTATGCACACCACGCATCGTCATGCAGCCATGCGAAGCTTCGATCATGACGGCAACACCCTGCGGTTGCAAAACATCTTGCAGCGTATCGGCAATTTGCGCCGTCATTTTTTCCTGAATTTGCAAACGCTTGGCGAAGATTTCAACCAAACGGGCCAGCTTCGAAATCCCGACCACACGTTTGTTCGGCAAGTAAGCGACATGCGCCTTACCGATAATCGGTGCCATATGATGTTCGCAATGGCTGACAAACTGAATATTGGTCAGCACCACCATTTCGTCATAGCCTTCAACTTCTGAGAAAGTGGTTGATAATATTTTCACTGGATCTTTGTTGTAACCGGAGAAATATTCTTCGTACGCACGCACCACGCGCGCTGGCGTATCTTGCAAACCTTCACGCGTCACATCATCACCGGTCCATCCCAGCAAGATGCGCACTGCCGATTCAGCCTCAGAGCGGCTGGGACGATTGTCCGCCCCTGCATGAGATGCTTTGTGAGGTGCAACTGGTGAGGTTTTTTTTGATGACATCAGAATACCTTTGATTAAAATCTAAATAATGTGTGTAGTTTAATCTAGGCTGCAATTAGCTGCCCGGGATTGTATTTTTACGATGATTACTTTGTCATCATCTTCCTTAATATAAAACTTAATCCATCGACTGCTGCCACCATCAACAACATGGCAACAATCACACTGGCCGCTTGCTGCATTTGAAATAAAGATAAGTAGTATTTCAACATCTGCCCCAAGCCACCAGCGCCAACCACGCCAAGAATCGCCGCAGCACGAATATTATTTTCCCAGCGATACAAGGTATAAGACAGCATTTGCGGCAGCGCTTGCGGCACGGTGGCGTAAAAAAATGCCGCCACTGGTCGCACGCCGTTGTGTCGCAAAGTCTGCTCTGCCAAAGGCGGGCAGTTTTCAAAAGCATCGGCGAACAAACGTCCGAGCACACCGGAAGTATGCGCAGCCAATGCCAATGTGCCGGCAAATGGCCCCAATCCGGCAGAGATCAATAACACCGAAGCCCAAACTAATTCTGGAATCGAACGCAGGACATTCAACAATGCTCGGGTTACTCCACGCGCAAGCCGGCCAAGGCGGCCGCTTGCCAATACCCCTAAAGCGACACCTGCGAGCGCAGCAAACAAAGTGCCAAGCGCCGACATGGATAAGGTTTCCGCAATCCCTAGCAGGATTTTTTGTAGAAATGGGAGCGATACATCCGGCGGCATAAAACCGTGTAAAAATTCAACACTACTCTGCACTGCTTCACGCGAAAAAAACGCACTCCATTGCATAGGCAACGAAATAAAACTAACAATCACCAGTGCGCACAAACCTAGCATCAAGGCTATGCTGGAAAGCCGCCACGATGGTGCTGGTGGAAGAGATGATTTCATTCCAGCCGCCTGCGCAACATTTTGCTGACGCCATCAGCTGCCGCCACCAACAACACGAAAACAATCAGCATGGTTGCCAATTCATCACCTGCCATCATTTTCAGAGACTCATCCATGCGTTGCCCTAAACCGCCCGCGCCGACAAAACCCATCACGACCGAACCGCGAATCGCGCATTCCCAACGATAGACGGTATAAGAGACCAATTCTGCGGCCGACTCTGGCAAAGCGCCATACAACAGTGCGGCGATGCGTCCACTGCCGTTATTGAGCAAACTGTTCGATGCCTGTGCATCGGATGATTCCAAAATTTCGGCATACACCTTCCCCAGCATGCCGCAATACGTCAACGCAATTGCAATCACACCCGCAGTCGGCCCCAAACCAACTATACGTACCAACAACAATGCCCAGACCAGTTCCGGCACACTACGCAACAACACCAGCAACCAACGGGCACTTTGCCGCACGGCGATAGCAAACAATCCCATCCGGGCACCGCCCAGACTGGAAATCGACAAACGCTGTGTCACCAGTAAAGTCATCGGTATCGTCCCCACCAGCGCCAGTGTCATTCCCATAGTCGCGATGGCGATCGTGTCCCACGTAGAGCTAACAACTATTTTCAAGAATTCTATGGAGTGCGCTGGCGGAAAAAAACTGGCGAGGAATTTACCGGTAGCGGCAAGACTTTGCGCGTCAAATAATCCCCACGGCTTGAATTCACTCAGCACCAGCATAGGCCACAGCAAGATGAGCGCAAATAAGATCATTGCGATCCTGCCACGCCATGCCGGGTCGGACGGTGGCATAGCTTGATATCCAGAATAGGCGGAAATTCGGGGTGTACTCATCACGACTTTCAACAACGCGGTGTATAAGTAGCAGAATCTGTCAGCGACAAGCCGACACCCGATTCATCATCGAAATGTGTGCCGCTTTCAACTTCATTCACGCCGCGATACAGAGCATCTATCATGCCATCCGTAACCTGTTCGCGTGGCAGATCAAACATGATCGCGCCATCCCGTAAACCAACGATGCGCGGAAAATGTGTCCGCGCCAATTCGACTTGATGCAAGCTGCACACCAACGTCGCTTGTCTTGCGCCAGCTTCCTGCTGAAGCACTGCCAGCGTTTGCAGCGATAAAGTCGGGTCCAAAGCCGATAAGGGCTCGTCCACCAATAACAATTGCGCTTTACTAATCAACAACCGCGCCATCCCGCAGCGCTGACGTTCCCCGCCGGATAACCTATCCACTCGCGCATACAATTTGTCCTGCAAATTAAAACGCGCCAGTGCTTCGAACGCGGCTACTGGTGCAATGGGTTTAATCAAGGATCGTAGCGCTTGCCATATACTCCATTGCGGCAACAAACCCGCCAGCACCGCATTGACTACCCGCTGACGTGGCGGTAACGGTGGTGTTTGCGGTGCCAAGAAAAGACGGCTGCGCAAGGCGTGACGCGCACTGCTGCTTAACTCCCAGGGATCGTTATCGAACAGAGTGACGTTACCCTGTGACGGACACAAAGCAACGGCCAAGGTATGCAGCAACGTGGTTTTTCCAGCACCAGAAGGACCAATCAATGCAATCTGTTCGCCCGGTCTGGCAGCCAGCGTGACATCGCGCAAAGCCGATGCGCCATTAGCTCCGCTAGCAGCTGCACCGGGATGGCGAACAGATAAATGGTCTAAAGAAAAAATCACTTCAACAAACCGGCATTGCGCGCTGCCGCTTCGATGGCAGTGTAATTTTCTGCTCGGGTTGGAATAAATTTAACCGTACGTTGCAAATCCAAAATCGCTTTGTCTTGTGGGTTGTTGGGGTTCAACTCTAAAAATGCATCAGTCAATTTTTTACGTAATACCGGATTCATGTCCGATCGCACACTCCAGTTGTAATCGAAATAACCGGGAGTGGTGTAAAACACGCGCACCACTTTAGGATCGACTTTTCCTTCTGCCACGAGTTTTTCCCAGACCGAGATATTCAACACGCCGGCGTCGACCTTGCCGCCAGCCACTGCTGCTACCGTCGCATCGTGTGCGCCAGAAAAAGCGATGCGTTTCATGTCAACATCAGGATTGATTTTTGCCGCTAACAAATAAGAACGTGGCATCAAATGGCCGGAGGTGGATGACTCTGAACCGAAGGTGAAATTCTTGCCTTTTAAATCTGCGAGCGTGTTGATCGATTTATCGGTCGTGATAAAGACCGAGCGAAATTGCTGATCTTCTTCGCGCTGCACGATCGGAATCACCTTGCCACCGCTACGCTCATTGGCCTGAACAAAAGTGAACCCGCCAAACCACACCAAATCGAGCTTATGATTAATCAAACCTTCCACCGAGGCAGCGTAATCGGTGACAGGAGTAAACACCACTTTCATGCCCAATTTTTTTTCCAGGTAATCACCCAATGGCTTGAATTTTCGCAACAGCTCAGTTGGCGCTTCGTCGGGAATCGCTGAAACACGTAAGACTTGTTGTACTGGTTCTGCGTGTAGCAAACTGGATATGCTCAGCAGGATGCCAGCAAATAAAAAAGAAAAACGTTTCATGATGCTCCTTGTGTTTTGTTTGATTAATGAATTGATGTTACACCGCCGTCATTCCCGCGAACGCGGCAATGACGGCGGTTGATGATGGCTCTGCGTAATTACAGAAGAACGTCAACGCCTGTAACACCCACCTGCATCTCGCCGATCACTGCAGCATCAGCAAAACCTTCGCGTTGAAACAGCGCCAGCACCTCATCCACCGATGCGGGATCACACGACACCAATAGGCCACCAGAAGTCTGGGGATCGGTCAGCAAAGCCTGTTGCACTGCACTCATGCTTGATCGGGATCTCACCTCATGGCCATAACCCTGCCAGTTACGCGCAGACGCGCCCGTGATATAACCCTGCTCGGCCAACTGCTGCACCTGCGGTAGTAATGGTATTTTCTGCATAAGCAGTTTGGCAGACAACTTGGCGGCACGCGTCAGTTCCAGCAAATGTCCCAACAAACCAAAACCGGTGACATCGGTCAGCGCATGCACGCCGGCCAATTCAGATAGCGCTTTTCCCGGCTTATTCAATTTAGTGGTATTCGTAATCAACGCCGCATAGCCAGCTGCATCGAGCACGTCTTTTTTTAGCGCTGCAGACAAAATACCGACACCCAGTGGTTTGCCTAAAATGATTTTGTCGCCCGCTTTAGCGCCGATATTGCGCTTTACTTTGGATGGATGCACCAAACCCAGTACCACCAGACCATAAATCGGTTCAACAGAATCTATCGTATGGCCGCCCGCAATCGGAATGCCCGCTTCCGCGCAAATCGACGCGCCACCATTGAGAATTTGGCCGATAACTTCCAGCGGCAATTGATTAATCGGCATACCGACCAACGCCAAGGCCATGATCGGCGTACCACCCATTGCATACACATCTGAAATCGCGTTAGTGGCAGCAATGCGGCCAAAGTCGAAAGGATCGTCGACGATAGGCATGAAGAAATCGGTGGTGGCAATCAATGCTTGCTCATCATTGAGCTTATAAACTGCGGCATCATCGGCAGTTTCTATCCCCACCATCAGTTCTTTAGGTACTGGAAAGCCCGTTGAATTCTTCAGTATTTCCGCCAACACGCCGGGCGCAATCTTGCAACCGCAACCACCGCCGTGGGAGAAGGAAGTTAATTTGATAGGAATATGAGGTGTAGGCATAGTCGGCGCTCTCGATATTTAATGGAGAATCTGGCCGACAATTATCAAGCATTCTTCCTCTTTTGGCAGAGAAATTGCGCAAATTGCATCCGCCCCCCCATAAAACGCAACCGCCTACCTTGCGAAAGAATCGCGAAGTAGGCGGTTGCAAGCTATTTAAAGACCGACTGATAGCTTAGGGGAATTCGCTCAAAATAGCGCGTATTCACAATAAAGAATGTTCAATTCAAACGGGAAATTTCCCCTTCAAAAACATACTCAATTTTATATTTGTGTTTTTTTTACCAACTGTCCTCAGAACTGAAATTCAAAGCCCACCCATGCACAAATATTTAATGACTTGATAATCGTCGATCCCATAGTGCGAACCTTCGCGTCCTAAGCCCGATTGCTTGACACCACCAAATGGCGCAACTTCGTTAGAAATCATGCCCGTGTTAATGCCAACCATCCCACTCTCCAAGCCCTCTGCTATGCGCCAGATGCGACCGATATCGCGTGAGTAGAAATAACTGGCAAGACCGAATTCAGTATCGTTGGCCAACGCCAGCACTTCATCATCGGTTTTAAAGCGGAATAACGGTGCCATCGGACCGAACGTTTCTTCTTTTGCGACCAGCATGCTGGCTGTCACATCTGCCAGCACGGTCGGTTCAAAGAAGGTATGGCCAAGTGCGTGACGTTTGCCGCCAATGAGAATTCGCGCGCCTTTGGCAACGGCATCGGCAATGTGCTCTTCTACTTTTTCGACCGCCTTCAGTTCTATCATCGGACCTTGCGTAACGCCAGCATTGAGGCCATTGCCAACTTGCATTTTGGCGACTGCAGCGACCAATTTTTCGGCGAAAGCGTCGTAGACACTGTCATGTATGTACAAGCGATTGGCGCAAACGCAGGTTTGACCCGCGTTGCGATATTTGGAGGCAATCGCTCCTTCTACTGCGGCATCCAGATCGGCATCGTCAAACACGATGAAAGGCGCATTACCACCTAATTCCAAGGATAGTTTTTTAATCGTCGGCGCACACTGCTCCATCAACAACCGCCCTACGCCGGTCGAACCGGTAAAACTCAACTTGCGTACCAGAGGATTACTTGTCATCTCAGCACCGATCTCGCGCGAAGCACCGGTGACAACACTAAACACACCACCCGGTACGCCGGCCCGCTCGGCCAATACCGCCAGAGCCAATGCGGAAAACGGCGTTAATTCAGCGGGTTTAAGTACCATAGTGCAGCCTGCGGCCAAAGCCGGACCGACTTTGCGCGTAATCATCGCAGCGGGGAAGTTCCACGGTGTAATTGCCACACACACACCGATCGGTTCTTTGACAATAACGATACGCGTATTCGGTGATGGCGATGGGATAGTATCGCCGCCTGCGCGTTTCCCTTCTTCCGCAAACCATTCGATGAATGACGCTGCGTAAGCGATCTCTCCCTTAGCCTCGGCCAACGGTTTTCCCTGCTCGCTTGTCATGATCAACGCAAGATCATCGGCATTTGCCAGCATCAAATCATTCCACTTGCGCAAAATGATACTGCGTTCTTTGGCAGTCTTGCGGCGCCATTGCGGCCACGCCTTGTTAGCGGCTTCAATCGCACGTTTAGTCTCAGTACGCCCCATCTTAGGGACTGTGCCGATGACTTCGCCAGTGGCTGGATTGGTGACAACAATGGTTTCTTTGTTATCAGCATCACACCATACTCCATCGACATAGGACTGTTGGCGTAATAGTGAGGGGGCTTTTAATTGCAACATGAGTTAATCCAATAAAATTGTTGTTACTGATGTCATGTACTTAGGCTTGTGCGGCAGCCGTCTTCATTGCCGCACTCAATATACTCAGCGCTTCGTCCATTACTGCATCAGAAATCGTCAATGGATACAAAAAGCGAATAACGTTGCCATGAACGCCACAAGTAAGCAATAACAAGCCGAGCTTCAATGCTTCTGATTGTACTTTTTTGGTAAATTCCGCGTCAGGTGTTTTGCTTCCCGGTTTCATAAATTCTGCAGCGACCATTGATCCCAAACCGCGCACATCAGCAATTTGCGGTACTTCTGCACGCAGATTATGCAGGCGGGTTTTGAGTTTTTCGCCCAACATATTGGCGCGTTCAACCAGATATTCTTCTGCAATCACATCCAGTACCGCCAGAGCCGAAGCCACAGCCAGTGGATTGCCGGCATAGGTTCCGCCGAGACCGCCTGGTGCGGCAGCATCCATCACTTCAGCACGACCGCATACGGCCGATAACGGCATCCCGCCAGCAAGACTTTTTGCCATCGTCATCAAGTCGGGAACCACATCAAAATGTTCGCTCGCAAACAATTTTCCGGTGCGCGCAAAACCAGTTTGTACTTCGTCGACGATCAGCAAAATGCCGTGTTCGTCGCATAATTCACGTAACGCTTGCATGAGCTCTTTTGGTGCGGCATAAAAACCACCTTCGCCTTGCACTGGCTCTAAAATAATTGCCGCGACGCGCTTTGGATCTACATCTGCTTTGAACAATGTTTGCAATGCGCTCAACGAATCTTGAGTTGTTATGCCATGCAATTCAATCGGGAATGGCACGTGATAAACCTCGGCCGGAAAGGGACCAAAACCGACTTTGTAGGGAACCACTTTACCAGTCAACGCCATACCCATCATAGTACGGCCATGAAAAGCACCGGAGAATGCAATGACAGCGCTACGGCCAGTGGCTACGCGGGCGATTTTGACGGCATTTTCTACTGCTTCGGCGCCTGTGGAAAAGAAAGTCGTTTTCTTGGCATGCGTGCCTGGCGTGATGTGGTTGATACGCTCAGCCAATTCAATATAACTGGCGTAAGGCACAATTTGATATGCGGTGTGGGTAAATTTACCCAGTTGCTCCTGTATCGCAGCGATCAGCTTCGGGTGGCGATGACCAGTGTTGAGCACGGCGATGCCTGCGGCAAAATCAATAAAGCGACGCCCTTCCACATCCCATATTTCTGAATTTAGCGCATGCGACGCGTAAAAATCGCACATGACGCCAACCCCGCGCGGCGTTGCGGCATTTTTGCGTTGATGTAGATCTGCATTATTGAGACTGGTATTTTTCATAGTGGCTCCGTGAATATTGATGGTGTTGCAATGCGATGATCAATATTAAGGCCGACGTGGCACTATAATATAGCGCCACTTTGATTTTTCTGATGGAGCCACTCAATCCATGACTTCCCGCATTGCTTCCCTGACAGACTTCTTGTTAATGCAAATAGAGCGTTCTGCAGAAGTGCGGGAATCTGCCACGACCAGAAAGCCGTTGAATCGGCAGATTTATCAAGCCATCCGCGAAGCCATTTTGTCCCAATTGTTACCCGCGGGCTGGCAACTACCGTCATCTCGCGACCTTGCGCGGGGGCTAGCACTGTCGCGTAATACGGTCACTTATGCCTATGAGCAATTGCTTGCCGAAGGCTATCTGGAAACGCGTGCAGGTGCGGGCACCTTTATCGCCGACACGACTCCCGATCAATTACCGGAAACACATCCTCACACCGCACCGCTGATCGATCCTAGCGGCCAATCCGAACTTTCTGCGCGCGGCGCAAAATTGGTGCAGCAAGCAGGTGTCAGTGATTTGCAGTGGGGCGCGTTTATGCCCGGCGTCCCGGATGTCACTTTATTTCCGAATAAGGTCTGGAGCCGTCTGCAAAATAAGCATTGGCGACGCTCTCAAGCTGAACTGCTGACTTATGGTCAAGGTGGCGGTTATCACCCGCTACGCACGGCCATTGCCGATTACTTGCGTGTCGCACGTTCCGTCAATTGCAACGCTGATCAAGTCATCATTACCACCGGTATCCATCAGTCATTGGACCTCATCGTGAAATTATTGGGCGAATATGGCGACACAGCGTGGGTGGAAGATCCTTGTTATTGGGGTACCCGTAGCGTGCTCAGTTCAGTGGGCATTAATCCAGTGGGCGTTGCTGTGGATGCGGAAGGAATGAACATACGCTCCGCTAATTTGCGTGAACCACCACGCTTTATCTGCACCACACCATCGCATCAATATCCGTTGGGAATGGTGATGAGTTTATCGCGACGACGCATGCTGCTGGAATATGCGGCGACACATAAATCATGGGTAATTGAGGACGATTACGATAGTGAATTTCGCTACGGCAGTCGACCGCTGGCATCGTTGCAAGGCACCGATACACAAGGGCGCGTGTTATATATGGGGACATTTAGCAAAACCCTGTTTCCCGGTTTGCGAATAGGCTTTATTGTCGTACCAGAATCGCTGGCAACGGCATTTTCTACTGGCGTATCGGAGCTGTATCGCGGCAGTCAGGTTTTCTTGCAAGCAGTGCTGGCTGATTTCATGCGCGAAGGCCATTTCGCTTCACATATCCGACGCATGCGGCTGGTGTACGCAGAGCGTTTGCAGTTATTGCAAGACGCGATTAAAGACAATTTTGGTGACACAGTGGAAATCACGGGTGGCGATACAGGTTTACATTTGACGCTGGGATTGCCGTCACATTGCGATGATTTTGTCATCAGTCGTGAGGCACGTTCCGCTGGCATCATTGCGCGACCGCTTTCGCGTTATTACATGAGCGAAAATACGACAAGCCGTGGTTTATTACTGGGTTATGGATGCGTACCAAATGCGCACATTCGTCCCGCGTTTGATGTGCTGGCAGCGATTATCAAGAAACATATTTAAAAATAGGCCGCCCAACAAGCATCACGAGCGCGCGTAAATAAGGTGTTGCAAGGCAGTCTATGGATTTTCATTCGACATCTGTCTGTATAAATCTGTCGATTACTCTCCATTTGGTAACTCTATACTCTGTAATGCATGCGCCTTGGTGATCCGTGTGGGGGTAAATACTTATCGGACAGCCTGATTTCACTATAGATGTGAGATTGAAGCTTTAAAAAGATTTTTATGAATTAAGTGATATAACTTGCAGTCATATGTAAGCCTGTCCAAAAATCTTATTGAACCTTACCGAGAATAACCAAAACGATGCGAATAGTTAAACGATGTATTGCCGCAATCACTATCTTGGGCTGCATCATGCAGCCTGCCATTGCCGGCTATAACGTCTGGACTAACGAATACACGCTTTCCCGGCAAGAGCTGCAAAGCGTAGTAGCCCGCCAATTCCCAACGCAGCTGCGCTATGCCGAAGTGTTTGATGTACAGGTAAGCCATCCGCAGCTGCAGTTCGCGCCGGAGAAGAATCGTCTTATTACGACTGTACAGGTAAAAATCAGCAGCGCGTTGCTATTACAAGCGCCACTGAACGGCACCGTGACCCTCAGCAACCGCTTGAAATACGATAGCACTACCCGTTCGATCCGACTTGATGCGCCTAACGTTGATCAGGTCGACGTCTATGGCTTACCTGCTCAATATACGCAACAATTGACCGCTATCGGGTCGCTTATTGCACAGCAAGTGCTGCAGAACTACCCTATCCACACTTTCCGTACGGAGGATTTGCGCATCGCCAATAAATCCTTTGAACCGGGCGCCATCACCGTGCAATCGGATGGCATTGCAGTAGAAGTCAATCCAACCTAAGCTATGAACATCCAGCCACTTTGAAGCGGATCTGCTCTTGAAAATTTTATAAATTAACAATATGTAGCTGTTGCCGTTAGCATTTTTCATACTCATCACAAGGACTCTCATGCAGAAAAACACCATCATTTCAGCAGCGCTACTCTGCGCAGCAATGTCGACAGCTGCTGCACAAGAAAACCCTGTGCGCGTATCGTTAGACTCTTCAAAGCCGCAAGTAAGCGCGGAGTGTCAGCATTTACAAGCCCGTATCGAAGAGCTCAACAAAATGGATGACGAGCGTCTTGCCCGCGCCAAGTTACCCGATGCAGGTGCCCAGCAAAGCCCGGTGCAAACCAGAGAATGGATAGATCAAGAGCGCAAAGATGCAAAAACCAAGATGTTTTTTGCTAAGTGTTAAATTTGTCCAATAGGTTTTTTTCGAAGCCACACCGAGCAACGCCGAATTAGCGGCGCGCGGTAGCTTACGAAAAAAGTCTATTGTTTAGTCTTAGGCTGGCAATGGCGTATAGCCTGCCTCCCGAATCGCTTCTGCAAACAGCTCAGCATCTAACGTGCTTTGTATAGATACCTTCTTTTCTGCTTTCAGAACTTCAACTTTAGCATCGCTATCCACGGTGCCAATCGCCGCTTTAATCCGGCTCTCACAACGACCACATGTCATATCTGCGACATTAAATGTTAGCATTTTCTTCACTCCTGACTTGATTAGAAATTACACTATGCACCTTCCTATAATGGTAAGGTCAAGAGAAAAATAAACACTTGACCTTACCATTATAGGAAGGCCCATGATGGTGTTATTCCCACTCAGATTGCTCATCAAATGAATAACGTTATAGACAACAGCAACCAACTGCAATTGCCCATTGCCGGAATGACTTGCGCGTCTTGTGTTTCACATGTTGAAAAAGCATTATCCAAGGTTGCAGGAGTACAGCAAGTCAGCGTCAATCTCGCCACTGAAAAAGCCACTATTCATACTGTTGGCAACGTGGCTATAGAGAGTCTGCTTGCGGCAGTTGCCGCCGCCGGATATCAGGCGACTGCACCGACTGACGCAACCGTTCCAACGCCGACGACCAAGACTGCCGGCTGGCCTGCATGGTGGCCGGTTGCCCTCTCGGCTTTGCTAACCTTGCCGTTGGTAGCACCAATGTTATTGATGCCATTTAGCGACGGCGTTAATGACTTAAGTAATCATTGGACGCTATCCGGCTGGTGGCAATTGGCATTGGCAACACCAGTGCAATTTTGGTTGGGAGCGCGTTTTTATCGTGCCGGCTGGCGTGCTTTGAAAGCCAAAACCGGCAATATGGACTTGTTGGTCGCATTGGGAACCAGTGCGGCTTATGGCTTATCGCTGTATCAATTATTTGCCATGAGCGAGCATAGCCATTTCTATTTTGAAGCTTCCGCTGCTGTCATCACGTTGGTATTACTCGGGAAATGGCTGGAAACCCGCGCCAAACGTCAAACCACCGACGCGCTACGTGCGCTCAATGCGTTACGTCCGGAGCGTGCCACCGTCCGGCGCAACGGCAACGACGTAGAAGTGAGTATTGATACCTTACAAAACCATGATGTGGTCGTGGTCCATGCTGGCGAACGCATTGCCGTTGATGGCGTTGTGATGGAGGGAATGAGCCATGTCGATGCATCGCTGCTGACCGGCGAAAGTTTGCCTGTAGCAAAACAAGCTGGTGACCGCGTCAGTGCAGGCACTATCAACGGTGAAGGTGTGTTGCTGGTCAACACCAGCGCCGTTGGTGCAGAAACTACCTTGTCGCGCATCATTCGCATGGTGGAAGATGCGCAAGCGGCAAAAGCGCCGATCCAGCGTTTGGTCGATCAGGTTAGCGCGATATTTGTGCCGGTGGTTCTGGTCATCGCTTTGCTGACGTTATTGGGTTGGGGCTTCGCCACCAACGATTGGGAAATGGCGATTCTCAATGCGGTCGCAGTATTAGTCATCGCCTGTCCTTGTGCGTTGGGCTTGGCAACACCAACGGCTATCATGGTTGGCACTGGCGTGGCTGCACGTTATGGAATTTTGATTAAAGATGCCGAAGCGTTGGAAATCGCCCATCGCATCAATGTCGTCGCGTTTGATAAAACCGGCACCTTGACGCTAGGTCAGCCCAGCTTGATCAGCTACCTGTCAGGCAACAGCCAAACTGCAGATCAACTACTGACACTGGCTGCCGCTGTACAACGCAGCAGCGAACATCCGTTGGCGCGTGCAGTGATGACGGCTGCTGCGAACAACAATCTTGTCGCGCCGCTTGCATCCGATGTGCAAACAGTGGCGGGACGTGGTGTGCAGGCTATCGTTGCCAATCAAAAGTATTATCTTGGCAGCACGCGCTGGATGCGTGAATTGGGCGTGAATCTTGGTGCTCTTGCCGCATCGGCGGCAAAGCTGGAAGCCGATGGCTGTACCATTTCCTGGTTAGCTGGCGAAGTGCTGGATAAATCTACTGCCGAATCCGCAGCACCAAACATTGCAGGGTTACTCGCTTTTGGCGACACCATCAAACCGAGCGCACCGGCAGCCATAGCACGCTTGCAGCAACTAAACATCCGCGTTGCGCTGTTGAGCGGCGATAACTGGGGTAGCGTCACTGCCGTCGGCAAGCAACTGGGTATCGCAGATCTGCATGCCGAAATTTTGCCCGCATACAAAGCATTGGCTATTAGTGGCCTGAAACAAAATGGTGCGATGGTTGCGATGGTCGGTGATGGCATCAACGATGCACCCGCATTAGCCGCTGCCGATGTAGGCATTGCCATGGCGACCGGTACTGATGTCGCGATGCAGGCTGCTGGTATCACCTTGATGCGTGGCGATCCGTCGTTGGTGGCGGATGCCTTGGATATTTCGCGACGCACTTATAGCAAAATTCGACAAAATCTTTTCTGGGCATTTATCTATAATTTAATCGGTATTCCACTCGCCGCATTAGGTTATTTGAATCCAGTATTAGCCGGAGCCGCCATGGCGTTTAGCAGTGTCAGCGTGGTCAGCAATGCTTTGCTGTTACGTCGCTGGAAACCATCGACAACATCTGTGGAAAATCATCATGCAAAATAATCCTGTGAATATTGGTGAAGCCGCCCTCGCCTCTGGTGTTTCGGCGAAGATGATTCGACATTACGAAGAATCTGGCTTGATCCCGAAAGCGAGCCGCAGCGATGCCGGATATCGCACTTACACTGAGCGCGATATTCATTTGCTGCGGTTTATCCGACAAGGACGTGTATTGGGATTCTCGATGAAGCAAATCAGTGAGCTCATCAGCCTCTGGCTCAATCAATCGCGCCCCAGTAGCAAGGTGAAAGAATTGACCTTGCATCATATTCAAGAACTCGACGCAAAAATTCAAGAACTGGAAAATATGAAGGCAACGTTACAAAATCTGGCGCGCCATTGTCATGGCGATACCAGACCAGAATGCCCGATTCTCGACGGCTTGGCACAGCAGTAAAATTATTACTTACAAGGAAAAATTAATGAAACGTCGCTTACTCACCGCATTCGCCGCAATACTTTTATTGACCAGCATGATGCTCCAGACGGCGTACGCCGCGCTGCCAGTGGTTGAGGTCTATAAAGATCCAAATTGCGGCTGCTGCACCGGCTGGATAAAACATTTGCAAGACAACGGCTTCACGACCAACGTGCATAACGTCGCCGACACTGCCAGCTATCGCAAAAAATTCGGCATCCCCGCAACACTAGGTTCCTGCCACACTGCCACTGTCGGCGGGTATGCGATTGAAGGCCATGTTCCCGCCGCCGATATCAAACGTTTACTCAAAGAGCATCCAACAGCGATTGGGCTTGCCGTGCCTGGCATGCCACTCGGATCACCGGGTATGGAAGCGGCTAAGAAAATGCCTTACGACGTATTGCTGCTCAAAAAATCGGAGCAAAAAACAACGTCGTCACAAGATGTATCACAGTCAGTATTTCATCACTACGACGCTGATTGACTCTATCTTCTGATCTTGAGCACGGTTAAATAATTATTTCAAAAATGGCGACGTCATTCCCGCGTTCGCGAGGATGACGGCAGCATTTCTTAAATTGATTAATTACTTATCTTTTTTGTACAAGCCGTAACGATCTGTAAAAAAAATCTGTTTAAAGCTGTGATTGGGGCAAGATCAATGAACTGCTCGAAAAAGGATGATCACATGAACCACTTACAGCTACTTGCACTAATAAGCTCACTCCTGATCGGTATCCCAAGCATGGCGATGACAGGTACTCGTGATACGGATAACCGGGACAATCGCGACGAACAATTGCTTCAAGTCAATGTCAATCCGCCTTTAGTCAGTGGAGAGATCCGTAAAGTGGATAAAGACAGTGGGATGATCACGATCAAACACGAACAAATTCCTAACTTTGATATGCCTGCAATGACGATGCTATTTAATGTGGATGATGTGGCGATGCTGGATCAGTTTAAGGCGCAAGACAAGGTCGTTTTTTCTGTGAATAAACGGAACAACAAATTAACTGTCGTGCATTTGGAGCGCGCTTAGTATTGCAATGACTTCGGCAACTCCTTCTCCCGCAAGCGGGAGAAGGAGAAAAACGGAACCCGGTTATTTAAACACCACCGTCTTATGTCCGTTGAGCAAAATTCTATGTTCCACAAACCATTTCACCGCACGCGCCAACACCACTGATTCAACGTCACGACCAATCGCCGTCAACGTTTCTGGATTCATCGCGTGATCTACTCGGGCCACATCTTGCTCGATGATCGGACCTTCATCCAGATCTCCTGTCACAAAATGTGCCGTTGCACCGATCAGCTTTACGCCTCTTTCATGCGCTTGATAATAAGGCTTGGCGCCTTTAAAACTTGGCAGGAAAGAATGGTGAATATTGATAGCTTTGCCGGTTAATGCCGTACACAGCTCTGGCGACAAAATTTGCATATAGCGCGCCAATACGACTAAATCAATATCATGCGTGGCTATCAGCTCCAGTACACGCGCTTCTTGTGCCTGTTTGGCTTCTGGTGAGGCGCCAGTTTTCAAAGGCAAATGATGAAACGGAATGTTATAGCTGGCTGCAAGTTGATAAAAATCCGTGTGATTGGACACAATCGCGGGAATTTCTACTGGCAACAAACCGCTCTTATAGCGGAACAGCAAATCATTTAGGCAATGGCCAATTTTCGACACCATCAACAGCATACGCGGCTTTTTGGTGGCGTCATTTAATTGCCAGTTCATCTGCATGCTTGCAGCCAACGCGGCAAATGCAGTGCGCAGTGCCTCATCTGCAATAGCCGGATTTTCCGCCGAAAAATGCACACGCATAAAAAATAGTTTGGACTGCGCATCGCCAAACTGGGCGGAGTCAATAATGTTGCAACCATACTCAGACAGAAAGCCTGAAACGCGATGCACGATCCCACGCTGATCTAGGCAGGATAAAGTAAGGATATATTCTGGATGGCTCATAATGTTCAAGAAGAAACGAAACGCCTGACCGTGTAGTCAGTCTACCAATATGGCGAAAAGCGCTATTGTCGCATGCTTGCACTGGACGAACAAAACCGAGGCATATTTTTATGTATGCCTCGGTTTTGAAACAGGATAGCCGTAAAGACTATTTTTTTGAATTAGCTAAAATTTATACTGCACTTGCTGCTGCCACTGGGGGAGTAACAACTTTTACGCCAGAAGCCGTATCGACTTGCACATCGCCAATCAATTGGCCGCCTTCTTGAATGACGATTTTGCCGTAGCGAATTTTTCCCGATACTTTGCCGGTAGCATGAATAATCAATTTTTCACGCACAGTCAGATCGCCGTCAAATTCACCGTGGATTTCGGCCAGATCAATCACGGCTGAACCTTTAAATGCGCCTTTTTCAGCAATGTGAATGACACGCGAATTCATCGTTGCCTCAACGCGGCCTTCCACCACTAACGTGTCGCAGTCAGTAATTTCAACGCCTTTAAGCTTGATATTAGGGCCAACGATCAGTTTGCTACCGCTTTCATTTGTGCTCGATGCATGCGCACTATGAGAAGAGGAAGAACTGGCAGAAAAAGGGGAATTGGATGAAGTAGATTTAGAAAAGCTTGATGGGCTGGTAGATGACATAGTAGAAGAGTTCAGATTATTGGTACTGGTTGATGTCGAAGTCGCGGGTGTTGATGAATCTCGCTTTCCAAAAAGCGTTTCTGAGCGAAGCATACTATCTCCTAAAAATACTACGTCGTTTTACAGACGCACTGAAAATGATTGAACTTTAAACAAATGATCTGCATTAAGTTGCGCATAAATCACCCAAAATCGTGATGCCAAAATCGCATCTGCTTTTACGGGCTAATGATCTAAGCTTGAGAGCCAGAAGAATCTTAAAAAGTTCATGGATTTCAGGCATTGATTTGTAACAATTTATCGAGCATGCATCAATTGCCAATATCGTGTTCGAACACCATGATTCTCGAAATAAGAAACTGATAAAATCTGTTTCGCCTGAGCATACAACCATAACGAACATTTCAGACAAAAAATCATTCAGATCATTATGTAAGTCACAACGCGCAGAATACGCAGACTCTTAACCAAATTTTGGAGACACACACATGCAAGCCAAGTTAGAAGCGAAAGTGCTGAATTTGCCACCCGTGAACATCGCGTATCAAAGATATATCGGACCTTATGGCCCTGGAATCGGGAAATTCTGGAATGACACTTTTATGCCGTGGTGCGTCGCTAATCATGTAGAAAGACATGCCACTTTTGGAATCGCGCACGATGACCCGCATCAAACTGACCCAGAAAAATGTCGCTATGACGCTGGTGTTGAAGTTGCTGGTGATTTTAAAGCCATTGAACCGACCTACTTAACGACATTGCCCGGTGGGCGTTACGCTGTTGCCGAGTTTGCAGGTACCGCTACCGAGATTGGTGCGGCATGGACAACTTTGTTTCGCGAATGGTTACCGGCGAACGGTTGGCAAGTCGATAACCGCCCCTGTTTTGAACGTTATCTGCCAGATACTAAATTTGACGCAAAAACCGGCGCGTTTGAATGTGAGTTATGTATCTCGGTACGTCCGCTATAACCCGCTTTATATCCTTTTTGCCTTATTTTAGAATTGGTTTATTGTTACGCTTAGTTGACATAAATACTAATTATCTAAATTAGCGGTCAAAAAAACACAGTGAAATAACATTAAGGAAATTTCTCCTGCCAGGAGGAATTTCCTGATGCGAGCATTGTTATTAGAGTGCTACGAAAAAAACAAAGTTGTCGACATTTCCATTTGTGCTCAGTCATATAAAAATCAACTCGACTACGCAGATGGAGGCGTTTAGTCCTACAATCGCGGCATGAAAAAACTTGATATTTTATTGCCGTTTAGCCTACCGCCAAAAGAACTAGCGCGCGACTTGCTGGCGCATCTCAAGCTACCAGCACTTGCTACATTACTATCTCGCGCTCAAAGCAATCGCCTGCAGCATTTTGACGAATTCGCTCACACATTACCTCATGAAATGTGGCTAGCGCGGCAGTTTGGTATACACACTCCCACAGATTCCAGCCCCGCCATCGCCCACATTGCCATGCGTGGTATCAACTTACCGGCGCAAACCGGCCATTGGTTCGTACTGCATCCAGCACATATTCATATCGCCCGTGATCATTTGGTGTTGACTGATATTCGTCAGGTGCGACTCTCAGAAGCCGATGCGCTAGCACTGTTTAATAGCGCCAAACCGTTGTTTGAAGATGCGGGTAAAACCTTGTTGTATGGCGATACGAATACGTGGTTCATGCGTGCCGATGAATGGCGGACATTGCGCACTTCGACGCCGGATGCCACTTGTGGCCACAATATTGATATCTGGATGCCGCGCAGTGAAGATGGCAGCGCGCGTGCCTGGCGCAAGTTGCAAAACGAAGTGCAAATGCAATGGTTTGAAAACGCACTTAATCAAGAACGCACCGCGCTGGGTCAGCAGGTAATCAATTCTTTATGGTTGTGGGGCGGCCAGACAGCGAACGACACTGCTGATGACATACAAAGTGGGACGCACACTGAAAAGCGTTACAGTCACACCTATAATTTACAAGGCTGGCCGCAGTGTCTGACGACGCGCTCGCCACACTATCGAACCCATTGCAGTGCGGCTGAATTGATTGCCGACGCTCCGCAACAAGGCTTATTGTTACTGAATACGCTCATCGCACCGACGCTTACTAGCGAGTGGTCGGTCTGGCAGCAACAATTGCAAACCCTGGAAACCGATTGGTTTACGCCATTATTGCAAGCTTTAGAAAATCGCCAGTTAGATCAACTGACGCTGATAATGACTGATAACACACGCATGACAGAATTCAACATCACTCGGCTCTCGCTAAAAAAATTCTGGGTTAAACCTACCCTTAAAAAACTAAGCGTTGAAATAGTCAAGGGAGCCATATCGTGACCCGCATCGTCACTCGCTCCTATCCGTTTCGCGATGCCGAGCGGCTGCATCAAAGTGGCGTTCATCCTGTCTTGGCGCGTGTCTATGCAGCGCGAGGATTGCTTGATGTAAAAGAACTCGACAGTGAACTCAGTTCGCTGCACCCACCATCCGGTTTGCTGCACATAGAAGCTGCAGCCAGTTTTTTAGCTGATGCCATCGTCGCCAAAAAGAAAATGGTGATCGTTGCCGATTACGACTGCGACGGCGCAACTGCTTGCGCGGTTGGTTTACGTGGCTTACGTCTGTTAGGTGCGCAAGTCGATTTCATCGTGCCGAATCGGTTTGAATACGGTTATGGCTTGACGCCGGAAATCGTTGATCTGACCATACGCGAAAAATCGCCCGACATCATCGTCACCGTCGACAACGGCATCGCCAGCATCGACGGTGTTGCTGCGGCCAATGCGCGTGGCATTGAAGTGGTTGTCACCGACCATCACTTACCTGCCGATACCTTGCCGGCCGCTGCCGTCATCGTTAATCCAAATCAACCTGAATGTGGCTTCCCCAGCAAAAATCTGGCTGGTGTCGGTGTCATGTTTTATGTATTGCTGGCGTTACGCGCCGAAATGCGCAAGCGCGGCATATTCGATGCGCAAACCCAGCCGAAACTCGATGTTTTACTGGATCTGGTTGCACTCGGAACGGTGGCCGACGTGGTAAAACTGGATGCGAATAACCGAATTTTGGTAGCGCAAGGTTTAAAGCGCATGCGCGCCGGCCGTATGCACGCTGGCATCGCCGCGCTGTTCCGCGCCGCCAGTCGCGATCCGCGCCGCGCATCACCGTTTGATCTCGGTTTTGCGGTAGGTCCGCGCTTGAACGCAGCTGGGCGCCTGGCCGATATGGCATTGGGGATCGAATGTTTAACCACCGACGATGAAGGCCGTGCCTGGGCGATCGCGCAGCAACTCGATAGTATCAACAAAGAACGGCGCGAAATTGAGGCTGGCATGCAAGATACCGCGCTGGCTTTGCTAGACAATTTCAATCCGGTCGACAGCAACACGATCAGCGTGTTTGACGCATCCTGGCACCAAGGTGTGATCGGCATTGTCGCATCACGCCTGAAAGATAAGTTTTATCGCCCTACCATCACTTTCGCGCCAGGCGACGATGGCATGATCAAGGGTTCGGGGCGTTCGATTCCGGGGTTTCATTTGCGTGATGCATTGGATTTGGTCTCCAAACATGCGCCCAGCCTGATCGAAAAATTCGGCGGTCATGCCATGGCAGCGGGCTTGACCATACGTGCCGATGCGTTAGAAACCTTCTCTGCTGCGTTTGAAAAAGTGGGAAGTGCTTGGTTAGGCAAACAAGAATTAGAACGCGTGATAGAAACCGATGGCCCACTGGAAGATGCGTATTACACCATCGACTTCATCACGCTGATGGAAGGTCAGGTGTGGGGGCAAGGTTTTTCACCGCCGATATTCTGCGACGAATTCAAAATCGTCAGCCAACGGATTTTAAAAGAAAAACATTTAAAATTATTGCTAGATAGAAATGGAATTCGCTATGATGCAATCTGGTTCGGTCATGTCGATGAACTTGGTAGTCGCGCTCGCGTAGCATTTCGGTTGGATGCGAATGAATATAACGGCGTGACCAAGGTGCAATTGATGATCGAACATGCGGAAGCGATAGTATAGCTCCCACATCCCAGCCCATCTCCAGTCTCCGGAAGAGGGACTTCAATCGAAGGCATATCAAAAATAATTATGTCCAGACCACGCCCTCCTTTACATCGTATCCAAAAGCCGCCGATGACCCCGCGCAAACTGAAGATGGTCATCTTCGGTGGCTTGCTGTTATTAATAGGGGTGATTTGGGCCGTGGTCATCGTCATCCAGCCCGCAATCCAACGCACCATTGTCATTACCACCGGTGCGGATGACGGTATCTATCGCGGCTTTGCCAATAAATATGCGCCATTGTTAAAGAAAGAAGGCATCACACTCGATATTCGCCCCTCCACCGGCTCCGTACAAAATTTCGACCGCCTTCAGGATCCCAACAGCGAATATGAAGTGGGCTTCATCCAATCCGGCACCACCAATGATGCCGACACGTCCAATCTGCAAGCGATTGCCGCCGTATCATATGAACCGATATGGGTTTTTTATCGCACTAGCAATCCCAGTGAGACCATCGATCGCCTCGCCCAATTACGCGGTAAACGTGTCTCGGTTGGTGTACCCGGCAGTGGTTTACTGATCGTGGCGAATCAACTCTTAAAACAAAGCAGCATCGATACGAGCAACGCAACTTTGCTTCAGTGGACCGCTGATCAAGCCTATGCAGGATTAGAAGCAGGGAAACTGGACGCGGCTTTTTTCATCGGTCGCCCGGACGCAGACATGCAGCAGAAATTATTGAAAAGCAATTTGAAATTAATGAATTTTGCGCAGGCTGATGCGATAGTGCAGGTCTTCCCTTCACTCTCTAAAATCACGTTTCCACGCGCATCCACCAGTCTGGTTGACGATTTACCACAGCACGATGTCACCCTGCTGGCCGCAACCGCCATGCTGGTTGCCAAAGACACGTTGCACCCAGCCTTGACATATGTACTGCTGGATAGTGCCAATGAAGTACACAATCAGGAAGACTATTTCACGCCGCGCGGCTATTTCCCGAATCAAAATATTCAAGACTTTACCCTTTCGGATGAAACCAAACGTTATTTCAAAACTGGTCGCCCTTTTCTGCAGCGCTATTTGCCATTTTGGCTGGCAAACTTTATCGAACGGCGCTTCCTGATTTTGCTGCCTTTTATGGCCTTGTTAATCGGTTTGCTGCAGGCGATTCCGAAAATGTATGAAGCCCGCATGAAAAAGCGCCTGGTGGCCTGGTATCGAGAAATCAAATCATTGGAAGATGAAATCTGGGACACAAAAAATCCTAGCGTCGAGCATATTGCCCAATGGCGAAATGAAATCGAAGAAATTGATGCAAACGCCAATCACATACGCATTCCGCATCAATATTTCAACGAGGTGTACGCGTTGAAACAGGCGATTAAGGTAGTACGAGACAGGATCGCGAGCCGAAGTCCCACCGTGAGTTGATAATTAACTACTAAATTATCTAAAAAACTGGTTAAATTAGGCGTACCAACACAGGCGATACAGCTCTGTACGTCAAAAAGGTACTGCTATTGATCCGCATTTTTTGGCAAACTTCACCATGAAAACCACGCAATGACTACATACTTAGCAGATGCACCGACCAACTCTCCAACACGGGTTGCTGTAGCAAGCTTTATTGGTACCGCCATCGAATTTTTCGACTTTTATATCTTTGCCACGATGGCAGCATTGTTCATTGGTCCGATTTTCTTCCCAAAAGAATCGAGCACCGCACAAGCACTCAGTGCCTTCGTTACCTTTGGTATCGCCTTTCTGGCGCGCCCGATTGGCTCCGCTTTGTTCGGTCATTTTGGTGATCGCATCGGTCGCAAAACCACTTTGGTCGCATCGCTGATGGTGATGGGTATTTCCACCACCTTGATCGGATTTTTGCCAGGCTACGACAGCATCGGCACACTGGCCCCCATTCTGCTTTGCGTGTTGCGCTTCGGACAGGGTATAGGCTTAGGCGGCGAATGGGGTGGCGCAACCCTGCTCGCCACTGAAAATGCACCGCCCGGAAAGCGCGGCTGGTTTGGCATGTTCCCGCAAATTGGACCATCAATCGGTTTCCTGTGCGCCAACGGCCTGTTCTTTGGCTTGGCACTGTGCTTAAGCGATGATCAACTCAAAAGCTGGGGTTGGCGTATTCCTTTTATTTTTAGTGCGGTGCTGGTCATCGTTGGCCTATATGTCCGCTTGAAATTGCATGAGTCACCCGCTTTTATGAAAGCCATCGCCCAAAACGAACGTGTAAAAGCACCGATACTGGAAGTGTTCGCCAAACATTTCGCACCGATTATGCAAGGTGCATTTTCGATGGTGGTGTGCTACGCCTTGTTCTACATTACCACTGTGTTTTCGCTTTCCTATGGCGTCACGCACTTGCATTTCACCAAACCGGAATTTTTAGCTCTTCTGTGTTTAGCCGTCGTATTCATGGCGCTGGCCACCCTGCTCTCTGCCTGGCTTAGCGACAAATGGGGACGTCGCCCGGTATTGTTGTTGGGTACGGTACTGGCGATCATTTCCGGCTTTACGATGGGGCCACTGTTGGGTAGTGGCGTTACAGTACTAGTCGGACTGTTTCTGTGCATCGAATTATTTTTGATGGGCTTTACCTTTGGCCCTATGGGCGCACTGCTGCCAGAAATTTTCCCCACCAACGTCCGCTATACCGGCGCCTCTCTCGCTTATAACATCGGCGGTATCATCGGCGCCTCGATTGCACCGTTCATCGCGCAAGTGCTGGTAGAAAAAGGTGGCTTGGATTGGGTGGGCTATTACGTATCGATTGCTGCGCTATTGAGTTTCCTTGCTGTGTTGTCGATGAAGGAAACGCGTAGTGTCAGCTTGCTTGATGCCGCCGCAATAAAGGCGGGATAGATTAGGCAGACACCGGCTGTAGGGGTACGATAAATAGCGCCCTTACAGCCTCAGGGCCGTTCAACGCTGAAATAAAAAAAACCGTCATCCTCGCGAACGCGGGGATCCACCTTACGATCTCAACATGGATTCCCGCGTTCGCGGGAATCACGATGCAACATTAGCTGCAACATTGAACAGCCCTGTCTACGGCCCACCGTCGCATAACATACGTTAAATAAGAGCCACAAATAAAAAAGCCGCTTATGTTTCCATAAGCGGCTTTTTTAATGCTGGCGTCCCCAA
This sequence comes from Glaciimonas soli, assembly GCF_009497155.1. Taxonomy (GTDB): domain Bacteria; phylum Pseudomonadota; class Gammaproteobacteria; order Burkholderiales; family Burkholderiaceae_D; genus Glaciimonas; species Glaciimonas soli. The sequence continues at coordinate 991,419 of NZ_WINI01000001.1, forward strand.
GGGGATTCGAACCCCTGTACTCACCGTGAAAGGGTGATGTCCTAGGCCTCTAGACGATGGGGACAATGATCTGTCCTTGTTACTGACCTGATACTACTTTAGTTACAACTTAGCTACAAAACACCTTACTTTATTAGTCCATATCTGGACTAATAAAAAAGTCGCATCACACCGATGCGACTTTTAACTGGCGTCCCCAAGGGGATTCGAACCCCTGTACTCACCGTGAAAGGGTGATGTCCTAGGCCTCTAGACGATGGGGACAATGATCTGTCCTTGTTACTGACCTGATATTACTTTGCTACTCTTCACTCCACCTGCTACAACTTTACGCTGGTGGAGGTAAGCGGGATCGAACCGCTGACCTCTTGCATGCCATGCAAGCGCTCTCCCAGCTGAGCTATACCCCCTTGCGAAGAAGCGAAATTATACAAACATATTTCGCCGCTGACAATCCATATATGAATAATTTAATGAATTTAATCAAAGAAACTTGGTTAAACGTGCCAATACAACATCACGTCCGAACAATTCCAGCACCGCATCAATCGCTGGCGTCTGCAATTGACCAGTAATCATCAAACGCAATGGCATCGCAATTTGTGGCATTTTCAGCGTATGCGCCGCCAGCACTTCTTTGATCATTGCTGATAACGCCGGTTTATTCCACTCCACCGTTTTGCAACGTTCGGCGAAATCCGCTACGGCCGGCTTGATAGTTGCAGCGACGGCTGTGAAATGTTGCTCCAGCAAAGCAGCATCAGGCATCGGCTGACGATAGAACAACATCGCCGCCGCAGCAAGGTCATTGGTGGTGTTGGCACGTTCTTTTAACAATCCAATCACACTGGCCAAATCTGGTGCCTGATTAAAATCTGCGCCGTCTTTTTCCATCAGTGGCCGTACCAACGCCGCCAGACGTGTATTGTCGGCAGCTTTGATGTAGTGATTATTTACCCAAGCCAGTTTTTCATGATTGAACTGTGCTGGCGATTTCGACAGATGGTCCAGATCAAACCAGGCGCAGAATTGCTCCATGCTGAAGATTTCTTCGTTACCGTGACTCCAACCCAATCGCGCCAAATAATTCAACATCGCTTCTGGCAAATAACCTTGCGCCGGATAATCCATGACACTGACAGCACCGTGACGCTTGGAAAGCTTCTCGCCATCCGCACCCAAGATCATCGGCACGTGACCATATAGCGGCAAGTTTGCGCCCAGTGCTTTTAAAATATTGATTTGACGTGGCGTGTTGTTGACATGGTCATCACCGCGAATCACGTGGGTAATTTTCATATCCCAGTCATCCACCACCACGCAGAAATTATAAGTCGGCGTGCCGTCTGGGCGCGCAATCACTAAATCATCCATCTCACGATTGGAAATCGTAATCGTGCCTTTGACCACATCATCCCAACTAACATCGCCATCGAGTGGATTTTTAAAACGTACCACTGGCTTACGATCTACTGGAACAGCTGGTAAAGTTTTGCCTGCTTCTGGTCGCCAGGTACCGTCGTAGCGTGGCTTCTCGCCCGCTGCACGCATCTTCTCGCGCATTGCTTCGACTTCTTCTGGTGATGAATAACAGTAATACGCTGTGCCATCCGCCAGCATTTGCGCGACGACTTCACGATACCTATCCATGCGCTGCATCTGGAAAAATGGCCCTTCATCATGTTCCAGTCCCAGCCATTTCATGCCTTCTAAAATTGCCTCTACCGCTTCTGGCGTAGAGCGCTCCAGATCAGTATCCTCAACCCGCAGAATAAAAGTACCGCCAAAATGGCGTGCATAGGCCCAGGAAAATAAAGCAGTGCGCGCTCCACCCAGATGTAAATACCCGGTTGGGCTAGGCGCGAAACGTGTGCGGACAGGAGTGGAAGTTGTAGATGCAATCATGATGAACGAAACCTTAGAACAATAAGTCTTTGATTAAAAACAACTTGAAATAAAAACGGCTTTGGATCGCCAAAGCCGCGTTATAACCAAATAAGACAAAATAAGAATAGGACTGTATTTTACAGCGTTGCGACTTTATTTCACGGAATTACTATATTGCATTACTGCACCGTGACAGTAATCGTTTTGCTCATGGCAGGACCATAAGAACGATGTGCGCCATCGCCAAATTGCAAGGTTAATTGATGTACGCCGGGTGCCAGGGTCAGCGTATCTTCAGTTTGCCCCTTGCCATAATGCTTGTGTTGCGCATCCATAGGAATGGCTTCACCGGTTGGCATTGGCCCCAGATCAATCAATAAATGATGATGACCGGTACCTTCAGTCATATCGCCCACCGGCTTAATTGTCATGCCATTGACTGCAAACTTCACCACAAATGGGCTAGTCACTACAGCACCATCTGCCGGAGTGACAAAACTCACAGATGGATTTTGTAACATCGCAGCACTCGGTGTCTGCTGCATAGACGAGCAGCCTGCTGTCAATACCGCAACACCTAACACTGCTGCCAACAAAGGGGATATCCAGCGCATTTTCATGATGAGCTCCTTGTTTTAATCGTTTTTGATAACAATACTCGGAAACTTACTCGTCATATCTTTAGCTTTTTCGGCCACTTTAATTGCCACCTTACGTGCAATTTCTTTATAAATTTGTGCAACTGCGCCGTCTGGCTCAGCCACAACCGTCGGTGTACCGGAATCGGTCTGCGAGCGGATCGACATCGTCAACGGCAATGCACCAAGAAACTCTACACCATATTCGCCGCACATTTTTTCTCCGCCACCTGCGCCAAAAATTGCTTCGGCGTGACCGCAATTGGAGCAAATATGCGTACTCATATTTTCGACGATGCCAAGAATAGGAATCCCGACTTTCTCGAACATTTTCAAACCTTTACGCGCATCCAGCAACGCAATGTCTTGCGGCGTTGTGACAATCACCGCGCCAGTGACCGGCACTTTTTGCGATAAGGTCAATTGAATATCGCCAGTTCCCGGCGGCATATCGACAATCAAATAATCCAGATCGCGCCAGTTGGTTTGATCCAGCAACTGCTGCAAAGCCTGCGTTACTATTGGACCACGCCACACCATAGGCTCATCGGGATCTACCATGAAACCAATACTGGACACTTGCAAACCGTGATTTTCCAACGGCTCCATGGTCTTGCCATCTTTGGTTTCCGGCCGGCCGCTGATACCCATCATCATAGGTTGCGATGGGCCGTAAATATCGGCATCCAAAATTCCAACCTGCGCGCCCTCCGCTGCCAACGCCAAGGCCAGATTCACTGCCGTGGTCGATTTACCTACACCACCTTTGCCAGATGCAACAGCGATGATATTTTTAACATTCGACATCAACTTAATCCCACGCTGCACCGCGTGAGTCTGAATTTTTGAATACACATTGACGCTGACATTGCCGGCAACACCCGCCACTGCAGCAATCGCCGCGGCACGAATTAAACCAAACTGGCTTTTTGCCGGATAGCCCAGCTCCACATCAAACGCGACATTTTCGCCATCAATCTGAATATTTTTGACCGATTTACTAGAAATTAAATCTTTACCGGTGTTTGGGTCGATTACCGTGGTAAGTAGCTGCTTGACTGCTTCAATCGTGACGCTCATTGCTTCTCCTGTGTTTGATTTCGCCAAGTCTAAACTAAAAATTGTATGGGCACAGAATGATGTAGGTCAAAATGCCCTGTCAGCTTCATTTCAGAGGGCGATTTTTTCGATGCAAAATAAACAATAAAATAACTTCTCTGATGCAACTATGACGAGATCAGCTCTCACACTGCTAAAATTACTCTTTTTTATTCCAACGCATCGCTAAATGAGCCCCACCTTGAGCACTTCATTGAAGACCCGCAAACTGTTCGTCACCACCGCCCTTCCTTACGCTAATGCGCCGTTTCACATCGGCCATATCATGGAATACATCCAGGCCGACATCTGGGTACGCTTCCAACGCATGCAAGGTCACGAAGTTAATTTTGTTGGCGCTGACGATGCGCACGGTGCGCCGATCATGATTGCGGCAGAAAAAGCGGGCCTGACACCACAAGAATTTGTGGCGCAAATTGCCGCTGGTCGCAAACAATATCTGGATGGCTTTCATATTGCTTTTGACAACTGGCATTCGACCGACGGTCCGGAAAACCATGAACTGTCACGCGATATTTATCGCAAACTGAAAGCCGCCGGTTTTATCGCGACAAAAACCATTGAGCAGTTCTATGATCCGGTCAAAAACATGTTTTTGCCAGATCGCTATATCAAAGGCGAATGTCCGAAGTGCGGCGCTAAAGATCAATACGGCGATTCCTGTGAAGTCTGTAGTGCGGTCTACGCGCCCACCGATTTGAAAAATCCGTACTCCACATTAACTGGTGCGACACCAGTGATGAAGTCATCGGAACATTTTTTCTTCACGTTATCCGACACACGCTGCGTAGAGTTTCTGCGTAGCTGGGCATTAGGCAATATCGAGGAAAATGGCGTAAGCAAACCTCGTTTGCAATCAGAAGTCGCCAACAAAGCCAAAGAGTGGTTAGAGAATGATGGCGGCATGGGCGATTGGGATATCAGTCGCGATGCGCCATATTTTGGGATTGAGATTCCTGATGAACCGGGTAAATATTTTTACGTCTGGCTGGATGCGCCAGTCGGCTATCTGGCGTCGTTGAAAAATTACTTCGGCAAAACCGGACGCGATTACGACGCGTTCATGGCTGATCCTAGCACTGAGCAATACCACTTCATCGGCAAAGACATTACCTATTTCCACACATTGTTCTGGCCTGCGATGCTACATTTTTCCGGCCAAAAAGTGCCGAACAATGTGTTTGTTCATGGCTTCCTGACGGTTTCTGGTGAAAAGATGTCGAAATCGCGCGGCACCGGTTTGTCGCCATTGCGTTATCTGGATATTGGTATGAATCCAGAATGGCTGCGTTATTACATCGCCGCCAAACTCAGCGCAAAAGTTGAAGACATTGATTTCAATCCAGAAGACTTCGTTGCCCGCGTCAATTCCGATCTGATCGGTAAGTACATCAACATCGCTAGCCGCGCGGCAGGTTTCATCGCTAAAAAATTCGATGGCAAAGTCAATACGACCTGGGCCACTGACAACGATGCGTTCTTGTCCAAACTGCGCGGTATCGAAGCGGAAATTAAAGCGCTGTATGACCACCGCGAATACGGTAAAGCGCTGCGCCTCATCATGGAACAAGCAGACGTTATCAATGCTTACGTCGATGCGAACAAACCGTGGGAACTTGCTAAAGATCCGAGCAAGTCAGAAGCGCTACACGAAGTGTGCAGCCGTTTGCTGGAAGCATTCCGCGTGTTGACGACTTACCTGAAACCGGTATTGCCTGCACTGGCAACACAGGTCGAAGCGTTCTTGCAAATTGCGCCGCTGCAATGGGCAGATGTTGCTAAGCCACTCGCCAACGACCATCAAATCAATGTGTATTCACATTTGATGACGCGGGTTGAGCCGAAAATGCTGGAAGCGTTGTTTGACGCGCCAATCTCGGCGCCAACGACAGCAGCTGCCGCAACACCTGACGCTGGCACAGCATCCGATATAGAAGCGCTTGCGCCCGAAATTAAAATCGATGACTTCACCAAGATCGATTTGCGTATCGCCAAAATCGTCAACTGCGAGCATGTCGAAGGTTCAGATAAATTACTACGTTTAACTTTAGACGTTGGCGAAGGTCGCTTACGTAATGTATTTTCCGGAATTAAATCGGTGTACCAGCCAGAAGAACTGATCGGAAAACTGACCGTGATGGTGGCAAATCTGGCACCGCGCAAGATGAAATTCGGCATTTCGGAAGGAATGGTATTGGCCGCGTCATCATCTGATGAAAAAGCCAATCCTGGCCTCTACATTCTGAATCCTTGGCCGGGTGCAGAACCAGGTATGCGCGTCAGTTAATCCACACTACCGGCGAACGACGAGAAACTACGAATGCGTATCCTGATCCGTGAAGCCAGCATAGAAGATGCGTCATTGATTGCAGAAATGACGCGTCTTTGCTGGTCTGAACGCGTTGCATCGAATTCCAGCGGACATCACGAAAGTGTCGCCCGAGTCGAGCAAGATTTGCAACGCGGCGGTGCTTTTCTACTTTCGGTCGATGACAAAATTGCTGGTTCAGTGCGTTGGTTACCGTCTGACACGGAAGCCGAAGTGTGGGAAATTTTACGAATGGGTGTCTTGCTGGATCATCGTGGTGCGTCACTGTCGCAGCACTTGCTGGAAGCGGTGATTCATCATGCGCAAGCAGCAAATATCAGTGAATTAAGGCTGGCTGTACGCGCCGACCAGCCGCGTTTATTGGATCTGTATGCCGCCTATGAATTTGAAATAGCCCCAGAACTGGAATACAGCCATGCCTTTTCTGCGTCGACACCGCCGATGATGATGCGGCGGTGGTTGAAACGCTAGTTTAAGTAACCCGTTGTAAGTAATATCAAATAATCGATTTCAAAAAATACCGCCGTCATCCTCGCGAACGCGGGGATCCAAGTTACGCAACATGGATTCCCGCGTTCGCGAGGATGACGTGATTTTTTTACAAGCGATTACATGAGTTTATTTAGGATTAACACTAAGCAGAAATAAACCCTCTTTAGATTACTTATTATCTGGCAGCAATCGCCATCTTCCGACTACGCCGTTTGCGTGCCCAGATCACTACACCTGTCACACTAAGCATCGCTACCACTGCACCCAGCAATGAAATCATCACGCGTCCAGCCAAGCCGAGTATGCGTCCTGAATGCAATGGGAACTGCGCTTGCATGAACAGATCGCCGGCGCTGCCTGTACCGGGAATTTTTCCGCCTGCAGCATGACCATCTGTGGAATCGAAATACAGCCAGGTATTGCCTAGTCCAAAGTCCCCGTGATCGTTACCGGCCTCAAAAAAACCAACGCCGTATAAATCAAACGCAGACGAATAAAACACCCCGCCGACGGGTAAAGTCCAGCCATGCTTCAATGCTTCTTTCTCGGCCAATGCCACCACCTGTTCACGGCTAATTTTTGCATCGGTCGCTTGCGCCGGTGCTTTTGGCGTACGCGTGTCGAAGGCGGTTAGCGACAAGCTAGAAACAGTTTTGATGAGAGGCTGCATCACTTGCGGAGCAAGATTCATCGACACCGATGTCACCGCCAACAGCAACATAAAACCCCATAACCAGGTGCCGCCAGAACGGTGCAAATCAAAATTGAGTTTATAGCCGCCTTGCCTCCAACGGAAGGCAAACGACTTGCGCCAGCTACGCCAGTTTGGAAACGATAACCAGAGCGCAATAAAACAATCCAACACCCAGACGATGCCAATTATTCCCATCAACCAGACGCCAAGTTCGATGCCGCCTACCTCTGGCAGGTGCATGGTGTAATGCAGCTTGTACAGGAACGGCAGCAGATTTTCACGGCTTAATGAAATCGCACCCCACATGCGCTTACCCTGGATTTCGCCAGTGACAGGATCAACCGCGATCTGGTTAAAACCAAGATCGTAAGGCTGTTTAGTCTCTGGATTAATGCGCCCTTCTACCATCATGGAACTGGTATGCCCCGGCTCGCTCTCCGTCAGCACATAAGTGACGCGCATGCGCTTGTCCTGCGCCTCGACCAGATTGCCTAACTCCAGGCCAGGTAGTGGCTTACCTTGCGCTGACTGCTCAGCGCTACGTGCATCAAATAACTTCGGATTGAGCCAGGCGTCTAACTCATGATCCCAAGAGATGACAGCACCAGTCGCCCCCGCGATAAACAAAAACACCGCAACGCTCAAACCAATCCAGCGATGCATGAGGACGAATAATGGACGGATAGTCATAGTGCGCTTTTCTACTTAATTTTCTGCTTAATTTTGTTGCTTCATTTAATAACTAAGTAAGGCAGCGTAGTCAGTTTAATAAAAATTACCTCGATCCAATCTGCGTCGTCCCCGCGAACGCGGGAAGGACGGATTTTTAAAATTGATTACGTTGGATCACTTAAGAACTAAGTTAATACTTCCAATTCACCGCAACGCTGCCATTCATAGGCGGACCGTAATACGCTTGCGACCAGTACAAACTAGAGATGTATTTTTTATTGGTGACATTGTTCAGATTGAGACTCACGCTTACCTGCTTGTTAATGTCGTAATGCGCCATCAGATTCAGCAACGCATAGCTTCCCTGCACAGTGGTAACGGTTGGCGTCTGAACATAGCTAGTCTCGCCCTGCCAGTTAAGACTGGCACCGATTTTTAATTGCTGCAGCTGTGGAATTTGGTAAGTGGTCGCCATGCGCAACAACTGTTTCGGCACATAGGTTCTGGCGTTATTGCCATCCTGATCCTTGATTGTCATCGCTGTATAACCAAGGCTAGCCTGCCAGCCCTGCGTCAGTTGACCAGAAAGGTCAAACTCGATCCCTTCCGAATGCGCATCTATCCCACGGTAGTAGGCTTGGCCAGTGACGGTACTTATCCCGGCCTGCTCTGCCGCATTTTGCTGCTCTACTCTAAAAATAGCGGCAGAAGCGTTCAATTTGCGCGCAAAGAATTCGCCTTTCAAACCCAGCTCATAACTTTTTCCTTCGAGTGGATTTAGAGTCACATTGTTGATATCGACCTGATATTGCGGGTTAAAAATTTTGGTGTAACTGGTATAGGCAGAAATATTCTGATTCAAGTCGTAAACTAATCCGGCATACGGCGTGACAGCACTGTTGTCGCTCTTATGGTTAACGCCATAATCGATGCCACTTGACGTCGCATTGGTATAGTTGGCACCGACCAGCAATTTCAAATCATCTGCCAGATTGAGGCGAGTCGCACCGTACGCACTTTTGCGGCGGTCGATGTATGAACTGCCATCGGTTGATGCATCAAAAGCTGGCATAGGATAATTGCCATTGAAGGCCTCATCTTCCGTCAGTGGTGTACCTATGCCTTGACCATAGTGTGAAATATCGTCAAGCGTGGAACGTGAAAAATTGACGCCGAAAGTGAGGTCATGCTGACGACCGCCGAGGGTATATTTGCCAGTCATGGAACTGTCCAACAAAGTCTGCTTGTTATCCGAGCTGTACAACGATGGGTAACTATACAAGCCAGTGCCAGTTGCCTGATCGGGCGTGCCGTAAACATAAAATAATCTGCCATCGGTCAGCAGCTTGTTATAAGTGAGCGTGGTTTTCCATTCCCAGTCATTATTCAAGCGTTGCTTTAGCTCGAGGAAAGTACGCTGCTCTTCTGAATTCCAGTAAGACCAGTTGGCCGAGGTGCTGGTGTCTCTGCCGTAATTGGTCGGCGCACCATTACTGTAATAAAGCGGCAACGCTCCCCACATAGCACCTGTTGAATCGTTTTTCTGATAGCTATGCCCCAAAGTCAGCAAAGTGTCATCCGTCAGATTGGCTTGAATCACACCATAAAATATGTTTTTACTTGGCTGATACCGATCCAGATAAGAATTGCCGTCTTGCTTCGCCACGACGAAACGCCCGGCCAATGTGCCTGCATCATTCAACGGGCTAGAAATATCTGCATCGACCCGACGCGTATTCCACGACCCGTAGCTGAGGCCCGCCGAAGCCTGAAAATCATCCGTTGGGCGTTTGCGCACAAAATTCACTGTGGCCGACGGATTACCAGTCGAAGATAACAAACCATTGGCACCGCGCACCACTTCGAGGCGGTCATAGATTGCCGTATCAACATCGCCGTTTTGGTTGCCGAAAACAAGTGGCGCGCCGACGCCGTCGAACTGGAAATTGGTGATATCAAAACCACGCGCGGTGTAATAAGTCCGGTCGCTTTCCACTTTTTCTACGGTTACGCCAGTCGTTCCAGCCAGCACTTGATTGACGTTATCAAGCTGAAAATCATCCATCTTGGCACGTGTCACTACCGACACCGATTGCGGCGTTTCCCGCAATGTCAGATCAAGGCCGATCGCCGAACCGCTCTTGCGCACGGTGTAGCTACCGCTTTGTTCAGTTGGATATTGTTTTACTTTAGCCTTTACAATCACCTGCTGAACTGCCGGCTCACTATCGGCAACAGCTACTTGCTGTGCCTGCACCATACCAGGCAAGCTAGCAGACAGTGCCAGCGTCAGACTGATGAGAGTGGGCGTTTGAGATGTTGGGCTCGGGATGGCAGAAGATAACGGCTTGAGAGCGTGAGTTCGCTTATGTTTCGGCATGTAATATTTATAGCTTGAAAGAACAAAAGATAATAGTAATGCGAATCATTATTATTTACAATAAATTCTTGACGCTCTTACAGCAACCCGCTTTTCAGCAACGAGGTAAATTACCTGTTTAGAACAAAACGTTTGAATAGCAAACAAGCAGAAAGTAGTGATAAAGCTAACGACAAAGGAAAGCAAAGATGAGCAAAGACATCATCCATCATGCAGCCGCCGCAGGTTATGTTGGCGCTGCCGATAACTATGTTCGCGGTCGGCCTGACTATCCACCTGAGATCGCAGATTGGTTACGCAATGCACTAGCAATTACCTCAGACGCCATCATTCTTGATCTTGGTGCCGGCACAGGAAAGTTCACTCCCCTGTTGGTAGCGACCGGAGCACGCGTCATTGCGGTCGAGCCGGTAGAACAGATGCGTAACAAACTTGCCCATGCATTACCACAAGTGGAGGCACTTGCCGGCACGGCAGAGGCTATCCCACTACCAGATGCGTCAGTCGACGCCGTCGTATGTGCGCAAGCTTTCCATTGGTTTGCCACCAAAACAGCGCTAGCAGAAATCTATCGCGTATTGAAACCGGGAGGAAAACTCGGACTGGTCTGGAATTTGCGTGATGCGCGAATTGGGTGGGTAGCCAAACTTGACCAGATCGTCAATCGACTTGAAGCTGACACGCCGCGTTACTACACAGGGGCATGGCGCAAAGCATTCCCATTTCAGGGCTTTGGACCGCTACACGAGCAACATTTTTCTCAAGGGCACACCGGCACCCCCGAAGACGTGATACTCAACCGTGTCCGATCAACCAGCTTTGTCGCCGCGTTGGCGCCCGAAGAGCGAACCAGAATCGATGAACAGATTTACGCCTTGATAGCTGCGGAACCGTCACTCAACGGCAAGGAAGTAGTAACCGTTCCTTATGAAACCGCCGCTTTTTTTACAGTCAAAGAAATGCAATAACCGCGATGCCCATTAGATTTGCTTTTTGAAGGAGTTTTCGTTTTTTCGCAAAAATAACCGCTAGCGTTGATACTGTTTACGCTACTCTTGGCACGTAGTCTAGATCCTCATCAATTTTGAAAGGAAATCCCATGGGTTTTATTGCTTGGTTGATAATTGGCGCGATTGCAGGATGGTTAGCTGGCGTCGTGGTCAAAGGCGGTGGCTTTGGCGTATTAGTTGACATCATCGTCGGTGTCGTCGGTGCTTTCATCGGCGGTTGGCTGGCCGGATTACTAGGCATCAATGTCGGTGGTGGTTGGATAGCTTCTATAATTACAGCCACTGTCGGCGCAATTATCTTGCTGTTCATATTGCGACTGATCAAACGCGCCTGAAGACAGACTGATGGTCATCGAAGTTTTAAAAAACCGCATTCATGCGGTTTTTTTTCGCCACGGAACTGGTGACCGTATGGTTCAGCTAAACCTGTTTTTCGGCACTAGTAATCTGTTTTCAGAGCACTATAATCAGTATGTCTACTAAGGCATTGACTAAGGCTGTCATTGCTTGAGAGGATAGGGACTCTGATCGAAAAAAAATGCGGCCGTACGCAGTCGCAAGAATGCAGAGAATTTGCGAACCAATAACAACTAAAGGAATAGTTATGCTTACTAGCGCACGTAATCAATTAAGCGGAAAAGTAACTGCCATTCAACGTGGTGCGGTAAACGATGAAATTGAAATTGGTCTGGCCGACGGCCAAAAAGTCGTTGCCACGCTAACGCATAACAGCATCGAGTCGCTAAACCTTAAGGTTGGCTCTGATGCGTTTGCTTTGATCAAGGCGTCTTGGGTCGTTCTGTTAACTGATAATGCTGGCGTTCGCCTGTCGGCACGCAACCAATTGTCCGGTACTGTGCAAGATGTCATTCATGGCGCAGTCAACTCTGAAGTCGCTCTCAAACTGGGCAGTGGCGCTATCGTTACCGCTATCGTCACAAACAGTAGCGTGCAAACGCTGGGGCTGGCTCCTGGTAAAGCGGCGACGGCAGCATTTAAGGCCTCCAGCGTCATCGTTGGCGTGAATGTTTAATTAAAATACTGCAATCGGCAATGGAAAAAAACCGCATTCATGCGGTTTTTTTTCGTCCATTAAAACTACGCCAATTGCGATTTAACGCCCTCCTACAAACGCATCACTAGAAGAAGTTCCTGTCACCAGCCCGCTGGTAATATCGAAATGAACGTTAAAAAACCGTTGTGACGTATCGGCAGAAATATAACGCCAATCCCAGACTTCTTCATTTTTACGCTTGAATTGCACTACCGTGCGTTGTTTGCCGAGAATTTTACGGACACGATCTTGTGTCATGCCGACTTTAATATTCGCGAAATTTGCCTCGGTCAGCACCTGCTTATAATCGCGGAACTTGCCATCGGCACCGATAAAGACAAACCATGTTGTCGTACCCATCGGTCCTTTCGGATACTCCAACGTCCGTTCACCGTCATCTTCCTCCCAAACTGTGTCCGGCTGTCCCATGGTTTGTAGTACGTCAGCCTCTGTTGAAACGCCCTTGCTCAATTTTTCCAAACCATAATCTCTCATGAGGTTTCCATTTTGATCACATGCCGCTATAAGAAAAGGAACTGCCAGAATAAGAATAGTACGTATCCACGACTTCATAGGCTCTCCACGGTAAAGAAATTAATAGGGCTTGCATAAAATCTTGGCACTGCATAAACAACTCAATCCGCTTGGAAATGACTTAAAATAGCGTCTACATTCCATCGCAACATCAAACGTTATTAAAAACACACCACTATGGCACTCTCCAAGCAAATTAACGGATACGAATCCGAGATTACCAAATTCATCGCCGAACTGAAACAAAAAAACCCGCAGTTGGAAGCGGAGCAATTAGCCGGACGTGCATTGTTGTGGGATAAAACGCCGATCGATCTGGATAGCCAACTGCGTACCCAAGAATCTAAAGTGCCGCAGCAGCCTTACGTGTACCAGAACGAACACTGACACTTTTTCAGCGCTTCTAACGTCAATCAGCTATGACGCATACACCGTCCGACGCAGCCGAAATTACTATCGCAGGACAACCTGATAGCACGCCTAATATGATTGACGGCGTGGCTTTTGCACGTTTGTACGGCGAACCGTTGTTTCGTATGCCGAATGATTTATATATTCCGCCGGATGCGCTGGAAGTATTTTTGGAAGCGTTTGAAGGCCCGCTTGATCTGTTGCTGTATTTAATTCGTAAGCAGAATTTCAATATTCTCGACATCCCGATGGCGCAGGTAACACGGCAATATCTGGAATACGTTGATCAGGTTCGTCTTTCGAATCTGGAGCTGGCTGCCGAATATTTATTGATGGCGGCAATGCTCATAGAAATCAAATCGCGCATGCTGCTGCCTAGCAGAAAAACCGACACCGAAGAAGCAGAAGATCCACGTGCGGAACTTGTGCGTCGTTTGTTGGAATACGAACAAATGAAGCTGGCAGCGCGTGAAATCAATGAACTGCCACAACTTGGCCGCGATTTTGTCCGCACCCAGATTTACATCGATCAGACCGTCGTCACGCGCTGGCCGGATGTCAACGTCGTTGATTTGCAATCGGCTTGGGCTGACGTTTTTCGACGTGCCAAGTTGACGCAACATCACACCATCTCGCGCGAAGAATTATCCGTGCGCGAGCATATGACCAGCATTTTACGACGCCTGCAATCAGCTAAATTTGTTGAATTTGCCGATATGTTTGATCCTTCACGCGGCGTGCCGGTGCTGGTGGTCAATTTCATCGCCTTGTTGGAATTGGCGAAAGAAACGCTGATCGAAATCACACAGGCAGAACCGTTTGCGCCAATTTATGTGCGTCTGGCTTATTCACCGACCTGATGGTAAGCGACGACACTTTCTTTTATAGCCTACTCAGTTTATATACTGAGTCTTTTGCACTACCAGCCACACATCATTCACAATGAAAATAATTTCCTCCATCGACGAGTTACGCGACCAATTGCGCGGTCAATTACGCACCGCATTTGTACCAACCATGGGTAATTTACATGAAGGCCACCTGTCATTAATGCGCCTGGCGAAAAGACATGGTGATCCCGTGGTTGCCTCCATTTTTGTCAACCGCTTGCAGTTTGGCCCTAACGAAGATTTCGACAAATATCCACGCACTTTTGCCAGCGACGTTGAAAAGCTGGAAAAAGAAGGTGTTTACGTATTGTTTGCGCCGACCGAAAAAGACCTCTATCCAGAACCACAAGAATTCCGTGTTCGCCCACCGGATGATCTGGGTAATACGCTGGAAGGCGAATTCCGTCCCGGTTTCTTTGCCGGTGTCACTACGGTGGTATTAAAACTGTTTTCATGCGTTCAACCTAGCGTCGCCGTGTTTGGTAAAAAAGATTATCAACAATTGATGATCGTTCGTAATATGTCCAAGCAATTCGCGTTGCCCACTACCATCGTCGCCGCTGAAACTTTCCGGGCTGAAGATGGATTGGCACTTTCTTCGCGCAATATGTATTTATCCACTGACGAACGCGGCGAAGCACCAACTTTGTTCAAAACCTTGAATCAGGTAGCGCAAGAAGTGCGTGGCGGGCAATTGCAGATCGACAGCCTTGAACAGCAAGCGATGGCAGAACTACGCACACGCGGATGGAAGCCGGATTACATTTCCGTGCGCAAGCGCAGTAATTTGCAAACACCCTCTGCGGCAGAATTAGCCGAAGGTGAACCTCTGGTGGTACTGACAGCAGCCAAATTGGGCGAAACACGCCTGATTGATAATTTAGAAATTTAATATGCAGGTCGGAAAAACGTAGCGTTTTCCGGCCCTACCCTATTTCTGCCTCTACCGAAGTAAGGAAGTTGCTAAAAATTTCTGACTGGGTTCTAAGGTAACATCGCTTCTTTTACGCTGCTTATTAGCCACTATGAAGTCTCTGCTATCTGACACTTTTGCCCGCTTTTTTTCCTGTGCATTCATCTGCCTGGTTGCGTGTGTATTGCTACTCGCACATGCACCAGTCGCGTATGCGACAGGGGCAACTGGAGGCGGCAGCACGACAACACCAGCTGCGCCCCCTTCCAGCTCTGTGCTCTCCACCCTGGAACAAACCTTAAAAAGCAATCCGTCTACCAGTGCATTGGGCGCTTCCTTACAAAAGGCAACACAACCCGCTGCAACTAACAACACAACAACAAATCCGGCTAATAAAGGCTTAATCGGTTTAATCTCCAATAGCCTTGATTCGGCTCAATCCCATTACAGTCAAGTCGTTGCACCACAAAAATACTGGTCGCAACAGTTTGGTTCTGCATGGGCAGACTTATCCACACTAATCTCTCGCCAGGATAACGATACGCCGCTAAGGGTGTTACTCCATTTTGTCGAGATGCTGATTTTATTTGGCATCGTTTTAGTGATTGTTCAGTACATCGGCAAGCGCGTTCGCTCACATTTCCAAATGCACCTGGAATTGTCCAAAGATCCCAGTGCCAAAGAATTATTCATTTATATTTTAAATAGAATGGTGCCATCGTTGTTGGCATTGCTGGTCGTCATTACTGTTGTCTTAAGCCAGCCGCTGTCGCTGGGACGCGTACTCGCGGTAGTGCTGCTGTACTCACTCATCGGCGCGCGCTTATTCCGTGCGATTTGCGCCATCATTTTTTCGCTTTCACATACCGGACATCGCAACGTCGCCATTAACATTATTCATCAACATGGCTGGAAATTACTGTACGCGATTGGCTGTGCCGGCTTCTTGGGCGATGGAATAAACAATTCAAAACTATCCCCCATTATTGGTTCTGCCTTATCGAGTGTAGTGGCAACTTTGGCAAATCTGACCGCGGTCATACTGTGCTGCGTATTTGCGATCCGTTTTCAGCGTCCGGTGGGGCAATTGATTGCCAATCGCGCTTTGGAAATTCGCCAAAACCATAGAGCCAGAATTGAAACGTTGGAAATCGTTGCATCACTCTGGCATTGGCCGGTGCTGATTTTGGCTGCGGGCGTCAGTTTTGCTACGCTGATCGGTTTGGATAAAAGTAGTGATGCGCTCAATCATGCCCTTAGTAGCGTGGCTTTACTCATAGCGTTATTTTTCGTCAGAGCATTGATACAACGCATCGTCACACGCAAACTCGCACCATTACGTGCAAAACGCAGGCCATCACCTTACATCGAGCGTATCCTTAAAGCTGCATTTAGCTTGTTGCAAGCTGCCTTGATCATCGGCTTTTTGGAGTTGCTAACCCGAATATGGAGTCATTCATTATTGGAGGTTGCGACGACGACGGCGCTTGGACAGTTAGCACTAAAGGCGCTCAGTAAAATAAGTCTTACGTTGATCGTCGCCTGGTTGGTCTGGATAATCTTAGACACTGCAATTCAGGAGGCCATTTCACCTAGCCGCAGCAGTCGCCGTGGTCGTCGCGCCAGCACCCGCATGCGTACCATTTTGCCGTTGTTGCGAAATGCGGCGATGCTGACTATTTTAACGGTAACCGTCATCACCACGCTGGCCAATCTCGGCATCAATGTCACCCCGCTACTAGCGTCGGCTGGCGTAGTTGGGATTGCGGTTGGTTTTGGTTCTCAATCACTGATCAAGGATGTGATCACCGGGATTTTTATCCTGATCGAAGATTCCATGTCCGTTGGTGATTGGGTCGATCTGGGTAATTCACATGCCGGTACGGTTGAACATTTATCGATCCGCACAGTACGCTTACGCGACAGTAATGGTTCCGTGCATAGTGTGCCATTTTCTCAAATCGTGGCAATCAGAAATGATTCGCGTGGATACACTTATGCCACGCTCAAATTGCAAGTGACACTGGCCTCCAGTATCGACGATGCCTTGAAACTGATGCAAGAAACCGGCGCAGAAATGTTGAAAGACCGGCGTTTGAAGCAGATTTTGCAAAACCCTATTGAAGTTTATGGCGTAAATGGTTTTGAACTGAATGGCATTAATCTGATTGCCGGATTCCGTACCAATCCACAAACGCAAAGCGAAGTTGTACGCGCCTTTAATCGGCGTATCAAAAACAAAATAGATGCTTCAACGACGGTACATTTAGCGACGGCATGGGAAAATTTTCCCGCAGTAAGTAAGACCGTATAACTGTTTAGACTAGGCACCCCGACGCAGACAGTACGAATGTACGACTAGTCGGGTGTAACGACGTATAAACAGTTATACGGGCTTACTAAGCTGAAATTCCCGTAAAAACATAATCAGAGGAGTCGTATGGCAAATTCTTATTTCCCAAAATGGCGTGAACATAAGGCCGTAGAAAACGGTCAGGCACAAATCATCTCCACCGACGAACGCCTGCCTTGGCCGCAAACCATTGCTATGGGCGTACAGCATGTGGTGGCGATGTTTGGTTCCACTGTGTTGGCACCATTGTTAATGGGATTCGACCCTAATCTGGCGATCCTGATGTCCGGTATTGGCACCTTGCTGTTCTTCGTGCTAGTCGGTGGCCGTGTGCCGAGTTATCTCGGTTCCAGTTTTGCTTTCATCGGTTTGGTGATTGCCGTCAGCGGTTATAGCGGCAGCGGATTAAATACGAATCTGGGTGTTGCACTGGGTGGGATTGTCGCCTGTGGTGTGGTCTATACCTTGATAGGCTTTCTGGTCATGGCGATCGGCACAAACTGGATAGAAAAATTGATGCCACCAGTCGTCACCGGTGCCGTAGTTGCAGTAATCGGTTTAAATCTGGCACCGATTGCGGTCAAGGGCGTGACCGGTAATAACTTCGATGCATGGATGGCACTTGGCACGGTAGTGTGCGTCGGCCTGGTTGCCGTATTTGCACGTGGGATGCTGCAACGACTGTTGATTTTAGTCGGTCTGTTACTGGCTTATATTGTGTATGCCCTATTAACTAACGGTGCTGGTCTGGGTAAGCCAATTGATTTTGGCATTGTTGCACACGCGGCCTGGTTCGGCATTCCTCATTTCACTACACCTGTATTCAAACTGGAGGCAATGACATTGCTGATGCCAATTGCGATTATTTTAGTCGCTGAAAATCTTGGACATATCAAAGCTGTCAGCGCCATGACCGGCCAGAATCTGGATAAGTATATGGGTCGCGCTTTCGTCGGCGATGGTTTGGCTACCATCGTTTCGGGTAGTGTCGGTGGCACTGGCGTAACCACTTATGCGGAAAACATTGGTGTAATGGCTGTCACGAAAATTTATTCGACGCTGGTGTTTGTCGTTGCTGCATTGATTGCGATTTTATTAGGATTTTCCCCAAAGTTTGGCGCCATTATTCAAACCATTCCCGGCCCCGTTTTAGGTGGCGTATCCATCGTCGTATTTGGTTTAATTGCCGTTGCAGGTGCCCGAATTTGGGTGGAAAACAAAGTCGACTTTTCCAACAATCGAAATTTGATTGTTGCAGCCGTCACGCTGATATTAGGTGCAGGAGATTTTACGTTGAAACTGGGTGGGTTTTCGCTAGGCGGAATTGGAACTGCAACCTTCGGGGCAATTATTTTGCATGCATTGTTAAGCTTGAAGAAACGATAAAAAATGCACAAAAAAATGCGACCGGATGGTCGCATTTTTTTTACATCAAACACTCAACTACATTTACTTAAAAACCCAAAGTCAAACTAGTGAAGTAATTGCGCGGTGCCACGAAGCTATAGGTAGTCAAAGCCGGTGTCTTGTTCAATTTGATATCCGTCACTGCCTGATTGTCGGTAATGTTATTGATACCAAATTGCAATTTGGCGGAAGCAAAACCAGAGATTGCTTTTGGTATCACGTAGTCCAGTGCAAAGTTCGTTACAGTATAACCACCCAATTTCGCTCCTTCTGCATAGTTGATGCCCGTAGCAGCATCTTTGGCGGCCGAATTCCGATATTGCGTACCGATGTATTTGCCAATCAAAGAAGCATGCCAATTCCCCGCGGCGTAAAGTACGCCAAGTGCCGCAGTCGATTCTGGGGCATTAGGAACTTTTTTGCCACCAGTGATAGGTGTATTGTCATCATACAGCGCAGAATTCAAAGAGCCGTTGGTGTACAACGAAACACCATAACCCAAACCGTAAGTTAATGAGCCTTCCAAACCTTTATATGTCACGCCACCAGCGTTGTAATATAAAGTATTGTTTGGATCAGTAGGATCTGGCGTTGCTTGAATATAGTTTTGGAAAGCAATGTAGTACGCATCCACATCCATTACCAGATGATCAGTTTTTAACACCGAACCAATTTGATAGTTATTCGTGGTCTGTGGTTTCAGATTACCTGACAATGTCGTCGCGCCATAAGTGGTGTCGATAATTGGTGCCATGTAGCCTTTAGCAGCCTGGAAATATACACTTTGCACCGGCGTCAATTTGTAATTCACGTCAATGAACGGCAATGGCGCGTGATAACTCAAATCGTTGCTGAACGGTTTGCCAGTATTTGGATCAACCTCTTCATTGATATTGCGATCAATGCTGGTGTATTTAAAACCGGGGGTCACGGTCAAATTGGCAATCGGCTTCCATTCAAACTCGGCAAACGGTTGAACCGTGTTGTCGGTGTAATGCATGAAATAGTTGTAGCACACGCCTTTGACGTTGGTTTTTCCCACTGCGCAATAACCGGTATTCTCAGTGAAGTCGATATTGTATTGCCAGCGCTTGCTGTTATTTTGTTGTAACCAGATACCGGTGATGAAAGTGCCGGCAGTCGTGTCATAAGCAGCCTGGAATGTGTCGCCTACTGCGCGATATTGATTTTCTTTGGTAGTACCAAACACGTCATGTGCGCCCAGACCTTTTACGCCAAGTGGTTTGGTATCAGTCAAATCTGCACCAGTTGGACCAGTATTGTCATAAGCATAGGTGTACAGCTTATTATCAATTTTCCAGTTACCAAACTCCGATGTCAGACCGAGATATTCCAAGTCCGTCATGTGATGCTGTGTGTTGTACGCAGCATTACTCGACTTGGTCGGATCGTTCGTCAGACCATAACTCTTACCATATTGCGCTACCTGCGCCGCCGTTGCGCCGCCTGGAACGGCATAGGTCAAATCAGTATATGACGAGAGGAAAGTCAGGACGGTATGATCGCCCAGCGCTTTTTGTAATTTCAAAAATCCGTTACTTTGATCACTTGTTGCATTAGTCAATGCGCCGTCCGAGCGCAAATTCTGTACGCTCATCAGTATGCTCATGTCACCCACGTCTTTCATTGGGCCTGTGCTCAACTGCGCACCAAACAAATGCGTATTCCAGCTAGCAAAAGTCGTGTAAGGCGAGAAAATCATTTGATCTGGCATATCTTTAGACTGCATCGCAATCGTGCCGCCAAAAGTTGCATTACCTATCGTCGCGGCGGTGCCTGGACCACGATCAACGATCACTGTACCGATATTTGAAGCAGGGAAATAGGAGTTTAAATGGTGTGAATTGTCGTTACTGTCGCCGAATGGGATGCCGTCATAAGTAATATTGAATTGGCCATCCTGAAAACCGCGCACTTGAATATTTTTGGCTTCACTAATCCCGATACCGCCAGCAGTTTGTATCGTTACGCTAGGTGCAATCGCCACAATGCCATCCAAGCCAGAAACCGGTGTCACGACATTTTCGATGAAATCGCTTTTGATAATGCTTTGTGGTTGCTTGGCGTCTAACGAACTTTGGGTTGGTGCGACGGTTTCTGGCTTCCCTCTTTTATCGGCTTGTCCTGTGACGGTAATCGTTGCGGCGACAGGCGTAAGGTCTGCTGCAGGGCTAGCGGCCTCTGCAACATTCGTTCCGGACACTGCCTGGGCTAAAGCGAGATTGCTGGTCATCGCTACGGTCATGAAAGTCAACGCCAATGCAACCTGTTTCGAACAGGCTGTCAATGCAAACTGCGAATGATTCAATTCTTTCTCCTGGGTGGTCATTGCGTACTAAATAGATTAGGACTCACACAAAAGTGTCCCGACAAGGAGTGCCGGTGCCGGCCGTGGATAAACGGCAAGCTGGCAGGCTGGGGCGATTTTGTGTAAGTCCTATACAAAATAAACAGGGCACCACGTTAACAACGTGATGCCCTACTTACTCGGCGGCAATCATAGTGAGAGGATATGACTGCTCCATGACATTGTTTCCATAAAACAACAGTAAGAAACTTATCGTTTCGGCGTACAACTCTCATAAAACTGCGCACCCGAATACGTCGGAAGATTGACCTTATGCCCTCGCATTTCCCAACTATCTGTCAAAATTGAGGATGACCGAAGTATTCGTCGTCAAGAAACCTCATCAAGGAATTCCATGCCCGACATAGCAACATCACCTCTTGAACCTGCGCCGTTGTTAAACGAACTGTCCGCCCTATCGATCAGCAACTCTTTCGCCGCGTTACCGCCTGCGTTTTACACAAACTTGATGCCGACGTCGTTGACTGCGCCGTATTTAATCGATGTCAGCACTTCGGCGGCACAGTTAATCGGGCTAGATGCTGCAGCATTTTCATCTGAAGACTATGTTGCGGCGTTCACGGGCAATCGTGTGCTGCCTGGGTCGCAGCCGCTGGCGGCGGTTTACTCGGGCCATCAATTTGGACAATGGGCGGGGCAACTTGGTGATGGCAGAGCTATTTTGTTGGGCGATGTGGCGACGATCAACAGTACTGGTCGAATCGAATTACAACTCAAAGGTGCTGGCGCGACACCCTACTCGCGCATGGGTGATGGGCGTGCGGTGCTACGTTCATCCATACGTGAGTATCTTTGTTCGGAAGCGATGTTTGCACTTGGCATTCCAACTTCGCGTGCTTTGTGCGTCACCGGCTCAAATCAATAT
Source organism: Glaciimonas soli (assembly GCF_009497155.1). GTDB lineage: Bacteria > Pseudomonadota > Gammaproteobacteria > Burkholderiales > Burkholderiaceae_D > Glaciimonas > Glaciimonas soli. The sequence goes on from NZ_WINI01000001.1 coordinate 1,013,456, forward strand.
GTGATGCGCGAGACGCCGGAAACAACCGCGGTAGTAACCCGCATGGCGCCGAGTTTTGTACGCTTCGGCTCGTTCGAACATTGGTTTTATAACGGTCAGCAAGATGCATTGAAAACGTTGGCTGATTATGTGATCACAACGTTTTACCCGGAATTAGAAGATGCCGAAAATCGCTATCACGCATTTTTAGCTGAAGTCACCCGCCGCACCGCACATTTGATGGCGCAATGGCAAGCGGTTGGCTTCATGCATGGCGTGATGAATACCGACAATATGTCGATTCTGGGATTAACACTGGATTACGGCCCCTTCGGTTTCATGGAGGCATATGATCCGCGTCACATCTGTAATCACAGTGATAATCAAGGTCGCTACGCTTACAATATGCAGCCACAAATTGGCCACTGGAATTGTTATGCCTTGGGCCAGGCATTGCTGCCACTCATCGGTAGCGTTGAGGAAACACAAGATGCATTAAAAGATTATCAGGCAGAGTATGCAAAAAAATTAGATGAACTGTTACATGCTAAATTGGGTCTACAAACATACCAGACGGATGACGATAAATTGTTCGATGCAATGTTTGGATTAATGCAAAAAGATCATGTTGATTTCACGCTGTTTTTTAGACAATTAGGGGATTTCCAGCTAAACGACACCGCCACAAATAACGCCGTGCGGGATTTGTTTATAGATAGAGCAAGTTTCGATGCCTGGGCAAATATGTACCGGGCACGCCTGCAAACCGAAAATAGCCAGGATACTCAACGCCGCCTTGCGATGCACGCAACCAACCCAAAATATGTACTGCGCAACTATTTAGCGCAAGTTGCCATCGAAAAAGCACAAAATAAAGACTATTCCGAGGTTCACAAATTATTGCGGATACTTGAAAAGCCATTTGACGAACAGCCGGAACATGCACAATATGCTGCCTTACCGCCTGATTGGGCAAATGGGCTTGAAGTAAGTTGTTCTTCATGATGGGTCGATATCATATTAGAGAGAGACACTATGTCACACACAAAAGTGGTTAAAACCGATGCCGAATGGCGCGCTGAATTAGATAAACTCGAATATGAAGTTACCCGTCACGCGGCCACCGAACGCGCTTTTACAGGACGCTTCTGGGATCACCATGAAGATGGGATTTATACCTGCGTTTGCTGCAATACTCCATTGTTTGCTTCAGATGCAAAATTCGATTCTGGCTGTGGGTGGCCTAGCTATTTCAAGGCGCTTAATCCTGAAAATGTGAAAGAATTAATTGATCGAACGCATGGCATGACACGCACAGAAATTATTTGCAATGTGTGTGATGCACACTTGGGCCACGTTTTCCCCGATGGACCGCCGCCGACCGGACTGCGTTATTGTATTAATTCGGCATCATTACGATTCGACCCGGCCAAATAACGCACCTTAACTGTGCTTACTTGTTTTATCTCACTCTTGTACTAAACTAATACATTCACTGTAAAAGAAAGCCGTCCTAATGAAATTTCTGTTCGATCTTTTTCCCGTCATCCTTTTCTTTGGTATTTTCAAATGGGGGGAAGGTCATACTGATGCGGCACAAACACTGGTATCGCAATATTTATCCGGCTTAGTATCTGGCGGCGTCGTTACAGCTGCCCAGGCACCTATTATTCTTGCCACAGCTGTCGCCATCGTGGCCACGTTATGCCAAATCGGTTACCTGCTGGCGCGCCGTAAAAAAGTCGACGCTATGCTCTGGATTTCGCTGGCAATCATTACGGTGTTTGGCGGTGCGACAATCTACTTCCATAACGAAACCTTTATCAAATGGAAACCGACCGTGCTTTATTGGTGTTTTGCGGCTGCATTGTTAGTCAGTCAGGTTGCCATGGGTAAAAATCTGATCCGTACCATGATGGAAAAACAAATGACCTTGCCTGAACCGATCTGGAATAAGGTTGGCTTCGCATGGATTGCGTTCTTTATTGCGATGGGGTTGATTAATTTATATGTGGCGTTCAACTTCTCAACCAATGCCTGGGTTAACTTTAAATTATTTGGTGGCACCGGCTTAATGTTTGCATTTGTTATCGGCCAGAGTTTATGCTTAGCCAAATATTTAAAGGAACCGGAATGACGGATTCAAATAAACGGATAGATATCATTCGTGCAAAATTAGTTGCAACTTTTTCACCGCTCGAATGTCAGTTGCAGGATGAGTCGGCACTGCATGCCGGACATGCAGGCGCAGCCTCTGGTGGCGGCCATTATCGACTGAAGATTGTTTCTGCAGTTTTTGACGGTGAAAATCGTTTAAATCGGCATCGGCTGGTGTATGATTGTTTGGATGACATGATGAAAATTGATATTCATGCGCTGGCGATCACAGCATTAGCACCGTCGGAAATGCCTGATGTAGATAAAGAGTAAAACTGTCGTTAACAAACTGTACAAAAATGTAAGATTTAATTACAAACGTAGTTCTTGGCATCAATCCATTTTACTATTTACAACTCACTTTTTATTATTATTATTTGGGACCACATATGACTTTCAAACCAGCTCACTTGTTAGTAGTTCTGTTCGCAGCTGCTGCAATTCCTGCTTTCGCTCAAAACGTTGCAGTTGTTAACGGTAAAGCGATCCCTTCTTCACAAGCTGACATGATGATTCAGCAAATGACTGCACAAAACGGTCAAAAAGAAACGCCAGAATTGCGCAAAATGGTTAACGAAGAGTTGATCAATCGTGAAGTAATGGTGCAGGAAGCTGAAAAACAAGGCTTGGCTAACAACACTGATGTTAAAGGTCAATTAGCGATCGCTCGCCAGTCAATTTTGATCCGTGCATTGGCTGCTAACTACATCAAAAAGAACCCGGTTAGTGATGCTGACGTAACTGCTGAATACAACAAATTCAAAGCAGCTGCCGGCGACAAGGAATACCACGCACAGCATATCTTGGTTGATAGCGAGCAAAGCGCAAAAGATATTATTGCTCAGTTAAAAGCTGGCAAAAAATTTGAAGATTTGGCTAAACAATCCAAAGATCCAGGTTCAGCAGATAAAGGCGGCGATTTGGGTTGGGCAAATCCATCTTCATTCGTTCCTGAATTCGGCGCAGCTTTGAAAGCACTGAAACCAGGTCAAGTTACTGATGTTCCAGTTAAAACACAATTCGGCTGGCACGTAATCAAAATGTTGGAAGTTCGCCCAGCGAAAATCCCAACATTGGCTGAAGTAAAACCACAAATCACTGAAGCGTTGCAACAGAAGAAATTGCAAGCATACGAGCAAACTCTGCGTGCTTCCGCTAAAGTACAGTAATCATGTAATGATAAAAAAAGCGCTCTTCGGAGCGCTTTTTTTATGGGGGATGCTGATACGTGTACGTGAGGTAGCACAGTTAATTTGGTAAAGATTACATCCCTGAAATTTCCGTCATCCCCGCGAACGCGGGGATCCATCTTGCGTTTAGCATGGATTCCCGCGTTCGCGGGAATGACGGATTTTTTTAATTTATTACTCAGGACCACTTACAAACTGAGCATTCTCAAAAACTAAGCTTCCAACGCCAACACGGCAAACGTGCCCAACCAATGCTCTCCCATATAATCCCCGACAACATAACCCAGCGCAGTATCTAAATGATGATCCGCTGCGGCCAATAACACCGCCACTCTGGCATCACCGCTTGGCAATGCACGCGCTATCGAACGCTGACACCAGGCACGACTTAAATTCAGCCCGTTTAAATGCGCGATTTTCCCGTCGCTATGATCGGTTACGATCGCTGGATTAAACAAAGTCGCCGGTTGCTGCTGCTCCAGATTCGGCAAAAACCGGGTAAACCAGGTATTGAACTCTGCTGCTGGTAAAACCAGTTGCATTAACTCCGCGACGATCAAAGCTGGCGATAAAAATTCATCGCCACTAGGCTCCCAGGCTTGACAACCGGCATCGTCAAGATGCCAACGTTTAGCAGCGGTACAACATAGTTTTTCCAACTCGGCATGGTTTGTTTCACGTGCGTATTTCAATGCCATCGATAAAGCAAACGCAGTATTGAAATGGGTGCCAACACGGACTGGATAAGTCGCTTTAGGTAAAAACTCCATAAACCGCTCAACGATCACATCGGCCAGCGGTTGCATGGTCGCCGACCAGCGACGGCCATCGTCGGTATCCAGACGCAACAATTCCGTTTGCAGTGCCAGCAGCCAGCCCCAGCCATAAGGGCGCGAAAACAAACGACGACCCGGCGCGTTCAGATACGCAATTTCACCGTTGACATTATCTGCGGTCAGCTGCGTGTTAAACAGTGTATGTATCGCCTCTTTTTCCGGCAAATCTGCAAAGCGCGATAACAATCGCGTCAATAACCAATATCCATGTATGCAGGAATGCCAGTCATAACTGCCATAAAAAATCGGATGTAAAACGCGCGGCGTTTGTGCGTCGTCAGCATGATTCAGAACATGCATGATGTGATTAGGATATTCCTGCGTCGAATGACCTAGCACCAGTTGCGCATATTTCGATGCAAATACTGGGGTAAGTGTGTTCTTGGCGCTTTTTTCTGTGTATGTCATAAGTTGGCTCACAATCAATGGAATTTGACATTAAAAACCAGGAAATACATCAGCAAGATATTGGCGACCAACAAAATCAGCGCCGTCGGTATCTGTGCTTTGATCACCCCATTTTTGTCTTTTAATTCAAGCAATGCTGCCGGGACAATATTGAAATTAGCCGCCATCGGTGTCATCAAGGTCCCGCAGAAACCGCTCAGCATACCGATTGCAGCCATGATCGCAGGGTTACCGCCAAATTGATGAACGATGAGCGGCAATCCTATCCCGGCCGTCATCACAGGGAAAGCTGCAAACGCGTTCCCCATGATCATCGTGAACAGCGCCATGCCAATGGCATATGCCGCAACAATCGCAAATTTCGAATCCATCGGAATCCACTGCGTAACCAAATCAGCCACCACTGTGCCGACCCCGGCCGTGGCAAACAGGACACCAAGCGCTGCCAGCATTTGTGGCAGCACCGCAGCCCAACTGACTGCGTCCATCGTGTTACGTGCACCGTGCATCGCTGCCAACGGCTTTTCTCGCAACATAATCAGAGCAACGATCATGGCGACAGTGACGGCAACCCCGAGCGAAATTAACGTCTCTTTTCCAGCTGTCATTAACGGCGCGCCGCCTATCACAATGTACTTGGCAAAGATGGTCCCGAGCAAAGTCAGTAACGGAATCAATAACGCAGGGATGAACAGTTTATTACCGAACTTTGCAGAGCTCGCTTTACGCGCTTCCAGGGATGGCGCGTGATCTTTGGTGCCCTTGCCCAAACCACCAAAACCGGCCAGTAGCGCCAGCGAAATCGCCAGACAGCCCATCAAAAATGAAGGAATCAGCGAGCCAAACATGAGCGTCACCGCGTACACGCCCCAAAACAAAAAGTTTTTGATGCGCTTGGGATTCGTTTTATCGAACAGATTGATCAATGCGTAAGTGGCAAAGACTATGCCGGTCAGAATATAGAGATATTCGAGCTTAATCATCGTGCACTACCTCCTGTGCTGACATGCAGATTCATTTTGGTGAGTTTTCGATCCAGTAGCCAGAGGCGGAAACCATGGATGAGCAAAGCGCAAATGGCGGTCGGAATCGCCCACATCGACAAATGGAGAGGTTCAACGATGACGCCGTTTTGCTCCAAAAATCCTTTAATCAACAAAATCGATTGAATCGCGATAAAAATATCTTCACCAAAAAATACGCCGATGTTATCCGCTCCCGCAGCATGCGCACGAATCAGTTGCCGCGTATCGTCAGTGATTTCTCCATAACGCGTTTCTGCCGCCGCTTCTGCCATTGGCGCGATCAGTGGCCGCACCATCTGCGCATGACCGCCTAACGACACCAAACCCAAGGCCGCAGTAATTTGACGTATTGCGAAATATAGCAACAGGACACGACCAGTTGTCGCAGCCTTCACGCTAGCAATCAGTTCTGTCGCGCGTTCTTTCAAACCACCGCGTTCTAGTACCGCAATGACTGGAATCGCCAGAAACACCAGCGCCATATAACGACTATCACCAAAAGCTTTGCCTATCGCAGCAATCACGCCAACAATATCCATGCCGCCAATCAACCCCGTCACGACACCCGCCACCGTCACCACCAGCAGCGGATTAAAACGTAACGCAAAGCCGATCACGACGATCAACACCCCAAGCAGAACCCACATATGCCGCCTCCTTTGTTATCAATTTATTTTATTTATGCAATTAAAAACGAAATACAGGTAATTAACTTATAAATTATCGATAATTTACCATTATTTGAAAATAGATTAGGAATTTTTGGTGAACGGTCGCTTACTGGCAATAATGATGCTGCGCGGACAAAACGGCAATCTGTGACAATCTACCACTCATCGACAACCTGATCGTATGGAAGCTCGTCAGGTGCTATACCAATGAAATCTGGTTCAGGATCGGTTGTAAACTGGACAGCCATGATGGAAACGTGCCCGTACAACAACGCCTTCGCGGCGCGGTGCATCCCATCCATCACACCGCCATCGGCTGACAAAATAATGGGGTAGCGCAGGTCCGTTTCCTGCATCAGTCGCATGTGTTCAACGATCGCACGGCAAGTGGGCACCTCAGCATAAGCAAACCAATAATTCTGATCCAGTTCTCGTATCTGGTTTAACGGCACGCTAAAGATGGGCAAGTCGGCCGACAAGGCAAGCAACTTATGCACATCCCAAGCCCTTAATCCTGCCTCTGAAGGGCGAAAATGATATTGCTTGCGCATGGATAATCCTCTACGTCTTGCACTCAGGCTGGCCACAACGGTGGCTCACTCATCAACGCAATCTGCTCACGCAGCTCCAATACCCTATCCTGCCAATAGCGCTGGGTATTGAACCAAGGGAAAGCCACCGGAAATGCGGGATCATCCCAGCGTCGTGCAATCCATGCGGAATAATGGATCAGGCGCAAAGTGCGCAAAGCTTCAATTAAATGCAATTCATGCGAATTGAAGTCACAAAAATCTTCGTAGCCAGCCAGTAAATCACCTAACTGACGCACCCTGTCCTGCCGCTCGCCAGATAACAGCATCCACAGGTCCTGCACCGCCGGACCCATGCGACTATCATCGAAATCAACAAAGTGCGGGCCGGCATCAGTCCACAGTACATTACTGGCGTGACAATCGCCATGCAAACGTATCGTTGTGAATTCGCCAGCACGCTCAAAACAATGTCGCACACCTTCCAGTGCCTGCGCTACGGTGCTGCGATACGCCTCAAGCAGATCGTCGGGAATAAAACCGTTGTTTAAAACAAAATGATTAGGCTCAATCCCGAACGTCGTGATATCCAGCGTGGGCCGATGTTGGTACGTTGCCAGGCCACCGACCGCATGAATCCTGCCCATAAAGCGACCTAGCCACTCCAGCGTCGCAGGGTCTTCTAACTCTGGCGAACGGCCGCCATGACGGGGAAATACGGCAAATCTGAAGCCATTAAATTGATGCAAAGTCTTGCCATTAATCGTCGTTGCTGCCACCACCGGGATTTCGCGTTCAACCAATTCCTGCACAAAACCATGCTCTTCCAGAATTGCCGCATCACTCCAGCGCAGTGGCCGATAAAATTTAGCGACCAGCAACGGTCCTTCTTCCATCCCAATCTGATAGACACGATTTTCATAACTATTGAGCGCCAGCAAACGGCCATCGCCATACAAGCCTATGCTGTCGAGCGCATCCAAAACCATATCGGGGCTAAGAGCGGAAAAACTGATGGGGGATGATGTATTCATGAACGCTATTGTAAGCGCCTATGTCAAAATGACAGTCATCTCTTATAAGTAATACCAAATAATCGATTTCAAAAATACTACCGTCATCCTCGCGAACGCGGGGATCCAAGTTGCGTAACATGGATTCCCGCGTTCGCGGGAATGACGAGGTCATTTTCGACATGATAATTTAGTATTACTTAAGTACTCAACAATCAAAAAAATGACCTTACCCATCATCACAACCAAACGCACCATACTCAAAATACTGACGTCAAATGAAGCATCGATGCGCCTCGCTTTTGAAATAGAAAACAAAGCCCATTTATCACCATGGGGCCCGGCGCAAAGTGAAGATTTTTATACGTTGCCTGCAATGCAAGAACGCACAGAAAAAATGCATCAAGCCGCCTTAGATGGCAGCACCGTTTATTTTTCGGCCATCGATCCAGTCACGCAAAAAATGATGGCGACCTGCAGTTTCACTAACATTATCAAAGGTGCATTTTTAGCGTGTCACTTGGGATACGGCGTTGCCAAGTCGCATGAAGGACAAGGCTTCATGCAGGAGATAGTCGAGGCTGGCATACAGTATATGTTCGATGAAGTTGGCCTGCATCGCATCATGGCCAATCACCAGCCGTCGAATCTGCGCAGTGAAAAGCTACTGAAGAAAATCGGCTTTGAACGCGAAGGTTATGCCAAAAGCTATTTGAAAATTAATGGGAAATGGGAAGATATGGTGCTCAATGCGCTAGTCAATCCCAAGCAACAATAGGAGAATATTTTGCCAGCCACAGGACTCAATCACTACAATTTACGTGCACCGCGCGAGTTGATGGAGCAACTTAAAGACTTCTATTGCGACGTGGTCGGTCTTGAAGTCGGTGAGCGCCCGCCATTCAACAGCTACGGTTTCTGGTTGTATGCCGGCGGACATCCTGTCTTGCATTTGAGTGTAGCCAAACCCGACGATGTCAGACACACCGATGTCGCCACTACGTTTGATCACATCGCATTTAGCTGCATCAATCAAGCGGATATGGAAGCACGCTTAAGCAAGCGGCAAGTCAAATACAAAGTCGCGGTGCATACGCCAGTAGAACCGGTGCAGATCTTTTTTAAAGATCCCGCGGGTAATGGCGTTGAACTCAATTTTGCTCCTGAAGCGATCTGATCTATGAGACGTTATCACTTCCGCATTCTCAATGTTTTCGCCGAAACTTCAGCAGCCACTTTCAGCGGCAATCCTTTATGTGTATTCGAAGATGCGCGCGGCCTGAGCGATGACACCATGCAAGCGCTGACACGACAATTTAATCTATCGGAAACCACTTTTATTTTCCCGTCAGAGCAAGCCGATGTCGATGCGCATGTGCGTATTTTTACGCCGACCACGGAAATGCGATTCGCCGGCCATCCAACCCTAGGCACGGCACATGTCGTGCGCGACTTATTGGCTATCGCGTATCCAAATAAACACAATCAACATCTGCAACTGGAAATGAAAGCTGGCATCGTATCGGTCAGCAGCAATGCACGTGATAAGGATGTATGGACCTTAACAGCCCCGCCCTCTTCGCGTCCATTGAGTCATGTGCCAACACAATCGCCAGCAATACTCGCGCAGCTGTTCGCTTTAACTGAAGACGATTTACTCAGTGCGCCGTTATGGCTGGATACTGGCTCAGAACAATTGCTGATTCCACTAAAATCTGTCGATGCAGTCCGACGCGCCAAACCCGATAGCAATCTGCTCGTGCATTGGCCGAAAAATAACATAGGCCTCCATAGCGCTTATCTGTTCGCCTTCACTGATCAACAACAGACACAAGTTGAAGCGCGTTTCTTTTTCGGTGTCTCTAGCGAAGATCCGGGTACCGGTTCAGCCTGTGCCAATCTTGGCGGCTGGATGATTGCCACTGGCAGAGAACTTCCGCAACAATGTGAAGTCCATCAAGGTGCAGCGATTCATCGCCCCTGTCGCTTACTGCTAAACGTTGCTGAAAATCAGCAAATCAAAGTTGGTGGCCGCGTCAATGAGCTGGGACGCGGTAGCATGGAGTTATAACTACGCTGGGCTAATCGCTTACCATTGCGTAAAATCCCCCATACTTCACATTTAAAGGCATCACCATGGAACTTGACGAACCGCTATCAGATAAAGAATTTGACGAATTAGATGACTTTTTGCTTTCTGATCGCTGTGGCGAAGAAAGCATGACGATGGATATTCTGCACGGCTATTTGACCGCGCTGGTCATCGGACCGGAGCAAATTTTATTAGGCGAGTGGTTGCCGTTTGTATGGGGACCAACGCTGAAAGACGCACCGAAGTTCAAAAACGATAAAGAATTTGAGCGTATCGTCGGCCTGATCGCGCGTTTCATGAACGAAATCGCGGTCACGCTAGAAGTGGCACCAAAAGAATACGAGCCCTTGTTTTGTGAATTTGAACACGAAGGCAAACCGTTACTCGATGGCGAAGCATGGTCGCTAGGCTTCATGGAAGGCGTGAACTTGCGTGCGCAAGCATGGGAGCCAATCTGGAGCTCCAATCTGGCCACCGTCGTAGAACCGATACGCTTGCTGGCTGAGAAAGCGGCTGAGGAATCAGATAACGAGGAAACACTGAGTAGTCAAGATGCGATGCAACTTCATAAATTGACGATAGAAGTCGAAGCAGCGATTCCAGAAATTTATCGCTACTGGTTACCCAATCGCAAATCCGCGGTCAAAACCATACAACGCGAAACACCTAAAGTAGGACGCAATGATTTATGTGGTTGTGGCAGTGGAAAAAAATTCAAGAAGTGCTGTGGTGCCGGGTCAGTTGAAGATTGAGCTAAACAACACTCTCATAGCTTGTAAATAACAAACGAGGAGTTCTCACTTGCGCATCACAAAAATCACGACCTGTTTTTCGCTGCTGCTGTTAGCGATGTCATCTACGTATGCAAGTCCACCGCCTCAGCCTGCTGCAAAGCATCCTTATGTCGGCACTTGGGCTTTTGCATTTCCTGGCAAGGGATGCGTGGAAACGTACAAGGTCCATCCAAACGGGACTACGTCTATCGTCAGTGATGATGAACTGGCTGAAAGCGCCTACGAGATATCTGCCAAGCCTAGCAAAAAAGGCTTCTACAAGTTGGTCAATACCGTCACCAGCAACAATGGTAAGGCAGACTGCTCCGGCAATTTTTTGTCAGCTGGGACCAAGAGTACTTACTATCTGCAGTTTTCTCCCTCTGCCGATATGTTCCTGATGTGCGAGGATGAATCACTTCATGCTTGCTTTGGCCCATTGATGCGCGTGCAAGAGAAAAACTAAATCGTCAAGCCTGATCAAGCTCATCAAGCATCAGCCGCGCCGTCAGACGCAAGTGCAATCTTGCGTCTGCGCGGTATCTTCTTCATATACTTAAACGTGCCCATCGCCTTGGCAACCAGCTTATCGCCTTGCCATAATTCAGCCTCGCAAAAACACATAGTGGTTGAACGGTAAAAAGCTTTGCCGTTGGCAATGATATTGTCGCCAGAACAGCCACCAGGTTGCAAGAAACTGGTTTTCATCTCGACGGTAATTGCCGCTTCGGCTTCTGGATAGAGTGAACGGCCCGCCAATGCCATGGCCACATCCAGCATGGTCATCGACACGCCACCATGCGTCACTTGCCAGCTATTCATGTGATGCGGTTGCAATGCCAGTTTCAATTGCGCCGTACCTTCGCCCATGGCCACGTATTCGACGCCCAGGTATTTTAAAAATGGATTATCTAGCGGGAAAACGTGGTTGGGAAACATGAATGAAGGCAGAGAAATTGAAGAATTAGCTGTAGTAGTCTATCGCTTGCCGCGATTCGCGCACTGCGCCGACGAAGGGTTTGATCGCCACATGCTTAGGATGTTCTTGATAAGCATCCAGTGCTGCACGTGAATCAAATTCTGAATACAAGATGACATCGCAAGTGGATTCCAATCCTTCCTGCGCAATCACTGCTTCAAACTTGATAATGCCGGGCACCACATTGGCACAACTATCGAGCAATGCTTTGACTTTAACCGCATTGGTCGCTTTGTCGGCACCTTCCGCATGGTCTTTCAGTTTCCACATGACGATGTGTTTCAGCGTTTCCTTCGAAGATAGTGTCATTTCCATAGTCCTTTAGATTAGACTGCTTCAGCGCCGGTTTCACCAGTACGGATACGTATCACCTGCTCCATGTTTTGCACAAAAATCTTGCCGTCGCCGATCTTGCCGGTACGCGCGGCTTTGATGATGGCATCAACCGCCTGATCAACAATCGCGTCATCGATGATCAATTCCACTTTTACTTTTGGCAAAAAATCGACCACATATTCAGCGCCGCGATACAGTTCTGTATGTCCTTTCTGACGGCCAAAACCTTTCACTTCAGTCACCGTCAAACCAGTAACGCCCACCTCTGCCAGCGCTTCGCGTACTTCATCCAACTTGAACGGTTTAATAATGGCGGTAATTTGCTTCATATGAATCTCCCTTAGTTGCGTATTTAGTGACGTATTGAGTAAATGCAGAAAATGCAAGCAATGATTTACTCTGAAAATTTCGACGTAATCGGATAACGCCAATCGCGCCCAAAAGCACGATGGGTGACGCGACAACCGACTGGTGCCTGACGACGCTTGTATTCGTTAATTTTAATCAAACGCGTGATGCGGGCTATATCTGCACTGTTATAACCGGCAGCTTCAATTTCAGCAATACTGCGATTTTCTTCCATGTACATTTGCATAATGCCATCCAACACTTCATACGGTGGCAATGAGTCCTGATCGACCTGATCGGGCCGCAATTCAGCTGATGGCGGCCGAGTCAGAATCCGCGTAGGAATCACTTCCGACAACGTATTGCGATAAGCGCACAAACGATACACCAGTGTTTTGGCAATATCCTTGATCACCGCAAAGCCACCCGCCATGTCACCATACAGTGTGCAATAACCAACTGCCATCTCACTCTTGTTACCTGTGGTCAGGACGATAGAGCCATATTTATTCGACAAAGCCATTAGCAGTGTGCCACGTATCCGTGCCTGAATATTTTCTTCGGTAGTATCTTCGGCCAAACCCTGAAATTCTGTTGCCAGCGTATTTTTGAACGCGCTAAAGCAGTTATTAATCGAAATTTCATCATAGCGCACACCCAGTCGCGCCACCATATCACGCGAATCAACCCACGAAATTTCCGCAGTATACGGTGAAGGCATCATGATGCAACGCACTTTATCCGCACCCAACGCATCAACGGCAATCGCCAATACCAACGCCGAATCAACGCCACCGGACAAACCCAGCAGCACATGAGGGAAGCCATTCTTACCGATATAATCGCGCACCCCCAAGACCAGGGCTTGATACACTTGGGCCTCCAACGATAAAGTTGGTGTGATGCCTGATGTTGAACTGGCAAGTGGCGTCGCGCCGTCAAACTCGATGACCTGCAAATCTTCCTGCGCATGTGAAAGCTGCGCCTTCACCTGCCCTTGCTGATCTAAAACAAATGAATTTCCGTCAAAAATCAATTCATCCTGACCACCAACCAAATTCGTAAATACCAACGACAAACCCTGGCTAGTCACATTGGCACGCATCACGTCATAGCGCAGTTGCTGCTTATGCATGTGATACGGCGAACCGTTCGGTACTAACAATACCTGCGCACCCGCAGCACGCGCACGCGCCGGTGCATGCGAAAACCACGTATCTTCACAAATGTTCACGCCAAAACGCACGCCTTTGACCTCGAATACAAATGGCACGTCGGACGAAGAGAAATAACGTTTCTCATCAAACACGGCATCGTTCGGCAATTCATATTTGCAATATGTACCCAACACCGCGCCATTAACGATGACAGACGCTGCATTAAAACGTAAACCGTCCCGCAGCGTTGGATGCCCTACTAATACATGGACATCGCGTAAATCGGCCAGCTCAGCGGTCAACGCCACCAATCCTTCTGCAGTTTTATCGTAAAAACTTTCACGCAGCAATAAGTCCTCTGGCGAATAACCAACCAGTGATAACTCTGGCGTGACAACGATGTCCGCGCCCTGCGCCGCAGCACGGCGAGAAAACGCAACGATTCTGGCGCGATTACCGGCGATATCTCCGACGGTGCTATTGATTTGAGCGATGGCGACTTTGACTGTCATGATGATAGAAATGAGGGTTAGTTAAGCTACAGATCAGATTGATAATTATCGCATGGGTATCGTTTGTTTTATGATTGAAAATCAGATATGGTCACTAAGCAAACATACTCAACACGTCATTTTCTCCTGATTTCCACTCATTTTTCACCGAATAATGCCAGCCAATCAACATAACAAAAAAACTACGTCGCGTGTTATTTCATCTTTGTCCGACGTCGGTCAAGTCGCCTGGGATGAATTATTGAGTTTGCAAGGTGATGACGCCAATCCCTTTTTATCATTCAGCTTTCTGCATGCCTTGCATGAAAGCGGCTGCGCCTCTGAAAAATCCGGCTGGCAACCGCAATATCTGACGCTGTGGGACGAATCAGAAAAAACCCTGCTAGCCGCTTTGCCGTTGTACGTTAAATATCACTCCTACGGCGAATACGTGTTCGATTGGGCTTGGGCAGATGCTTATCAACGCAATGGACTGGAATACTATCCAAAATTACTTTCTGCGATTCCGTTCACACCCGTGACCGGCGGACGTTTGTTGGCGCGCGATACCGCGGCGCGTACAGCGTTGATCGATGTATTAAAAAGCGTACGCACCGACAGTCAGACCTCCTCCACCCATATTTTGTATCCGCCAGCCGAGCAAGCGGAAATGCTACAACAAGCGGGATTCATGCTGCGTAGCGGAGTGCAATTTCATTGGCTCAATCCTGGTTATCGCACGTTTGACGAATTTCTCGCTACCCTGGAACGCAAGAAGCGTAAAAACATTCTTGCTGAGCGTCGCAAAGTGGCCGATGCCGGGGTCACCTTCCGTCATGTGCGCGGTATTGATGCGACAAAAGAGGATTGGCATTTTTTCAACCGCTGCTATTCCAATACCTATCTGGCACACCGTTCCACGCCCTATTTGAATCTGGACTTCTTTCAGCGTATCGGCGCGAGCATGCCGCAGAATATTTTGTTGATCGTGGCAGAACGTGACGGCCATCCAATTGCTTCATCGCTGTTAATTCATACAGAGCAGACCTTGTATGGTCGTTATTGGGGAGCGATCGAAGAAGTGCCTTGCCTGCATTTTGAAACCGCGTATTACCAGCCATTGGAATTTTGTATCGCACAGAAAATTGCTTGCTTTGAAGGTGGTGCACAAGGCGAACACAAAATGGCACGGGGATTTTTGCCGCAAAAAACCTGGTCGGCGCATTGGCTGGCACACACTGAATTTTCTACCGCGGTGTCGCGCTTTCTTGAGCGCGAAACACATGGCATCACGGCGTATATGGATGAATTGAGTGATAGAAATCCATTTAAAGCGGGAGAAAACCCCGGAGAAAATACGTAGACTTGATATGATGCATTTCCCGTTGCTAGCAACACTCCTCAACACCATCGCTCAATCACAACGCCTAACTCATGCAAGCCACCGACATCTTATTAGCATTACTCACAGTCACGATTTGGGGCTTTAATTTTGTCGTGATTAAAGTCGGCTTAGGCAGTTTTCCGCCGATATTATTTTCGGTGTTGCGATTTACTTTTGCGGCATTACCGTTGGCGTTTTTTATCAAACGTCCGGCGATTCCCTGGCGCATGCTGATTGCCTATGGATTATTCCAATTCGCCGTGCAATTTTCTTTGTTATTTTATGGAATGAAGCTGGGCTTTCCTGCAGGCTTAGCCTCGCTAGTGATTCAATTGCAAGCTTTTTTCACGATAGGATTGGCGGTAGTCATTCTGGGAGAGCGACCACGCATTGCACAGCTATTGGGTGCATTTATCGCATTGACTGGCATGGTGGTAGTCGCCACGCATATCAATGCCACGGCGACGCTCATCGGCTTTTTGCTAGTCGTGATTGCCGGTCTCAGTTGGGCCAGTGCCAATATCGTCACCAAGCGCATGGGTAAAGTTAATCCGCTCTCCTTAGTGGTGTGGGGTTCATTGATTGCGATACCACCATTGCTATTGGTTTCATTTCTGTTGGAAGGCACATCTAACTGGGCAATTGCTGCCAACAATGTGACATGGCTTTCGGCCGGCACCATTTTGTTTCAAGCCTATCCCAACACGATATTAGGTTTCGGCATCTGGGCGATTTTGATGCGCAAATACCCCACGGCCACCATCGCACCATTTTCATTATTAGTGCCTGTGGTCGGCATGCTGAGCGCAGCGTTGGTATTGGGCGAACCGCTGGAATGGTGGAAGATTGTTGCCGGTGTATTGGTACTGACAGGATTGGTTCTGAATCAATTTGGTGGACATGCAATGCGTTTTCTCAATTTATCAAAGCCAGACCAATGATCATAAAAAAACGCACCGAAGTGCGTTTTTTTATTTTTGGTGCCGAGCAAATTATTTCGCTTCCAGCGTTTTCTTGTACGCTGCCACACCTGACAAAATTTCTTCTTTTGCCACTTCAGGACCATACCAGCCATCGATCTTGACCCATTTGCCTTTTTCCAGATCTTTGTAATGTTCAAAGAAATGCTGGATTTGGCGCAAGCGCAATTCGTTTAAATCTTCTGGTTTTTGCCAGTGCGAATAAATGCTCAGCACTTTATCGACTGGTACGGCCAACAATTTGGCATCTTCACCAGATTCGTCCGTCATCTTCATCACGCCGATAGGACGGCAGCGCACTACGACGCCTGGAATTAACGGGAACGGCGTAATCACCAATACATCAACCGGATCGCCATCCGGTGACAGTGTTTGCGGGATATAACCGTAGTTGCACGGATAGTGCATCGCCGTACCCATAAAGCGATCAACAAAAATCGCGCCGGACTCTTTGTCTACTTCGTATTTGATCGGATCAGCATTCATCGGAATTTCGATGATGACATTGAAATCATTTGGCAGGTCGCGGCCGGAGGAGACGTCGTTCAAACTCATAATGTGCTCTCGCAAAAGGTAAAAAATAAACTAACGCGAAATTATAACGGATGGTTCAAGCAGGGAACCACAATTGGAACAAGGTACATAAGGTTCGTGCGGGAAAAACATCGCCCAGAACGACCAAATTCTACTTCCCTCGATTAAAGAATTTCAAAATGACAATTTTTTTCTTGCGGATATTCTTGATATATCTTATATTTCAGTAATTACTGAAAATTGAAAATATCCAGATCGCGACTTTGAACATGCCAAATTCATCCAGCCCACCCATCGCTCCACTAGTACCACTGACGCCCCTCGCCCAGCGCTTCATCTCACATTTCGGTGAAATGGGTAGCCGTTGGGGCATCAATCGCACAGTTGGTCAAATTTATGCTTTGCTCTACATTCTCGGACAGCCTTTGAATGCCGATCAAATTGCCGAACATCTGACCTTTTCGCGCTCAAACGTCAGTATGGGCCTGAAAGAATTGCAATCATGGCGCTTAGTCAAATTGCTGCATCAACCCGGTGATCGCCGTGAATATTTCGAACCGCCTAAAGATATCTGGGATATTTTCAAGGCTTTGCTGGAAGAACGCCGCCGCCGCGAAATTGAGCCTACGCTGTCCATGTTGCGCGATGCATTGTTAGAAAATGCGTCATCAGAGTCCGACAAACTGGCTCAGCAGCGCATGCGTGAGATGTATGATTTGATCGAATTATCCAGTGCATGGTTTGATGATGTGCAGCGTTTATCGCCCGAAACCCTGGCATCGTTGATGAAAATGGGGTCTAAAGTTGGCACATTATTAGATATTCGTGATAAGTTCCGACTAACAAGCAATAAAAGCAACGAAAACAAGAGAAAAGGTAGCAAGGAAGACTCAACAACTCAAACCGAAACTCAAGTAGCGCAACCGAAGGAGGATGAATGACGTCTTTCACTTTGCCGAAACTAAGAGTGCCACATATAAAGCACTATAAGCGCCTGACCCGCTTGCCTTTAGCGCTGGAAATCGCGTTGATATTAGTAGTAAAGATCGCCCTGCTGTTCGTGCTTTGGAAGCTTTGCTTCTCGCAGCCACAAGTCAAAAAAATGCGCATGCCAACCAATCTGGTTGAGCAGCATTTTTTGAGCCCATCCTCCCCCGCAATCAAACCAGCATCATCCACTCGTCCTTCCGTCATCACTTCTGAGGCCTCACATGATTCCAATTGATGAAGTCGTTGCTTTATCGCGGCTGCAATTTGCCGCCACTGCAATGTTCCATTTCCTGTTTGTCCCACTCACACTCGGCCTCGCCTGGATCCTGGTCATCATGGAGTCTGTGTATGTGATGACTGGCAGCCCTATCTATAAAGATATGACGCGCTTCTGGGGCAAGTTGTTCGGGATTAATTTTGCAATGGGAATTGCTACCGGTATCACGCTGGAATTCCAGTTTGGTACCAACTGGTCGTACTACTCGCACTATGTTGGTGATATCTTCGGCACGCCGTTGGCGATCGAAGGCATGATGGCCTTCTTCCTGGAATCTACCTTCGTTGGTTTGTTTTTCTTTGGCTGGGATCGGCTATCGAAAGTACAGCATTTGCTTGTCACTTTTTTAGTGGCTCTTGGTTCCAGCTTATCTGCGATGTGGATTTTGATCGCCAATGGCTGGATGAATAACCCAGTCGGCGCAGAATTCAATTACGCCACCATGCGGATGGAATTGACCAGCATCATTGATGTCATTTTCAATCCGGTCGCGCAAGTTAAGTTTGTTCATACACTTTCAGCTGGCTACGTGACCGCATCGATGTTCGTACTCGGCATTTCCGCTTTCTATCTGTTAAAAGGGCGCGACACTGCATTTGCTTTACGCTCATTTGCGATTGCTGCGGGCTTTGGTCTGGCCTCCACTTTGTCAGTCATCGTACTCGGCGATGAATCAGGTTACACCGCCGGTGAAGTGAATAAAGTAAAAATGGCGGCGATGGAAGCCGAATGGCATACGGAACCGGCTCCTGCTGGTATCACCGTCTTCGGTTGGCCCAATGAGAAAGAACAACGCACCGATTATGCGTTCAAGATTCCCTATGTACTGGGGATCATCGGCACGCGTTCGTTCGATAAAGAAATAACAGGCATTCAGGATTTAAAGCAGGAGCATGAGGTGCGCATCCGCAACGGTATGCAAGCCTACGCGGCACTCACACGCTTAAAATCTGGCGATACTTCGTCTGAAGCCGTTGCCTCATTTGACAAAGTTAAAGATGATCTCGGCTACGGCTTGTTGTTGAAAAAATATACCAACAATGTGATCGATGCCACCCCTGAACAAATCAAGATGGCGGCGGATGACACTATTCCGAAAGTCGCACCGATGTTCTGGTCTTTCCGTTTGATGGTGGCTCTCGGACTCTTGTTCTTGTTTATTTTCTCGGCATCCTTCTATTTCCTGATCCGCAAAAAACTGGCAACGCAACGCTGGTTGTTACGTCTGGCGCTGTATAGCATTCCATTGCCATGGGTAGCGGCTGAAATGGGCTGGATCGTCGCCGAATACGGTCGTCAGCCATGGACAATTTCCGGCATCTTGCCGACCCATTTATCAGCCTCCACTTTGCAACCATCTAGTTTGTATTTCAGTCTTATCGGTTTCATTGGTTTCTACACTTTCTTATTCATCGTTGAAATGATCTTGATGGTGAAATATGCACGCAAAGGGCCATCTAGCTTACATACCGGGAAGTATCACTGGGAGCTGTTAGAAACAGAAACCAAAATGAACAATTCAAGTTTGAGGAATCCATCATGATCTTTGACTATGAAACCTTAAAAGTAATCTGGTGGGGCTTTGTCGGTGTACTCCTGATTGGACTGGCATTGACTGGCGGTTTTGATTTCGGTGTCGGTGCCATGTTGCCCTTCATCGGCAAAACCGATACCGAGCGCCGCGTCGTTATCAATTCCATCGGCAGCACCTGGGAAGGTAATCAAACCTGGTTTATCACCGCTGGCGGCGCTACATTTGCTGCGTGGCCTTTGGTTTACGCGACAGCGTTTTCCGGTTTTTATGTGGCATTAATGTTGCTGCTATTTTCGCTATTTTTCCGTCCAGTCGGCTTCGACTATCGCAGCAAAATTACAGATCCTCGCTGGCGCAGTTTCTGGGATTGGGGGCTGTTTGCCGGTGGCTTTGTACCGCCGCTGATCTTCGGCGTGGCATTCGGCAACCTACTGCAAGGTGTGCCATTCCATTACGACACCAGCATGCGGGTCGAATACACGGGTGGCTTTTTCGATTTGCTTAATCCGTTCGGTTTGTTGGCAGGCCTGTTGAGCGTGGCGATGTTGGTGATGCATGGTGCAACTTACTTGCAAGTAAAAACTGATGATGTCATCGCTTTACGCGCTCGCAAAATTGCCATCGTTGCGGCCTTGGTGACTATCGTTTTATTTGTGATTGGCGGCTTCTGGATCGCTTTGGGAATACATGGTTATCGCATTACCTCTATGCCAGATGCGAACAGTGCATTTATGCCTCTTGCAAAAACCGTGACAACCGTAAGCGGTGCCTGGATGGATAATTATGCGCGCTGGCCGGCAACCTGGGCTCTTCCTATCATTGGCATCGGCGCTGCACTGTTGTCCATCATTTTTAGTCTCGGCTATAAAGCGCGGTTGGCATTTGTCGCAAGTGGTCTCTCGGTCACTGGCATTATTTTGACAGCGGGCACATCACTGTTCCCGTTCATCATGCCATCGTCATTGGACCCAAACAGCAGCTTGACGATCTGGGATGCAGTTTCCAGCCATAAGACCTTGGGCATTATGTTCTGGGTAGTTGTGGTCATGCTACCGATCATTTTGCTCTATACCGCTTGGGTATATCGCGTAATGCGCGGCAAAGTGACCAGCAAAGACATACACGATAACGAACACACTGCTTACTAAGCTTGCTGGCCAAGCCAACTATGCAAATTAAGAGGAGAAACAAATGTGGTATTTCGCATGGATTTTAGGCGTCGGCCTGGCGCTCGCTTTCGGCATCATTAATGTCATGTGGCTAGAAGCCAATTACGCCTTTGGCAGTCGCGATGAAGATACGACACGCGAGCGTTTTGAAAGCGCAGCAAGAGATGAGGAAGTAAAAGCGCGTAAAAATTAAGTACCGTTCTAACGCACTTCATACATTTGCATTGATACGTCAGTTTTAATGAGGATTTACCCATCTTATTTGGGTAAATCCTGTTTTTACTTGCGGTCATCTTCACTGACGTCCACAAAGTTAAAAAACTGTCACTGCTGACAGGTGACTGCTCACTATTTTTATGTATTAAGATTAAAATAAGACACAACGATGCAAAAAGATTTTTACAGTCCGCGATTCCGCACTGCTACGTGCTATGCTCGCGAATCCGTAATTAAAAATATAATTTGTTGTCGATGAATACGCCCAGTCCTATCACTCACCTCACACCAAATACTCCTACCAGTCCAGCGCAACATGCGCGGGCTTTGTTGAAAGATTTTCAATCTCAATTTGCAGTTTTCCGTGATTACCAGCCATTAGCCATCGGTATAGATAAGCAATTGATCGCTCGCTTTCCTGAAATCAGCCGTAAAGTCTTGCGCATGGCATTGGGAATACATACTAATTCCTTGCGCTATTTAAAAGTGATGGAAAAAGCTACTGTGCGATTCGACCTTGATGGCAACACTGCCGATGAGATCACCGACACACATCGTGCTTATGCCACTGAAATTTTAAAAGCGCGCTTCAAGAAAGATGCAGAACTACGTAAAGCGAAGCGTTTGGCGGAAGAGGCTAAAAAAGCTGAAGAAGAAGCTGCGCGACAACGGACTGAAAAATTAAGTCAGTTGGCTGAAAAGTTCTCACGGCATTAATACACAGGGCCCCACCTGGCGTGCCCTGGTATCTTTGTCGAATTGATATTAATTCACCAGAAAATCGGCTCGGCATCCTCTGGTAACCCAGATGCCTTGTTGATCATATCCCCAAGCCTCTTTAAATTTACATTCGAAGCTTCCCGGTAGCATCTGCGCGACCTCCACCGCGCGACTGATGCTCGCCGGGCAACGTACTACACCACCACCGAGAGCAGACTCGCAGCGCACCACATTACCGCCTTGGGAAGCATTTTGGGGCATGTAACCAAAGTTATTGCCGTAATCAGCCGGATTGTCATCACGCTGGACGTATTGATCACCCGATTGGTTTGCCGAATTATTATTGCTATTGTCGTTTTGATTAAGTATTGCGGCACCAATCAAACCGGCAGCCAAAACGCCAATCAAGATACCAGCAGTGTTATCGTCACTGCCGCTCCGTCCCAGTGAGAATTCAGCTGCACAACCATTGGCAACCCAAATACCACGGCGGTCATAACCCCAGGTGTCATTTTCACGGCAAGGAGCGCGACTCAATTGACGACTCAAACGCACGCCATTTCGCGTATCAGCACGACACGTATTGGTACCACCACGATATGAGGAGCAACTGATATCGCCTCGCGCATAGGCTATTTGTGGCACCAGCAGCATGGAAGGTATCGCCATCCCCAACAAAAATAAGGCACGCAATCTCATCACGACGTTATTCATGGCTGACTCCCGGATGGTTGTGTTTGAGTTGCTGCCGGCAGCGGCATCGTATTTTTTTGACTACGCCGTACCCGATCGTATTCATCCCGTGTAATAAAACCGTCGTGGTTCAGATCAAGTTGATCGAAAGCTCTATCCACCGCAGCTTGAAATTGCGCAACCGTGATTCCCCCTTTTGGCAACTCGCCAGCGGGTAACCGTAACGCGACAACTTCATCCGGGCTCAGCTTGCCGCTCTTGTTTTTGTCGCGCTTATAAAAACGCTTGATCATCGCAATTCGGAATTCTTCGCGCGTGATTTTGCCGTCACCATTAATATCCCAGCGATCAAAACGGCGCTCTGCTTTGACTTCTTGTTGACTAGGAACGATTACCGGGGCAGTTGGCGCTGTTGCCAGCGGCGATGCTGGTAGCGTATCCGCTGATGGCGCCTGGGTGACCGCAATTGGAGGAGCGGTGGTTATGGGATTTTGACTACAGGCTGCAATAACAAGAGAGAAAAGGAAACTGCTGGTATATCTCATCCATAGCCGCATCTGCATCGTTTTTCCCCATGAGAACTAACGTTAGTCGGAACTGCAAAAATCACATCAGGCAGGATGGGTAACGCTGTGCTTCCCCCATCCTGCCTCGTTCGGTTTGCTTTATTCCAGCACTCGCAAAGAATAATCCGTCGCCCGGATATCTTTCGTCAAGCTACCAATCGAAATTCTATCGACGCCTGTTTCGGCAATCGCCCGTACGGTATCCATACTAATCCCACCGGAAGCTTCCAGCAATGCTCTGCCAGCTGTCAGTGTGACCGCATCGCGCATCATGGCCAGACTAAAGTTATCGAGCAAAACAGAAGTCGCACCTGCAAGCAAGGCTTCTTCAAGTTGCGCCAGACTTTCGACTTCCACCTGGATAGTCACGCCAGCTTGCAAATCCTGCGCCGCACGCATGGCAGCGCTGATGCCGCCAGCAGCAGCGATGTGATTCTCTTTAATAAGAATCCCGTCGTACAAAGCCAGACGTTGATTGTAGCCGCCGCCGACGCGCACCGCATATTTTTGCGCCAAGCGTAAGCCTGGTAATGTCTTGCGCGTGTCGAGAATTTTCGCGTCAGTATCTGCGATCAGATTGACATAGTCACGCGTGGCCGTCGCCACACCAGACAGCAATTGCAAAAAGTTGAGTGCGGTACGTTCCGCAGTCAGCAAAGCGCGCCCGGGTGCGTTGATATGACACACTTCGCTATCTGCTTGCATTAAGTCGCCTTCGGCATAATGCCAGGTTATCTGGATACGACCATCGAGTTGCTGCATCACTGCTTCAAACCACGGCGCGCCACATAAGACAGCGCTCTCACGAACGATTACTCGCGCCTGCACGATGCCATCTTCCGGCACCAACATGCCGGTGAAATCGCCGCGCCCTACATCTTCAGTAATGGCAGCGCGAATATTATTTTGGAATGCCGCTTGCAGCGCAGTATCGAAAGGCGCAAAGCGATTTTTTAATGTACTACTACTTGTACTGCCACTGTGGATTGCATCGCTCATGCTGGTCCTATCCCTGAAAACAGTTTTTCTTCTTTTGATAAATCGCTGATTGGCCGTGTGTTTGCTTTACGGTCAGCGGCAAAATTTAGCATGCGATCTATGCTGATAATCGCTTTGCGCCCAATATCAGCATCGACATGAATTTCATTACGTCCAGATTCGAGCACGTCTGCCAGATTTTGCAAACCGTTCATCGCCATCCAAGGGCAATGTGCACAGCTTTTGCAAGTTGCGCTGTTGCCTGCGGTAGGTGCATCGATAAAACGCTTTCCCGGTGCCGCCATGCGCATTTTGTGGAGGATACCATTGTCAGTGGCAACGATAAATTCATCCGCATCCAGGTTTTGCGCAGCAGCGATTAATTGGGAAGTCGAACCAACCACATCAGCCTGATCCACTACATCTTGCGGCGATTCCGGATGCACCAGAATTTTGGCATTCGGGTGCTCACGGCGCAGCAGTCCTAACTCTATCCCCTTGAACTCATCATGCACCAGACATGATCCATGCCACAACAGCATATCCGCACCGGTTTTTTTCTGGATATAGCCACCTAAATGTCGATCCGGTGCCCAGAGAATTTTTTTACCTTGCGCATGCAGGTGCGCGACAATATCCAGACCAATTGAAGAAGTCACCATCCAGTCAGCCCGCGCTTTCACAGCTGCACTGGTATTGGCATACACCACGACCGTACGATCTGGGTGGGCATCACAAAAGGCGGTAAATTCATCGGTAGGACAGCCCAAATCAAGCGAACAGGTCGCATCCAGATCGGGCATCAGCACGCGTTTGTGCGGGCTCAAAATTTTGGAAGTCTCTCCCATAAATTTGACACCAGCGACCACTAAAGTCTGGGCTGGATGATCACGACCAAAACGCGCCATCTCTAACGAGTCAGATACACAGCCGCCGGTTTCTTCGGCCAAATCTTGTAGGTCAGCATCGACATAATAATGCGCCACCAGCACTGCCTTTTGCTCTTTTAGTAAACGCTTAATACGTGCTTTTAGAACTTCTTTTTCCTGCGGTGTCGGTGTACTTGGCACGCGCGCCCACGCTTGTGCAGTACAACTTGCACCGGAAGACAACGGTGACATGATGGGGCGCTCAAATTCAACAGTTTTAATAATTTCAGAATGCATGGAAGTGATCTGTGTGATGTTACGCAAAGACGTTGTGGGTACAAAATGCCAATAGATATCGGCGCATTGCCATAAAAAGAATGTGCATTAAATACGGGAGAGTAATTCTACTGCGAACCTTGATTCACTGCTGCAATATTGAAATATTGCCATAAAGGTAAATTTACCTTACTATTTCCGGTAAGAAACCTATAAAAAAAGGGGTACAGGGAATGACACTTTTTGACAAAACCGAACGGGGTCGCGAAGAAATACTGTTACGCGGAAACAATCTGGCGCCGCGATTACGGACATTATTGCTGTTAGTTGACGGAAAGACCAGCATGGAAGCGCTGCTGATCAAAGTAGCCGGCCTTGGTCTTGGGCAAGAACATCTGTCTGAGTTGTTAGCTGCTGGCATGATACAAATACAACAGCCCCCTCAGTTAAGTGAAAGCGTCTCGCCAATCACGCAGACGAAGGAGACCACTGAAATTAGCTCTGCCGCAAGAGCAAGGGCCATACTGCCCGAAGGTCAAACCCAGTATGAAGCTATCTACAACTTCTATAACGAAACCATCAAAAGCATGATCGGTTTGCGTGGCTACAGTTTGCAACTGAAAGTCGAAAAAGCTAGTTCTGTCGACGATTTCCGTGCTTTGCGCACAATTTATTTAGAAGCAATATTGAAAGCAAAAGGCAAAGAAACTACTCGCAGTCTGCGTGACAGGCTGGATCAGTTACTTTATATGGGAATGCCGGCGGAATAACAAACTCGGCGAAGGGGAAGTAAAGCCAAAATAAAAAAGCGCACTAATATGTGCGCTTTTTTTATTTTTCAGAACTACTCCAGGGAATTATTCAATCCCTTGGCTATTCAAATAGTCTTCATACGAACCGCGGAAATCAATCACTTCATTTTCCTTGACTTCCAATACGCGTGTCGCCAATGACGAAACAAATTCACGATCATGTGAAACGAAAATCAACGTGCCGGCATATTTATCCAACGCGATATTGAGCGATTCGATCGACTCCATATCCATATGATTCGTTGGTTCATCCATCAATAATACATTGTGACGGCCCAACATTAATTTACCGTAAGTCATGCGGCCTTTTTCGCCACCGGACAATACCTGCACCGATTTTTTCACTTCATCGCCACTGAACAGCAAACGCCCCAAAATCGAACGTACGGCTTGATCGTCGTCGCCTTCTTTAGTCCACTGGCCCATCCAATCGGTCAGTGTTTTATCGGTGGCAAAATTTTCGGTAGGATCTTGCGGCATGTAACCAACGTCCGCATTATCGGTCCATTTCACCATACCGCTATCGGCATCCAGACCACAGTTAGCTTCCCCGCCGATGCTACGCAATAGCGTGGTTTTACCCGCGCCGTTGGCGCCGATGATGGCGATACGCTCACCCGCTTCAACCATGATGTTGAAATTTTTGAATAACGGACGGTCATATGCTTTGCTAATACCTTGCACATCTACAGCCAAGCGGTGAAGTTTTTTCTCGCCATCGAAACGGATGAATGGATTGGCGCGGCTAGACGGCTTAATGTCTTCAACTTTGATTTTGTCGATTTGTTTGGCGCGTGATGTAGCCTGGCGCGCTTTCGATTTATTGGCAGAAAAACGACGCACGAATTCTTGCAACTCAGCGACTTTATCTTTGGCCTTGGCGTTGTTAGATAACTGTTGCGCACGTGCTTGCGATGAAGCCAGCATGTAGTCATCGTAATTACCCGGATACACTTTCAATGTGCCGTAATCCATATCGGCCATGTGTGTACATACCTGATTCAAAAAGTGACGATCATGGGAAATAATGATCATGGTGGAATTGCGCTGATTCAGCACATCTTCTAACCAGCGAATGGTGTTGATATCGAGGTTATTGGTCGGTTCGTCGAGCAACAGAATATCCGGATTCGAGAACAAAGCCTGCGCCAGCAATACGCGCAATTTCCAACCCGGCGCGACATTGCTCATTGGGCCTTGATGTTGATCCATCGCGACGCCGACACCCAGCAGCAACTCACCAGCACGCGCTTCGGCGGTATAACCATCATACTCAGCAAATCTCGCTTCGAGATCGGCGGCTTTCATGTAATCGTCGTCTGTCGCCTCAGGATTCGCATAAATCGCATCGCGCTCAGCGGCGGCCGCCCACATTTCGGTATGCCCCATCATCACGACATCGAGCACGCGCATATCTTCAAAAGCAAATTGATCTTGGCGCAATTTACCTAAACGCTCTCCGGAATCGAGCATCACATTACCTGCGCTTGGCTCTAAATCGCCGCCCAATATTTTCATAAAGGTCGATTTGCCGCAACCGTTGGCGCCAATCAAACCATAGCGGTTGCCATCGCCGAACTTAACGGAAATGTTTTCAAACAAAGGCTTAGCGCCAAACTGCATCGTGATATTTGCTGTGGAGAGCATCTTTTTCGTATCGCTTTTCTTAAACTTATTTAATTAAATCAGTGGGTTAGGTAATGGGGCAGTATTATACAACATTCGCACAACCACATTTAAGAGGGCTGTTATCCCTGACTATCCAATATATGCAGAACGGCATCTGCCTGCCGCTCCGCCTTAATCAGCGCAAACAATTGCACCGCTTCCGGATAGGTACGTTTCAGTTGTGCCAGCCACTGTTTCAAGCGTCCCACAGCGTACTGATTGTCAACCTGCCTGCACTGAGCAAAGAAATCCTGCAACACAGGTAATATCTGCGTCCAGCCCGGCAAACCTATCGGTGCTGATGTGCCTTCCGCTTTGATTGCCAGCGCCAATCCCGGGGACGCCACCAGACCGCGTCCTATCATCACCGTATCACAGCCACTGGCGGCACGGATTCCATGCCAGTCAGCAACCGTCCACACTTCGCCATTGGCGACCAATGGTAGTTTGACGACCTCTCGAATACGAGCGATCCAGTCCCAATGCGCGGGTGGTTTATAACCCTCGATTTTCGTACGGGCATGAACTGTAAGTTGCGCTGCACCGGCACTTTCAATCGCTAAGGCGCAGTCCAAAGCGCGCGATTTATCCGCATAACCGAGGCGCATTTTAGCCGTCACCGGCGTGTTGGCAGGCACTGCAGTACGTACCGCCTTGATAATCTCATAAATAACTTCCGGCTCATCAAGCAGCACTGCCCCGCCCCGATGACGATTCACGGTAGGTGCCGGGCAACCAAAATTAAGATCAATGGCAGGCGCGCCCAAACTGGCAGCCCTCACCGCATTATCAGCCAGACAATGCGGATCTGAACCTAACAACTGTAAGTTGACTAAAGTGCCAGAGCGCGTGCGGCTACCCTGCTTTAGTTCGGGGCTTAAGCGATAAAAAACTTTATCAGGCAGCAGCGTATCGGTGACACGCACAAATTCCGTAACGCATTCGTCGATACCGCCGATGTTGGTTAACACATCACGCATGATGGGATCGGCCAACCCCTCCATAGGTGCTAATACTAATTTCATACTTTTTGCCAACCAAGGTGAGGCGTCACTATAAAAAATATCAAGATGCGATGCTATCCATAAATTGTGCCATTTTGACATCCAATTCCGTCACACCATTGGCATCGTGCGTTGCCAGCAATACTTCTACGCGGTTGTAAACATTGAACCATTCAGGATGGTGATCTATTTTTTCGGCTAAAAGCGCGACCTGCGCCATAAAACCGAATGCCGCATTAAAGTCAGTAAACTTGAACGTTTTCTGAATCGCATCACGTCCTTCGACGATAGTCCAGCTTGGTAGCCTTGGTAACGCGGCGGCGGCACCGATGTGGTTTGCTGATGGTCGTGTCATGGTGATCTCCATTTATTTGTCATAAGGGCGCAATTCTATAGCGATATTGGCTTTGTAACGAGTGTAACGAGTTGCATCGCTTCTTGAAGAAATATTGGCGAGATGTATAGTTTCACAACATCATCTCTTTTAGGAATTTTATGAAACGCATACTTCAAGCTACCTACGCCGTTGCGCTAATCGCGGCGAGTAGCATGGCTTTTATTCCAGCGCAAGCCAATGCACAAGTAGGCGTCAACATCATTATTGGTGGTGCGCCACCACCGCCACGTTATGAGGTTGTTCCCGTTCCACGTCCAGGCTATATCTGGGCGCCGGGTTATTGGGATTGGGTTGGTGGCCGTCACGTATGGCGTACGGGCAATTGGGCTCGCGCCCGCCCAGGCTATCAATATAATCGCCCGCAATGGGTGCAACACGGTGGTCGCTGGGAGTTAAATCGCGGTGGCTGGGCACAAGGACCGCGCAACAATGGCTACCATGGCAATGGCAGAGGCTATGACAATCATCATGGCGGTCGTAATGATTACCGTGGTGGCCGCGACCGTTAATTTCGACGGCTAAAAAATCCAATAAAAATGGCACCGACGAAAACATTTCGCCGGTGCCATTTTTTTAAATATTTAAATATTTAAATATTTACAGAAGCTTAGATTTTCTTTGCAACAGACTGCGATTTCACGACTTGCATCGCGGTCCCGATCAAACTACTGATATCGCCTAAATTAGCCGGAACAATAATCGAGTTATTCGTCTTAGCCAGCTGCGAAAATGCTGCGACATATTGTTCTGCGACTTTCAGACTTGCGGCATCCTGGCCGCCCGGTTCTTGCATCGCTGCTGCCGTTTTGCGAATCGCTTCAGCGCTAGCCTGAGCAATCGACAAAATCGCTGCCGCCTGACCTTCCGCACGATTAATCGACGCTTGCTTTTCACCTTCTGATTTGGCGATGGATGCTTCGCGCTCGCCAGTGGCAATATTGATCTGCTCTTGTTTGCGGCCTTCTGATGCCGCGATCAAAGCACGTTTTTCACGCTCTGCAGTAATTTGCGCTTGCATCGCGTGCAAAATTTCTTTCGGCGGCGTCAAATCTTTGATTTCATAACGCAGCACTTTGACACCCCAGTTGGCGGCAGATTCATCAATCGCATTCACGATGGTGGTATTGATGTGGTCGCGTTCTTCAAAGGTTTTATCCAGTTCCATCTTACCGATCACCGAGCGCAAAGTAGTTTGGGCCAACTGCGTAATCGCAGCGATATAATTTGATGAGCCATACGATGCACGCATAGGATCGGTGATCTGGAAATACAAAATACCATCCACCTGCAACTGCGTATTGTCGCGCGTGATACAGACTTGCGGCGGTACATCCAGTGGAATTTCTTTGAGAATATGCTTGTAGGCGATACGATCGACAAAAGGTAAAACTATGCTTAAACCTGGACCTAAAGTTGCATGATATTTCCCCAAACGTTCAACTACCCAAGCATGTTGTTGCGGCACGACTTTAACAGTCTTGACCACGAATATAATCGCAATGAATAAAATAATGATGGATACGCTTCCGAACATAGTGATTTCCTCTCTTTGTTAAGTAATTCCGCATAACTGCGAGGGCAACGACATATAAACAGCTATGCGGACTTACGTATTGATGCAAACTTAAATTATTTCGTGTTCGAGACTATCAACCGACTACCACGAATTTCCTGGATCACAAATTGGCCGGCCTGCGCCTCTTGTCCTGGTGCGAGCTCAACATCCCACAATGCCCCGCGATACATCACGCGTGCACTAGCAACGCCACCCGCTCCCATCGGCGCTTCCCATGCATTGACATTGATTTTTTGACCGATATCCAGATTTACATTCGGATCACGCTCAGCTTGAACCCGATCACGCTTACCGAAACGACTACGGCGCAGGCCTACCGTCGCCAACACCGCCACCACAGCGGCAACCAGCAATTGCCATTCCATACTAAAACCTACCAGCGCCGCCAGGCCGCCAGCAATTAAACCCAGCGCTACCATCAATAAATAGAAGGTGCCGGTAAATAGTTCGGCGATGATCAATACACCTGCCATCAACATCCATATAACCCAATCGGCCATTTGTTTTTCTCCGGAAGAATTGACTGTGGCATAGTCTAACTCACAATAAGACCCTAATAGTGATGTAAAGTTGCAAATCACTTAAGATCACACTCACCGACATCCATGAATACTCCTGATTTGATTGCCCTAGCCTATAAAGATTTTCAAGCTGGCCGTCATCAACAAGCCGAGCAAACGCTCCTTGCCATTTTGCGAAGTGAGCCCATGCAATTTGATGCGCTGCATATTCTGGCTGTGATCTACGCGGCAACGCATCAACCGCTGGCGGCAATCCATTTTTTCAAAAAAGCCATTGCAGCGGCTGCAGATAACAGCGCGCGTTTGTTGCCAGTGCATTTCAAATTAGCGCGCGTGCAATTTGAAATGGAAGCGTACGAAGAAGCACTCGCGTCATATCAGGCACTGCTAGATCTAGGCCACAACAAACCCGACATATTATTTGCAAAAAGTGCAACTCTCGCTAGTTTAAAACACTTTGCTGTGGCCTTGGAGTGCAATGAACAAGCACTATTGCAGGTGCCACAAAGTGATTACGGCTGGTCACAACGCGCAACGCTTCAGCACCAATTAGAACGTTATCAAGATGCGCTCATCAGTATTGGCAAGGCGCTCGCACTACAACCGCGCAATGCGGAATACTGGTACAAAAAAGGCGTAACGCTAGACCAATTGGAGGAGCATCAAGAAGCGCTGGTCTGTCTCAATCAGGCGCTTGAATACAATCCAGAGTCAGCTACTTTTTATCTTGATCGCGGTGTCATTCTGCATAAACTGGAGCACTACGAAGCCGCGTTACTGGATCACGCCAAAGGTTTAGCGATGGCGCCACATAAAGCAGAAGCATGGGGTGATTACGGCATTACCTTGAGCCTTGTAGGTCAACACGAAGAAGCCATTGTCAGCTATCAAAAAGCGCTGCAAATCATGCCGGCATATGCTGACGTCATCTACAATCAAGCGCTATCGAAACTGACGCTAGGACATTTTGCGAGCGGCTGGATTGATTATGAATCCCGTTGGAAAAAAAGTGATGCCGAACAAACTCGTCACAGCAATTTTCCATTGTGGCAAGGACAAGAACCGATTCGAGGAAAACGTATTTTATTATGGTCGGAACAAGGACTCGGTGACACCATACAGTTCTGTCGTTACGCTTTGATGGTTGCGGCGCTGGGTGCTGAAGTGATATTAGAAGTCAATCCGT
This sequence comes from Glaciimonas soli, assembly GCF_009497155.1. GTDB lineage: Bacteria > Pseudomonadota > Gammaproteobacteria > Burkholderiales > Burkholderiaceae_D > Glaciimonas > Glaciimonas soli. The sequence continues at coordinate 1,045,791 of NZ_WINI01000001.1, forward strand.
CACTCGTTAGCATCGTCTCAAGCATGAATCAACAGCTGCCGACAAACAGCATTCCCTTGCAAATCATTGCACTTGGCAAAACGGTGCCGCAGGTAGATTATCAAACGCCACTCATGAGCTTGCCTTTAGTATTTGCAACTGATTTGAGCAATATTTCCGCCACGCTGCTGCCGTCAGTCACGCATAACTACAACGCCTATTTCAAAGCAGAGCCAAGCAAGTGCACAAGCTGGCAACAACAAAATCAGCAGCATCAACAAGCATTCAAAATTGGCCTGATCGGCTCAGGCAACAGCAACAAACACAAAGATCACAATCGTTCAATCGCGCTTGAACAGTTTGCGCCGCTGCTCGATTGTGCACAGCATAGCAATGCAACGGCCGTATCTTTTTTCTTGCTACAAAAAGAAATTCGTAACAGCGATAAAGAATTTTTAGAGCGGACACCACAGCTTCATAGTCAAGCGCAGTGGATTGAAGATTTTGGCGATACCGCTGCCATCATTGCCAACCTTGATATCGTCATCAGCGTTGATACTTCAGTGGCTCATCTGGCGGGGGCATTGGGTAAACCGGTGTGGATACTATTGCCGAGTGCTGCCGATTGGCGCTGGTTATTGGAGCGTAACGATAGTCCCTGGTATCCAAGCGCACGCTTGTTTCGACAAAGTCAGGCTGGTGACTGGGCGAGTGTGATACAACAAGTACGCTTGGCCTTGTCAGAACAACTTTCTTAAATCTACAAAAACTCGCTGAGTACGCAGGGCGGGTGTGGGCACCGCATTTTTGCTCGTTAAGGCGAATCTCAGAAAGAAGGCATTTAACATCAGAGATAGTCGCTCAGGCATACCCCTATCCTTGATACCTGCAACATAAGACCGTGAGCAAAAATGCGGTGCCCACACCCGCCCTGCGTGCATCAAAAAAAAAAGCGAGCACTAGAAACCAGTGCTCGCTTTTTTAGCTATTGAAACAATGTACTTATTGCGCCGCTGCCAACTGCTTCCAAGTGTCAATCACGGTATCAGGATTCAAGGAGATCGTTTCTATCCCCTCCTTCATCAACCATTCCGCAAAGTCCGGATGATCGGATGGACCTTGACCGCAAATGCCTACGTATTTGCCTCTGGCGATACAAGTGGAGATTACTTTTTTCAACAAGGCTTTGATCGCCGGATCACGCTCATCAAAATCAGCCGCCAGCAATTCCATACCTGAATCACGATCCAGGCCCAGCGTCAATTGCGTCAGATCATTGGAACCGATAGAGAAGCCATCGAAATGATCGAGGAACTCATCGGCCAGAATCGCGTTCGATGGCACTTCGCACATCATGATGACGCGCAAACCATTTTCGCCACGCACCAAACCATTTTTCGCCAACAAACCGATGACTTTTTCTGCTTGTCCCAAGGTACGAACAAACGGCACCATGATTTCGACATTCGTTAAACCCATGTCTTCACGCACGCGTTTCATCGCCAGACATTCCATCTCAAAGGCCGCAGCAAAGTCAGCCGACAGATAACGTGCCGCACCACGGAAACCCAACATCGGATTTTCTTCATCCGGCTCGTAACGTGAACCGCCGATCAGCTTCTTGTATTCATTCGACTTAAAGTCAGACAAACGCACGATGACTTTTTTCGGCCAGAAGGCTGCAGCAATCGTAGCAATCCCTTCGGCCAATTTATCGACGTAGAACGCTTTCGGTGAAGCGTGACCACGCGCTACGGATTCCACGGCTTTTTTCAAATCAGTATCAATATTCGGATACTCAAGAATCGCCCGAGGATGCACACCGATATTGTTATTGATAATGAATTCCAAACGCGCCAAACCAACGCCTTCGTTAGGAATCGACTGGAAATCAAACGCCAGTTGTGGATTACCCACGTTCATCATGATTTTCAGCGGCAACTTAGGCAAGTCGCCACGCGCCACTTCGGTTACTTCAGTTTCCAGTAAGCCGTCGTAAATCTTGCCTTCATCGCCTTCAGCGCAAGAGACTGTGACGAAAGTACCGTCTTTTAGAATGTCAGTCGCGTCACCGCAACCGACCACCGCAGGCACACCCAATTCGCGCGCAATAATCGCTGCGTGACAGGTACGGCCACCACGATTGGTAACAATCGCTGCGGCACGCTTCATGACCGGTTCCCAGTTAGGATCCGTCATATCCGCTACCAATACATCGCCTGGCTGTACGCGCTCCATTTCAGATGCGTTATGAATCACCCGCACCGGACCGGCGCCGATTTTTTGGCCAATAGCACGACCAGTTACCAGTACATGACTACTACCTTTGAGCTTGAACCGTTGTTGCGCATCTGTAGATTTCTCCTGCGATTTCACGGTTTCCGGGCGTGCCTGCAAGATATAGATCTTACCGTCGCGACCATCTTTACCCCATTCGATATCCATAGGACGTTGATAATGTTTTTCGATGATGACGGCATATTTAGCCAGCTCAACGATTTCCATATCGTTCAGAGAATAACGATTACGCAACTCGATAGGCACATCCACAGTCTTCACTGAGCGACCAGCTTTCGCTTCACCAGTGAATTCCATCTTGATCAGTTTAGAACCGATATTGCGGCGGATGATAGGTAATTTGCCTTGTTCCAGCATCGGCTTGTGGACATAAAATTCGTCAGGATTGACTGCACCCTGCACCACGGTTTCACCGAGGCCATAACTGGAAGTGATGAACACCACGTCTTTAAATCCAGACTCGGTATCCAGTGTAAACATCACGCCAGCAGCGCCGACATCAGAACGCACCATGCGCTGCACACCCGCGGACAATGCGACTTCAGCGTGGGTAAAGCCTTTATGTACCCGATATGAAATCGCGCGGTCGTTGTAGAGCGAAGCAAACACGTGCTTCATAGCTTCTAGCACGTTGTCGATGCCGACCACGTTAAGGAAAGTTTCTTGCTGGCCAGCGAATGACGCATCTGGTAAATCTTCTGCAGTGGCAGAAGAACGCACGGCAAACGACATCTCAGCGGCAGAATCGGCCACCAGACGTTGATACGATTCATTGATTTCTTGTGCCAGACGTGGCTGGAATGGCGTAGCCACGATCCATTCACGAATCTCGCTACCTGCTTGCGCCAATGCACGCACATCTTCGACATTCAATGTTTCCAGGCGATCAGCGATGCGCTGCGCCAGTGCAACGCCACCTTCTGGCGTATACGCCAGAAAATCGCGGAAAGCTTGCGCCGTAGTGGCAAAGCCACCCGGCACCCGGACACCGGCAGTCGCCAGCTGGCTGATCATCTCACCCAGTGACGCGTTCTTGCCGCCGACGGAATCAACATCCGTCATCCGTAAATTTTCAAAGGGAACGACGTAAGCAGCCCCCTGGGATAATCCCATTTGCATTGCATTGGACATAACAACCTCTAGTTTGATGGTAAGAAATCTTCATAGCTCGCTTCACACTGCGCCACGCGCCCCTTGGCTTTTTGTTATTCTTCGTCAGGACACGTTTAAATTAATCGTTGGTCGCCATTTTACAGGCTGTACTGATTTTTTTGCCTGTTTTAGTAATAAAGCCCTATTATTTATATGCCATTGAAGCGCCTACTCTAATCACTCATTGTTCAAATACTATGTCAGAAACACCGAATCTCCCTCTCCCAGCCGCCAATCGCACGGTTTTTTTCGTTTCTGACGGTACCGGCATCACGGCCGAAGCTTTTGGTCATTCGGTGTTAACACAGTTTGAGTTGCGTTTTAAGCAAGTGCGCCTGCCGTTTATCGACACACTGGATAAAGCGCATGACGCCACACGCAAAATTAACGAAGCCTTTCAGGTCGATGGCAAATTACCGATTGTGTTTTCGACTCTGGTAAAAACGGATTTATCCAAAGTCATCCAGCAAGCAAAAGCAATGCACATGGACTTGATTCAGACCTTTGTTGAGCCGCTAGAAAATGAATTGGGCGTCAAATCGTCCCACACCATAGGTCGCAGCCATAATAGCGCCAACTCAGAAGAGTATAAAAATCGGATTGAAGCAATCAACTATTCTTTAGCGCATGATGATGGTCAGTCGAATAAAAATCTGGCAGATGCCGATGTGATTCTGGTTGGCGTATCACGCTCAGGAAAAACCCCGACCAGCTTATATCTGGCGATGCAATATGGCATCAAGGCGGCCAACTATCCATTGATCCCTGAGGATTTTGAACGCAATAAACTCCCCAGCGGTTTGATCCCGCATAAACAAAAAATTTTCGGCCTCACCATCGCGCCCGAACGTTTATCCGAAATTCGTAACGAACGTCGCCCTGGCAGCAAATATGCGGCTTTAGTGAACTGTCGATATGAAATTAATGAAGCTGAAGCAATGATGCGACGCGAGGGAATACGCTGGATGTCATCGACAACCAAGTCGATTGAAGAAATTGCGGCGACGATTTTGCAAGATATTAAGCCGGAAGCGACAATCTTTTAACAACAGGTGGTGCTTTTCTTGCTTCTACATCGACTCACACGCTAGCAAATGTGCTGGCGCCCGTGTTCACAATTGAGAGGAGCAAGAAATGAGCAGGTCCCAATCTGTAGCGTCGAATAGTCCAATCACATCGAATGTCACCATCACCGTTGAAACACCTCTGCAAGATGACGTCCGAACACTGGTCGCGGCGTTAAATAGCCATCTTTTACCGCTATCGCCGGTCGAATTTCAATTCAAGATGACAGTCGAACAAATGGCGGGTGAGGATACGACGGTTTTCGTTGCACGCGACGAGAGTGGCAACGCGCTCGGTTGTGGTGCGCTAAAAATACATGGTGCCCATATTGGTGAAGTCAAACGCATGTTTACGCTGCCGGCCGTACGTGGCCAGCGTATCGGTGCGATTTTGCTGGATGCGATTACTCAGCTGGCGAAAGACAAAGGTGTCACTCAGCTTGTGCTGGAAACAGGTGCCGTACAAGGTTTTGATGCCGCTTGGCGACTGTATGAACGTTCGGGTTTTAGCCGCTGCGGCGTCGTGCTGGACTATCCAGATTCGGGACACAGTGTGTTTTATGAAAAATGGCTGAAGCAAAGTTGAGTCCATCTTTATAAGATAAACTTTAGCCCCTCCATAAACCATCTTTAATATCGAATGAGCTCTACCTCTGATTTTGAATTACGGGAATTCGTCGCTGACGACTATCAACATGCATTTGATTTATGGTCGTCAATTGAAGGACTCAGTCTTCATGAAAACGATACAAAAGAGGCGATCACCAGCTTTCTGGAACGAAATCCCGGCTTCAGCGTGGTCGCCAGCGACAAAAATAACAACATTGTCGGCGCTGTACTGTGTGGCCATAATGGTCGCGCAGGATCGCTTTATCATCTGGCTGTGGCTGACAGTGCGCGTGGAAAAGGATTGGGGCGTCAAATGGTTCAGTTTTGCACATCAAAACTGATCGAGGCGAACATCCCTCACTGCAGTGTCTTCGTTTTCACAAATAACGATGTTGGCAATCAATTTTGGATAAACAATGGCTGGGATGATCCCATGACACGTGAATTCGCGTGGAAGGTACTTCAGAAACGTTTATAAAATGGACGTATCGTACTTTGGCGATGGGTATTGCTACTCTACCCATCTATCGCATTAAACTTCAGAACTAAGTTTGCGTTTGCCGGACTTGCTCAAAAAAACAAACCGCTGCTGCTGCTGCCACATTCAACGACTCCATTTTCCCCAGGTGCGGAATCACGACTTGCTGGCTCGCTTGCGTCATTAAATCTTCAGCAACCCCCTGCCCTTCGTGTCCAAACAGCCAGGCTACAGAGCCGGTCAGATCAACGTCGTAGATGCTCTTTTCCGCATAAGAACTAGTAGCAAGAATCGGGCATTGCGCAGTCGTCATGACTGCTGACAAATCTACATTTTCAAAAATCTCCAATAAAAAATGCGCACCCATCCCGGCACGCAACACTTTTGGCGACCATGCTAGCGCTGTCCCTGATGAACAGTAAATGTGCTTGATCCCTGCTGCAGCTGCGCTGCGCAAGATAGAACCTAGATTTCCGGGATCTTGCAGGTTATCCAACAAAACAGCTGATTGAGCTAATACAGCGGGCGCAGTAAATTGCGGTGTGTCAATCATGAACAATAAGCCGACACCGTTTTCAACCTGACTCAATACTTTGTATTGAGCGTCTGGCATAGCGACACATTCCACACCACTAGACTCGCACTGCGCGATCAGGTCTGCAGCCTCGGGATGCGCTATTGCACTTTCGCTGACAACGCACAGCACTGGCGAACCGCCATGTTGCAGGTAGGATTGACTTAGATGTATCCCATCGAGCAAAGTACGCCCTCTCTTGCGTCGCTCTTGCGAACTGGTGGCAAGTAGCTTCAATTCTTTGTAGAGCGCGTTGTAAGGAGAGGTGATTAATTTCATGAGATTTTAGTGAAGATGACTACAAATAAGATAGACACAATATCGCGCAAATCAAGTGTTTGCAGCTAACACGGCACGCACTGGCGCATAAGATAGTCGATGTACCGGCGAAACGCCATGCAAACGCAAACGTTCTAAATGCAACGCAGTTGGATAACCTTTGTGCTGATCAAAAGCATAGTGTGGGTAGAGATCATGCAATACGTCCAATGCCGCATCGCGCGCCGTTTTAGCGAGAATCGATGCTGCCGAAATGGCAGGTACTTTATCGTCACCTTTGATAATCGCTTCTGCACGTATCACCATCACCGGGCAACGATTGCCATCTATCAGTGCCAATGTTGGCGTGCGCGATAGCCCTTCAACGGCACGCCGCATCGCCAGCATGGTGGCTTGCAAAATATTGAGTGTGTCAATTTCCTGCTCCGAACATTGTGCGATCGACCATGCTAAAGCACATTCTTTGATTTGCTCTGCCAATGCTTCACGTCGTACTGCGGTTAATTTTTTTGAGTCACGCAAACCGATGATTGGTCGTTGCGGATCGAGAATGACGGCTGCCGCAAACACGGGGCCTGCTAATGGACCGCGACCAGCCTCATCTACGCCACAGATGATTTCGGTGGTATCGTCAAAATTGAATAATGCTTGGTTGGGGTTATTTGTCATTACATGTCATGTATTTACGTGAATCACTGATGGGCATCACTTCCGTGCACGCTGCTCAATAATTTTCAACACCACTTGCGCACTTTCATTCGCCGTATCGCGCAATAAAGTATGGTGCATGGCAGTGAAGCGTTCTCGCAGCATGATTTGATGCGGCACATCGTCGAGTTGCTTCCAGAGCGCTTCTGCCAACGCTTCCGGTGTGGCAGCATGTTGTATCAGTTCCGGGACTAAAAATTCACGCGCCAAAATATTGGGCAAACCTATCCACGACTGATAACTCAGATGACGCATGATTTGATAAGTCGCGCCCATCATTTTGTAAGCGATCACCATAGGTTTTTTATACAGTGCCACCTCCAGCGATGCGGTGCCTGATGCCACCAGCACCGCATCGGCCGCCGCCATTGCGGTATGCGACTGCCCATCAATTAACTGAATTTGCACATCCTGCAAACCAGCTTCAGTGATCAGTTCCATAAACAGACGTCGTTGCTTCTCACCCACCATCGGTGCGATAAAGCGCAGGCCTGGGTCACGCTGCGCCAATAATTTTGCGGCTCCGACAAAGCTAACGGTGTTGTACTTCAATTCTGACATGCGGCTGCCTGGCATGATGGCAACCACTCTGGCATCGACAGGCAAAGCGAGCGCCTGGCGTGCCGCAGCAACATCAGGCACCATGGGAATCACTTGCGCCAAAGGGTGACCTACGTAGGTTGCCGGGATACCCGCCTGGTGGTAAATCGCTTCCTCAAATGGAAACACGACGAGCATGTGCGAACCGGAGCGCTTAATCTTTTTAATCCGCCCGCCACGCCATGCCCAAATCGATGGCCCAATAAAATGGACAGTCGGAATGCCTGCATGATTAAGCTGTGTTTCTAAGCCAAAGTTAAAATCCGGGGCATCGACACCAATAAAGACGTCCGGTTTTTCACGCAGCAAACGATCACGCAACGCAATCTGTATACCTTTGAGCTCGCGATAATGCGCTAACACTTCAAACAAGCCATTCACCGCCAGCTTGTCCATAGGCCAAAAGCTTTCAAAGCCATATTCAGCCATCTTGGGGCCGCCGATGCCATGCAGTGCCGCATCTGGCAAGTGTGGGCGCAGACCGGACAATAAGCGGCTCGCTAATAGATCGCCGGAAGTCTCACCGGCGACCATGGCGACGGTAACATCAGTCAAATTAGCAGCTGACATGCCGCCAGAATGGTTAGTGCTATATGGCGTAACCACTTCAGCGAATGATGCCACGACTGGACTTGGAGATGAAATCGCGCAGCATGCGCAGATATTCGGCCGCATCTGGTGACTTAATTTCTTCTGCTTCGAGTGCCGCCTTAGCCTCATCCAAGGAATGACCAGCGCGATAAATCATTTTATAACCTCGCTTGATCGCCATGATCTGCTCGCTGGTGAAACCACGCCGCTTAAGGCCTTCGCTATTAATCCCTGCAGGAACCGCACGATTTCCGACAGCGGTAACAAACGGCGGAACATCTTGACTGACCGCGGCCGTAAATCCCGTCATGGCATGCGCGCCGATATGGCAAAACTGATGAATCGTCGTAAACCCGCCAAGAAACACCCAATCCCCTATGTGGACATGTCCACCTAAGGTAGCGTTATTGGCCAATATCGTATTGTTAGCGATATGGCAGTCATGAGCGACATGAACATACGCCATAATCCAGTTGTCATTTCCCAGACTGGTGAGGCCGCCGTCTTGCACAGTCCCGAGGTTGAGCGTGACAAATTCCCGGATGGTATTGCGATCGCCAATTTCCAGGCGTGTTGGTTCGCCCGCAAATTTTTTATCTTGTGGCGCTGCGCCGATGGAGCCAAACTGGAAGAAAGTGTTGTCGCGGCCTATCGTTGTGTGCCCTTCAATCACAACATGCGGCCCGATTTTGGTACCGGCGCCGATAGTGACATGAGGACCAATTACCGCATAAGCGCCGACTTCGACAGAGCTATCAAGTGTCGCTTCTGGAGCAATCACTGCTGTTGGATGAATACGCGTCATCTTGGTTACCAATTATTTCGCGGCCGGGGTGACTTCAGGCGTCACTGCATGGCGCATCGTGCACATGAATTCAGCTTCTACTGCCAGTTCGCCATCCACCGTTGCTTTTGCATGATATTTCCAGATGCCGCGCACCACACGAAGAATTTCGACTTCCAGCTTAATCTGATCGCCCGGCTCAACAGGTCGGCGGAAACGCGCATTATCGATACCCAGAAAATACACCACGGTATTTTCATCCGGCTTACGGCCTTCGCTCAAAAACGATAACAAGGCGGCTGTTTGCGCCAATGCCTCAATCGTCAAGACACCGGGCATTACCGGCTTATTTGGAAAATGGCCGTTGAAGAATTCTTCATTGGCGGTGACATTTTTGATCGCCGTGATGGTCTTGCCACTCTCCCAGCTCAATACGCGATCAACTAGCAGCAAAGGATAGCGATGTGGCAGATATTCTTTGATCTGGTTGATATTGAGAGTGCCGCCCGGAAGGCCGTTAGCGCTAGGATTTGGATTAGTCATTGGATTCTTCTTTAATTGAATTTTCTGTATTTTCTATGAATCGCTGCTGCTCTGTATGTTGTTCAGTCAGCTGCTTCATGTTTTTTTCTAGAGACCGGATTTTCTCACGCATAGAGGTCAAATTACGTACCAATGCGGCTGATTTTTCCCAATCGCCATGCTTGGCAACTGGATAGAAACCTGTGTACTGTCCGGGCTCCAATATTGAGCGTAACGCCAGTGTGCCGGCTGAAACATGGACATGATCGACTATCGTTATATGGCCGTGGATCATTGCAGCACCACCAATCGAACAATATTTACCGATTTTAGCGCTACCAGCGATACCGGCACATGCCGCAATCGCAGTATGCGCGCCAATATGACAATTGTGGGCAATCTGAATCTGGTTATCCAGCTTGACGCCCTCTTCTATTACCGTATCTTGCAAAGCACCACGATCTATCGTGGTGTTGGCACCAATTTCGACATCATCACCGATGAGCACACGCCCGGTTTGAGGAATCTTGATCCAAGTGCCACTTTCGTTGGCAAAGCCAAAACCGTCGGCACCAATCACAACACCGGAATGGATAATGCCGCGTTGACCAATTTCACATCCTGCATAAATCGTCACCTGCGGATACAGTTGCGTCATCGCGCCGATTTTAACGCCACGACCAATCACGCAGCCAGCTGCAATCTGCACGTGTTCACCTATGATGGCATCAGCATCCACCACCACATTGGCACCAATAACAGCACTTGCAGCAATGTTAGCTGTCGGCGCTACCGTAGCACTTGCGTGAATACCTGCGATCACAACTTGCGCGTGTAGAGCCACAAAGAATTGCGCTGCACGCGCAAAGTAAGCATAGGGATTTGCCGTAACGATACGAGCGCCTTGATAGCTGGCACTCACAATAGCATCGTCAGCAGGCGATAATATCAACGCCGCAGCCTGCGTTTGTGCCGCTTGCGAACGAAACTTGGCATTAGAGAGGAAAGTGATATGAGATGCGGTAGCATCACTGAGTGGCGCAATGCCGGACACTTCAATATCCGGATCACCTATCAATTGGCCGCCTAAGCTTTCGACCAGTTGTTTCAGCCGAGTGCTCATAGTGGCCTTTGTATTCTAGGGCTTACGTACAATTGTCCCGGCAAGGCATCCCAACGAAGACCGTACTTTAGTACGGCCAGAAGGGGTAACGCCGCAAGGACAATTTTGCGTAAATCCCATTATTTGTTGAGTGCTTTCAGCACTTTATCGGTAATGTCGATACGCTTGTTAGCATAGACAGCGTCCTGAAAAATAATATCGTAACCTTCAGAATCAGCGATCTGTTTGATGACTTTATTGGTGCGCTCCACAACGTTTGCCGTTTCTTCATTGCGACGTTGATTTAGATCTTCATTGAATTCGCGTAGCTTACGCTGATAATCCTTATCCATGTCAGCCAACTCACGTTGCCGCTTTAAGCGTTCCGACTCCGGCAGCACCGCAGAATCTTTGTCCAACTTATCTGCAGCAGCTTTACCTCGTGCGGCCAAATCCTGCAAATCTTTATCGCGCTTAGAAAATTCTGCTTGAATTTTTGCATAGCCCGCTTTAGCTGGCAAAGCCTCACGCATGATGCGATCGTTGCTGACAAAACCAATTTTGGAACCACCGGATGGTGATGCTGGTGACGCATCGTCAGCATAAACTGCTGTACTAGTCACCCCCGACACTAAGCAAACTGCCAATAAAGCAACCGCATTCAGTGAAATAAATGATTGTTTGAGAGACTTCAAGGTCGTTCTCCGTTATTCAATTTCAATACAAATTTCAATTAAGCAAATTGATGATGCTTAATTAAAACCCTGTTCCCAATTGGAACTGGAAGTGCTGTACCTGATCGGAAGCTTTTGTCGTAGCGCCGCCGATTGTGGTTGCATCAAAATTATTCTTCGCATTCAAAGGTTGCGCCCAGCTTATTTTTAACGGCCCGATTGGCGATACCCAACTCAAACCAATACCAGCGGAGTAACGCAACTCACTGAAGGACATAGGTTGCTTATCAGCATAAACCTGACCGCCGTCAAGGAAAGTAAACCAGCGTAAAGTTCTGTCCTTGCCTGAGCCTGGGAATGGGAATTGTAACTCCATATTGCCATACAAACGCTTGGAACCACCCATCGATTGCCCGTATTGGTCGACAGTAGTACCCAATGTCGAACCTTCATAACCACGTACAGTACCGATACCACCAGCATAATAATTTTTAAATACCGGGAAAGGCTTACCGCCAAGACCCGCACCGTAATCAACTTCACCATTCAACGCTAATGTCACGGCATTGCCAAACAATGGCTTGAAGTACTGATGCTGGTAACTTGCACGATAGTACTGCAAACTACCTAAAGCCGAGACTTCGAGGTTAAAACGTTGGTAACGCCCTTTGGTTGGCACCAACGCGCTGTCACGACTATCCCGTTGCCAAGCGGCAGTCAGTGGGAAACTCGTGGTATTGGCGGAGCCGCTTCCATCGGCATTGGTGTGACCAAAATCGTCCACATACTGTTGATAAATATCCGGACTAGTACTGTCAGTATCAACGCCGGTATTTTCAGCACCTACACCAAAGAAAATGGTATCGACTTCCGAGAATGGAACACCAAACTTGATGTCACCACCAATTGTTCTGACTTTATAGTCACCTGTCTGCGTATCAAGCGGACTTTGCGTGCGCCAGTACAAATTATACGTGCGGCTAATACCATCGTCGGTAAAGTACGGATTTGTTTGTGACAATACCGCAGTCCGATAAGTGCTACTGGTGTTGATGCTCAGTCCAATCGTGTTACCGCTACCAAAAGCATTCTCTTGCTGAATAGAACCAGTCAAACTGACTTTATCAACTTGAGAGAACCCTGCACCCACCGTCACGTTACCGGTTGGCTTCTCAGTCACAGACATAACGACGTCAACCTGATCCGTTGTACCCGGTACCTCTGGTGTTTCGATAGTCACATCTTTGAAATAACCCAAGCGGTCTACGCGGTCGCGTGAAAGCTTAATGTTCGAACCGTCATACCAGGAATCTTCAAACTGGCGGAATTCGCGGCGCACCACTTCATCGCGCGTTTTAGTATTACCTGCCACGTTAATATGACGCACGTATACGCGCTTGCCTGGATCCACTGTGATCGTGAAAGCAACTTCTTTTTTAGCCCGGTCGAGTACTGGATTGGCATTCACATTGGCAAATGCATAACCGAAATTACCCAGACGGTCAGAGATTCTCTTGGTCGTCTCTGTCAACTTCTGACCAGAGAAAACTTCGCCTTTTTTCAACTGAACCAAGGATTTCAATTGATCGTCCAAGCCAAACATTTCACCGTCCAGCTTGACGTCAGAAACGGTGAATTTATCGCCTTCAGTGATATTCAATGTGACATAAATATCTTTTTTATCAGGTGAAATAGACACCTGACTAGAATCAACTTGCATTTCGATATAGCCGCGATTCAAATAAAACGATCGCAGGCTTTCAATATCAGCCGTCAGCTTTTCTTTGGAATATTGATCGGCTTTGGTGTACCACGTAAACCAACCTGGTGGACGTAATGCCAGTTGCTCGCGCAATTCTTTATCTGAAAAGAGCTTATTGCCGACAAAGTCGATTTCTTTAATCTTTGAAACTTGACCTTCATCCACTGCAAAATCAATATTGACGCGATTACGCTCAATTGGCGTTACCGTTGTCGTCACTTTCATGCCATACAAACCACGCGAAAGGTATTGGCGCTTCAACTCTTGCTCAGCACGATCAACCAGCGCCTTGTCATAAATTCGCGACTCACCAACGCCAATTTCTTTCAAGGCTTTGGTCAGCTGATCTTTATCAAATTCTTTAGTACCGGTAAAAACGACATTGTTGATCGACGGGCGCTCTTCCACCGAAACGACCAGGACATTGCCATCCGCCTCGATCCGGACGTCTTTAAAAAATCCAGTCTCATACAGTGCTTTGATCGCTGCAGTTGCTTTTTCATCGGTCAAAGTATCGCCAACTTTTACCGGCAGATAACTAAAAACCGTACCAGCTTCAGTACGTTGAATACCTTCGACTCGGATATCTTTAACCACAAATGGTTGTATCGCCATCGCTTGGCCGGAACACAATGCAAAGGCCGCTACAGCAACTAAACGACGTGAAAATATCGACAAGGGGAAATGCTGGGAATGTAATTTCATTAGCAATCGTTTGTTATCAATGTCCTGATCGGCCTAAGTCGATCAGGAAAAACTTGGGGGTGCCTGGCTATCGCTGTTATCGTTCCTAAAGTGTTTTCCAAAAATTATTTAGACTAGACATCCCTACGCCGGCAGTATGACTGTACGACAAGGCGGGACAACAACGTATAAACAGTTTTTGGAGAACACGTACCAACATGCGCTACCAACACAACATTAAAATATTAGTCTAACGATATCGTTAAACATAGCGACGACCATCAACATCATCAAAACACCAAAACCTGCACGCTGGGCAATTCCCCAAATCCGTTCGGAAACGGGACGTCCAGTTAAAACTTCCACCGAATAATACAGCAAAAAACCCCCATCTAAAACTGGGATAGGTAGCAAATTCATTACACCTAGGCTGAGGCTGATAAAGGCAATAAAACTGAGGTAACTAATTACCCCTATCCTTGCAGTCTGTCCGGCGTAATCAGCAATCGTAATTGGGCCGGTAATATTTTTGACCGAAACTTGACCAGTTAGCATTTTACCAAGCATCTTCAAGGTCAAAATACTGGTATCCCAGGTTTTTTGAGCCCCTTTTACCAATGCGGCCAGCGGCGGACTAGTAGCAACGATCATTTCTGGCGCGAATGAAATTTCCGCTTTTATCTGACCGATAACCTTGCCATCCCGCTCTTGCGCTTCCGGGACCAAGTCCAGTTGGAAATTTTGTCCGTCTTGTCCATTACGCAGGCCACCTACATGCAAAGTCTGACCGGCCGACACGCGCACTTTATCGATCAAAGCCATACCGTCAGCAATAGGATTACCATCAATACTGGTAATCACGTCGCCATCATGCAGGCCCGCTTTCATTGCAGCGCCATCAGGCAAGACTTTTTCGAGTTTTGCCTTGGAAAAAGCGATAACAATACCTAGCTTCGCTAAGAAATCACTCTCTAAATCTTGGGTAGTAATACTATCAAGCGGGAGATTAACAGTATCCAGAATATTGCCACCGGCAGAATTCGCATCAGGATGTTGTACGTCCAGTTTGACAGTCGCATGATCGACAGCAGCTTGCGTCAACTTCCAACGCATGTCATCCCAGGTTTGAGTCGCCTCGCCATTAACGGCTGTCACCAATTCGCCACCGCGCAAACCCGCCTGGTAGGCTACCGATTGCTCTGCCACCGGCCCCAACTTCGGCAATGGTTCAGGAGTACCGTGCATGTAAATACCGGCAAATAAGAGGATGGCGAGCAGAAAATTAGCCAAGGGACCGGCCGCAACGATGGCAATTCGACGCCACACGGATTGGCGTGTAAATTCTCGCGGCAAATCAGCCGGCGCAATCGTGCCAATATCCTGTTCCCGCGCATCGAGCATCTTGACGTAGCCGCCCAGCGGCAAAATCGAAATGGCCCATTCAGTCTGGTCGGCACCAAAACGGCGTGAAAAAATCACCTTGCCCATACCGACGGAAAAGCGCAAAACCTTTACCCCGCACAAACGCGCGACCCAATAGTGCCCAAGCTCGTGAACAATAATCAACGAACCTAACGCAACTGCGAACGCCAATAATGTTTGTAAAAGTATCATCAGGAAATGAATGAACGTACTGTTAACCGTGCAAACTGATCTTGTTCCAGCAACGCATCAATATCGGTGATGGAACAAGACGATATTTTGTCCATAGTGCGCGCAATGAGTTGATCTATCATACGAAATCCAATTTTTCCGTCAAGAAAAGCTTGGACAGCAATTTCATTCGCAGCGTTCAATATAGTTGCAGCAGATCCACCTGCAATCAACGCATCATACGCGAGCTTCAAACAAGGAAAGCGCAGAAAGTCCGGACGCGTGAATTGCAACTGACCGATGACGGTCAAATCGAGCGCAGGCACGCCAGAAGCGATACGTTCCGGGTAGGCCAATGCGTGAGCGATCGGCGTACGCATATCAGGGTTACCAAGCTGCGCCAGAACTGAACCATCAACGTAGGAAACCATGGAGTGAATCACACTTTGCGGATGAATCACTACCTCGATCTGGCTCGCCGCGGCGCCAAACAACCAATGCGCCTCGATGACTTCCAGACCTTTATTCATCATAGTCGCTGAATCGACCGAGATTTTCCGCCCCATTACCCAATTCGGATGCGCTACCGCTTCATCTGGCGTAACGGCATCCAGCGTTTCAACCGCCCGATGCAAAAAAGGTCCGCCAGATGCGGTCAGCAGAATTTTTTCAACGCCAACGGCACGAGGATCACGTTGCTTTTGATCCCGTTGATAGGCATGCGGTAAGCATTGGAAGATCGCATTATGTTCGCTATCGATCGGCAGCAATGTAGCACCGCTACTGCGAACCGCATCAATGAACAATTGGCCAGACATGACCAGCGCTTCTTTGTTCGCCAATAGAATTTTTTTGCCGGCACGCGCTGCGGCCAGGGATGGCGCCAAACCAGCGGCACCGACAATTGCCGCCATTACTGTGTCGCACGCGGCTGCACTGGCTACGTCACATAACGCCTGCTCGCCATACGTAACCTGCGTTTTCAAGCCCTTGGCTTGTAATAACAGACTTAGCTGCGCCGCCGATTCCGACGTACCGACCACGGCTACCTGCGGCTGGAATTTTTCGCACTGCTCCGCCAGGCGCGTAATGTGAGAATAGGCTGTCAAAGCATATACCGCGTAGCGCTCAGGATGACGCGCCAAAACATCTAAAGTCGACACTCCAATCGAGCCAGTCGAACCAAGAATAGTGATATTCTGCAAAGACGCTTTTTGCATGTGCAGATCATTTTCCGCGCGACTTTCCATACGTGCCCTCAAAACCAAAAGCTTAATAAAGTCACCAACGGCAATACCGGGATGAGCGCATCAATGCGATCTAGCACCCCACCATGACCAGGCAACAATTTACTGCTATCTTTCATCCCTATGCGTCGCTTCAGCTGTGACTCAAACAAATCACCCACTACGCTGGCAGCTACCAACAAAGTCATCATGCCGACCAGTCCCATCCAGCCCCAAACAGCGTATAGGCTCACCGGCAAAGTATCTCTTAAAACCACTGCAGCAGGCGTCAAGCAAATTCCCAGTGAAATCAGCAAGACCAACAACCATCCGCCAATCGCTCCTTCCCAAGACTTGCCGGGAGAAATAGATGGCGCCAGCTTATGCTTACCAAAAGCTTTCCCGCAGAAATAGGCGCCAATGTCAGCAACCCATACGATCGCCATTACCGATAACAGATACAGAGGGGAATGAATGAATAAAGCCAGAATCGCAACAAAGCAGCCGAAGATAGCGATTGCGTAGGTCACACCGACAATACGATTACCGAAACTCGCCACCGGTGGCAATCCCAGCGCCAGCGAAGGCACAAAACGTACGGCCCAAATCGCCACACAAAGCGTAAACAATACGCCAATATTTGCGCCGCCGCCCTTTAGCACAGTGACGGCAAATAAGCCTAATGCAATGATGCCATAGCCTAATGCACGCTTTTCTGCACTCCCAAACAGGCGAGCACACTCCCAAATCGCCGCAGCAAAAAATAATGCGGCAACAACAGCAAATCCGGGGAAATAATCAAAGTAGAGAATCGGCAGCAATACTGCCAGTAACACCAACGCAGTGAGCACACGCGTTTTTAGCATCATGAAGCCTTTTTTTGATGGTCCAACTGAGTTAGTTGTGCACTGGTTCGGCCAAATCGCCGTTCACGTTGCTGAAATGAGGTAATGGCCTTATCTAATTCCACCGCATCAAAATCTGGCCAGTAGGTATCGGTAAAGTAAAGTTCGCTATAGGCCAATTGCCACAGCAAGAAATTGGAAACGCGCTGCTCACCACCAGTGCGAATAAAAAGATCAGGCTCCGGCGCATAAGCCATCGCCAAATGCCGAGCCAGCTTTTCTTCGCTATCATCGCCCTGCAAATCACTAGCGCTATAGCCAGCGGCCATCATTTTTCTGACAGCTTGCATCACATCCCAGCGACCGCCGTAATTGGCGCAAACCGTGACAGTCAGTCCGACATTATTCTCAGTCTTACGTTCGGCTTCAGCGATCATGCCTTGTAACTTGGCATCGAAACGACTGAGATCGCCGACCACTTTAAGACGTATGTCATTGGCATGCATCTTCCCTACTTCACGCTCTAACGCGGTGACAAAAAGACGCATCAACAAAGAAACTTCTTCTTCAGGACGACGCCAATTTTCAGAGCTAAATGCGAATAGCGTTAAGTATTGCACACCACGCTTAACGCAAGCTTCAACAATTCCGCGTACCGCCTCAACGCCTTTGCCATGCCCTGCAAAACGCGGCAAAAATCGCCGCGTCGCCCAGCGGCCATTGCCATCCATAATAATGGCAATGTGCTTAGGCATCGCCGCGTCAGGTGGCTGCATTTGTGTTGAACTGGAACGAGTCATGAAAAATTAAATAAGAAAATGAATATGCAGAATTGGTATAAAACATTACCACTATAAACCAGGACTTACGCAAAAGCGCTACAGCAAGGCATGACGACGAAGGCAGTAAAAGCGTACGACAGTCATAACGCCGCTGTGGCGTTTTTGCGTAAGTCCCATAAACGAAATATACCAATTCTCAGACAGCTACAAGATTTTTACACTGTCAAAATTTCTTTTTCTTTATCGACAACTTGTTTATCTACTTCTGCAACAGATTTGTCTGTCAGTTTTTGAATGTCATCCTGGGCACGACGCTCATCGTCTTCCGAACATTCTTTATCTTTAACCAACTTCTTCAAAGCTTCATTCGCATCACGACGAATATTGCGAATCGCGATTTTTGCATCTTCGGCTTCACCCTTGACCAATTTAACCATTTCCTTACGACGTTCCTCTGTCATAGCTGGTGTTGGCACACGAATAATGTCGCCCTGGGTCGACGGGTTCAAGCCCAAATCAGCATCACGAATGGCTTTTTCAATGGCAGCAAGCTGCTTCTTATCAAATGGCTTAACACCGATTGTGCGCGCGTCAAGCAAGGTTAAGTTGGCCACGTTTGGCAAAGCAGACATCACGCCATAGCTCTCAACCTGGACATGATCCAAAATACCCGTATGAGCACGACCGGTACGCACTTTCGCCAAATCGGCACGCAAAGTCTCAAGCGACTTTAGCATTCTTGTTTCTGTATTTTTCCTGACATCAGCAATACTCATGCTGCTCTCCTTCTGAAGACAATCTTTAATATAAAACGAAACTACAATTCACACTGCAAATTCAAACTACGCTATCACTTTAAACGTGCACCAATGTACCTTCATCTTCGCCCATAATGACGCGCTTTAGCGCGCCCGGCTTAGTGATGGAGAACACTTTGATCGGTAATTTTTGATCCCGGCATAAGGCGAATGCTGTCGCATCCATTACTTGTAAGCGCTTAGTAATTGCCTCATCAAATGAGATGCTCGAATAACGTGTTGCGGCTGGGTCTTTGTGGGGATCTGCGCTGTATACGCCATCTACCTTAGTCGCTTTGAGAACAATTTCTGCGCCAATTTCAGAACCGCGCAATGCGGCGGCTGTGTCGGTAGTGAAAAATGGATTTCCTGTGCCAGCTGCAAAAATGACGATTTTGCCTTCTTCTAAATATTGTAATGCCTTCGGTCGCACATAAGGCTCGACGACTTGCTCAATACTGATCGCTGACATCACGCGTGCAGTCATGCCAGCCTGACGCATCGCGTCGGCTAATGCCAGTGAGTTCATCACTGTCGCCAACATACCCATGTAGTCGGCAGTCGCTCTATCCATTCCTTGCGCGCCAGGTGCTACGCCGCGGAAAATATTGCCGCCACCGATCACAATCGCCAATTCAACACCTAATTTAGCAATTTCGGCGACATCGGCCACCATACGATCTATCGTTGCACGGTTGATGCCATAGGCGTCATCGCCCATTAAAGCCTCACCGGAAAGTTTCAAGAGAACACGTTTGTACGCTGGTTTTGTCATGATCTTGGCCCTTGGTCTATCCGATTAATAAATAACAACTAATTCAATGAATCATTCAACAATTCATTCACGTACATTTTCACGCATTTTTTGAATCCGTGAAGGGGGCAAATATTGCGCACTCCCATTTGTTCACTTCCCCAAATTTGATGCGATCAAAAAAACGGGCCTTGCGGCCCGCTTTTTCTTCACTTACCTTACTTGGTCATTGCTGCAACTTCTGCAGCAAAGTCAGTAGTGACTTTTTCAATACCTTCACCAACCACAAACATACCGAACGATTTCACATTGGCATTTGCCGCTTTCAGCATTTGCTCAACTGTTTGCTTGTCGTTTTTAACGAAAGGTTGATTTAACAAAGAAACTTCTTTCAGGAATTTCTGAACTGAACCCTCAATCATTTTCGCGGCGATATCTGCAGGCTTGCCAGATTCAGCAGCCTTCAATGTTGCTACCGAACGCTCTTTTTCGATCAGGTCAGCAGGTACATCGTCAGATGACAGTGATACTGGTTTCATCGCTGCGATGTGCATCGCTACGTCTTTACCAACTTGCTCGTCAGCCGCATCGTGCTCAACCATCACACCAATGCGTGTGCCGTGCAAATAAGAAGCCAGTTTAGTACTTGTTTCAAAACGCTTGAAACGACGGATCGACATGTTTTCACCGATCTTGCCAATCAACGCCGCGCGCACAGATTCAACCGTACCACCATCCAGAGGCAATGCCGACAATGCGGCAACATCAGCTGGATTGTTTTCTGCAACCAGCTTGGCGCATGCATTTGCCAATGCCATGAATTCGTCATTTTTAGCAACGAAATCTGTTTCACTGTTAACTTCAACCAGCGCGCCGATACCACCAGCGATATATGCTGCAACAACGCCTTCTGCAGTTACGCGTGATGATGCTTTTGCTGCTTTGCCGCCCAATTTTACGCGCAGAATTTCTTCTGCTTTAGCCATATCGCCGTCTGCTTCAGTCAGCGCTTTTTTACATTCCATCATTGGCGCATCAGTTTTTGCGCGCAGTTCGCCTACCAGTGCTGCTGTAATTGCTGCCATATCATTCTCCTAGGGCTAGCGGTGCGAGGATCTGTGCTTCACGAAAGACCATATGCTTTCGTCCTGCCACTATGATCCGCTACACCATCAATCAAATATATTCGGACTATCAATTTAAAACGCTTTACGAATGTTCAGGCTCAGCCTACGCATTCGCTATACAAAAAAAGGGGCAACTACTAGCCCCTTTTTTATTGAGATGCATTACCTCAAATCAAACACTTATGCTTTTTCGTCTACTTCGACGAAATCATCAGCAGCGCCTTTGATCGACTCAACAACGTCGTTCACTGCATTGGCACGGCCTTCGATAATTGCATCTGCAACACCACGAGCATACAAAGCAATCGCTTTAGATGAGTCATCGTTACCTGGGATAACAAAAGTAACGCCTTCTGGTGAGTGGTTAGTATCAACTACGCCAATAACTGGGATACCCAATTTAGCCGCTTCAGTGATAGCACCTTTGTGGTAACCAACGTCGATCACGAAAATAGCGTCAGGAATGCCGCCCATATCCTTGATGCCGCCGATTGCTTTTTGCAATTTGATCATTTCGCGCTGGAACAACAACGCTTCTTTTTTGCTCAACTTTTCAACTGAACCGTCAGCGATCGATGCTTCCATTTCTTTCAGGCGCTTGATCGAAGTTTTGATGGTTTTGAAGTTAGTCAGCATACCGCCCAACCAACGTTGGTCAACGTATGGTGAGCCTGAACGTACTGCTTCAGCAGCAACGATTTCACGCGCTTGACGCTTAGTACCGACAAACAGGATATTGCCGCGATTAGATGACAATTGACGAATGTACTTCATCGCCTCTTGGTACATACCAAGGGTTTTTTCCAGATTGACGATATGAATTTTGTTACGATGACCGAAGATGTACGGCGCCATCTTTGGGTTCCAGAAACGAGTTTGGTGACCAAAATGGACACCGGCTTCCAGCATTTCGAGCATAGTTACTGACATAATTTTCTCCAGGGTTAGGTCTTGAATCAACTCAGTTATTTTCCCGCATGAATAAATTGGGGAAAACACCCTTGTCGAGCTGATTCGCGATTTCAAAGAACTTTGTTTTCAACAAACTTCAACACTTACAACAATTAGCAAACTCATCGAATTAAGCTAACCCAAGATTCTACCCCAAAATCCCCTCCCTATTCAAGTACCCAGCGGCATATGTCCCAGCTAAATTTGCTTCGCTCGTCTATAATCATCATCAGATTGAATTTTCGCTATTTTAAAAAATCGCCTGATGCCTATATGACATTCATGGCATTTCTATATCAAACCTTATTATTTTGTCTTTATTTCCCCTATCATGACTTCTATTTCCATTAAAACACCTGAAGATATCGCTGGCATGCGTGTCGCAGGTCGTTTAGCCGCTGAGGTGCTCGATTACATTACTCCCTTTGTTAAAGTTGGCGTCACCACAGGTGAGCTAGATAGGCTTTGCCATGAATACATGGTTAATGTACAAGGCACGATTCCAGCGCCGCTAAACTATTGCCCACCAGGCTACACGCCTTACCCAAAAGCTATTTGCACCTCAGTTAATGACGTGATCTGTCACGGCATTCCAGGTGACAAAGTGCTTAAAAACGGTGACGCCGTTAATCTGGATATTACTGTCATCAAAGATGGTTATCATGGTGACAACAGTCGGATGTATTATGCTGGCGAGCCATCTATCATGGCTAAACGCTTGGGCGACATCACTTATGAATGTATGTGGCTAGGTATTTCCAAGATCAAACCCGGCGCGCATTTAGGTGATATTGGTTATGTAATTCAACAGCATGCGGAGAAAGCCGGCTATAGCGTAGTACGTGAATTTTGCGGTCACGGGATTGGTAAAGTTTTCCATGAAGAACCACAGGTTTTGCACTATGGTCGTCCAGGAACTTTAGAGAAATTAGAAGCAGGAATGATTTTCACCGTAGAGCCGATGATCAACGCTGGTCGCCGCGACATTAAAGAAATGGGTGACGGCTGGACCATTAAAACCAAGGATCGCAGCCTGTCAGCTCAGTGGGAACATACTGTTTTGGTCACTGAAACGGGCTACGAAATACTCACCATTTCGGAAGGTACGCCACCGCCTCCGGCTTTTATTCAGCAAACCACGGTATAAGGAGGGCCCATTAAAAAGACCTTCATCATCAACAGATTTGCGGGGGCAGCTCAAATTGCGGCATGACAGATGCTGAGCTCGCTCCCACCTTGCCGGAAATCGTTTTGCTCATCAATTGCAAGCTGAGCAATAATCATGCAATCCTCACCTTTGCATCTGCAACGCCACATGCCAACACTCGCTACAGTTCTCAAAACTCAGCTTAAAACCAAACGGCAAAACATCATTGACGATTTTATGCGTGATGGCAAACCGGAGCAGCTACTCACTCATCTAAGGCAAAGCGTCGACGTTGCTCTGACACATGCGTGGAAAGTGTTAAGCCTGCCGGCCTCGGCTGCCTTAGTTGCAGTTGGTGGTTATGGCCGCGGTGAGCTGTTCCCGTATTCCGATGTTGATTTACTCATCTTGTTGAGTAACGCACCTGACGCAGAGTTTCAAAACAAATTAGAGCAGTTGGTGCAATTGTTCTGGGATATTGGCCTCGAAATCGGACACAGCATACGCACCGTCGACGAGTGCATGAACGAATCGGCTGCCGACATCACTGTCAAGACCAGCTTGTTAGAAGCGCGCCTCGTCATCGGCAACAAGGCACTCTTTAAACAATTACAAGAGCGTTTTCAAGCCGCCATGGACGCGCCAGCATTTTTCCAAGCCAAAATGCTGGAATTGCGACAACGCCATGCAAAATATCAAGACACGCCCTATAGCCTGGAGCCAAATTGCAAGGAAAGCCCTGGAGGACTGCGCGATTTGCAAGTCATTATTTGGGTTGCCCGCGCCGCAGGACTGGGAGATTCGTGGATCAAATTAGCCAAACAAGGCTTTATTACAGCGACAGAAGCCAGACAATTAACGCAAAAAGAACGTGCGTTCAAAGACATACGCATCCATTTACATATTTACGCCAATCGGCGCGAAGACCGCCTGGTGTTCGACGTCCAAACACCAATTGCGGAAACGCTGGGCTTTAAAACCACAGATACTCGCCGTGCCAGCGAATATCTGATGCAGCGCTATTACTGGGCCGCCAAAGCCGTTACCCAACTCAATTTGGTGTTACTCCAAAACATAGAGAATTATCTATTCCCGCAGCCCAATGTGCCGCAACCTATCAATCCGCGCTTTAACCGGATTAACAGCTTCATTGATATTGCGTGTGACGATCAATTTGAAGTCACGCCATCGGCCATGCTGGAATTGTTTTTGCTGATGGCGCAACATAGTGACATCAAAGACATGACAGTACGCACCAGGCGTGCGCTATGGCATGCACGATTCAAAATAGACTCGAAATTCCGCCGCGATCCCGCCAATCGCGCCTTGTTTGTGCAGATTATTCAAGCACCGCAAGGTATTACACACGCATTGCGCGCGATGAATCAGACCAGTATTTTAGGGCGCTATCTTCCTAATTTCCGACGCATCGTCGGCCAGATGCAGCATGATTTATTTCACGTCTACACCGTCGATCAACACATATTAATGGTGGTACGTAACGTGCGCCGTTTTACGATGAGTGAGCATGCGCATGAATACCCATTTTGCAGCCAGCTCATCGCCAATTTTCCACGTGCCTGGTTGCTCTATATCGCCGCCCTGTTCCACGATATCGCCAAAGGCCGTAGCGGCGATCATTCGCAGCTAGGCATGGCCGATGCACGGCAATTTTGCCAACAACATGGTTTCCCGGAAGAGGATACCGAGTTAGTGGTGTTTCTGGTGCAACAGCATCTGACCATGTCGCAAATCGCACAAAAGCAGGATTTATCGGATCCTGAAGTGATTATGGAATTTGCCAAAACTGTCAAAGATGAGCGCCACTTGACGGCCCTGTATTTGTTGACTGTCGCGGACATTCGCGGCACCAGTCCGAAAGTATGGAATGCATGGAAAGGCAAACTGCTGGAAGACTTGTACCGCATCACTCTGCGCGTGCTTGGCGGCGAAACGCCCTCTACTGAGCGTGAACTGAAGAACACGCAAGAGGACGCGCTGAAAACATTACGCTTATACGGCTTGCCTAACGATGCGCATGAATCTTTGTGGAGACAACTCGACGTAGCCTATTTCCTGCGCCATGATGCAGCAGATATCGCCTGGCAGACCCGATCACTTTACGACAAAGTCGATAGCCTCAAACCTATCGTTAAGGCACGCCTGGCTCCTATCGGCGAAGGCTTGCAAGTCGCGGTGTATACCAAGGATGAAGAAGATCTTTTTGCGCGCATCTGCAGTTATTTTGACAGCAAAAATTTCAGCATCCTGGATGCCAAAATTCATACCACCAAACACGGTTATGCTCTTGATACTTTTTTGTTGAATGCACCACTTTTTGCCAATCATTACCGCGATATTATCAATTTGATTGAACACGAATTGACTAGCTTATTGCAAGCACATTTGCCGCTTCCTCCACCATCTCAAGGACGACTCTCACGCTTGTCGCGCACCTTTCCTGTGACGCCGACGGTGGACTTGCGACCGGATGAAAAAGGTCAGTACTATCTACTCGCGATTACCGCCAACGACCGCGCTGGTTTACTCTATTCAGTGGCCAATGTACTGGCAAAATACAAAATCAATTTGCACACTGCCAAAATCATGACGTTGGGTGAGCGAGTAGAAGACGTGTTTCTGGTTGATGGTGCGGTGCTGAGTCACAGTCGCAGTCAATTGCAACTTGAAACAGATTTGCTTGAGGCATTACATATTTGAGTTATCTTATTAGGACTTACGTAAAACTGCGCTGCGCCGGTATTTCTTGATCATAAAAGCGCGAAGCTCAAGAACGAAAAGTATTAAACCTGAATACCGGCAAGCCCAACCTCATTTTTTTACATCTACGTCATGAGACGCATGATCAAGAAATACCGGCGCAGCGCAGTTTTGCACCAGTCCTATTTATTTGTTCTAAGCCCTACTCGTAATCGCTATTTATTAATCGCAATTTATATTTGATTTTATTTTTTAAGATTTACATTCTATGACCGAACCAACTACATTACGCCTTTCTAAACGCATGTCCGAACTCGGTCTCTGCTCTCGCCGCGAAGCCGATGAATGGATTGCACGAGGCTGGGTGCGCGTCGATGGCGTTGTTGTCTCAGAGCTTGGTAGCAAAGTGGCACCGCACCAGACCGTCACGGTAGAGCGTCAAGCCAAAGCCGAGCAAGCAAAACGTGTCACCATCTTAATCAACAAACCGGTTGGCTATGTCAGCGGTCAGGCTGAAGACGGCTATCAACCTGCGGTGGTTCTAGTCAACGCCGCCAGCCGC
Source organism: Glaciimonas soli (assembly GCF_009497155.1). Classification (GTDB taxonomy): domain Bacteria; phylum Pseudomonadota; class Gammaproteobacteria; order Burkholderiales; family Burkholderiaceae_D; genus Glaciimonas; species Glaciimonas soli. The sequence continues at coordinate 1,072,156 of NZ_WINI01000001.1, forward strand.
TGGAGCGAAGATCGCTCCGTGCAAGATTTCCACGGCAGCCAATTACGTAGCCTGGTGCCGGCCGGTCGTCTTGATATTGATTCGGTGGGATTATTGGTACTCACGCAAGATGGGCGCATCGCCAAACAACTGATCGGTGAAGATACCAGCATAGAAAAAGAGTATTTAGTGCGCGTGCGCTATACCAAACCAGGCAAACTTCCAGATAGCGATCTGCGCCGACTCAATTTTGGCCTGTCTTTAGATGGCAAACCTCTCAAACGCGCCATCGTCAAATGGCAAAATGACGATCAGCTCAGCTTCATTCTCAGAGAAGGTAAAAAGCGCCAGATTCGTCGCATGTGTGATGCGGTCGGCTTAGAGGTAACCGGATTAAAAAGGGTCAGAATCGGTCAAGTGAAGTTAGGAGATTTGCCAACTGGACAATGGCGGTATTTGAATATTGATGAGCAGTTTTAAACAGCAGCTGGTGTTACGCACACCAATAATCTAGCCATATGGATTCCCGCCTGCGCGGGAATGACGTTGATTAGATTGCGGGTAATACCTTACAAAAATCTATCCAAAATCTTACGGCTGGCCTTGTCTAATTGCTGGACGTCACGAATCACAAAATGCACACCGTGATTATCAGCGATTAACAATGCACCGCCAGCAATACGACGAATATCCTCTTCACCCTTCAGCGTAAAAGTAGCATCGCCTCGATTGGTGACAACGCTCCAATCACTAGGCGCGGTAAAGCTCGAAACCTCGCGAATACGGCTTATTTCAGGCATGAATTCACGGCTACTCAACTCTTCCTCAATCATCACGCGAGTAGGCTCAGGCAACTCACTCAAATGGCTAATCCAGGCCAGCTCCTGTCCTTCGGCGTCAACTAAAGATATTCCATCATCAGGAGCTGTAATCGGAAATGCCCGCACTGGCAACACACCTTCGACTGCTTCACCACTTGCTGCGGTGAATACCAGACGGCCAAACGTATTGCGCATAAGTTGAAAATTATGGATGGTCATTTTTTGTTTTCCTTTACCCAACCGTTTCCGTATTTTTCACGCTAACACCATCCCAATTTTTCAACTCTTCTTCCTCATCCACATTACGTAATTGCGCTTGATACAGGCGATAGTAAGCGCCCTCTTTCAACATCAATTCGTCGTGACTGCCGATTTCAACAATCTCACCTTTGTCCATGACCACCAGACGATCTGCTTTGCGCAAGGTAGATAAACGATGGGCGATGGCAATCGTGGTGCGACCGAGCACCAAATTATCGAGTGCCTTCTGGATTTCTTTTTCAGTGCTGGTATCGACCGAGGAAGTCGCTTCATCCATGATCAAAATACGCGGATCAATCAATAAAGCACGCGCTATCGAAATGCGTTGGCGCTCACCGCCGGACAAGGCTTGTCCGCGCTCACCGACCAAAGAATCATAGCCTTGCGGCAGACGCAAAATGAACTCATGAGCATGGGCGGCACGGGCAGCAGCGACGATTTCTGCGCGCGTTGAATTGGGCTTGCCATAAGCGATATTGTCGGCAATCGTCCCAAAAAACAAAAATGGTTCTTGCAACACCAGACCAATATTTCGACGGTATTCAGAAATCGGTATCGAACGGATATCGACACCATCAATTTTGATCGAACCTTCTGCAACATCGTAAAAACGACAGATCAAATTAACCAAAGTACTCTTGCCGGAACCGCTATGTCCCACCAGACCAATCATTTCACCGGGACGTATCTGCAAACTCACATCTCGCATGACCGCACGATTTCCGTAACGGAAGCCGACATCGCGTAATTCAATCGCACCTTTGACATTGTCGAGATGCACAGGATTTGCCGGTTCAGGAACACTGGAAACATGATCCAGAATTTCAAAAATCCGCTTGGCGCCAGCAGCCGCTTTTTGTGTCACCGAAACGATACGACTCATCGAATCCAGGCGAGAGTAAAAACGCGCGTTGTAAGCTAAAAATGAGGTCAATACACCGACGGTGATGTGGTGTTGTGAGATTTGCCAGATACCAAACATCCACACCACCAGCAAACCGATTTCAGTTAAGAACGTCACAGTTGGCGTGAACAGTGACCAGATTTTATTGAGTCTGTCATTCGCTTCCAAATTATGATAATTCGCTTCTTTGAAGCGCGTTGCTTCCCGTTTTTCCTGGGCAAAGGCTTTCACCACGCGAATACCAGGAATGGTGTCAGCCAGTACATTGGTGACCTCCGACCAGATGCGATCTATTTTCTCAAACCCATGACGCAATTTATCGCGCACGACATGAATCATCCATGCGATAAATGGCAGCGGTAATAAGGTCGCTACGGCCAACCACGGATCAATGGAAAGCAAAATCGCCGCAGTCATAATGATCGTTAACACATCGATCACAAAATCCAATAAGTGCAGGGACAGAAAAACACAGATGCGGTCACTTTCAGAACCTATGCGCGACATCAAATCACCAGTGCGTTTGCCACCAAAATATTCTTGTGATAATCGCAACAAATGCTCATAGGTAGTGGTGCGTAAATCAGCGCCTATCCGCTCACTCACCAGCGCCAGAATATACGTCCTCGCCCAACCCAAACCCCATGCCAGCAAAGAAGAGCCGAACAGCAAACTCATATACCAAATCACCAGCTTGGGATCAATGGCAATACCACTCTGATAAGGAATCAGCACATTGTCCATCAACGGCCGCGTCAGGTAAGGCGGTACTAACGCCGCAGCCGTGGAGGCCAAGGTCAGCGAAAAACCAATGATCAGTTGCACCTTATATGGTTTGGCAAAGCGCCCCAGACGCAATAAAGCCCAGCGCGACGATTTGGCATCCTGCGGCGCAGGGCAGATCGCGCACTCTTCTTCCCCTGGTGGCAAAGGTGCTTTGCATTGCGGACAAACATTTTCTTCTTTAGCTTGCACCACTTGACCGACGTCATGCGCGTCACGCTGCCGATCGAAATCGTTGCGTAAACGTAAAGCCGCAATATTTTGGCTCAAGGTATAACGCCAGCACGCCAAACGCTGTTGTGCATTATGCAATTCCAGACTGCCGACGCCAGCGTAGTCATGGTGGCGCATAGTTAACCCGGATTCCAAACGGTACGACCAACTTTGCCAATCCGTATCCTCTGCCATCTTGGAGAGAACACGACTATCTGTTACAACTACTAAACCACGCGTAAAATGTAGCTTGCTATCGAGATCAAGCTCCAACCAGGAAGTGATATTTTCACCGACGCTTAATTGTTCCTGCACCGCAGAACGCCAGCGTTCCGGCAGAGTTTGCGTGGTATTTTTTAAAAATGGTGTGTGAGATTCGCGAGTCATCTGGACGGTAGGGAGCCCAAAAAAGGACGAGGGTACATAGAAAATAAAGAAAGTGTTTATCCGAATATGGACAACACTAAGCTAATGACTTATTGATACTATAGGAATGCTAGATATCTTCGAGGCAACATATCTGATCTTATTGTATCCTGCCGGTATTTTAATGGCTTTCTCATAAGCGCTGCATACGAAAATATATTTATTTACACGCTCATAGGTATCTCTTGTAAACCATTTGCGATGTAAACCGTTACAACTGTTAGGCCATTTTGCAGCTCATTTGCGATTTATTGCAATTATACAAACTGCCCCATAAACACAGACCACTAATGAAAAACATAGAAATTCTTCGCATCATCTCCTTACGTGGTCCCAATATCTGGACATACCGCCCGGCACTTGAAGCCTGGATAGATATCGGAGAGCTGGAAGAATGCCCGTCAAATCTGATTCCGGGCTTTAATGAGCGACTGACTGCCCAGCTACCTTCATTAATTGAGCATCGTTGCAGCGTCGGTGAACGCGGTGGTTTTATCCAACGTCTGGAAACAGGTACCTGGCCTGGTCACATCCTTGAACATGTCACTTTAGAATTACAAAATTTAGCTGGCTTACATGCAGGTTTTGGCAAAGCGCGCGAAACTTCCAAACGAGGCGTCTATAAAGTAGTTGTGCGCGCCCGTCACGAAACCATCACCCGTGCAGCCCTGTATGCGGCGCGCGATCTGGTGATGGCTGCCATTGAGAACAAACCATATGATGTCGCGGCCACCGTCGCCACCTTGCGCACGATGGTGGATTCTCTTTGTTTAGGCCCTAGCACGGCATGCATAGTCAAAGCTGCCACCGAACGGCATATTCCCTCCATACGTTTATCTGCCGGCAATTTGGTGCAACTAGGTTATGGTGCCGGCCAGCGCCGTATCTGGACTGCTGAGACCGACCAAACCAGCGCGATTGCCGAAAGTATTTCGCGCGACAAAGATCTCACCAAAAGTTTATTACAAGCCTGCGGTGTACCGATTCCGGAAGGACGCACGGTTGATAGTGCAGCTGACGCCTGGGACGCAGCGCAAGATATCGGCCTGCCGGTCGTCATCAAACCCACTGATGGCAATCATGGCCGCGGCGTTTTCATCGACTTGAACACGCAAGCGGAAATTGAAAAGGCTTACGTCAACGCAGAACAAGAAGGCAGCGGCGTCATCGTAGAACGTTTTGTACGCGGTAACGAGCATCGTTTGTTGATCGTCGGCGGCAAACTGGCGGCAGCAGCGGTTGGCGAACCCGTTGCAATCACCGGCGATGGCAGTTCGACGATTACCGCTTTAGTACACAGTCAGTTAAACAGCGATCCAAGACGCGGCGAAAGTGAAGAACACCCTCTTAATCCCGTGCAAATCAACGATGATCCATCCATCGACATGGAATTAGAACGACAAGGTTATACCTCTGACTCTATTCCAGCCGCGGGCAAACAAGTGCTGATTCAGCGCAATGGTAACGTCGCCAATGATGTGACCGAACAAGTACACCCTAGCATTGCAGCGGCAGCGTCATTAGCGGCACGCATTGTTGGACTCGACATTGCCGGCGTTGATCTGGTGGTAGAAGACATTTCCCAGCCATTGGAACAACAAGGTGGTGCCATAGTAGAAGTCAATTCTGGCCCTGGCTTGCTCATGCATTTGAAGCCTGCAGCAGGCAATGTGCAGCCCATCGGCAATGCCATCATTGATCATCTGTTTAAAAGTGAAGCCATCAAAGGCGAAAACAGCGATGCTGCGCATGGCCGTATTCCTATCGTCGGCGTCACCGGCACACATGGCAAGACGGTGGTTTCCCATCTGATTGCAACACTGCTTAATTTGAGTGGCAAACACACAGGCTTAGCTTGCGGCGATGGTTTGTATTACGCCAATCAGCGCGTTGAAAAAGGTGATTGCGCCAATTGGGCTGCGGCACACCGCGTATTACTCAACCGCGCTGTCGAGGCTGCGGTCTTTGAAAACGGTAGCACCACCATACTCGCCGAAGGCTTAGCTTATGACCGCTGTCAGGTCGGCGTCGTCACCAATATCGCACCTGACGATAACCTGCCGGAATATTACATAGAAGATGCGGAGCACATGGCCAGAGTGCTGCGCACGCAGGTTGATATTGTCTTATCTGGCGGGATTGCCGTCCTCAATGCAGCCGACCCGTTAGTTGCGGACATGGCCGCACTATGTGATGGCGAAGTAATTTTCTTTGGCGCGGACCAAGCGTTGCCGGTTCTCGACTATCATCTGGAACAAGGTAAACGCGCGGTTTTTGTGCGTCATGGACAAATAATGCTGGCGGCGGGCAAGAATGAAATCATGCTGGCACGAGTTGCTGCAATTCCATTGACTGCAGATGGCCAGCCACCATTTCAAACTGAAAATGTATTAGCCGCCGTTGCGGCAGCTTGGGCTCTTGATATTTCTATCGATCTTATTCGTGCCGGAATTGAAACCTTTCATGAAGCAGCACATAGGACATCGAGCAAAACCCGCAAGCAAGCTTAATGCATTAGACTTCTTTCGCGACTATAACAACCATGCGCAGCCAGACTGGTGAGTATCAATTTGCTGGGAAATAGGTTATGAAAGAAGTCGATTAAAAGTTATGCGAAATTAGGTAATCAATAAGTAGTCAATAAGTAGTCAACAAAAAACACTAACCAAAAATTTTCAGGAAACCTGTTGATGGACGTATCACGTATCCGCGCTTTACGCGGTCCAAATTTGTGGAGTCGCCATACTTCTATCGAAGCCATCGTGTCGTGCTCCGAAGCCGAACAGTCGATTACTAATCTGCATGACTTTGAAACCCGTTTGCGAGCGCGCTTCCCGCACCTCGGCATTTTGGAATCCACAGACCCTGCACACACTATTTCGCTGGCACATGCATTGACAAGTACGGCTCTCGGGCTGCAAGCACAAGCTGGCTGCCCAGTCACTTTCAGCCGCACAGTACAAACCGTTGACGCGGGCGTCTATCAAGTCATCGTAGAATACAGCGAAGAGGCGGTCGGCAAACTCGCATTTGAACTAGCCGAAGCCTTATGCAATGCGGCACTCCAAGATCAACCGTTTGATCTCGCCAATGCCCTGGCGCGTTTGCGCGAACTGGACGAAGATGTCCGCTTAGGCCCTTCCACTGGCTCTATCGTCAACGCTGCCATTGCGCGTAACGTGCCATTTCGCCGTTTAACTGAAGGTAGCATGGTGCAATTTGGCTGGGGTAGTCGCCAACGTCGAATCCAAGCGGCAGAAACCAGTTTTACCAGCGCAATTGCGGAATCCATCGCACAGGATAAAGAGCTCACCAAAATGCTGCTGAATGCCGCTGGTGTTCCAGTACCGAAGGGCCGCGTGGTCGATAATGCTGCCGATGCCTGGGAAGCGGTGCAGGAAATAGACGCGCCAGTGGTACTCAAGCCACGCGACGGCAATCAAGGTAAAGGTATCACCGTCAACATCAGCGCCCGCGAGCAAGTGTTTGCAGCCTTTGAAATTGCTGCTGAGATCTGTTCAGAAGTGATCGTCGAACGTTACCTGCCCGGTCATGATTTCCGCTTACTGATAGTCGGCAATCAGTTAGTTGCCGCAGCCAGACGCGACCCGCCACTGGTCATCGGTAACGGCAGCAGCACCATCCGCCAGCTAGTCGATGAAGTCAATCGCGATCCTTTACGTGGTGATGGCCATGCAACTACGTTAACGAAAATTCGCCTGGATCCGATTGCACTCTCCACACTCGCCAAACAAAATTACACAGCCGATGCAATCCCGGCACAGGGTGTGCGCGTAGTGCTGCGCAATAATGCCAACCTCTCCACTGGCGGCACCGCCACCGATGTCACCGATGACGTGCATCCGCAAATGGCAGCACGTGCTATCGCGGCAGCGCAAATGGTCGGCCTGGATATCTGTGGCGTCGATGTAGTGTGCAACAGCGTCCATAAACCGTTGGAAGAACAAGAAGGCGGAATCGTTGAAGTCAACGCAGCGCCTGGTTTACGCATGCATTTGCATCCATCGTATGGCAAAGGTCGTGCTGTCGGCAAAGCGATTGTCGACACGATGTTTGAAGGTGATGACAATGGCCGCATCCCCTTGGTTGCCGTCGCTGGCACCAATGGTAAAACCACCACTGTCCGCCTGATTTCTCATCTGCTCAGTTGCAAAGGTCTACGTGTAGGCATGACCAACTCTGACGGCGTGTATATTGAAAAGCAGCGCATCGACACCGGCGATTGCAGTGGTCCACGCAGCGCGCGCAATGTATTGATGCACCCTGATGTCGATGCGGCCGTTTTCGAAACTGCGCGCGGCGGCATCTTGCGCGAAGGGCTGGGCTTTGACCGTTGTGATGTTGCAGTGGTAACCAACATCGGCATGGGAGATCATCTCGGTTTAAGCTTCATCAGCACGGTAGAAGACCTCGCCGTCGTCAAACGCGTCATCGTTGAAAACGTCGCCCCTCACGGGACTGCAGTATTGAATGCAACCGATCCCATGGTCACCGCGATGGCCAGCGTTTGCCCCGGGTCGGTCACGTTTTTCTCGAACGACAACCATAATCCGGTAATGACCACACACAGAGCGCAAGGGCATCGCGTGGTTTATCTGGATGGCGACACGATTGTTGCTACGGAAGGCAATCAGGAAATCCGTCTGGCATTAAGTGACATTCCACTTACCCGTAACGGTACTATCCACTTCCAGATTGAAAACGTCATGGCTGCCACTGCTGCTGCATGGGCGCTCAATCTTGATTGGGATGTGATACGCGCAGGTTTGCGCTCGTTCATTAACGACGCTGCCACCGTTCCAGGACGCTTCAATGTCTTCGATCATCGCGGTGCAACAGTCATCGCTGATTACGGTCACAATCCGGATGCCATGATTGCCTTGGTTGCGGCAGTTAACAACATGCCTGCCAAACGACGTACCGTTGTCATCAGCGGCGCCGGTGACCGCCGTGATGAAGATATCCGCCAGCAGACTGAATTGCTAGGTGCTGCTTTCGATGAAGTGATTTTGTATCAGGATCAAGCGCAACGCGGTCGGGCCGATGGTGAAGTAATAGCGCTGCTACGTGAAGGTTTAAAAGGCGCCAGCCGCACCACTGCCAGTCAAGAAATCACTGGTGAATTTTTTGCGATTGATGCGGCCTTGGCTAAGCTGGAAAAGGATGACTTGTGCTTGATTTTGGTGGATCAGGTTGAGGAAGCTTTGGACCATATTGCGAAACGGATTGCAGAAGGTTGAACTCAACACGCTCAACAATAAAAAAGCCCTTCATTTTCATGAAGGGCTTTTTTTAATTGCTTTAATTTCTTTAATCGTCGTAATTCACGTCTAACTCAGGAAACAACACCTCGGTATAACCAAACTGTGTAAAGTCCTTAATCCGCATCGGATACAAAATGCCGTTCAAATGATCACATTCATGCTGTACTACACGCGCATGAAAATCGTCGACGTCACGACTGATCACATTGCCATGTTGATCGCGTCCTTCGTAATGCAATTTACTCCAGCGCGGCACCACGCCACGCATTCCAGGAACCGATAAACAACCCTCCCAACCATCTTCCATCACATCCGACAGAGGCTTCAAAACAGGATTGATCAGCACTGTTTCCGGGACCGGCTCTGCGTCCGGGTAACGCGTATTGTTTTTAAATCCAAAAATCACGACTTGTAAATCCACGCCGATTTGTGGCGCTGCCAGACCTGCGCCGTTGGCAGCGTACATGGTTTCAAACATATCGGTGATCAGCGATTTCAATTCCGGAGAATTAAAATCGGTCACGGGCTTTGCTTGCAACAGCAAACGGGGATCACCCATTTTGAGAATTTCACGCACTGTCATGACATCACCTCAATCAACTTATTGGAACTGTTTAATATACTTTGCGAACTCTTCACCGGTTTCCGGATGCTTTAAACCCATTGCCAAAGTCGCCTGCAAATAACCCAGCTTGGAACCGCAATCATAACGTTGGCCCGCGTAACGATAAGCCAGCACGCGTTCTTTTTCCATCAACGCCGCAATACCGTCTGTGAGTTGAATTTCACCACCCGCGCCTTTGCCGATCTTGGTTAAACAATCAAAAATCCGATTGGTCAAAATATAGCGGCCAACCACCGCCAATGTTGATGGTGCATCTTCTGGTTTTGGCTTTTCAACGATACTGTTAACTTTTTCAATATCGGTTTTGTATGGGTCAATGCTGACTATCCCGTATTGTTTGGTTTCTGCCAGCGGCACCTCATGAACGGCCAATACGCTGCTACCTTCCTCATCATAGACGTCAACCATTTGCGCCAACACTGGCTTCTGACCAGCGTCGACATCCATAAAATCGTCGGCCAATAACACCATAAACGGCTCATCACCGACTACCGGACGCGCGCACAACACAGCATGCCCCAAACCCAATGGCGCTGATTGACGGATAAAGATGCAATTAACATGGCTTGGAATCACATTACGCACGAGTTCCAGTAAACGTGTTTTTCCTGCAGCCTCAAGTTCGCTTTCGAGTTCATACACGGTATCAAAATGATCTTCAATCGCGCGCTTGTTGCGACCAGTAATAAAGACTAAATCGGTGGCACCAGCCGCGATGGCTTCTTCCACCGCATATTGAATTAAAGGTTTATCAACGATGGGCAGCATTTCTTTCGGCTGTGCTTTGGTCGCCGGTAAAAAACGGCTGCCTAGACCGGCGACAGGAAAGACTGCTTTTCTAATTTTTTTCATCACTCGTTTGCTCCTACGTTACTCTCTAAAAGTGTGCGTAGCGCAGCTTCATCTAAGATAGCCACACCTAATTCCTCTGCTTTAGTCAGTTTACTACCTGCTTCAGCACCAGCAACAACATAGCTGGTTTTCTTAGAAACCGAGCCTGTGACCTTGCCGCCCGCAGCTTCAATCAACGCAGCTGCTTCATCGCGACTCAAGGTTGGCAATGTTCCGGTAAGAACAAAAATTTTACCCAATAGATGTTTAGACTGTACTTCTGTTGGGGAGTTCTGCGGCCAATAAATACCAGCAGCCAGCAATTGCTCTACCAACTCAACATTCAATGGATCAGCAAAAAAATTCAAAATAGACTTGGCAACTACCGGCCCGATATCAGCGACTTCCAGCAATTTCTCTTCCGATGCCTGCATCAAAGCATCCATGGAAGGAAAATGACCGGCCAACTCTTTCGCTGTTGCTTCACCAACATGACGTATGCCCAAAGCGTAGATAAAGCGCGCAAAAGTTGTCTGTTTCGACTTTTCCAATGCGGCCACGACATTTTGCGCCGACTTGTCGGCCATCCGGTCCAGTTCAGCCAGTTTTAATATCCCCAGCTTATAAAAATCAGCGGCCGTCGTGATGATATGTTTATCGACCAATTGTTCAATCAACTGATCACCCAGACCTTCTACATCCATCGCACGACGTGAAACAAAATGCTGTAAACCGCCCTTGCGTTGCGCCGCACACTTGACCCAACCGCCGGAACAACGCGCAATCGCCTCATCTTCCAACTTGATAATCGCCGACCCGCAAACCGGACACGCTGCCGGCATCACGAATGGTTTAGCCGTCGCTGGGCGTTGTTCTGGCACGAAGGCGACCACTTCGGGAATAACGTCGCCGGCTCTGCGCACAATCACTGTATCGCCGACCTGGATATCTTTACGCCGTACTTCGTCTTCGTTATGCAATGTCGCATTGGTCACCGTGACGCCACCGACAAACACCGGTGCTAAACGCGCCACTGGTGTGATTGCGCCAGTCCGTCCAACTTGTACTTCGATATCCAACACTTGCGTGGTCGCTTCTTCAGCCGGAAATTTATGTGCCAACGCAAAGCGCGGAGCACGCGAAACGAATCCGAGCATCTGTTGCTGTTGCAAGCGATTGACTTTGTAGACCACGCCATCAATTTCATATGGCAACTGCGGTCGCTTGGTGCCTATATCGCGGAAAAATGCCAGCAATCCCGCCGCACCTTTGACGACTGCACGCTCATTACAAACAGGCAGTCCAAGTTCGCTATACCAGTCCAGCAAAGCCGAATGCGACGACGGCATATCGGCACCTTCTAACAAGCCGACACCGTAAGCAAAAAAACGCAAAGTACGTTGTGCGGTAATCCGTGAATCGAGCTGTCGTAAACTGCCCGCGGCAGCATTGCGCGGGTTGGCGAATTCTTTTAATTCTGCATCGCGCTGGCGTTGATTCAGCTTGGCGAAATCTGCTTTGAACATCAAAACTTCACCGCGCACGTCCAACACTTTAGGTGGATACTCGGTAAGTAATTTCAACGGGATCGCACGTACGGTGCGAATATTACTGGTCACGTTTTCACCAGTTGCACCGTCACCGCGCGTGGCCGCTTGTACCAGCACACCATTTTCGTAACGCAAATTAATTGCCAGGCCATCAAATTTCAATTCTGCGGCGTACTCAATTTCGGCATCAGCATGCGTGTCTAAACCATCGCGTACACGTCTATCAAATTCAACAATATCGGTATCTTCAAAGCCGTTACCCAACGACAGCATAGGAATCGAATGCGTTACCTGATCAAATTGCGGTAGCGGCGCAGCACCAACTCTCTGCGTAGGGGATGTGGCAGTTTGTAGCTCAGGATGCTGTTGCTCTAAAACTTGTAATTCGCGAAATAACGCGTCGTACTCGGCGTCTGGAATCGACGGCATATCAAGCACGTAGTAAGCATGATTGTGGCGATTTAATTCCGTGCTCAACCAAGCGGCACGCGCACGCCAATCGGCAGTGGTATCAGATAAATTTGATGGCATAAAAGATGTTTGAATCAAGATGTTTGAATCGTGATGTTTGAAACGGGCGACAGCGCAGATCGGAAAACGCACTGCGTTTCCGATCTGCTTTATTTTTATTTTCCGTTTTAGCTAAACAAACGCAAAGCACGAACCGAACCAGCCGGAATCTCGGCGGCATCCATATCATGATAAAACGCATCAACCTGATCAGCGATTTCTGTTAGCTGGGCATCGACCAATGGCTGATTGCTGTCATCAACCACCACACCACCCAAGCGGGATGCTAACGAACGGGCGCAAGCCACCATGGCGCCATAACCGTCACGCGCTTGCGCGACACGCGGCACATCAAGCAATAAGGTCAGACGTGATGTAATTTCCTGTGCCTGAGTGGTATTAGTGGAAAGCGAAAATAATATACCGTTGTCACCGTCCGACATCACTAAACGGCCATCAGGGCGTGCATCAAATCCTTGTCGGGTCAATGCCGACAGCAATGTGTTAATTGGCCAGGCCGCGCCTTTCGATTGAATATTGACGCCCAGTTGTGCATCATGCTCCGTCACAAACTGATGCAAAGTACGCGCGCTTTGCATCACTTCGGTCATTTCTGGCACGTCTGGCTCCGCTCCCAGATCATCACAAATGCGACGTAAGCTGGCCAGCAATTCTGAATATTCAATTTCATTTAATGGCGTGCTGCGATTCGCCATCTGGACGCCAGCCATCAACGTCTGATACACGCCACCATGGGCAATCGCCTCCCAGTCCCCATGGCTGTCTTCGCCAATAAAATTGACTGGCTTATTGCCAACATAGCGCAAACTTTGCAAAATCGGCAATATTTTATCGCCGCGCAGCGGCGTTTCCAACGCCAAGGGAATCGTGCAGTCGATCAGTGCATCTATCGGTAATTCCGGAAGGATATCGTGCTCAACTTCCGGTACCGGCTGTGGCTCGGTTGCCAGCTGCTCGGCGGTCAATTCCACGTCTTGCGGGATATCTGCAGCCGTCAATGGTACGGCGGTACTTTCCGCATCAAACAACCTTGGTTCATGCCGCTCCAAAGGGGCAGATGACTGATCCGGCGGCGTCGTCGGTGGCGTCATCAAGACATCATCATGCGATGAAGAAAACGCCCGTTCGACGGTTTTCTTAGCTTTATATTCTTGCCATTTATTGTAAGAAATGACGCCGATAATAATCGCGCCGCCGGCAAAAAACAGACTGGTTTGTAGATCCATCATGCTACTGAGGCCTTCTTAAACAGACACACCATACTCGCGGATATGCAGCGTTGCATGTGTATCAAACATGGTTAACAATCAAATATGGATTATCGCTGATGCGCCATCCATTACTAAACATCTATACAAAATCTTACTAAGTACAAATTTATGGGTATATCCCTGCTCCCGCAGGCGACAGCAGGGATATACGGATGCCAAACCAGTGGCCTATTCTAAGCCGCCACTGACTCCGCAAATCCTCTCGCCGATTCCATATCCACCGCCACGATGCGCGATACGCCCTGCTCTTGCATCGTCACGCCAATCAATTGATTTGCCATCTCCATCGCAATTTTGTTATGCGAAATAAACAGGAACTGCGTATGCGCTGACATCTGTTTAACCATCTTGCAGAAGCGCTCGGTATTCGCATCATCTAATGGCGCGTCAACCTCATCAAGCAAGCAGAATGGTGCCGGGTTCAACTGGAACATCGAGAACACCAAAGCTGTCGCAGTCAATGCTTTTTCACCACCGGACAACAAATGAATCGTCGCATTCTTTTTACCTGGTGGCTGTGCCATCACTTGAACACCAGAGTCCAGAATTTCATCGCCAGTCATAATCAATTTAGCCTGACCACCGCCAAATAAAATCGGGAACAATTCGGCGAAATGATGATTCACTTTATCGAAGGTATCTTGCAATAATTCGCGCGTTTCCTTGTCGATTTTATGGATCGCATCTTGCAGCGTATTGATCGCTTCTGTCAGGTCAGCATTTTGCGCATCGAGGAAATTCTTGCGCTCGGATGCCTGGGCCAACTCATCCAGCGCCGCCAGGTTAACCGCACCTAAAGCAGCAATTGCATTGGTTAAGCGCGTCACTTCGCCTTGCAGATACGAAGGACGTAAGTCCGCGTGCAATTTTTCACTCAATGCCACTTCATCAGCACCGAATTCAACCAATTGCTGAGCGTATTGTTCTTGATTTAAACGCGCCGCCTGCTCTTTCAATTGCAGTTCCATGATACGGTCGCGCTGCGGTTGCAGACTTTGTTCGGCGCGCATGCGCGCTTCATCATGCTGTCGCAGATTTTGTGAGACCTGATCCAGTTCATGTCGCGCATCGGCCAACGCACGTTCTTGTGCGGTACGCTTATCCAACAAGTCCTGCAGACCCGCTTGCGCTGCCTGATCGTCCAGACTTTCCAGCTCCAAATGTCCTTGCTGCATATTGGCGAAAAGTTGCGCCGCCTGCTCTAAGGCGGTGGCGATACTGCGTTTTAATTCTTCTATCTTGTTCCGATGCGTTTTTTCGGCGTATTCAGTTTCTTGCGCACTGCGCTCTAATTCGCGCAGACGATTACGCGCATCGTTCAGTTGCTGCTCTTTCAGCAAATAGGTGGTCTGACCGTCTTCATGCTTTTCCTGCATTTCAGAGAGTTCGGCATCAAGCTGTTCAAACTTGACCTCAGATTCCATTTTGACTTGCTGCTGCTCAGTTTCTTGCGCTGCAATTTCAGCCAGATCCGAAGCGATTTGCGTGCTGCGTTGATTGAAGCGTTCCTGCAATTCAGATAATTTCATTACCTCGATTTGCAAACCATGTACCGCTTGCGTCAAACCGTTGTGGCGCTGACGCAGTTCCTGCAAGCGTTGTGTCGCCTGCGTCAACGTTGCATCGGCGCGTACCGAACGGGCACGCGCTTCATCTGCCAACATATGCTGGGCACGGAGTTGCTTGGTGATGTTATCAATTTCCTGCTGGCGCGCCAGCATGCCGTCTTGTTCTGAATCCGAAGCATAAAAACGCACGCTGGTTTTGCTGATCACATGACCTTGACGCGTCACGAAACATGCGCCAAGTGGCAATTTACTGCGATCAGCAAATGCAGTTATCGTATCGTCTGCGGCAAAAACATTGTGCAGCCAATCTTGCATCAGGGCGCGCAAACCCGGATCGTTTAATTGCAGCAGATTCAAAAATGGTTTGAAGCCGAAAGGCGTGTCTGCATTGGCTGTTGACGCACCACTAGCAATGCTATTTGGCGAAAACAATGCCAGCTTCCCCGGTGGTGCATCGTTGAAAAATCCTTTTGCCCAATCCAGATTCGACATTTCCAATGCTGAAGTCCGCTCGCGCAATACCGATTCCAGCGCAGTTTCCCAGCCCTGATCAATGTTTAGCTTCTGCCACAAGCGCGGCAACTCAGCCAATTCGTGCTTTTGCAACCACGGCTGTACTTTGCCTTGGCTCTGTACATTTTCCTGCAATTGTTTCAGTGCCGTTAAGCGTGCTTCCAGCTGCGCGTTATTCGCCGTTTCGGTATTCACTTGTTGCTGCGCACTACGTCGCTCTTCTTCCAGACGCGGCTGTTGTTCCTGGACTTCTTCCAACTGCATGCTGACTTCTTCCTGCCCGGCTTGCTTTTCTTCCAATTGCATCTTCAGATTCGTCAGATGCGTATTGTCTGGCAGATTTAAGCCACTCTTTTCTTGCTGCAAACGCTCGCGCCGTCCGACCAAACCATTGAGAATGTTTGAGGCATTGCGTTGATGCGTAGATTCCAGTTCTATCTGCTGTTGAAACTGCATGATCTTGGCACGCGATTCCGTGCTTTTTAATTGCGACTCACGCCACGCCTGTTCCAGTGCTGGCAGTTGATCATTGTGTTGCTGCGATGTCGCCTGCGACTGTTCAACACGTGCGGCTAACTCTTCCAGATGCATTTCAGCTTCGGCCAACTCATCCTGATGTTGCGTGCCTTGACGCTGCCATTGGTCGCGTTGCGCGGTTAATGAGTTGAGTTGTGATTGCAGTCGATTGCGCGATTCAATGACGAATTTAATTTGCGCTTCCAGACTGCCGATTTCGGAGTTGGTTTGATACAGATGGCCTTGCGCCTGATGCATGCGGTCACCGGCGTCGTAATGCGTTTGCCGCATGTGCTCGAGTTCTGCTTCGACGTGCCGTAACTTGGCTGTTTGCTCTTCCAGATCAGTTTGCGCTTTTTCGATATCGCGGAAATGCTTTTCCTGTTCGGCTTTTGCTTCGTTCTTACGCAGTAGCCACAACAGTTTTTGTTTTTCTTCCTGATCGCCCGACAATTCGTGGAATTTTTGCGCAACAGCGGCTTGCGCCTGGAGTTTTTCCAGATTCGCATTTAATTCGCGCAAAATATCTTCCACCCGCAGCAGATTGTCGCGGGTGTCATTGAGGCGATTTTCCGTTTCGCGACGACGTTCTTTATATTTTGAAACGCCAGCGGCTTCTTCCAGAAAAATCCGCAACTCTTCCGGGCGCGCTTCAATAATCCGCGAAATCATGCCTTGTCCGATAATCGCGTAAGCGCGAGGACCAAGACCGGTACCCATGAAAATATCTTGAATATCGCGGCGACGCACCGCTTGATTGTTAATGTAATACGTCGAGGTGCCGTCACGCGTCAGTGTTCGCTTGACTGCAATTTCCGCATATTGTCCCCATTGTCCGGCGGCTTTGCCCATGCTGTTATCAAACACCAGCTCGACCGATGACCGCCCGGCGGGCTTGCGATTGGTAGAACCGTTAAAAATAACGTCCTGCATCGACTCACCGCGCAGCTCTGAGGCCTTGGACTCACCTAATACCCAGCGTACGGCATCAATAATATTGGATTTTCCGCAACCATTCGGTCCCACCACGCCGACTAACTGGCCTGGCACCTGAAAATTGGTTGGGTCGACAAAAGATTTAAATCCCGATAATTTAATAGAAGTTAAACGCACGTTATCGATTTTTCCTGTCAAATTAAGCGAAAATGAGTTCCGCCAACTTCAAAATCCAAAGGAACGAGCAAACCAGCCCCGCAATTATTCTGCATCATAACATTCACTATGCAAAATTATGACAATCACGGCACTACAAATCACTCCGCTTGCGCTTCTGTATATAATGTAATTTAGTTCGTTTAATGCTTTGTTATTTAACATATTAACAAGCAATGTACCCCGATTCCCCTTCCATCCTTTCATCGATTACTACGTGAATCCATTACTAGACCGTCTGCAACCGTATCCGTTTGAAAAATTACGCGCCTTATTTTCCGACGTCACGCCGAATCCTGCCTACAGCGCTATCAGCCTGGGCATAGGTGAACCCAAACATCCGACACCAGCATTTATTCAACAAGCATTGACGGATAATCTGGATGGGCTGGCGACGTATCCCAGCACTATCGGCTCAGAACCTTTGCGTGCCGCAATTGCAAACTGGTTACAACGTCGTTACGCGATACCACCGTTAAACCCGTCAACACAAATTCTGCCGGTAAATGGCTCGCGCGAAGCCTTGTTTGCATTGGCGCAAACTGTGGTTGATCCATCTGATCGCGATGCGTTGGTGATGTGTCCCAATCCGTTTTATCAAATCTACGAAGGTGCTGCCTATCTGTCAGGCGCGCAACCGTATTTCGTGAATTCTGACCCTGCGCGTAATTTTGTTCCTGACTACAGCAGCGTACCTGCCGATGTTTGGGCCAGAGTCAAATTGCTCTATCTGTGCTCACCCGGCAACCCGACCGGCTCAGTGCTGACGCTGGACGACTGGAAAGAATTATTTGCCTTATCGGATCGCTATGGCTTTGTGATCGCCGCCGATGAGTGCTACTCCGAGATATATTTCAAAGCAGAAGCCCCTTTGGGTAGTCTTGAAGCTGCGCATAAACTGGGGCGCGATGGCTATCCGCGTCTGATTACTTTCTCCAGTTTATCTAAACGCTCCAATGTTCCTGGCATGCGTTCGGGCTTTGTTGCTGGCGATGCTGCGATCCTGAAGAAATTTTTACTCTATCGCACCTATCATGGTGGAGCAATGAGCCCATCCATACAGTCCGCTTCGATCGCAGCCTGGAATGACGAAACGCACGTGATCGAAAACCGTGCCAAGTACATCGCCAAATTCCAGCAAGTCACACCGTTGCTACAAGAAGTACTGGATGTTAACTTGCCGGATGCGGGATTTTATTTGTGGGCCAAAGTTGATAAGCTCACCACCATTTCCGACACCGAATTCGCTAAGCGGCTGTATGCCGAATATAATGTAACGGTTTTACCGGGCAGTTATCTGGCACGCGACGCTCATGGCTTCAATCCCGGCCAGCAACGCATACGCATGGCGTTGGTAGCGGAAGTCGACGAATGCCTCGAAGCCGCACAACGGATCGTTAAATTTGCCCGCGGACTCTGATCAATACCGAACAGCATAGTTAGCAACGTATTCATTTTATTTATTCACATCACTTACTTAAAGAAGCACATCATGACGCAATCATTAGAGCAATTTATTAACGACGCATGGGAACAACGCACTGAGTTCTCTCCAAAAACTGCCCCCGCAGATGTCCGCGAAGCAGTTGCCAAAGTTATCGCCGAACTCAATCAAGGCACGTTGCGCGTAGCGCAAAAAATAGATGGCGACTGGGCGGTGAATCAGTGGATCAAAAAAGCAGTTTTGTTGTCATTCCGCCTGGAAGACAACTTCGTCATGCCGGCTGGCGACAACATGCAGTTTTATGACAAAGTGCCAACTAAATTTGCTAATTACACCGCCGAAGATTTCGCTAAAGGCGGCTTCCGTGTAGTGCCGCCGGCAGTAGCGCGTCACGGCAGCTTCATTGGCAAAAATGTTGTGTTGATGCCTTCTTTCGTCAACATCGGCGCTTATGTCGATGAAGGCACGATGGTCGATGCCTGGGCTACTGTCGGTTCTTGCGCCCAAATCGGTAAAAACGTGCATCTGTCTGGTGGCGTAGGTATTGGTGGTGTGTTAGAGCCTATGCAAGCAAACCCAACCATCATTGAAGATAACTGCTTCATCGGCGCACGCTCAGAAATCGTTGAAGGCGTGGTCGTAGAAGAAAACTCGGTCATTTCGATGGGTGTGTATATCGGCCAATCGACCAAGATTTATGATCGCGCTACCGGCGAAGTGACTTATGGCCGCATCCCGGCCGGCTCGGTCGTTGTTTCTGGCAACCTGCCATCGGCTGATGGCAAATATAGTTTGTATTGCGCAGTGATCGTTAAACGTGTGGATGCAAAAACACGTGCAAAAACTGGCATCAACGAATTGCTGCGCGAAGCGTAATTTTGCGCAGGTTGGGCTGAAAAGCGCAACAATGCTGCTCTAAGTAAGCCCGAAATGGCGGTGTCGATTTCTTCAAATCCACATCGCCATTCATTTATAATCGTGCACCAACTTATCATAAGAAGAACATCATCATGGCCATGGATCGCTTGTTTCGCTTGATGCAGGAAAAAAATGCAGCGGATATGTTTTTAACGGCTGACTCACCTATCCATATCAAGATTAAGGGGCAATTAATCGCCGTTAATCAGCAATTGATGGATACACCGACCATCATGATGCTGCTCAAAGAAGTGGTGCCGAGCACGCAATTGGCAGACCTCGATCGCGACGGCGAATTGAACATGGGATTACCGGTACCCGGCGTGGGCAATTTCCGTTTATCCGCATTCAAACAACGCGGTAATATTTCAGCCGTTATTCGCTATATTCCAGCCAATATTCCACCATTTGAGTCGCTCGGTTTGCCGCCTGTATTAACTGAACTGATCGCGCGCAAACGCGGTCTGCTGCTGGTAGTGGGGGCCACTGGTTCGGGTAAATCGACCACCATCGCCTCCATGCTCAATGAACGCAACAAAACGCAAACAGGCCATATTCTGACGCTGGAAGATCCGATTGAATTTTTGTTCAAGAATGAGCGTTCTATCATCAATCAACGCGAAATCGGCACCGATACCAATAGTTTGAATGCGGCACTAAGAAACGCTTTGCGGCAAGCACCAGATTGCATTTTGATCGGTGAAATCCGCGATAAAGAAACCATGACGGCGGCACTAGCCTATGCGCAGTCTGGTCACTTGGTGGTCTCTACGTTACACGCCAACAATACCTATCGCGCGCTAAACCGCGTGATCAGCTTTTACCCTCTTGAAAATCGCCCCGCGTTGTTAGAAGACCTTGCATCGACCCTGACTGCTATCGTCTCGCAGCGTTTAGTCACAGACGTTGATGGCGAACGCGTTCCGGCGGTAGAGATTATGCAAAATACGCGCTACATTGCAGAGTTAATCGAAGAAGGCAAAATCAGCCAGATTAAAGAAGCCATGGAAAAAAGTCTGGCACCAGGCTCCATGACGTTTGAGCAGGCGTTAATGCAATTAATCGAAGCTGGCATCATTAGCCAGCAAGAAGCACTATCGCACGCCGATTCACCGAGCAATTTGTATTGGTTAATCAACAATCAGAAGTCCCCAAACAAAAAAGCTGAGCCGGCGCCCGTCGTCGAACCGGAAAAAACCGAAGGCGCAACATTTACTGAGTTTTCGCTGAATTTTTAAATTCAAAAGCGCTCCGCTTGCAGGAGCAGGAGCACTTCGCTGATATCGTTGGCGTATTCCATCACAACTTCTCTTCTACTAGTAGGAGGGAGAGTAAAACGCATGGCACTATTTCATACTAAATAAACATCATCATGGCAATTACTCTATACGGCATTCCTAATTGCGATACTGTCAAAAAAGCACGAACGTGGCTGGAAGAGCAGGAAATCGCTTATACCTTTCATAATTTCAAAAAAGACGGCGTCAGCCAGGAGCTGATCACCACCTGGCTGGCTGATATAGCCTGGGATACGTTGGTCAATCGCAAAGGCACGACCTGGCGTAATCTGCCTGAACAACGACGTGCAAAAATTACCGACGCAGTCAGCGCCACACCGTTAATGATAGAAAATCCATCCATCATCAAACGACCAGTTTTATTCACCGGAAAAAATACTTACGTTGGCTTTTCTGATGAACTGTATCAGCGCATTTTTAATCAATAAAGAAACAAACCAAGCAATGACCATGACCAGCAAAACACTCGCCCTCGCCGAAGCTTTAATTTCTCAATCATCCGTCACGCCTGAAGATAAAGGCTGCCAAGCGCGTTTGATTGCGTTATTGGAGCCATTAGGCTTTGTCTGCGAAACCATCCAATCCGGTGACGTCACGAATTTATGGGCGCGCAAAGGCAGCACTCAACCATTATTGGTGTTTGCTGGCCACACCGATGTCGTGCCAACCGGCCCGCGCGACCAATGGCAGTCTGATCCGTTTTTGCCTAGCCATCGTGATGGCAAGCTCTATGGTCGTGGCGCTGCAGATATGAAGACCTCAATTGCGGCAATGATTGTTGCGGTGGAAGAATTTACACAAGCACGTCCCGATCATTCCGGCTCCATCGCTTTTTTAATTACCAGCGATGAAGAAGGCCCTGCTACCGACGGTACCGTGGTGGTTTGCGAGCGCTTGAAAGCACGTGGCGAAAAACTGGATTACTGCATTGTCGGCGAACCTACTTCCAGCGCTGAGTTAGGCGACATGATTAAAAATGGTCGACGCGGTACCATGTCCGGCAAGTTGGTCGTCAAAGGTATTCAAGGTCACATCGCCTATCCGCATCTGGCAAAAAATCCCATCCATCTGGCAGCACCCGCTTTAGCGGAATTGGCGTCCGAAAAATGGGATGAAGCAAATGAATATTATTTACCGACATCCTGGCAAATGTCGAATATCCACGGCGGTACTGGCGCGTCCAATGTCATTCCAGGTGAAGTCGTGATCGATTTCAATTTCCGTTTTTCTACCGCCAGCACGGTCGAAGGATTGCAACAACGTGTACATGCCATTCTGGATAAGCATGGCTTGGAATACACGTTGAAATGGACGGTCGGCGGCTTACCATTTTTGACGCCGCGCGGCGATCTGAGCGCAGCATTGTCTGATGCGATCAAAGCTGAAACCGGTATCGAAACAGAATTATCGACCACAGGCGGCACTTCTGACGGTCGTTTCATCGCCCAGATTTGCCCGCAAGTGATTGAGTTTGGCCCACCCAATGGCAGCATCCATAAAATTGACGAGCATATTGAAGTCCGTTTTATTGACCCGCTCAAAAATATTTATCGTCGAACTTTAGAAAATCTGCTGCCTAAGATATGAACACCAAAGATATGAACATAACGTCCCACTCATTCACTACCATCCGTGATTTGCTGCGTTATGCGGTCACCCGCTTTAACACTGCAGAACTCTTCTTCGGCCACGGCAGCAGCAATGCGCTTGATGAAGCGGCTTATTTGATACTGCATACGTTGAAACTGCCATTGGATAAAATCGAGCCGTTTTTTGACGCGCGACTATTACCAGAAGAAGTCGAGGCTGTCTTAACCGTCATCGATAAGCGCAGCACAGATCGCGTTCCTGCGGCGTACATCACCAATGAAGCATGGTTGGGGTCTTATCGCTTTTACGTCGACGAACGCGTGATCGTGCCGCGCTCGTTTATTGCCGAATTAATTCCTGATTACTTCTCGCCATGGGTACAAAATCCTGACGAAATCAGCAATATCCTGGAACTGTGTACTGGCTCTGGTTGTTTGCCAATTATGTTGGCAGATGCTTTTGGTAATGCGCATGTGGATACTGCTGATATTTCTGTCGATGCATTGGCAGTCGCGCGACGCAATGTGGAGGACTATGATTTACAAGACCGCATCACACTAATTGAATCGGATTTGTACACCAACGTTCCGGACAAAAAATACGATCTGATCATCACCAACCCGCCGTATGTCAATAGCAGTTCGATGGACAAACTTCCGCAAGAATATTTGCGTGAACCACAGATCGCATTGGCCGGCGGTGCGGATGGCATGGATCTGGTGCGAAAAATCGTTGCTGGCGCCAAAAAGCGCTTAACGCCACGCGGCATTTTGATGGTGGAAATCGGCAATGAACGCGCTTATGCAGAAGCTGCTTTCCCGGATCTGGAGCTGACTTGGGTTACTACCAGCGCAGGCGACGATATGGTGTTTTTGCTGACGGCTGATCAATTGCCTGATTAATTATCGAATTAATCAGGCACATGAATTAAGTTAGCGATTAAGCAATATGAAATGATCGATTCGAAAAATACCGCCGTCATCCTCGCGAACGCGGGGATCCACGTTTCGTAAGATGGATTCCGGCGTTCGCGGGAATGACGAGGTCATTTTCAAAATTACGCACTGAACTTACCTAATTAGACACAACGCAGGCACAAAATATCGTGCTTACGCTACTCCAGTGTTGCAAAAACCCTCAGTTTGCTCACAAAAGCGCATCTCTGTCTGAGTACCAAGTATACTCACGCCTCTTATAAGGTAACAGCCAAGATTTTTTGAACCAGGGCTTATGTTACCTACCATTTTCTGCTTATATTAACGAATATTCATGATACGTTTCCAACAAGTCTCCCTGATGCGCGGCATCAAGCCGTTGCTCGACAAGGTCGATGTCACACTCAATCCTGGTGACAAAATCGGTCTGATCGGTGCCAATGGCGCTGGTAAATCCAGTTTATTTGGCATGCTGCGTGGTGAATTACATGCCGACTCAGGTGAAATTGACTTCCCTACAAAATGGCGCATGGCTTACGTTGCGCAAGAAACGCCTGCATTGGACCGGCCAGCGTTGGAATACGCAATTGATGGTGACGTTACCCTGCGTCGGCTGGAAGAGGAATTAGCCTTTCTCGAAAGCGAACCAGAGAGTGCTGCCAACGGCACGTTGATCGGCGAACTGTATAGCGCTCTGGCTGATGCCGATGCTTACACTGTCCGTTCACGCGGCGAGCAATTATTGACCGGCCTTGGATTTTCGATGGCGCAAATGTCGCAACCTGTTGCCAGTTTTTCTGGTGGTTGGCGTATGCGTTTGAATCTGGCTCAGGCACTGATGTGTCCGTCGGATTTGCTGCTGTTAGATGAACCGACCAACCATTTGGATTTGGATGCAATTATCTGGCTGGAAGATTGGCTGAAGCGTTATGCAGGCACCTTGATTATTATTTCGCATGATAGAGATTTTCTCGATGGTGTAACCAACGTTATCGTTCATATTGACGAGCGCAAACTGAAGCGTTATACCGGTAATTATTCGTCATTTGAACGGCAACGTGCCGCACAAATGATACTTGCGGCAAGCGCGCTTGAAAAACAAACGCGCCAACGTGCACATCTGGAATCTTTCATCAACCGCTTCAAAGCGCAAGCAAGTAAAGCGCGTCAGGCACAAAGCCGGATGAAAGCACTCGCCAAGATGGAAGAACTGGCGCCGTTACGTGCAGCGGCTGAATTTTCGTTTGAATTCCGTGAGCCATTAAGCGCACCAAATCCATTATTGGTGATGGAAGATGTCAACGCCGGCTATCGTACCGAGAGTGAAACTAGCCACGATGTCACTGAAAAAGTTATTATTTCCGGCATCAAATTTTCACTGCAAACCGGTCAACGAATTGGTCTGCTTGGTGTCAATGGTGCGGGTAAATCCACCTTCATCAAAACCATCGCCAGCGAACTTGCACCACTGTCTGGCGATGCGCAATTTGGTAAAGGTTTATCGATAGGTTATTTCGCCCAGCATCAGGTTGAAATGCTGCGTCACGACGAGTCGCCGTTGTGGCACATGATGAAAATCGCACCAACCACACGTGAGCAAGAGTTACGCAATTTCCTTGGTAGCTTCAATTTCAACGGCAATATGGCAAGCAGCTCGATTGCGCCATTTTCTGGCGGTGAAAAAGCGCGATTGGCATTGGCACTAATCGTTTGGCAACGCCCTAACCTGCTACTGCTCGATGAACCAACCAATCATCTGGATTTGGAAACCCGCGAAGCATTGACCATGGCACTGGCGCAATTTGAAGGTACGATGGTATTGGTCTCGCATGACAGGCATTTGCTACGGGCCACCACTGACCAATTTATCATCGTCGCCGATGGCAAAATGCAGCCGTTTGATGGTGATTTGGATGATTACAAAGACTGGTTGTTCAAAACTAAGTTGGCAGAGAAAAAAGATGCGACGAATACAGCGGCATCTTTACCCAAAACCGGTACGACAGCCAAAATCTCTAGCGCAGTGGCACCTGCGGCGTCAGCACCAATTGACAGTGTCGATCGTAAAGAGCAAAAACGTTTGGACGCCGATGCGCGCCAAAAGCTCGCCGCGCTGAAAAAGCCGATCGAAAATAAAATCAAACATCTGGATGAGAAAATCGCCAAGCGTGCAGCACAAAAGGCGACAGTCGATGCGCGTCTGGCCGAACCGGAAATTTACGATAAAGATAAAAAGAAAGAGTTAACGCAATTGTTAGCTGACCAGACTTTTTATACCAAGGAATTGACACAACTGGAGGCAGAATGGCTGGATCTGCAGGAAGCTCTGGAAAAGCTGGGGAATTAATTTCTCCTAAGTCTCTCAATATCATTGGCTGCGGCAAGGTCGGTCAGACCCTTGCGCAGCTATGGAGCGAATCAGGTACTTTCCAGTTACATGATATCTTGAATCGCTCGCTGGCCAGTGGTCAGCGTAGTGTCATCGCAATTGGAGACGGGCGTGCTGTCGCAGACTATGCCGAACTATATCCGGCCGATGTCTATCTGATTGGCACGGGCGATGATCAGATCAGCGCTTGTTGTGATGCTCTCGCTGCCAGTGGCAAGTTGAATAGCAATAGTATTGTTTTTCATTGCAGCGGTGCGCTTTCCTCTGATGCACTGTCAGCAGCAAAATTGCAAGGCGCCAGCGTCGCCAGTATTCACCCCATCCGCAGTTTTGCCAATCCGCAGCAGGTTGTCAGTAACTTTAGCAACACCTGGTGTGGCTGCGAAGGTGATACCGTTGCGCTCGCTTTCTTGATATCCGCTTTCGAGACTATCGGCGCGCGCTGCGTCGACATCGCGCGTGACAACAAAATCCTGTATCACGCTGCAGCGGTATTTGCCTCCAATTATGTGATCACTTTGATTGACGCCGCCCAACGCAGTTATATCGAAGCCGGAATTCCGGCGGACGTTGCCCTGCAATTGATCTCCCCGTTACTCACCGAAAGCGCTGAAAATGCCTTTCGCTCAGGTCCGGCAACCGCATTAACCGGACCGATTGCGCGGGGAGATAGCGCGACCGTGACACGGCAATATCAAGCATTGTTGCAATGGGAGCCCCAAACAGCGGCGTTATATCAACAATTTATTGAATTAACATCGCGTTTAGCTGAACAAAAACACAAGCTGCCCTCCTGAATGCGGAAAATTGCGTAGAATCGCCATTTAGTACCCGTACATCCTTTTTTCGCAAATTCGTCAATCTAACCAAGGATAAAAATGGCCTCCCACTCTCTATCAAAACTGTCCAAAATTGCTGCCGCAGTGCTGATCTCCAGCTTTGCCGTACACTCCTTCGCGGCCGACCTGCTCGATACAGTGAAGGCGCGTGGCACGTTGAAAGTCGCGATGGAAGGAACTTACCCTCCATTCAACTCAAAAGACCCGAAAAATGGTCAGTTGGTCGGCTTTGAAGTCGACGTTGCCAACCTGATCGCAAAAAAACTCGGCGTCAAAGCTGAATTCACCACCACCGAATGGAGCGGGATTCTGGCTGGCCTGGCTGCCAATAAATATGATGTGATCATGAATCAGGTTGGCATCACTGATGAGCGTAAAAAAGCCTTTGATTTTTCTATTCCCTACACACTTTCCAGTCCGCAGTTGATTGTCCGTAAAAATGAGACGCGCTCATTTAAGACTCTGGAAGATTTAAAAGGTCTCAAACTGGGTCTTGGTCAAGGCACCAACTTTGAGCAAAAAGCCAAAGCCGTACCTGGCATTGATGTCAAAACCTATCCAGGTGCGCCGGAATATCTGGCCGATTTAGCTAGCGGCAGAATTGACGCGGCCCTCAACGACCGTTTGCTGATTGCCTATTTGCTGAAGAATGCGAACCTGCCATTAAAACCGGGGGCACAAATAGTCGGTAGTGTCGATAAAATCGGCATCCCTTTTCAAAAAGGTAATCCAAAGTTTGAAGCTGCTTTAAATCAAGCCATAGATCAAATTATGAAAGATGGTAGTTTCAAGCAAGCGTCATGCAAATGGTTTGGCATTGACGTCAGCAAAGAACCAACAGTTGCATCGAGAGATGATCACTGCCCGGTAGCAGCGCATTAAGTAAGCTCAACTATCATTTAAAAAATGCCCTTATCATTCCCGCGGGCGCGGAAATCCATCTTGCGCAACGTGGATCCCCGCATTCGCGAGGATGACGGCAGCAGTTTTCAAATCGCTTGTTTGGAATTACTTAGTAAACCAGCGCAAAAAGTAAGCACTGACAAATATCCCCGTCGAGACAATGACCGCGGGGATATTTTTTAAACGAGGCATCATGGAATTACTGGATCTATTGCAACAAGCTGCGCCGACATTACTCAGAGGTGTGGAATACACTTTGGTCTTTGCCGTTGCATCCATGCTGGGCGGATTGCTAATCGGTTTTCCGTTAGCAGTGGCGCGGATTTTACCGTCACGCTGGTGCCAATGGCCAGCCACCATTTACGTCAGCCTGATGCGCGGCACACCGTTGCTGGTCCAGATTTTCGTCATTTATTATGGATTGCCCAGTATCGGCATCAATTTTTCACCTTTGACCGCAGGTATTTTGGCGTTGAGTCTGAATGCCAGCGCCTATCTTTCGGAAAGCTTGCGCGGTGCAATTGTCGGTGTCAGTAAAGGTCAATGGGCAGCCAGCTTCAGTCTGGGGCTCAATTATTGGCAAACGCTGCGACATGTCATCGCACCGCAGGCAATTCGTATCGCGGTGCCATCGATGAGCAATACGTTGATTAGCCTGATTAAAGATACTTCTTTGGTCTCGGTTATCACCGTGACAGAATTAATGTTAGCCACCAAAGAAGTGATCGCGATCACGTTCCGACCACTGCCGCTGTATCTGGCAGCGGCAGTCATTTACTGGATGCTCAGTCTTTGTTTTGAACGCTTGCAAAACCGCCTGGAAAAAAAATTAGGGCAAGCGCATCAGACCAATTAGAACTTCTCCATGTCAGAGCTGCCAGCTCGGATTATGATCTGGCACCGGTTCCCGATCGGGGATGGGGCCATGGCCTGGGCTTGGCGGCTCTCCCGGTGGCGGAGGTGGTTCTCTGTAAGTTACTAACGTGCGTGACATCCTCGCCTCCACAGTCAATACTGCAAATTATCGAACAACTCAGAGCAATCTGCGCTTATCCAACCAGGTTATCAATTTGTAGTTTGGCATAATTGATGCTGCTATCGACCGCAGTATCAAAATCTTCGTGAACAATATTGGTGTTGCTATGTTCCGATATCAGCACATCGCCTTTCATGATTTTATACGCATCATGCCAACGTCCATCGCGCCCGCCATTGACCGGAGCAACGGAAATGGTGTACCCACGATAGGCGATATCTTGATTCTGTTGTGAATCTTGTGACATAAAAAATACTCCTTATTTTTTGCCTGCTTGTTCAACTAGTTGCGCCATTGCCACTGTAGCGCCCGTATTTTGCTCTTGCAATCCGACTACGATACTCTCTTGATTTTGCGCTGGTTGATTCTGGCTGACCTTCCATTTCCCATGAATTTTCCTGATCACGATCTCGATGCCTATAATCGCGGTCATCATTTTGTCAATATACTCTCGCGGCGCATCGGCGATAGACCATGGCTCAGCAAGCGGCGCCTCATGTTGCGTTGTCAAATTTTTCAGCAATTCTCGCAACCAAACGACATCATCCACCACGCGCAATGGGCCGTATGCATGCACCGTCACGTAATCCCATGTTGGAACAACTTCGCCACGTTCTTGCTTGGTCTGGTACCACGATGGTGAAATATAGGTATCCGCGCCCTGAAATATAACCAGCGCCTCAACTTCAGACACCAAATCACGCCATACCGGATTGGCGCGCGCGACATGTCCTCGCAAAATCCCATATTCACTGGTTTCTTGCACCAAATACATAGGTATGTGATTGGCATTGAGCCCATGTGATGACATCGTTACCAGCGTCGCGAGCGGATGAGTGCGTACCAGCTCGTGTAAAACTTCTATATTAGCTTCTTCGAAATATTTTGGTATGTACATGGCTTAACGACTCGTAACAAATAATCTAAATATAATATACGACATCCTATAGAATAAGGTTCAAGGTCTTAGCGTTATTTATAAAAGCTCCATCTGTACTGTTGTTCCATAGTCATCACGAACATATCAGAAAGACAGCTCATGAACACGCCCCCGTCAACGCAAGCACTCCGCCCCTCTCACGTCCACTGGCGTATAGCCGATCTCGATTTTGCAAGTATTGATCTGGCAGTCGCACGATCAGATGAAATCTTATTTTATTTAGTAACAAGCGCATCTTTTGTCGAAAGCGGATCAGATCTGTATACACAAAATTTGATTGCCTATTACGGTGACGATCCCGAGATTACTGCCTGGCTCACCACTTATTGGGAAAAAGAAGAGCTACAGCACGGACTTGCGCTACGCACTTATATTGAGCAAGTATGGCCAGAATTTGACTGGCAAGCAGCGTATGACAGCTTCCTCGCGGAATATGCAGGTTACTGCAAAGTTGAATTACTCGAGCCTAGCCGAGCACTGGAAATGGTCGCTCGTTGCGTGGTTGAAACTGGCACCGCGACTTTTTATCGCGCCTTGGCGCGCAGCACGCAAGAACCGCTACTGCAACATCTCGCCACCCTGATCGCCAACGATGAGGTGAATCACTACAAACATTTCTTCCGCTATTTTCGGCGCCTGCGCCAACAAGAAGGACTCGGCCGTCGCCATATATTTAATACGCTGCGACGCCGGACTTTAGAAATGAAAAATGAAGACGCTGCGTGCGCCCTACGTCATACCTTCCACTTCCGCTCACTCAAAAACTTTGACGATGAAGCGACACGAGCCAGTCAATTGCGTGCAATAAGCGCGATGATGAACACCACCATCCGCAGCCACCTGCAGGCTGATATGACCATCAAAATGATGATACGCCCGCTCGACTTGCCGGTGATGCTGGAAACACTGGTACGTTACCCTGCTGAGCAAGTGATGAATCGACTTATCTTGCGGTAAACATTCTGGATGTTCACGTGTCCATCCCATCAATGATGCATTGAAATATCAATTGACTATCAAATGTGGAGACGAAAACTACAGCATTTACCGCTGTAGTTTTCGTGTAAATACGGCATAAAGTAAAAAAGCCCTTAATCAAACGATTAAGGGCTTTTTTTATTTGGAGCGGGAGAAGAGGCTCGAACTCTCGACCTATACCTTGGCAAGGTATCGCTCTACCAACTGAGCTACTCCCGCGTCAACTTGCACTTACTGTATTACTAAATAACCGATACAGGAGAAGACTCCCGAAACCCAATCCTATCTGGAGAGTGGCCTCGACGAAAGGTGAATCAACTCTTGTATCGGCTATGCTTTCGAACTAATTTCTTATTAAATCGCCAAAACAATTTATTAAGAGCTGCGTATTATACCCAACTAAAATAAATTTGCAAGGCTATTTTAAAAAATCTGGAGGCGGGGGTCGGGATCGAACCGGCGTCTACGGCTTTGCAGGCCGCTGCATAACCACTTTGCTACCCCGCCAAGGGTGCTATTGTAACGCTTTACAACTATCTGAATTCGCAACAATTTAGTTGCTTTTTACATCGCCAAAAATGCAAATTCTGATATTAAAAAGGGAAGCTTTTCAGCTTCCCTTTTTGAATTTGGAGCGGGAGAAGAGGCTCGAACTCTCGACCTATACCTTGGCAAGGTATCGCTCTACCAACTGAGCTACTCCCGCATTTCCTTTATGTTTCTGCTGCGTTGTTTTGCTGCATCAACTAAAGAGTCGCTATTATAGATGCTGCGAAAACTATGTCAAGCATTAACAAGAAATTTATGAAGGATCGCCTACTTTTTCTTTCATCAATGGCCAAGCTTTGCGCAAATAATAAAACATCGACCACACT
Organism: Glaciimonas soli; assembly: GCF_009497155.1. Lineage (GTDB taxonomy): Bacteria > Pseudomonadota > Gammaproteobacteria > Burkholderiales > Burkholderiaceae_D > Glaciimonas > Glaciimonas soli. The sequence goes on from NZ_WINI01000001.1 coordinate 1,103,530, forward strand.
GTCAGCACCGTTGCCAGCAACATCAATGCATGACCTAACCATTCCACATTAACACCAAGCACATCCCCGTTATACAACAACAGTGGAATCGCCGTCATTTGCGCTGCCGTTTTAATTTTCCCCAAAGAACTTACCGCGACCGATTTGGATGCACCTATCTGCGCCATCCATTCGCGCAAAGCACTGATCGTAATTTCGCGACCGATGATGATAAAAGCGATAATGGGGCTAACCCGATCCAGATTAACCAAGACCAGCAAGGCTCCCGCAACCATTAACTTATCTGCCACCGGATCCAAAAAAGCACCGAACGCTGAAGTCTGATTCCAACGACGTGCGAGAAACCCATCAAACCAATCCGTTGCCGCAGCAATGATAAAAACCAACGCAGAGGCTAAGCCAATATCAGTGCGCGAAAATCCAAAGTTAGGGAGATAGAAGACGCCGACGACCAATGGAATTAATGCGACGCGCAGCCAAGTCAGGAAGATGGGGATATTAAATGGCATAGATTAAATATGGTGGTTGCTCACGGTCGGAAACATAAACTGCCTATCATTATCTAAGAGTATGCCGCAGAAGTGTCAAAACAAACACAGACAATTTTTAACAGGCGTCTTTCAACAACAAAAAACGCGAGCAAGTCGCGGGCCTTCACTGTAAAGGCCCGCGATCCGCGCAATTATCTACGTCGTCCGATAATTATCTACTACCCGATAAGTGCGTGCATACAAGCCAAATGCCAATGCAGCCAAGCCTGCAAATACAGCAAAGAAGAACATTTGGAACGCCGTCACACTTATACCGGTCGATTGCACCCAAGTGATCAGCCCTTGATTGCGTACGCCAGCATTTGCCAGCAACACCCACAAGTTACCGACGGTAACTGCGAGCAACCAGAAACTCATCAAGGTACCCTTCATCTCTTTCGGTGCCTGGCTATAAGCGAATTCAAGACCGGTTGCAGAGACCAATACTTCGCCTAACGTCAACAAAGCATAAGGTAAAATTTGCCAGGCGATAGAAATGGCATTGCCACCATCAATGACCAACTGATAGAAACCAACCAGTATCCACGACAAAGCAGAGAACACAATCCCGGCAGTCATACGTCGCAATGCAGTTGGCTCAATGCCAAATTTGCGCATCAGGGGATAGATAACCAAGTTATTGAATGGGATTAACAGCAGCACAAACATCGGGTTAAGCGCCTGCATTTGTGCCGGCTGTAACCAGGATGGTGCGCTCATCTGCCCTGCCTGTATCACCCAGGTCGAGGCTTTTTGGTCAAATAAAGACCAGAACGGCGTAACCAATGCAAAAACAATCAACAACCGCAACACTACGCGAACACCGTCAATCGCCACATCAGGATGCTGACCGCGTGCGCGCTCAAGTTGCATCCACGTACCCATGCCGAAAAATGCCAACACCAGCACCAATGCGATACACAATACCGGCACGATACCCAATGTTGAAATCAGCGCAAACGATGCCACCGCAAGCACAGTGCCAGCCACCGCCATCCAATACCCAGGACGACCTTGTCCGGGCACAGTTGTCATTAATGCCGTACGCATAACGCGTGTAAAAGAATGAGGATCAACTACTTTAGTTGGCTCTACCATTACATACTTGTTACGCCCCATCCAAAAGACGATGGTCGAAATCAGCATCAATATCCCGGGAATACCGAAGGCCACCGAAGCGCCATAGCTTTTCAGGAAAATTGGCATCAACAAAGAAGCAAAGAACGACCCGACGTTAATAATCCAATAAAACATGTCGTAGACAATTTTCGACAGATGCTTGTTGGACTGATTAAACTGATCGCCGACAAAGGCCGAAACGCAAGGCTTAATCCCGCCCGATCCCAATGCAATCAAACCTAAGCCTACATAAAAACCGGTAACGTTATTTTCAAAAATAGCCAGACATGCGTGACCGACGCAATACAATAAACTCAGCCACAGCACAGTTTTATATTTGCCCAAATAACGATCTGCCAACCAACCACCGAATAGCGGGAAGAAATACACGCCGATTACAAAGGTATGAAAAATATCCTTGGCAGCACCTGGACGGGCCGATTCCGGTAAGTACATCAACAACGATGTAATCAAAAACGGGGTCAAGATGTTGCGCATTCCGTAAAAACTGAAACGCTCGCAACCTTCGTTGCCAATAATGAAGGGAATCTGTCGCGGCATCTTCCCACTAGATGCTGCCTGCTGTAGTTGACTCATATATAACTTATTATTTTCTGAAAGGACGCAATATACGAGAAGTCCGCTAATTTATCTAGCGCTGGACAAAACAGCAACAAACCGGCTGACATATGCGCGCCCATACAAACACGACTGTTTTAAGTAAGCTCAACTTATAGCGCATTAGTGATTTAGTCAGATTACCGTCTGCATTCATGCTAAATTCGAGGCTTAATATTCGTCCATCCCTGCTCATTATTTACCCCTACCCTCGCGCAATGACCACCTCAATCGACTTCATCACCGCTTGCATCAACGCTATCGGCAGCAACTATGTTCTCACCAGCGATACGGACAAAGCCACGTACCTTATCGATCAGCGCCAGCGCGTTACCGGACTTGCCATCGCTGTCGTCAAACCCGGCAATACGGAAGAAGTCGCAGCGATTATCAAATTATGTAATCAGTACAAAGTACCTGTCGTACCACAAGGAGGTAACACCGGATTAGTCTACGGCAGCGTGCCCGATGACAGCGGCAACGCCATTGTGCTGTCACTGACACGACTAAATCGCATACGTACGGTGGATCCAGTCAATCAGACCATGATCGTCGAAGCTGGGTGTATTTTGCAGAATGCGCAAGAAGCCGCGCAAGCAGTCAATCGTTTATTGCCCTTATCCTTGGCGGCCGAAGGCAGTTGCACCATCGGTGGCAATTTGGCGACCAACGCTGGCGGTACTGCGGTTCTGCGCTATGGCAATGCACGTGAATTATGTCTGGGGCTGGAAGTGGTGACAGCACAAGGAGAAATTGTGCACGGCCTGCGCGGCCTGCGTAAAGATAATACCGGCTACGATTTGCGTGATTTGTTTATTGGCGCAGAAGGTACACTTGGCGTGATCACGGCGGCGGTATTGAAAATATTCCCGCAACCAAAAGCGCAACTCACCGCAATGGCCGCGCTACAAACTCCGGATGCCGCTCTACGCCTGTTAACCTTGGCGCAAAATGCTTGCGGTCCAACATTGACCGGCTTTGAATTAATGTCGGATTTATGCTTGCAACTGGTGGCCAAACATATGCCCCATCTGGCTTTCCCGTTCGAGCAACATCATCCGCATTATGTTTTGTTAGAGTTATCCGATAGTGAATCGGAAGCCCATGCCAGTGCGATGTTGGAAGCCTTGTTAGAACAGGCATTGGAACAGGATATTTGTCAGGATGCAGTGTTAGCCAGCTCAACTGCACAGTCAAAAATGCTGTGGGAGCTGCGAGAATGTATTTCATCAGCCCAGGCGATGGAAGGCAAGAATATCAAGCATGATGTGTCGCTACCCATTTCCCAAATAGGCGAATTTATCAGCACCACCGATGCGTTATTACAGCAACATTTTCCAGGCTGTCGCAATGTCACCTTTGGTCATCTAGGTGATGGCAATTTACATTACAATATTTCGCCAAGAGTCGATCAATCGTCCGACGATCTACTCGCACAACAAGACCAAATCAATCGCGTGGTGCACGACAGCGTCACCAGATTCAACGGCTCCATCTCCGCCGAACATGGTATCGGCACACTTAAGCGCGAAGAACTATTGCGCTATAAATCGCCGATTGAAATCGCTTTGATGAAAAGTATTAAACAAGCATTGGATCCGCTAAATTTGATGAATCCGGGTAAGGTTATTTAAAGCGATTGGTACCTCTCTCTCGCCGGCTTGCGGGAGAGGCGGGATCGAATCACGTTACATCACATTAGATGTATAAATCGTGATTTCATTTGACAAAACATGTCTGAACGCGAAAGTCGCCATCCTCAAGTTGGGCGATTGTCCCCCCAAGGAATTCATTCAATCCCCAGTGACGACAACATCAGCTTTGATATTGGCCACCGGGATATTTCAATCAATCATCGACAATTAGGTAACCACCAGAGCGATCACCCGCAGCGGACTGCCCGATCCGCCTTTGATCTTTAACGGCGCGGCAAACACCAAGGCTCCCTGCGGCGGCAGCAGATCGAGATTGGTCAGGCATTGCAGTCCATAGCGACTGTTGCCATGCATGTGGTAATGACAAGGATATGGCGGATTAAAGGCATGGGCCTGGCCTGCATCGGTGCCGATCGCCTCTACACCAAACCCCAATACCTGTCGCTCCTCTATCATCCATTTCACTACCTCTGGATCTGGACCCGGCGTATGCATGCCGTCCTCGCGCATATTGAGATAGGCCTCAGGCGTGCCACGTTTCGACCAGTCGGTACGCATCAACACCCAAGAGCGCTCGGGGATTCGCCCGTGCTTGTCTTCCCATTTTTTCAGGAACGCTATCGTCAGCAAAAAGTCGTTATTCTCCGCACTTTCAGCGCTGCAATCGATCACGCACGCTTGCGCCAGAAAATCCGACACCGGCACAGTGTCAGTGGCATTTTCAGCTAGATCTTTGCCGGTCACCCAATGGACAGGTGCATCGAAATGCGTGCCGGTATGCTCGTTGCAGGAAAAATTATTCCAATACCAGGCTGGCCCACGCTCATCATAGCGTGACACTTCCTCTAACTGGAATGGCGCGCATTGGCCGAACTGCGGCGGAAGTTGCAGCACAGGAGTCTGCGGACTGAGTGTCTGCGTCAAATCAATGATTTTGAGTGCACCGCTAGCAAGAGCATTAATTACTGGTAACAAGGGTGAAGTATTCATTTAATTCCTTTTAATCGGGACGGGCTTGGTTTGGACGGCTCCGGTCAGGCTCAGCCGCACTTATTATCACTCGCTTGCTGCATTTAATTACATTTAAACTACATAGGCATACATACACTGCCTTCTTCCAAATATTTCCCAACTCTCAATTGCTGCGCGACCATGGCGACCCGTTGTCCTAAATTGAAGGCCGTATCGCGATCACTTTGCGGCGGCGTAAACTCCGCGCTCTGATCGACATTCGACTGCGCCATCACTCCCAAAAAACTGCCGAGCCGATTGAGGTCATCGATACTGCCCTGCGTCGAATTGTTGCCAGCCCGAAGTCCAAGACTTACCCACAACATGCCGTGCTGAGCCGCAAATACGGTCAGTTGTACCAAGGTGTTGAGCTTGTCGCCGCTCTGACTGGCAGAATTGGTAAAACCGGCAGCCACCTTATCGCGCCACTGACCGCGTGCTAGCCGACTCTCTTCCATGAAGGCTTTAAACTTGGCAGAAACGCTCCCCATGTAAGTCGGCGAACCGAACACAAGACCGTCGAATTGCGCCAACTCGTCAAGTCGTAGAATCGCTGAGTCGGCATCGAACAACGCTGCCTTGGCGCCGGTGGCCTCGATCCCGCTTACCACCGCGTGTGCCAAAGCGGCTGTATGACCCTGACCGCTATGAAAGATTACGGCGATGCTGGTATCACTCGTGTCCGGCGCCCTCATGCTAGTACCGTCCCGACAGCAAAGTACCTGCATCAGGCACGGAGGTTTGCAAGCCGAGCTTGGTCAGCATCTGCCAGGTAGTACAAACCGCTGCCGATACCACGGGCAGACCAGCTGCCGCTTCAACCACAGGTACTGCCGCCAACGACGGCATCTGTACACAGGCCGATAGCACCAGCGCATCAATGCCCTTCAGCGATACATTTTTGTAGATGTCTAACAGCGCCATCGGATCGCGCGCACCAACTTCAAGGTTATCGGGAATTTCGAGCGCGCAATAATCGTGTACTTGAATATCCTCACTTTCAATGTAGTCAACCACCAGCTTGGTAAGTGGTTTCATGTACGGGCAAATGATCGATACTTTTTTTGCCCCTATCGCCTTGAGTCCTTCAATCAGTGCGCCGGCACTGCTGACTACCGGCGCAGCACCGCCGTTTTGCACCGTACGTTGATGCAGCCGCTGCTCTGATTGACGGTGATAGCCCGTACCCATGCTCATGATGGCAACCAGACAGGCGTACCCCATCACGTCCACACGTGCATCGGAGAGTTCATCGGCACAACGGTCGGAATCGCGATCCATCGCCTCCAACTCTTCCTTAGTAACCTTCTTCATGCGCATGCGACTGGAATGGAACGTAAAACGCTCCGGCAGTATGAGTTCACGTGCCCGCAGCATCGCCGGGATTTCCGTTTCCATTGTGGTGTTCGAACTCGGCACAATTTGGCCGATGCGAAAGCGCTTAGCAGTTTGTTGGTTCATGTCGACTCCCATCTCAGACCGCCACAACCGGGTTGCGCAGTGTGCCAATCGACTCAACGCCCAGCTCGATCACGTCGCCCGGCCACATCCATTCTTGCGGATCCATGCCAGCCCCGACACCCGATGGTGTGCCGGTCGCGATAATGTCGCCCGGTTCCAGCGTGATAGCCGAACTGATATCGGCGATCAGCGCGGGAATTTTGAACAACATATGACGAGTGTTGGAGTTTTGCTTGATCTTGCCGTTGACCTTCAGCCACAGATCCAGATTGTGGGGGTCTGCAATTTCGTCGGCGGTCACGATGTATGGACCCATAGGAGCAAAGGTATCCTGCCCCTTGGAAAAGATCCATTGACCAGCACGGCGACAGTCGCGCGCGCTGATATCGTTGAGTACGGTGTAGCCAAATACCTTGCTCATCGCCTCGCCTTCACCGACGCGGCGACAGGTAGCACCGATAATCACAGCAAGCTCGACTTCCCAGTCCAGTTGCTGCGTGATCATGGCGTTGTGTTCAATGGCGTCACCGGGACCGATCACGGTAGTCGGCGGCTTGGAGAACACGACTGGTTGCTTTGGTAGCTCCTTGGATGTGTCCAGTGTGCGTGCCGACTCTGCGACGTGTTCGACGTAGTTCAGGCCAATGCCAAAAATATTTTTGCGCGGCTTCGGGATCGGTGCCAGCAATCGTACGTTAGCTACCGGTGTAGCAACATTTAATGGCCAGTTACCCTCGAACTTGCTCAATAGCTCGCGTGTGCGCTGAACCGATACCGGCGCCGCATCGATGAAGTCGAGCATATTGTCTGGCAGTGTCAGGCCAGCGGCAGCGCCAAGGAGTTCAAGGTCGACGGCAAAATTATCGACAAGCGCGCCTAAACGCGTGTGCAGTGTACGGGTCTGAAAGGTAATGAGTTTCATATTGGTCTCTGTTAACTTGGATTGATATCTCGGCCGGTGAAACGGCGCGGTTTGCGCCGCTCTTTGAGCCGTCTACTACGCAGTAACGGTCTGGTAACCGCCGTTGTCCGTCCACGCTTCTTCGCGATAAAGGCCGAGGGCGCGCATGACGGGTAAGTCGTTGAAGGAAAAAAGACAGGCATCGTCGCTGGTTGAGGAATTAGCGTGTTCATGCACTTCCCAGGACGGCACGCAGAAAATATCCTTTTCCTGCCAGTCGAAGCGCTTGCCGCCGATCACCGAATAACCGCTACCCTTGGCCACCTGATACATCACGCTTCCGGTATGGCGATGCGCCTGCGTATGTTCGCCGGGGCGCAGCATTTGCATGCTGGCACCTATGGTCTGCATTACCGGCCCACCAGTGAGCGGATTGACAAATTGCTGGATGATCCCATCCCACGGCGAACCATCGCTGACCTTTGCGTAGTTCTGCAGTGCTTCGTAGGTCGCGTCCCACTGATACTTGAATAGCGGTGAATATCCCTTGTCCCATTTGAAATTCACCGGCAGCAAACCCGGGCCGCCAAAGGTCTTCGTCGAATCATCCACCGGGAAAGTAGTCTTTTGGCCCAGATCAGGATGCACCGCGTAGAAGTTCGCTTCCAGCGCATTGACCAGCGGAATGTCGAGCCCATCCTGCCACACGCACCAATCTCCCGATGACTCCACCCCATGCTGGTGCCAGGTACCATTCGGCGTGAGTACGAAGTCTCGCGCATTGAGCATCATCTTGTGGCCGTCGACCACCGTGTAAGCGCCCGAACCTTCCATGATGAAGCGTAGCGCTGAGGCCGAATGGCAATGTGCGCTGGCTTCTTCGCCGGGACGCATCACCTGTAGTCCTGAATATAACCAGCCGACGCTGGCACTGACATCCTTGCGCATCGGATTGGTCAACATCACCACGCGACGGCCAGCCTGTTCGGGCGTCACCAGATCGACCGAACGCAACACCAGTTCGCGCAAGTCGCGATAGCGCCACATCGTCGGCACCGAAGTCGACTTCGGAAACCACGGCTCAATCTTGTTGGCAACGGTCCACAAAGCGCCAGCTTCGTGCTGCTCCAATTGCCGGTAATATGCTTCGAGCTCCGGTGTGTCTTCGACGTTAGCCCGTCCAATTATGTTTTCGCGCATGAAATACTCCTTAGTGAGCGGCTCCGGCATTCGCCGTGCAGCCGTCGTGTTCACAGGTTTGGTTCAGTTCGGGGTTATCCGCGGCGACGTCCGGCGCAGCGCCGTACAGTGTTACCGGCCGTTGCGGTGCTGTATTGACTTTCAGTTCAAAGATGTCGAAGCGGTTGTAGTGGCCAACGATGTCGTGCATCTGCTTGGGCTGGATGCAGCGCGCCAGATCAATCTCTGCGTAGACGATGCCCTCCTCATCAATCAGCGGCTTGCCGACTACCCGGCCATCGGGACCAATAATGGCGGAAAATGCACTGTTCTTTCGTTCCAGTAATGGCCGTGAACCAGGCTTGGCCTCTTCCATCGCACGGATAATCTCTTCCGATACGGTCGAACACGACACCACCGTGAATACCTTCCCTTCAAAACAATGCGCCATTGCGCGCACCTTGATGGCTTCGGCCATATCGTAGTCAGGTGGAGCTACCGGCAATGAGATGTAATTCGCCACATGGACTAATTCACCTTGTGCCAGCAAGGTGTAGCGCGCAAGTGTGTTGGTATTTTCGCCGCAAGCCAGCGCACCCAGAGGACCGATGTCGGTCTGATGCACCTGCAACCCGCTGCCGTCGCCCGGCGCCCACGACAATTTTTCCGCCCAGGTCGGTACCAGCTTGCGATGGCGGCCAATCAAGCGGCCATCGGAGTTGATGGTCAGTACAGTATTGTAGATAGAGCCGAGGCTGTGCGCAGCACGCTCGTTAACGCCGATGACAACATTAATGTGGGCCTGTCGCGCCGCATTGCAGAGCGCTTCAACCTCTGGCCCAGGTACCAGAATGGCACTGCGATACAGTCGCTCGAACCATGCACTACCTTCCAGCGGCGTCATGATCCAGTTCCAGTAGGGATAACCGGCCACAAACACTTCGGGAAACGCGACCAGCCGTGCACCCGCACGGGCTGCTTCATGGATCAATCCAATTGCTTTGTCGACGGTCGCGGCCGTATTGAGAAACACTGGCGACGTCTGTACTGCCGCGGCGATGAACTTAGGTAACTCGATCATAATAATTTTCCTCCAATCAAAATACAAAAAGCTGTTCGCACCCAATCAGGCGAGCGCGCTCACGCAAGGCTTTAGTGCGCTGATGCAGCCGCTGTTGCGTTCGACCAATTCCAGTCGCGCAGCAATGCAGCGAGCTGCATCCCCTCCTCATCCTTCAACGCTGCCTCTCGAAGCTGGCGTATCCGGCTGACACCTTCTTCTTTACCGGCTAACCGGGGCAACAAGCCTTCGATCAGTTTAAAATTGCGCATACCGCGCGCATGGGTATCGCCATAGCCCTTCACCAAACGCTGACACTCCGCGATTTCCAGTGCCAGAGCATATTGCGAGCCTGCATGGCGCTCGATATGCGCTAACCAATTATTCATCTCTGCATGTTCACGCTGGTAACGCAACGATTTGGGACGCCAACTACGTAGCGATGCAACGACATACAACAGCAGGAAGCCGGATAGCGATGTGGTGCGCACCACACGACCCTTCGACGTCATGCGTTCGAGCAGGTTGTGCACACGACCTGGACGCATCAGAAATTTACCCAGCCAAACTGGCAAGGTGTCCGCAATTTCGTCGATGCGCGGATGAAAATATTCGTTGATATGCAAGACTTGATCAGACTTCGCCTTGACTTCCTTATTGACTCGCTGAAAGCGGGTTGCACGAATTTTTAGGTCCGCCACGCGTACCGTATCTTCATACGACATCCATAATGCGAGGTAGCGCGCAGTTTCGACCAACAATCTGGCGTCGCTCTCGCCATAACGTCGATCAAGATCGCGGATGGAGGCCAATCGTTTAAGGTATAGCTCGGCATAACCAAGGTTCTGATAATCGGCCAGGCGACGTACCCCTGCCTTCAATACAGTCGCCGCGACCGATGGAAACTCGGCGGCGATACGCGCATCCAACGCTTTGAGTAACGACTGAGTGCGTTCAACCGCAGCGGTGCGAATGGCAGCGGTGCCATCTACCGGGTCTTTTTGAGCCAGTTCAAAACCGGCATTGAATGCCTTCAAACTACTGTCGACACCAACACCGGCGCGACGTATCGCTAACTCGAATTTCTCACGCGAGAAAGGCAATGCTCCGGTACCTGCCAGTGCACCAAACAGCGCGGCACTAATGACACTGCCGCTCTTCTCCGCCAGTACGGCGAAGTCGCCAAAAACGAAGCGCGTTGCTGCGGCGCGCGCAGCTTCGATGAACGGCTTAGGATCAACACGGCCATCGCCCATTGAACTCTTTTCGGTCATCGAATACACACGATTGGTCGATGCGATCAACGTTGTTTTGTCCGATGTCACCAAACCACGCTGAACAGCGCGTCCCATTTCCATTAATTCCGATGCGATCACGATGTCCACATCGCCAGGTACCGGCATCAACGACAGTACCGGGACAACGCTATGACCATGTGCATCTGCAGCCTGCGGAAAGAATTCGACGTAGTAAACGGTAGTGCCGGTACGCTGGGCCACGCCCGGCACCGAGGTGCTCTGCGCAGGATAACCTTCATGCTCAGCAAGATCGACGATCCAATCTGCCAACACGCCACCACCTTCCCCACCCATGGCGAGAATGGCGATACCGATCGGACGAATTTTTGTATCAGCCGGTTTGACAACCGGCTTTGCGAAGCTGACTTCGGTAAATTTAGTTTCATGCATAGCTCAACTCCCTGATAGCCAGACGCCGTTGCAAGAAACCGATGACCACAGACGCGACGCGTGCAGTCAACTTGTCGAGGCGCGTGGGATTACCGATAATTTGCGCACGATAGAACGACGGGCACAGAACCGCGGCATGCGCAACTTCGCCACAAACACCACAGCCGACACAACTATCAATCACCGTAGCTACAGGGTCGCGTCGTAACGGGTCCGGATTGTCCTTGATCGACAACGACGGACAACCCGACAAGCGGATGCAAGAATGATCTCCGGTACAAGTGTCAGAATCCACACCAAAACGTTCTCGCACAACCCGATGACCTTCACTGGTCCGCTTGCGCATCAGTGGCTTGATGCGGCGCTGTTTGTTGAGCATGCATTCCGACTGAGCGATGATGACTTTCGGCCCACGTACCGTGGTGGTCAATGCATCGCGCAGCGTGTCGCGCATCTTTGAAATTTCGTAGGTGTTAGTGATAGTGCGAACCCACTCGACACCGACACCGCGCACCGCCTTTTCAATCGGCATGTTGGTTACGCGACTTGCATTCTCAGCCTTCGACGAAAGGATATCCTGACCACCGGTCGCCGCGGAATATCCATTGTCAATGATGACAAGCACGTTATCGTTCTTGTTGAATACCGCATTGCCGACACCACTGGTCAATCCGTTATGCCAAAAGCCGCCGTCGCCCATGATGCTGATGGTGCGGCGCGTGGTCTCGCTCGAATTGAAGGCAGAAGCACCGGCCCAGCCAAGTCCATAACCCATGGTGGTAGCACCCAGATTGAATGGCGGCAGAATTGAAAACAGATGGCAGCCGATATCGCAACTCACGTGATGTGAACCAATTTCACGCTCGACCAATTTCATTGCGGTGAAGATCGGCCGCTCCGGGCAACCGGTGCAAAACGAAGGTGGCCGCGGATGTACATCGAGTGCCGGTACTGGTGTTTCCACAATGGCCGGCACGCTGGCGGGAACCGCAATTGGAAGCGCCGCAACAGGGGCCGTGAGCGTTTTTGTCGCTGCAGTAGATGCCAACTCTGCGGCAGTGGCAACGCGCACCGGAATGGTCACGGGCCGCGGTGCCAGTGTGGCACGCACGCCTTCTGACAGCAGCTGACGCGCGGCCAATTCCGGCCGATAACGATCAAAGAATTTGACCAAGGCCTTCAACACCACAGTGGTTGTGTATTCACCTACGCGCGGCAACATATCCTTGCCATGCACGCGTGTCTGCATATCTACCCTTCGCAGACTCGTATGTACTTCTTGCTCGATGAATTCCGGCTGGCCCTCTTCAATCATGAGCACCGCCTGCTTGGTTTGGCAAAAGCCGCGCAACTCGTCGTCAATCAGCGGATAGGCCACGTTCATGACATACAGTGGCACGTCAGTATTGCCTTCCACGTCAGCCAAGCCCAGCAGTTGTAGCGCACGAATGACGGTGTTGTACATTCCGCCTTGTATGATCAACCCGTAGTCACCACTTTCATCACCGAAAAATTCATTGAGTTGTTCGCGTCGGATGAAGTCGACTGCCGCTGGCCAGCGCTTGTTAATTTTTTCGTCTTCGTGGACAAAACTTGCCGGCGGCAACACGATACGACTAATGTCGCGCGATGGATTCTCCATCGCTTGCGCCAGCGTAAATGAAGGTCGCACATTATCGCGAGCGACAAAATGGCCGTGCATGTGACAGGCACGAATGCGCATCTGCAACATCACTGGCGTGTTACTGGCTTCCGACAACTCGAAGCTTTTTTCAACGGCACGTACGATCGACGGCAGATTCGGCCGCGGATCCAGCAGCCAGATTTGTGACTTCATCGCAAAGGCATGCGAGCGTTCCTGCATGATGCTCGAACCTTCGCCATAGTCTTCGCCGACAATGATTAATGCGCCGCCTGTGACACCACCCGAGGCCAGATTGGACAATGGATCGGATGCGACGTTGGTGCCAGCCGTGGCCTTGAATGTAATAGCACCGCGCAAAGGATAATTAACTGAAGCAGCCAATGTTGCTGCAGCAGTGGCTTCACTGGCGCTGCTTTCGAAATGAATACCAAGCTCTTCCATGATATCGCTGGCATCGGCAAGCACATCCATCAAATGCGAAATGGGTGCGCCCTGATAACCGGCAACATAAGAAACTCCTGATTGCAAAAGGGCTTTGGTGACCGCGAGAATTCCTTCGCCGGCAAACACTTCGCCCTCTCCGATACGGAGTTTTTGTACTTCCTTCTTGAATGATCTTTCAGCCATGCTATCTCCGTTTTATAAATTCGTTCCGAGCGGATGCGCAGTCACTTCACAGTCATGGCATCACGTCTCGAATTCGCTCATTTGAGTTTAGTTGTGCTACATGACATCAGTCAAATAGATGAACTTTGTTTGCGGAATAAATGCGATGGATTCAATAGACTTGAATTCAAGGTGCAACAGGTTTTGCACGCAAAAACGAAAACAGGCGGCCCGACTCTGACAGGAACGCTGAAAACGTTGAGGCGGTCCATGTCGCCACTGCATGAAGGCTACCTGCGCATGACGCGCAAACACCTCAGCTCGTAGCGCCGATTAGGTGCCTCACTGAATTGGAAATGGAAGGAAGAGGCTGGGCTGAATCCTTTCCAGATTCAGCCAGAAGTATGAAAGCAAACCGCATGGGGTGGCGCGGCAACCTTATTCACAACTACTGCAATTTTCGTTGTCTTGAGGATAGCCGGCGCTGCGCTAACGATAATGTAATCGTTATCAATGATGAGTTGGTTTGAGGAGCCTTGCAGCGTCAATGCTCCTCGCCCGCGTTCAAGCTCGACTGAGTTGATTTGCGACCAGCAGCCCTGAACCGCCAGCAAGTCCTGGCCCTGGATGCGTTGACGCGCCAATCTGATACAGACTCTGATAAGGCGTGTTATGCCCGCGCTTACCGCGCGACCCTGCAAATGGTCTTAGCCAGAAAAACTGGTCAGGTGAACATATCCCCGAATAAGGATCGCCCCCAACGAGATTACAGTTCAATTTCTCCAGATCGGCAGGAGAATAGGCGCGACGGCCAACGATTTTCTCCCCAAGTCCTGGCATCACCTTTTCCATTCGACGTTGAACCCGGTCGGCGACTTGCTCACGCACGGCCTCGTTCCAACGACCATCGGCTGGAACTTCGATCTCGCCGAGCGCATCGCCATTTAATCGGGATGGCATCTCCTGGAGCTGAATCCATAGAATCGCGCCCCCCGCCGGTGCGCGGCTCGGATCGACGGCAGTCGGTTGCCCGATTGCCACGGTCGGTCGTGCAGGAATCAAACCATTGTTGGCTTCGGTAACCGCCATACAAACTGCCTCCATGTTTTCCGTCAGATGAATGAGCGGTACTTTGGCAAGTTCAGGATCACACCAGTCCGGCGGAGAAGACAGCGCAAAATGAATCTGCATATCGCCACGACCATAGCGATATGCTTGTGCGCGTTCGCGCCATTCTGGCGGCGCATCGGGTAATAAGCTACCGTAGAGCTGCGTCGGCGTAACATTGCAGACGACCGCCTCGCGTGCCTGCAATTCTTTACCACCTGCAAATACACCTACGGCGCGCCGATTTTCGATCAGCACCCGATCGACGTTCGTGCCGGTTAAAAACGTCCCGCCATGCCGTTCGATCATCGTCCGGAAGGCCTTGATCAGATTAGAGCTTCCGCCTTTTACAACAGGCATTCCATTCGCAACCACGGCCGCGAACGTCAGTTTGGCAATGAGGCCAGAACACGCGTCGTCCGGGCCCATACCGGTATGCAGCGCCCACGGCGCAATCGCTGCACGGGCAAGATCCGAACGCAAATCACGCGAGCCCCAACGACGAAAGCTTTCGAGTGAACTTGTCCCGAATTCAGCGAGACCATCGATACCGCGACGACGCCACTCATTCCAGAGCAGCTTCGCCATTTCCCATCCATAGGGATTCTTGCCCAGCAAACCGAACGTCAATGCAGCGTCGACCCCAAACAGTCGTTCCGCCGCTGCAGCAAAAGTCTTGCCGTCCCCTGCGCAAATTGCATCAAGGCGCGATGCCGTATCCTGAAGATCCTGGCGTAGCGCCAGCGATCGCCCATCGGGAGTAACCACGCCCGTCGAATAGTCTCCCTGAACAAACTCCAGACCTGCGCTGTGCAATTCCGATTTCAACTCTGCGTAAGCCGGACTGCCCACGAAAAGCGGATACCACGATGACAGAATATCGTGGGTGTATCCCTTGAACAGTTCCTCACTACGAATGCAGCCGCCCAGTTCGTCATTGCGTTCGATCACCAGTACCCGCTTACCGCGTCGCGCCAGTAAAGCAGCACACACCAGCGAGTTCATGCCGCTTCCCACGATGATCACATCTGTCTCTTTCTGCATCCATATCTCCGTTTTTTATGCACCCACTTTGGGGTATTTTTTTACATGCGCGCTGTCTGGCTCTTGACGACTACCGCATGTGGAACTACGAGACCCGCAGCAATGTGCTTGGCACCTGCATGATGTTCCACGCACTGCTTCGGGTTTTCCAGATTACTTGCCGGTAGTCAGTGAATGCGGACGCCCATATAGCCGGGCATCAGTCTTGTCCATAAACGGCAAATGATTATATTCGACCAACTCCAATTGATTACCGAACGGATCCAGAAAATAATTGACGCGCAGACCTGCACATGGTCCGTCGGAAATGACGATAGGGCCATCCATTACTGCCAGCCCTCGCTCGCGCAGAAACGCTAACGCTACATCCAGGTTTTCGACTTTCAAAGCGATGTGACTGGCTCCAATATCGCAGTTGCGCGGTGGTTTCGTGGCTGCGTCGATCGGGCGCTCGTAGCGAAAGAGCTCTAACATCAGATTCTTTCCTAACGCCAGCATCGCAAAGTGCATGCTCGCATCGGCGATGTTCAGATGTGCGTCGGTCCAATCTCTGCCATTTGGCATTCTCGGAAACTCTCGCGCGTCAAATGGTCCGAGTCTATACAGCTCGGTTGCGCCCATGACGTCGCAGTAAAAGCGAACCGCCTCGTCAAGGTCAGGCACTGTAAGCGCGACATGGTCGACGTGCATCAATCCCGGCAGGCTAGTGTGTTGCATATTTTTATTCCTTTGCAAAAAGTACTATGCCATCACGGCGGCCATCTGTTGTCAAACGGCCGCCATCACGCGCAATCAGAATTTACTAAACGCGCGTTGAAATTCAGTCGATGGTTTAAACACAGTCAAACGCAAGACCGGATACATCACCAGACAGATCAGCAACGTCGAAAAGAACTCAACCGGGATATAGCTGTTCAACACATAATGGGAAATCAGCACCGCACTGATTGCCGTAGCGACGCCAGCCCAGTTGACCATTTCCGCAGCCTTCGAGATTTCCGCCTCACCGCCTTTAAAGAGACCTCTGACGATAAAGAAATCCGCTACGATGACGCCAGCAAACGCGGTAGTCAGTACGCCAAGCATCGTTATCCATGAGTTGACGAGTGCCAGAATTTGCCCGTAGAGCATCAGCAAACCAATCAGATTGGCGAAGATCACGAAGACCAGGCGACCTGGTCTCCAGTTAAACGCGTCAAACAGATTCGATAGCGAGAGTGAAGCGCTATAGGTGTTGATCACCTGCGCCTTGCCTTGGGCCAGCACCATCAACAGTGCGCCGATTCCCCCGCCGAACACGATGAATGCTGCCGCAATACTGTCAGGGCTTTGCAGTGTGGCCTTCTCCGCGGCTTCACGGGTCATTCCACCTGTATTCATGTAGAAATCGATCAGCGCTGGAATACCCGCGTACATGATGATACCGCCCAGTCCCAGCATCAGGATGTCCATCATGAGGTTGCCGATCAGCGCGGCAATGCCGATATCGCGAGAACTACGCGCATAACGCCCGAGATCAGCATCAACCAGCGCCAACGCACCTGCAGATCCGATCAACACATTGACGCAAAAAATGAACTTGCTGACGTCACTGTCGATGCCCATTCCCTTAAGAACTTCAGTAGGGAACTGCGATCCGTACGAAGTCAAGTCACCGGCAGAATGCGAAACGCCGGATACAACCACGTAGGTGATGTACGCTATAACGAATAGAAACAGCACCAGTGTGACCGACGAAACACGTGCCACCAGTGCAAAGCCATAGGCCGTCAGAAACACCCACGCCACACTAAGCAATCCATAGATGATGATGCGCGTGGTTAAGGTATCAGCGAGATTAAAATAAAACAAAAATCCCTGATAGAGCAGCGCGTTTTCCAGTGCCAGAAAACCGATGATCATGAACGCAAAAATAAGGGACGAAATAATCGACCCCTTTTGCCCAAAACCGTAATATCGGGACATGACCGTACTGGACAGTCCAGAGCGATACGCAACATGACCGCAAGCCCAGCCTAGCAACGAGCCACAAACTGTCACCAGCAGGCCCGCCATAATCGCAATTTTAAAACCGGCAACAAAAGTCACCAGCGCACCGAGGAATAACTGAACCAGCGTCGTAACGATGCCGGCGGTATTCCACGACAGAGCCAGCCAGCCCTGACGTGCGCTGGCTGGCACCTGCTCGAGTGCATGGTCCTCAATGGTAGAACTCAAATCTTGATCGCTCATCGCGAACTCCTTAATCAAATACCGTGTGAATGTCAGAAGAAATGGCGCATACCGACGCGAAAGGCCGTTTGGTTACTTCCGTCTGCAGGTCCGGACAGGATGATCTGCGCCTGAGCCTCGTTATTGTCGCCACTTGCGCGTTGATAAGTCACACTGGTATAAACGTTAGTACGCTTCGACAACGAATAGTCGAGCGTCAGGTTGAGTTGACTGGCCTTGTTATTGTTCAATTCAGCATTACCCTTCATGAACTGATAAGCGGCTACAACGTGAGTCGCCGGCGCAATCGGGTACATTCCTCCGATTTCGTACACGTCGACCTGCCCGCCGGTGAACGTGTTCTGTGTGGACGTGTAGAGCACATCGACAAAGCCTTGTGCCACGGCCATACGACCACCGATTCCCCAGTTACGTATGCCTGAGTTTCCATTGTTGATAGTCGGATACTTCACATAGGTGTAAGCCGCATCAACCTGAAACGGACCGTATGAGTAATCCGCGCCGAAGCTCTGGGCACTGTTTTGTGAGAATGAACCTGGCTGGCCACCTAGCGCCTGCATTGCACCAAATTTGAAACCGTTAAGATCCGGTGTTTCGTATTTGATCGCGTTCGACAAGTGCTCACCTGCGACACGATCGAAATCGAACGCGCCGCTTGGCTGATTGGGAATCCCCAATGCATTGAACGGCCCCTGGCGTAAATTCTGCAACGAGACGTAGGGGAACATCGGACCGTAACGTTGCACGGCTAACGACGTAAACATGAAATCTAATTGACTACCGAATTTCACGCTGCCCCATTTTGCATCCGTTAGTCCGACGTAGGACTGATGCGCAAACAGATTGCCGATTGATGCACCTGTGCCAGCGTTGAACTGTCCTTCCAGCACAAAATTGGCCGACAACCCTCCTCCCAGATCTTCGTTACCACGGAACCCAAACAAATTCGGAGACAGAACACCCGTGCCGAGCGATGCCTGGCTCTTGCCGCCAACGTTGGAAACATAGTCGATCCCGGTATCTATGAGCCCATAAATCGAGACGCTGCTCTGCGCGTATGCCGCGACCGGCGCAAAAAAACTTAGCCCGGCGATGATAGCGATATGTTTTCTTTGACTCCTGCGCTTCTGCTTAGATTCCATCTGCACTCCCCCTATTATTTTTCATTTACTTATCTCCTCGTTGGGCGTCGATCACTTTGTAACCGAACTATTTAGCTCTCTGAGTTAAAAATTCGTTGAATAAATATGCAGAGAATCACTCCATTACAGCGTCGCAAATGCGCACAAGGCTTTACCCTCGTTATGCTTTGTTCCTTGTCGCGATTTGATTTCGACGAATTTAATTCGTCAACGAATTAACAACTCAGTGCACTATTTTTTAATTTCAGTTTGTTCGGAAGTTCTTCAGACTTTCCTTGATTTGAGTTTAGTTGCGCAATATGATATAGGTCAAATAGATAAACTTTTACTGCGGAATAAATACGATGGATATCATGGAGATTGACCTCAACCTGCTGCGCGTTCTGCACGCAATAACGGAAGAAGGCAGCCTGACCCTGGCAGGAAATCGTCTCGGTCTCTCGCAACCGGCAGTAAGCTATGCGCTGGGACGACTCAGGATTCTGTTCAATGACCCGCTGTTTGTTCGTAGTGGCAACACCATGCAACCGACGTCAACGGCCATGGAACTACTCGATCCGATTCGTCGGGTCATGTCAGCCGCTCAGGATGCTCTACGTCACGCAGAACGTTTTATTCCTGCGCAAAGTACCAGGACTTTTCATCTCGCCATGTCGGACATTGGGGAAATAGTTTTCCTGCCACCGGTGTGCGAAAGGCTGGTTGCCATCGCACCGGGCATCCGATTAGAAGTGGTTCAATTGCCCCAGGCGCAAATCGAGGACGGGTTGCGTAGCGGCCGGATTGATGCCGCGATTGGCAACGTCCCAAGTCTGAAAACATCGACACGCTTCATGCCGCTATTTCATGAAGCCTACGTGTGCATGACCAGAAAACGACCCGGCCCGCTCAACCACAGATTGACGATAGACGAATATCTGGCGTTCCTGCATGTTTTTGTCGTATCGACAGAACACAGTCACCGCATGATCGAAGACTTTCTGCAGGAGCAAAAAATACAGCGCAAGATCGCATTGCAGATACCCCACTTCAGCGCAGTACCTGGAATTTTGCAGTGCACGGACTGGGCCGTGACACTGCCGCGTCGAGCCGCAAAATACTTCAACAGTACCCGTAGTTTTTCGATATTCGAACTGCCGGTCGCCCTCCCTGAAGTCGAGGTAACGCTGCACTGGCATGCAGACTTCGAAGAAAGCGACGCCAATCGCTGGTTCCGCAATCTGCTGATCGACATACTTGCGGAATAACATGGCTGAACATCAATCCCCGAAATCAATGAAAACAGACGGCGCAACCGAAACAAAGAATAACGAGATGGGTCTTGAAACACGCATAGAATCAGACGACCACCTTGCATTACGAGTGTGTCTGCGCTTGCTCTCCTGCGCCACCCAAATGGAAAACGAAGTTCGCAAGCATTTGCGAATCCGTTCCGGGATTTCATTGGCACGCTTCGACTATCTGGCGCAACTTCACCGACATCCCGAAGGACTGACGATGAGCGCCATTTCGCGTTGTCTGATGGTCACCGGCGGCAACGTCACCGGCCTGACCAACGAGTTGGAGAGCGAAGGTCTGGTGAGCCGCAGTGTCGACAGCAACGATCGCCGAACCTACCACGTGCGGCTAACGCCCAAAGGCCGTCGCATGTTCAAAAAAATCGCCGCTGAACATGAGGCCTGGGTCGTTGACATGTTTTCAGGTTTGGGCGATGCGCGACAGGAGCAGTTGCATCGGCTGCTTGGTGAGCTGCGACAGCAGTTGTCAATCGCAACGCAATCGGATGACGAAGAAAAAATCGAACGTTAAACCAAATCGATCGTGATACCAAGGCTGCATCAGGTAATGCAGCCTTCGATACAAATCCGGCTAGTCGCCACTACTTTCCTGCTCACCACGAAACCGCAGCAAAGCCTCGCGCAGATCAGCCGGAAGCGGTATTGAACCTCCCTGGTGCCCGCCTGTTGTCACCAACACGGTGCGCAGTTTGAAACGCCGCACGCCATCAGCAAGTCCATGTACCACCAAGGCAATCGACGAATTCCCGATGCGCTCTACTGACAATTGCCACTCGATCGTCGTACCGAATGCGCCGGGAGACAGAAAATCACACTCGAGACGTACGGTGGGCAGACCTATCTTGCGTACCGTAATCAATTCCGTGTAATCGACATGCAGCGCTTCGTTGAACCAATCTTCAATCAGATCGTTCAACAGCACCAAATAACGCGGAAAAAAAACGATCCCGGCGGGATCGCAATGGGAAAAATGTACTTTACGTATCTTGCTGAAGAGATTCGTTGATGGGGATTCGATAATACTCATGGTTTAACCTAAAAAAATGTGGCGCCGAGACTTGATGTTATTGGAGAAAACAACCTGGGACAGCACGCCCGGCGCGGGATGTCATGCCGATCAAGAATAAAAGCATGCTTCGTTCTGGTCAAATTCATAAAAAATATGGCCTGCATATACTTCACTTATTTCCACGTCAAACCTGGTTTTTTTTCTTGCTGATGCAACTATTTACAAATATATTTTAGTTGTAAAGTATTTTTTAAATAGATGAAACGGGTGAGAAATGAAGATACTATGTATTGGCGGCGGACCGTCCGGGCTGTACTTCAGCCTATTGATGAAGCTACGTAATCCAGCGCACGAAATCACAGTGGTGGAGCGTAACCGCCCCTACGACACCTTCGGCTGGGGCGTCGTATTTTCGGATGCCACGATGGAAAATTTGCGGGAAGCGGATCCGGTCAGTGCAGAAGAAATATATGCCGCCTTCAACCGTTGGGATGACATTGATGTTCACTTCAAAGGAAAGACTATAACTTCGGGAGGACATGGTTTCATCGGCATTGGTCGCAAGAAGCTCTTGAATATTCTCCAGGCCCGCTGTGAACAGGTAGGCGTCCGTCTGGTATTCGAAACCGATGTCGTTGATGACCAGGCTCTGGCATTGGAATATGAAGCAGATCTGGTAATCGCATCTGACGGCCTCAACAGCCGTATCCGCACGCGCTATGCAGATGTATTTCAACCCGATATCGACTTGCGCCGCTGTCGCTTTGTCTGGCTGGGAACCCGCAAGTTGTTCGATGCTTTCACCTTTGCTTTCGCAGAAACCGAACACGGCTGGTTTCAGGCGCACGCCTACCGCTTCGATGACGACACATCAACGTTCATCGTCGAAGCGCCGGAAGAAGTTTGGCAAGCATCCGGTATTGAACAAATGTCGCAGGAAGAAGGCGTGGCCTTTTGCGAACGCCTGTTCGCACCATGGCTTGATGGGCAACCATTGATCAGCAATGCCACGCATTTACGCGGCTCGGCGAACTGGATCCGCTTTCCGCGAGTCATTTGCAAGACTTGGGTGCACTGGAACGATCTCCCCGCTCCCGGCGGTGCGCGACACGTTCCGGTGGTACTCATGGGTGATGCTGCGCACACCGCACACTTTTCCATCGGCTCTGGCACCAAACTCGCGCTGGAAGATGCGATTGAACTCACACGTTGTATAGAGGGCTTTGACGGCCAACAATCAAAAGCCGATCAACTTCCTGCTGACCACCTCGAAAAAGCCTTGCGGCGATATGACGAAGTCCGTAGTGTCGAAGTACTGAAGATTCAAAACGCAGCCCGCAACTCTACGGAGTGGTTCGAAAATGTCGCGCGCTACGCCACGCTGGAGCCAGAGCAGTTCGCTTACTCGATGTTGACACGGTCGCAGCGTATTTCCCACGAAAACCTGCGGCTGCGCGACAAGGCCTACGTCGAGAGTTTCGAAGACTGGATTGCAATGCGCGCCGGCCAGACACGGCAATCATCGGAGCAACCCATACCGCCAATGCTGACGCCCTACACGGTGCGCGGCGTGACCTTGAAAAACCGCGTGCTGGTGCCGCCGATGCTGATGTATTGCTGTGATGACGGTGTACCAGGTAATTTTCATATGACACATCTGGGCGCGCGCGCGTTAGGTGGCGCCGGTATGGTGATAGTGGAAATGACGGCGGTGTCTCCAGAAGCGCGTGCCACGTTGGGTTGTCCTGGCCTGTGGAACAACACGCAGGTGGAAGCGTTTCGCAGCATCGTCGATTTCGCGCACACTAATTCATCTGCCAAGATGGGGCTGCAATTGGGCCATGCGGGCCCGCGCGGCTCGACCAGACGAGGCTGGGAAGGCTACAACCAACCGCTGGCAGAGGGCAATTGGCCGTTGTTAGCGGCATCCGAATTGCCCTATATATCTGGCGTATCAGCCACACCGAAGGCTATGGACGTTGATGATATTGCACGCGTGGTTGGCGACTTTGTTGCCGCAACCCGTTGCGCCGATTCTGCTGGCTTCGATTGGCTGGAATTACAATGCGGACACGGTTACTTGTTGTCGAGCTTCATTTCGCCGCTGACCAATCTGCGCACCGACAACTATGGTGGAAGTCTCGATAACCGCCTGCGCTTTCCGCTTCAGGTATTCGCTGCGGTTCGGCGGCAATGGCCACAGCACAAACCAATATCGGTACGGATCTCGGCGCACGACTGGGTCGAAGGCGGTATCACGCCCGATGACGCTGTGGAAATCGCGAGACGCTTCAAAGCAGCTGGTGCCGATGTAATTGATTGTTCGTCAGGCGAAGTCAGTCCGCACGAAAAACCCGTGTATGGCCGCATGTACCAGACTCCTTTTGCCGACCGGATTCGTAACGAAGCCAACACCGCTACCATTGCAGTCGGTTCCATCTTCGAGGCGGATCACGTCAACAGCATCATAGCTTCAGGTCGCGCCGATCTATGTGCGATCGGTCGCCCGCACTTGGCCGATCCGGCCTGGACTCTGCATGAAACTGCGCGACTCGGTTACCGTGCAATGCGGTGGCCGCGACCTTACCAGTTAGCCAAACAGCAGTACGAAGCCAACTTGATTCGCGCTACCCAGCTCACTCAGAAGACAGAAAGATAAGCATTCCCCGAACAGGCGCTGAAATTTGCGCCTGTTATGTCTCGTTTGGGATGGGCTCCCCCAATATCAAACTTGCCACGACGTCCAGGGCCATGCATTCCCAAAACCATTAGGGCAGGTTTCATTCATCACACTTTCGTAGTAATCTCTGCGTGCAACTTCCACCGTTAAATAAGTGAACTACAAAATACAACTATAAAAATATAACGTTTCTCAGACTGACCTGGCACAACATTTGCACACAATAAATTGTCAGGTAGCTGAGTCGCAAAAATACTTTGCCGGCATGCCGGATCAAAGAAGCAGGAGACAAATAATGGCAATCGGTCAAATGAATGTCCCATCGGTGTTGTCAGGCGCATTGATCAATGCACCTGGCCGGCAATTATTCGCGTCACGTGAACTCGACCTGACCCGCCATCTGGTAGGTCAAGTAATGAAACCGCATCAACTGATGATATCCGGTCGTTCGCAACAGCTGAACTCACGCATGCATCACATGGCCTTCGGCGGCGTGTCATTTAGCCGCCTCAAGTATGGTGCCGAGGTCGATATTCAACCTGAATTCCTGAACGATTTCTATCTGATTCAAATGCCTCTCACTGGGCACGCGGTCATCAACAGCGGAAATCAACATGTCGACTCAAATTCAGACGTTGCCTCTGTACTAAGTCCTACTGAGAACACAGCGATGCATTGGAGCGCGGATAACGACCAGTTGATGATACGCATTGATCGCGCTCTTGTTGACCGCGCGATCTGGTCTCACCTTGGATACCCGGAAAACACCCCACTGCGGTTTCAGCTAAGTTTCAGATGGAGAGATTGTAGTGCCTGGCAGTGTCTTCTTCTGTACCTCAGCGAATGCGCAGGGAGCGACATAGATGTCATTCAGTACAAACTTCTCATTGCAAACATCGAGCAGCTAGTCGTCTCGACTCTGCTTTCTGCACAGCCTCACAATTTCACCAATGCAAAGACGGTGCGCCGGACAACCGTACTGCCCAAGCACGTGCGCAAAGTGGAAGAATTTCTGCGCGAACACGTCAATGAGCCGATTTGTGCAGATCAACTGGCGCAACTTGCCGGGGTTAGCTTGCGCAGCCTCTATTCGGGTTTCAAGGAGCACTGCGGGGTCAGCCCAATGCACTACCTCAGGAACTTGCGGCTCGACGGCGCGCGGTTGGCTTTATCGACGGAACCTGAGGCCAGCGTCGCATGCATCGCAATGCAATGTGGCTTCTCTCACCTCGGCCGGTTTAGCATCGAATACAAGAAACGATTCGGCGAAAGTCCAAGCGAAAGTTTACGTAAACGCTGACTGGGATGTGATTGTAATGCCCCCAGTCAGTATCATAGTTGACCGAATACTGGTGTCTTGCCAGTGGTATTCGACCCACAATCCGAACTCGCCTGCTTAAACATCAACTACTAGGTAACCACCAGTGCGATCACCCGCAGCGGACTGCCCGATCCGCCTTTGATTTTTAACGGCGCGGCAAACACCAAGGCTCCCTGCGGCGGCAGCAGATCGAGATTGGTCAGGCATTGCAGCCCATAGCGACTGTTGCCATGCATGTGGTAATGACAGGGATATGGCGGATTGAAGGCATGGGCCTGACCTGCATCAGTGCCGATCGCCTCTACACCAAACCCCAATACCTGTCGTTCCTCTATCATCCATTGCACCACCTCTGGATCTGGACCCGGCGTATGCATGCCGTCCTCGCGCATATTGAGGTAGGCCTCAGGCGTGCCACGTTTCGACCAGTCAGTACGCATCAACACCCAAGAGCGCTCGGGAATCCGGCCATGCTTGTCTTCCCATTTTTTCAGGAACGCTATCGTCAGCAAAAAGTCGTTATTCTCCGCACTTTCAGCGCTGCAATCGATCACGCACGCTTGCGCCAGGAAATCCGACACCGGCACAGTGTCAGTGGCATTTTCAGGTAGATCCTTGCCTGTCACCCAATGGACAGGCGCATCGAAATGCGTGCCGGTATGCTCGTTGCAGGAAAAATTATTCCAATACCAGGCTGGCCCACGCTCATCATAGCGCGACACTTCCTCTAACTGGAATGGCGCGCATTGGCCGAACTGCGGCGGAAGTTGCAGCACAGGAGTCTGCGGACTGAGTGTCTGCGTCAAATCAATGATTTTGAGTGCGCCGCTAGCAAGAGCATTAATTACTGGTAACAAGGGTGACGTATTCATGTTGTTTTCTCCGAATCGAGATTGGCTTGGTTTGGCTGACGCATGTTCTGCGATGCGCTCGCTCATGACTGCGAGGGATGCAGGTTGGTGAACTGACCTCGATGGAAAACTGCAGGTTCCCCGCTTTCGACGAAGTAATGCAGCACGCGACCGACGTACAACGTGTGGTCACCACCGGGATGCATTTGTTCTCGGGCACAGACGAAGCTCGCCAGGCAACCAGGAATCACAGGTATCCCTTCAACACTGTCATATGCCTGCACGTTTTGGAACTTGTCCGGCACCGCCGAACTCGCAAAACATTTCGCCAACTCGGTCTGGGTGGAGGCAAGTACATTGATGCAGAAATAATCGCTCTCGTTGAATGCGGCCAGACTCGGCGAGCGATTGACCAGGCTCCACAACACCAGCGGCGGATCCAGCGAAAGTGATGCAAAAGAATTGATCGTTAACCCCACCGCACGCCCGGAGGCGTTGCGTGTAGTCACGATTGCAATACCGGTAGGAAAAGCACCTAACGCATTTCGCAATGCCTTCACGTCCAAAGGGGAGTTACCTTCCTTCAATGCGTGGACACCAGAGACGTCAGCTGGCGACGCCACGGCAGACCGATTGTAGATAGCGGTTTGCATGAAAACTCCTCAGATCAGCGACTCAGTGACATGCATGTTTTCGTCAATGAACTGAGCGCACGCGACAGGGTCGGTCCACCATGGAAAGAAATCAGGTGGATTGTCAAAGCCATTCGCAATGGCACTGGCCAACGGTGGACATTGGCCCGCTGCTCCGAGCAGATTCAGGATATGTGGCGGCGGTGGCATCAATAGCGTGTTGGTCCAGGTAACGACGTACTGCGCGTAGTTCCAGAATTGTTCAAAAGTCTGTTCCATCCATGCACGGGTGAACGGCTGTTCGCCGCGTGCCAATATCGCGTCGAGATAAACCTTACTGGCCTTGGTAGCGTTGTTCGCGCCCTGCCCGGTGATTGGATCGTTGACGGTCACGGCATCGCCAAGACCAAACACGATCTTCCCTGAAGGCAGGGTGAGTACTGGCTTGCGAATCGTAGGTGCAAAGCTGCCCGCCAGGATGCCATTGGCATCAGTCAGCTCAACATGCCTGGCGCGATCGGCCTCCCAAGGGAGAAACGTTTCCAGCAACTTGACGCTTTGAGCCAGATGCTGCTGGGGCGTCTTGATATCGCGCCAGCAATCCATCGGTCCGCCAGGCGCGCCTTCGAATACCATGATTTCACAAGGACCAGTGGTGGTAAGAGCCGGAAATACAAAATACTCGCCGATGCCTGGAATCAGATTAAAGGCGACGCGTGAATAATCCGGCTTGGGCTCCAAACCTTTGACGTACGTTAAGGCGAGCGCGCGCATCGGCTTGTCGAATGGGGAGCGCGTAGCGTCACGCTCAAACAGCTTCACGACTTCTCCCTTACCAGCCGCCAGTATCACCAGGTCGTGATCAGTGGCCAGACGCTCCAGTTCCTGCACTCCCACGTCCTCAATCAGCAACCTGCCGCCGCGCTTCTCAAACTCTTCCATCCACACCGGCATCTTGATCCGTTGGTCTACCGCTTGTGCAGGGCGGTCAAGTTTGGCACTCCAATCAATCGGCTTTTGACCGGCCAGTTCTGGATGTGGGACCGTCATTCCTATGCCATCAACAGTCGGACACTGACTTTCCCATTGGTTGATGCCGAGATCACGCTCGATCTGCAACGACGCGTCAAACATACATTGGCTCGACATCACGCGCCCACCGCGAATGTCGTCGGGAGTGCGATTAGTCGCTACCGTCACTTGATAGCCCTTGGCTAATAGACCTAAGGCCAACGGCAGTCCTGCCTGCCCGCCACCTACGATTGCAATACGACGCATGTTATTTCTCCTAAGTTTGTCATTTTTATCGTCCTACCTTTTGCGATCGAGTGTCTCCTCGATTCACACAAAACCCATTAACTCATCAAACGCGGGATTGCCGGAACTGCTTGTTCCGGCCCCATTGCCGAATAACCGCCATCCACGGCATAGTCGGCGCCGGTCACGAAACTCGCATTATCAGAAAGCAGGAAAGCCACCACCTGAGCAACCTCCTCCGGATCACCTACCCGACCGAGCAAGTGATAAGCGGCGGCGACCTCATCGGTCTTGGCCCGGTCACCGTGAGTGAGTTCATCCATCAAGCGACTCCAGGTCCATCCAGGAGATACCGAATTAACGCGTATGCGGTCACCCGCCAAATCCATCGCCATGCCGCGCGTCACTTGTACCAATGCTGCCTTCGAAACCGGATATAACCAACGGCCGGTCTGCGCAACCTTAGATGAAATACTCGTGAAGTTAACGATAGCCCCGCCGCCAACCTTGACCATTTCGGCACGTACTGCACGCGCCATCATCACGGCACTGATCACGTTCACGTTGAGCGCCTGCTGCCAATCGGAGCGAATGGCATCGATTCCACCATCCGTGTAGGTACACGCGAGATTGATCAAAAAATCAATCCGCCCAAAGTGCGCAGCGACATTGGCAACGCCTTGTGTCACCTGTGCGTCATCGGTAATGTCAACCGCCCAGAAACGCGTAGCCTCGCCATCCTGCGCGACCGCCTTGGCACCACCGACACTATCAATGTCAAACACCGCGACCTTGACACCCGCCTGCCGCAGAACCTCGACAACAGCTGCGCCGATCTTAGTGGCACCACCGGTAACGATCGCAGTCTTCCCTTGCAAACCTTTCATAGCCGCCCCTCTACTTGTCTGATCACGCATGCATAATCACACTCTCGCTTTAGGCGGGCTAGCCGGTTCCTGCATTCACTATCCGTAAAGTGCAAGTAAAAGGTTTGATGGCCACGCAACCAACCACGCCCACTAGCGAATAGGGATACGAGCGGCAATTTTTTCAGTCACATGAGTTAACGTGCTTCCTGCCAACTCCACATAAAAAAGTTGAAGAATCAACGTTTTTATATCGACTCATTTTGCGAGCTACTTGAAATTGAAGAGGACAAGCGACAAGATTGGGTTTCAAAAACAGCTTAGCTGTGAGTTTTACCCGGCAACTAAAGTCGTCCTGGATGCCGAAGCTACACCGGGTTGCTTATTGCGATTTCATTTAGCCGGATGCAAATCGACATTAAAATATCAAACAACAAAAAACCCGCATCAGCGTGGAGCTAGAAGCGGGTTAATGTACTTACTTCAACGTCTTTAAAAAAGTTGGGCAAATGGGTCTGAAGCACCGCTCCTAGCGTAAGGAGCGATGTCATGACTTGTCACGCTAACCCGGCCTGCCTATCAGTCGACCGCGGGCGTTGCAGTTCCGCTCCTGCTCGCCCCTAAAGACATCAATCGTTGCGCCATGCAAAAAACAAATAGCAGCACGCCAATAACAATTTTTGTCCACCACGAACTGAGCGTGCCATCGAATGCAATCAGGGTCTGAATCAAGCCGAGTATCAAGACGCCAGTCAGGGTGCCGGCAACATAACCATAGCCTCCCGTGAGCAAGGTGCCGCCGATCACCACTGCCGCGATCGCATCCAGCTCAGTGCCTTGCGCATGCAAACCGTAGCCGGACAGCATATAGAAAGAGAACAAGACGCCAGCCAGCGCAGCGCAAAAACCACTGAAAGCGTAGACCATCACCTTGGTGCGTCCGACCGGCAAGCCCATCAGCAATGCCGATTGCTCATTGCCGCCGATAGCGTAGACCGCGCGCCCGAATCGGGTGTAATGCGCAAGATAAATGGCCAGTGCCAGCATCATCATGGCGATCAGCACGCTGGGCGAAACGAAAGCCCCGAAAATTCCAATCCGGCCCTGCGACAGGGCCACATACAAGGGCTGGTCGATAGTGATGGAATTGATACTGATCAGATAGCAAAGCCCGCGTGCCAAAAACATGCCGGCCAGCGTGACGATGAATGCCTGCAGTTTAAAAAAATGAATCAGTGCTCCCATCGCGGCGCCGAAGCTGGCGCCAATCAATAACACACAGGCAATCACCAACAATGGCGGCCAGTGCCAGGACTGAAGCATATAAGCAGAAATCATCGTGGTCAGCGCCAGCACGGAACCGACCGAGAGATCAATTCCTCCAGATAAAATCACGAAAGTCATGCCAATGGCAATCACTAGCAAGAACGCGTTATCGATCAACAGGTTGAGCACCACCTGCAAGGAAAAAAAGCCAGTATAAGAGATGGATCCAAGGCCGAACATTACGAACAGCAACGCAACTGTGACCATTGAAGTGAAGTAGGATGACTCAGGCAGGGAACGGAGTATTTTCATCATTTTTTACCGGTCGAATGACTGTTCTTTCCCGCACCGCCAAACAAGCGCGGCATCAAGTGGTGGAATTCCTGCGATTGCGACAGACATACCGCAAACACCACCACAGCTTTCACCACCATATTAACTTCCGGCGGCACTCCCATTGAGTAAATCGTATATGTCAGCGTCTGGATAATCAAAGCGCCGATAACGCTGCCGACCAGGCTGAATTTGCCGCCACCCAAAGAGGTGCCGCCGAGGGTCACCGCCAGAATAGCGTCCAGTTCCATCAACAAACCGGCATTATTGGCATCCGCACTTTTAATATTGGAACTGATCATCAGCCCGGCCACGCCGGCACAGGCGCTGCAAAACATGTAAACGAAAAATATCAGTGCCCCGGTTCGTATACCCGCCAGCCGCGAGGCCATAGGATTGATGCCGACAGCCTGAATGAACAGGCCCAGCGCCGTTTTGCGCATGAGAATGGTAACTCCCAGAAAAACACCGGCAGCGATAAACAGGGAGAACGGCAAGCCAAACAGGTAGCCGCTGCCGATATAGAAAAACGGTTTGTAGTAAACCGTGATGATCTGGCCGTCTGTCAGCAACTGCGCCAACCCACGGCCACCGACCATCAGGATCAAAGTGGCGATGATCGGTTGCAGGCCCAGCGTGGAAACCAGAAACCCATTCCATATGCCGCACAAGACTGCCGCTCCGAGCGCCGCCGCGATGGCCCACACCATCGGTATGCGGCTGACATATTCCGGTACGCCGTTATGCATTTGCAGCGTGCCGCCGATCAGCAAGGCGGCGACGGTACCGGAAATCGCCACCACTGCACCGACCGAGATATCGATACCGCGTGTGGCGATGACCAGCGTCATGCCGAGTGCAGTCAATATCAAAGGAGCAGCCCGGTTGACGATGTCGATCAGGCTGCCATAGAGATGTCCGTCCTTCCATTCCAGATGGAAAAATCCCGGGATCATGAACAAATCCACTACCAGCAGCAATGCCAGCGCAGCCAGTGGCCGGAACAAAGGATGCCGTAAAAATAACAGTAACTGTTTCAAAGGTGCGTAGCCTGTTCTTGTTTCTGTTGATGCCGCCAGATCAGATTTCTTAACGCTGTCATGGCTCAATGGAATGCTCATTGGCACTCCCCGGCAATCACCTCTAGCACCGAATCGTCATCCAGTTCACCACGACGATATTCGCCACAAGCTTTACGGTCACGCAGCACCAGCATGCGGTCGCTAACTCTCAATACCTCCGAAATTTCGGACGAAATGAACAGAATCGTCATGCCTTTACGACACAGAGCGATCACGTAATCCATTATTTCTTGCTTGGCACGCACATCGATCCCACGCGTCGGCTCGTCGAGAATCAGCATGGCCGGATTGACAGCAAGCCAGCGCGCCAGCAAGGTTTTCTGCTGGTTACCGCCAGACAGCGAGCTGATCGGTGTCTCGATATCGGGGGTTTTTATGCCCAGCCATTTGATATAGTCGTTTGCCAACGCCTGTTGCCGTTTACGTGGAATGACGCGCAGCAAGCCAGCGCGTGCCTGCAGTGCCAGAATGATGTTCTCCCGTACCGACAATTCCAATATCGCACCTTCTTTTTTCCGATCTTCGGAGCAAAAACCGATGCCGGCAGCGATCGCATCGCGCGGCGAAAGAAGTTTTTCAATCTTGCCTTTTATCTGTATGGTGCCACTGTCGGCTTTGTCTGCGCCGAACAGTAGTCGTGCCACTTCGGTTCTGCCCGAACCGAGCAAGCCACACAGACCGAACACTTCGCCGCTGTGCAGATCCAGGTCCAGCGGCGCCAACACTCCGCGACGCCCCAATCCTCTGGCCTGCAAGACGGTCCCCGAATTATCGGCGGTGTTTGGCTCAACGTGATCGCCGATCGCATCCAGACCTTGCAACGGCGAAGTTTGCGCACCAACCATCTTGTTGACCAGATCCAGCCGGCTGAGCTGGCTGGCCAGGTATTCTCCCTCCAGCACGCCGTTTCGCAATACCGTAATGCGGTCGGATAT
This sequence comes from Glaciimonas soli, assembly GCF_009497155.1. GTDB lineage: Bacteria > Pseudomonadota > Gammaproteobacteria > Burkholderiales > Burkholderiaceae_D > Glaciimonas > Glaciimonas soli. Next base: position 1,136,058 of record NZ_WINI01000001.1, read on the forward strand.
TTCGTAAGTTTGTTCCAGAAAATGCGTCACGAACAGAATCGCCATGCCTTGCTCGCGCAACTTGCGCAAAACATCGAACAGCAATTTTACTTCGGCGTCATCAAGGCTGGAAGTGGGTTCATCGAGAATCAGTACCTTGGCTGAAATGCTCAGCGCGCGTGAAATTGCCACCATTTGCTGGATCGCCAGGGGATATCTGGATAGCGGCGCTGTGACATCGATCCTGATCTGCAAATCGTTGAGCAAGCGCTGCGCTTGCAACTCCATGGCCTTCCAGTCTATCGCGCCATATTTTTTAGGATAACGGCCAATAAAGATATTTTCAGCAACCGACAGATTTGCACAGAGATTAACCTCTTGATACACAGTGCTGATGCCCAGGCCTTGCGCCTCCAGCGTCGATCCCGGCTGTACTGGCTGACCATGTAAGAGTATCTGCCCGCGATCGGGCGTATAGACACCGGTCAGCACTTTAATGAGAGTGGATTTGCCCGCGCCGTTCTGCCCCATCAGGGTATGAACTTCACCGGGATAAAGACGCAAGGCGACATCGCTGAGCGCTTTTACGCCGCCAAATGCCTTGCTAATACCGTTTAGCGCCAAAGTTGGAGCGACACCGGCTGGCATCTCGCCAGCAGTGCCCGTTACCGTTGTACTCATCCGTCTGCGACCCTCAGATTTTCACGTGAGATGGCGGCACATACAAGCATGCCATCACGACAAATACAGCAACGCGGAAATACCGTCTCCGCGCTGCCATTCGGATCGACCTTTAGTATTTCCGGTTAGGGAATTCCTTGGCCGCGATTTCCGCCGGGAACACCCCTTCCTCAGTCGTGATCCGCTTAGGCACGGTCTCGCCGGCGGCAACCTCTTTGGCGACCTTCATCAACTGCGGTCCCAGCAACGGGCTGCATTCGACGGTGACATTCAGCTTACCTGCCATCATCGCTTCAAATGCACCTTTGACGCCATCAACCGAAATCACCAAAATATCTTTGCCTGGCTTCAGGCCGGCTTCTTCGATGGCTTGAATCGCACCTATCGCCATGTCGTCGTTGTGCGCGTATAGCACATTGATTTTCTTGCCGTCGGTTTTGAGGAAAGCTTCCATCACTTCCTTGCCCTTGGCACGAGTGAAATCGCCGGACTGCGAGCGGATGATCTTCAGGTGCGGATTTGCGGCGATGATTTCGGCAAAACCGGCTTTGCGGTCAATCGCCGGCGCGGAGCCGACGGTGCCTTGCAGTTCGACGATATTGATATCTCCGGCAGGCATGGTCTTGGCGCGTTCCAGCAGCCAACGACCGGCGCGACGGCCTTCTTCAACGAAATCGGAGCCGATAAATGTCACGTAAAGCGATTTGTCCTTGGAGTCGACGGCGCGGTCGGTCAGAATCACCGGGATTTTGGCGGCTTTCGCTTCGCCCAGTACAGTATCCCAGCCGGACTCGACTACCGGAGAAAACGCGATGACGTCGACTTTTTGTGCAATGAACGAACGGATCGCTTTGACCTGATTTTCTTGTTTTTGCTGAGCATCGGCAAATTTCAATGTGACGCCAGCCTCTTTCGCCGCATCCTTGATCGATGCCGTGTTCGCGGTGCGCCATTCACTCTCTGCGCCTACCTGCGAGAATCCCAGTACCAAAGCCTTATCGGCGTAGGCGCTGGAAGCAATTCCAAACCCCAATCCCAGACAAATAGCTGCGCTCAATACCGTTCTGCGTGTTATTTTCATTGCTTGTCTCCGTGAATTTATCGGCATTTTTCATGCGGCGCAGATCGTTGCGCCTGATCTGTCCGACAGCACTATTCTCCGGTCTTAGTTTTTGATATATAAAAGTTTTGGGAGAATGTGTGCGAACCATACTAGGAGAGAAACTGATGACTATCAAATGAATTTTTTCGTGTATCAGATACGCATTTTGGTATTGGTTCACCAGCCAATTGGCTTTATTGCATCAATCCTGAACAAGCGTGTTGCCAAGTTTTTCTGGTTTGATTGCGTCGGATGATTTATGGACGTCAGGATTTTTAATACACATCCCATCGATAACGGCCTTGGGATGCCAGATCGTTGAGCTGTTCTTCTCCCAACACAGCATTGAGTACCGCTGTCACACCATCTGCCATGCCGCGTAAGCTGCCGCAAACATAAATTGCAGCACCCAGCTCAACCCACTGCTGCAACGGTATCGCCGCTGCGCGCAAGAGATCCTGCACTTAGATGCGCGGTGTTTGATCGCGGGAAAACGCCAGATCGGTACGCTCCAGTACGCCTTGCTTTTGCCAATCCGAAATTTCATTTGCGTAAAGAGAATCACTGTCGCGAGAGCGTTCTCCAAGCAATAACCAATTGCGCATATAGTCGCGCCGGACTCGTTCCTTAAGGTGCGCGCGCAAACCCGCCAAACCGGTGCCGTTACCGATCAGTATCATCGGGCGCTCATCATCCGGACCATGAAAACTGCGGTTGTCGCGCACACGCAAGGCAATCTTCGCACCCAACTCCGCATGTTCAGTCGACCAGCCGGAATCCAGGCCCGGGCGTCCATCGGGATATTCCATACGGCGCACCAACAACTCCAGACGACCATCTTCCATAATCGAAGAAATTGAATATTCTCGATGCGGTAACGGCACCAATTGCGCCGCCAGTGCTTGAGGCGTCAAATTTTGCAAGGTGCTCAACTCCTCCTCGGTGCCAGGCAAGAGGCTTTGGTGTAGCAATGCGGATATAGAGCCGAAGTCACTCCAGAGAAAAAATGCCTCCATTAAATGGTAAAGATTAACGCGCTATTACGGGATTCGATCTGTACCTCGAAAATGTCAATTCTGACGCGATATTTATGATGGATTTGCGTTTTCACGATTTGCGTCACGAGAAGGCCTGCCGACTTTTTGAGCGCGGTTTGAACGTATTGGAAATCGCCAGTGTTACGGGACATAAAGCGCTCCAGATGCTCCAGCGCTATACCCACTTACGAGCTGAAGATTTGGCGCGAAAACTTGGATAGATACTTATGAGGCCAATTTTTCGATCAGCCTCATCAGATGGAAAATAAAATCGAAAAACGATTGCGGGCGATGCCGACACCGGCTAGCACCAAGGCCGGATTCAGCTCGCCTCGCTCGCACAAACAAATTATTTCGTAGTCCTGTTGGATGATTTGTTTGCCGGAATTGCAATCAACAAAATAACAGCGCCAAGCAAAGTGATTCCACCCATTAGCGTTAGTCCGAGGTAAATGCTTCCGGTGTTGGTTTTCATCCAGCCAACCAAAGTTGGACTTACAAATGCCGCAATGCCTCCCACACTGGTGATCAGAGCAATACCGCTGGCTTTAGTGTTTCCAGGCAGGAAAGTTGCAGGGATGGTCCAAAACACCGTATAAGTACCGTAGGATGCCGCAGCCGCGATTGAGAGCAGCGTAATGGCAATAGGTATGTTGTGAGACGCTAGCGGCAAAAGTGCAAAGCACAGGGCAACGGCGGCGCAACACGCGGCGAAGTGCCAGCGGCGCTCCATGTTACGGTCAGAGCTATAGCCTACGAAATAGGTGCCTGCCCCGCCAGCCAGAAAAACTATGCTGGACATCAATCCGACATTAAATAAATCCTTCACGCCAACTTCGCGGATGATGGTTGGCGCCCAAAGCACGATAGAGTTAAACGATACCACTATGCAAAAATACACGATGATGCCAACGTAGACTTTGGCATTCGTCAATGCTTCAAGCAGTCCGTGTCCACTGCGTGTTGTTCCTTTTTCTTCCGCCGCGAGGTCACCGAGGACAATAGCTTTCTCGCGCGCGGTCAGCCATTTCGCATCCTTGGGTTGGTCGCTGAGGAAAAAGAATGCGGCGATACCCAGAATGACTGCAGGTACACCCTCGAGCAGGAACAACCATTGCCAGCCATGCAGACCATGCAGCCCAGCCAGGTGAACCATAAGCCCGGTGGATACCGGTCCGCCAATGACACCTGCCGCGGCGGCACCCATCATGAAGAAACCCGTCGCGCGTCCCCGACGCGCGGCCGGAAACCAATAAGTTAAATAAAACATGACGCCCGGGAAAAATCCAGCCTCAGCAGCGCCCAGCAAAAAGCGCATTACGTAGAATTGAAACGGCGAGCTCACGAACATCAGGGCGCTTGAAATCAATCCCCAGAGAACCATGATGCGCAGCAGCGTACGGCGCGCACCGACGCGCTGCATCATGATATTGCTTGGAACTTCAAACAGCGAATAGCCGATGAAGAAAAGCCCTGCGCCGAATCCATAGGCCGCCTCGGAAAAGCCCAGATCGCTCATGAATTGAAGCTTGGCGAAACTGATATTTGCGCGGTCAATGTAGGAGACGAAATAACAGAGAACGAGAAACGGCATTATCCGAAGAGCCACCTTGCGATAAGTCCGCTCGATTTCGTCAGGCAAAAGCCCAGCCGCGATTGAAGGGTAGGTTTGAGAAGTGTACATATAATCCTTACTGACTAATGACTAAAGATTCGATTTAAACGAGCGGTTGTCGATACAGACAACTTCCCATGTTTTGCGGGACGGCTAACGAGCGCAATTTACGTACGCTGAACGCGGCTTGAGTTCCGCCCAGATGGCGGTGACGAAGATGCCTGCAGAAAAGCGACGGCACAGCGCAGTATCTCGAATGCAGCCATAGCCAATTCCTCGATAATCAACTCCGCACTGTCGTAGACTTTTGCGGAACTCCATCCGAACAAATCGCACTCGCGAATGTCCTGTACCAGTACGGTGGGCACGTTGTCTGGCCGCTCGGTTTCGGCTTCTTTTAGAAATGGCTTGTCGCGCACGAAACGTCGGACGTTATCGAAAAAAATCTCGAAAGTATGTATATCTCTAGTCATTTTTGTCTCCTTGCCTATCGATCTATTTTTGGTGTCAATATGGCAATTCAGTAGTTTCTGGTCGGTACTCCCCAGTCACCTATTTCCGTTTTATCGAAAGACCAATAGTCATTCGACCCATGTTTCAGTAGCGGTGATTCTGCTGCAACCCGCTCTATCATGCACCAATGCCTTAAGCCGTGAGCACTACACTCCAGATGACAGCCGTGAGTTCGCCTTGAATTCGCAAGCTGTTATCGTTGATGCAATTCTCCCCACGTTCTCTAAACCCATTTCGCCACTAGCTTGCATGGCAAACCGTTTCCCAACGAGGGATTTCGATGGTGGGAGATGAGTCCGCAAAGATCGACAGCCTAGTCAACATCGCGTCAGTGCCGACAACTGACGGTCAGCAGCACGGCTCACATCATCTTGAAAAATTTTTTTGCATTGATATCTATCTCCATATCCTGGTTTTATAATTTTATAGTTTGAATCGCGACCAATTGTGACGTCATGCTAACCACGGTCAGCATGAGAAAGTCTCACTTAGTGCGGCCCATTTGCGGGCGATTTTGCCACCGAATTATCTTCCAGGAACTTATTGCGTCAGGCTGCTTCGGCAGTCGAATCAATCATATCTGCCGCAAGAAAAGTGAGGGAATGAAATCGGCGGGACACTGTCTCTTTTGTTGCACTTCGAGTCGTCGTCAATGGCTTGCACCGTTGAGTAGCATTAGCACAATTAAGGTTGAAGTTGCCGCCAACAGATGGGGCAGCGGGCAATTTTCATGAATGTTTCGTGGATAAAAGCCAGACAGCTGCTGCGAGCTGCGTTGTTATTTCCGGCCGAACCTTGACCTGCGCGACATCTAGAATGCTGCGCAAGTCGGGCTCGACATGGCATATGGGTGAAATATTCACTCTGACAATACAAGAACGACATTCAGCGTTCGTAGCACTCAGACACTACTCAAAATGCTCTGTCATCTTTTCAAGCTTAGCGATGTCACTGATTTCGATTCGGCCATATTGAACATGAACTGCGCCCTCTGCTTCCATTTCGCGTAATACTCTATTGACAACCTGACGACGGGTACCAAGCATCGATGCAATTTCTTCTTGGGATAGGTTAATTGACGACGCACGGCCGCCACGAGCGCTTCTCACATAGATAGAGTTGAGAAGGGTTGCCACTCTTGCACGAGTCGATAGCACTGCAGCGCCTTCATATCGACTCAACGCTCCGCGATGACGACTCACCATAGCGCTCATTAATGAGCACGCAAGTGCCCCGTCATGTATCATCATGTCGCGCAGTAGATCTCCGGGGATACGGACGAGCACGGTTTTCTCTCTGCATTCTGCGGTATAAATATGCGGTGACCGCGTAATTACTGGTCCAATACCGTGGAACTCCCCGGCGAGATGCATTCCAGCCGTAAAGTTGCGGCCCGATGGCATGTCCCTTATCAAATGCATCGAGCCGGTCGCAAGCAAATATAGGTAGGTCGGCACGTCATGCGTCCGATGGATAACAGTGTTTTCTTCGACTGTAACTACTTCAGCCGCCTGGACTAGCCGCAAGATAGCTGCGGCTGGCCAGTTAGCAAAGAGTTCAGATTGCGAAATCGTCAGCCGGACCAGTGTGTTTTCCATATCAGAACAAGTTAGGGCCAATAGTTTCGATTTCCCCGTTGCATCGGTCGCCCGACCGTGTAATGCGAACATCATCTAGCGATCAACAAGCTGCCATTTCGAGCCACGACAAAATCGCTATATCAGATGCACTTAAGGAAATATTCGATGAGAGTATGTTAGCTGAGTGTAACATGGCGGCGACGCTTCATGAACGTGTCTTGGAAGCGATGTTCACTGCCTGGGGGGTTGAGGAATCTCGACTGTAAACTTACCGCTCTGAAGAGCGAGCTTCCATACCATTGGCGCATAATGACGGTGCGTCAAATACATTATCAAGAGTGGATGAAACCGTGAGTTGAACAGGTACAAGCGTGCGATCTTGTCTGCCGCCGATTCTAACCGCGATATTGATGCGTATTCCATCGTCACCAAGCCGTCCGTGGACGTAAAATCGCGCGATCAATTTGACCAGTCGGCGACCATACCTTGCCCCATTCTCGTCCGCTCTCAAAGTACAAAATGGCGCTACAATTTTCTTGCAGCGCCAACGTGATTAGAAACGATGGCGTATCCCAAACTGCAAACCTGTCTGACCATCACCAGGATTGACGGTTCCGTCCAACGCCATTACAGCCTTTGCCTGATTTCGCATTACCGACAACACCGTATAAATATCGGTTCGTTTTGAAAGTGCATAACTACCAAGGACCGAGTACATTCCAGTTCGGTTCGAGGGGCCGGCAGGATCGTAAGAATATGCTGTGGCATCCAATGTCACTGCGGGGATAGGATTGTATGACACGCCAACCCAGAACAGATTCGTCGTTGCGGTGATTGGTGCCGTACGCGTGTTTCGCCGCTGATATGCTGCGTATAACTTTACTGGATTAAAGTCAGCGCTTATCCCCAGTGCCATTCGCTCATCGGTATTCTGCTCAGTGGCAATTGAAGTGCCATTTTGACGATCGTACAGCGCGCCAGCCAACACATTTCCAAGCTGATAGTTGACGTTGACAGACGTTTCCTTTCCTACCTGGAATGCGCCTGGGATTTGACCGCCGTTGACGATAGTACTGTCAAAGCCAAAGCTATATAGAGTACTGAGAGTCAAACCGCCAAATTTCCCCGCGTATCTGACCGCATTATCGGCGCGACTGGCGAAGGCGGCATCCAACGTAAGCGCCGAAAAGCGTGCGGGAATCATAGGGTCGTAGAGCGCGCCAAAATCAAATATCGGAGTCGTCTCTCGCCCCACGTCCAACTCACCAAATTTACCTGCCAGGCCAACGTAAGATTGGCGCCCAAAAAGGCGTCCGTTATTGGCAAGAGTGCCGTTGTTGGCCGAAAAGCCATTCTCCAATACGAAGACTGCTGACAATCCGTCCCCCAAGTCTTCCCGACCGCGAAATCCGAATCGCGAAGCTGCTGCGTTTCCTGATGTCACTTTAGCCAAACTTCCGGTCGCGGTGCCCGTACTGCTAACTTGTGCCTTATTTACATATTCGACCCCAACGTCGACAATCCCGTAAATTTGAACGTTTGATTGCGCGTGCAGCGCCGTCGATGCCATCACGGAACCCATTAGAATTGTTGCTTTAAGCACTTTCATTTTGTCTCCTGTCTAATTCGTAATTATTTTATTTTTAATATTGCTTCATTCATTGCCACCTTCGTTCCCTCTCGATGGAGAGGAGGATGCACTTCTTGTGATCATCTGCATCGATCGGCAATGCCGCGTTGCTTCGTGATGTTGCATCTCTTAGAGGACGAAGGTGGTTATTGCCTGGGCTTCCTCAAATTCTGTGCCATCAACAAACTACTTACGACCGTGCTACGCGGCGTTGTCCTTTGTTGCTAGGTAGTATTGCTACCACCAGCAAGTATTGCGAGGATCTAGTGCGATCAATTGTCCGGTTTGTTTCTGTTTGGCATTACGCTCGAAAATTTTTCCGCGAATGACTGATTGAAGATCGATGAAGGCGGCCAAGCTGCGAAGGCCTATTCGATGGCCTTGAAGGGCCAGTCAGATCAGCGAGGCCGAGATGTTTTCTGTCGTCGTTCCAGGTGAGGCATTCCCGATGGAGGTAACGCGCTTGCACGTTCTCACAATTCAAGAGTCAATTCCTTGGTTTTAGCCCGCGAACAGCAAATCATCATCGTCTTGCCGCACGCACGCTCATCGTCGCTGAGCACAAGATCACGGTGATCCGGCAGCCCGTCCAACACGTTGGTTTCACACGCTCGACATATCCCGCTCATGCAGGAATAGGAAACCTCTACACCCGCATTTAACACCGCGTCGAGTATCGTGGTGGTCGGACCGACCTTCACGGTCTTGTCGGACTTCGACAAAAAGATAATGATCTCCTCTTCGCGCCCCTCCTCCATTTGCACTGGCGCTGGTGCAGCAAAATACTCCCGATGCACCGTATCCGGATGACGACCTTCGCACGCGGCTTCGAAAGCATGCAACATCGGGATCGGTCCACAGCAATACAGGTCAGCATCGGCTGGAATGGAATCGACAATCTGCTGAAGGTTAAGCATTCTGTCTTTCTGGCCACCGTCGAAATTGAGATGCAGCGTGCCGCCGGCTTCAGCGGCCAGTGACGACAGCTGCGCTACGTACGCTGCCCGCTCCGGGCTCTGTGCAGAATAGTAAATCGTCCACGGTGCGCCGATCTGCGACAGCCGTTGCACCATACTCCATAATGGCGTAATGCCTATACCACCGGCAATGAAGACCGAATGCACTGCCGATTCCTTCAGCGCGAAACTGTTGCGCGGCTCGGAAATGGTGAGCACATCACCGACCCGCAGTATCTCGTGCAGATAGCGCGAGCCGCCCCGACTATTGGCATCACGGCTCACGGACACGACGTAGCGATGCTGCTCGCCTTGCGCATTGACTAATGAATAGCTGCGTACCATGCCACCAGGAAGATGCAGATCTATGTGAGAACCGGCAATGGCCATCGGCCACTCCTCACCATCAATCGGTCTCAGATCAAAGCCGAGAATGTCCTCCGCCAGAAACTCAATCGCATATATTCTTGCTTTAATTGTTCGCATCATGTCACCTCCAAATTTTATTGTTTACTCGATCACGTTGGGTATCGACCGTACGATCATTGTCACGCTATGGACTATGCACGGCGAGCACTGCCATGCGTCGTTTGTCGTGATGATGTCAATTCAGATTCAACGGCATTACCCCGGAACGTCTCACTTGCAGATAGCCGATCGGGAGTCGGGTTGTAGATGTTTTTCTGAAGCGGTGTAGCGGGATGAGTTCACGATGGAACGAGACAGGCAAGATTGCGCATGACACATTGAACAACGCCATTAACGCCGTAGAAAAAGCCGCAGATCGGCGATATGAAATGAACCAAAGTATGACTACACGCTCAAGATGAGCGTGTAGAGCTGGCCTCGGCCAATCGCCGAGGCCTCGTCCCCTTATTCGGCGAAACAGTTTTACTTAACCATGTCGCCTTTGACGAACAATTGGGACGAACGCTCCAGACGTCGCCATGCTTTCGTCGGCGTGCCCAAACGCATCGCATCGAGCTCGCGGAACAGGATACGGCGTAACGTTGCAATGCCCAAATCCGACGAACCGAGCTTCTCGTTGACGCGATCCGCAATCGCACCCTGACCGACCAAAACCACGTAATCCTGTGCTGCTGTCAAGCGAATCAATGGATCAGCCGGATACTCGCCAGCGAATAACTCATCATGGTAATCAGCGGCATTGTAGTCGCCGACATCCTTGAAGTAGGCTTTGATCCGCTCGTTCGACTCAGCACTCGCCAGCGGCACCGCGTAGAGCGAGGTGCGCATCACGTGGGTATCATCGATCGGTACCATCCAATTGGAGACCTCGATCCATGGATCTCCAGGACTAATCCCCGGCATCGTGACATGGTTCTCGGAAGGGAATGTCCAGTCGCTTACGCGTACCTGCGCGCTCGCGCGACGGGTCGCCGTTTGACATATGCCAGCCTCGGTTTCCTGATAAGCCAGTTCAGGAACTTCGGTGGTAATGGCGTTGCCGAACTCACCTAGCCGACCCATCACATGCGCGAAACTCACATGCGCAGCATCGAGTGAATTTTCCACATTTTGCAGCCAGCTGCAAGGCCATATCTGTTTGCGTTGAAACAGCATGACATCCGTGCGCTCGAACGCCGAATTACGCGGCAAATCAAATTCCGGCGGCGCACCTTCGCCCAGATAAGTGAATATCAAGCCGCAGTACTCATGCACAGGATAAGCGGCAATGCGGATGTTCGTTTCGCGGCAATTGCGCTCTGCAGGGCGCTCAACACATTTTCCTTCACCATCGAATTTCCAACCGTGATACATGCAACGAATTTCTTCACCTTCGATCCAACCCGTATGCAGCATGGTCAATCGGTGAGCGCATCGTCCCGCGACCAGATGGGCATTCCCAGCCTCACTGCGGTAGAGCGTCAAATCTTCGCTCAACAGACGAACTTTTTTTGCTTTCCCCGGCGCGACGTCTGCAGAAATCGCAATAGGATGCCAGAACCGGCGCAGCAGCTCCCCCATCGGCGTGCCCGCTGACGTTTCCGACAGCTGCATCATTTTTTCGGCCAATTGACCGTGCATTTTAATTGGTACTGTACTCATGATTAAGCCACCTTTACACGTAAAATATCAAGTCCACTTACTTCCACCGACAAGTCGTCACCACTTATCAAAAAGCGATTGCGCGCGATGCCGACACCAGCAGGCGTGCCAGTGGCAATAATGTCGCCAGGTAGCAATGCCATGTATGAGGACAGAGTCGCAATGATTTCCTCTGTCGAAAAAATCATTTCTTTCATGCTGCAATCCTGAACCACCTCTCCATTCAATCGGGTCGTGATGGTCAGGCTTCGATTACGCAACGCGTCTACGGCTTTTGTCCCGCAAGTGATAGCTGGTCCCAGCGCCGAGGCTTCGTCCAATCCCTTGGCGGCAGTCCAGTCTGGCCACCACGACTGACCGGCAGGAAGCCGCGTAAGATCGCGAGCGGAACCGTCATTGAGCGCACAAATGCCGACCACATAGTCCAGTGCATCAACCACCGAAACTGATTTGCAGTGCTTACCGATCACCACGCCGATTTCACCTTCGTAATCGTAACGAGACGTCAACGCCCGATTCGGATTCAACAGGCCGTTATGACCAACGAAATTTGTCGGCGCTTTGTAAAATGCCAAGGGCCGTTCCGGCGGTTTCGCGTTCGCTTCCGCTCCATGCGCGTGGTAGTTAACTGCGACCGCAAAAATTCTGGCATGCGGATCAACCGGCGGAAGCATGACTACATCCGACAGCGCGATTTGTCTTGCGTTTTGATTCGCAGGCTCGCCCGCCGCCAATGCCTGATTCAGCTCGTCTCGCTCGCAAACCACCTTGATGCAATCGCCCTCAATTTGACCGATCAGAATTTGATCGCCTACTTGGTATCGACCAAGCCTAAACTCTTGTTCTTGCATTTTTGAGCCTTTTTTACTTTGGTTATGACGCTTTCATTGTGAATGCTCCAAATCTGCAACGCGAGCACGTGATCCTATGCATTGTCCTGTTTGTTGCATTCGACAAAAGGAACGGGGAATGCATGCAGTGATTGCTGTCGCAACGGTCGGATCTGATCACACAATTCGAAACCGAAAAGCAAAAAGCGGCTCAAAACGTGAGCGCGTGAATGTGCTTCCACAGTGAATGTCGTGCGGCACATTCACTGTGCGCTTTATCGGCAAATTATCGGGCAAGGACTTATGGTGTTAAGCCGATTTAGTCTGTTAATTTAAAAGAAATTCGTTGCAAGAATCGCTGTTAAAACAATCGGTGGGACACTGTCTCTTTTGTTGCAGTTCCAGAAGCCGTCAGCGCATTTCCGCGTGTAGACTGGTCGCTCCAGCCTGTGCAGTTGGTGCCAGGAGGAGTATTCGAAAGGTAGAAAATGGAGCAGACAAATAAAGGCGGCGCGGTGGTGATCACCGGCGCGGCACAAGGAATTGGTTACGCAATTGCCGAGCGTTTCGCAGCTCAAGGCCGCCGCGTAGTCATTGCCGACTTGCGTGGTTCAGAGGCCGCGGCGAAGAAGCTCGGCCACGATGCGTTGGGCTTCGACGCAGACGTGAGCAATGCCGCACAGGTTGATGCATTGATGGCGTTCGCGGCTGAACGTACTGGTGGCGTGTCAGTACTGGTCAATAACGCAGGTATCTACACCACGCTCGCTAAAACGGCGTTCGACGAAATCGATCCAGAAGAATGGAAACGCGTGTTCAACGTCAACGTCGAGGGAGTATGGTATTGCTGTCGCGCAGCGGCACGCTACATGAAATCGGCGCGCGAAGGCAACATCATCAATATCGCATCCGCGGCCGCGTCCAAGGGTACCGCCGGTCTCCTGCACTACGTGGCCAGCAAGGCAGCGGTGGTCGCAATGACACGTACGCTGGCGCGCGAACTCGGACCGTACGGCGTACGCGTAAATACAGTGTCGCCGGGCTTTACGCAGAGCGACGGCATCTTGGCTGGTGGCGCGGAACGTGGCCAGCAGAGCGAAGACATTAAGCGCCAGCGCGTCGTGCAGCGCGATATTGCGCCAAATGATATCGCTGGTGCTGTGCTGTTCCTGGCTGGACCGGATGCAGGCATGTTCGCCGGTCAGAATTTGATCGTCGATGGCGGCCTCACGATGAACTAAATGTAAGTGTCAATGCTGAAGTGCAGATGTATCCGATAGCGTGTTAAAGGTGTGCCAATCCGGGCGAATAAATTGCGCCGTTGAGGCCTTGGATTTTTCTTTTTTTAATCTGCATTTTCACGCAAGACAGACTTGGGGTAACGGGCTTAACGCAACGCAGCTCGTTTCCTCAAGGCCTTACGTGAAATAATAAATACGCGTAGAAATAAATTCGCACTTATCGCCATCAATATGGCATGCCATCCTTATGCAGGAATTGCAATCCGCCTTCCACTAACGCTGCCTGTAAATCGTCGTCTGGGTACGTTACTGAATCTCCCGTTGTCCTGTCCCCTATTTCCAGATAAATCACATCGTCCAGCGTGCGGTTTACCAGCACATGTCCATTGCCGCTAGCGGCGCGAAATCCGGAACACATTCCAGGGCACAGCTCCGTTTCCCCTTCATCGGTGATAAGCGTTGGGTATCCGCTTAGGATATAAATGAATTCATCTTGCTTTGAATGCCAGTGACGCAATGCGGATACGGCATTGGGAGAAAGTTGCGTCAAGTTGACGCCGAAATTGGTCAAACCGAATATGTCGCCAAGTGGCCTCTTCTCCCTTCCAGCCATCAAAGCAGCGAATGGCTCAGGATAATTCGAGAGCCTCTTTCGCAAATCGGCTTCCGATGCAACTATTGCAATAGGGTGAATCTTGTCTGACATGAGCGGCTCCTGAATCTAAAAAAATATATTTTTGGGAAGGGAAAATCCAAGCGTCAGCCATTGCTCTCAGTTACACCGGAAACGTCTCATCCCTGCCGCTTTCACTGCGCTTTCCAGGTCAACGAACAGCCCTTCGCCGTTCGGCTTCCCACATTCATTCATTTTCCGTTAGGAACTCGCGGAAAAAGCGCCGGGAGTGGCCCCAAACCGAAACAAACCAGACAATTGATCGCACGATATCCTCGCAATGCTTGCGGGTGATAGCGATACTAGTACCTATCGACATCGGATAACGCCAGGCAGCACAGTCGCAGGTAGTTGGCTGCCGATATTCGACCATAAAACCCAAAGGGGGAGACAGATGAAAAAGAAATTTGTAGTTGCGGCGTTGCTGATGCCATTTCTGGCGGCAACACATGCACCATCATCCATTCAACGACGCGATCGCCCGATCGGCGCGATTAGGTGCTGCAAATGAAAAATCCCTTCCTAACGACGAAAGATATCACCATGGAATTGACCTATCCGCGTATCGGGCTGTACATCGACGGCCAATGGATCTATGACCGCCCTGCTTATACCGAGGTCGTCAATCCGAGCAGCGAAACGTCCCTTGGCAGCGTACCGGGCGCAACACCAGCGGATCTCTCGCTGGCGCTTTCCGCCGCGGAGCACGGCTTTCGCGTCTGGCGCGATACACCACCACAGCAACGAGCGCAGTTGATGCTACGTGCTTGCGCGCTGGTGCGCGAGCGTACGGAATCAATCGCTCAGATTCTCACGCTAGAACAAGGTAAGCCGATCGCCGACGCGCGCAACGAAGTATCACGCGCCACCGCCTTTCTGGAATGGGATGCAGCGGAGGCACAGCGCCTCTACGGCAGCATCGTTCCGGCTGGGCCACAGATGCAGCAGATGATACTTCGGCTGCCGATCGGCCCAGTGGCCGCCTTCACTCCATGGAACGTTCCGGTCGGTGCCCCGGCGCGCAAGATCGGCGGTGCGCTTGCCGCCGGCTGTTCGGTGATCATCAAAGCGGCCGAGGAAACCCCGGGCACCGCGTGCGCCTTCGTGCAATGCTTCATTGATGCCGGTCTGCCACCTGGTGTGCTCAATCTGGTTTTCGGCAATCCGGCCATGATTTCCTCGACACTGATCGCCTCGCCAGTCATTCGCATGGTGACCTTCACAGGATCGGTACCGATCGGCAAACATCTAACGCAACTCGCGGCTGCGGCCATGAAACCCGTGCTGATGGAGCTCGGCGGCCATGCGCCGGTGCTAATCGGCGCCGACGTCGATGCGGCCGCGTTAGGCCGGCTCGCAGGCAACGCCAAGATGCGCCTGGCGGGTCAGTTCTGCGCTTCGCCGACGCGCTTCATCGTTCACAAGAAATCCTATGCCGCCTTCGTCGAAGCGTTTGCCAAGGTCGCGAGCGAAGTGCGCGTGGGCGACGGCTTCGAGCAAGGTGTGCAAATGGGGCCACTTCTCAACGCCAGGCGCCTCACGGCGATCGACGAGTTGGTGCAAGACGCCAAGGCCTGCGGTGCACGTGTTGCGGCGGGCGGTCGACGCATCGGCGACCATGGGTTCTTTTATGCGTTGACCGTGCTCGCTGATGTACCTGCGCAAGCCAAGGCGCTGTCTATCGAACCATTCGGCCCGTTGGCGCTGTGTGTACAGGTTGCCGATTTGGACGAAGGTATTGCGCTCGCCAACAGCCTGTCTGTGGGACTCGCTGGTTATGCCTTCACTAATTCGCTTGAAGAGGCGGAGCGCTTCACGCGCGAGCTGGATTGTGGTGTTCTGTCGATCAATCACTTCGGCATGTGCGGCGCCGACACGCCCTTCGGCGGCGTCAAAGAAAGCGGCATCGGCCGCGAAGGCGGTGCCCAGAGTCTGGAACCCTACACCATAACGAAGACAGTGTTGCAACGAACCGCGCGAGTCTGACTACACAATTCAGCCATGTTGTGCGATGCGGAACATGGCGTTAAAAAGAGCATGCCTGCCGATGAAAAACAAAGCAGCATCGGCGGCAATACAAGGAGACAAAAATGTTATTACAAGGGTCCGAACCCCAAACAACTTTATGCGTGCCCGAGATCAATCTTGCGGATCCCGATTTCTGGCTAAGAGACGACTTCCATGGAGCGGTCGCACTTTTGCGTAAGGAGCAGCCAATTTCATGGCACGAACATCCAGAGTGTGGCAAAGGCTTTTGGGCACTGCTGGACTATGAAGACATCGCCGAAGTAGACAAGGATTGGGAAACGTTCTGCAGCAAATACGGTGTGCGCGTTTATCATGATGCGGGCACCAAGATCAGGCCCGGCACTGGTGCTTTGATCGAGCTCGATCCGCCCGACCATACCGTGAACCGCAAACGGGTGAGCAAGGCGTTTATGCCGCGCCAGGTGGGCCGGTTAGAGGATTACGTGCGCGAGCAGGCGCGCCGACTGGTGTCGCAATTTTCGGATGGTCAGGAGATCGATTTTGTCGACGATTTGGCGGCGAAACTGCCGTTCGAAATCATCAGCGACCTGGTCGGCATTGATCCGGCCGACCGCCCGCGCCTGCTGGAATTGTCCAAGATTGGCCGCTCAGAGCAGGAACCTGAATATGCCGACAAACCGGAAATTCCACAACAAGCGGTCATGGAACTGCGTGAGTACGGCATCAATCTCGCCGCCAAGCGTTTGCTCGACCCGAAGGAAGATCTGATTTCAGAACTGGCGCAGGTGCGAGTCGATGGTCAGTTGCTCGATAAGGAAGAGTTGGGTGGCTATTTTGGTCTGATGATCGCCGCCGGTAGCGGTACCACGCGGGCCGCACTATCGCATGGAATGCTGGCGTTCACCCAGTTTCCGGAGCAGCGCCGCCTGTTCATCAGCGATCCTGTCACACACGAGCGGACGATGGCCGATGAGGTCATACGCTGGGCCACACCGATCAAGCATCAGGGCCGTGTGCTGACCCGCGACATCGAATTCAAAGGTGTCCAGATGAAGCAGGGACAAAAGATCGGCATGTGGTTTATCTCGGCCAACCGTGATCCACGTCTTTTCAAAGATCCGTTTAATTTCGACATTACGCGTGATCCCAATCTGCACCAGAGCTTCGGTGCCGGTGGCCCCCACTTTTGCATGGGCGCCAACATTGCCCGCCGTGAAATCTGGATGCTGTTCCAGGAATTGTTTGCGCGCTTTCCTAACGCACAGGCCATTGCAGAACCAATTCGCGAACGATCCCTGCAATCGAATGGTTTCAAACACTTACGCGTGCGTCTTGCGCGTTGAACGTGACGATGCACAGTCATTACCTTGATGGAAGAGGAATATCATGCCTAACGTAATTTTTATAGAAGCCAACGGCAAGTCGAGAACCATCGATTGCACGGTCGGAACCAGCCTGATGAAGTGCGCACAGCTGCACGCGATTTCAGGTATCTACGCCGAATGTGGCGGTCAGAAGATGTGCGCAACATGCCATGTCTACGTTGCCGAAGAGTTTCTCGGTACGCTGCCAGAGATCTCCGACGATGAAGACGAAATGCTGGAAGCAACGGCATCTGATCGCCTGCCGAACAGCCGATTGTCGTGCGCGATCATCATCAAGCCCGAGCACGAGAACATGGTGGTTCATTTACCGAAGTTGCAGCGATGAACAGCATCATTATTATCGGCGCTGGCCATGGTGGCGTCGACGTCGCTTTCGGCCTGCGCGAGCGTGGTTACACCGGACCGATCACGGTGCTCGATAAAAGTAGCTTTGTTCCCTACGAGCGTCCACCCATGTCCAAATCGTGGATCAACGGCTCGGGCGGTCCTGAGGAATTGACCCTACGTGGCCATGAAGCTTTCGCCAGTGCCAATATCGACCTGATGCTGGAGTGCGAGCTGTTGTGCATTGACAGAGAGCGCAAGGTGGTGGAGACGAGCAAAGGGAACCTGACTTATTCGACGCTAGTGCTGGCGCTGGGGTCGAGCCCGCGACAATTGCGGTTGTCGGGTTCCGCATTGGCTGGCATGCATCACCTGCACACGCTGGAGCAAGCTTCCGCGCTCAGAGACGACCTGGCGTGTGCCACCAGCGTGGGCGTCATCGGTGCCGGTTTCATCGGGTTGGAATTGGCGTCATCAGCCGCCAAACGAGGGCTGCCGGTGACGGTCATGGAGACGGCGGGACGGGCGATGCCCAGAACCGCGAGTGAATTTACGTCAGCCTACATGCGCAACCGGCACGAAGCCAATGGTACGACTTTCCGTTTCAACGCCACGGTACAGGAAGTCATCGGGCCATCCGGTCGGGTTGAGCGTATCAAGCTGTCGGATGGATCGTACGTGGAGGCCGACCTGGTGGTGCAAGGGGTGGGTGCTATCGCCAATGGCAGCTGGATAAGCGATTTTGGTCTCGATTTCGATAACGGCATCCTCGTCGACAGCACCCTGCGCACCAAGGATACGGCCATCTTCGCGATCGGTGACTGCGCGCGTTTCGTCGATGATGAAGGCGGCGCCACGCGACTGGAGTCGATCGGCAATGCCGCCGACCATGCGCGCCGGGTCTCTGCAACGATTGCCGGCACGCCGGTGCCGGCACCGGATGTTCCGTGGTTCTGGACCCAGCAAGCTGGTGTCCGGCTGCAGATGGCCGGGCGCATCGACCGTGTGGAAGAATGGTTGCTGACGGGCGCAGTTGAATCGAACGCGTTCAGTGTGCTGGGTTGGCGCAACGGAAAGCTGATGTATGGCGAATCGATCAACAGTCCCAGCGATCACGTCACTATCCGCAAGCTTCTTGCTGAGAATACGGCACCAACGCTGTCGGTACTGCGGCCGATCGCGGAAATGGGCTTGAAGGCGGCTATCAAGTCTTTGGCGTAACGTCGATCAGTTCCTATTAGGATTCTTTACATGCGGCGAAAAGAGTTAAATGTTCGAATCACGCCGTCCGGATCATAATAATCAAAGATTACGGCTACATCAAAAGCACCATGCTTGAGACTATAAAAAAACCCGGCAGTGCGTCAGCAATGTCGGGCTTTTTATACAATTACTGTCGGACCTTATTAGGTAAGAATGCAACAGAAAATTGATGCCGAAAATAGTAAACGGCGTTGCAGGTCAATTTGACGTCGGCACCAATACCAGGCGCTCAGTGGTCGACGATGCTGCAGTTCAAACAGAGGTTCCAGATAGGTATCTAGTGCCAGGCCGGGCCGCCCGAGAAGCGAGTCTTTCGACACGACCATCTCGAAAACGGGCACGTATAACGCGAAAGCCCGGAGTTGTCATCAAGTAGTCGAGCGATCCGGGTCGAGATAACGCTCGACCAAACGAGACCAGAACGCCGCTCCGACCGTAAGATTCTGGTCGTTGAAATCGTAGTTTGGGCTATGCAAGCCCCGCCCATTATCGGCAGGACCATTTCCGATGCGCAGAAAACAACCTGGACGAACTTGTAACATATAAGCAAAATCCTCACTGCCCATGAGCATTTCCATATTGTCGTTCACTGCATCGCTCCCTACCAACTCCCTTGCGACCTCGATGGCAAAGCGCGTCTCCGCGTCGGTATTGCTGACAACCGGATACCCTTCCACATAGTCAATGGTCGCGTCGACTTCAAAACTCTTCGCCTGGGAATTCACAAGCGCGATGATCCTTTTCTTCAGCAAGGCTCGAACCTCCGGGTCAAATGATCGCACACTCAAACTCAGCTCTACCTGGCCGGGAATCACGTTGGGAGCATCTCCTCCCGCGAATTTCCCGACTGTGATTACTGCAGCCTTCGTTGGGTCGATATTTCGCGAAATAATGGTCTGCAATCCCATCACAATGCTCGACGCGGCGACGATGGGATCGTGGGCGAGATGCGGTCTGGCTGCATGCCCGCCCTGGCCAACAATTTTGATATATACACGGTCGCCGGCCGCCATGAAAGCGCCCGAGCGAAACATGAAGGTACCAGCTGGCTTGCCGGGATGGTTATGCAAGGCAAACACGGCATCGCACGGGAATCGCTCGAAAAGCCCCTCGGCAACCATTTGCTTGGCGCCGCTGTCGAATCCGCGTTCTTCCGCGGGTTGAAAGATCAGGTTCACCGTGCCGTTAAACCGTCGCGTTTGGGCGAGATGCTTCGCTGCGCCTAGTAGCATTGCCGTGTGTCCATCGTGGCCACACGCATGCATTTTTCCGGGATTCCGGCTCACGTGTGCAAATGTGTTTGCCTCGTTAATCGGCAATGCATCGAGGTCGGCCCGAATGCCGATCGAGCGACTTCCCTCACCTACCGTGAGTGTTCCGACCAACCCTGTCTTTGCAATATTTCTGTGAACCTCAAAACCATAATCTTGTAATCGATCGGCCACCAGATCCGAGGTCTCGTTCTCGCAGAAAGCCAGTTCCGGGTTGCAATGTAACTGATAGCGCAAGCGCGTCAGATCCTGCTCATGTGGCGCAATATCGGTAAGAGATGTAAAAAGATTAAAAGACATTGGGTGCCCCTATAAACAATTGATTGAATACGATGAAGACGGCAGCTGCGCCGACGCGGGCGCAAACTGCGATCGCTCAGAACGGCCCCCATTGAATGAGGACGCCGACTATCAATGCGGCTATGCTAATGAAACCCCACAGCAAGATGAGCGGTATGAGGAAACGTACCCATTGTCCGTAGGGAATCCGTGCAGTCGCCAGCACGGCCATCAAAACGCCGGAAGTGGGATTGAAACAATTCATAATCCCTTCGCCCAAGAGTACTGCTTGCACGGTGACCTGGCGCGTCAGATGAAGCGCATCTCCCAGCGGCGCGAAAATAGGGATCAGTGCCGCCGACTCTCCCGACCCTGACGAGATTGCGATATGCATTACTGCCGAACTCAGGAACATGCCAATGGCGGCAAACATCGGATGAAGGGGAGCCAGAATGTCGGAAAGATGGTTGACGATGGGATCGAGAATCTTTCCGTTGCTCAGCACAGTAGAGATCGCGCGCGCAAGACCGACGATGAGCGCTCCATGGACCAGTTTGCCCGATCCTGCGAGAAACTCATCGGCAATCTGTGACGGGCGCATTTTGCAGATAAGACCTGAGCCGATGGCGACGATCATGAACATCGAGATCATTTCGACCTCTCCCCAATGCAGTTCCACGGCACCGAAAACAAAGCTGCACAGCGCGATAACGGAGAATCCGAGGGCAGCGATCTGCCGCCGCGTCAGTCGCGTGCCATGCCCAATTGGTGCAGCCGTGACGAAGTCTTGTTCGGCGATCAGGAATCTTTGAGAATCCGGGTTACGCCGATAGGCCCGCACGTTAATAATGAGAAATACTATCGTTGCAATGACAAAGAGAACATACACCGCGGAGCGAAATCCCATTCCGGAGAACATGGGCAATTCCGCCAGGCGCTGCGACAACCCGGTCGTTACCGGATTGAGAACGCCGCTGTTGAAACCCGAATATGTTCCCAGGTAGATGAAAGCCACGCCGAAGACCGTGGGCAGGCCAAGCGAACGTGCGACCAAGAGCCCCAGTGGCACGAACGCCACTACCGAATTGGTTACTACGCCGACGGTTCCTAACAACGAAAAGATGATGCAGATGGTGACAATAACCGAGACATCCTGCGCATTAGATCCAGCGCCAATGCGGCCAAGCGCAGCCTTTATCGCCCCGGTTTTCTCCAACACGGCCAGTGCACCGCCGGTAAACAGGATCAAAAAGATGATCGGCGCCGAAGCGATCATACCGTTCGAGATTGCCATGAACACTGCCCCGAGACCGATCCCGTTCTGAGGAACACTCTTGAGGCTATGTGGAACCACGAAGCTGATGCCATTCTTGATCACACGATCGAATTCGCCGGCAGGAATTATCCATGTGGCGATCGCCGCAATCAGCAGTACTGCAAAAAGCAATACATAGGGGCTGATCGCCGAGAATTTGCGTTGCGGGCCGTCGCGCACGTCTGCAGCCTCCGTGCCGGACAATATTTGGCTGGCCTCCATGTTGTCTCCTCTTATGGTTTTCTCGCGGGTGTCAGCCGTCCGAATCGACAGCCGCTCCGGCTTGTTGACCCTTCTACAACGGTTGGCCCCAGTGTTGAGCTCGCAGTATGCGCCAGAAACAGCGCCAAAATGTGACATCCAAATGTGCGACAATGTTGCGTTGGACGCAACAGGAGAAGCGAATGGCGACAGAGGACGAGGGGATCAGTGAACGAACGCTGGAGTACTTGGGTGCGGTAGCGAAACACGGGGGAATGCGGCAAGCGGCCGAGTCTCTGGGTGTAAACGTATCGACTATAAGCCGTCAGATTGCATCGACGGAACGCAACCTGAGACTGGCGTTGGTGTCGCGACGGGGGCGAAGTATCTCGCTCACCCAAATTGGACTTGCTGCCGTTGAGTACGGCCACGAGCAGGAGCGCCACGCAAAGCGCTTTCGCATGCAGCTCGCTGAGTATCGCGACCTCCGACGGGGGCATGTCACGCTGGCGGTTGGCGAGGGGCTGGTCGGCAGCCTGATTTCAGTGGTACTCAAACGTTTCCATCAAAAGTATCCGGATATCGCCATTAATATCCGTACTGGCCCGTTACCGGACCTGATTCGCATGGTTAGGGACGATGAAGCCGACATCTGCGTCTCCGTCGGCACTTCACGCGATCCCCTTTTGAATGCGCGCCTGTTCCAACGAGAACCGTTATGTGCGATTGTTCCTGTCGGTCATTCACTGGCTTCAAAAACGTCCGTGCGCATCGAGGATCTGGTGCACGATCCGCTCATTTTCATGTCGGGCAAATTTGCATCGCAGGGTTACGTCACTGCTATGTTTTGGGACGCCAAACTGAGCGTGTCGCCAACAATCACCTGCGATCTCTTCACCGTCGCATTATCGCTTGCGGCTGAAGGGCTAGGCATAGCATTCATGACAAAGTGGGCGGCAAAAGAAAAGGTGGACGCCGGACGCGTGGTGGCGGTTCCGATTCGGCATCCGATCGCCAATACATTCGATCGCTATGTGGCAACTCGCGTGGGACGAAAACTCAGCCCTGCGGCCAACTTCTTGTGGAAAGAAATCGTACGTCTCATGTCTTCGGTTTAGGCAGCGCCCCAACCAGCATCGAATCGCACGGAGTGTCAGCCGAGCGCGGCGACACTAAAATGTCCATAAGGAAATTAAAATGTTCGATATGTCGCCCAGCTTTCTTTCCTGTTGGCCTGCTTGAACTTCATACGCCACAGTTTTGAGCCTATCGGCATGACTGCCAAGTGTAAGCCACCACCGTCTGCTATTTTATAAGGCTGGTCTTTTGGTTTAGCATTTCTGACCTGTATATCAGTCAGCGGCGTAACGATTTTAGGCTTTTGGGGGGCGTCCTGTCTTCACTATTGGGGGATATGCCACCAATAATACCCCCCCAAAGACTTTGGATGTCAACGGACGTTAAAAGCGCTCCAGAAACAAAAAACCCGCATCAGCACGGGGCTAGAGGCGGGTTAATGTACGTACTTGGACGTCTTAAAACATGTTGTTGGTGGTGATAGGTGGACTTGAACCACCGACCCCAGCATTATGAGTGCTGTGCTCTAACCAACTGAGCTATATCACCAAACAAGCCCGCAATTATGCGGCATGTGATCGGTTTCTGTCAAGCGAGCTTGTGCGTTTTATTGCACTATTTACTCACTATTTCTCATTATCTGTTACTGCATGCCTTCGCCACAGTATCTAGCACCGTCTGGCTAACGTTATCTCCTGTGCAATCAATCACGATACGCTCTGGCATGGAGCGTAGCCAGGTCAGTTGGCGTTTCGCTAACTGACGGGTGGCGATGATGCCTTTTTCGCGTAGTGTTGCCAGATCATACATGCCATCCAGATATTCCCAGGTTTGACGATAACCGACGCAACGCATGGACGGTAAGCCTAGGTGCAAATCGCCACGCGCTCTTAATGCTTCGACTTCTGCGATCAAACCGCCCTGCACTCCGCCTCCCTCGCTATAGAGCATTTGATCAAAACGGCGCTCAATACGCTTGTGCAGCACACTACGATCGGATGGTTCCAAGGCGATTGGCAATACATCGAATGGCAATTCGGGTGCTGGGGTGTTGGTCAATAGCGATGACATAGTCTGACCGCTGAGCGCTATGATTTCCAAGGCTCGCTGTATGCGTTGGCTGTCATTCGGTTTTAAGCGTGCGGCGGTGATGGGGTCGAGTTGCGCTAATTTGGCGTGCATCGCGGGCATGCCGATGATGGCGGCTTCCGCGTCTAGCTTGGCGCGGAGTTCTGGATCGGCTTGCGGTAACGCATCCAGGCCATCTTTCAAGGCTTTGAAATACAGCATGGTGCCGCCGACCATCAATACTAACTTGCCACGCGCATGAATCCCTTCGGTTAATTTCAATGCATCGTCACGGAATTGCATCGCTGAATACGATTGCGTCGGTTCGATGATATCAATCAGATGATGCGGCGCGGCGGCGCGTTCTTCCTTGGTTGGTTTGGCGGTGCCTATATCCATCTCGCGATAGACCAGGGCGGAATCGACGGAAATAATTTCAGATGGAATATGACGTGCGATTTCCAATGCCGCGGCAGTTTTGCCTGAAGCGGTTGGCCCCATGATGCTGATGACGAGTGGACGTGCATTTTTACGCATCATTGACCACGCAAGAAAAGTTTATCCAGATCGGATAAGGCTAACTGGCTCCAGGTTGGTCGGCCGTGGTTGCATTGGTCTGCGCGTTCGGTTGCTTCCATTTGGCGCAATAGCGCGTTCATTTCTGGCACGGTCAGGCTACGATTAGCGCGCACCGCAGTGTGACAGGCGAGTGTGCCGAGTAACTCATTGCGACGCTCCACCAAGACACGCGAACCGCCGAATTCACGGACATCACGCAGCACATCACGCGCCAGAGTTTGGGCATCAGCATTTTTCAATAAAGCCGGAACCGCGCGCACGGCCAGTGTGGTTGGCGACATTGCGGCGATATCAAAACCCAGCGATTGCAAGGTTTGCCGATTTTCTTCTACCGTGCCGACTTCGACCGCATCTGCATAGAACGTTACGGGGATTAACAGCGGTTGCACTTGCATCGCATTTTCGTCGAGCGCGCCTTTGAGCTGTTCGTACAAAATTCTTTCATGTGCGGCGTGCATGTCGACCAATACCAAACCTTTGGTATTTTGCGCAAGTATATAAATACCGTGCAATTGCGCCAGTGCGAAACCTAATGGAAATTCGTCGTTCGACAATGTCGCATAGTCTGTCGTGCTTGCCACAGCAGGAACCGATGCGCCACCGTTCCCGGAAAATAAGGCGCCATAATTTTCTCTGGTCTGCGCCACACCGAACTGTGCGCCGAACGAGGTTTGATGCTGCGGCGTTTGATAGTTTGGCTGTGCTGATGATGGCGTCAAGATCGCCTGCAAGTGATCTTGCGAACCACGCACCCACGGCATTGCCCCACTAGGCGCGGGCAGCGGCGCAGGCGTTGCTCCGTGCGAGGTTGCCGAAGTCTGCGCCAAGGCACGATTGACCGCGTGATAAATGAATTGATGTACCGCGCGGCTATCGCGAAAACGTACCTCAATCTTAGAAGGATGAACGTTGACATCGACCAGCGCCGGATCTAGATCAAGCGCCAATACATAGGATGGATAGCGATCGCCATGCAACACATCCTGATACGCAGCACGCACCGCATGCATCAATAACTTGTCGCGCACGAAGCGGCCATTGACATAAAAATACTGCGCATCGCCACGCGCTTTGGAGGCGGTCGGCAAACCGACAAAGCCATGCACGCGCAATGCTCCGGCACTTTCGTCAACGGCCAGTCTGGCATCGGCAAACTCGCTACCGAGTATGCTGGCACTGCGTTTGGCGAACTCCGTGTGCTGCCAATGATCGACGGTTTTGCCGTTGTGGGTCAGCGAGAAAGTGACATCAGGCCGCGCCAACGCAATCCGACGCACGACTTCTGCGCAGTGACCGTATTCGGTTTGATCGGATTTCAAAAATTTGCGGCGTGCCGGCGTGTTGAAATACAAATCCATCACATCCACCGTGCTACCTTGCGTACCGGACGACGGCGTCACTGCACCCGTGCTGCCGTCTATCATGGAAGCATGTGCAGCTTCCGCCGTGCGCGAAGTCAAGGTCAATTGCGATACTGATGCAATCGATGCCAATGCTTCACCGCGAAACCCTAGCGTGATAACGTTTTCCAAATCGTCGAGTGAGGCAATTTTTGAGGTCGCGTGCCGCGCCAATGCTAACGGCAACTGTTCCGGCGCAATGCCTCGACCGTTATCGGTAATGGCAATACGTTTGATGCCGCCTTGTTCCAATCGCACAGTGATGTGAGTTGCGCCGGCATCGAGTGCATTTTCTAGCAACTCTTTGACGACTGCCGAGGGGCGCTCGACCACCTCGCCAGCAGCGATTTGTGAAATCAGATTATCGGGTAAAGCCTGGATAGCGCGTAATGGTGGGTGTGGTGCATTCATGGACAGGATTATACCTAAGCACAGACTCAGGGTGACACAATGACTGCCCTGGCCCGCCTATGGAACTTCTGATAAAGGGCAGAAAAAAGAAGAGGACTAGGAGTCGATCGCGTAGCCGGCAGCGATCCAGGCATCTATGCCACCAGACAATGGTCGCACTTTCTTGTACCCCCTTTGCATCAACTGCTTGGCAACCAGTGCCGCTGATGCTTCGTTGGGGCAGGCACAGTAGACGATCACCTCTTGATCGACCGGCGCATCGAAGACAAAGCTGTTGATTTCCTGATGCGAGATAGTACGCGCGCCGGGAATCCGCCCTGCCTGCTGTGAAGCAGGTGATCGCACATCGACAATCGCCGGAGTAACACCTTGCTTGAACAACTGATCCAGCTCGGTCACTGAGATGCGCGCCATGCGCAAGGACATGCGGAAGCGCCGACGCTGCCACCATTTGCTGGCAACAAAAACGACAAGTGCCGCTGCAACCAGCATCATGCCGTATTGACCGAGCTCAGTCAGTACGCTCAATAAATCACCGACCGTAGTGCTGAACAACGAACCGAGGAAAATTGCCAGGCCAGCCCACAGAGCTGCCCCTATGCCGTCGTAAATGATAAATGTCCTATGCTTGGTGCCAATGGTGCCAGACAACGCGCTGGCGATGGAAGCAAAGCCTGGGATAAATTTAGCCACCAGCAGCGAACGCGCTCCCCAACGCGAATAGATCGACTCGGTTTGTCGCACGCAAGAATCGGGCGACAGCGAAATACGACATAACGTCGACAATACTTTCCTGCCGTAACGCCGACCTGCCAGATACCAAAAATAATCGGCAATCAATGCCGCTGCCACCGCTGTCAACAATAGCATCGGAGCCGAGTACTCACCCCGATGCATCAAGGCTCCGGTAATCACCAGCGTTGGATAGGCCGGCACGGGCGCTCCCATCTGCTCGACCAGCACATTCAAAAATACAATGATCAGCCCATATTGCTCTATCAAATGAAACAAATAGGTCATCTCTTTCGTTGCCTCATCGCCATGTCAGGAATCGCCGGATCGGCAATATCAAAATACCGTAGTAAGTTCTTTAAGCATTATAAAGTTGATGGTGATTCGACTTCACTCTTTTCTGCAAGATTTTCCGTGGCGGTCAGCTAAACAAAGCACCGTCATCCTCGCGGACGCGGGGACCCACGTTGCGATTTCTATAAAGCAAAGGGCAAGTCACTCCAATCACTGCCTTTCGTAAAATGGATTTCCCAGTTCGCGGGAGTGACGGGAATTTTTATCAAATTAATTACATAAGATTACTTAGAACACCAGTCTGAATATTCACTTTTCTCTTACTTCTTTAATAAGTGTATTTTTTAAGTAGCCGGGTAGTGTATTATTTCGCGCAACACCTTAGGAGAATTATGGACTTTATGCAATTCCTCGACGTCATTCTGCACGTCGACAAATCCCTCGGCATCTTAATTCAGCAGTACGGCCCATTGATTTATATGGTGCTGTTTCTTATTGTTTTTTGTGAAACCGGTCTGGTCGTTTTTCCATTTTTACCCGGCGACACATTGCTGTTCATCGGTGGTGCGTTTTGCGCTACCGGCGATATGAATATCTGGTTATTGATGGGCTTGTTGATTCTGGCGGCGACGACTGGCAATACCTTGAATTATTGGATAGGCAGCAAAATCGGGGACAAAGTATTTACCCATGATTATCGCTGGCTAGACAAAAATGCTTTGAAAAAATCGCATGCGTTTTACGAACACCATGGCGGCATCACCATCGTTCTGTCACGCTTCGTACCGATTGTGCGTACCTTTGCGCCGTTTGTTGCCGGCGTTTCCAAGATGGATTTTGCTAAATTTCAGTTTTATAACATCGGCGGCGCATTGCTGTGGGTAGCCGGTTTGGTGACGGCGGGTTATTTCTTTGGAAATATCCCTATCATCCGCGATCATTTGAATACTATTGTTTTAGTCGGCGTTGGCGCAGCGGCGATTCCGGTTGTGTTGGGCGCTATGTGGAAGTTTTATCAAAAACTGACCGCGAAAAAAGCTATCGATTAAGATTAGCAAAACCAGACAATAAAAAAGGGAGTGACTTTTGATAGTCACTCCCTTTTTATTTTGCTGCTGACGCTTCTTAAACCAACGTCGTTGTTACATTAATATTGCCGCGTGTCGCATTTGAATATGGGCAAACATGGTGTGCCTTATCGGTCAGGTCTTTTGCAGCAGCCTTATCCATACCTGGCAAGGAAACCTTCAATTCAACCGTCAATCCAAAACCGCCTGGAATCTGACCGATACCCACCAGACCAGTTACGCTGAAATCCGCTGGTAAAGTGATTTTTTCCTGTCCTGCGACGAATTTTACTGCGCCGATATAGCAAGCTGAATAACCGGCTGCGAATAGCTGCTCTGGATTTACTCCCGCGCCATCCTTGCCACCCAATGCTGCAGGCGGTACTAATTTAACGTTCAATAAACCGTCCGACGAGACCGCAGTACCTTCGCGACCGCCGGTTGCCGTTGCTCGTGCTGTGTACAGAACTTTTTCTGGTGATGCCATGATGATTTCCTCTCAAAAGAATAAAAATACGCTCAAGTTAACGCACCTACATCCAACGTACTCGCGTGATAAGCCTCTATGAAGCTATCAAAATCACCCGTTTGCGTTTGCTCCATGTTTTCCTGCTCAGCCACTGATTTCTCGGCCAGGTCAGTGAAATAAGCATACTCTTCCGCATTAGGCGGCCGAGCGCGGAAATACTCCGCATGTTGTTTACTCTGGCGCAATGCAAAGCTGATAAACGTTTCTTTGTTTTGCTTCAACTCCGCCAAAATACGCGCAGATGGCGTCAACTCAGGATGCAGTATTTTTTGACGTTGCAGCATCAGCGCATCCATATGTGCAGTATCACCGCGCTGTGCATCCAGCAGCTGTGCTGCCGCGCTAATTCCTTTAATAAGATCCTCGCCCCATGCTTGCAGCGGTACTTTTTCGCCACTACGGCTTAATAGCAATCCCGGACGGCGCCCTTCTTTCACGGTACGCGCAAAATTTTCGGCACTTTCGTAAGTATGTACCTCGTCAGAACAAGGACTTTCATGCAAAGCACAAAATAGCAAAAAAGCATCTAAAAATCGTGCAGTTTGCTCATTGATACCGGTTGGTTCATACGGATCAATATCCATGCAGCGCACTTCGATGTATTGGACACCGCGCGCCACTAAAGCTTGAATCGGCCGTTCGCCACTGTTGATCACGCGCTTAGGTCGTATCGTGGCGTAGTACTCGTTTTCGATTTGCAAAATATTGGTATTGATCTGTATCCATTCCCCATCGCGATGCGTGCCAATCTCGGCATAAGGTGGATAAGGTTGGCTTACCGCTTTCGACAAGCTGCTGATATACGCATCCAGATTGTTGTAATGCGGGGTCAACTCGGCTTGCGCCTTACTTTGATAACCCAGATCACTCATGCGCAAGCTGGTCGCGTACGGCAGATACAGCGTTTCGTCATCCAGCGTATCAAGCTTATGCTCGCGCCCTTCCAGAAAACTGGTCGCAATTGCCGGCGATGCGCCGAATAGATACATCAACAGCCAGTTATAACGACGGAAATTGCGAATCAAAGCAATATAGCCATTCGATTGCGCACTTCTGGTTGGCGCAGTACAGCCTTCCGCAGCCTGAATCAATGGCCAGATTTCATCGGCTAAAGAATAGTTGTAATGAATACCTGCGATGCATTGCATGTGCTTGCCGTAGCGCAGCGCCAGGCCGCGTCGATACACATGTTTCAGCATGCCGATATGGGAAGTGCCGTACCAGCCAATCGGAATCTGTTCATCCGGCGGTAATTCGCATGGCATCGAATCGCTCCACAACATTTCATCGCCCAACTTGCTGTACACAAAGCGATGAATCGTATTGAGTTCGCTCAAGACTGTGGTGATATCGTGCTCTGGCGGAGTAATAAACTCCAACAATGATTCAGAATAATCGGTGGTGATTTGCGGGTTAGTCAATGCCGATCCCAAAGCCAGCGGATGGGGTGTCAATGCCAATTTTGCATCAGGAGTCACACGTAAAGTTTCACGTTCAATACCGCGTAAGCCTTGCGCTAATAAACCACGATTTTTCTCTTCGCCTAACAAGGCCAAACGACGTGCATACTGGTTGTTTGATAAGTAGCTCAATTCAAATTCCTCTCGATGTCGTCTTGACTAGCTGTTCTTATTATTGTCGCTAGCAGGTCTCAGTTTAGTTAAAAGGGCGTTAGTACCTTGAGCTCATAAGCTAATGTAGCGAGAGAATAGCCGAAAATACAAAAGCGCGTCGGCTAGTGACGAAAGCGCTCTTTTAATGCGCGGATCGCCATAACTACCTCGATTTTACTTTTCTTTCGGATCAAAAATTGATGTCTATTTCATATTTTTCATGATCATTGCCTAGCCATAATGCGCTAAGTCGCGCAACTATTAAATAGCAAAATAAGCAAACCAGTGCTGCGCAGACAAGCAAGCCTTTATAATCTCGTTTTAATTTGTTACTGCGAGCTCTACCATGACAGCACACATCATCGACGGCAATCTCCTCTCCCAACAATTACGCGCCGACGTTGCCAAACGCGCCGCCGCACTCACTGCGCAAGGAAATCAACCCGGTCTGGCCGTGATTCTGGTCGGTGACAGTCCTGCATCGCAGGTGTATGTGCGCAACAAAGTGAAAGCTTGTCAAGATAACGGTTTACATTCAGTGCTGGAAAAATACGATGCAGACCTGAGTGAAGCTGCATTATTGGCACGTGTTGAGGCCCTCAATAATGATCCGAAAATTCACGGGATTCTGGTGCAACTGCCTTTGCCCGCCCATATCGACGCGCATAAAGTAATTGAAGCTATTGCCGCTGAAAAAGATGTAGATGGTTTCCATATCAGCAATGCCGGTCTGCTGATGACCGGCCAGCCCCTGTTTCGCCCATGCACGCCGTATGGCGTGATGAAAATGCTGGAATCGATCAACTACGAAGTCCGTGGCGCACATGCAGTTGTCGTTGGCGCCTCCAATATCGTCGGCAAACCGCAAGCAATGTTGCTCTTGCAAGCCGGCGCCACCGTCACCATCTGTAACTCCAAGACCCGTGATCTCGGTTTGCACACCAGAATGGCGGATATCCTTGTGGTCGCTACCGGCAAACGTAATATCGTCACTGCTGACATGGTCAAACCCGGCGCGGTCGTCATTGACGTTGGCATGAACCGTGATGACAATGGCAAATTATGCGGCGACGTCGACTATCCGAATACCAAAGAAGTTGCGGGTTATATCACCCCGGTGCCAGGCGGTGTCGGGCCGATGACCATCACCATGTTGCTGGTCAATACGATTGAAGCCGCAGAAAGAAAATAAACTTATGACAGCTATCTCCACCGCAACCCACGCAGAAAACCCGTTGTTAGATTTTTCTGACCTGGCGCATTTCGACACGATCAAGCCAGAACACGTTACTCCTGCAATCGCCTTTTTGTTGGAACAAGCAAGCATCGTGGTCACGCAGCTGGAAGCGCCACAAGCATCGCTCACCTGGGAAAATTTTGTTGAACCGCTGGAAAACGTTACTGAAAAACTAGGCCGAGCCTGGGGCATAGTCGGACATTTGAATGCGGTGGTAGATACTCCTGAATTGCGTGCTGCTTACAATGAAAATCAGCCCAAGCTGATCGAATTCTGGACCGCTCTGGCACAAAATTTAGCATTGTTCGATAAATATAAAGCACTCAGTACCAGCGCAAACTTTGCCGCTCTTTCGGTCGCCCGCAAAAAAATCATCGAAAATGCCGTGCGTGATTTCCGCCTCGGCGGTGCAGAGTTGCCAGAAGCCGACAAAATTCGTTTTGCCGATATTCAGGAAAAACATGGCGCATTAACGACAAAATTTTCCGAAAACATTCTTGATGCGACCAACGATTACGGCTTGTTTATTCACGATGAAGCTGAATTGAGTGGCCTGCCGGATGACGTCAAACAGACAGCGCATGCGGCAGCCAGACAAGACGACAAAGAAGGTTATAAATTCACCCTGCATTTCCCCTCTTACTTCCCGGTTTTGCAATATGCAGACAACCGTGCGTTACGTGAGAAAATTTATCATGCCAACGCCACCAAAGCGTCTGAATTAGGCGTAAAAGCAGAATGGGATAACACGCAAAACATCGTTGAAATTCTCAAGTTGCGCGATGAGGAAGCCAAGCTACTCGGCTTCAAAAATTATGCGCAATTGTCGCTGGTGCCAAAGATGGCCGCATCGCCCAAAGTGGTGGTCGATTTCTTGCAAGACTTAGGTCATCGCGCGCGTCCATTTGCAGAAAAAGATTTAGCCGAGTTACGCGCTTTTGCCAAAGATCAGTTGCATATCGATACGCTGGAAGCGTGGGATAGCACTTATGCGTCGGAAAAGTTGCGCGAACAGCGTTATGCATTTTCAGAGCAGGAAGTAAAACAATACTTCCCTGAGCCGAAAGTCATAGAAGGCTTGTTCTCGGTGGTGCAGAAATTGTTTTCTGTCGAAATCAGCGTCGATCAGGCGCCGACCTGGCATCCCGATGTGAAGTTTTTCAAGATCACAAAAGATGGCAAATTAATCGGTCAATTTTATCTGGATTTATATGCTCGCAACGGCAAGCGCGGCGGCGCATGGATGGATGATGCACGCGCGCGACGCCGTCTGAGTGACGGGACGATTCAAACACCAATCGCTTATCTGACCTGCAATTTCACTGCACCGACAGTAATCGATGGGCTAATCAAGCCGGCGCTGTTTACGCACGATGAAGTGATTACCCTATTCCATGAATTTGGACACGGCTTGCATCATATGCTGACGCAAGTTGATGAAATCGGCGTATCAGGTATCTCTGGCGTTGAATGGGATGCAGTCGAGTTGCCATCACAATTCATGGAAAATTTTTGCTGGGAATGGGATGTTTTGCAAAACATGACGGCACATGCCGATTCGGGCGAGCCATTGCCGCGTGCATTGTTTGACAAGATGACTGCGGCTAAAAACTTTCAGTCTGGCATGCAAACTTTGCGTCAGGTTGAGTTCTCCTTGTTTGATATGCGCTTGCATGACGACTACGATGCATCCGGCACCCAAACGGTGCAACAAGTGATTGATGCGGTGCGCGAGCAAATTGCCGTCATTAAACCGCCGGCGTTCAATCGTTTTCAACATTCATTCAGTCACATTTTCGCAGGTGGTTATGCTGCCGGCTATTACAGTTATAAATGGGCAGAAGTGTTGTCGGCCGATGCTTATAGCGCATTTGAAGAAGCTGCGGCATTAGGTAGCAACGGCGGCAATACCGTGTCTGTTGAAACCGGCAAGAAATTTCAAACTGAAATTTTAGCTGTTGGCGGGTCGCGTCCGGCGTTAGAATCGTTCAAAGCCTTCCGAGGACGTGAACCTAGCATTGACGCGCTGTTGCGACATAGCGGGATGGCGGCATAAGACCTGCGATTGTTTTAAATCCTTCTCCCGTCAACGGGGAAGGAGTAATTGGTGATTTGTTCAAATTTTTCACAATTTTCACAAAAGGAAATACATGAAACTGGCCGCACCTTTTTTATCCATCGCTTGTTTATTAATGACGTTCACGGCAACCGCCAATGCACAACAACTATTTAAAACCGTTAATGCCGACGGCAAAATTACATACAGCGACACGCCGCCTGTCGCAGGTAAGGTAGTTACCCAAAATGTGGGGAATGCCAATCAAGGCAATGACACCAGCGGTTTGCCATATGAATTGGCACAAGCCGCTAAAAATTTCCCGGTGACTTTATACAGTGCAGATAAATGTGCACCTTGTAACGAGGGCCGCCAGCTTCTACAAAGTCGTGGCATTCCGTTTACCGAAAAAACCGTTAACCGCGACGGCGATGTAGCCGCTCTAAAAGAAATCAACGGTAATAGTCAAATACCGCTGCTGCTCATAGGTCGCGAAAAAGTAAACGGATTCTCTTCCAGCGACTGGAGTTCAGCGCTAACGACAGCAGGCTATCCCAAAAATAGCCAACTACCTAAAAGTTATCACAACGGCCAGATCTCCACCGCAGCAGCGACTCCAGCAATAACCGATGTTGTCGCCCGTTCTGATAATCGCAAAACGAACAATGCTGCCGACCATGGGAAAATCCCCCCTGCCGCTGGCAATGCACCGCCTGGGTTTCAATTTTAAATTTTAATAGGTATGTCAAAAAACTGTTTAGACTAGGCATGCCGCCGCAGACAGTACTGGAAGTACGACAAGGCGGCACAACAACGTATAAACAGTTTTTTTGATGTACTTATAATGACTCGTATCGATTTTCACACCAATATCGCTGATAAATTTTTGTACACGTGCCGGCTAGTGCGCAAAGCACTTTCTGCCGGTGCTTCTACTTCTGCAACCACTTCTGTTGCAAAAAATAAAATCATCGTATTGGTCAGCAATAGCGATGATTTACTCAAACTGGATCAGATGTTGTGGACCTTTTCTGAGCAAGATTTTTTGCCGCATGTGAAAGCGAATGACCCTTTGGCAGCGCAAACGCCGATCATTTTGGCGACCGCCAGCGATGCAACAGCTGCACTGCCGCATCATCAAATGCTGATCAATTTATCGGGCGATACACCCGCCGATTTTGCACGCTTTGAACGCGTATTTGAAATTGTGACCCAGGATGAAATCGACAAAACCAACAGCCGCGAACGCTATCGCTTTTATCAGCAAGGCGGCTATCCTTTGACGCATTTTGTCGCCGACAAGGTGTAAAGCTACCCCATGAGTAAAACATGAGCAACCATACTCCCGACGCCGGCATCCCCCTTCTGACCGAAGTCATCCCCGAGGTAGCGCCGGTACCGCTGTTAGAAGACATCATCGCGACCCCGACTGCAGATGCTGCTGTCTTAATGCCGCCAATAGCTCAACCTCAGGCTGACCTCCAAAATCCCATCCTAAGTCAACAAGACTGGGATCGCTTAGAACTAGAAATTCGCGAAAAAGTCTTGCGTCAATTACAAGACAGGATAGATTTCGTGATCGAACAACGCGTGCGTGACAGTTTGGCCGATGTTTTACAAACAGCCGTAGAAGGCATGGCGGAACAAATTAAAACAGGCTTGCATCAGACCTTAAACGAGGTAATTTCCCGCGCCGTGATGCTTGAGTTAAACAAATTCGAAAAAACAAAAAATTAATATCAATACGTTCTTTTTAAATCATTTTTATTAAACTTATGATTCATATAGAAAATTATTACATCAATTCTGATTACATAAATAAACGATTCCTTCTTACAATACCATCTTTGTAATGGCAATATAAACAAACACGGGGATAGGATGAAAGTCATCGTTTTAGGTTCGGGCATTATTGGCACCACTTCTGCGTGGTTTCTCAATAAAGAAGGTTATGAAGTCACCGTGATTGATCGTCAGTCTGGTGCTGCGCAAGAAACCAGCTTTGCCAACGGCTGTCAGATTTCGGTATCGCATGCCGAACCATGGGCCAATCCACAAGCACCGATGAAAGTGCTGAAATGGCTAGGGAAAGAAGACGCGCCCTTACTGTATCGCTTCCGTCCAGAATGGCTGCAATGGAAATGGGCTGTCAGTTTCTTACGTGAATGTTTGCCTTCTCGTACCAATAACAACATCCGTCAAATCGTTGCATTATGCGAATACAGTCGCCAAACTTTGGTTGATGTTCGCGCTGAAACCGGTATCGAGTATGATCATCTGGTGCGCGGTATTTTGCATTTTTATACAGAACAAAAAGAATTCGATGATTCGCTCGCTGCCGCACAATTGATGCGCGATCTGGGTTGCCCGCGCAACTCGATCAGTGCCGATGAAGTGGTCAAGATTGAACCGTCATTAGCGATCATTCGTGACAAAATTGTCGGTGGCGATTACACCGATAACGACGAATCCGGCGATGTCTATAAATTTACTACTGGTTTAGCGGATAAAGCGCAAAAAGCGGGCGTCAAATTCCAGTTCAACACCACCGTCACACGTCTGATTACCGAAAATCACAGCGGCAGCACTAAAATTACGGCTGTCGAAGTGATCAATCCTGATGGTCGTCATGAAGTCTTGCATGCAGATGCTTTCGTGGTCGCCATGGGTAGTTTCTCGGAACAATTGTTGAAACCGCTGGGCATAAACTTGATGATTTATCCGGGTAAAGGCTATTCAGCCACTTACAAGATTACCAATCCTGCCGCAGCACC
The DNA here is from genome assembly GCF_009497155.1 of Glaciimonas soli. Classification (GTDB taxonomy): domain Bacteria; phylum Pseudomonadota; class Gammaproteobacteria; order Burkholderiales; family Burkholderiaceae_D; genus Glaciimonas; species Glaciimonas soli. The sequence goes on from NZ_WINI01000001.1 coordinate 1,172,829, forward strand.
GACGGTATCGCTGACTGACGACGGTTATAAATTAGTGGTCTCCCGTTTGGGCGATCGCCTGCGCGTCGCTGGCACTTGTGAGTTGAATGGTTACACACGTGAGCTGAACTCCACGCGCTGTGAAGCGATTACGCGTCGTACCCGTGAATTGTTCCCTGATGCATGCGACTACGACAATCCAGTCTATTGGACCGGCTTGCGTCCGCTGACACCGTCGAATATTCCTTACATCGGCAAAACCAAGATCAGCAACCTGTTCCTCAATGCTGGTCACGGCACATTAGGTTGGACTATGGGTTGCGGTTCTGGTCGGGCTATTGCCGATATCGTTGCAGGTCGCGTGCCTGATATTGATTTTGCCTTTACTGGTATTCCGCGTCGTAAGCCTAAGCAAGGAGTTACGGTGCCGCAGGTGCAGACTCAGAATTAATTCTTCGCCGCTTTATGAAAACGCCACTGACGGGGAGCTGTCAGTGGCGTTTTTTTGCTTTTGGCATATGCGGGAATCGCTATGAAGGTAATTTAGTCGGCTGTCACTCCGTGGGTCCGGCAATGTCGGGGGTAGCCCGACAGCTACTCACTTTTCTTGCTTCGCCAAGAAAAGTAAGCAAAAGAAGGCGATCGCAGAGCCGTTGCCCGCCGGTGGCGGGTCCCCAAAATTACAGACAACATTCGGGAGGAAAGACCAACTCGCTGCGCTCAAACATGTCTTCCCTCTTTTTCCGAATGTTGTCTGTAATTTTGGCAACGTCCAATGCGAAATTCAAAGTCAAAAGCAACAGCCTTAATGATTCATCCTTATTCGCTCGAAAATCCTCATCAAATATTTCCGCGACACTAGGGTGTTGTTTTTGAAGTACCGCATTGGACGTTGCCAAATGTGACGACTGTCATTCGGGAATTATGGGAAGACATGTTTGAGCCGCAGGCGAGTTGGTCTTTCCATCCGAATGACAGTTGTCACATTTGGGGCCCCGCCAACGGCGGGCAACGGCTCTGCGTCGCCTTTCTTTGCTTACTTTCTTTGGCGAAGCAAAGAAAGTGAGTAGCCGCCGGTCTACCACCGGCATGGCACCACGGAGTGACTCCCTCATCAGCAACCTCAGGCCTTGGCACGACTGTTGCATTACCAATCGCACAGAGTCACAAACCTCAAATAAAGCACCAGAAAAGAGCAACCAAAATTTACTTAACAGCCTTCACCTGTATAGCGGCCGCTTTCTCATCAAACGCCACCCGCGTAACGAACTTGGCCCGCTTCATGGGAAACCGCGATTGATAATGCCGCACATTACCGGACCCCGAAATCACCGTCCGCACAAACTGATAATAAGCATCCATATCAATCACATGCACCACCACAAAATAATCGTAATCACCGGAGACAAAATAACATTGCATCACTTCCACTTCTTTATTCATGCGTAATTCAAATTCTTGCATGTGTTCATCAGATTGATTGTTCAGTGAAATTTCGAGAAAGGCCAACAGCCCGTAACCCAGCGCAAACGGATCTACCAAGGCAACGTCAGCCTGAATAATCCCGGCGTCGCGCAATTCGTGCACGCGTCGCAGGCAGGTTGGCTGCGATATATGGGCTTTTTCAGCCAGTAGCCGTGTTGGCATTTGATTATCACGTTGCAACAGGTTTAGTAACTTGCGATCAACTTTATCGAGGGTGTGCTGTTTGCTCATATCAGAATGGGGGTAGAAACAATAAATTGATAAAAATTTGCATAAAACCTCTTTGCGAATTGTTTTTTATGATGTACCGTTAGTTTTCTTCTGGCAACTTATTAACGTAGGCTCGGAGAGAGACATATTTTCAACATAACCTAAAAACGACGTTAAAAACATAGGCTTTCACGTAGTACTTTTATCATATTGATGTTGCATTAAATGCGTTGTACTTTTTATTTTGCTATAGCCTTGAGCTTAGCTTTATTTTAAATCCACGGGAGAGAACTTCATGTTGCTAAAGACTAAAATTATTCCATTAGTTGGTGCCGTCATTCTGGCATTTTCAAGTGCAGCCTTCGCACAAGAAGAAACTGTCATTATCGGTCACGTCGGTCCGTTGACAGGCCCAAATGCTCACATTGGTAAAGACAATGAAAACGGCGCCAAAATGGCGATCGATGAATTGAATGCCAAAGGCACTTTGATAGGCGGTAAAAAAGTAAAGTTTGTACTGGATTCCGAAGATGACGCGTCTGATCCGAAACTGGCCACCACTGTTGCACAAAAACTAGTGGATGAGCATGTTAACGGTGTTATCGGCCACATGAATTCTGGTACTACGATTCCTGCATCGAAAATTTATTACGACGCTGGCATCCCACAAATTTCACCGTCTGCAACTAACCCTAAATACACTCAACAAGGTTTTAATACGGCATTCCGTGTCGTAGCTAATGATGGCCAGTTGGGTGGTACGCTGGGACGTTATGCAGTCAATACACTCAAAGGCAAAAAAATTGCCGTCATTGATGACCGCACTGCGTACGGTCAAGGTGTCGCAGAAGAATTTGCGAAAAGTGCGAAAAAGGCCGGTGCATCTATTGTTGATAACCAGTTCACCACCGACAAGGCGACTGATTTCAACGCCATCTTGACTTCAATCAAAGCAAAAAGTCCTGATCTGATTTTCTTCGGTGGTATGGATGCAGTGGGTGGTCCAATGTTGCATCAAATGGATCAATTGGGCATTAAAGCGCATTTCATGGGTGGTGATGGTTTGTGCACTACCGAACTGGCCAAACTCGCTGGTACTGGCTTGAAAGACGATGAAGTTGTTTGTGCTGAAGCTGGTGGTGTTCCAGAGGGAGAAAAAACAGCATTGAATGATTTCAAAACTGCTTATCAGAAAAAATTTAACCAGGAAGTCGTGATCTATGCGCCGTATGTCTACGATGCAACGATGACGATGGTTCAGGCGATGCAAGAAGCCAAATCAGCTGATCCGAAAAAATATTTACCTTACCTGGCGAAAATCAATCACAAAGGTGTCACTGGCACTATCGCGTTTGATCCTAAAGGCGATATCAAAAATGGCTCTCTGACTTTGTACACTTACAAAGATGGTAAACGCACTTTATTGACCGTCACTAAATAAGCGATAAAAGCGATAGCAAGCACGTCGCTTTAAAAAATAAATAGCGCATAGATTCATTTCTGTAAGAATCTGGACAGCGTCCCGACTTCATCGTCGGGACGCTTTTTTTTCGTCGTCAAATCTGAAAATGCGCACTTTTAGCGCTTTAAATTTCCACCCGGAAATTTAAAGTCAGGAATGAATATCTCTTTAAGGAAATTGCTTGGAGAACTGCAGTACTTGTTGTAACTTTTGTCAGGTCACATAGATGAAACACAACAAACAGTGTTCGGTAACTTTATTTTTTACCGGGCAACTCTCTATTTGATGTCTTTATTTTTAGCAGTAAATCCTTAGGAGGAAAGTCCATGCAGTCGAAGTTCAAAATGATTTTAGTAGCGAGCGCAATCACTTTTGCATTTTCAGGTAGCGCCTTTGCGCAACAAGAAGAGATCGTCAAAATTGGCCATGTTGGCCCGCTCACAGGCCCATCCGCTCACTTGGGCAAGGATATGGAAAACGGCGCCAAAATGGCGATCGAAGAACTGAATACCAAGGGCATCATGCTCGACGGTAAAAAAGCGAAGTTCGAATTGCTAGGTGAAGATGATGCATCCGATCCTAAACAAGGTACTGCCGTCGCACAAAAATTGGTGGATGCGCATGTCAATGGTGTCATCGGTCACTTAAATTCCGGTACCACCATTCCTGCGTCGAAAATTTATTACGATGCCGGTATCCCACAAATCTCCCCAGCCTCAACCAACCCAAAATACACACAGCAAGGCTTTAATAGCGTGTTCCGCGTAGTTGCCAATGACGGACAGCTTGGCGGCACATTGGGGAAATATGCGGCAACCACATTAAAAGCTAAAAATGTCGCGGTGATTGATGACCGTACCGCTTATGGACAAGGTGTCGCAAGTGAATTCGCCAAAGGCGCCAAAGCGGCCGGTGTTAACATTGTGGCGTCGCAATTCACCAATGATAAAGCGACCGATTTCAATGCGATTCTGACGTCCATCAAGGGCAAGAATCCTGATGTGATTTTCTTTGGCGGCATGGATGCTGTTGGCGGCCCTATGTTGCGTCAGATGAAGCAACTTGGCATCAAAGCTAAATTCATGGGCGGCGATGGTTTATGTACTACTGACTTGGGCAAACTTGCTGGTGATGGCTTGATTGACGATCAAGTGATTTGTGCAGAAGCGGGCGGTGTTGAAGATTCTGGCAAAAAGAAAATGGATGCCTTCAAAGCTGCTTATTTGAAAAAATATGGTACCGACATCAAACTCTACGCAGCGTATTCCTACGATGCCGTAATGACGATGGCCGATGCGATGCAAAAAGCCAAATCAGCCGATCCTAAAAAATATTTACCTGAGCTAGCCAAGATCCAACACGATGGCGTCACTGGCCACATTGCGTTTGATCCTAAAGGTGATATCAAAGACGGCACATTGACGATTTACACTTACAAAGATGGAAAACGGACGCAATTGGCTGTTACTAAATAACTAGCCGTGAACTCCCCCTCTCCCGCCTGCGGGAGAGGGTTTACCGTAATGGTAATGTAAAATACCTGCACCAAATCCCCCCAGAGAACACTATGCAAATGAAAGCCCAATTGCTTCCTTTCACAGCGGCCGTTGCGCTCGCTGGCACCATGACCATGGCGCGTGCCCAGGAACAAATCGTCAAAATTGGTGAAGTCGGGCCACTGACTGGCCCTGTAGCGCATATGGGCAAAGATAATGAAAACGGCGCCAGAATGGCGATTGATGAGTTGAATGCCAAAGGCATCACGCTAGCTGGCAAAAAAGTGAAGTTTGTACTGCAATCTGAAGATGATGGCAGTGATCCCAAATTGGCGACAGCTGTGGCACAGAAATTAGTCGACGCCAAAGTGCAGGCAGTAATCGGCCATCTGCAATCCGGTACGTCGATTCCTGCTTCGAAAATTTATTACGACGCCGGCATTCCACAGATATCCCCATCGGCCACCAGTCGCAAATATACACAGCAAGGTTTCAATACAACTTTCCGTGTGGTTGCCAATGATGGGCAGCTAGGTAACACTTTAGGGCGTTATGCAGCGAACACTTTGCATGCCAAAAATGTTGCTGTCATTGATGATCGCACTGCCTACGGCCAAGGTTTGGCCGACGAATTCACTAAAAGCGCGAAAGCTGCCGGTATCAATATTGTCACAGCACAGTACACCAGCGACAAAGCGACCGATTTCAACGCCATTTTGACAACGGTGAAAAGCAAGAAACCTGACCTGATATTTTTTGGTGGCATCGATGCCAGCGCGGGTCCCATGCTGCATCAAATGAAATTACTCGGCATCAAAACGAAATTGATGGGCGGTGATGCTATCTGTACCAACCAACTGCCACAGCTGGCGAGTGACGGTTTGATCGATAACATGGTGGTGTGTGCCGAGGCCGGCGGTGTAGAAAAATCTGCGGAGAAAAAATTAGGTGCCTTTGAAGCTGCTTATAAAACCCGTTACAACAGTGAGATCAAACAATATGCGCCGTACACCTACGACGCAGTAATGACGATCGCCGATGCGATGCAAAAAGCGAATTCGGCCGATCCAAAAAAATATCTACCGGTATTGGCAAAAATTACGCATCATGGCATCACTGGCGACATCGCATTTGATGCCCACGGTGATATTAAAAACGGCGCTATCACTATTTACACCTTTAGAAGTGGTCAACGTGTGGTGCTGAATGTGACCAAATAACATGCTATACAACAACGTGGAACGCCCGTCCATTGTCTACTACAATGTTGGGCACACGTTTTAACGTTTCTCTTGTAATTAAGTAACATATATTCGTAACAAAATTCCTTAGGAGGAAATTTATGAAAAGTAAATTCAATACCATGTCACTCGCCATCGCAGCGACGTTGGCATTTTCTGGCGCTGCTTTTGCACAAGAACAAACCGTCACTATTGCCACCGTTGGTCCATTGACTGGCGGAATCGCGCATATTGGTAAAGACACGGAAAATGGCGTCAGGATGGCGATTGAAGAATTGAATGCCGAAGGTACGACCATCGGCGGTAAAAAAATTACATTCGTCATGCAGTCAGAAGATGACGCTGGCGATCCAAAACAAGCGACTACCGTTGCGCAAAAGCTCGTTGATAAAAAAGTCAGCGGTGTCGTTGGTCACCTGCAATCGGGTACAACAATTCCTGCTTCCAAAATTTATTACGATGCCGGCATTCCCCAAATTTCACCTGGCGCGACTAATCCGAAATACACCCAACAAGGCTTTAACACTGCCTTCCGTGTAGTGGCCAATGACGGTCAATTGGGTGGCACGTTGGGTAGCTATGCGGTGAAAACACTGCACGCAAAAAATATTGCTGTGATTGATGACCGTACCGCTTACGGCCAAGGTTTGGCGGAAGAATTCACAAAAGGTGCAAAAAAGGCCGGCGCCAACATCGTTTCAACCCAGTACACCAATGACAAGGCAACTGACTTCAATGCCATCCTGACGCAAATTAAAGCCAAGAAACCTGATGTGATTTTCTTCGGTGGTTTGGATGCCGGCGCTGGCCCTATGCTGCGCCAAATGAAACAACTGGGTATCAAGGCTAAATTGATGGGCGGCGATGCAATTTGCACTACTGAGCTACCTAAATTGTCAGGCGATGGCCTGATCGACGACCAGGTCGTGTGCGCTGTAGCCGGTGGCGTAGCACCGTCCGGTAAAAAAGCGATGGACGATTTCAATACGGCGTTCAAGAAGCGCTACGGCCATGACGTAGTCATTTACGCACCATATAGTTACGATGCAACGATGACATTGGCAGATGCAATGAAACAGGCCAAATCCACTGATCCAAAAGTGTATTTGCCGTTCCTCGCGAAAATCAATCACAAAGGCGTGACTGGCACGGTCTCATTCGATGCCAAAGGCGATATGAAAAATGCTGCGCTGACTTTGTATACTTTCAAAGCTGGTACACGCACTCAGATCGAAGTGGTCACCAAGTAAGAATACTGCACAACACGTAAAAAAAGCGCCCTTGGTGTGGGGCGCTTTTTTTATTCTTACAAGATCTGTTTTGAGAATACTTACGATTACTTCTGCGACAGAATCCACTTAACCAAAATGTGCGCTTCTGCCGGTGTCACTTGGGCGTTGGCAGGCATAGGGATGGCGCCCCATGTTCCGGTGCTACCCTTCAGCACTTTGTCTACCAACATATCTTCCGCACCCTTTTGACCTGCAAATTTTTTGGCGACATCGATATACGCAGGGCCAACAATCTTAGTCTTCACGGAGTGGCAAGCCAGACAATTTTTGGCTTTAGCCAAATCAAGACCGGCATCTGCGTAACTCAGTGTCGAGACTGATGCCATAACACCGAAAGTCGCACAGACTAACAAACTACGTGTTGCAAATTTCATCATTCTTCATCCTTTCGTTAAAACTGCTTGCATTGTACTTAACGGTCGCCAATGTCTCATATTCACCCAACATCAGTAGTCATCAAGAATCGCACATATAAGTACATATATCAATCGGACCTTGCGGATTATTGACCATTGCCATAAATCAACATATGCTACGAATCAGTGAAATTTAGTCAAGGAAACGTAATGCCGCTCATCATCATCATTGTATTGTTAGTTGTCATGAAACTAACCGAATTTGGACCATTAGGCACTATTTCCTGGTGGTGGATCTCCGGCTTGATGGCGGTTGCTTTCATTTGGTTTGAATTTATAGAACGCTTGCTAGGCCTGGATAAAAAGCGAGCGCATGAAGCCATGGAAAAGTCTCGCTTAGACCGGGTTAAAAAAACTTTCGAAGGGCCTGGACGCTCAAGACGAAAATAAGGTTCACGTTGATTGTGCGTCAACCTTATTTAAGCATATGATTTAGCCATAATTAATATGGATATCATATGAATATAGAATTACGCCAGCTACGCTACTTCGTTGCAGTTGCTGAAGAAATGCATTTTGGTCGCGCTGCATTACGCTTGCACATGACCCAACCGCCGTTATCGCAAACCATACAAGCGCTTGAGGCCCTGCTGGGCACTCCACTATTTATCCGCACCAATCGCAGCGTGGCGTTGGCTCCTGCTGGACTGGCGCTACTGCCTGAGGCACGCCGTATGCTGCAACAGGCTGAAATGCTTCCCGATTTGGTGCAGCGCGCCGCTTCCGGAAAATCTGGCTTGTTGACGCTGGCATTTGTATCGACCGCCGACTACAGCATTCTGCCGTCTCTGTTGCGCGAGTTTCGTACCGCCTATCCACAGGTACAAATAGAACTTAAAGAAGCCACCAGCGATGTTCAGTTAGAGCAATTGATGCAGGATCAAATTGATGCCGGATTACTGATTCCTCCGCTCTCAGACAAAGCCAGACTCATATTAAATTATCAAGCCATATTATCGGAGCCTTTAGTCTTGGCTGTGCCTGCCGACCATGTTTTAGGCGATCCCGACGATGCAAAAAATAAAATAAGTTTGAACTCCTTGAGCGATTTACCACTCATCATCTTTCCGCGTCGTATTTCACCTGGTTTACACGATACGATACTGTCTTGTTTCCGTAATGCCGGTGTGACGCCGCATGTCGGGCAAGAGGCAATCCAGATGCAAACCATCGTAGGCCTGGTGTCCGCTGGTATGGGATGCGCGCTTGTGCCACAATCGGTGTCGAATTTAAAACGCCCCGGTGTCACCTATCGGGAATTGAAAGAAACCACGCCATCGGTCGAAACCGGTTTGGCCTGGCGTAAAGACAATGCGTCGCCAGTGTTGCAAGCATTTTTAGAACTAGTGCAATTGAGAAAGAACCTATGCTGATTCACCCCATGCCTGACCCTATCGCCCTATCCATAGGCCCACTCCACGTCCGTTGGTATGGTCTGATGTATTTACTGGCGTTCATCCAATTCATTTACGTTGGACGCATCCGCATCAAGCAACCGCATATTGCCGCTCAAGGCTGGAAAAAAGAAGATCTTGATGACATGCTGTTTTATGGCGTATTAGGTGTCGTCATTGGCGGGCGCTTAGGGCAAGTATTTTTTTACGACCCCGTCTATTACTTTACCAATCCATCCCAAATCATCGCCGTGTGGAATGGCGGCATGTCATTTCATGGTGGCTTCCTCGGCGTGATGCTTGCAATGTGGTGGTGGGGTCGCAAACACGGTCGCAAGCTAATGGACATTATGGATATGATCGCACCGATGGTCCCGCTTGGGTATGCTGCTGGCCGTTTGGGTAACTTCATCAATGCCGAATTACCTGGTCGTGTTGCCGACCCTTCGTTGCCGTGGGCGATGATCTGGCCGAATGTTGATAACTTACCGCGCCATCCATCGCCGATTTATCAAATGCTGGTCGATGGCATTTTAGTGTTTATCATTCTCTGGATTTTCTCTCGCAAACCGCGCCCACGCATGGCAGTGGCTGGCTTGTTTTCGCTGCTGTATGGTTGCGCCCGTTTCTTCACAGAGTACTTCCGCGTTCCCGATTACAACGTCACCTTTGCAGGCATCACGATTTCAGCCGGGCAGATGTTATCGATACCGATGATTATTCTGGGAATTATTTTGCTGGTGATTGCTTATCGAACGCCGCAATCTGAGCAGACTGTCAAAAGGACGTAGTACGTCATCATGAAATCGGCAGCTACAAAAATTGTGGCTGCCGATGTTGATCACTTCAACAAACCCATCAAACATTTCCATTCGACTGCGCTGACCGGCGTAATCGACAAGCGATTCCCTTTTTGCAAAATGCGCATCTCTGCCAATGCCGGCAAACTGCGTATTTCCGCCAGACTCAGCAAGCGCGTCTTTTTAAGTGCGCGCACGTCAACCATCACCCAACGCGGCGTCTCTTGGGTTGCTTTGGGATCAAAATATTTGCTGTTTGGGTCAAACTGCGTATCGTCTGGATATGCAGTGCTGGCGACTTCTGCGATACCGGCAATCCCCGGTTCGGCGCAACTGGAGTGATAAAACAGTACGCCATCACCGACTCGCATTACATCACGCATGAAATTACGCGCCTGGTAATTACGGACACCGTACCAGGCGATGGTTTGCTTAGGCAACGCCAACACATCATCGATGCTGGCATCTGCGGGTTCGGATTTCATGAGCCAATATTGCATGTTAATCCTATCGCAAAATGAAAATTAGATTAGTTTTTACAGGCAGCTTCGATTACATAGAAAAAATTTCTAAAAAGTAACATTTTTTGACTGAATTATAGAAATCTATTCTACATAACTAGTTTTACGATCTGTTTTATGAAAACACTATTACGTCCATTTACACAGCACCCGGCGTCAGTTGATGAGACCTATCTGCAGCATATGGCGACATCACTGTCATTCGCGTTGCCATTGCTAATCGCAGCATTGGCATGCTTAATTCATGCCGTATTTCCTTTTCTGTGCACATCCACAGGCAGCAAAACTATCACCCGATTATATGACCGGATGGTGACAAATCGGTGTAAAACAAAACACCAGAATCTAACGCAAAAGAAAAACTCTTGAAATACCTTACGAGCATAAAAAAGCGGCTGCATCTTTGAAAATGCAACCGCGTCAGTATTAAGTCCCGCCTATGCCGCTTTGCCGGCATCCTGAACCAAGGAGGTTCAAGTTGGCTACAGTTAGTTCAATTTCGGGTTCATCGGACTAGCGACGATCACGCCCATCAAACGATGTTCCGTAACCGCTGCGTAAAAATGGTTCAAGGAATTTTAGCAATGGCGAACAAGGCAGGAGCGCCAAGTTTACTCCAACCACTTCTCATGTCAAACACTTTGACGAATAAAAATGTAATCGAAGTACAGTACTATCAATTATTAAAACAATGCCTCTTGCGGCCCCAATGCCTTGTCCAGCGCTTCATGCATAGTTGTAATTTCTTGTTTCACTTCTGCCATTGTCAAACCAGACATTGGACCGTCAGGTGCCCTTGCAGACAGCATTTCTGCCGCCATTCCCAGAGCTGCCATGACAGCAATACGATCGTTGCCCCGCACTTTTCCACCGTCGCGTATGCTGCACATTTTGCCGTCCAGATAAGCGACCGCCTGCCGTAAAGCAGTTTCTTCGCCCTCTTTACACGCCAAGGTATAAGCCTGCCCCATGATATTGACGCTTATCTGTGTCATATGATTTCCTCATCATGTGCATCGTCATGCTCACTGCCATGATTCTGCACCAGATCATGATCATCCTGTGGCGGTGCCGGGATTTTATTGAGTAATGTTGAAACGCGCTGATGCGCCGTATTAATACGACGCGTCAAGTCCGTATTTTGAAGAGTAAGCGCGGCGACATTCTTGCGCAGTTCCTTATTTTCTAATCGTAAGGATTGCGTCAATTCTGCCAGCAGGCGAATTTTTTCGGATAATTGGTGGAATTCTGAAATCATCCCATCACTATAGTGGTGCAGATGATTTCACGTCAATAGATACTATAAATAGTTTTATGCAATGCAGCATATAAGACTATAAGCAACTGAGGTTTCGGTTAATTTATTGCGGTTTTAACACTGATAAGCAAATCAGATTACTGTCTAAGTAAGGCTGCATAAGTATTTAGACTAGGCGCTTCGGCGCAGACAGTACGACTGTATGGCAAGGCGGAGGCAACAATGTATAAATACTTATGCGACCTTACTTAATTAACGCATTAACGGATCACATCGGCATGCAGGCGAATACCCTCTCTGGCAGTTTCATTCAAATCAGTGCCGCCTTCTTTTTCCACATATTCCAGCAATTCACGCCGCATCCGTGGCTCCCAGGAGCGCTTGATATGCAAAGCAAAATCATTCAACGCTTGCCTTCTGTCTGGCATGGTTTCAAAAAAAACTGCGATTTGATTTGCCATGGTGATTAAGTGACGTTGATTCATGATGATAATAATTTTCGGTTTAGTAGGAGTAACGCGATTGGGACAGTTTTGCCGGCTATCCAATTTAGCTGATTATGCGCCGCTCATGCGTATACACCACATGCGACCTTGAGTGCGTACGAACAAATCCCAACAAAGTAACGTCAGCCTGCTGCGCCAATCTGATCGCCAGGGCCGTCGGCGCAGAAATAGCAGCAATAAAACCTATCCCCATGCTGGCTGCTTTTTGTACCATTTCATAGCTGGCGCGGCTAGTGATGATGACCGCGCCGCAACTTAAATCTTCCTTGCCTTCATTCCTCGCGGCCAAAGCGCCGATCAATTTATCCAACGCATTGTGCCGTCCCACATCTTCCCGCACCAGCAAAATCTCGCCATTTTTATTCAGCCATGCAGCCGCATGCGTAGCGCCAGTTTGTTGCTGCAATTGCTGTTGTTGCTGCATGCTGGCAATCGCTGCGTACACGGTCGCGACACTAAACTTCGCACTGGAATTGACCGGCAACGGCTTACGTATAGCTTGCGCCAATGTTTCAGCCCCGCATAAACCGCATCCGGTACGACCTGTCAGATTTCGACGCTTTTCTTTCAATGCAATAAAGCGCTCTGTTGCAATCTGCATCTGCACTTGTATGCCGTCAGGCACAGCGACGACCTCACAATCGAACAATTCACTCGGATCAGTCAAGATGCCTTCAGTTAGCGAAAAACCTAACGCAAAATCTTCCAGATCAGCTGGTGAAGCCATCATCACAGCATGGGAAATGCCGTTGTATTCCAAGGCTATTGCGACTTCCTCCGCCACGACATCTTGTTCTTTGATTGAGACGCTTTCACGCCATTTCTCTACAGTGACTGTCGCCACAGTAGAAAAATCAACATCATCCGTATCCATAGACGCACTCATCGCAACCTCACTCAGTTCTTACTTTGTCACTAACGTATCCGCTTCCTGCAGCAACCGTGTTTGCTCTTCATGCACGCGATTGAAATCTTTTTGCCATGCCGATGATTGTTCATGAGCGGGCACAGGCATCACTTGCACCGCAGTGACTTTATATTCAGGGCAATTGGTTGCCCAATCCGAATTATCGGTAGTAATCACGTTGGCGCCCGATTCAGGGAAATGGAAAGTGGTGTACACCACGCCCGGTTGCACCTTCTCTGTCACCGTCGCCCGCAACACAGTTTCACCGGCACGCGAGGCAATCCCGACCCAATCATTTTCCTTGATGCCGCGGTCTTCAGCATCATGGGGATGGATTTCCAAACGATCTTCACTATGCCACGCAACGTTTTCGGTGCGCCTTGTCTGAGCGCCGACGTTGTATTGCGACAGGATTCTGCCTGTGGTCAAAATCAGTGGGTACTTACGCGTTACTTTTTCAGAAGTAGCGAAATATTGGGTGTTGATGAATTTTCCTTTGCCACGCACAAATTCACCTATATGCATAATTGGCGTACCTTCTGGCGCTGCGTCATTGCATGGCCATTGCAAACTGCCAACCTGATCCAGCTTGGCATAACTGACGCCGTGGAAAGTGGGTGTCAATGCAGCGATTTCATCCATGATTTCTGATGGATGTTGGTAGTCCATCGGATAACCCAAAGCGTTAGCCAGTGCTACGGTCACTTCCCAATCCGATTTCCCGGCTTTAGCAGGCATCACTTTGCGAACGCGTGAAATACGACGCTCAGCGTTGGTGAAGGTGCCATCTTTTTCCAGGAACGATGAACCCGGCAAGAACACGTGCGCATATTTTGCGGTTTCGTTCAAGAATAAATCCTGCACCACTATGCATTCCATTGCTGTCATCGCGGCGATCACGTGTTGCGTATTTGGGTCAGATTGAACTATGTCCTCACCTTCGCAATACAAACCCATGAAACTCCCGTCGAGCGCAGCATCGAACATATTCGGAATGCGCAATCCTGGTTCTGGACTGAGTGTCACGTTCCATGCTTGCTCAAATTGCGTTCTGACCGTGGTATCCGAAACATGACGATAACCCGGCAATTCATGCGGGAAGGAACCCATATCACACGAACCTTGCACATTGTTCTGCCCACGCAATGGATTAACGCCCACACCCTCGCGCCCGACATTGCCAGTTGCCATAGCAAGATTGGCGATGCCGATTACCATTGTCGAGCCCTGTGCATGTTCAGTCACGCCCAAGCCGTAATAAATCGCACCATTGCCGCTGCTGGCAAACAAGCGTGCGGCGCCGCGGCATTCTTCGGCGGAGACACCAGTGATTTCAGCCATGGCTTCTGGCGAATTATCCGCACGTAATACGAATTCTTTCCAGTCAGCGAACGATTGCGTATCGCAACGCTCGGCGACAAAAGTCTCATCGTGCAAACCTTCCGACAAAATCACATGGGCCATTGCAGTGATCAACGCAACGTTAGTGCCGGGGCGCAGTTTCAAGTGATAATCAGCTTCCACGTGCGGCGACTTGACCATCTCGGTGGTACGCGGATCGATCACTATCAACTTTGCACCCTGACGTAATCTCCGCTTCATTTGTGAAGCAAACACCGGATGTGCAGATGCAGGGTTGGCACCGATGATCATGATCACATCGGATTTCATCACTGAGTCAAAAGTCTGGGTTCCAGCTGATTCGCCTAAAGTTTGTTTCAGTCCATAACCAGTCGGTGAATGGCAAACCCGGGCGCAAGTGTCGACGTTGTTATTGCCAAATGCGGCGCGGACTAATTTTTGCACCAGATAGGTTTCTTCATTGGTACAGCGTGATGAAGTAATACCGCCGATTGAGTCCTTGCCATGTTTGGCCTGAATCCGACGGAACTCGCTTGCAGCGTAAGTCAACGCTTCATCCCACGAAACTTCACGCCAGGGATCAGTGATTTTACTGCGTATCATAGGCTTGGTAATGCGGTCTTTATGCGTGGCGTAACCCCATGCAAAACGACCTTTGACGCAAGAATGTCCATGGTTAGCCTGACCATCTTTATGCGGCACCATGCGCACTACTTCGTTACCCTTCATCTCGGCTTTGAATGAACAACCGACTCCGCAATATGCACATGTCGTAATCGCACTGTGCTCGGCTTGCCCCAACATGATCACCGATTTTTCGGTCAAGGTCGCCGTCGGGCAGGCTTGTACACAAGCACCGCAAGAAACGCATTCTGATTCCATGAAACTATCCAACTGCCCAGCCGAGACGCGCGACTCAAAACCACGGCCATCTATTGTCAGTGCAAAAGTCCCTTGCGTTTCTTCGCAGGCGCGGACGCAACGATTGCAGACGATGCACTTGGATGGATCGTAAGTGAAGTAAGGATTGGATTCATCCTTTTTCATTTTCAGATGGTTGTCACCTTCGTAGCCATAACGCACCTCGCGCAAACCAACCACGCCAGCCATATCTTGCAATTCGCAATTACCGTTTGTCGGGCAAGTCAGACAATCGAGCGGATGATCAGAGATATACAATTCCATCACGCCACGGCGAATATCCGCCAGTTTTGGTGTTTGCGTACGCACCTTCATACCAGCTTCACATGGCGTGGTACAGGATGCCGGATAACCACGCTTACCGTCGATTTCTACTAAACACAAACGGCAAGAGCCAAACGGTTCCAGGCTGTCGGTCGCACATAATTTTGGTACGTTAATGCCAGCATCAACTGCTGCCCGCATCACCGATGTGCCGGCAGGCACTTGCACTGATATGCCATCGATTTCCAGCGTGACGCTTTGCTCAGAATGCTTTTCTGGCGTGCCATAATCCAGATCGTTTAATTGGTTCATATTTTATTTCTCCAACGCGTAAGCTGATCGTTTTTTGTCCACAATTATGCGAAGTCTTCAGGGAAGTGATCCAACGCTGATAAAACTGGCAGTGGTGTCATATTCCCCATAGCACATAACGAACCATTGATCATCGTGTCGCACAAATCACGCAGCAACGCGATGTGGGGTGCTTTATCTTGATCGGCAACGATTTTATCGATCACTTCCACGCCACGGGTTGAACCTATGCGGCATGGCGTGCATTTCCCACACGACTCAACCGCGCAAAATTCCATCGCATAGCGTGCTTGCGCGGCCATATCTACACTGTCGTCAAACACCACGATACCGCCATGTCCGACCGTGCCGCCGACAGCGGCGAAACTTTCATAGTCAATTTTGGTGTCAAATAAAGAATCAGGTAAATACGGACCTAACGGGCCGCCAACTTGCACCGCCCGTATCGCCCGACCACTGGCCGTACCGCCACCAAAATCAAACAACAATTCGCGTAGCGTTACACCGAAAGCCTTCTCTACCAAGCCACCGTGTTTAATGTTGCCCGCCAATTGCATCGGCAATGTACCGTACGAACGACCGATACCGTAATTCTTATAAAACGCTGCGCCACGTGCCAAAATAATCGGCACCGAAGCCAACGAGATCACATTGTTGATGACGGTTGGTTTGCCGAATAAACCCTCAATCGCTGGCAACGGCGGTTTAGCGCGAACAATGCCGCGCTTTCCTTCCAGGCTTTCTAGCAAAGCGGTTTCTTCGCCGCAGACATAAGAGCCGGCACCCTTACGCACTTCCAGATGGAAGGAAGTGCCGGAATCAAGCAGATTTTCACCGAGATAATGTCGTGCATTGGCAATAGCAATAGCCTCATTTAAAGCGGCAATTGCGTGCGGATATTCAGAGCGAACGTAGATATAACCTTGCGTCGCACCGACTGCCAAGGCTGCAATTGTCATACCTTCGATCAGCATGAAAGGATCATCTTCCATCACCATGCGATCGGAAAAAGTCCCGGAATCGCCTTCGTCGGCGTTGCAAACTATGTATTTTTGCGTAGCCGGAGTATGCGCGACCGTTTTCCATTTAATCCCAGTCGGAAAAGCTGCACCGCCACGGCCACGCAAACCCGAGTCGAGTACTTCTTGCACCACATTTTCTGGCGACATGGCCAAAGCACGTTGCAAGCCCTGATAACCTTCGTGCGCCAGATAGTCATCCAGCGATACAGGATCAGTGATACCGACACGGGCAAAGGTCAAGCGTTCTTGTTTTTGCAGATAAGGGATCTGGTCAACCAAACCGATGGCTAACGCATGCTTGCCACCGTTCAGAAAGTCAGCGTCAAATAATCCGACTACATCTTCTGGCTCTATCGGCCCGTAGCCTATGCGACCTTGGGCGGTCACGACTTCAACCAATGGCTCTAGCCAAAACATTCCGCGCGAACCATTACGGATTAGATTGACCGCAATGCCGCGTTGCTCGGCTTGTTCGATAATGGCTGCAGCAACCTGATTGGCGCCAAGCGCGATCGCAGTCGAGTCGCGTGGAACATAAACAGTATAAGTAGTGCTCATTCGACACCTCGTTTGGCCGCTACTAAGCGATTAAATTTGTCTGCACTAACACGTGCGTATAAGTCATCATCTATCATGATGTTAGGGCCGCAAGCGCATTGCCCTAAGCAATACACCGGCTCTAAAGTAAATTGTCCATCACTGGTGGTGTTATGAAAGTCGCAGCCCAGGGCTAATTTCGCATGCTCTGCCAGCTTCTCCGAACCTACAGCCTGGCAAGCTTCTGCGCGACAAATTTGCACGACATGCTTGCCTGCCGGTTGTTGACGAAAATGATGATAAAAACTGATCACACCATGCACTTCAGCGCGTGACAGATTCAACTGATCAGCAATCAGTGGCACTGCATCCGATGGAATATAACCAACCGCATCCTGTATCTGATGCAAAATCGGCAGCATCGCGCCGGGCATGGTTTTGTGCGCGCTGACGATGGCCGCGACTTGCGCAAGAACCGCTGCGGAAGAAACCGTTTCGATTGCTGGCTTCACGAAATTTAATGCAAATGTCTTCGTCGCTTCTTTCGTCGCTTCTTTATCTGTCACTGCAGTCACAACAATCTCCTATACCGCTTTATTTTATAAAACTTATGCAGAATTCATTCAGATTAGGGGAGGCGCAAAATACCGTTCCCACCCTATCCAACTCTTCATAATGATGGGTGTCGCTATGCTCCACCCATCCTACTACTCTTCTACTTAAACAATACTGCTGCTTTTTCCAGCGTAATGGTGACGCCCCAGATTAACGGGATAATCACTGCAGCCCAGGCAAAGAACAACAACGCCGGATGACCACCATTACCGATTTTATCCATCTCTGCCTGACTCAGTACAGCTGTACCATCTTTTGCGGCTCTTTCATGCGCCAATTGCTTCTCATGTGCCAATTCGTCCGGCGTCATGAAATACTTGGCAGCGACCGGGCGTATCAATAAATTGCAAATCAAACCCAGCACCAGCATACTGGCCAGAATGTACATCGTCGTGTTATAAACTGATTCTCTTGGCATACCAAGCGACAATTGATATTCGCGCATGTAGTTGACCACTACAGGGCCGAGAATCCCGGCAGTTGCCCATGCAGTCAACAAACGGCCGTGAATCGCCCCCACCATTTGCGTGCCAAACAAATCCGCCAAATACGCCGGAACCGTAGCAAAACCGCCGCCGTACATAGACAAAATCACGCAGACTGCCGCCACAAACAAAGCGATATTACCAATTGCCCCACTCCATGGCAGACTGACGAACATCACAAAACCGAGAACGAAAAACACCACATAAGTCATCTTGCGTCCGATGTAATCGGAGCACGACGCCCACACAAAACGACCGCCAATGTTGAACAAACTGATCAAACCGGTAAAACCAGCGGCAATCGCAGCAATCGCACTTTTTTGCTCAATCGACAAGTCCGTAAACTTAGTCGCTACACCCAATAAATGACCACCAAACATTTCTTGCAACATCGGCGATGCCATACCGATCACACCGATACCTGCCGACACGTTCAAACACAGCACTAACCACACCAACCAGAATTGAGGGATACCCCACACTTTACTGACATGCACATGTTGTTGCGTAATCATGGCATTGCTGACCGTTGCGGGTGCTGTCCAACCCTTTGGTTTCCAGCCGGTTGGTGGAATCCGATAACCGAAAGCACCTGCCATCATAAAAACAAAATAAATCACGGCCATGACGACAAAAGTTTGCCAGACACCGACCGAACTTGGCGTTGCGAAATGCTTCATCAACAGATCAGCCAATGGGCTGCCGATCAATGCGCCACCACCAAAACCCATGATGGCCATGCCTGTCGCCATACCACGCTTATCCGGAAACCATTTAATCAAAGTCGACACCGGCGAGATATAACCCAAGCCCAAACCGACACCACCGATCACACCAGAACCTAGCCACATCAACCAAATTTGATGGAGATACACACCGACGGCTGAAATCAACAGGCCGCCACACCAGCACAGTGCAGCAACCACGCCTGCTTTACGCGGGCCAGCACGCTCTAACCAACCTCCCCAGATGGCTGCTGAGATACCAAGTATCACAAAAAACATGGTGAACATCCAACCCAACATGGAAATTTTCCAGTCACAGTTGGTAGCAAAAATCTGTTCAAAAAATCCCAAGTCTTTGGCGCATGCAACGCTATCTTTAATTCCTATCGCTTTCGACAACGGCAACCAAAACACCGAAAATCCATAGGCCATACCAATACACAAGTGAATTGCAAGCGCCGCTGGCGGTACTAGCCAGCGATTAAAACCCGCACCTGCGATGGTGCGTTCTTTTTCTAAAAACCCCATTGCTTTCCCCGATATAAAAATTCTTATTATATGTACAAAGTTGCATATATTTCTACGGGGAAATGCATTTTTGTACAGTATTTTTTATGGATAGGACTTACGTAAAAAATAGTCACGGATAAGCACACTGCCTTCCGACTTACTTCATACGTAATGCCAAAACCATCCGCTTGAATCGGTTTTGCAGTTCCTTTTAAATGACATCAACAATGCAGTCGGCGCTTACCTGCCGCTACAAATTAAATATGCGGATGCTTATGGGCGGAATTCCCACACTAAACGAGTTGTAGCGAAAGCGCATTCCGCAGCTTTTCGAGAAGATTTTGGGGGGAACGATAAAAATGATAATAAATTAATAATAAAATAGCAATGAGTTATTATTCGCGCTGCCAAGCAATTTAAGACGACTGGTCATATAATAGCGAAATGAATAAAGCCAACACGATCAACGACACCCGCGAAACCCTGCTCGAAACCGGTCTCAGACTGTTTGCGGAGCAAGGCTATAACGGTACCGGCATCAAGGAAATCGTCGATGCCACTGGTGTACCCAAGGGTTCGTTTTACAACTATTTCAAGAGTAAAGAAGACTTCGGTGCCGAGGTCATCTCGTTCTACGCCACCGGCTTCGCAGACAAATGGTCGGCGTATTTTGCCGAGGGTCCGGAGCAACCGCTAGCCGCGCTACGCTACACCTACGAACGCATCATCAACTACCACGAACAGTACGAAGTGAAAGCGGGCTGTCTACTAGGCAATTTTGCTGCCGAAATGTCGGAATCCAGCGAGCTCTGCCGTCTCACCCTGCAAGAAGTAGTTGGCGGCTGGCGCAAGCGCTTCGCCAGCTATCTGCGCAAAGCCCAGGCCGATGGTTCGGTGCGCACCGATCTGAGCGCGGAGCAGCTGACCGATTTTTTCTGGAATGCTTGGGAAGGTGCTCTGCTGCGCATGAAAATCGAACGCTCGACGGCACCGGTGCATGCCTGCGTCGACATGATGTTTGATCATTTTTTTCTGCCGTAACGTTACAGAAGCCAGACAAGGAATTGAATCCATTTTTTAAAAAAGAATTCGAGACGACCGGTCATTTATTGTTCTGTAATGCAGTTTGGTTTTTTAATAACAAGTCAAACCACCACTCGCTTAAACGCGATTTATTCACAAAGGAATATATATGAGCCGCACACCAGAAACCCGTACCGAAAACAGCCTGTTTCAACCGGCCCGCATCGGTGACATAGAAGTGTCCAACCGAATTGTGATGGCCCCCCTGACGCGTAATCGCGCCGGCGAAGGCAACGTACCCAATGAACTGAACCTGAAGTATTACGCTCAGCGCGCAACGGCGGGGTTGATTGTTACCGAAGCGACCCAAGTATCGGCACAGGCTCAAGGTTATGCCAATACACCCGGCCTGCATACGCCGGAACAAGTCGCCGCCTGGAAAAAAATCACCGATGCCGTGCATGAAAAAGGTGGTCGTATCGTGGTGCAAATCTGGCATACCGGCCGTATGTCGCATGTCTCTTTCCAGCCCAACCGTGAAGCACCGGTAGCGCCGTCCGCCATCCGCGCCGAAGCCAAGACCTTTGTGCTCGGTGAAGGTTTTGTCGACACTTCGGTGCCGCGCGAATTGGCTTTGGACGATATTCCCGGCGTAGTAAATGATTTCCGCCAAACGGCGCGACGCGCCATAGAAGCCGGTTTCGACGGCATTGAAATCCACGGTGCGCACGGCTATCTGCTCGACAGCTTCCTGCGCGACGGCTCGAATCACCGGAGCGACATCTACGGCGGCAGCATTGAGAATCGCAGTCGCCTGCTGCTCGAAGTAGTGGCAGCCACTACCGCTGAAATCGGCGGTGGTCGGGTCGGTGTGCGTCTCTCCCCGGTATCGCCGGTCAACGATTCCAGCGAAAGCCAGCCGCAACCATTGTTCAACTATCTGGTGGAACAGCTCAACCAGTTTGGCCTGGCCTATCTACACGTGGTCGAAGGCCACACTGGCGGCCCGCGCGATAACGCGCCGTTTGACTACGAGGCGCTGCATCAGCGCTTTGACGGCGCATGGCTGGTGAACAACGGTTACGACCGCATCATGGCGCGTGAAGCCATCGCCAGCGGTCATGCCGATCTGGTTGCCTTCGGCCGTGCCTTCATTACCAATCCGGATCTGGTGTATCGCCTGCAGCACAACCGGCCGCTAAATACACCGTTTGAAGATGCACCGCTGTACGGTGGCGTCGGCGAGCATGGCTATACCGATTACCCGGCATTAGACCAGGCATAAGCGACACTTCCAGTGCTCCCGTGCTTGCGCATTCGTTGTTGGATACGATCTGATACGAATTGCGCAAGCCATCGTGTAGAAGCACGTAGATTTACGCAAACCCTACAAAATATCATCGTGATGCACTGCTCAAGTAAGCATCAACCCGCAAAACTTCACACGACAATGCAGCCACTTTCTCACCAATCTGCTTCCCTTCCACTGGCGGTATATGGCATAACTCCAAATCCAGGCAAAGCCGTGACAAGACATCTGCTCGGATCAGTGTTGCAGTTCCCCTCACTTTGTGTGCCAGTTCAGAAATGCGTTGCCAATTCCCGATTCGCAAAGCATCTGCTATCGCCAACATATCGTTACGATTGGAAATGCGTAACTCTGCCATCAGACTTTTCACCAGCTGCTGGTCACCGCCGGTCAATGTGTTAAGTGCGTCTGGATCAAAAGAAATTTCTGTATGGTTTTGAGGTAGTGCAGATACACGTTCTTTATCCGGTGGCATACCTGCGTTCTTTGCCAACGCCTGAGATTTAATTAAACAGCGATGCAAATCGTGTAGCAAAATCGGTTTAAACAAACAGTCATTCATCCCGGCATCCTGGCAGTGCTGTAGTTCTTCTGGCAGCGCGTTTGCGGTAAGGCCAACGATAAGACAAGGAATAAGCCCTTGTTCTTGCTCACGCTGTCGAATCTGTTGCGCCAATAAATAGCCATTCATGACCGGCATATTGCAATCGGTAATAATTAAATCAAAAGTTTCTGAGTTCCACCGCAACAAAGCTTCTTCCCCATTTTCGGCTTCACTGACCAAATGCCCAAGAAAAATCAATTGCTGCCGCAGGACCAGTCTGTTTGGGCGATTATCATCGACCACTAGTACGCGTAAAGCTAATTGTTCACTTACGTTTTGTGGCGCTACTTCAATGATTTTTTCTGTAATGCTTTCCAGTGTCAACAAAGTCAAATTAACATGAATTTCGGTGCCCAGATTCACTTCACTCTTGAGCAGCAATGTCCCGCCCATCAATTCAACTAGCTTACGGCTAATCATCAAACCCAAACCAGTGCCGCCATTCTGGTTATTTTCTGCAGTGTGAATTTGAGAAAATGGCGCAAACAATTTGCGCTGATCGGCGAGACTAATCCCCTGCCCCGTATCTTCAACGCTCAACGTAACATGGAGTAATTCCTTGCTCTTGTTATCGCTTTCAATCGCTCCGCTGAGTTTGATAGTAACTTGTCCTTTGCTGGTAAATTTGATGGCGTTGCTAATCAAATTTGACAGTACTTGATTAAAACGAACGGAATCAATCAAAACATCTCGGACTATCTCCGGATCGATGAACACTCGCAGACGCAAGCCCTTTTGCCTTGCCAGTCCGTCGAATAAGCGTGTCACAGACTCCACCAGTTGACGTAAATCCGCCCGATGTAGCGCCAATTCGAATTTTCCTGATTCAATTTTTGCGATATCTAAAATACCGCCAATCAATTCCAGCAGAGTCTGTGCGGAATCGTAGGCAACTTCAATTGAACTGCGCTCCCAATGTCCTTGCTCAGAGCGTTTCAGAATGAGCTCCAACATGCCGATAATCGCGCTCATGGGAGTGCGGATTTCATGGCTCATGGTCGCCAAAAAAGTACTTTTTGCGCGACTGGCCTCATCAGCCTGTTCTTTGGCTAAGTGCAATTCGGTGATATCAACCCAACCGCCAATAATTCCCATAACGTTTCCTAAGGAGTCACGATATGGACAGTGCCAATATGAAATCGTATAACTACGGCCATTGACTATAAACTCACCTTCAGAAATGACAGGCGAACCATGGACCAGGGCCCCACCAAATTTCTTCTGAAATTGATCTGCAGTCGCGGCATCAAACACGCCGGACTCCACCAACGTTTTACCTAGCATTTGCGCCAAGGTTGCATCGAAAACAGCCAGATAACTACGATTGCAACTAATCAAACGCGCGTTTATATCGCGTACATAAATAGGATGCGGCGTGTCATCAATTAAGACTCGCATAAATTCGAGCTGATCACTTAATGCGCGTTCCACGATTTTACGTCGACCGATCTGGTGCCATAAATAGGCATTCCATGGAAGAAACGCCAGCAACAGTAAAATAATGCAAATGAGAAAATAGGCCTCTTTACGATAGGATTCCCATTCGGGGCCTTGTGAATCTGGAATTTCTCGCGTCCCTAAAGCCATTCCCACTGTATCTTGCAATGCGCGAAAATCATTGAGGTGTTTTACGAATGCCGATTGATCTGTATATGAAATATCAACTATTTCCTTTACTGATCGCTTATCGTCGCACGATATGGCGCTTGATTCACTTGCATTAACATTTGCGCCACAAACGCAAATCAATAATCCAACACACCACAGGCAAATAGCAAAAGCTCGCATACCATTTACACCAACACGTTACGTCAAAAGAATTTTGCCAACACGAATGGCGATGCATATTAAATTTATGCGTCAAACCAAGTCTATGAGAACGTTGCGCTCTATTGTGTATCGCAAAAAATCTAAACCTCAAACAGAGTATTGCATATTTAACATTTAAACCATATTAGCTCCCTCAATATCTTCCTTTTATTAGCTCGGCCGCGGTTCGCTGAAACAATCAAAAAAACCTTCCATCAGCCATAAAAATATTAGTTCCAACCTCAATGAACTGTCATTTAATGAAGCACAAACTGATAAGATGCTTGATGGAAATATTGTGTCTCACTCATTCACTTTATGGCTAAGAAGAATGTCTCAGCTGATGTTTTCACTCTTGATCAACATTAAAGAAAATCGATTTTATGCGCCTCCGTCAACATGCCCTCACTTTCGTCCTTCCTGTATTACTAGGAATATGTACTCCGTGGTCAGCCAGCTTTGCTGAAAACGGGATTACCGACCAAAAAATCGTGTTAGGCCAATCTGCCGCATTTTCTGGACCTGCTGCCCAATTAGGAATAGAGATGCACGCAGGCGCAAAAGCCTACTTTGACGAAATTAATGCGCAAGGTGGAGTCTATGGGCGTCGCATCGAAATCGTCACAGCCGACGACAAATACGAGCCTGATCTGGCTGCCGCAAATACAAAACAATTCATTGAAAAAGATAATGTTTTCGCCCTGTTCGGCTACGTCGGCACACCGACCAGCAATGCCGCATTGCCTATTTTTACACAGGCGAAAGTACCTTTTTTTGCGCCATTCACCGGCGCACAAAGTTTGCGCGAACCGTTAAATCGCGAAGTGTTTAATATTCGCGCCAGCTATTTTGATGAGACCGGCCATTTGGTCGAAAAACTGGTGAATACCGGTATCAAAAATATCGCCGTTTTTTATCAAAATGATGCTTATGGCAAAGCTGGATTGGAAGGCGTGCAACGTGCCCTCAAACAAATGAATGTGCAAATGGTAGAGACTGCCACCGTTGAACGCAATAGCCTCGACGTCGCTAAAGCAGTTTCCACCATACTGCCGAAACGACCTGATGCCGTGATTGAAATCAGCGCATACGCTTCTTCGGCCGCCTATATTAAAGCCATGCGCAAAGCCGGCTATACCGGTCAGTTCTATAACGTTTCATTTGTTGGTAGCCAACCACTGGCTGATACATTAGGCAAAGATGGGGTGGGTATTGTCATCTCTCAAGTTGTTCCCTTCCCTTGGACTTCATCGGTGCCGGTGGTCGGCGAATACAACAAACTACTAACAAAAACCGGTATTAAAAATCCTAATTTCACCAGCCTGGAAGGATTTTTGGCGGCCAAAATATTCGTTGAAGGATTACGTCGTGCAGGCAAGGATTTGACGCGTGAAAAACTAGTGAAAGCATTAGAGACCATCAACATACATAACTACGATACCGGTGGCTTTGACATCAATTTTTCGCCGACGAATCACAGCGGCTCGAAATTCGTAGAAATGACGATGATTACAAAAGATGCGAAATTTTTGAATTAAGTGTTATTTTCCTCTCTCCTTTATTTGGGAGAGAGGAAATAGATAAACGATTGAGTACAGATGATGTACTACGATACGAGTAGTTATATCTAAGCCTTGAAGCAGCAGAGTAACGACCATTTCAAACTAGCGACAACAAAAGTCCTCACTGAGACGTACTTCTCAAAGCTATTTCGAATGATCTCCGTCTTTATCTTCAGTATTCTCCGATGACTTACGGTCTCTCCAGAATTTATCAAAACGGCGGTTATACAGTACGTCGAAGCCATTGATGGTGCCGCCCTGTAATGTCAGGGACCAACGCCGCGAAAATTGCCACGTAAGTTTCAAAATACTCTCCGCAGTGCTAATCCCTTGTTCATAGCCAATATTGATTTTTTGCGTGATGGCTTTACCAATATTGACGACTTGCGTGTCGACCAGACCAGATTCACTGTTACCGATCGAAAATTCATCCAGCCCGAGTCCACTTGCAATTTTTTTGCCACCATAGTTACCCAATAAGGCTAAGGCCGCACCGGCCGCTTGACGCTGGCCGACGGCGCTGCTGTCACTGCCGTGGCCAAACATCATCCAGGAGAGTTTTTCTTCGTCTGAAACATTCGGATCAGATACCAATTTAACGCGCAAAGTTGACGGATACCCGGTAATCTCAGCGCCCGCTGCAACGTCTTGATTACGGCGCATGGCAAGAATACTGATATTCGGATTATTAATCGGCCCCTGGAAATTAATCAAACCCCGCTCGATCGCCAATTTAACGCCAAACACTTCATAGGTTCCTTCCGCGACGCGGATAGAGCCGGTAGCACGCAGTGGTTTATATGGTTCACTGTTGACGTTCATGACACCCGCCAATCGCAAATCCGCGCCACTGCCTCGGAAACGGAAATCGTCGCCGAAATCGACGCCGATATTCATTATTGGGGTCATGCCATTGGCTTTCTTTCCTGCCGCTTTTTCCATCTGCTCTTTATCTGTCAATGGAGTGGCACGTGTGGCACCATCATTCTTACTGACGATAACGACGTCGTCGCCCAGCGTCGGCGCGCTGTCTTTAGGCAAATCAAACAGCGCTTTATTCACAACAAATTTGCCATCGACATGCAATTGTTCATTGACGTTAGCAACCTTGGCCTGACCGGACAACATCAACTGCCGATCTGGGCTGGCAAATAGTTGCAAATGGTCAGCGACGATCGTCGCACTTAAATCCGGATTTGCGCGTCCAAGCTGCAACCGACCGCTAGCACTGATAGTGCCATCACCGCCGTGGAAGATTAATTGCTGCAAGTCGATCACGTTCTCGGTCACATTAATCCGCGCAGACCCATCACGTAATTGAATACCTTGATCAAACAAGGTTACGGCTAACTGATCGCCGTTGAGCGCACCGGATAATTTTGGTTGACTCAATACACCGTCGAGTTTCAGATTTAGTCCCAGACTGCCAGTCATCCCGATCTGTGGACCGAATAAACTGCCAACTTTTTTAAGTTCAGGAACATTCGCTTTGATAGTCCCGGATAAGGGCGAATTATCAACGGGTAACAATATAGCTCCCTGTTGTTTCAATCCCAACTGCAATGCCGCATTGAGCGTGCCAACCCGTTCCGCAACCAGTGCCGCATTAAGCTGCATTTGCGTCCCGCTAAAATCAATCCGCGTGCGCAATTCAGACAATCCTAATGCCGTCCCGCCAATACCTGAACTGGAGCGCACATCACCGCTGCGCCGCGCAATTTGAATAAAGCCACTGGCGCTTTCTGCCAATGCAAAATCCCAGCTGCTATCCAACACCAGATCGGATTTAACTGCTACTGGCTTGTCCGTGAACTCGTGAACAAGATCTAATACAGTATTGATATTAAGTGCGTTGATTTCGCCAGCAGAACGGAGGCGGCCATTATCAAAGCTGAAATTCTTAAGTGCTATCACTGCATTGGCAATCGTCAAACGCGTTGCGCCTAAGGTCACCTTGGTTCCTGATGCCGCTACTGAAGCAGTAATTGCCAGTGGTGCCTCTAAAGCAAAATTCGGTGTGCCTTGATTTTTTAATTCATTGACACTACCCTGCCAGCCATAACCGCCGACACTTTCGGTGAGCTTGCCTTGCGCTGCCAAAGTCAACGCCATTGGTTTTTCATGCACCGTGCCAGTGCTGTCCAGTTTCAAGGTGTGATCAGCGAAGGTGCCACTTAGATGTGCATTTAATTTATTTAAGACAACGCCAGGGCCGTGGTAACCGCTAGCATCAAGATTCAATTGCAGGCGATTTCCAGCCGCGCTAACTTTTGCATTGAGATCGGTTTGAATATCCGCGTCACCAGATAAACTATCCACTCTATGTTCGCCAAAAATGACTTTTTCGGCACGATACGTGGCGCGTACGGCAGGACGTTGCAGTGTCCCGGTGACTTGCCCATCCACCTGAACTGCGCCGGACAAACCGAATCCCAGGCGCTCCAATTGCGGCGCATTGATCTTCACATGCAATTGATCGTTACTATTTCCAAAACTGCCATTTAATTGTGCATCATTACCAGCGATCGACAGCGCTGCGTCGCTAGGCAATAGACGCTTGCCAATCAGGTTGATCGTGCCATTGCCGCTCATTGGCAAATTGTTGTATTCGCTATCAAGAATGCCAAACTTGAGTTTGAGTTGCAGTTCCGGTGACACTTTTCCGGCAGCGTCAAATGTCATGTTGATGCGCGCGTTTATTGGCTTGGCACCGTTACTTTTTGCCTTGGCACTGGCACTCGCGCCGCTGATTTTCATCCATACCGCCGGATCAAAATCCCGCAACTGCCCCTTTGCCGCGTAGACCATTTGCGGATCACGGCTCAGGCTACCAGTCAGATCCAAACGTGATGGGCGCGCACCTGCTTGCGCGGCAAGTTGCGCTGATTTTATATTGATTTGTTTCGAATCGATCAGTGCGTCTATTTTTGCAGAAAGCGTGTTATCTGCCAGATCCAAAGCTATTTCTTGGGTCTTCTCAGTCAGCTTGACACTGATCGGACCACGCAATTGGGACGGTTGTAATTTTCCATGTAGCGCCTGTAAATTTAAATTGGCGACATTGAAATCAAACGCACCATTATTTTTTTCTTTACCGTCGGTGTAATAGTGACCTGAGCCGGTAATGGTTGCGTTTTCTTGTAACTTGATCTGCAAGCTGGTTAAGGTTTGCGTGTGCGCATCCAGGCGTACTTGGGCATCTGCAGAAATCAATGGCAGATGATCTTTGTCGATAGCGCCAGGAATGGCATTACTAATATGAAGGGGACCACTGACCGCCAGCAGTGCCAGGTCTGGCGCTTTGCCAGTATCAGCCTTGATATTGTCAGCCTTGTCGGCGTTACCAGTTGCAGCAGGCGATACCGGCACTAAATCTGCCTGCAAACTCAAATCAGCTAACGGCGCACCTTCACTGAACAATTTCGGGTTGATATGATTCGCGCTAAGTTGTATCCGTTCGAATGGGATCGGCGCGAAAGGTGTTACCGCGATATTTGCTGTGGCACTGAGTTTATCGCCATTACCTTTGAGCAGCACCTTCAGGGCTGAAAGATTGCCTGAAACATTGGCGTTAAGTTGATATTTTTCTTGTTCATACGCGCCGGATAAAGCGACGTCGCCAGTGATGATAAATGGCGACTGCCCGTCCAGATTAGCATTGGCGTTGGCCTTGCCATATGGCGTGTCCAGATTTTCCACTACCAAATGGTGTTGACGGCCATCTGAGTCGCCATGCAAAGATAAGTTGCTCAATTCGGTGGTGCTGTCTCTCTCGTGCAAAGAGAGTTTATCTAATTGAATATTGTGCAGTTCTAATGCCAATGGCAACGTTAAACTTTGAGGTAAGACGGTTGGCTCTGAAGGTGTCGGTTGTATATATGCGTCCACCGTACCGACGTGTAAATGATCAACGGTGAATTTGAGTGGGGAAAAATTCAGCGACCAGCCACCATCGATTTTGTCGATCACGTAGCGCTGTGTTTTGTCTTGAAACTGGACATTGCGCAAACGAATGCCTTTATTCAATGTGCCGCCCACAAACTCACCGGTCAGATGACCTTGCGATAAGGATGTCGCTGTTTGCCAGATTTTTTGTGTCCCGACTTCAGAGCGCACGCCAACCCAGATAGTCAGCGCAGCCAACACCAGTAGCAGTACTACGATCAAAAATAAGGCCACCAGCCCGCGTAGCATGGCGCCAACAGCATGAATAGCACCATTGCCAGGCACCTTGCCGGTAGACGATGGTGTCGGGGCAGTATCGTTTGATTGATCTGGCGGTGGTGTTGATGCTTGATTCATGCTTGGTTCATGCAAAGTGTGAAATGAAATTAAGGGAATCAAACATTAAAAAGCGATGCCAAGTGAAATATGTGGGCGGAACTGCTTTGCTTGCACACCATAGCCTAAATCCAGGTTGACTGGTCCTACCGGGCTGCGCCAGCGTATTCCGGGACCAATACCAACTTTCGTTTCTTTATCGGCCCACGAATTGGTTGCCGTACCAACGTCATAAAACACTGCGGCACCCCACTCACGGGTAAACCAGTGCTGATATTCGGCGCTTGCCGTCATCAGAAACTTAGTGGGGTATACCGTGCCGTTGAAGCTAGTACCGATACTGTCATAACTATAACCACGCACCGAATCAACACCTCCTGCGCGGAATAACAGGGATGCAGGTACCGATGAAACAGTTCCGGCAGAGGATATGGCACCGCCCTCAATACGGAAAATCACAATGTCACGCTTGGCCATCGGTATGAATTTTTTATACCGCGAATACAGGCGCATAAAAGTTTGATCAGTGAGCAATCCTTTCAGCGCAACGCCAGCTT
Organism: Glaciimonas soli; assembly: GCF_009497155.1. Classification (GTDB taxonomy): domain Bacteria; phylum Pseudomonadota; class Gammaproteobacteria; order Burkholderiales; family Burkholderiaceae_D; genus Glaciimonas; species Glaciimonas soli. The sequence goes on from NZ_WINI01000001.1 coordinate 1,203,694, forward strand.
GTATCGTCACGATGTCACCGTCGGATGGGAAAATCTGATCATCCACATCGCGCCGCGTCCAGGCAAACCCCGGAACTAACGCTTGATGTTCACCGGGAAAAACCACCGTATTGGGTGGTAATGTTGCACCAATATCTTGACGCAATTGATCACGATAATAAGTCAGAGTCCAGGTTGTATCGTAGTTCTCAAAGGAGCGCGTACGTTTCAATCCCGATTGCAAACTGCGTAAATCGACCCCTTCGGAGGTAGTGCGAGTATAAGAAGAAACAATACCATTAACGAAACTGCGCTCATCTGGCGGCATATCCAGTTCCAACGAAGCTGCCTGACTTCTCTGTTCCAGTTTTAACTGACTATCAAACACATAGGCTTTGTCGAACACGTTGTAATTGGTATAGCGCCCTTGCACATGCGCGCCGGTATCGGTGTCGTATCCGACACCAGTTCTGATCCGTTGCGCCGCAAACTCCGTCACTTGCACCTTCACCGGCACCATACCGGCATGCGCTGGATCATCGTCAATCCCGACAATCACGTTCCCGTAATAATTGGTGTTTTGTATTTGCCGCTGCAAATACAAAAGTCGATCAATGTCGTATTCCTCACCAATGGCGAGAGGATTAACATTTTCGATAATCTTGACCGGATAGCGCCTGGCACCAGTAATTTGCAATGGGCCTAAAGTAAAAGTCGGGCCGCTATCGTATTTCACAGATAGTTGAGCATCGTGCTCATCAGGATCTATACGCGCTTGGGAATCGACGATTTTCGCTGCAGGAAAACGCTTATATTGCAACAACCGCAAAGCGTGTTGTTTGGCATCATCCCATGTGCTTTGCTGAAAAGGTGCACCTACTGGCAAACTCCAGTTACGTTGTACACGTGGGATACGTTCCGGTACTTCCGTTTCAACCGGGCCGACCACCTCAATTTTGGCGCTGGAAACAATTGTGCGCTGATGAAGATCAACTGTCAGATGAATGACAGGTGTCTTGCCATCATCAACTTTCACTTCAGTAGTAGGCGAAAAATAGCCCTGTGTTGAAGTGAGCTGAGTAATTTTCTCGTTCACGGTTTCAATCATGAACTTCAATTGATCTTCGCTTATGTCATCACGCTTTTGATAGCGAACCAAATCAAGATGATCGGTCAACAGCGCTTTGATTTCTTTGGGCGCGTCAATCTCAACTTTATAGGCGGCGAAGGCAAAGTTGCTTATCGTCAGTCCACTGATCAGCGGAACTAACGTGAAAAGAATAAGACGCAAAGATTCGCGCAAGCATAAGGCTAGCTTGAGTCGGCATGTCATCGTGCGTCAATATCGTGATGAAAGGAAATGGGAGAAACCATAGGCTTTTGGAGTTTTGTAAATAAATTGCTAAATATTTATGGAAAATACCTGCCATTATAATAAAAGCCTTTGCGGTTAAACCTATTTATTAACACGATTTAACGCAAAGTATGCGAATACTAACTTATGCAAAATTGTCCCTGCAAGACATTCCGGCAAAGACGGTACGCATGGGAAAATAACCTGACTGAAGCAATTTTGCGTAAGTCCTGCAAATCTTAAATCTTAGTTATCTGGATGCGTCATCTGTTCCGGCTTGACCCAAGCCGCGAACTCTTGTTCAGTGACATAACCCAAGACTAGCGCCGCTTGCTTCAAAGTGCTGCCGTCATGGTGCGCGCGCTTAGCAATTTGTGCCGCTTTGTCGTAACCAATATGCGGCGCCAATGCGGTGACCAACATCAAAGAACGTTCCATCAAGTCGGCTATCCGCTCTTCATTGGCGACAATGCCGCGCGCGCAATGCTGATCAAAACTTGCCATGCCATCGGCCAGCAAACGTACACTTTGCAGGAAATTATGAACGATCAGTGGTTTAAATACGTTTAATTCAAAATTACCCGAAGCGCCACCGAAATTGATCGCGACATCATTTCCAAACACTTGACAGCAAATCATCGTCAACGCTTCGCACTGTGTGGGATTAACCTTGCCTGGCATGATGGAGCTACCTGGTTCATTTTCAGGAATGCTGATTTCTCCCAAGCCAGAGCGTGGGCCGGACGCCAGCCAACGAATATCATTGGCAATTTTCATCAAGGCAGCCGCCAGCGTTTTTAACGCCCCATGTGCAGCCACGAATGCATCGTGCGCCGCGAGCGCCGCGAATTTATTGTCGGCGGTGTGAAATGGCAGCAGCAGCAATTCACTTAGTTTAGCAGCAACTTGCGCACCAAACTCAGATGGTGCATTTAAGCCGGTACCAACCGCTGTTCCACCAGCGGCCAAAGCGGACAAGGCATTTAATGACGCATTAATGATCACTTCGGCGTGATTGAGTTGTGCAACATACGCCGAAAATTCCTGCCCTAAAGTCAATGGAGTCGCATCTTGCAAATGGGTCCGACCAATCTTCACTATCGTAGCGAAGGCAATTGCTTTTTGGTCCAAGGTAGTCCGCAAGGCGCGCAAGGCGGGTAGCAATGATCGCGTAAGCCCGACCATCGCTGCCACATGCATTGCCGTTGGAAAAATATCATTCGATGACTGACTGAGATTGACCGCATCATTAGGGTGAACCATCCGCGTCTGACCACGTACACCTCCCAACAACTCCGAGGCGCGATTGGCTAAAACCTCATTCATGTTCATATTGCTTTGCGTACCCGAGCCGGTTTGCCATACCGCTAATGGAAATTCATCCGGGTGCTGACCATTCATCACTTCTTGTGCAGCTTGCATAATGGCAGTGGCTTGCCGTTGATCCAATTTTTTCAAATCAAGATTGGTTTGCGCACAAGCATATTTCACGGTTGCCAGCGCTGCAATCAATTCCGTCGGCATGCGTTCAGTAGAGATATGAAAATGCTCCAGTGAGCGCTGCGTTTGCGCTCCCCATAATCGCGCAGCGGGGACTTTAATATCGCCAAAGGTATCCCGTTCAATTCTGGTGCTCATGATCAGCCTTATGAAATTGAATAATTAAATTGAATAATTAAATTAAATATATAAAGTGATGGCTTCGAAAATGTAGGGTGGTCGGAACGTTGCAATACGCATTAATGGTCGACGATGGACACCGATGGATATCACCACATGCGTTATGGATCTGCGACCGGCTCTCTGATTAACGTAAATTATATAATTTACTACAGCATTTTTCCTTCTCTCAGCATTGCCTCAAATGCCTCACTCGATACTGGCGGGCTAAAATAAAATCCTTGTATTTCATCACAATGCTGACGCCGCAAAAAGGCAATCTGTTCATTCGTTTCCACACCTTCAGCAATCACTTGCAGACGCAAGTTATGCGCTAACGAAATGATAGAAGCCACAATCGCAGCATCGTCTTGATCGTTAGTAATATCACGTACAAAAGATTGATCAATTTTCAGCGCATCAATCGGAAAGCGCTTAAGGTAAGCAAGGCTGGAATAACCGGTTCCAAAATCATCAATCGATAACTGAACACCAACGCTTTTCAAATGTTTGAGAATGCCGACAGCAAGCTCCACGTCTGACATGACCAGACTTTCCGTTAACTCCACTTCCAGATAATGCGGCGTTAACTCAGTGTCATGTAATGTCTTAATAATCGACTGTACCAAATCTTTTTGATAAAACTGACGCACTGATAAATTGACCGCCACGCGTAAATAGCCTAGGCCTTTACGTTGCAAATCTTTATTAAATTCACATGCGGTACGCAAGACCCACGCGCCAATTTGTACAATCATGCCGGTTTCTTCGGCCACTTCGATAAATCGAATCGGGGAAATAGCACCAAATTTAGGATGTATCCAACGAATCAACGCTTCCATCCCAATAATACGCCCTGTGCGCACATCCACTTGCGGCTGGTAATGCAAGACAAACTCCTTGCGTTCCAATGCAGTGCGTAAATCGCCTTCGATACGTAAGCGCTCTAAAGCCCTTTCATTCATGGCCGCGGTGTAAAACTGGTAATTATTGCTCCCCATTTCCTTGGCGCGATACATGGCGATATCGGCATTTTTAAGCAAGGTTTCCGGATCTTGTCCATCATTCGGATATACCGCCACCCCCACACTGCAAGTCAGGAAAAAATCATGGCCCTCAATTTGCAACGGCTTTGCAATCGCATCCATCAAACGTTGTATCAGATTAACTGCCAAGGTTTCTTCAGGACGCTCCGGCAAAATCAGAACGAACTCATCTCCGCCAAGGCGGGCAATCGTATCGAATTCACGTGTAAAAGCTTTAAGCAATGCCGCCACTTTGTTCAGTAGTTGATCACCGGCGTTGTGACCCAAAGTGTCATTAACGAATTTAAATCTATCCAAATCCAGAAATAGCACCCACACTTGATGGTTATAGCGGGCACCATAAACAATCGACTGGCTTAAGCGATCCCGCAGTACATTGCGATTGACCAATCCGGTAAGCGTATCGTGACGCGCTTGATGTTCCAGCTCGGACTCATAACGCTTCATTTCTGTGATGTCGTACAAAGCGGTGACGAAATGCGTGACCTTATCGAAATCGTCTTTGACCGGCGCAATATACATATCCGTCCATAACAACCCACCGTCTTTACGATAGCTACGAAATATGGCATTGCCAGTGCGCTTTTCTTTGATGGCACTGTAAATTTCTTCTTTGCCTATCTGCTCAATATCTGCTCCCTGCAGAATTTCGAGATTGTGTCCTATCACTTGCTCGGCACTGTAACCGGTGATGCGTTCAAATGCAGGATTAACATATTCGATAGCATAGTCCGGCGCGGCGGCACTACTAATAATAATGGCGTGCGCACTCGATTCAATCGCGCGTTCACGCAGCTGCAGCGCTTGCTCCGCACGTTTCCGTGCGACGCTATCTTCTTTCATTAATTCGGTTGCTATGCGCACTTGCTGACTCTGCACGCCGACTAATTGCTGAATCTGTCTTGAACGCCTTCCGGTTACATACACATAAGTAGCGCCAAACAAACTCAATAAAGTGCCAAGCAGCAGAACCAGTAGCGAGCCTTCATGATTTTTAGTGATTCGTCCCACAGGGATTGCGGCAACGACATACCATTCCTTCCCGGCGACATCAAAAGTGCGTGAAATGGTTTCAGGAGTATCTTGAAATAACCATTTTGGCAGATGATCGAAAACACTGGTTTCCACCATCTTCACCGGTTTAATAGCGCTGCGATATACCAAAGCGTTCTCATCGGGTGTCGCGCTGGCATACACATGAAGTATGACGTTAGCTAAGGGCTGGTTGCCCTCATTTTCCAAAATTTTCTCTACTACCTGATCCGCACGAAGCACTGCGCTGGTATAGCCGACTACCTCCCGATGCCTGTCTTCTACTGTATTTATCACCGCACCATGCCGATACACCGGCATCACAATGACGAAACCCAATCGATTATTACGCAATTGCGCAACGTTAAATAAATTGGAGGCCGATGGCAGACCGGTATCGCGTGCGCGTTCAGTCGGGCCTTGCAACGCCGGACTATTGCTGACGTCCAGACCAAATGCAAGTTCATTGCCTTGCATCGGTTCTATATAGTCAACAATACGTAATTGTTTTGAAGTGATCGGCTCTTCCGTCTCGATTGCCGAAGCATCCGCCCAATCCAGTTCTTTAATTTTAAAATCGGGATAACGCTTGCGCATCTGCGCTTCAAATGCAGTGCGTTCTGAGGGCGCAAGTATCCGTTGGTAACTCAGCGCATAGATGTACGGAGAGCGCTGTAGCAATGGCTGGACAAAAACGCGGAATTGATCACGCGTAGGTTTATCAACGGCGATAAAAAGCTGCGTCACCGTGCGTAAATCATGCACCATATCTTCAAAACCTTTAACCACCGTACGCAGATGGATATCGGCACTTTGATGAAAATCAGAACGCATTTTTTGATGTTCCAGGTGACGCACACCCAAAAACATACTCATCGTGATGAGGAAACCCGACAACAAGGTTGCAAAAGTTACTAAAGGTAAAAAAAGAGGATGGTCTCTTCGAAACATTTCCGCTCCGCTATATTGGACTTCTGTCAAAACCATCGCCTCCGCTAAAGCTAGCCCGCATAAATTTATGCCGATAAACGCAGACGTACGCATGTACGATGCGCATCACGGGTACGATAATTGATTGGTCAGCTTAAGCTGAGAACAGATTCCAAAAGTTGTCTATTTACTTGTTCAAAATATTACGACAAGTTTAACTAGGAAAAGTCTAGCTGAGATTTCTTTTCGGGATTAAAGCAGTATTTCAATGCAAATTAATGAATTTATTTCCGCAATGAAATTTAATGTTGTTTGGCGCTATCAAACGCCTGATTTATCGGTGGTTGATGGCTCTGGAAGCAAGCAGGCATCTACAACTTGCAAATTGTTATCTTTCGCAAAGTTAACCACAAAATGATAGGCAAGCGGTTCGATCTCACGCAGATCCTCATTGACCACTACTGAGCGGATCCCATTGAGCAAAATAGGCCGGACGTATGGGGAGTATTGCAGATGGGCATTGCGCCCTCCGCTTTCTGGGCGAAAACATGACATCACACCACATAAGCGATCAGACCAGTCACTAGGTCGGAATTGCTTACCGTCGGTGGTAACGCCTAGGATAAAAAACTCGCGGGCGAGATTAGCAGGTGGAATAGTATCGGCCATGCATACAACTCATTTCTTCTATAACAATACGTACAGATTGATGCTCACCATCCTTGTGGGCGGTGCGCCAGTGATTAGTAAGTAAGGCTTACGAAATCATGCATATTATATCTTATAGAAGACTAGAAGTACTTGATGAAAAATGCGGGAGCATTAAATGCCCCGCTTTTATGTGCGCTAAAAAATTTTAGACCCGGCGCATCGACGACAGTACAACGGCAAGGTCAGTCGGCACAACAACGTAGAAACATTTTGGTGCTTTTAAGCAACCCAGATAGCGATAGACAGCAATAATAACAAAAACATCCAGAGTAGCACCGCCCTCCAGACCAAGCCGACCGTGCTTTGCAATGCGCGCGGCGTTGGCGCATCACCCGGCGGAGCATCACTCTCCTCATCAAGTTCGCTCGCATCTACAATCGAGGCATCAACAGGCAGAATCGTACTCGCATTTTCGTCAGGCGTGCCAAGCAATACTCCCATGGCACCACCGCCGGCTGACAAAATAATACCGTCAGTTTCACTTTTCCAGCGGCCAGCAAAATTACGCCAGGCGAAAATTGCATCTTCAAAATTACCCACAACGGCAAATGCAGCTGCCGTCAAACGTGCTGGAATCCAATCTATCCAGTAGAAAGCTTGTGCTGCGAAGCGCCCAAAATTTTCATTTCTCATATGATCTGGCTCATTCCAAGCCCGTGCCAAGTACTCAGACACACGATACATTACTGCACAAGCCGGACCGATCGGCATCAGAAACCAGAAAAATACGCCAAACACATTCCGATGTGTGGTGATTAAAGCCTTTTCAACGGCAATCCGGGAAATTTCACCCACCTCCATATTGGTCGTATCTTGCTTAGTCCACTCCGCCAACAATGTCCGCGCGGTTGTTTCGTCCCCAGTATTGAGCGCCAGCTGAATAGAGGTGAAGTAATGACTATAGTGGCGAAATCCCAGCGTCAGATAAACGATCACCACATTCCAGATAAACGCCGCAGCAAAGCCGATATGCAGACATAACCAATAAATCAACGCCGTCGGCACCATCAATGCCAACATCATGCAACACCACGCCAATCGTCCATGACGCGCCTGCCCTGCATTGAACCACGCCTCCATTCTGGTAGCGAAATATTTGATCCATGCATAAACTGGATTGTCTGCGCGTAGCGGCTTGAGTTGCTCGATCAGCAGCGCCAATAGAATAGAGAAAAAAGTCATCAACCAGCCTTAGGTGTTAGGAAATAAGTATGCAAAAAATTGTGTAGACCAGGCGTATCGACGCAAATAGTACGACTGTACGGCAAGGCGGCGCAACAAGGTATAAACAATTTTTTGGTCGTACTTACATCTCGTGAAACTTGTTTATTATTATGAATACAAGGATATGACTATACGATAACGCAGGCTGGTCACAGAATCAAATTTGACGCAAAAAAACTGATGCTTAAGCGCTCACTATGCCCGCAATAGGTGAAACAGATTACGCAGCATAGCGGCAGTTGCCCCCCAAATAAAAAATCTATCGTAGGGCATCGTATAAAAAGTCCGACGATAACCATCCGGCAGATCCAGTGTACGTAGCTGATGATTCAAGCCATCCATCAAAAATGCCAATGGCACTTCGAATATCTCTGCCACTTCATCGGCATCAGCTTTAAATTCCACCGGTGGCGTAATCAATCCCACCACTGGCGTGACACGATATCCTGTTCCGGTGAAATATTCGGGCATAGTGCCGATCACTTCCACTTGCTCGCGTGGCAAGCCGATCTCCTCCTCCGCTTCACGCAATGCGGTCTCTATCGGCGAGGTGTCGTATGTTTCAGCACGCCCACCCGGAAAACTCACTTGCCCGGCATGATCTGTCAGATGTGCGGTGCGCTGCGTAAATAGCAAAGTAAGCCCTTCGTCGCGCAATACAATTGGCATCAATACGGATGCTGCGGTAGGCTCAACCTGCTGCGTCTGCAGACGTAAGCGTTCATCGGTTTTTTCAGGCTGCCATACAGGAGGTTGGACGAAACGCTGCCGTAACCATGCAGCATTTAAGCGCTCTGGAGACAATGCCAACTCGCCGGCCACGTTGTCGATTGGCAGCATTAATGGATCAAAAGTCAACTTAACCAAAACATTTCCTATTTAAGGATGCACCATCTTATTTTTTCTGCAATATGCTTGTTATATATTTTAATTATGGCCGCATGAAAATAAATTGAACAGTAAATTGCGCAACAAAAAGGTGAAATAAAAAAGGACGCCAATTGGCGTCCTTTTTTATGTAAAACATACCAAACAACTTATTCGGCAGCTTTAGCGACAACACGACGTTGTGGCAATTTTTCTTTGATACGTGCCGATTTACCTGAACGCTCACGCAGGTAGTACAGCTTAGCGCGACGTACATCACCGCGACGTTTCACTTCAATCGAAGCGATCAGTGGCGAATACAATTGGAATGTACGCTCAACGCCTTCGCCGGAAGAAATCTTACGGACGATGAAGTTGGAATTCAAACCACGGTTACGACGAGAAATTACAACACCTTCGTAAGCCTGCGCACGCTTGCGTGTACCTTCAACCACGTTGACGTTAACGACAACGGTGTCACCAGGGGCGAATTCAGGGATGTTTTTGCCTAAACGGGCAATTTCTTCTTGCTCAAGTTGCTGGATCAGATCCATTTTTAGCTCCAAATGCCATCTTGCTGACGCTGTTATTACCTGTGCATTGCTGCGTGCTCAGTAGAGGATGGGGTTTAAAAAATTACATCATTTTTACTACTTCTCTGCGCTCACTACATTGCGCAAAAACTTTTCGTCGCTGGCTGAAAGCAAACCTGCCATACGCGCTTTGACTATCAAGTCCGGCCGTTTCTTCGCAGTCGCCAAAAGCGCCTGCTGACGTCGCCATTTCTCAATTTCAGCATGGTGTCCACCCATCAATACAGGGGGAACAGGCATACCATCATATTCTTCAGGACGAGTGTAATGTGGACAATCAAGCATGCCGTTGACAAAACTGTCTTCGACCGCTGACGCGCCATCGTTCAGTACGCCAGGCAATTGCCGGATCACCGCATCCATCAATGCCATCGCCGGCAATTCACCGCCCGACAAAACAAAATCGCCAAGGCTGATTTCTTCGTCAACACAGCGATCCAACAAACGTTGATCGACAGCTTCATAACGACCGCACAACAATATCAAACCCGGCTCTGCACTGAATTGCATTACACGCTGATGCGTAAGTGGCTGTCCTTGCGGTGATAAATACACCACTTTAGACACCACCGAAGAAACTTGTTGTTGCCGTTGCTTAGCCGCGTTGATCGCCGCTTCCAGCGGTTTGGCCAGCATTACCATGCCAGGACCACCGCCGTAAGGCCTGTCATCTACGGTGCGATGATTATCGGTCGTGAAATCACGCGGATTCCACAATGCCAATTCGCATTTTTTTTGTTCAAACGCACGTCGTGTAATACCCGACTGCGTGAGCGCCGCAAACATTTCAGGGAATAGCGTGACGACATCAAATTGCATTATTTATGCCCATCCTCGCCATACCCGCTTCGTTGCGACTTAATAATCCAGACCCCAGTCTACTGTGATCTTTTTTGCCGCCTGATCAACAGTTTTGACAAATTGGTCCACAAACGGGATCAGCAATTCTGCTGGTGCCTTAGCTTGCACAGCCATATCGGCTGCTGCAGCGATTACAGGTACTGTAATGCGCAAAATCGGATGTGCGCCATTGTCCATCATGTCAGTGACAATGCCGAGCTGTTCACCTTGCAGATTCTCAACGGCTAAACCGATCAAATCCAACCAGTAAAACTCGCCATCTTCCAATGCTGGAAAATGACTACGCCGTACGTGCACCACCGAGCCTTTGAGTGCTTCAGCAGCCTCACGCCCGGCGACACCAACCAAACGCGCCACAATGTCGCCACTGTGGTGTTTTGCCTGCATCATCTCAACGTCATGCAAATCATGAGGATGAACTTGCCCGCCAAGCTGCGCAGGCTTACCCAACCACCATTTTTTAGCACTCAATAAAGCATCAGCATCGGGCGAGTACGGTTTAATCCGGACCCAACCAACAATGCCATAGGCCCCGGTAATGTGACCGACCATCACCAAATCTGCTGGGATCGCAACTTCTGCTGCCATTCCGGATTGCTGAGCCGATTGCGTGACGTTAGACAAAGGCAATACTATTAAGCAGCTTTAGGAGCAGCAGCAACCAAACGCGCTACTGTTGGCGACATTTGTGCGCCAACGCCTTGCCAGTGTGTCAAACGATCTTGAGCAACACGGAAGCTTTCCGATGCGCCAGACGCTACTGGGTTGTAAAAACCAATGCGCTCAATAAAGCGACCATCGCGACGATTGCGTGAATCAGTCACTACGATATTGTAAAAAGGGCGCTTCTTAGCACCACCACGAGATAAACGGATAACGACCATAATGATTCCAAAAAGTGTTGTCGAGCACGGAAAAAGCCGTGGATTATAACGCCATTCACCACACCACCGCAACCTTATACTGCCAAATTCATATAAAACTATGTCGCATCGCTGCATCATTACGCTGCAGAAATTGCGTTTTAATTCACATTTCCCCCTCTGTTTATTACTTTATAGCAAAAATTTTGGCGCACTTTCATTCTGATCGTTTTGACCAGCACGCCTTACGTTACACTACCGCACTCAATAGAGTTATTTCGCCTAGCAACCACTCACATCTGCAGCAATACTCATGACCACGCCACATAAAAACAAAACCCTAACCACTTTTCTCGCCACCGTTTTCGGCGGCATCGGACTACATCGTTTTTACTTGAATGGCATGAAGGATAAATGGGGCTGGCTGCATTTTGTCACTTTGCCATTATCGCTATTGGCATGGTTAATATGGCCGGATCAGCAAAAAATGTTTCTATTTTTGCCTTTGTTTATCTCGGCATTAATTGCGATTCTGGAATCGCTGATCATAGGCTTAACGCCAGATGAAAAATGGGATGCGCAACACAATGTCGCTTCCGGCAAAAAATCAGCATCAACATGGATATTAGCCGTGATTTTAGTACTTACTGTCGCCGTTGGTGCGACCGGCCTGATCGCTGCCATTGCCCGCACTTTCGATTTACTATTTACCGGCGGCGCTTATGGATAACATTTTCGCCTAATTCCGTTTTATTTTTTTGGAAGAGACATGACTACAGACTATCAACGCCACGGAACAGTGGCCGTCATCACATTAAACAATCCGCCGGTCAATGCGATGAACATTGCCACACGCACTGCATTCGTTGATGGCATTCACAAAGCACTCAACGATGATACGGTAAAAGCCATCGTCATCACTGGTGCCGGCAAAGTATTTTCAGGCGGCGCAGATATCAAAGAATTCAATACGCCCGCCATGCTGGCCGAACCTAACTTACATATGATGATAGATGCGGTTGAGAACGCCACCAAACCTGTCGTCGCCGCCATCCACACTTTATGCATAGGTGGCGGACTGGAATTGTCACTAGCCTGCCACTACCGTGTCGCTACACCAAGCGCATTGTGCGGCCTGCCAGAAGTACAACTCGGTCTTTTGCCAGGCGCAGGTGGCACTCAACGATTACCGCGCGCCGTCGGACTGGAGCGCGGACTAGCCATGATCGTTTCCGGCGTGCCAGTGGAAGCAGAAAAACTCGCCAACACCGCGTTATTCGATCAGATGATTAATGGCGATCTGTTGCAAGATGCAATCACCTTCGCCGAGAGCATTGCCGATGCCCGTCCACTGCCCAAGATACGCGATATCAGCATGGATCATGCAAACGCGGAAGTCATCTTACAAACGATGCGCGACAAGATCGCTGCCAAGGCCGACACATTTCCTGCACCAGCGAAATGCGTAGATGCCATTGCGGCCACTCTCACACAAAGTTTCGATGAAGGCATTCAACTCGAAAGTCAATTTTTCATAGAGTTGCTGCTAAGCCCGGAATCCAAAGCTCTGCGCGAGGCCTTCTTCAGCCAACGCGCCGCAAAAAAACGTGACGCGTAGCCATCATTAAAACCGCCAGGTCACACCAACACCAAGTTGGTGTGCAACCTCCGCCTCATTCAATCCAAATTTAATACCTGCATCAAGATCAACATTCTTCGTCGGCGAGTAGACAAGACCTGTCAAAAAATAAGCAGGGTTGACGGATTGAGCGCGCTCAGAATTACGTGCAACACCGATATCAGCCGCCACCATCCATTGCTCATTTAGCTGATATGACGCAGCCGTTGACGCATACCACACCGCACGTTGGTTCTCATCCCGATCAATTTGCAAATCATAACGATCAGAAGAGATGCCGATATTGGCATTAAATGTCCACGGCGCAGCGTCATAAGAGCCAATCAAAGTCAGCGTAGTGCTAGTACGTCCATTGCCGTTGCCAAAATGTTGATTACCTGTCGGAAGAATGAGCTCAGGTCTCAATGCAAAACTCATCGCACCCTCTTCGTAAAAGCGCCATTTAGCACCAAGCGTCGTATCATTCAGGCCACGTGGCGTTGTATATGTAACGGGAACATTGACATAGACATCCAGTTTATCTGACGCCCCAACAGTGTAAGTGATATTGCCCTCATGGACACTAGCCCCATCTTGTGATGCCCAGTCAGTGTTTGCTTCCAACTGTTGGTTTCCTGTGCCTTGTGTATTCGTATCATCGGTAACGAAGGGATGTCCGGCAAAAGCTGCCGGCATCACGAATGTCAGGTATAAGACGACAATGATGTGTGATTTTTTGAATAAAACCATTTGTACCTCTCAAATTTTTTGTGCTTTCTTATTTTGCCTTTCCTCCCGAAGAAGAGAAAAGCGAGCCGTAGCATTGCGCAAATTGCAGGGGCACGCGATTTTTCAACGCATCACGCCCCTACGAATCTGCTCTGTACGCAACATTGATCAATAATTACTGCCAGCCGAAGCGCTTGATGTAAAAGGTCTTCATCGCCTGCGTCAGCATCACATAAGCGGCCAAGATACCTATCAACCATGGGAAATACGATAATGGCAACGCTTCCAATTTAAAGAATCCCGCGAGCGGCCCCATCGGCAAAAATATCCCGATTGCCATGACAATCATTGTCATGATGATTAACGGCCACGCAGCGCGACTTTGTAGGAACGGAATTTTTTGAGTACGAATCATGTGCACAATCATCGTCTGCGTTAGTAAGCCAACCACGAACCAGCCTGATTGGAACAAAGTCTGATTCGCCACTGTATCCGCGTGAAAAACATACCACATGATGACGAAAGTGGTGATATCAAAAATAGAGCTAATCGGCCCGAAGAACACCATGAATCGTCCCAAAGAACGCGAATCCCAACGCAATGGCTTCTCCACATCTTCTTTATCCACATTGTCGAACGGGATGGCTATTTGTGAAATATCGTAGAGCAAATTCTGCACTAACAGATGCATGGATAGCATAGGCAAGAATGGCAAGAACGCACTGGCAACCAATACCGAGAACACGTTACCGAAGTTAGAGCTAGCGGTCATGCGGATATATTTCAGCATGTTGTTAAAGGTTTTACGACCTTCAATCACGCCCTCTTCCAACACCATCAAACTCTTTTCCAGCAAAATCAAATCCGCTGCTTCTTTGGCGATATCGACTGCAGTATCTACTGAAATGCCAATATCCGCAGCACGCAACGCAGGCGCATCATTGATACCGTCACCCATGAAACCGACTACGTGACCATTGCTGCGTAATGCGCGCACAAGACGTTCTTTATGCAGTGGAGACAGCTTGGCAAACACATTGTTTTTCTCCGCCAGTATTGCCAGTGCTTCGTCCGACATTTTGTCAAGTTGATGGCCCAACACAACACCCTGCACATCCAGCCCGACATCATGACAAATTTTTGCTGTCACCAGTTCATTGTCTCCAGTCAGTACTTTGACGGTAACACCATGCCCTGCCAATGCTTTGATCGCTGGCGCAGTAGACTCCTTTGGAGGATCAAGAAAAGCGATGTAACCAATTAGCGTCAACTCGCCTTCGTCGGCAACGCCATAATTTGCTTTATGGGGAGGAACTTCCTTGGCAGCCACCGCCACTACGCGCAAACCTTCTTGATTCAGCCCGCGTGTCACTGCTAATACGCGCTGCAACATAGCATCATCTAACGCGACAACGTCGTCACCATCTTGCACATGAGTACAAATAGAGAGCAGCTCTTCGACTGCACCTTTGCAAATCAACTCATGATGATCTTCACGCTCGGAAACCACCACCGACATGCGGCGACGTTGAAAATCAAACGGCACTTCATCAATTTTTTTGTAATCTTGCGCCAGCTTTAATTCCGTCTGCAATTCAACGTGATCAAGTACCGCGCGGTCTAGCAAATTCTTCAGGCCGGTCTGGTAATAACTGTTCAAATAAGCGAACTTCAGGACATTATCAGAGGCCTGTCCAAACACATCGGTATGACGCTCCAGGCAAATTTTATCCTGTGTCAAAGTGCCAGTTTTATCTGTACACAATACATCCATCGCACCAAAATTTTGAATGGCATCAAGGCGTTTTACCACCACTTTTTTACGTGCCAATATCACCGCGCCTTTGGCCAAAGTCGACGTGACAATCATCGGCAGCATTTCTGGCGTCAACCCAACCGCCACCGCCAGTGCAAACAAAAATGCTTCGCTCCAGTCACCTTTGGTAAAACCATTGATCAACAATACGATCGGCACCATGACCAGGGCAAAGCGAATCAACAACCAACTGACACTATTCACACCTTGCTGAAATGCGGTTGGCGCGCGATCCGTAGACGTAACGCGTACCGCCAAAGTACCAAAATACGTCTGATTACCTGTCGTCAGCACTACTGCCATAGCTGAACCGGAAACCACATTGGTACCCATGAAGAGAATGTTATCCAATTCAATTGGATTATCCCCACCCACACCGTCTTGGTTTTCAACAAATTTCTCCACCGGCAGCGATTCACCTGTCATCGCCGACTGACTAACGAATAGATCTTTGGCAGAAATGACTCTGCAATCGGCTGGAATCATGTCGCCCGCAGATAGAAAAATCAGATCTCCAGGGACCAGTTCTTTGATTGGCAGTTCTATTTTATGGGCAGGATTAACGTGAACATTGATTTCAAAATAGCGCCTGGCTTCAGCACTGGCCTCAATCGAATTATCACGTCGCAGCACTGTTGCGGTATTGCTGACCATCGCTTTCAACTTGTCTGCAGCGCGGTTAGAGCGCCCTTCTTGCACGAAGCGAATCATGGTCGATAGCACCACCATAATGCTGATGACGATAGTCGCTTCAATATCATCGGTGACGTAGGAAATAATCGCCAACACAGTAAGCAGTAAGTTGAACGGATTTTTATATGAGTGCCATAAATCCATCCACCATGGCGACGGCTTCTCATGCGCCACTTCATTGATGCCCACCCGCTCCCGAATTCTTTCGGCTTCAGCGTTGCTTAACCCTTCCTCATGTGCATGCAGGCGCACTAACACGGCAGGAATATCTTCACGCGATGCGAGCAATAACTCTCGTGACAAATGATCAGGCACAGCGCGCGACAAATTTGCCGATGAGTTCACATCCGGCATAGCGGTGCGGCGGAATTGGCGAGGCATGCTTTTGCTATGCAAAAATGCGTCAAACAGACTCTTAAATAGATTCATTTTTTTCTCCGTATGAACAGCAACAATAAATGCACAGCTAGCTAGCGTAGCCACGTGCGTTGTCTGTTCTATGCGTTATTTATTAGGTGGTGCATGCACCAATTGCAGGTACTGGAAAAGTACCAGGCAATGCGTCTTTAGCAGCGGCTAAAAAGCGATATAGGAGCGGGTTCCATATGTATTCCTTAATATTACGCAATGGGTAATGGACGTAAGACGGCCACGCGTAGGGAACCACTGTGAAACTTGTGATGTCATTGCACACGATGGCATTACTGACTAAAAAACAAGACAGGCAGCAAGGCGCAACATGCGCGCATAAAACAGCAGAATTTGATTTTGAGTGTCGGAAAAATCCGACCAAGACACCATACCTGTGAAGTCAGGTACGGAGAAGATGAGATCCGTGGGCCAGACTACGCAGCGATGACTATCAACAAATAGTTACTACTATCACCAGAACAAGTACCCACAAAGGTCTCCATGAAAACTAAACGGGGCGATTATAATTGGTGCGTTGCGGTAAAGTCAACTCACAATTTTATTCTTAGTGCTAAATGCAAAGACTCGTTCATCAGTCGAATTTAAGTGCCCGGTTATGCTGTTTTATTTGCTTCTTTTAGACTTGTAACGCGATGTGGTGCGGCCAATCTCAACGCGTTTGATTAGCAATAATAAATTTCAGACTCTCGGCCGCAATGCAAGCGATTAACGTGCACAAGAACACGGTGTGCCAGATTCACGGGGGATACTACGGTGGCGGTTTCCGCGATCTGCTAGTCAAAACTAATGCTATGCCTCCAAGGATTGCCGCAGAAGCACCAACGAGGCGCGGCGTGATTGCCTCCGAGAGGAACACCACCCCGCCAAATGAAGCGATCAGCGGCACCGACAACTGTACGGTGGCGGCTCGCATTGCGGAAAGGTTGTTCAGCGCGGCGTACCAGATGACATACCCGATGCCGGACGTAAGTGCACCGGAGGCAATAGCCAGGACGATCCCGGTCGCATCCGCGTAAGCGTGGGCGATGAAAAGCAAACTCAGCACAAGGGCGAGCGGCACCGCTCTCGCGAAGTTGCGTGCCGTGGCGGCCAGCGGGTCGGCCACTCCGCGACCGCGCAGCGAGTACACTCCCCACGACACGCCAGCGACCACCATCAACGCAGCACCGAAGAGCGGCGGTGATGCAACGCCCGGCGATACCAGGTAGACCAATCCCGCGACAGCCAGCGCGAGACCGAGCCATGCGATGAATCCGAACTTCTCGCCTGAGCGCAAACCCACGCTGAACATCGTCAATTGAACCGCCCCGAATAGTATCAACGCACCTGTACCTGCGGACAAAGTGAGGTAGGCGAAGGAGAAGAACGCAACATAAGCAAACAGCATGGCCACAGCGAGCCAGTCGGTACGGTTGGGCACGACTGGTTCCGACTTACACAGAACGATGATGGTAAGCATGATCGCACCTGAAACCAGCCGGATGCATGCGAAGCTGGCCGGATCAATGCCGCCTTGCTGTAACGCGAGCCGGCACAATAGAGAATTGGCTGCAAAGGCGAGTATCGCCACCGCAGTGAGGGCAATGGTCTGCAAGGTGGGCCGATCACCGCGCTCTTTATGCATGAGTCGCCACCAATACGACAGCCCAAGACAACAGCGCGACACCGAGCGGTTTGCTGAGGCGCTGCCCCCAGCGAACGTTCTTTTCAATCGCCATCGCGGCCGCAAGCAGGAGCATCCAGCCGAGGCTGCCGGTGCCAAACGCGAACATTAACAACATCAGCGCCCAGCAGCATCCGACACAAAATAGGCCGTGCTGCGCACCAAGCGCGAACGCGTGCCACGCTTGCGCATAACCACGCCAATGTTCGATAACGAAGCTCAAGGGTGTGCGACACTTTTCCAGGCAACGGTACTTGAGCCTGCTGAACTGGAAGGCACCCGCCAACGCAATGATCGCAGCGCCAATCAGCCAACCATGCCAGGCTAATGTCGGTACGCTGGTGATCAGGATCAGCATTGCACTGTGAAGTAGATGCGCCACGAGTCCGAATGCTCCCCACACTGTCACGTAGCCCAGGCCGAGCAGCATGAGGAGACGCCCATGATCCGGGCGCTGGGCAGTCAATCGGTCGAAAACGTCAAACAACGGCAAGGTGGTTGGCAGCATCATGGCCGCAATCATGAGTATCCACGCGACGGTGTAGAGCGCCATGGGTACGACAATATCGCCAGCGGGAATCACTCGGCACAGAAACGCCGCCGGCCCTGATGCCGTCCAGTCGCCGTGCTCAAGATAGCGTCCGTATGGGCTGCGCGCCCACGCCCACAAGGCCACCCATGCTAGTGCGATCAGAATCGGCAGAAACACACGATGGTGGCGCGAAATGCCAGGTGATTGCGAGCCTGCCCTCAGACTCATGCGTCAAAGACGAACGTGCTTTGCAAAGCGTTGTGGTTCTTGATGTTAAGGTCAATACCGAGGGCTGCATTCTTGGATCGATAGGTCGGGGCCTTACCGACGAACACCGGAGCCCCCGGTACCGTCGAAAATATGGTGTCGGAAAGGACGGTCTGACCACCAGTCGCGCCGAGATAGGGTTCGAGTTCAGCATAGTAGTTTTTGCCGATCTCGATTTCACCCTTGCCTGCAACCACGGTGAAACGGATTGGTGCCCGCTCTACCGATACCACCTCGCCAATGAGCTTGGCGAGATCGGCAACCGGCCCACCGGCTTGACCTGTGTAGACTTTCAGCAGTGCCTCTTCCTGCGCCTTGGATGCCTGATCGTCGACGTAGATTGCAGCAGTCCAGTTACCCGCCAGGATATTGCCGGGCACATGAGCCACGGCCGCGATAGTGTTGCCGCCGACATCAACGCCGTCAACCGTTCCTTTGTCAACGCGCCATGCGACGATGGTGTCGCAGGTACCATTGTCGGGATCTTCGCCGATCCAGCAGGGGCACAGGACGTTGCAGTTGCAAACCTCAAGCAAACGACCTTCTAGGTGATAGCTCATATAAACCTCCATTGAGCCACACGAGCATCGACTTGTCGCCGTGGCTCAGGCGACAAATTGGAAAATTAATGCTACGCCGTGCAATAGGCCAAGTCAAGCCAGCTACTGGGCTAACAAGCCGTGGTGAGATGTCATTGCGTCATTTAACTTGGGGAGTAACGCATCGACGTTCGCATTGCGCAACGCCCTTAAAAGATGCTTGTAGCCGATATGTCACTTTCGCAGTTCGGCCAAAACTCAACAGTCAGTTTTACCTTGAGAGAAAGCACAATGCATTACGGCTGCTAATGCTGAATATCCTGCCATAAGAACCTGACAGGTCAAGAATTGCGGCAAAATTAATCATGTTGCAACTAGAAAAAATGGCTTATACCAAATACGTATAAGCCATTTACATAAGTCATTTTTACTCTATTTAGAATAGAGCTTAATTTAAGAACCCGTTTTTGCCACCCACACTAAAACGACCCGCTCCCAATAACAACACGGCAACGGCAACAAACAAGTAAAACCCTTGCAGTTCTAACTGCCAGCCGCCGGTATCGTTGATCATCATCAGTTGTTTGCTGTGAACCAGGCCAAACGCAACCAACATATTCACCACCACGATCAGTGCACCGATGCGACTCCAGACGCCGAATAAAATCAGCAGCGGCGCCACGATTTCGCCGACATACACCAGATATGCCAATGCTGGTGGCAGACCTGCATGACTCAACAAGCCAACGATATAACCAGGCCCGCTTAAAATTTTAGACACGCCATGAAACAAAATCAAAATAGCTAGCGTCGCACGAAGGACTAATTTTCCCAGGTCATCGGTATGCATGTATTTATCCCCTTTGTAGATACAAAATGAATCGGATCAAATTTTGTTTATATATCACTCTTGATTATAAGCCGTAATTCGCTCAACCTCAACCTTAGACCCCAGAAAAACTGGCACGCGTTGATGCAGCTTGGTCGGTTGAATATCCAAAATCGCCTGTTTACCGTCGGTCGCCAGACCACCGGCCTGCTCCACTAATAGCGCCATTGGATTGGCTTCATACATCAAACGCAATTTGCCCGGCACGCTGGTATCGCGACTGTCGGCGGGATACATGAAAATACCGCCACGTGTAAGGATGCGATGCACATCAGCTACCATCGCAGCAATCCAGCGCATGTTGTAATTTTTCTTCAACGGTCCAGTCGCGCCCGCTTGCATTTCATTGATATAACGCGTTACCGGCGGATACCAATGACGCGCGTTCGAAGCATTAATCGCATATTCTTGAGTCTCCACTGGAATTTGCATATTGCTTTGCGTGAGCACCCATGAACCGGTTTCACGATCCAAAGTAAACGCGTGAACACCATTCCCGGTTGTCAGTATCAACATGCTTTGCGGACCGTAGATCGCATAGCCAGCGGCAACCTGTTTACGTCCAGGCTGCATAAAATCTTTTTCAGTTGGCGTTGTCATGCCATCCGGTGCTTTCAATACGGAGAAAATCGTGCCGATAGAAACGTTGATGTCAATATTGCTCGAACCATCCAATGGATCAAACAATAGTAAATATTCACCTTGCGGGTAACGATTTGGAATCGGATGAATACTTTCCATTTCCTCCGAGGCCATTGCCGCTAAATGGCCGCCCCACTCATTCGCTTCCAGTAAAATTTCATTGGAAAGAATATCCAATTTTTTTTGTACTTCACCCTGCACGTTCTCACTACCGGCGCTGCCAAGCACTTCACCCAAAGCACCTTTGGAAACTGCATGACTAATGGTTTTACACGCGCGCCCAACGGTTTCAATTAATAGACGCAATTCTGCGGGAATACTGTTGTGCTGACGCTGTTGTTCGATCAAATGTTGCGTAAGACTGATGCGTTTCATGGTGTTCTTTCTTTAAAACTTATTACTCGTTTATGCTTTTCCGCTCTACTCTCTCCCACTTGCAGGAAAGAGCAGCGGTTGCGGTTAAATTAATTGGCCAATGCCTTGGTAATCACTTCCAACACATCTTTTGATAAATTCTTCTCAGCAGCAACGCGCTCCAAAGCAGTGCGCATTTTTTCCTGCAGCGCTGGAGCATATTTGCGCCAACGATCCAAGGTGCGCGACAATCTGGCAGCCACTTGCGGATTAACGCCGTTCAAGGCAATCACTTGATCTGCCCAGAACTCATAACCACTACCATCAGCCGCATGGAATTTAGCAGGATTGCCATTGCAGAAACTAAAAATCAGACTACGCGCACGATTAGGGTTTTTTAACGTGAACGCCGGATGGTTGAGCAAATCACGTACAGCAGCAACGTCCGCAGTACGTGCCATCGCCTGTAAAGAAAACCATTTATCAATGACCAAGGCTTCTTGTTCAAAATCTTTATAGAACTTGGCCAACGCCGCTGTTTTTCCCGGTGCACTACTATTTGCCAGTGCCATCAATGCTGCAAACCGGTCAGTCATGTTGTTGGCGTTATCATATTGCTGTTGCGCCAATTTATGCGATTCGGCGTCATCTGCTTCCATCAGATAGGCCAAAGCCAGATTTTTCAATGCACGCTTACCCGACGCTTCCGCATCAGGACTATATTCGCCCGGTGTTGCATTGGCTTTATAGGCTGCCAGCAAATCCGTTTTAAGCGCGTTCGCTAAAGTACGACGCAGATACTGACGGGCCGAATGAATTGCCAGCGGGTCAATCACATCGCATTGCTCTGCCAATGTCGCTTCCGACGGCAAGCTCAAAATCACGTCTCGGAAAGCTGCGTCTAACGACTGATCTATTAACGCTGCTCCAAAAGCATCGCTAAGAGCGGCATGATTCGCCGGCGTCACTGACAGCAGTCGATCGATCCAAGAGCTATCATTTTTTTCCATGTTGGCAGGGTAATTTTCCCGTACAACAGCGGTCATTGCTAACAAGCTGCGCGCAGCCAATCGTTGACCAGCTTCCCAACGATTAAATGCGTCACTGTCGTGCGCCAACAAGAAAGCCAACTCTACGTCTGTATAGTCGATATCAAGCACAACTGGCGCAGAGAAATTGCGCAAAATAGATGGCACTGGCTGTTTTTCGATATCGACAAAACGGAAGGTCTGCTGCGCCTTAGTCAGTTCCAATACACGCGTAGTTGCACCGTCCTTGGCTTCGCCACGCAGACGCAAAGGAATGTCATTGCCGCTGCTGTCCAATAAACCAACCGCAACAGGAATATGGAAAGGTAATTTCTTGGCTTGCCCCGGAGTCGCCGGACACGCTTGCGACAAGGTGATTTCATAGGCCTTTTTAGCCGCGTCATAATGCGTTTTTACCTGCACACGCGGCGTACCCGCCTGGTTATACCAGCGTTCAAACTGCGTTAAATCACGGCCATTCGCATCGGCCATCGCTGCGCGGAAATCATCGCATGTTACGGCTTGCTCATCGTGACGTTGGAAATACAGATCCATCCCTTTGCGGAAACCATCGCGTCCCAACAAAGTTTGATACATGCGCACCACTTCCGCGCCTTTTTCGTAAATGGTGACTGTATAAAAATTATTAATTTCGACGTAATCATCAGGGCGTACCGAGTGCGCCATCGGACCGGCATCCTCAGGGAATTGCACCTGACGCAAAACTCGTACGTCATCAATGCGCTTCACAGCGCGACCGCTGTCAGTACCAACCATATCGGCTGAAAATTCCTGATCGCGGAACACCGTCAAACCTTCTTTCAACGACAACTGAAACCAATCGCGACACGTCACGCGATTACCAGTCCAGTTGTGGAAATATTCGTGACCAACCACTGCCTCAATACCAGCATAATCGGTATCAGTCGCGGTATCTGGCTTAGCCAGAACGAATTTGGTATTGAAAATATTCAGACCTTTATTTTCCATCGCGCCCATGTTGAAATCACCGACGGCGACAATCATGAAACGGTCCAAATCCAATTCCAGACCAAAACGCTCTTCATCCCAGCGAATGCTGTTGATCAGGGAATCCATCGCATGCTGGGTTTTATCCAGATTGCCTTTTTCTACCCATACCTGCAGCAATACTTCACGACCAGACTTGAGCGTATATTTTTGTTCCTGCTTGACCAATTTACCCGCCACTAAAGCGAATAAATACGATGGTTTCTTGAACGGGTCTTCCCATTTTGCATAGTGACGACCATCACCTAAATCGCCTTCTTCAAGCAAATTACCGTTCGATAGCAGCACCGGATATTTTTTCTTATCCGCACGCAGCATGACAGTATATTTCGCCATCACATCCGGACGATCCGGGAAATAAGTGATTTTGCGGAAACCTTCGGCTTCGCACTGTGTGAAGAAATTTTTATTAGAGACGTATAAACCGCTGAGCGATGTATTTTTTTCCGGCTGCAGCAATGTTTCGACGTCAAGAATGACTTTTGCAGGCGCATTAGCAATGCGTAGCACCCCTGCCTTTAATGTATATTGACTGGGCTTCAGCACTTTGCCATTCAAGCGCAATTGCACTAATTCCAACTCTTCGCCCAACAAAACGATCTCTTTGCTGGTGCTGGCCGGGTTACGGCGCATAGCTATACGGGTCGCGACGCGGGTAGCTGTCGGATCCAAATCAAAGCCCATTTCTACCGTATCAATCAGATAAGATGGTACGGTGTAATCTTTACGATAAATAGTGGCTGGCGTAGAAACTGTATCGTTGCGCATAAAATTGGAGTAAAGAAAGTCGTGGAAAGCACGATTCTACCAATCTACGGCGCTTTGCTATGGTTTTTTGCTGAAAATTTACTGCATACATTTATTAAAAAATTACTCTTTTGCTGACAACTATGAAGCGCTCGTCATCGTTGCTGCACTTTTGGCTGGATTAAAGCCCCGACCAGCTCATGCGGACTTATGCTAAGAACTACCTCTCAATAAAGTTACAAACAGCAACAATTGTTAGCAATCCAACTGAGTAAAAGAGTGATAATTGAGCTTCTTGTACCCTTGCTATAATAGCGAAATGGGGAAATACAAAAATAATCTATGGACCAGAATAGAAACGAGGACACGTCATGAAAATTAATATCAAGCGTTATTTAGGACTCGGCATCGTAGCATCGTGTTTACTATTATCTGGTTGCGCTTCCGTCATCCGTAGCAACGTCACGGCATTCAATGAATGGCCAGCCGATCTGACTGACAAGTCGTACACGTTTGCAACAACGGCCGAACAAAACAATGATCTGGAATATCGCAATTACGAAACGCTGATCGCAGCAGAATTACAGCACCTCGGCTTTACCCAAGTAGCCAACGGCGCGCCGGCACAACTTAAGGTGTCATTCGACTATGGAATCAGTTCACGCGAAGTGCGCGTGGTGGAACCGGTAGTCGTTGATCCTGGCTGGCCTGGATATCCGTTCTACGGCCCATATTGGGGTGCCGGGCCTTATGGTCGGTACTATGGTCGCGTGTACGATCCACTTTGGTATGGTGGCATGTATGGTCCGGCACCTGGCGTCATTGTCCCACGTGAATCGAACTACGAAATGTTTACGCGCCATCTGCATATCGATATCGCGCACGCCGGCAATGGTAAAAAGCTCTATGAAGTCAACGTGAATAGCGAAGGCCGTATCGGCGTGTTAGCCACCGTCATGCCTTATCTGGTACGTAGTGCATTTACTGACTTCCCGGGCCAAAGTGGTCTGTCACATGTGGTCGAGTTGAAGCTGGACGGCAAATAAAAGCGTATTTTACAAACGATTTACATAGCAAAAAAGCTGACCACATAAGTTTATGTGGTCAGCTTTTTTATTAACAGCGTTGGATTTTAATCTTAGATGCCTAGCGCAATTGCTTAGCCTGACCGGTTAAGTATACAACCATTCACTACCCATCGTAATGAGACAAATCAACGCCACTACCAAGATCAATATAATTAACAAGCGACCAAATTTAGGCGTACCGCTTGTATCAGTTACTAACTCTTCATCTTCTTCAGTGATTGTCGCCAAATTTTCTTTTGTTTTGTTGTCGGTCATGATGTCATTACGGAATAAGAATTGTGGAACCAGTGGTGTTCCGCGATTCTAATGCAATATGCGCCTGGGCAACATCTTTCAACGCATAACGTTGATTAATCTCAATCTTGATTTTCCCGCTCTCCACCATCTGAAACAGATCGGCGGCGGCGGCATCTAACGCCTCACGCGTAGCCACATAAGCAGGCAGCGATGGTCGTGTGATGAATAAAGAACCACGCGATGCTAACTCGTTCAAGCTAAATGGCGGCACGGCACCGGAAGCATTCCCGAAACTGACCATCGTTCCCAACGGTGACAAGCAATCCAGAGAGCCGATAAACGTATCTTTGCCGATCGAATCGTAAACCACCGGTACACCTTTTCCATCCGTGATTTCTTTGACACGCTCGACGAAATTTTCTGTTTTATAGTTGATCACATGGGTACAACCAGCGGCTTTTGCCAGCGCTGCTTTCTCCGGCGTACTCACGGTACCTATCATCTTGACACCCAAGGCACGCGCCCATTGCGCCGCAATCAGGCCAACCCCGCCAGCTGCTGCATGAAACAAAATCGTTTCACCACCCTTTAATGGAAATGTCTGACGAAATAAATATTGCGCAGTTAACCCTTGCAACGTCATCGCTGCTGCGGTGTCATAGCTTATCGCATCGGGCAGCTTAATCAGCAATGCTGCTGGTAACAATCGCTCTTCCGAATAAGCACCATTAGGGCGACCGCAATACGTGACGCGATCGCCAGCTTTGAAGTTATGCACACCGGCACCAACAGAGATAATCTCGCCAGCAGCCTCTTGCCCCAAGCCAGCCGGCAGAGGCTGCGGATACAATCCGGTACGGAAATACACATCGATAAAATTCAAGCCACAAGCGTGATGCTTAATTCTGACTTCCCCCGGGCCAGGCTCGCCAACCTCCACATCAACATATTCCATCACCTCAGGTCCGCCGGTCTTACTTATTCTGATTGCTTTCACCATGATACGTCTCGCTTCTTCTATAGAAATGATATGGTGGAATTGTAATGCGTATGGAAAATTTCGTTTTGATGTGACGAATTATGAAAATGCGATGTAAAAAAGGAATAGTCGTATGCACCGACTACTCCTTTTAATATGATTGCTAAAAAATTTACTTGCCTTTAAATATCGACCCCAACACCCCGCGCACAATCTGCCGCCCAACTTGCGATCCCATCGTCCGCGCAGCAGATTTAACGACCGCTTCTACTAACGTATCTTTATTTTTTGGCGATCCGCTGCCGCCAAATAAACCACCCAGCGTGTTACTCCAATAGCCGCCTGTATTGCTATTGGGATTTGCTGGCGCCGGTGCTGAACCAACCGCGCCACCTCCTGCCGATCTCCCCCAACCGTCAGACGATGCGCTATCTGTTGTGTGTTGCGCTTTGAGAATTTCGTAGGCGGACTCACGATCGACTGCTTTTTCATACACGCCAGCAACGACGGAGTTGGCCATCAATTGCTGACGCTCTTCTGATGTAATCGGGCCAATTTGCGACGCTGGAGGAACAACATAAGCACGCTCAACAATAGTCGGACTGCCTTTTTCATCCAGAAACGACACCAATGCTTCACCAACGCCCAACTCAGTAATCACTTGCGCGGTATCTAATTGCGGATTTGGGCGGAAAGTGTCAGCGGCGGCTTTCACCGCTTTTTGATCACGTGGCGTAAAAGCACGCAAAGCATGTTGCACCCGATTGCCTAACTGGCCGAGTATGGTGCCTGGAATATCTAACGGATTTTGCGTCACAAAATATACCCCGACGCCTTTAGAGCGAATCAAGCGCACTACCTGTTCGATTTTTTGCAGCAACGGCTTGGGCGCTTCACTAAATAACAGGTGCGCCTCATCGAAGAAGAAAACCAGCTTGGGCTTATCTTGATCACCGATTTCCGGCAAGTGCTCGTAAAGCTGCGATAACAACCATAGCAAAAAGGTCGAATACAAATGCGGTGCATTCATCAACTTATCGGCGGCCAAGATGTTCACAATGCCTTTGCCGTTGCTATCGGTCTGGATCAAGTCGTCGATGTTGAGCATAGGCTCGCCAAAGAAGATATTGCCGCCTTGCTCCTCTATCGCAATCATGCCACGTTGAATCGCGCCGATACTGGCCGCAGAAACATTCCCGTACTCAGTTTTAAAGCTCGCAGCATTATCACCAACGTGCTGCAACATCGCGCGTAAATCTTTGGTATCGAGCAGCAACCAGCCGTTGTCATCAGCGATTTTAAACACCAGTTGAAATACACCTTGCTGAGTCTCGTTGAGATTGAGCATGCGTGCCAATAGTAAAGGACCAAGATCTGAAATCGTTGCCCGCACCGGATGACCTTGCTGTCCATACACATCCCAAAACGTCACGGGTACTGCCGCCCATTTTGGTTCAGTGATGCCGCGCTCAGCCAGGATTTTCAACAATTTCGACGACGGCTCACCTGCCTTTGCCATACCAGATAAATCGCCTTTTACGTCTGCCATAAAAACCGGCACACCGATATCCGATAATTCTTGCGCAAAAGTTTGCAAGGTCACAGTCTTGCCTGTACCGGTTGCGCCGGTAATGCAACCATGTCGATTGATTAACGCTGGCAGCACTACAAATTCAGATGTCGCATTTTTTGCTAATAAAAGGGGATTTGGCATGATTTTGTCCGTTTCTGACGAATTTCAGTCAAATTGATAAGAAGTTCGCTATGGTAAAATGTCGTGCTAATTATATGCTTTCCTAACCACATCCAAATAAGAGAACAAAGAGAGAATCGCATGGCTGGACACAGTAAATGGGCCAATATTAAACATAAAAAAGCCGCGACCGATGCTAAACGCGGCAAAATCTGGACCCGAGTCATTAAAGAAATAGCCGTCGCTGCTCGCCTCGGGGGCGACGATGTCAATGCCAATCCGCGCTTACGACTTGCTGTCGACAAAGCCGCCGATGCCAATATGCCGAAGGACAATGTCACACGTGCCATTCAGCGCGGTGCCGGGAAATTGGAAGGCGCAAATTACGAGGAAATTCGCTACGAAGGTTATGGCATCGGCGGCGCAGCGATTGTGGTCGATTGCCTGACCGACAACAAAGTACGGACCGTGGCCGAAGTGCGCCATGCATTTTCTAAATACGGCGGCAACATGGGTGCTGAAGGTGCCGTTGCATTTATGTTCAAACATTGCGGTCAGTTGTTTTATGCGCCAGGCACAGATGAAGATAAATTGATGGAAGCGGCGTTAGAAGCTGGTGCTGATGACGTGCTGACAGATGACGAAGGCGGTTTTGAAGTGTTATGCGACCGCTACGCTTTTGTCACGCTAAAAGAGAAGCTTGAAAAAGCCGGATTTAAAGCCGAAATGGCAGAAGTCACCATGAAACCGGATGCTGAAACAGTGCTGACTGGCGACGATGCAATCAAGATGCAAAAGATATTAGATGCGTTAGAAAATCTGGACGATGTTCAGGAAGTATTCACCAACGCAATCATTGAAGAATAATGCAACACAATTTCCACTAAAAGAAATCCGCGAATACTCTATGAAAATCCTGGTAGTTGGCTCTGGTGGCCGTGAACATGCTCTGGCATGGAAAATTGCACAATCTCCTCGCATCCAAACCGTCTTTGTCGCGCCCGGCAATGGCGGCACGGCACTCGACTCTCGATTGCATAATGTTGATATTACTGATTACAACGAGCTCGCCGATTTCGTCGAAAAAGAGCATATTGCCTTGACCGTGGTCGGACCGGAAACACCTTTAGCCGGTGGTATCGTGAATGTTTTCCGCAATCGCGGCTTGAAAATTTTTGGCCCGACTCGCGAAGCAGCGCAATTGGAGAGTTCTAAAGATTTTGCTAAAGCTTTCATGCAGCGTCATCATATTCCCACCGCTGAATATCAAACTTTCACCGACGTCGCTGCAGCACATCAATACCTGGATAAAAAAGGCGCACCCATCGTCATCAAGGCTGATGGTTTAGCCGCTGGTAAAGGCGTTGTCGTCGCCATGACGCTGGAAGAAGCACACACTGCAGTCGACGACATGTTGGCTGGCAATCGCTTTGGTGAAGCTGGTGCACGCGTGGTAATTGAAGATTTCTTGCAAGGTGAAGAAGCCAGTTTTATTGTGATGGTCGACGGCAAAAATATTTTGCCTCTCGCCTCCAGTCAGGATCACAAGCGTCTGAAAGACGATGATCAGGGCCCAAATACTGGTGGCATGGGTGCCTACTCCCCTGCACCTATCGTGACGCCCGCAGTGCATGCGCGCGTGATGCGCGAAATCATTCGTCCGACCGTGCAAGGCATGGCCAAAGACGGCATACCGTTCTCCGGCTTTTTGTACGCTGGTTTGATGATTGACGCCGATGGTGCGCCAAAAACCATCGAATTTAACTGCCGCATGGGTGATCCAGAAACGCAACCTATCATGGCGCGCCTCAAAACTGATTTATTGGCGGTGATGGAGCATGCCGTCAATGGAACGCTAGACACGATAGAACTGGAGTGGGATCGCCGCACTGCGCTTGGCGTTGTGATGGCTGCAGCAGGATATCCAGATGCGCCGGTCAAAGGCGACCTGATTTCCGGCATTCCGGCAGAAACAGCTGATAGCGTGACTTTCCACGCAGGCACGGTTTTATCAGACAAAAAATTAACTACCGCCGGCGGCCGCGTATTGTGCGTTGTCGGTTTGGGAGACAGCGTAAAAGTCGCACAAAAGCATGCTTACGATGTGCTTGAGAGCATTCATTTTGATGGCGCGCAATTCCGCCGTGATATTGGCTGGCGCGCAGTTAAGCGACATAGTTAATTTCTCGCTCCCTTCGAAATGCGCACACTGTTGCGCATTTCTTATTCACTTTTAAGCATTTTTCGCCTTATGACTGCAAACACACCCTCAGCAAGCGTCGTCAAATCTTACTTACTCGGGCTACAAGAACGTATCATCGCGGCATTGGAAGTTGTCGATGGCAAGTCTTTTGGGGCTGACCATTGGGAGCGTGCCAGAAGTGAGAATAGCAGCATCAGCGGCGGTGGTATCTCGCGCATCATCGAAGAAGGCAATGTTCTGGAACGCGGCGGCGTCGGTTTCTCGCATGTGAAAGGCAAAAATTTACCGCCATCGGCGGCTGCCAATCGACCCGAAATCGCTGGGCGTGAATGGGAAGCGATGGGCGTATCGTTAGTGATCCATCCCCGCAATCCCTATGCGCCGACCGTCCATATGAATGTGCGCTTTTTTACAGCGACCGCAGAAGGTCAAGAACCGGTTTGGTGGTTTGGTGGCGGGATTGACCTGACGCCTTTTTATGGTTTTACAGAAGATGCGCAACATTTCCATCGCACTTGCAGAGATGCGTTGACAGCGTTTGATGTGGATGCAGACAAAGGCACTGACAATGCGCTTTATCCACGTTTCAAAAAATGGTGTGACACCTATTTTTATTTGCCACATCGTAAAGAGCAACGTGGGATCGGCGGGATCTTTTTCGATGATTTCCATGCGCTTGGCTTCGATCAAAGCTTCGCCATGATGCAAAGCGTCGGCGATGCGTTCATTCCTGCATACGTCCCGATTTTAAGCAAACGTAAAGATATTCCGTACACAGAAAACGAGCGCGATTTTCAGGCATATCGACGCGGCCGCTATGTGGAATTCAATCTAGTGTATGATCGCGGCACTTTGTTCGGCTTGCAATCTGGTGGGCGCACCGAATCAATTTTGATGTCGATGCCGCCAGTGGTCAAATGGCGTTATAGCTGGGAACCGGCACCTGGTAGTGCTGAAGCGGCCTTGTATTCAGACTTTTTAGTCCCTAAAGACTGGATAAACGGATGACAGCAAAGACGCATCCAACCCCAGAACATCGCCGCTGCATAGCGGTGCTCGGCGGTAGTTTTGATCCGGTTCACAATGGTCATGTTGCACTGGCAAACTATTTTGTGACATTACTGCACCCAGATCAATTGCGTGTTATTCCTGCGGGGAATCCGTGGCAAAAACATGGTTTAGAAGCAAGTTCGGCTGATCGTGTAGAAATGGTTAAGCGTGCATTCGGTGTAGTAAATACCGTAGTTAATGCACAACAAACCGTTGAAGTAATGATAGATCAGCAAGAAATTCAGCGCCACACTGCAACGTACACAATAGATACATTAAAAGCATTACGCAGTGAACTGGGACCTGACACTTCCATCATATTTTTGATGGGTGCAGATCAATTGCTGCATCTCAATACCTGGCAAGGTTGGGATGAACTATTTGCATACGCCCATCTGGGCGTGGCTTCGCGCCCCGGCTTTGCCATGGACGCGGACCAAGTACCACCAGAGGTCAAACGCGAATTTACGCGCCGTGCGGCTACGCCGGAGCAGATTCGACAGAGTGCACACGGCTTGACCTATCTGGCAGAAAATCTTTTTATAGATATTTCGTCAACAGAAATACGCACTGCTTTACGTAATACCTCAAGTAATACATCAGGTAGCGAATCCGGCTCAACGCAAAAACCAGACGCGCTGATACCAAAGGCAGTGCTAGACTATATTGAATTACACCATCTTTATAAGAATTAAATGGAAATCAAACAATTACAAAGTATCGTCATCGACGCCCTGGAAGATGTTAAAGCGCAAGAAATCCGCGTCTTTGATACATCCCATCTGACCGGTATGTTCGATCGCATCGTTGTCGCGTCAGGGACTTCGAACCGCCAAACCAAAGCACTGGCATCATCGGTGCGCGATAAAGTCAAAGCTAGCGGCGGCAATATCCTTAGCATGGAAGGCGAAGGCACCGGAGAATGGGTACTGGTCGACTTAGGCGACATGGTGGTGCATATCATGCAACCGGCCATCCGTGCTTACTATCGTCTGGAAGAAATCTGGGGCGAGAAAGAAGTCAAATTCGGTGCCGCCAAACGTGTTTCCTCCCGCGCCGCGCCTACTGCTGCTGAAGAAGCTACACAGAAAAAAGTGTCGCGTCATTTAGCCGCATCGCAAGCGCTGCCAGAAGAAGATGAAACACCGAAAAAAGCGCCTGCGCGCAAGAAACCAGTCAAAGTCGATGGTGTCCCAAAAGTAGCTGTCGGTAAAAAAATCAAAGTGGCAGTGTCAAAAAGTGTCACCGCGAAAAATGCTGCACACAAAGCAGCGACTGCACCAAAAAAAGCAGTTGTTAAAAAAGCGGCACCCAAAACAGGTGTAAAAGCTACCACCAAGCGCGCGCCTGCCAAACCTAAAGACGCAGCTTAAGTCGAGGTTGCGATGCAGCTCATCATCGCTGCCGTCGGCCATAAAATGCCGGCATGGATAGAAACGGGATTCGGCGAGTATGCGAAACGCATGCCGCCGGATTGCCGTATTGTCCTCAAAGAATGCAAACCCATAGAACGCACTGGTAGTAACACTGCCGCTTCGGCCATGGCACTGGAACGTGCGCGGATTGAAGCGGTCTTACCAAAAGGCGTACGTATCATCGCATTGGATGAACGCGGCAAAGACCTGACTTCGGTGCAATTATCACAGCAGCTAACCCAATGGCAGCACGACGGTCGTGACGTCGCCTTCATCATTGGCGGCGCCGATGGATTGGATCCGGAATTCAAGGCTAAAGCCGATTCTTTACTGCGCATTTCTAGTTTAACCCTACCACATGGCATGGTACGCGTATTGCTTGCAGAACAGCTGTATCGCGCTTGGTCGATCACACAAAATCACCCTTACCATCGAGTCTAGAGACAGACAATCGACATGCTCTAAAGCATGATAAAAACATAATAAATATCAGGCCATGAAAAACGTTAACCAGAAAATCTATCTTGCATCGCAAAGCCCTCGGAGACGGGAGCTTTTACGCCAAATTGGTGTCGATTTTGATGTGCTTTTATTGCGCAGCCAAACGCCCCGCGGTCCGGACGTCAGCGAAATCGCGTTGGAACATGAGTCGCCGGAAAATTACGTCGCCCGCATCGCTTCAGAAAAGGCCAACTTTGCATTGCAAGCCATGCATAGCCGAAAATTGCCTCAACGTCCCATACTGGCGGCGGACACTACCGTCACCATCGATGACAAAATCCTCGGTAAGCCGGTAGATACCGCCGATGCCATGGCGATGTTACGTTTGTTATCGGGACGCACGCATCAAGTCTTGACCAGTATTGTCGTCATACATCAGGAAAAATCGCAGCAAATCACGCAAACTTCGGAGGTCGTATTTCAGCCGCTGTCAGAACAAATGATTCACGCCTATTGCGTCACAGCTGAACCCTACGACAAAGCGGGGAGCTATGGTATTCAGGGTAGCGCCGCGATGTTTATTGAAGGCATACGCGGCAGTCATTCTGGCATCATGGGTTTACCTCTATTTGAAACTTCAAAACTCTTACAACAGGCCGGCATCCGCATTTTATGAGCGAAGATATCCTCGTCAATATCACTCCACAAGAAACCCGTGTTGCACTGATTTATCAAGGTGCGGTGCAGGAATTGCACATTGAACGCACCTTGTCACGCGGCCTCGCCGGCAATATCTATCTGGGTAAAGTCGTGCGCGTGCTGCCGGGTATGCAATCGGCATTTATTGATATTGGCCTGGAACGCGCGGCTTTTTTGCATGTTGCCGACATCTGGGAAACTCGCCCACACGATGGCCAGCCGGCAGTGCAAACGCCGATAGAGAAGTTGTTATTCGATGGCCAGTCACTCATGGTGCAAGTGATCAAAGACCCGATCGGCACAAAAGGAGCACGACTTTCTACCCAAATTTCGATAGCTGGGCGAATGCTGGTATATCTGCCGCAGGAACATCACATCGGCATTTCGCAGCGCATTGAAAATGAAGCCGAGCGTGAGCTATTACGCAGCAAAGTACAACAGTTAGTCCCTGCCGACGAAAAAGGCGGATTCATCATCCGTACCATGGCCGAAGATGCCTCCGAAGCTGATCTGGAAATGGATATCGCCTATCTGCGTAAAACCTGGGCTTCAATTACTCAACAGACTAAAATTCACCCTGCCCCATCCTTGCTACATCAGGATTTGAGCCTGGCGCAACGCGTCTTGCGTGATTTCGTCAATGATGAAACCTCCAGTATTCAGGTTGACTCACGCGAAAATTTTTTGAAGCTGCAAGAATTCGCCACCACCTATACTCCATCGGTCACCGCACGTGTAGTTCATTACACCGGTGAGCGACCATTGTTTGATTTGTACGCAGTCGAAGAAGAAATTCAAGGTGCCTTAAGCCGCCGCGTGCCGCTCAAATCGGGTGGCTATGTGATTGTCGATCAAACCGAAGCGATGACCACCATCGACGTCAATACCGGCAGCTTTGTCAACGGCCGTAATTTTGATGACACTATTTTCAAAACCAATCTGGAAGCTGCACATGCGATTGCACGTCAACTGCGCCTTCGCAACCTTGGCGGTATCATCGTTCTCGATTTTATTGACATGGAAAATGTCGAACACAGAACGGCAGTCTTGGCAGAGTTAAACAAAGCTTTATTGCGCGACAACACGAAAAAATCGGTCTCTGATTTTTCAGCACTAGGTTTGGTTGAAATGACCCGCAAGCGCACTCGCGAATCGTTAGCACATATTCTATGTGAACCTTGTCCCGCTTGCCAAGGCAAGGGGCAGGTCAAAACTGCCAGAACAATTTGCTATGAAATTTTGCGTGAAGTGCTACGTGAAGCCAAACAATTCAATCCACGTGAATTCCGCATTCTGGCGTCACAAATCGTGGTGGATATGTTTTTGGAAGAAGAATCACAGCATTTAGCCATGCTGGGCGACTTCATTGCGAAGCCGATTTCACTGCAAGTTGAGACCGTTTACCCGCAGGAACAGTACGATATTATTTTGATGTAAGTAAAGTCTAAAAAAACTGATTTGAATTATTATCGATAAATAAAATTCATCTCCGTCATTCCCGCGAACGCGGGAATCCATCTTACGCAACTTGGATCCCCGCGTTCGCGAGGATGACGGTGTTTTTTTCTAATCGATTATTTGGTATTACTTAATGCGAGCAAGTAATTCCTTATCTATCAAAACTGACCGCTTCAACAATGCCAATCAAAAGCCAGCACATCATGATATGCCGCACCGACAATATCGGTGATGTCATATTGACTCTGCCTCTTACCGCTTATCTCAAGCAACATTTCCCCTCGATAAAAATTAGTTTTCTTTGTCGTGCATATGCGGCACCGGTTGTGCGCTTTTGTCAGACGGTTGATCAAATTGTTGAGTTGGAAACATTGGATGATCCAGTGGCTTATTTTTCTGCATCAGACATTGATACCATCGTCTTTGCTCAACCGGATAAACGTTTAGCAATTGCTGCGCATAAAGCCAACGTCCCCAACCGGATTGGCAATACTTATCGTACATGGTTCAACTGGTTCCATTGCAACTGGCGGCTACGTTTTTCCAAAGGCAGTTCTACCGATCACGAAGCACAACTCAATTTTCATTATCTACGCCCGCTAGGATGTAATGCCATTCCGGATCGAGACACGATTAAAAATCTGTACCACTTCGCGATTCCTCGCGATCCTGCTCTGGAACATTTAATCAGCCCGTACGCATTCAATTTGATTATTCATCCGAAATCAAATGGTCATGGCCGTGAATGGCCTATTGAGCACTATGTCGCACTGGCGCATTTACTAAGCACCAATCAAGATCTACATTTATGGGTATCCGGAAGCGCCGCTGAAGGCCTATGGATAGAAAAACATGCACCAGAATTGCTGCAATTATCCAACGTGACCAATGTCTGCGGTCAATTTACATTGCAACAATTTAGCGAATTTATTCATATGGCAGACGGATTAATTGCCAGCGGTACTGGCCCATTGCATATGTCCGCAGCGTTCGGCCAACGCACCATTGGATTATTCCCCGGCGCTCGCTCTATGAACCCAAGTCGATGGGGGGCATTGGGCGCACGCGCACAATCACTGTGTCAGCCGGTTGTCGATTGCCAGGGATGCAAAACAAAAAATGCGATGACGTGCGCATGTATGAAAAATATTTTACCAGCCACCGTAGCAAAGACAGTTTTGCAGTGGTTGACTGAAAAACGTATTAGCGAAAATACTTATTCCACAAATAGCGCAAACTCCATTTGAGGCTCTGCAACTGATGTCCGGTTTTATTCAACCCTTGCGCATACATGCGCATTTCTTTGTAATTTTTGGGCGGGTAAAGAGGCGCATCAGCCCAGGGCGATAACGCTTTGTACTTTAAAAATACTTGATTGGCTGAGTTACAACACCAGGTATGCCAGGGCTTTAACCTGCCAACAAAGTGAATGCAAACCACTTCTTGAGCTATACGTCTGTCTGTCTTTGTTTCAAAGAACAAGTCGTACATCAAGTTATAGATAGATGGCAGAAATTTGACTTGACCATCAAGCACAATATTAAGTGCATCCTGATCAGGAAAGCAAAATTTCTTTTCGCTGGCAAGGATAGTTTTAACGCTTTCTTGCCAGACATCATTGGCAATCCAATTCTTTACATTAATGTAAAGCACACCGGAATTGAAATAATGTCCGTGCTGCAGATGCAGTTGCTCTATCTGCTCTCCCACAATATCTCCAGCTTCAGCAACAGCAGCCAAAATACAATCATCAATATCGATAGACTGTAATCCTTCAATGCTGCCCTGACAGATAATATCGGCATCCAGATAAAGCACTTTATCTGTGACGCCTTGCAATGCAGCGGGAATTACCAAACGCGTAAATATGGACGGTGAATACTGTCCAATACTTGGGAAATCCGCAAATTCGTTAAAGATAGATGGATCAATTATTTTGACATCAATAACCGTTTGATAGGTGGCTTCAATCTCACGTAATTTGCGTTGATTTTCTTCCGTCA
Source organism: Glaciimonas soli (assembly GCF_009497155.1). Taxonomy (GTDB): domain Bacteria; phylum Pseudomonadota; class Gammaproteobacteria; order Burkholderiales; family Burkholderiaceae_D; genus Glaciimonas; species Glaciimonas soli. The sequence goes on from NZ_WINI01000001.1 coordinate 1,241,057, forward strand.
TGGCAGGTGTAAAGACATGGAAAATAAAGGACACATTACGATTGTTTTCCAGAACAGAAACAATCGCAACGCCCATCCCCAAAAAATAATCGCCATCGGCGCCAAAGGCAACATGCAAAACGGGAGAAGACATTATCAAACTACCTGAACGTTGGGTGAATGCTGTACGTATTGGTCGAATGCAGCAACGACTTGGTCGACTGTAATTTCTTTAACCCAATCGCGACGTTTACCGGCAGTAATGACTGTGCTGTTTGCTTTATCGACAGGTGCCCACTCCGGGTTTTTCTGGCGCATCAAAGCTATCACCGGCACATGAACAGCATTGGCCAAATGCATAACCGCTGTTTCCACTGAAAGTATCAAATCACATTGCGCCAACAATGCCGGCAATTGAAAGAAGTTTTCTTGCGCGCTAAATAAATGAATGTGTTCAGCGTTATATTCAGAACTATGGCTAGCAAAAAAACTCTTTGCATGTGCCATCTCTTCGGGCACGACATTGATCACAAAATGTGCATCGCGCCACTCTGCCTGCTGCTTTAACGCTGTCACCAATCCAAGCACATGCTCTAATGGCCAGCAGCGTTTTGGCGTTTTAGCGTAGGAGTTAATGAATAACAGCTTCCCCGATGTTCGCGTTTGACGATTTTCATTCTCGTCACGAACACAACCCCATGACCGCACTAGCTCTTTAGCTCCGTGCTGCCATTGCTCAGGAATTAATACAAATGGAAAGCGTGATGCCGGTGCAGTGGTATACCCAAATAAACTGGCAAACCACTCGGCATAAACATCACTGATATGCTGATCGGTCATACCTTTCGCATCATAGTTCACGGTTGCATTCAATTTTTTGTAAACTGCGCGCTCACCGAATGCAAAAAAACGCGGCTTTTTTTTCATACCGGTCACAAAACCGTGCGGGCTGATATCGCGCGCCAACGTTGCATACATCGGCATCCGCAACGTCGATAACGACACAACCAACGGATATTCCTCTAGCTGCGCTTCCTTGATGGACTGTTGAAATAAGTCAGGACTGTACGTTTGCTTATAGACCTTCGCAAAAAATGGGCAGGCTTCTAACCAGTCATAGAGAACATACTTTTTCAAATGCTCCCATTCCGCGGCATTGCTGGTGCGACGAACATCATCCACCCAAATATGTATTTTTATATGCGGATATGCTTCAGAGAAGGATTTGAAACAGTTCTGCAAATAAGTAAAATCGCCTATCGCAAGATGGGCGATGAACAAAACTTTGTCCGCTTTTTTTAAAATATCAACTGGAACTAATTGGGTCGTCATCTAGGGTATCAATCTATATACATACAGCCGGTTAACAGTAACCTTCAGCACTGCAATAAAAATTACATTTCAACGTTCACTGCATTTTTCGAAAATTGCAAATGATATAAATTTGCATAGGCACCATGCTGGCTCAATAATTCATCGTGCGTTCCGATTTCTACTATGCTGCCACCTGACAGCACCACAATACGACTGGCACGTTCTATCGTCGATAAGCGATGGGCAATAACGAATGTCGTACGACCAAGCATTAATTGATCCAGGGCCGCTTGCACTGCACGCTCTGATTCACTATCAAGTGCAGAGGTAGCCTCATCTAAAATCAGAATCGGGGCATCTTTATAAATTGCACGTGCAATTGCCAGGCGCTGGCGCTGTCCACCGGAAAGACGTGATCCGTTATCGCCGATCAGGGTTTCGAATCCATCCGGCAAAGCCGCAATCATTTCCGTTAAATGCGCCGCTTTAGCTGCAGCTTCAATACGTTCTTTATCTGGCGCTGAATCGCCATACGCAATATTGGCGGCTATAGTGTCATCGAATAACACGACATGCTGGCTGACCATCGCAATTTGCGCACGCAAACTTTTGAGAGAAATATCTTCGATAGGTTCACCATCGAGCAAGATGCGCCCTTCTGTCGCTGAATAAAACCCGGGAATCAAATTAACTAAAGTCGACTTTCCTCCGCCAGACATCCCGACAAAGGCGATAGTTTCTCCTGGAGAAACCTTTAAGTTGATTTTATTCAATGCGTATTTTTCTTGCTCTGGATAAGAAAAGCACACATTTTCAAAGGTAATTTGACCAGATGCTCGGTGTTCTAGCTCTTTACCACCACTGCGTTCGACAGGACTATCAATGAGCTTAAATACGGCCTCAGCAGCTGCCATGCCGCGTTGCAATGGCCCGTTCACTTCCGCCAATTGTTTGAGTGGCGCCAGCAAGGCAATCATACAAGTGAAAAATGAGATGAAATCACCCACCGTTATTTGCTGATGACTGGCCTGTATCAAGGCCATCATAATCATGACCGACATCGCACAGGCAGTCATGATTTGCGTCACAGGGACCGTTGCCGCAAAAGTACTCGTCATGCGCATGCTATAGCGACGCAATGCATCTGCCCGCTCTTCAAAACGTGAGCGCTCATACTCTTGCCCACCAAAAATTTTAATGACTTGCTGAGCGCGTGTTGTCTCTTCGATTACTTGCGTCAATTGGGCATTCACGTCTAAAGAATCTTTATTCAATTTCTTTAGGCGTTTTCCCGTCAATCGCACCACTGCAATCATCAATGGCATCAATATAAAAGCCGCCAATGTGAGGGTCCAGCTGGTGTACAACATGTAGGCCAGCAGACCCATAATCGTCAGAGTGCAACGAACCATGGAAATAAATAGCTTGGTCACCATTTCCATGATTTGCTGCACTTCAAACATAATGGAATTGATAATCCGGCCAACCGTGTGGGTCGCATAAAAATCGATAGAGACATGCAGCATCCGGTCAAACATTTCACGTCTCAACCCGTTGAGCAGTCGGGTAGAAACCCAACTCATCATATAGGTGGTCAAAAATGTGGAGGCGCCACGCGCGACAAACGCGCCAATCACGGCAATAGGAACCAGCCATAGAGGAAATGTCGGTTTTTCGACAAAGCCATGGTCCAGCAATATTTTAAAAATATAAGCGACCAATGGCTCCGTGGCGGCGGTCACAACCATGCCAAGGAAAGCTAAAGCCAAACGCTTTTTATATGGTTTATGAAGAACGGCTAGTCGTTTGAAAATTGCGGTGTATGAACTCGTCATCGTGTTGCCCATTCAAGTTCTTTTTTTCGTTTAATAATGCAGGCTAAAAATGCCGCTATGCTCATGCTATAAATTCCTCCCGTTACATTCCAGAAGAACATCATATCGGTCAGTCCAAACATAAAAAAACCAAGACAAATCACCAAGCCAGATGCTGCTGCAATCCTTATTTGCCGATCAGGATGCCTCATCTCTCGGAAAAAATAATAAGCGGGAACGAAATAAATGGAGAGAGTTGCTAACAAACCAAATATTCCAAGAATTGCCATATTAAATAAAATTTCATTGTGCGAATGCGGAAAAGCTGCGGCATCCGGCGTAATGATCTTACGCTCCGCCAGTGCGTCTAATCCACTACTGAAATTATCTCTGCCAACACCAAATACTGGATTGGTTTTAAACAATTCCCATGATGCGTGCCAAAGCTGCAAACGAAACCCCAACGATGTATCTACATTTTTCTGCAACGAATCATTTGCATTTTCTTGTTCAGCATAAAGTGTCATATCTGATTTTGCTGCAACAAATCTAGTTTGAATATTCTTATTAAAAACAAAAACCCCGCTCAAAGCGACTGCTATTGCTATCAAAACAATCAACTTATGTTTGATTTTAAAACCGTTTGTAACGGCAAAAATGATCACCATAAAAACGGGAATCGCTATCCAACTACCTCTTGTGAGCGACAAAATGGTGATGTACACCCCTGCACAGCAAGCAAGAATTTTGAGAGCCATTTTTAACTTTTCATGCCGCTCATTCCAACCAATGGTCAGGAGCGCTATGACGCCAAACATCAACCCCATATCTGAAAATGGGATTGTTGGCATAAATCCAATATTTGCAGGGCGACTTTCCCCTCCTTGTGTAAACCAAAAAATCTTAATCAAAGCAAGAATGGTTCCTGCCACAAAAGCCCATTGTATTTTTTTAAGCCAGGCTAATGGCACATCTAACACTACCCAGAAAATCGGTATGAACAAAGCAATTCGAAACGCAGTGTCGTAATATTTAATCGAAAATCTTCCTGTCGATGCTTGATTCAATAGCACCGCAATCACTGCAGAAATCATCGCCAAATGCAACGGCCAGTAATCCTTCAACAATGTTGTAAAACCAACTCCCATTGGCTTATAACGACATATGGCCGCAATAAGAGCAAGAATGAAAAGAAAAAATAAACAGGCATTCCCGGCATTATGCAAAGATATTGATAATGCTGGAAAGCACATGATGGCGATAAATACTGGCCATTTAAAATATGACGACAAATTCAATCTCCAAAATATACACAAAACCCATCTTCTTCATCCTCGCGAAAGCGAGGATCCACGTTGCGTAATATGGATTCCCACGTTCGCGGGAATGACGGAGATTTTATAAATTGATTGCGCTGGCTCAGTTAATACTCGACCAACACCGATTCTTTCCCTAGCTGATCGGATAAGGTAAGTTGCAACTCATCGCTAGGCGCAACCCGCCAATCATCGCCAAGTAAAATCTCACAGGCAACACTATCGGCGGTATAGCGCAGCGTTAGCGGCAGTCCGTTACCGGAGCGGTGTGATGACAACAGATCCTTCAACTGCAAGGCATCTATTCGTGGCGTTGGTGACGTCAACGACAGCACCAGTTGCCGCCCATAGTGGCTTCGGGCAGCAGCAATATCCATCACCTTTTCAACCGATACGCGCAATCCGCCATTGAATCGGTCTTCTGAGACTTTTCCCTGCACAATCAAAAATTCATCTTCTTTGAAATAGGCTTTATTCGGCTCAAACTGTTCGTTATAGACCGTGACATCGACTGTGGCGCTACCGTCGTCCAGTGTGACGATGAGGATTTTTCCACGTTGAGTCATCTGGGTACGAATACCCGAAATGATCCCAGCCATAATCCGCGGATCGCGTGATGGCTCTATGTTTACTATCGGTGTGCGAACAAAGCGACGTACTTCAGGCGCATAAATATCAAACAAGTGGCCCGATAAATAAAAACCCAATACGGTTTTTTCTTCTGTCAGTTTCTGCTTGTCGCTCCAAGGGGCTGCTTTCACATATTCTGGTGGCGCAGCCAAACCGCTGTCATCGTCACCGAATAAGCTGACTTGATTTGCGGCGGCGAGCTTTTGATCCGCTGCTTCCATTGCAAGAGGCACTGATGCTAGCAAAATGCCACGGTCAACGTTGAGGCAATCGAACGCGCCGGCGCGTATCAATGATTCGATAGTACGGCGGTTGATTTGTCGCTTATCGACACGGAAGCAAAAATCAAATAAATCCGTAAAAGGTTTTTCATTACGGGCGGCGACGATGGCTTCAATCGCATTTTGACCGCTACCTTTAACCGCTCCCAAGCCATAACGAATAAACGTAGCCTTTTTGCCTGGCTCTGCTTCCGGTGTAAAGCGGTAATCGGATAAATTGATGTTCGGCGGTAGCAAAGTCAACTTGCAAATGGCTTGTGCGTCTTCCACCAGAATTTTGATTTTTTCGGTGTCATCCATGGCCAACGATAAGTTGGCGGCCATGAAGGCAGCGGGATGATGGACTTTTAAATAAGCGGTGTGATACGACAGTAAAGCATAAGCGGCAGCATGCGATTTGTTAAAACCGTAACCGGCGAATTTTTCCATCAAGTCGAAAATTTCGTCGGCCTTGGCTTCTGTTAAACCATCTTTAGCGGCACCATCACGGAAAATCTGGCGATGCTCTGCCATCTCTTCAGCTTTCTTCTTACCCATCGCACGACGCAGCAAATCCGCACCACCAAGCGAATAACCACCCACCACCTGCGCCATTTGCATCACCTGCTCTTGATACACCATGATGCCGTAGGTTTCGGACAAAATGCCTTCCGTACGCGGATCGGGATAGTCGAAACGCTCACCGTGTTTACGTTTACAGAAATCTGGAATCAGATCCATTGGGCCCGGACGATACAACGCCACCAGCGCGATAATGTCTTCAAAACGGTCCGGGCGAGCATCTTTCAACATGCCTTGCATACCGCGGCTTTCCAGCTGGAAAACGGCGACGGTTTTCGCTGCAGTAAGTAATTGATACGACGCTCTATCATTGAGCGGCAGCTTTTCTAAACTGAAATCTGCCATCGCCGGATCAAGCTGTTTGATGTAGCGCACTGCACGATCAAGGATGGTCAGTGTCGTCAAACCCAAAAAGTCGAACTTGACCAAACCGACGGCTTCAACATCGTCTTTATCATATTGCGATACCACGCCAGCGTCGCCGCCTTGCGTGTACAGCGGACAAAAATCGGTAAGCTTGCCCGGCGCAATCAACACACCACCGGCATGCATACCAATGTTGCGGGCAATACCTTCCACTTGTTGCGCCAGATTGAGTAACTGTTTGACCTCTTCTTCGTTTTCCAAGCGTTCGGCCAGCAACGGTTCTTCGTTGATGGCATCGGCAATCGTTACGTGTTTGCCTGGCTTAAATGGAATCAGTTTGGAAATGCCATCACAGAAATTGTAGCCAAAATCAAGCACCCGACCAACGTCACGAATCGCGCCCTTGGCGGCCATCGTTCCAAAAGTAGCAATCTGCGACACCGCTTCCTTACCGTATAAATCTTTCACGTGCTGAATCACACGATCGCGACCTTCCTGGCAAAAGTCAATGTCGAAGTCGGGCATGGATACCCGTTCCGGATTCAAAAAACGCTCGAACAGCAAGTTGTACTGCAACGGGTCAAGATCGGTAATTTGCAGCGAATACGCCACCAGCGAACCAGCACCAGAACCGCGGCCCGGACCGACCGGCACACCATTTTCTTTGGCCCAACGAATAAATTCAGCAACGATCAGGAAATAACCAGGGAAACCCATCTTGATAATGGTGTCGGTTTCAAACTTCAATCTTTCTTGATAGCGTTGACGATTCTGCTCGCGCTTTTCTGCATCTGGATACAAATGCTGCAAACGCAGTTCCAAACCTTCTTCAGATTGCTGCACCAAAAATTCACCGATGCTCATGCCATCTGGCGTCGGAAAATCAGGCAACTGCGGCTTTCCAAGCTGCAGCGTCAAATTACAGCGCTTGGCAATTTCAACTGAGTTTTGCAATGCGGCGGGCATGTCGGCGAACAGCTCTGCCATTTCCTCTTGCGTCTTGAAGCATTGTTGATCATTGAAGCGACGTACACGGCGTGCATTTGCCAGCATCTCACCTTCGGAAATACAGGTGCGCGCTTCGTGCGCGATGAATTCTTCTTTATCGAGAAATTGAATCGGATGCGTTGCTACCACCGGCAATTGCAATTGAGCCGCCAATGCCACCGCGTGGCGCACATGCGGCTCCATGTTGGGCTGGTTGGCGCGTTGTACTTCGATATAAAAATTGTCGGGGAAAATCTGCATCCAGCGTTTGGCACAACGCTCGGCTAAGGCCAGATTACCGTTATCAACCGCAATCCCGATATCACCAAAATGCGCGCCGGACAAGGCGAGTAAGCCGTTGCCGCCCTCTTGTTGTTGCAAAGCGGCCAACCATTCAGCGCGCACTTCAGCACGGCCACGATAGAGATTTTCCAGCCATGCTTGCGATAGCAGTTCGCACAACTGCAAATAGCCGCGCTTATTTTTAACTAACAACAATAAGCGCGATGGCTTGTCTCTGTCATCGTCGTTAGTGATCCAGACATCACAACCAATAATCGGCTTAATACCTTTGCCACGTGCGGCTTTATAAAATTTGACCATGCCGAACAAATTGGCGAGGTCGGAAATACCGAGTGCGGCTTGCTGGTCTGATGCTGCGGCTTTAACAATGTCATCGATGCGGACTAAGCCATCAACAATGGAATATTCTGAGTGCAGGCGGAGGTGAGTAAATTGCGGTGTCGTCATAGGGGCGTATTTTACATCGTCACTCACGCCATTCGTAATACTGATAAGAAACTATATGTAAATTCATGTTGCGCCGCATTTTCAATTTATAATACTGTTAAATCAATGAGTTAGAGCAACATCGGGCAAGTTTGCCGATACTCAACTCATCATCACTTATCTTTACAAAATATTTACAGAGATTTAACAAAGAGCCCTCTATGTCGTCTACGCCCACTTACGTCAATATCGCCGCTTATAAATTTATTACGTTTAATGACACAGCTGAAAAGCGCGCTGAATTCCTGGATATCTGTAATCAACTTCAGCTAAAAGGCACGATATTGCTGACTCCGGAAGGTATTAATATGTTTTTGGCAGGTTTGCGCGAAAACATTGACCAATATCTCGCCTGGTTGCGTGCAGATGCGCGCTTTACTGATATTGAAGTAAAAGAAAGCTTTTCCGAACAGCAGCCATTCACGCGTATGTTGGTCAAACTAAAAGCGGAAATCATCACGATGAAACATCCGTTGATCAAACCGGAATTGGGGCGCGCACCTTTTGTAGAGGCGAAAACACTGAAGCGCTGGTTAGATCAGGGGCATGACGATAACGGCAAACCAGTCGTCATGTTGGATACACGCAATGCATTTGAGGTTGATGTTGGCACTTTTGACAACACCATCGATTATCGCATCGAAAAATTTACCGAGTTTCCTGCCGTCGTTGCGGCCCGCAAAGATGATCTGCAAGACAAAACCGTCGTTACTTTTTGCACCGGCGGTATTCGTTGCGAAAAAGCGGCGATACATATGCAAGAAATCGGCATCGCTGACGTATATCAGCTTGAAGGCGGAATTTTGAAATATTTTGAAGAATGCGGCGGCGCGCACTACACAGGCGATTGCTTTGTGTTTGACTATCGCACCGCACTTAATCCGCAATTGCAAGAAACAGCGACAGTACAGTGTTTTGGCTGCCGTGCCGTCGTAACGCCACGCGAACAATTGTCGCCCTCTTACGTTGCGGGGAAATCATGCCCTTCTTGCAAACCGGAGCACGGACTGACTGCTGAACAAGATCCAGCCGCTGTAGCGCAGGTAGCAACGCAATAACGGTCAATAACCGCCCGGTCTGGCAATACAAAAAAATCCCGCTGATGATGTGATCACCAGCGGGATTTTTTATGATGCGGAAAATTACTTCTTGAATCTGCGTGCAGTTTCTGCGACACGCTTACCAAATTGTTTAGCTGTTTCCAAGTCGCCTGATGTTGGTGCTTCTTCAGGAGATGAGTCCGATGGACTGCTAGATAATGCGCCCGAAAATCCACCCAAACTATTGATATCGTTACGCGTAGCTGCCTTGGTATTAGCTGGCATCATGCCAGTACCAACCCAGATCATGCTGTGCTGCATAGCAAATGTCATGAAATACGCAATCGTAGAATGTTTATCACCATTCAGCGAAGCAGAATTAGTAAAACCACCAGCAACTTTATCTTTCCACGCGCCGGTAAACCATTTTTTAGACGACGTATCTGCAAATTTTTTGAATTGCCATGAAGCATTTCCCATGTAGGTTGGTGAACCAAAAATGATGCCATCAGCAGCATCCAGTTCCGCCCATTGCGCTTCTGTCAGATTGCCTTCAGCGTCAATGGCAATCAATTCAGGTGTTGCGTCACCATGTTTGACGCCTTCACTGACCGCCTCAGCTTGTTTTTTGGTATGGCCGTAGCCGGAATGGTAAACAATCGCAATTTTAGTCATGATAATTCCTTAAAAAATGAAATGATTTAATCAAATAAAAAAGTACTTCGCAGCGACTTTATCTGGCAATCTCAAACGGGTAAATCAAATAACAATACCTCTGCCTGCTCACCATCATTAATGCGGACTTCTGTCTCCGCGCTTATTTTAACGGCATCTCCAGCATTTAGTTTCTCGCCATTAACAGTCACTTTACCGCGGGCCACATGGATATACGCTAAGCGTTGTGCCGTTAATGGATGCGTGGCGCTTTGCGCGCCGTCAAACAATCCTGCGTAAAGACTAGCGTCCTGATGCATCATCACGGAACCATCGCGCCCATCACTGGAGGCAATCAGACGCAACTTGCCATCTTTATCCGCGCGTGAAAAGTTTTTCTCTTCATAGCTTGGCGCGATTCCGGCGACATTCGGCATGATCCAGATTTGCAGCAGATGAGTTTCTGTCGGCGCGTCATTGAACTCGGAATGGCGCACGCCCGAACCCGCACTCATTCTCTGTACATCACCGGGTCGAATTACACTGCCGGTTCCCATGCTGTCCTTGTGCGCCAATGCACCTTCCAAGATATAGGTAATGATCTCCATATCTTTATGGCCATGCGTACCAAAACCAGTTCCGGCTTGAATTCTATCTTCATTAATCACACGCAGAGGACCAAACCCCATGTGCTCAGGGTCATAATATTCTGCAAAGGAGAAACTGAAATGCGAATCTAACCATCCATGATTGGCATGGCCGCGGTCACTGCTTTTACGTACTGTGATCATGATTTCTCTCCGCTTGTGCTGTTCATTACTTAGAACCAATAGCTATCACTATAAATAGGATCAGCTCTTTTAGACAGACCCGGATTTTCGATATAACATTCAATTTATATGAACGACTTGTCAATTATGCATTTCATGACATAAAAGCTATGAATCTCACCCTTGAAGCATTACATATCCTCGACACTATAGATCGCATGGGGAGTTTTGCGGCGGCAGCGATTGAATTGGATCGGGTTCCGTCTGCGTTGACTTATAGCGTACGCAAACTGGAGGATGATCTGGATGTATTGCTGTTCGATAGACGTGGCCATCGCGCCAAACTGACCAGTGCCGGCGTGGAGTTGCTGACAGAAGGTCGACATCTATTACAGGCCGCAGAAGAGTTGGAACGCCGTGTCAAACGTGCCGCTACTGGCTGGGAAGTGGAATTACGGATTGTCGTCGATAGCATTATTCCATTTGAAAGTTTATTGCCTCTCATCGCAGAATTTGATCGTGAAAATGCTGGTACGCGTTTGCGCTTTACGCATGAAACCCTGTCAGGGGTCTGGGAAGCGTTATTAAATGACAGGGCCGATCTGGCGATTGGGGCGCCACATGAAGGGCCCGACACAATGCGCATGAGCGGCAACTATAAAACTCATCCTATCGGTGTCATCGATTGGGTATTTGCTGTCGCGCCACAACATCCTCTGGCAAATGCAGAAGAACCATTGAGCGCTGATCTCATTCAACAACATCGCGCCATTGCGGTAGGCGACACCAGCCGCGCTTTGCCGAGTATGAATCTGGGCTTACTCACAGGTCAGGATACGTTGACGGTACCCGGCATTCCCGACAAATTGAAGGCGCAACTTTATGGTTTGGGCTGCGGTCATTTACCTCGTACACTGGCCGAACCTTACTTAGCATCCGGGGCATTAATCGAAAAGCAAACATCTGAAGCCAAACCCAGCAACAAAACCCACATTGCCTGGCGTACGCCAGTATTGGGAAAGTCACTTAAATGGTTTATCAATCGCTTGAATGATCCGGCAATTTTGCGCAGTCTGCTTGGGTAACAAATACGCGGAGTCATAATCTAACCACCGTCATTCCCGCGAACGCGGGGATCCATATTGAGGTCGACACTTGGATCTCCACTTTCGCAGGAACGACTATATAGCCTGCCTCGCATATTGGTCGACATGATGTCAACGTCGCTTTGCATTGCCGTAAAATGGATTCCGACGTTCGCGGGAATGAAGATGATATGTGTGTAACATCAGTTAGTTAAAGGATGCACTTCTGCTATGCATAAGCGATCACCTTACATTGGACGTTTTGCCCCTTCCCCTACCGGACCTCTGCACGATGGTTCTTTGGTCGCTGCCATGGCGAGTTATCTGGATGCCAAAACGCATGATGGGAAATGGCTGGTGCGGATAGAAGATGTCGACGAACTACGCACTGTCCCCGGTGCCATTGATGCCATTTTGCAGGCACTCACAGCACTAGAAATGAAGTCGGATGGTGAGATTGTTCTACAAAGCCACCGCACCACGTTATATGAGGCGGCATTCGATCAATTGGGCCGACAGGCCTATCCTTGTGGCTGTACACGGCGAGAAATTGTCGATTCACAAATCGGCATCACGCCTGATGGCGCAGCGGTTTACCCCGGCACTTGTCGCTCCGGTTTATCGGTGGGTAAAGCTACTCGTTCTTACCGCTTACGTGTGCCCGATATGACGGCACCAGAAACGACTATCCGATTTACTGATCGCCTGCTGGGCCCAATAGAACAATGTTTAGCCAGCGACTCAGGAGATTTTGTATTAAAACGTGTGGACGGATTTTGGACTTATCCACTTGCCGTTGTCGTCGATGATGCTGATCAAGGCGTCACGCATGTGGTGCGCGGCGCGGATCTTTTGGCGTCTACCGGGCGGCAAATTTACTTACAGCGCCTACTCAAATTGGCAACGCCAAGTTATCTGCATGTGCCAGTCATCACCAATGCTGATGGTGAAAAACTTTCTAAACAAAACGGCGCGCAAGCGCTCGATCTGTCACACCCACTGCAAACTTTATGCAAAGCTGCGTGGTTTCTGGGATTGGAAATTGGGAAGGTTGGCACCATTGCAGCATTCTGGCCGCTGGCGATTACTGCATGGGATAAGCAATTCAAAGAAAGAAGCTGCCTATAAAAATAGGAAGCGCGCAAAATGCCGGGCTTCCTACTCCAAAAATATCTCACTTAAACCTAGTGCATTTAGCGCTTAGGTATCCCACCCAACAATGCCGCCACTTTCGCTTTTGGCTGTTTTGTTGTTGCATTAGCTTGCCCCTGCTGCGCACTATCGACAGCGGATACCGACGGTTCGTACGGCTTCAGGAACCACGGATCTATTTTTTCTTTACGCGAACCGGCTGAGTAAGCACTGCGCGTATGTTGGCTGCTACGTTCCGCTGTTCGGCCATTGCTGCTGTCACCGCGTGGTGCACGTTCGCGCTCTTGGCTGCGCTCACTACCGCGCTCCGGTGCGCGTAATTTCGGTACAAATCCAGTTAATTCAGCGCGAACAAATTTGTGCTTGATCATCTTTTCGATATCAACCAGCAAACGCTCGTCTTTGTCGGTGTAAAGAGAAATCGCATCACCAGAAGCACCCGCACGGCCGGTACGACCTATCCTGTGCACATAGTCTTCTGCGTTGTACGGAAGATCGCAGTTAATCACGCAAGGCAATTCGGCAATATCCAAACCACGTGCAGCAACATCGGTGGCAACCAGCACTTCGATCTCGCCCTGCTTGAATGCCTCCAATCCCGCCATGCGTTCGTTCTGGGTTTTATCACCATGAATCGCGGAGGCTTTAATTCCCTCGGCTTCCAAATGGCGCGCCAAACGTGAAGCGCCAATTTTGGTGTTGGAAAATACAATCACTTGTTTCAAATTGCGTTCACGAATAATGTACGCCACCGCATCAAGTTTGGTCTGATCGTTGACCTTGTACATGGTTTGCGTGACATTGTCGGCAGTAGCATTACTACGCGCGACTTCAATCGTGACAGGATTTTTGAGGAAACTGGCAGCCAGTTTTTTGATCTCTGGCGAAAAAGTCGCCGAAAACATCAGGCTTTGGCGTTCTTTCGGCAGCAAATTGACGATACGTTGCAAATCTGGCAAAAATCCCATGTCCAACATGCGATCCGCTTCGTCCATCACCAGTAAATGCGTTTGCGACAAGTTAATGGTTTTTTGTTGCACATGATCGAGCAAACGACCTGGCGTTGCAATCACAATTTCGACCCCAGAGCGCAATGCGGCACTTTGCGGTGCAATATCGACACCGCCAAAAACGACGGTAGCGCGCAATGGCGTGTGGCGACAATAAGCTTTGACGTTTTCTGCAACCTGATCCGCCAACTCACGAGTCGGCGTCAAAATCAAGGCGCGTACTGGATGACGTGCCGGTGAAGCGCTGCTATTTGCGTGCGCAAGCAATAATTGAATAATAGGCAATGAAAAACCGGCAGTTTTACCTGTTCCCGTTTGCGCAGCACCCATCACATCCCTGCCTTGCAACACAACGGGAATAGCTTCAGCCTGGATCGGCGTCGGATGAACATAACCCTGGTCAGTCAATGCCCGCAAAATTTCGGGTGATAACCCAAAATCCGCGAAGCGAATAGCGGCGATAGGCTCGACGAGCGCAACTGGTGCAACAGCCGCAGGTTCAGGTGTAATGCGGGATTCTGGGTGCTGCGACTGTTCGGACTGAATATCGGACATGTTTGTTGGTGGCCTTAATTGTTGCGTGCAGTTACGCACTATAGACGTAACTTCGACACAATATCGACATATTGTTACGTCGTTAAGACCTTACTCTCAATGAATTGTGTGAATTTCTTTCAGGATCGCCGTAAAACATTATTGGCGACATATTTTTGCACATATTTGTGCGCTACAGCCCGGCATTATACGCCTTGCTGTAAGGTTACTTTATTTTCACCTGCGTTCGCCCGGTCTTAAATCCCTAATTCATTTAATGGCCAGCGTGGTCTTACATTAAATGCGTAATCCCGTTGCGCTGCTTCCGGCTTCAATTGCAAGCGCATCGCACCTGCAAAAGCAATCATCGCACCGTTATCGGTGCAAAATTCTAATTCTGGATAATAAACCTGAAACCGACGTTTCTGCGCGGCGGCATTAAGTGCGTTGCGTAATTGCGAATTAGCACCAACGCCACCTGCAATCACCAAACGTTTAAGTCCGGTTTGCTTCATTGCCGTCAAACATTTGGCAAGCAGAACATCCACCAAAGCATCGACAAACGCCCGTGCAATATTCGCCTTGTCCTGCTCACAAAGATTGGTAGTTTGTTTTTTTACCAATGTCAGCACGGCGGTTTTAAGGCCCGAAAAGCTGAAATTCAAATCCTTGGAATGCAACATTGGACGCGGCAATTGATAAACCGATGGATCGCCAAATTCAGCCAAACGTGAAATGGCGGGACCTCCGGGATAGCCTAAGCCAAGCAATTTGGCGGACTTATCAAATGCTTCGCCTGCAGCATCGTCCAGTGTTTCGCCCAACAATGCGTACTGGCCAACACCATCGACCCGCATCAGTTGCGTATGGCCGCCAGAGACTAACAATGCTACAAACGGGAAAGTTGGCGGCTCACTTGCCAACAAAGGCGATAACAAATGCCCTTCCAGATGATGCACGCCCAATACCGGCCGATCCAGCGCCAAACCTAAACCGCAAGCCACCGATGCGCCAACCAGTAAAGCGCCAGCCAAGCCAGGACCTTGGGTGTAGGCGATTGCGTCAATTTGATGACGATCTATGTGAGCGCCCGCCAACACCTGTTCCAATAAAGGTATCGCGCGCCGGATGTGATCGCGCGATGCCAGCTCCGGCACGACGCCGCCATATTGTTCGTGCATCGCCACTTGCGAGTGCAAAGCATGGGAAAGCAAACCGTGTTGCGTGTCATATAACGCAATGCCGGTTTCGTCACAGGAGGATTCAACGCCGAGAACAATCATAGGGAGACAAATAGGTGCATTTTTTTACAATGTAATATTGTAGTTGGTTTTGCATAAGCCTCACTACGTTTAAAATTCACTCAATCCTTACCAAGACGTTGCATCGCCTTGCGCAAAAAATGAATTTGTTCAGAAAAACGCGTGCATGCCGTGCATGTCCACAAATGCACACGAACACGTACGCGGTGCAATAAAGGCAGATTGCGATCTTGCGCCTCTGACAACAGGCTTTGCGTTTCTCGGCAGGTAGGAAATAAACGGTTTTGTGACATGATTAAGCTTAGTTTGATCTATCCGAATGCGATGATATGTAAAGTAGTCGAACCGGGCAGCAAAAAATAACACTATTTATTTTATTAAAATGAAATAATAAGCAAATAACAATCAAATGTTATTGGTGTTCACCTGATCGCCAAACCAGTTCTGCTGCAAACACTCCTTTAGTCGCGTTCGTGCACGATACAACAGCACCCAGGCGTTCGCCGCCGTAATGGATAACTCCTTGCAAATTTCTTCTGTATCAAGTTCCAGCCATTCTCGCATCATAAAAATGCGACCGGTTTTAGCTGGCAATTTATCGACACACAATTGCAGAATCTCGAAAAATTCTTTACTTTGCAAAGTGTGATCCGGATTACCCCAGCTCGGCGCAGCTGCCATTGCATGGCCGGTTTGCGTGAACAAAGCATCCACCATTTCCGCATCGCTGCGATCATCATCAGCATCTTCGCTGCTGTTCAATTGCACTTCGCGCTTACTGCGTCGCAATTGATCTAAAAGCTTATGTTTGAGTATTCCGACAACATAAGTTTTAAACGAGGACTGTTGCTGAAAACGCTCTTGATGCTCCATCACCGCCAGAATGGTTTCCGATACAGCATCTTCGGCCAACGTAGCATTACGCAACTGCAATTGCGCAAATCGCAGCAATTGCGGACGTAGTGCGTCAAGCTCGCGCGGATCAAATGTCATCAGTTATCCAGATAAAATACGGTCGCTATGATTCATCGGCGAATACACAGAAATATAAGCAAAAGAAGAACAAAAATGTTAGTTTCAGCAATTTTACCTGATCAATCCTCGCATTCAGAACTTACGTAAAATTGTTCTTACACCATATGCAGATCAAACATGCAAAATAATCATTCAACAGAAATGTTTCCCGCCGCACGCTTCATCAAGGAAATCGGTCGCGGCAAAGATGGTGCGCGTAGTTTATCTCGCGAAGACGCACAATCGCTGTATGCAGCGATGCTTGATGGCAGAGTCTCTGATCTGGAAATGGGCGCGATTTTGCTGGCGATGCGCATCAAAGGGGAATCGGTGGAAGAAATTGCAGGATTTTTAGCTGCAGCAGAAGCCTCTTTTATCCCATTGCAAGTCAATGACACGACATCAACCTACGCACCGATCGTCATTCCCAGTTATAACGGCTCGCGTCACATGGCAAATCTGACACCGCTGCTAGCTTTACTTCTAGCGCGTGAAGGTGTGCCTACCCTGATGCATGGCGTGATACATGATCATGGTCGAGTCACTAGCGCAGAAATTTTTGCTGCGCTTAATCATCCTGCTTCTCTCTCAATCGGGGACGCAGAACTATGCTTTGCACAGTCTCAGCCAGCTTTCATGCCTATCTCTGTCTTAGCACCAGAAATGGCGCGTTTACTAGCGATGCGCAGCATTTTAGGTGTGCGTAATTCGACGCATACTTTAGTCAAGATTATGCAACCGTTCAGTTCCCCGGCATTGCGCCTCACCTCATATACCCACCCAGAATATCTGACCATGTTGCGCAGCTACTTTCTCACCACCGCAGCGGCTGACCGCGGCGATATATTTTTGATGCGCGGCACTGAGGGAGAAACGGTAGCCAGCGCGAAAAGAGCACAGCAGATCGACTGGTTTCATGAGGGAACCGAAACGTTATTAGTACCCAAACAAACCATTGCGGACGAAATTCCAGACTTACCGGAAGATCGCGATGCAAGCACAACCGCACGATGGATTAGTGACGTTTTAAAAGGGAACATTCCGGTTCCATCCTCTATTGCGATACAAGTGACGCAATGCTTAGAGGTATGCAAAGCGCTAAAAATCCGGCACAATCGGTCACTCGTTGTCGATGAAGAACACATCTTAAAGGGAACCAAGCCTGGCTAAGGTTGCCCAATCGATATGGATCAGTATTTTTGGACTTGCGCAAAATTGCTCCAGCAACGAGCTGACTAAACCCTACCGACGAAGGCAGTACAAACGTACGGCAAGGATAGCGTTGCAGGGGCGATTTTTCGTTAGTCCAAATTTGATCAAACCAACCTCTTGGAGCATCCATGGATTGGTCTCTTCCACCTTTTTTTCTAGCGCAGCCGATACAATGGAATGCTTTATTATTGTTCGGTAGCTTGTTGTTATTCGGGCTGGTGGGCGGTTACATCGTCACCAAAACATCCTGGATCCCACGTATCACTGGTTATTTGTTAGTTGGCTTCATTCTGGGTGTAGGCGGCCTGGATTTGCTATCTGGCGATGTCCTTAAACTGGCAAATATTTTTGCTGACATAGCTGTTGCGCTGGTCATTTATCAGCTTGGGCGTTACGTTGATATTGGTTGGCTGCGGCGCGAAAAATGGTTGCTGGCAACCGTTCTGCTCAGTTCCACATTGTGTTTCATCTTTGTCAGCGGTGCGTTGATCTGGCTGGGCACATCAAAAATCGTTGCGCTATTAAGCGGTGTACTCGCCATTGCAACAGCACCGGCTGTGATCATGGTGGTGGTGCGCGATCTGAAAGCAGAAGGACAAGTGACGCGTCGTCTGGCAGCAATGACTGCGCTGAACAATTTTGTCGCGATATTGGCTGCCTATGCATTGTTGCCGGTAATCGCGCATGAAGGTACAACGCCATTCATGACCTTGCTCACGCATACTTTATATTCACTGTGTGGTTCGTTGGTGCTGGCATACATTACTTATCGTTTGATGATGCCGTTGGCGCGTTTGTTAGGGCGCCAACCTAGTCGTCAATTCGTCCTGGTGATCGCCATCATCACGTTAACCATAGGTGCGGCAAATGCATTGCAGTTACCGGTTTTACTGACCATGCTGATCTTCGCCATCATGTCGAAAAACTTGGATCATCAATATGATTTGATGGAACTGGAATTCGGCGTGGCGAATGAATTGTTTATTATTCTGCTGTTCGTCACCATCGGCGCATCAATACGCTTAACGGATTTGTCGATGATTGGCGCCTCGGTTGCGGTAGTGATAGCGGCACGCTTTTTGGCGATGGCCTGTGGCGTGTTTACGTTTGCCTATTTCTCCAGAACCAAATGGAAGCAAGCGGCACTGATTACCTTGGGCACTTTGCCGATGACAGAAGCTGGTCTTGGTTTGATGCAAACAATTTCATACCTTTACCCACAAACCATTGCCCATGTTCTCCCCCTACTAGCGGGTTGCTTGATCGTTCTGGAGTTATTCGGTCCGATCGCTACCCAGTTTGCACTGATCAAATCAGGCGAAAGCGGACGTGAGAGTTGATATGCTAGATAACGAACCATCCGAACCATCCAAATCATCCGGTGAATCGGCAAGTATTTTGCCGTTCACAGCATCGACGCCATTTACCATGGGCATTGAGCTGGAACTGCAATTGGTGAACCGACGTAATTACAATCTGGCCAGCGATGCTGTTGATCTGCTGGCATGGATCAAACCGCGCGCTCTGCAAAAGCAAATCAAGTTGGAAGTGACGCAAGGGATGATTGAACTCAACTCTGATGTACACACCCGGGTTGACGAACTCATAGAAGAGTTAAAAGGTTTGCGCGCTGCGCTCAATACAGGTGCACAGCATTTGAATATTGACATCTCTGGCGGCGGAGCACACCCGTTTCAGCATTGGCACGAACAACGCATTGCGCCGAATGAACGCTTTCATTTTCTGCACGAAAAATATGGTTATTTGGCGAAAACGTTTACGGTATTCGGTCAACACATCCATATCGGCGTGCCAAATGGCGACGACGCCTTATATCTGACACATGCTTTTTCGCGTTTCGTGCCGCATTTTATTGCGCTCTCGGCCGCATCGCCGTTTGCGCAAGGTACGGATACACAATTTGCATCTTCGCGCAGTAATGTAGTACGTGCATTTCCTTTGTCGGGCACCGCGCCAACATTCCAGCGATGGACAGATTTTGAAACTTATTACAGTGAATTGCTGCAGATGGACATTATTGGCAGCATGAAAGATTTTTATTGGGACATCAGACCCAAACCAGAATATGGCACTGTTGAAATTCGTGTGTGCGATACACCCCTAACCATAGAGCACGCTGCCCATCTGGGCTGTTATGCACAACTGCTAGCGCGCTGGCTGTTAACAGAACGTCCATTTACTATTACTGATAACTTTTATTTGTTGTATCAAATCAATCGTTTTGAAGCCAGTCGTTATGGTTTGCGTGGCGCTTATGCGACGCATGGAGAAACCTTGGAGACCTCGTTCAAACAACCAGTTTTTGAACACTTGCTAACGCACTTAAAAACATTGCAACAATACGCACAAAATGATGCGGAGCAAGATACGCTGCTTCATTTAAGCCACATGGCACACAATTGTTTGAGCGACGCCGATTGGTTGCGTAAAACATTTGCACAGCGTGGCTCATTAAATGACATGATGCGGCTATCTTCAGAATTATGGATGGGTCAAAACCCACCAATTCATTTTCAATAAGTATTTCAGATATTTTAGTAATTACTCTCAATAAGCATGACAAAACAATATGATGTCGCCGTAATTGGCGCAGGTGCCGCCGGCATGATGTGTGCCGCCGTCGCTGGCCAACGTGGGAAAAAAGTAATTTTGATTGATCACGCCACCAAGCTGGCAGAAAAAATTCGCATTTCTGGTGGAGGTCGCTGTAATTTCACCAATATTGGCGCAGGGCCACAACATTTTTTATCGCAAAATCCGCACTTTTGTAAAAGCGCACTATCCCGCTACACCCCGCAAGATTTTATCAATCTGCTAAAACGCTACCGCATTGGTTATCACGAAA
The DNA here is from genome assembly GCF_009497155.1 of Glaciimonas soli. Taxonomy (GTDB): domain Bacteria; phylum Pseudomonadota; class Gammaproteobacteria; order Burkholderiales; family Burkholderiaceae_D; genus Glaciimonas; species Glaciimonas soli. The sequence continues at coordinate 1,261,693 of NZ_WINI01000001.1, forward strand.
AACACAAAGGCCAATTGTTTTGCAACGACAGTGCGGAGCAAATTATCAGCATGCTCAAAGCAGAATGCGACCTTGGAAATGTAACCTGGCGCATGCCGTGTAGCGTGGCAAGCATAGTTAAAGAAGGCGAGCTATTTCGAATATCGACTGCCGCCGGCGACGTATTAGCAAATAACGTCGTGATCGCGACCGGTGGTTTATCTATACCTAAAATCGGCGCCACTGATTTCGCTTATCGCATCGCACGGCAATTTGATGTGAAACTGGTGGAATCACGCCCTGCTTTGGTGCCACTGACTTTTGAGGCCTCTGGCTGGCAACCCTATTTACCATTGGCAGGAATTGCGTTGCCAGTCGAGGTTGAAGCTGGCGAGAAAAAAATGCGGGGCCATTTTAAAGAGGATTTATTATTCACTCATCGTGGCTTATCCGGTCCTGCCATTTTACAAATCTCTAGTTTTTGGCAGCCGCAACAAGCACTCAATGTTAATTTGCTACCAGAACACGATGTTGCCGAAACACTGATAGCAGAAAAATCCACTATCAAAAAAAATCTGGGCAATGTGTTTTCACAATGGCTGCCAAACCGACTGGCGCTCGGCATATTAGAAGCAAACGGTTTCGATCCGGCCGCTCGTATCGCGGATATGCCCGATAAACAGCTGAAAAAATTAGGTGACGCAGTCAATCGTTGGCCGATAACGCCTAACGGTTCCGAAGGTTACCGCAAGGCTGAAGTCACTTTAGGTGGTATTGATACACGAGAATTATCGCAACAAAGCATGGCTGTCAACAGAATTCCCGGCTTGCATTTTATTGGTGAGGCAGTCGACGTGACTGGCTGGTTAGGTGGTTATAATTTCCAATGGGCGTGGGCCTCGGGTACGGCGACTGGCCTGTCACTTTAAAGAATTTTGTTACAAAACAGTCTGGACTCTATAGCATTTGATGCTACATTACCGAGCTAAAATTTAACTGCAGAAGTATTACGTTACATATCGCGACTATGCCATCAAACAATCACTCAAAAGAATTCACTAACTCCATCGCAGACGAAGAATTTCTTGACTTAAGCAAGGTATGGGCAACCATCATCCGTCAGCGGGTAACTCTTTTGACTTGTATTTTGCTTGCCTTGATATTTGCTGTTGCGTTTTGGTATGTATTGCCGTCAAAGTGGCAAGCCACAACTATGCTTCAAATCGGGCAAATTCCAACTGGCGCACCGTCCACATTTGCCTTAATAGAACCGCCGGCTCAAACGGCAGCGCGATTTGATCAGCGTGAACTTGAAGACCAAGCCTTAACTGCACTTGGTCAATCAACCGATGATGTAAACGACAAGTACGCCGCCTTGTTTCGCAAATCATTAACCGGAAAAGTGGTGCAGAATACGAATTTTGTTCAAGTGAGCCTAGATGCGTACTCTGCAGCGGATGCCAAAAAAGGTCTCACCGCTGCAGCGCAAGCAATAATCGATGTTCACAACAAACGTATGGACCCTATAGTTAATAGCATCAAGGAGCGCTTAAAAGAAAATAGCCGCCAATTGACAGAGGCAGAAACACGGCAAACTCAGATGCGAGAGGCACTCACAAATACGGGGGCATTGAAGACTGACAGCCAGTTCTCATCACGCGTCGTTGCTGCCGATGTATTAGTTAAACAAGATCAAAAAATACGTGAGTTAACGATGGAAAAGTCCGCCCTCACAGATAGTTTATTACCCTCCAACACTTACCCAACTGCTGTGTTGGATGCTACCTACGTTCCCGAACGACCGTACTTCCCTAAGCTGTCGTTATTTCTTTTAGCAGGTTTGCTGCTAGGCTCTATCGCTGGTGTTCTAATAGCACTATGGCGCGATCGCAGCGCCCTTTAAAATAGCCAATCCACACAATCTGCGGCAGAAATGTGGCAGATTTACCGCAACATTCATCATTAAATTAATTTAAATCCGATACAGCACTTCCATTTAATGTTCGGACTTGCTATAATCGCCGTCTTCCCAATCTAACCATGGTTTGAATTTCACATGACCACAATTCGTCTTAAAGAAAACGAGCCGTTTGAAGTCGCTATGCGCCGCTTCAAGCGCACTATTGAAAAAACTGGCCTGCTGACTGAGTTGCGCGCACGTGAGTTCTACGAAAAGCCAACGGCTGAGCGTAAACGCAAGCTTGCAGCTGCAGTGAAGCGTCATTACAAACGTATCCGTAGCCAGCAATTGCCGAAAAAACTATACTAATCCGACGCCGCGCATGTTGCGGTAGATAGACTAGAATACAAAAACCCGCTCCGGTGTTGTGCCGCAGCGGGTTTTGATCTTTATCATTTGATTAGAATGTAATCATATTAGGATTTACACAAAACTGCCCTCGCAAAGTGCGCCGCTCTCAGGCGGCGCCACACAACAGCGCTGAAGCAGTGCTGTGTAAGCCTTACGTATTTTCAATTGGAGAAGTCATGAGCCTCAAAGCGCAAATTACCGAAGATATGAAAACAGCAATGCGTGCGAAAGATAGCGCAAAGCTAAGCACCATACGCCTTATCACTGCGGCCATAAAACAAAAAGAAGTTGATGAACGCATAGAGTTAGACGATGCACAAGTGTTGGCAATCGTCGAAAAAATGATCAAACAACGCAAAGACTCTATCAGCCAATTTGAAGCCGGCGGTCGCCAGGACTTGGCCGATATCGAAAAGGCTGAACTCGTAGTACTTAGTGCCTATATGCCTGAAGGATTGTCTGACGCAGAAATTCAAGCTGAAGTAACTGCCGCCGTCAGTGCCAGCGGTGCACTTGGCCCACAAGACATGGGAAAAGTCATGGCCATTATCAAACCAAAACTGGCTGGACGTGCTGACATGGGTACGGTTTCAGCTATGATTAAAGCCGCCCTAACTAAATAAGCAAACCTCCTTTTCATCAGTGATCCCACCATCCTTTATTCAGGACCTACTCAACCGCGTTGATATCGTCGACGTGGTGGGTCGTTACGTGCAACTGAAAAAAGGCGGCGCAAATTTCATGGGATTGTGCCCCTTTCACAATGAAAAATCCCCTAGCTTTACGGTCAGCCCGACCAAACAGTTTTACCACTGCTTTGGTTGTGGCGCACACGGCACAGCGATCGGCTTTCTCATTGAGTACTCCGGCCTGGGCTTTGTGGATGCAGTAAAAGATTTAGCGCAAAACGTCGGCATGGTGGTGCCTGAAAGCGATGACAAAATTCCACCAGCACAACGCGCTGCGCTGCAAGCGCAAAGCATGGCGTTGTCTGATGCGATGCGCATCGCCTGCGATTTTTATCGACAAAATTTACGCTCTGCCCCACAGGCCATTACCTATTTGCAAGGACGCGGTCTGACCGGGGAAATTGCAGCCAAATTTGGCTTGGGTTATGTCGCCGACAATTGGGATAGTCTGCGCGCCGTCTTTCCCGATTATGAAGCCATGGCTTTAGTAGAGTGTGGCCTGGTCATTGACCGCACCGATGAAGAAGGTAACAACAGAAAACGCTACGATCGCTTCCGCGATCGCATCATGTTTCCGATTCGCAACGCCAAAGGGCAAGTTATCGGCTTTGGTGGTCGCGTTCTCGGTCAAGGCGAGCCTAAGTATCTAAACTCACCGGAAACACCTTTATTTCAAAAGGGCAATGAACTGTACGGCTTATTTGAAGCGCGACAAGCGATTCGTGAAGCGGGTTATGTGCTGGTGACAGAGGGTTATATGGATGTCGTCGCTCTAGCACAGCTTGGTTTTCCACAAGCGGTCGCCACTTTGGGTACCGCTTGCACTGCCACGCACGTGCATAAATTACTACGCCAGACAGATCATGTGATTTTTAGTTTTGACGGTGATAACGCTGGGCGGCGCGCAGCACGGCGCGCATTAGATGCCTGCTTGCCGCACGCCACTGACAACAAAATTATCAAATTTCTATTTTTACCAAAAGAACACGACCCAGACAGCTATGTTCGTGAATTTGGCCATGAGGCATTTGAACAACAAGTTCGTGACGCTATGCCCCTGTCACAGTTCTTGCTGAACGAAGTCAGTGGTGAAAGTGACTTAAGCACGCACGAAGGTCGAGCACGCGTGCAATTTGATGCAAAACCTTTAATTCAAGCCATGCCGCCATCGTCGCTACGACTACAAATCGTGCGAGGACTAGCCCAATTAACGCAATCAGCACCGACTGAAATTGAATCGCTATTTGAATTAAGCAAACCGGTTGCGCGCGCTCGTATTGCCCCTCCGCGTAGCAATCGCCCGGCACCAGTGGGACTTGAACGGCAAATTATTCGTTTGATGGTGGCGCATCCATCATTGGCTACAGAACTGGATGAATCTGCATTAGCCGCCATTGCCCACTTTGCCCCGGATCGGGCCGAAATGCTGACGCAGTTGATTACGGCCAGTCAAGCGATGGGCGCGCAGGCCAATTTTGCGGCACTCGCGGAGCATTTACGCGAAGGTGGCACCGAGTTTGAGACTCTGATCGCAGAAATCGCCGCCGAGTCCGAGTCAGAAATCGAAACAGCGCGAATGGAGTTGGCCGGCGCAATTCGCCAGACCAAAATGAAAATACTTAAAAGTGAGCTAGAGCAACTGGCTGCGACCGGCTTGGGAAGTGATGAAGCGCGCAATCGGTATCGCGAAATAATGCTGCAACAAGATGCTTTGCGACGCCAGGCCGAAGCTGAAGCAGCGAATTCTTAAGATTGCCCGTTACGTCACATATTACCAATACGAAACTTAAAATGCCCAAAACTGTCAAATACATATGCTTTTACGCGCCACTTGAACTAGAGTAAAGCACGCCCATATGCTATAATTATAGGCTTTGATTCAACGCCTTAGACAGTAATTTTGTGGCAAATAGTGGCAAAAGCAGTGGATTCAATCTACCTGAAGTGGAATGGTAATAGCAGAAATTTTGAAATGATGGTGCGCTAATCCGTTTGCATGTGAATTGAAAAAAACAAACAGAATACCGCAGCAAGTACAGCGTCACAACCGTTTTGGCTAGGCGTGACGACGCAGACAGTACAACTGTACGGCAAGAAGGAACAACAACGCCAAAACGGTTGTGACGTTGTACTTACATCATGCAGCATCGCGCAATCAGTTTAATCCAGTACAAACAATTTGTAATTGATGATTCTATGGCGAACGCAATGAAGAAACCCGCGAAACCTCTGACACCTCCCGCAAAAGACGTGAAGTCGGCAACGGCAAAATCAGCCACGTCCGCCTCAGCTGCAAAATCTGTCGCAAAAAAAGCGACACAAAAACTGCCGGACAACAATGCTACAAAGTCCAGCACAAAAATAGCGCCTAAAGTAGCTGATCAAGCTACTTCCAAGGCAGTTTCCAAGGTGGCTGCAACAGCGAAAAGTGCTCCTCCGAGTGCTTCAAAAACTGTTGCGAAACCAGTATCTGCGAAATCGAAAGCCCCTGTGACAAATAAGAAATCCGTCCTTAAAGTCGTCAAGTCGCCTAAAAACATCGCTGCTGCCAGTGCCCCAAAAGCGGACACCAGCGTGATGATAGCGCCAGGCGTTAGCCAAACTACCGATGCTGCAACTTTGGCGGCGATTGACACGTCCAGTTACGTTCTGCCGTCAGTTAAGGTGCCTGGTCGTCGCGGCCGCAAGCCGAAAGAGTTTCAGCCGGAAAACGATGAAATCGCCGCGCTGAACGCGGTTGAACGTGCTGAATTGAAAGCGGTTGATAAAGCCAAGGCCAAAGATCGCAAAGCCAAAGAAAAAGCGCTCTTGAAAGATGCGTTCTCGTCCGACACAGAAGCGTCTGAAGAAGAGCTGGAAGCGCGTCGCGAAAAACTCAAGACCCTGATCAAAATGGGTAAGGAGCGCGGCTTCCTGACTTATGCGGAAATCAACGATCATCTTCCAGAGAACATCATTGATCCAGAGGCAATTGAAGGCATCATCGCTACCTTCGCCGACATGGGTATTACTCTCCATGAGAAAGCCCCGGATGCCGAAGACGTCATATTAAATGACAATGTCGCGGTCATTGCCAGCGACGATGAAGCCGAAGCTGCCGCCGAAGCTGCGCTGTCCACAGTTGACTCCGATTTTGGTCGCACCACCGATCCAGTGCGTATGTACATGCGCGAAATGGGTTCGGTTGAACTGCTCACACGTGAAGGCGAAATTGAAATCGCCAAACGTATTGAAGACGGTTTGCGCGACATGATTCAAGCTATTTCAGCCTGCCCTACTACGATCGCAGAAATCATTCTCGCGGCCGACAAAATCGCTAAAGACGAAATCAAAATTGATGAAATCGTCGATGGTTTAGTTGACCTAAACGCTGCTGATGAAACTGTCGCGGCCCCCGCACCTGTCGTCGCTGATGATGAAGATGATGAGGACGACGAGGATGACGAGGAAGAAGAAGGCGAAGAAGATGGTGCCGCTAATGGTGGTGCTGCAGGCTTCTCGACGGAACAGTTAGAGCAACTTAAACGCGATGCACTGGCCAAGTTTGCCACCATCTCCACACAGTTTGACCAGATGCGCAAAGCCTTTGAAAAAGAAGGCTATAACTCAAAGCCATACGTCAAAGCGCAAGAAATTATTTCAAACGAATTACTCGGCATCCGTTTCACGGCGAAAGTCGTCGAAAAATTGTGCGATACCTTGCGTGGTCAAGTTGACGAAGTTCGCAAGATTGAGCGTCAAATCCTGGACGTTGTGGTCAATAAATGTGACATGCCGCGCCTGCACTTCATCAAAGTCTTCCCTGGCAACGAAACCAATCTGGATTGGGTAGACGGTGAAGTCAATGGCAATCACGCCTACAGCGCTATTCTCGCTCGTAATGTACCGGCCGTTAAGCAACTGCAACAACGCCTGATCGACTTGCAGGCGCGTGTCGTATTGCCGTTGTTAGACCTGCGCGGTATTAACAAGAAAATGGGCCAGGGCGAGAAAAAAGCACGCATGGCAAAGCGCGAAATGACCGAGGCCAACTTGCGTCTGGTGATTTCGATTGCGAAGAAATATACCAATCGCGGCTTGCAGTTCTTGGATCTGATTCAAGAAGGCAATATCGGCTTGATGAAAGCCGTGGACAAGTTTGAATATCGTCGTGGTTACAAGTTTTCGACTTATGCGACCTGGTGGATACGTCAGGCCATTACCCGTTCTATCGCTGACCAGGCGCGTACGATTCGTATTCCGGTGCACATGATCGAAACGATCAACAAGATGAACCGTATTTCGCGTCAAATCTTGCAAGAAACCGGTGCCGAACCTGATCCGGCAACGCTGGCGATCAAAATGGAAATGCCGGAAGACAAAATCCGCAAGATCATGAAAATCGCCAAAGAACCTATTTCGATGGAAACACCGATCGGCGACGATGATGATTCGCATCTGGGTGATTTCATTGAAGACAACAACACATTGGCACCTGCCGATGCCGCGTTGCATGCTTCGATGCGCGGCGTGGTCAAAGACATACTCGACTCCCTGACACCACGCGAAGCCAAAGTGCTGCGCATGCGTTTTGGTATCGAAATGTCGACTGACCATACTCTGGAAGAAGTCGGTAAGCAATTTGACGTTACACGCGAGCGGATTCGCCAAATAGAAGCCAAAGCGCTACGTAAGTTGCGCCACCCTTCACGCTCAGACAAACTGAAGAGCTTCCTGGAAAGCAATTAATTGAAACAAAATCAGCTCGGCCGAACATTTTTCTGAGCTGATTTTCGCAATAGTTGCATCTAAGGCGTAAATTCTTCTACAATGCTGATCCATTCAAAAGCAATCGCATTTTGAACGTAAGCTGAAATAAGTTTTAAGTAAGTAATTGGCCCCCTAGCTCATGCTTGGTTAGAGCAGCGGACTCATAATCCGTTGGTGCGCAGTTCGACTCTGCGGGGGGCCACCAGTATTTATGCGGCATACAGCGATGTATGCCGTTTTTGTTTGCTCCGCAATTTCAAGCTTGCTCCGCAAAATAAAACTCTCGTCCAATTCCAGCTACACATTTTCATCTCAAAAAAACAAAAAGCGCCTGCTTAATCAAAACATGCATATGTTTTTACACTCGTCATTTCCACATTATTCAATGTAGAAATCACCCCAATAAATAACTACTGGGGTAAGGCTGATATAAAACTACTAACAATCTTTTTACTCCAAAGTCTTGAATTGTCAACGATAGTTAAATTATTGCCAATTAGATATATGGCATTTCGCCCCTATCGTACATTTCCCCTCCCTTCGCTATATCATCCGCACATCCAAAATAGCGCCCCCCCCTCTATGAGAAACCCCATTCTCTATAAAAATTAGATCAAAAATTCTCTTAATTTTTATACCATATAAATTAAAAAAACACCCCATTAGCTTATTAGGAAATCAAACATTTCACTGCTACGATTAGTTTTCCGACATCACAAATACTGAAATGCCGTTAGTGCAATTTCGCTAGTGCCATGCGACTACCTGCAAGCACAATAATTTTAGCGTTATCAATAATTCATTTCTATATAGCAATAATTATATTGGGAGACAATCTTGTTTGATGCAACACGCATACTAAGCACTACCAGTCCGGTCATTCCCCTCATTGCAGATCAACCGTCAATGGTGCCGGTTTCCATTTCGGGTACCGAAGCGGTCAATGCGTTATCCGAATTCAAGATTTGTTTTGCTACGCCGGACATCCAAAACTATCGGACTTATGCGGCTGCCAATGCGAATCTGGATGATTTTATTGGTCATGAATTGACCATTGCCATCCAGCTCGAAGGTAACGGAACATTCATTGCAGGGATGCCGGGCGGTACTGGAAGGGGAAATATCGGTGCTGGGGTGCGAGAGATTTCTGGTCTGATCTCCGACGCTAAATTCCTACGCGAAGAAGGTCGGCATGCGTTATATGAATTAACCATACGGCCTTGGTTGTATCTCGCCACATTAAGTACTGACTGCAAAATTTTCCAAGATAAGACCGCGCCTGAGGTGCTAGATATCATCTTGGCAGCCTACCCATTTCCAGTCGAAAAACGTTTATCCGCTGAGGAACGTTATCCCAAGCGCGATATACAAATGCAGTACAACGAAACTGATTTTGCATTTTTTAGTCGCCTGTGTGAAGAGTGGGGTATCTCCTATTGGTTTGAACACAGCGATGGCGCGCATCGTTTAATTCTCGGTGACTGTAATAGTTCTTTTCGCCAGGCTCCTAGCGAGGCCTATCACGAACTGGCGTTTTATACCGAAGGCAAAAAGGTCGATGAAGAAACCATTCATGCTTTCACGCCAGCCCGGAAGCTCGTTTCTGGGGTTTATAAAACGACGGAATATGATTACACCCGGCCCAGAGCCGATTTAACCGTCAGCAATCAAGTGCTGCGTCCGACGGCGCTCAATAATCTGGAGCAGTACGAATATCATGCCAGTGCTAATTACAGCCAGCCCAAAGCAGGTGCCCAGCAAGAAGGCAATGACCCGTTTGATGAAGGAAAATTCATTAGCGCGATGCGGATGCAGGCAATTAGCAATGCGGCCCAGCGTGGAAGCGGCTCTGGTCATTTGCGCGGCTTACCCACCGGCTGTATTACAACGATAAAAGGTCATCCGCAACAAGCCGCCAATATTGGCTACATCGTCCTGTCCACCACGCTCACGATTGTGGATGTCTCGCAAGAAACACAGCGCTCGGATGGCGGTCAACAGTATCGCGTCGATTGTGATTTTGAAGTCTGTCCGGTAAAGGGACCTGACTATCACCCTGAACGCATTACGCCCAAACCGGTCATCCACACTGCGACCGCGCTGGTAGTGGGGCCAGAAAATCAGCCGATTTGGACAGACCAATATGGTCGTATCAAGATTCAGTTTGCCTGGGATAGAGTCGGCCAGAATGACCAGAACAGCAGCATCTGGATACGTACCAGTGAAATGTGGTCGGGCAACCAGCTAGGCAGCACCCACCTGCCGCGCATCGGCAGTGAAGCGATACTCTCGTTTATCAGTGGCGATGTTGATCAGCCGATCATCATAGGGTATGTCAACAATCAAAATAATCTCCCACCGTGGCAACTGCCTTCCCAGCAAGCGCTGTCCGGTACTCGCAGCCGTGAGTTTGGTGACAGTGGCGGTAACAGTGCATCGGGACGTTCCAATCATTTTGTCATGGACGACACGCCCGGCAAAATGGGCGTGCAGACGAAAAGTGATGAGCTACACAGCTTGCTCGCGTTAGGCACCATTAAACGGTTAGAAGATTTTTCTGGCAATAAGGAAGAACGCGGACTCGGCCTGGAAGCGCGTACCGATGGTCACGCAGCGCTACGTGCGGCATTGGGGATGCTGATTACCACCTACGCTCGACTGGGTGCGGCAGGTAACGCCATGAGCGTGCAAGAGATCAATAATCTGCTGGTCGAAGCATTGACCTTGACCAATGAAATGGCCGCCAACGCCACCACTTCCAAGGCACAAAACAACGAACAAAAAAATGTCACTACAGATTTGCAGCATCAGGCCGATGCCATCAAAGGCAGTGGTGCGCTCAAAGAATTCACCGAACCGCATCTGGCGATTGCCAGTCAAGCCGGACTCTTGATGACTGCGCCAAAGTCAGCGCATCTCTACAGCGGTAAACACATTGCGCTGACCAGCACGGATCACCTCTCCTTCACCAGTGGCGGTGGCATCTACGCTTCCACCAAAGAACAGTTTTCGGTCTTCGTCCAAAAAGACGGCATGCGCATGTTTGCCAATGCAGGTGACATCCGTGTACAGGCACAGAGTGGCAATATTGAACTGATTGCGCAGAAAGTTTTCGACATTATCAGTACGACGGACTGGATCAATCTGAAAGCCAAGACAGGTATCCGCTTGCAGGCTGGTGGCAGTGAATGGGTGATTGATGCGACGGGCATTATTGGTCGCACATTGGGTGATCACACCGTATGGTCAAAACCGATGGCAACCATGGGGCCGATGGGCATACAGCAGCAATTCCCGCAATTTTCGCAGACGGTCTGTAAAGAATGTCAAAAATTAGCAGAAGCTGCCCGTACCCGCGTTGGCGGTAGCCTTTAACCCCACTGCATCTGGACAAAATGATGAATAAATTTGGTATCGACCCACACCACCCAGAGCTGTCACAAAAATTAACCGAAGCATTCAATAAAACCCATGCTCAGTACGCCCAACATCACAATGAACAAGGTAATCAACAGGCCGACAAGCTGTACGCCTATGCCTTAGTCGACGGCACGTTTGACGATGCCAATTTAGGCAAGCAACTATGGGAACTCAGCCAGGAAAATGATAGCGGCATTGTCTCGTTATATGACAACACCAGCTTAAGCGGCTTTGAAGAATGCGCACCGTTTTTAGTGAATCTCTCTTCTGATAATTTAAAAAATTTGCTGGTTTATGGCGCTGATAAACCCATGCTCAGCTTCTTGCAAACGCCATTGAACAAGAAAGCATTACAGCGCCACTTCGCCGCTTTTTTATGCATACATACACCATCAGATGGCCTACGCTTTCCGCTACGTTTTTCCGACACCATGTGCAGCATCGACATTTTAGAAATGCTTGATGAAACGCAATTGGAGATGGTGCTCTCTGGTTTTACTGCCTGGCATTTGATTAATCGCAAAGGTACGGTAACGACTATTGCTGGTGATTGCATGGACTTGGCTTCTTACATAGCACCGAATATCGGTGAGAAAAATGCGATTGATATCACCGATAGGCAGTATGTGCGATTGATTGATAGTGGTGAGGCAGATGGGATGTTGTGTGGCTTTATAAAAAACACACCGCAGATAACCAGTGGTCGCACAGCATCGAAGGTCTTCGCGATGATTACAGAATTACTGACTGAAATGGATACGCGTGGCATCAAGGACGATATCAATCGACGACAATTAATGGTCAAAACCTTGCTCATGCCGGATAAGTATCACGCAATCGAGGTACTCGATACGGCGCAAAAGCACGATGTTGCGAAGGCATTGCAATACGTCGCAACATAATTTTTACACATTACACAAAACACAAAAATATTAAGGAACACCATATGAAAAATACCTATCTTCGCTACTTGGCTTTAATCGCTGTCGTTTTTCTGTTAAGTAGTTGCGCCTTCGAGAATTGTAATGGAGGAGTAATTATTGCCCCTTGCTTTGCGAGATATTAAGAGAGCATTCAATCACTCTAAAAACGACACGGTATCCCGCCGTCGAATATTGAAACCAAAATAAAAACGAGATTATGAGACTTACTTATTCAATTTTATTTGCCGCGACATTAGCACTCAGTGCTTGTGCGGCACCAGTATCAAACACAACTCAAGCAGCAATTCAAAATCCTGAATCGCGGGTAAACATTCCGATGGTGCCAGTGGATATCGCTTGCGCTGCTCATCCTGGGGTTTCCTACATTCATTCATTCTATGTACAAGAACCGTTTAGTCAGCGTATGGCTGGTGGACTTAGTTGTGGTGGCACAGGTGCATTTGGATATATGTTACCGAGGCAATGGCAACCTCATATGAAGGTCAAAGTACGCTGGAATCGCTCAATCAAGGGCGTAGATAATTGGATAGAAAAAACCACCACCATCAGACGCTATGACACTCCAGAAACTCTTTTCGTGCACTTTTTTGCTAATGATGAAGTACGTGTATTGTCATCATCCGTATATTCAAACAGTAAAGAGCATCCTATCCTCAAAAGTACTACAGTTGCACCGCCGGAGGAAGAATAATGAGTGTTCCAACTCAATCTGCTCCACTCCTTATTTCGGACAATGCAGAAAACGAAATGGCACTCACCGCCGATGAGTTAATTGCGTGGCACCGCAACTATGATGAGCCTGCCAAGAATGCACTGCCGTGTCAGCAGTTCATCACAGAATAAATCCATTCGAAAAATTACAGAGAAACCATGAAACTTACTCATTCAATTCTGTTGGTAACAACATTAATACTCAGTGCTTGCACGGCACCGACGTTAATCACAGAGCAAGTAACAGCGAAAAATTTATCACCGTTGGTTAATATTCCGATGATAGCCACAGACATTGGTTGTTTTAGCCATGATGGCGCACCCGCCATTACTTCATTCTATGTACAGGAACCATTTAGTAAACGGATGGTAGGAGGTCTTAGTTGCGGCGGAATTGCTGCTCTAGGGTATATCATTCCGCGCCAATGGCAACCGGGTCTGAAAGTGAAAGTACGTTGGAAACCTGATGGGAGAGCTTGGATAGAAAAAACAACAACAATCAAACGATACGACCAGGTAGGAACGATATATGTTCACTTTTTTCAAAATGACGAGGTACGAATAGTTTCTACCGCTAGATATGGTGTAGGAAGCCCAAACCATCCAATTCTCAAAAGCGCCACTGTTGCGCCACCGGAGGAAGAGTAATATGAGCGCACCAATCCAATCCGCACCGCTACATATTTCAGATAACGCAGAAAACGAAATGGCGCTCACCGCCGATGAGTTAATTGCGTGGCATCGTAACTACGATGAGCCTGCTAAAAATGCATTGCCGTGTCAACAGTTCATTAAAATCGGACTGTTCTTCGATGGCACCAATAACAATATGGAACGTGATGTTCCCAATAGCTCTCAGAGCAACGTCGTCAAATTATTTAATGCACATAAAGATGTTGATGAAAAAGGCTGGCTCAATGAGTCTGGGTATTACAAGTTCTATGTTCCTGGCCTTGGTACACGTTTTCCAGAAAACAAAGAGTGGCGCGAATCTCAAGATGGGAAGGCAATGGGCAAAGGCGGTCAAGCTAGAATTTTATATGCTCTGCTTCAAGTATATAACGCTGTGCATCGCGCATTTAACAATGACGAATTCATGTTCAGTAAAGATGAAATCACGGCCAAACTCCAGCAATACACCAAAGACGTTGAAACTAATGACCCGATAGCCGATGCGCATGCGCAGCGCCCAAACCGTCATACATGGTTTGAAAAACTCACGGAAGAACTCGATAAAAAATTACGCGCAGCTCGCATCGCCAGACCTAAACCGAACATCCCTAAAATTACGCTGAATGTGTTCGGCTTCTCACGCGGATCAGTCGAGGCACGCGCGTTCTGTTACTGGTTTGATGACGTGCTGGCCAAAGATGGCACCTTTGCCGGAATGCCTGCGGAAATCAATTTTTTAGGGATATTTGAGAGTGTCTCCTCAATTGGCTTTGCTAATTCCGCATCGGAGAGTACACCAATATTTTGGGCTACCGGCCACTTCGCCTGGGCAAGAGAAATTCTTAAACCACTACCTGGCTGCGTCAAACAAACCGTGCATTACATTGCCGCTCATGAGCAGCGTCGTAACTTCCCTCTCACCCGCGTCACGGGCAAAAATGTGACTGAAATCATGTATCCCGGTGTGCATTCCGACGTTGGCGGTGGTTATGCCCCCAAAGATCAGGGCAGATCACCGGAAATGGCATCACTATTGTCGCAAATACCATTGCTGCATATGCATCATGCCGCGACCGTCGCTGGTGTGCCACTGGTTGCGTATAGTGTCATGACAGAAGATTTAAAAAATCAATACGCCATTAACTCATCCCTCAAAGATGCTTGGGACGGCTACATGGCTGCCGGTGAGTTTAAGGGCGACTATAAAGCTATGATCAAAGAGCACATGCGTCTGTTTTATGGCTTTCACAATCGCTATCTGAATGATTTTTCGGCGATGAATTCATACCAAGACGCCGGTCCACAAGACAAAGAAGATTTATTAAGCTACAACGCACTTCTTAAAGGAGATCTGGAAATATTGAAAACGCGGGTTTACAACGCATCACAAGGTGGCGCGCCTTATTTCACGCCCTTAGACGCGAAAGAAGTTGCCAACTCTAATCTGTGGCAACAACAGCTATACAACGGCAAAGTAGCCCCGAGCGATGAAGAAAAGTGGGCATTAAAACAATTTGAAGTGACGCCCGTCAAATTTGGTGAAGCTTATTTACCGCTATTACGCAACTATGTCCACGACTCACTGGCGGGCTTTTATCTGGGAGGGTTTTCTTCAAATGAAGACAAAGCACAAGAACTATTGAAAATGGCAAGAACCGGAAAAACGCCAGACACGCAGTACCGCCAACAGGTATGGGATAACTATCAGGATCTCATCCAGAAAGACCCCACATTGGCTGCCAGCATGCAGGGAAAAATAAAAACCTTGAATGACGCAGACGATGCTTCTGGTTTTCACGCTGAGAATGCTGCAAAGATAGATAGTGCCGATCAGGCAACGCCTTTCAACACCGATGAACAAGCGAAACTGGCTGCCTGTTTCCCAAAGCAAACTGACGCCAATGTATCAAGCGAACTTAACCCTGCACTCAAAACCCAAACCGAAAAACGTCGCGAGGGTAGCGGTTATTTACGACAACGTGCGGTGTTTAATGGCTGAGATCAAAAAGAAGCCGAAACTGCGTCTTTTCACCAGTGATGAAGATGAAGGCACTGATCTACCACAGGCAATGGCATCAGCCACCGCTTGGGAAAACGGTGGCAAGCCTAAGAAAATTAAAGCGCATTTCTCAGTTCCACCCCAGCAGGCAATGGATAATGATGTGCGCAACATTGACGAGCACATCGAAGCCCTTGCCAGCCGAGCCGCCGAACCGTCATCGCACATCAACGAACGTTTGGCGCTCATCCTTGCTGCCCGTAACCCCTTGTATGAAGCCGCCAAACCCATCCTGTTGACTTTG
>NZ_WINI01000010.1 GCF_009497155.1 Glaciimonas soli
CTTATGAAGTCTCACAATGCGTCACCCTCAAATTTCGCCTACCAAGTTATCGATCGAGCGCTTACCTGCCGTCATGGCAAGAACCGGAAGAAGTCGCCCTTCTATCTATCTCGATATGAAGAAGGGGATATTTCCACAATGCTTTAAAGTTGGCGTCCGGGCTGTTGGCTGGTTATCTAGCGACATTGATGCGTGGATAGAAAGCCGTGTTCAGGCTGTCCTTGGCGATATATTTAGCGATCTGATTAGCAACACTAGATTTCCCAACTTCGAGCACGGCGCGGCAGAGGTCAGCAACGCAAGCGGAAGATTCAGTGCAGGTATATGGCCATCCTGTGGCATCTACGACACGACGAACCAATTTGTTCCATACATCAGACTCCGAGCCGGCATCTATCATTTCAAGTGAAGGAGTAGTTGGTGCAAGTTGCCAGCCTTCGAGGGCGCGACGGACGTCGTCCATGCCTTCTTGATAGGCGTTCGCCAATGCTTCCCCGTTATAGATTTCAATCGGGCGATAGCGGAAGCTAGCCTCCGCGTTGTTGAATATGGCCGTGCCCGTGTAGTGCTGCGCATCTGGACCAGAACTCGTATCGCCCATGTTGCTAAAGCGCACATTCGAATAGGTGAGCGCCGCCGTTCCCTTGCCGATCGTGTATGCCGCTGCCGCACCGATCGAGGTATAGCTGCGCGCCGACATGTAACCGCTATACACAGGCGTGACTGTGCCGTTCGCAGTCGCTGCTGTGAGCGCAGTTTGCGAGTTGTTGCCAAAGAAGCTGAGATTGGGATTGCGGGCGGTGATCATCGCAACGCCTAGGCTCAAGGGACCGTTTGCGTAGCCCGAGCCCAACGACCACACCTGGTTGCGCGAGACTTCGCCGGCCACGCCGCCCAGACTGTATACGCCGCCGAACGTGAGGCCGCCAAAGGTCGGACTTGTGTACTTAATAGAGTTGTTGACGCGGTAGCTGTTGTTTAAGTTATCGAGGTCTCCGGGGTGCGCCGAAATGTATCCGCCCCAATTGTCCGCAGCCGCAATCTGGCCGACATAGTCGACCACGGAATCGTATTGACGGCCGAGCGTCACCGAACTGAATTGACCGCTCGTGAGGCCGACATAAGCCTGCCGGCCGAACAGCAAGCCGCCTTGGCCCAGACTGCCATTGTTGACGTTAAAGCCGTTTTCGAGGAAGAAGATCGATTTGAGGCCACCGCCCAAGTCCTCGACACCTAGAAAGATGACCCGGCTTCCGTTATTCACGCCGCTCGACATCATGTACTGATGTGCCCCAGCGGCATTGGTCACATCGTTGATGCCCACGTCGATCACGCCGGCGAGCGTCACGCTGCTTTGCGCGTAAGAGAGTTGGGGTAGGGTCGATACGATCGCAACCGCGAGTAATGTCTTCTTCATCTGGTTCTCCGGGTTTTACAGTTGTGGATGATGCAAAACGGTGCTAATACAGGTGAAGCGTTTTCGGCGTGCGGACGAGCGCACCGATACCGATTGTTTTCACAGGTCGGCAGCCGCGTGCGAATCGACGACCTGACGTCGCGGGTTCAAGAATCAACGGAACCGCACGCGCGGCGCGCAAGCGAGGGGGAAGTGAGCGCTCAGCCAGAACGGCAGAGGGCAATAAACAAGGCGCTATTCAAGTTATGTCTCCATTTTTTTCAGCACTTTACCTGTGGAGATGCTCGCTGACAAAAACCTTTTGACGATAGCAAGTTATACCGCAACGGCATGACTTCAAAATTGACGAGCTTGAATTAAATGTTCGGAGAAAGGTGGACACGGCCGCAATGATTTTCCCTATTCAAAAGCGATCCGCAGGCTGTGCGGTAAGCCCCTCAGGTAGTTCGTTGCTGGCATCCTCAATCAACTCCGGCACGCGCTTGGTGATGTGCCCAATGCCTTGCGGGATGACGAGCCCGAACTCGTTTTGGGGGATCGGCACAAATAGCCTAATAGTAACCAGCTAGAGCATCCTCGACAAATTACCGCGCTTCGTCGAGCAAGGATCTACCCAGAGTTGTGGCGTCAGTCGAAATTCTTTCCAGTTGTAGGGAGTCGCCTAATACAGCATCCAGCTGTGCCGCTGACAGGAGCTCAATCGCCCGCTCGACGATAATCAGTAGAATGCGACGATCCAATGCTCTGAGTTCAAGACACAGTGATTCATCGCAAGAGAGGTGTCTGGTCATACTATTGCATCAGATAACAATTAAGCATGGCCACCAAGAATGGCTGATAACTTTATTCCCAATGGCTCTATCACGGCGCGACGACGCGCGATTTCAGCAGCAGTCCCAACAGAAAACACCTCGCAAGTTAACATTGAGCCGCCACCGACGACAGGCGTCAACAACAATCTTCCCAGATCGATAATGTCGCTATGAATGAGATGATAGGAAGCGCTACCATCGGGTAAAGTTTTTCGGTCAGCAGTGATTTCTTTCGGCCAGATAAATGCTTTGCTACTCACGGTATTTTCCTTTCAGTATCAAAAAGTCGTTCCTGCATGACAGCTACCAAAACCACCACCATTAGTGGCAAATGCACCGCAACCGAATAGGCCGCATCCCGTTAGAAGAAGCGTTACGATCAATATGATGGCGGCTAGCCGGAAGGAGGTGCCGATCTGTTTGTCACTATTATCTTGGTGATACATGGTTTTTTTCATTTTTCTGTTTCGGTTCGGTTCGGTAAAAATCATCTATTGCTTTGATACATGCGCGTGCATCACCAACCACCAGGTGGCACGCGTGCGCCAACATCAGATTAAGCGGTAAACCAAAATTCTCAACGCTATTTCCATCGGGATCAAGATGTGCTGCATTGTATGAAATTTGCTCTATCAAATTGATAGAAGGGACGTTGTAACACCATACGGCCTTACCACGTGCAACCGCATAACCAATCTCGAACACTGTCCCGGAGTCGGGTTCAAGACCGCGGAAATGTGCAACGTTGGCCATGACGATATCTGCAGTATCAATATGTCGTATGTTTTGTAAATAAATTTGTTGCGATAACTCGGCAGCATCGCAATCAATAGGATCACCATCAGCAGGGGAGAGCGGCACAAAACCAGCATTACGACACAACGATTTTAAGCGATCTCGTATTGCCACAAAATCAGGCTTGAAGACATCAGGGCCGGCTAGATAAATAATTTTTGGTATCAATCTACTTTTCCTTGTACAAAAATTTGAAAAATTTAAGTCCTCACTTATAGGCTATCCCTCTCTGCTTAACTAGTATTGCGTAAAAGAGAAATTGACATGACTTATGATGATGCAATTGAACAAATGCAGAGATACGCAACAGTCGTGTGCCACGATCAATCCGAGCAAGATACCGTCAAAGCGTTGACGTTATTGGCATCCAGACTTTCTGACCGGCGCAACGAGGATGAATGTGCATTACTCATATTGATAGGCGGGATATTATGCTGGGTATGGTAAATTATTTGACGTCACACATCCCTATCCAAAAGCTAATCATCACATCCCTGTCTTTTAACAAGGTCTCAGTTGAAAATGGACTTACTCGGCCACTGCTTACTGGGTACCGTCGGTATTTCTTGCCGCTTTTATAATCACTGCACCAGCAGCAAAATCAGCAACATCATCCGCAAATCTCTGGCTGTCTATATAGGCGACTATCCCACCATGCGTCCCAGCGACATGCGCAGCATAAGCAGCAATTTCGATAGTCGCAACATGCAATGAAAGGGATGCCCCTTGTGGCAGAACACTTTGTGAAAGCACACAGTGAAATCCTATTTTTTTCAGTGCCTCTTGGGCATTTTTCAGAATTTCCATGGCTTTGTCGTTATCTACATTTCTGTCCATGCTATTTCTCTATAAAAATTCAGGGGGAAAGGTAATGACACAACCCTCTGACTGGCATTCGCCAGTCAAATTGCTTCCGTGTTTTTTATTTTTCGTCTATCCCCAGTCCGTAATCTCTTCAGCTTGCCTGAAACCACGTACACGCCGGAGATACTTCATGGGAAAACAACAACACGTAGAAAATAATTGTTTACTCTATAAAAAATTAATCTTAGAATCTGCAAAAGTTCACATAAATATACTTGAGTTCACATATATGAACAATGTTCGTTCCATTGAAAGAGTTTTAGACCTCTTTGAGCACTTTGCAAGAAGTCTTGATCCGTTGACTCTTACAGCGGTGGCAGCGCATTTCGACTTACCCAAGAGCAGCGCGTTGGCGATTCTACGAACACTCGTGGATCGAGGCTATGTTGTCAAAAACGACCAAGGCCATTACGCACTGGAAGACACATTCCGGCGGCATGGATTTGGATGGGGCGGGGATCACTTCTCCCGGGCAGTGGCGTTCGCAAAGCCGTTACTGCAGGTCATATGTGACGAAACAGGCGAAAGTGTCATGGTAGGCGCCATGGTTGGAGACGACTCCGTACGTTTGCTTGCACAAGCAGTTTCGCCGCAAATAGTGAGATACGAATCAAGCATTGATGCAATCACTCCCGCATATTGCACAGCAATGGGTCGTGTTCTGCTGGCATTCGGGGACGAAAAGCGTCAGGCCAGAGCGCTGTCAAAACCCAGTTATCCCGTCTACACAACGAAGACCGTAACTAACCCAAAATCAATTCGAGCTTCGATCGTAGAGGCCAGAAAAGATGGCGTGGCAATTGTTGACAGCGAGTATGTCGATGGCGGCGTTGGTATCGCTGTACCAGTATTTGGAGACAACGGAACACCTTTGCTGGCGCTCAACGTCGGCTGTGTTTCGTCGCGCTTTCAAGAGAAAAAAGATCAGATTCTTGAATCACTTAAAAAAGCAGTGCAGTACATCAACCTGAATTTTCCCAACGCATAGGCAATCATGGCATAGCCTATTTTTATTAGTTCCTAATCAGGACCTTCCACATGAACGCTGCAACCCAGTTCGTCCAAACCGTCAACACAACCAAGCGAAAATTTCACAGCAGAAAGCAGTTGGCTGCGGCAATGATCGGAAATATTCTCGAATACTACGATTTTATCGTCTACGCATTTCTCGCCGCGATTATCGCAAGACAATTTTTTCATGCAGACGCGACGGCCGGGCTTTTGGCCAGCTTCGCAGCTTTCGGGGTAGGGTTCCTGGCGAGGCCCCTAGGTGGTCTGGTCATCGGGCGGCTAGCGGATAAATTCGGTCGAAAGGTCGCCCTGCAACTAACGATTTTCGGTATGGCAATGGGCACTGTCGGCATTGGTTTGTTACCGACGTACAAGACCATCGGCATAGCCGCTCCGATCTTGCTCGTCACGTTACGTCTGATCCAAGGATTTGCCGCTGGCGGCGAGTGGGGCAGTGCAACGACGTTCATTGTGGAATCGGCTCCACAATCCCGCCGTGGTTTTTATGGCGCGATGGGACAAACCTCCATCGCGGCCGCATACCTGTTGATTGGTGGTGCAATGACAGGGGTCAATGCGTACTTCACTCCTGATCAGATGGAAAATTTTGGCTGGCGAATTCCATTTTTGCTGGGTGCAGTGCTTCTTCCCGTCGGTATCTATTTGAGAAAAAACGTCGAGGAAACACCAATCTTTGAAAATGCAAAAGAAGAAAAGGAAATCCCGCAGGCCAAGCAAGACAGTCCTCTGAAGATGACCTTATCTGCCTCTGGACTGACGGTTATCTGGACGGTCTCGTACTACCTGGTTCTCTCGTATTTGCCGACATTCCTTACCATGCATGCAGGTCTTACGACACAGCAGTCTATTGCCGCCGGAACTATCGGGGTCGCCTTTCTGGTTGTGCTGACGCCGCTCTTCGGCATTCTGTCTGACCGTATCGGCCGCAAGCCTGTTTTGCTCGCATGCTGTATCGGTTTTGCAGCGCTGTCCTACCCCATGTTCCTTGTTCTTCTCGGTGGTCACGGTGTCGTTGGGGTCACGTGCGTTCTTTTGGTTTTCAATCTCTTCATGGCAGCGTTCTCAGGCGCGGCGCCGGCAGCACTTTGTGAACTCTTTCCGACCAAAAACCGGACTACTCTTCTGTCTGTCGGTTACAGCTTGGCAGTTGCCATTTTTGGTGGCTTTGCCCCGTTTATTTCGACATTCCTGATCGACGTAACCGGAAGTCCAATTTCACCGGCATTTTATCTAATCGGTTGCGCTGTTCTGTCGGGTGCGGTTATTTCGACTTTCCGCGAAACAGTTACCAAAAAACTTTAATAGGATTGTGCAGGTATGAGCGAAGTAAAAGACATATTGGTTTGGGGAGCCGGTGCAATAGGCGGAACGGTCGGCGCATATCTCTCAAGAGCAGGCCTGGATGTCACATTTGTCGACGTCGTCCGTGAGCACGTCGAAGAGATATCAGCGGGACAGGCGGGTCTTCAAATCAGCGGCCCGATAGAAAATTTCTCTGTAAGAAGTCCCGCCTATGTGCCACAGGATCTGAAAGGCAAGTGGAAGAGAATTTTTCTGTCCGTAAAGGCGCAGGATACAGCCGTAGCATGTTCTTTACTTGCTCAGCATCTGACCGACGACGGCTACGTTGTGTCGTTGCAAAATGGTCTTTGTGAGGACGTCATCGCCCGCGCAGTAGGTACAGAAAGGACGATAGGTGCGTTTGTAAATTTCGGGGCGGACTGGTTGGGGCCTGGGCGTATCCAATACTCGAACAGAGCCGCCGTCGTCGTGGGAGAGATGGATGGAAAGATTACCGAGCGTCTGAAATGTCTTCACAAGGATCTGATGCTGTTTGAACCAGATGCGATCCTGAGCGCAGACGTCAGCTCTTATCTCTGGGGAAAACTGGGATATGCTTCTTTGCTGTTTGCCCAGGCTGTTGGCATGTCGGGCATCGCTGACTGTCTGGATCGCCCAGAACTATTGGAACTCTTCCGAAAGCTTGCCGGAGAAGTAATGGCGGTGGCAAAGTCGGTCGGTATCGATCCAAAGGGTTTCAATGGGTTCGATCCGGCTTCATTTTCAGAGAAAGCTACGAAGGAACAAGCCGCTGCCAGTGTGAAGGCTATGGCCGATTTTAATCGGCCAAATGCGAAGACCCATTCAGGAATATGGCGGGACCTGGCTGTTCGCAAGCGAAAGACGGAGGTCGACGCTCAGCTTGGTGCCGTAGTCAGCCAAGGGCGCAAGGCCGACATCGCTTGTCCCACTCTGTCATCGCTTATCTTCATGATTCATGAAATTGAAGAAGGTCGACGCTCCCTGGCGGACAAGAACCTGAATGATTTAGCGGGGACCATATGAATTTGAATTTTTCCGGCAAGACTGTTGCAATAAGCGGCGTGTCGAGTGGTTTTGGTGTGGCAATCACCAAACGCTTTCTCTCTCTGGGTGCGAACGTATTCGGGTGTGATGTTAGTGATACGGCGTTTTCCGATCTGGAACGACTGGGAGCCGTCCTGGCCAGAGTTGATTTGACCAATAGTTCTTCAGCGTCCGCCTGGATTGAAGATGTTGAGAATTCCTCCTCTGGCGTGGTCGACGTCTTGATTAATAACGCGGGAGGTGTTGCGGGACAGACAAAGAAACCAATTGAGCAATTGACGGACGAAGAATGGAGGGTGGTAATAGATATCAATCTTGGATCGACCTTTTCTCTCTGCAGAGCCGTTGTGCCGGGCATGAAGAGAACGCGATCGGGAACGATAGTCAATATAAGTTCCGGCGCCGCCTTGCAAGCATCGATGACCGGGATCCAGGCTTATTGCGCCGCGAAACATGCGGTTTTGGGGCTGACCAGGCAACTGGCACATGAACTGGGGCCATTTGGCATACGTGCCAATACGGTTGCGCCAGGATTCATCGTCACGAATGAAGCCACTCAAAAACAGTGGGATGCCTACGGCCAGGAGAAACAGAAGGTCCTGCTGGAACAAATAGCACTGAGGAGACTGGGTACAGCGGATGAAATAGCCGATGCCGTTCTCTTCTTCGCATCGAACTTGTCCACGTTCATAAATGGTCAGGTCTTGTCCATCGATGGCGGAAAATAAAGGAAATTGAAATGAGCAACGAAAAACAATCGTGGGAATGGACCGAAGAAGAATGGCGAGCCAAGGTAAACATAACGCGTGCCGGCCGCCCGCTAAGACCGACACGCTGGCCAGGTGGCGCTCCTTTTGCAGTGGCGCTTTCTTTTGATAGCGACCATGAGACCAACGAGTTGCGTGATGGTGGGAAATCGATCAGTAGATTGAGTTGGGGTCAATATGGTGCGCGGGTCGGCATGCCGCGTCTTCTTAAATTGCTGGCCCGACATGACGTTCCTGCGAGCTTCTATGTTCCGGCGGTTGCAGCGATGCTGTATCCAGATGAACAGCGGGACGTTATCGCCCGCGGACATGAAATCGGCATTCATGGGTGGATCCATGAATTGAACTCGATTCTTTCCTACGAGGTGGAAAAAGACCTCATGTTGCGATCTGCGGATGCACTGGAGAAAATCACCAAGGTGCGCCCTGTGGGTATCCGGACGCCTTCGTGGGATTTCAGTCCCAATACTCTTCGGATTGTGAAAGAGATGGGTCTGCTGTACGACTCGTCGTTGATGGCAGACGAAGAATGTTATGAGTTGATGCTTGAAGGTGAGCCTACAGGAGTCATTGAGATTCCAGTTGAGTGGATTCGTGACGATGCCGTTTACTTTACGATGAACCGTTTTCAATCGTTACGCCCTTATACGGCCCCGAATGATGTCTTCGATATTTTCAAGCGCGAACTGGACGGGGCAATTGAAGATGGCGGAATATTCCAGCTCACTATGCATCCCCACATCATTACGCCTCGCTCCAGAATTTGGATCCTGGACGAAATCATTCGCTATGCCAAGGATAAGGACGGATGGTTTGCAACCCATGAGGAAATCGCCAGATACGTCTCGCAGGAACCATCTATTCAAGGTGAGTGATCCTGCATTGCTTCTAACAACCGAACTTGAAACAGAACATCATGCCGAAAATTGAAATAACAAACGCGAGTCTGGTTGAGGGAATAACGAGATGGATAGAATGTGAATCTCCATCCCATGATGTCGTAGCGTTGCGAAAGATGGCGGAGATCATTATCGAAGACGCTTTGAACAACATGCTCGATGGCGAAACAGTTTCATTAGGCGAGGAAACCGGCCCGGCCATCATTATCCGGCAAAAAGAGAGTGATCCGTCGGAGGCAGGAATATTGATTCTGGGGCACTACGATACAGTCCATCCCATCGGCGCATTGCGCGAAAACCCTTGTCGACTTGAGGAAGGGAAACTGTATGGGCCCGGAAGCTACGACATGAAGGCCGGTTTGCTTCTCTGTCTTAGTGCCATGGGAAGTCTCGCTAATCGGAAATCGACTGCGCTCCCGATTTCTTTTCTGATTGTTCCCGATGAGGAGACCGGAAGTATTGCCTCCCGTGCTCTCACGGAAAAAATGGCATCGAATTCACGATTCGCATTGGTTGCTGAGCCGGCCAGAGCCAATACCGGATTTTGCGTCACTGCACGAAAAGGGACTGGTCAGATCTCGATGTCGGTGCACGGTTGCGCCGCACATGCCGGGATTGCGCATGAAAAAGGTCGTAGCGCCATCCGCGAGCTCGCGCATCGAATCATCGCGCTGGAGGCAATGACTGACTATGCCAAAGGAACGACAATAAGCGTTGGACATATTGACGGCGGTGGGGCGGTCAATGTCGTGCCGGATCTTGCGAGCCTGGTCGCTGACTACCGGGTTACGGATGTTGATGCCGACGAAGATCTTAAGAGAAAAATTTCTGCCATGCGGCCGTCTGATCCTGATGTCACGATAGAAACGCAAGCTGTGCTGACACGACCGCCGATGCCGCGGACGGCTGCCACAGGAAAGCTGTTGGAGCATGCGCAGCGCATTGGGCAGCAATCTGGATTTGTTCTTGGAGAAGCTCCTCCGACTGGCGGCGGGAGCGATGCCAATTTCACAGCCGCTTTGGGCGTTCCGACGCTAGACGGACTGGGCGCGGACGGTGACGGCGCTCATACTAAAAATGAATTCATATTTGTCGGTACGCTGGTTGCCAGAGCGACCTTTTGGACGGCATTGCTGAAACAACTTCAATAAAATGGATTGCTGAGGCGAGTCTACCCACTTAAGCCGCTGTTCGTTCTAATCCAGACGAAGAACACATTTCGCATAGAATCGGTGGTGCTCCATCGAAATCCAAGGAGTACAACCAGTCTGTAGCGGACTGTCATCAGCGGTACTTGAACCACTGGGGTTGAACGATTGAGGTAATTCAAATGCAGTTTGATCGTGTCAATATCTGAAACGACAATACTTGCGTCTGCACTAATACAGATAAGAGCTGCGTCA
Organism: Glaciimonas soli; assembly: GCF_009497155.1. GTDB lineage: Bacteria > Pseudomonadota > Gammaproteobacteria > Burkholderiales > Burkholderiaceae_D > Glaciimonas > Glaciimonas soli. Next base: position 10,357 of record NZ_WINI01000010.1, read on the forward strand.
TGTTACGGCTTCTCCATTAAGGTCCGCTAAATCCAGTCCCCCACGCCTGTGCTGGAGGTTAAATGCACTGCTTTTAACGCAGTGCGCCAAACCACCGAACCTTTAAGCCACGTGGGGTGCACGGGGAAATGGGCTGCATCAACGTGACGCAAAATGACGCATTTTTGAACTGAACCCTTGGACTCGCGCGCGGACATTATTTCCCTGAGGAAATCCGTTGTTTTATCGTTACAAAGCGCTACAAAAAGTTACGAATTTGCAGTATGAAAGGTGAACTTTTGTAAAGTCCAATCGTTGAACATTTTTTAACATTTAAGCCGCTACTACACTTGCCTTCTAGAAAAAAATAACAACAAGGAAGATGGGTGCTATGGGGATGTGGATGCAACTTGGGCGGCGTTTGCCTGCCGTGCTGAAGGGCGTGGGGCTAGCGCTATTGTTGACGGGAGCCATGCGTGAGAGCAGGGCTCAGATGGTGCCGTTGCCTGATCTGGAGGAGTTACGCCGTCTTGACCCCAGTGTGCAAACGCCAGCGAGCGAAGAGCAACGACGCCGTAGTCAAACCGATGCGCAGGAGCGCCAACGGCAACTGCAAGCGCCGAATGTGAGTCTGGAAGAGCTGGCGGCTGCAGAAGCGCTCGATGGTTTGCACCTGCCCAGCGAATCGCCTTGTTTTACGATCCATCAGTTCGCCCTTGAAGTGCCTCCCGCATTGTCGCCCGCCATTCGTGCTCTTGGTGCGAGTGACTTGCCATTCGATCCCTTTCGCTTTGCGCAGGATTATTTACACAAATACGATGGTGCCTGTGTTGGCAAAGTCGGCATAGATCTGATCGTCAAGCGCCTGACCAGTCTGATTTTGCAGCGCGGCTACAGCACCACCCGCATTGGCGTTGCCGAACAGCGTATTGCTGACGGGGTCTTGACACTCGTGCTGGTTCCCGGGGTGATCCGTGCGATCCGTTTTTCTGATCCAACGCTGTACGGCACCTGGCGTAGCGCTTTTCCTACCGGACCCGGTAAGTTACTCAACCTGCGCGATCTGGAGCAGGGGTTAGAGCAAATGAAGCGTATCCCTAGTCAGGAAGTGGAGATGCAAATCGTGCCCGGCGACACCCCCGGTGAGAGCGATGTGGTGATTCAGGTGAAGCGCACCAAACCTTGGAAATTGACCGGCACCTTCGATAATAGTGGTGCTAAAGGCACTGGCAAGCTGCAAGCAGGAGTCAATGTCGCCCTGGATAACCCGCTGGGCTTGAACGACCTGTTCAACGTCGGCATTAACACCGATGCTGATCGCAAAGGTAGCCAGCACGGCACCAGTGGTAACAATGTGTATTACGCGATTCCTGCCGGCTATTGGAATGTCGCGCTCTCGGCCAGTTCCTATAATTATCACCAACAGGTAGCGGGAGCCAATCAGACCTTCGTTTCCAGCGGCAAATCAGATAACCTGGAATTCAAAATTACCCAATTGTTCCAGCGCGATCAATTACAAAAAAATAGCTGGCAATTGCGAGTGGGTAAGCGCTGGAACCATGCCTATATCGAAGATACCGAAATCGCTGCACAGGATTTCAATACCACGTTTGCCGAGCTGGCCTGGGTGCACACACACTACATCGGTAACGCGCAACTCGATCTGACGGTGGCGCAGAAATGGGGTGTCAACTGGCTCAATGGGCAAACCTATGCCAGGAACGTATTGGGGCAAGAAGACCCGACCAGCAACAATTTGCACTATAGCTTGCAGACCGTGGATGCCACCTTCAGTTTGCCATTCCAACTCGCCAGTCAAGCACTGACCTATACCGGTACTTTCCACGGACAAGCCACCCGTTCGGCGTTGTATCTGACGGATCAATTGAGCTTCGGTAATCGCTATACCGTGCGCGGCTTCGATGGCGAGCTGACCTTAGCGGGCGATAGCGGTTTTTATGTGCGTAATGAATTGAAACTGCCGCTTGCCAAGAGCGGCCAGTCGGTCTATGTCGGTTTGGATTTCGGGCAGGTGTACGGCCCTGGGGTAGCTGAGCTTTTGGGTAACAAGCTGGCTGGCGCGACGCTCGGTGTGCGCGGTGGTTTGTACGGCTTGAGCTATGACGTGTTTTCCAGTTGGGCGCTGTATAAGCCGCAAGGTTTTAAGACCGCCACACCGGCTGTCGGTTTCAATCTGAGCTACCAATATTAATCCCTGTGTTCATCCCTGAATCGCCCTTACTTGCACTGGAATACGAACAATGAATAAGAACAATTTCCGCGTTATTTTTAATAAAAGCCGTGGCATGTTGATGGCGGTAGCGGAAAACATTGCGAGTCAAGGTAAGGTAACTGGGGCTGGTAGCGCATCAACCTCCACTTCAACCAGAACTTCGCGAATGCGCTTAGTGCATCTGGGTGTGGTGATTGCCGCCCTGTTCGGTGGGGTAACCATCGTGTCGGCGCAGATCGTGGCCGATCCGAATGCAGGCAGCCATAAACCTGGCATCTCGACGACCGCCAATGGGATGCCACTGGTCAATATCACGACACCCAATAGTTCTGGCCTCAGTGTCAATCAGTACAACCAATTCTCCATCGGCGCTGCCGGTGCGATACTGAACAACGCGCCGACCAGCGTGCAGACCCAGCAGGCCGGCTGGGTGCCGGGGAATGCGAATCTGACCCCAGGCAATAGCGCTCGCATTATTTTGAATCAGGTGACGGGCACCAGTGTCTCGCAACTGAACGGCACGATCGAAGTGGCAGGCCAGCGGGCCGATGTGATCATCGCCAATCCGAACGGGTTGAGTGTCAATGGCGGCGGTTTTATCAATACGTCGCGCGCTGTCCTGACGACCGGTACGCCGGTGTTAAATAGCGATGGCAGTCTGAACGGCTTTCAGGTGACTGGCGGCGCTATCGAGATCGGTGCTAACGGTCTGAATGGCACAGTGCCGGATCAGGTCGATCTGATCGCCCGCAGTGTCGCCGTCAATGGGCAATTGCAGGCCAATGCGCTCAATGTCATCACCGGTGCCAACCAGGTCAATTATGCGGATCTGGGCGTAACCGTGATTGCTGGCGACAATAACAAACCGACGGTGAGCATCGACGTGGCGCAACTGGGCGGCATGTTTGCCAATAAAATTAAGCTGGTCGGCACCGAAGCCGGCGTGGGCGTGGTCAGTTTAGGCACGATTGCCAGCGGCGCAGGCGACCTGAATATCGATAGTCAAGGTCAGATCACCTTAAATGGACCAACTAATGCCAGCGGTGCAATCCACATTGCCGGTAACGATGGCATTACCAATACGGGCACGCTCTACAGCGGTCAAAGCACGCAGTTGACTAGCGCAGGACAGATCGCCAATAGCGGCACGATCGCCGCGCAAAGTGATTTGTTGTTGTCCTCGGGATCGATTAATTCAACCGGCGTATTGGGCGCAGGTATTGATGCGAACAGCCATGCCACTCAGGCGGGAAACCTTGCCCTGATTGCCACCGGAGCGATTAGCGCCACGGGGCAGAATACGGCGGCGACCAGCATTGCTATGGATGCCGGCACTAGCCTGATTCTGGCGCATGGACAAACCAACGCCGGGGGTAATATTAATGCTGTAGCGCAGGCTGGCAACATGGATTTGACCGGCGCCACGCTGCAGGCAGCAGGCAGCATCGCGATGAGCAGTAGCGGCGCTTTAATCAATGATCAGGGTAGTATCAATGGTGCACAACTGGCGACCAACTCGGCCAGTTTGTCCAATGTTGGCGGTGTGATCACGCAGTCCGGGCTAGGGGCCACCAGCATCACGACCACGGGTGCGTTGAATAATCAAGCGGGGGTGATCACCACCAATGCCCAGAACCTGACCATTGCTGCCGGCAGTCTGGATAATAGCGGCGGTCAAATCAATCACGCGGGAACAGGTACTGCCACCATTGTGAGTGGTGCACTGACCAATGCGCAAGGCACGATAGCCAGCAACGGCCAGGTCGCTATGACGGCGTCTAGCCTGAATAATCAGAATGGTAAAGTTACCGCGGTCGGTAGTGAGAATGTCGATGTTTCCGGTGCGGTGTCGAATAATCAGGGAACAATGCAATCGGGCGGGGCGTTGGCGCTCACTGGCGGCAGTATCGACAATACCGCAGGGTCGATTAAATCGCTCAATACCGATGGCTTGACGCTCACCGCCAGCGGCCAGCTCACCAATGCGGCTACCGGCATCATCGGCGGCAACGGCAACGTCAATGTATCGGCCGGATCACTGACCAACAGCGGTACCATATCCGCGGCACAGAATCTGACGGTGGCTAGCACACAGGCACTGAACAATACTGCCGGGACGTTGGCTGCCGGCGGCGTACTGACCGGTACTGCCGGGACGACGTTGACCAACAATGGCGGTACGATTGCGGCCAGTCAAGTTAATCTGCATGCGCACGACATCGTCAACCAATCCGGGTTGATGTCGCAAACCGGCACGGCGGCGATGACGTTGCAAGCGGTCGGCGCACTGGATAATACCCACGGCACCGTGCAAAGCAATGCGAGCAATCTGACGATAGCCAGCGGCAGTCTGACGAACGACAGCGGTACCATCTCGCAGGCCGCTACCGGCACGTTGACCATCAACACCGGGGCGCTGTCGAATCAACAGGGCACCATCGCCACCAACGGTGCCGCCAACATCACAGCCGGCGCGACGACCAATAGCGGGTCGATCACGACGCAGCAGACCCTGAATCTGACGACCACTTCTCTGAACAACAATGGTGGAACATTGGCGTCGAACGGCGCCATGACGGTCAATGCCGGCTCGCAACTGACTAATAGCGGCGGCAAGATACAGGCAGGTTCTACGACGAGTCCGAGCAGTGTAACGGTCACGGCTACTACCCTCGACAATAGCGGCGGTGTGCTGGGGGCCGGCACCATCGATCTGGAGGCCACTAATCTCACCAATGCGGCCGGTCAAATCCTCCAGAACAACAGCAACGGCACGGCAGCTATCAATGTGTCGCAGCTGCTCGACAATAGCAACGGCATGATAGGCGTGCTGGCGCATGATCTGACGCTGACATCGGCAGCATTGAATAACGACGATGGTTCGGTGGCCCATATGGGGACCGGTACCTTGAGCGTTCAGACCGGCGCCCTGTCGAACAACGGCGGTGTGTTAGGCACCAATGGCACCGGCATCATCACAGCGGCCTCGGTCGTCAACCAGGGCGGCAAACTGACTGCCGTCGGCAATGAATCGGTCACCAGCACTGCCGCTATCGACAACAGCCAGAGCGGCTATATCGGTGGTGCGGCAGTGACGGTGAATGCAACGGCCGGGCAAGTCAATAATCAGGGCGGCACTATTGAAGGGGCGAATTCTGGCGCCACTATCAACGCGCAGTCGGTCAATAACGCCGCCGGTAAAATCCAAAATCTGGGCAATGGTGCTGTCACGGTAAACGCCAGTCAGATACTGGACAACGACGCCGGCAGTATCAGTGGCAAGGGCAGTGTGACAGCCGCCGCTGGCAGCATCAGCAATATCACCGGTGCCATCGGTGCGCAAGGCGATTTGACGGTCTCCTCCAGCAGCACATTGGACAATACCAATGGCGCAATCGAAGCCATGGGCAACGTTGCCGCGACGGCGCAGGGCGCATTGAGCAACGTCGACGGCAAGATCGAAGCGTTGGGCAGTACCAGTTTATTGCAGGCGAGTGGCAGCACGCTGGATAACACGAACGGTAAAATCATCAATGTCGGCACTGGCCAGACCACCATCACCGGCACCACTAGCATCACCAATGCGAATGCATCGGCCGTCACCGGCGCCGGTCTGATCGGCGGCGCGGGCGACGTCAGCATCAATACGTCGGCACTATCGAATGTACAAGGCGGTCATATCGTCGCCGGCGGCGCGTTAGCACTGAACGCCACCAACAGCGTCGACAACAGCGCCGGTCAACTGACGGCCACCGGTGCGTTGACGATGAATCAGGCCGGCGCCACACTGACCAACGTCGGCGGCGGTATCAGTGGCGGCAGCGTTGCCTTGACCACCGCCAGTATCGACAATAGCAACGGCAGCATTGCCAATCCGGCAGGCTCCGGTGGCGGGGTGGCGATCACCACCGGCACCCTGACCAATACTGGCGGTGCCATCGGCAGCGATGTCGATCTGAATCTCACCGCCAACACCTTAGTGGGTGACGGCACCATCGTCGCCGGTCGTGACGGTAATGTCAGCTTGCAAGGGGACTATACCTATGATGCCGGTAACCAGATCACGGCCAATCGCAATCTGACGTTGTCGACTACTGGCACCTTGACCAACACGGCGACGTTAGCTGCTGCAGGCAACCTCACCGTCAACGCCGCTAATGTGGTCAATCAGGCCGGGGCGGACATCGCCTCCGGCAATCCGGGTGATTTGACCACCGGCACCACCACTGTCAATGCGGTTTCTGGCAGCATCACCAATAGCGGTCGTATTGAAGGCAATAACGTCAATACCAGCAGCAATGTGCTCAGCAATACCGGCACATTGATCGGCAATGCCGTGACGGTCAATGCCGCGACATTGACCAATGACGGTGCCGCAGCGATCATCGCTGGCGTGAATCAAGTTAATCTGTGGGTCACTGGCACGGTCAACAATCAAAACGGCGCCACGCTCTACAGTCTGGGCGATGTGAACATGGCCGCCAATGGCGCCAAAGATGGCAACGGTTACCTGCTCAATCAGACCGGCACCATTAATAATTTGTCGTCCACGATTGAGGCTGACGGCACCTTGAATGTGGCGGCCAATCAGATCAACAACGTGCGGCAGAATGTGACGGTCAACACGGTGACGACCTCGGATACGACCAGCACCTTGACCACACCATCGTGGTGGTCGTCCATGCGGCCATCACCGCCGTCGGGTGGCAATCCATTAAGTAATTCAAATACGCGTATTCAGGATGCCTACTATGTCAATCCGGCGTCCATCGTCTCGACGACACCGATGGTAACGCCCGATGGTTACCTGATCTACGCCGTGGTGGTCAATCTGACGCCGACCGATTCGGCCTTTCAATGGCTGCAAAGCGATTTGACTAAGCCACTGGGCAATGGCGGCGCCGATATCAAGTATGGCGGCCAGTCACGTATCACGCCAACGGCAGGGACGCAGACCATTTATGTGACGGCGATGGCGGCGAATCAGAGCAACCCGGATCAGACCACAGGCGGCAATGCGTGGTCGCAATACAGCAATGACGTGATTGAAAACACGGTCAGTACGATCAGCTATTCGAATCAATATGGCAGTTGCACCACTAATTGCGTGCGCTTGCAAACGGTGCAAGGTTACACCAATCCGAGCACGATGATAGACGCGGACACCTTGCGGGCGCAGGCCGATTTCCCCGGCAGTTACCCGGTCGAGGTAGAGCGCATCGCCCATCAGGTAGTGACAGAAACGCAGCTGGCCGCCAGCAGCGGCGCAGCGGCCCAGATCACCTCCGGCGGCGCGATGCACATCGCCATCGGCACGCAGTTAAATAACGACAATGGGCAAATTGCCGCCGGTGGCAACTTGACCATCGATGGCGTAGCGTCGACCGATGGCAGCAACAATAGCAAGATCGTCAATACATCGACCCAATTAACCCGCACCTATACGTCGGCTAACCAGAGCGGCTTCGGTAGTGCCGACGCGGCAGGATCATTGCCGGTGCAGTGGGTCTCCTGGAGCAACACGCCGATCACCCAAAACATCGGCAGCGTCGGCGGCACCATTACCAGTAACGCCGCGGTGTCGATTAACGGCGGCCAGATCAGCAATACCAGTGTCAACGCCTCGACCCGACCGATAGGAGCGAGCGCGGCCTCACTGGGATTGGGCGACGGCATCGCGCCACTGGGGCTGGCGACCGACAACACCATCAGTGGTGTGCCCACCGGGAACCAGAACGGCGTCAATGGTGTGAATGCCGTGAACGGCAGCGGCAGCACCAGTGTGCCGGGTGCCGCCCGCGTGGTCGATGGTGCTCGCGCCGGTCTGGTCAACACCGTGTTGCCGACCAATGGTTTGTACTCTGTCCATCCGCAACCGAATCAGCCGTATCTGATCGCCACCGATCCGCGCTTTACGCAATACGGCAATTTCATTTCCAGTGATTATATGTTGGGTCTGTTGGGCATCAATCCGGCCACGACGGAGAAGCGGTTGGGTGACGGCTTCTATGAAGAAAAATTGGTGTCCGATCAGGTCACCAATCTGACCGGCATGCGCTATCTGAATGGCTATGCCAATGCGGAAGACGAATATAAAGCGCTGATGACCAACGGTGCACAATATGCCCAGCAATTTAATATGGTACCCGGCATGGCGCTCAGTGATGCGCAGATGGCGGCGTTGACCACCGATATCGTCTGGTTAGTCAATCAGACTGTCACCCTGCCGGATGGCAGCACACAGACGGTGTTGGTGCCGCAAGTGTATCTGGCGAAGAACATGGATTTAAGCCCGACCGGTGCGTTAATTGCCGGTAATACGGTGGCGATCCAGGGCACTGATATCAGTAATGCCGGCGGTACCATGTCCGGTACCCAGCAATTATTGCTGGCGGCCGATCATGACATCAGCAACCTCGGCGGCACCATTTCCGGCGGCAATGTTGGGCTGTTTGCCGGTAACAATATTGTAAATCAATCGGCCACTAACACCGCGATCACCAATTTCGGCAATAACGTCTCGACCATTACTGCGGTCGGTGCAGTGGGCAATATTGCGGCGACCAATAATCTGATCATGTCGGCTGGGAACAACTTGAGCATCGTCGGGGCACAGGTCAACGCTGGCGGCAATGCGATGCTGGCGGCGGGTAATGCGATTAACGTGGGCACGGTAGCAACCGGTACGCAGATTGTAACGGCGGTCGGCAACAGCCATACCGACACCCAATCTACCCACGCGGTGGGCAGTGTAATCAATGCCGGTGGCACACTGGGCGTAGTGAGCGGCGGTGATCTCACCGTGACTGGCAGCAATCTGTCGTCAGGGCAGGATATGCTGGTCGCCGCTGGTGGCAATCTGACGATTCAGAATGCTGTCGACGGCAGCAGTACCCATCTGGACGGCCAGGGTAGCGCCAATGGTCATAGCGGTTCGCAAGTCATCGATGCGCATAGCCAGAGCGCCGTCGGCAGCAGTTTAACGGGTGGTGGCAATGTGACCGTACTGGCTGGTGCGCAGCAAGATGCGGCGGGCAATATGGTCTTAGTCAAAGGTGCGCCAGCCAAAGATGTAACACTGACGGCCAGCACCATCACTGCCGGCAACAATGCCGATGGTCAAGGCAATGCGACCTTAGGCGCGACTGGCAACGTGACTGAAGGCGTAGCCATGTTGCATAATGATTTCAGCCAGGACGACCAGGGCAGTCATAAAAGCTTACTCTCTAGTGGCACCAATATTGACGTCACCACCATGTCGGCCAATGTCGCGCAGGGCAGTACCATCTCTGGCAATGCGGTGCAAGTGACGGCGGGTAACGATATCACGGTGCGCGGCAGCGGCATTGCGGCGACCAATGACTTGAACATGAACGCTGGCGGCAATGTCAATATTCTGGCCTCGCAAAGCACAGAAACCGATACGGCGTTGCACCAGTCGACCAAATCGGGCTTGATGAGCAGTGGCGGTATCGGCTTTACGGTCGGTAACCGTTCGCAGGACGCGACCCAGACCAGTAGTTCGGTGACCAACAACAGCAGTACCGTGGGTAGTATCAGCGGTAACGTCAATATCACCGCGGGCAATACCTATAACCAGAGCGGCAGCAATGTCATTGCGATGCAAGGCGACATCGGCGTCACCGCACAAAAGATCAACGTCACGGCGGTCAATGACACCAGCAGTGCGGCCCAGACCAGCGCCTATCAACAGAGCGGTCTGACATTGGCCGTTTCTGCGCCGGTGATTTCGGCGGTGCAGGGTATACAAAGCATGGCGTCGGCTTCCAGTAAAACCGACGACACCCGCATGAAAGTGCTCGCTGGTGCGGCGGCGGCATCGACTGCTTACAACGCTTACAGCTCTGCTGCGGCGGGAGCGGCCGCAGGCAAAAGCCCTGCCACTGGCGTGACGATTAGCTTAACGGTCGGTTCTTCCAGCAGCAACAGTCAAAGTACGCAAAGCAGCAGCACGGTGGTCGGCTCCAACGTCAAAGCCGGTGGCAATGTCACGATGACGGCCACCGGTGCGGGGCAAGCGAGCAACATCGATGTCATCGGCAGCAACATCAGTGCCGGCCAAAATGCGTTGCTCAAAGCCGATGGCGACATCAACCTGCAAGCGGCGCAAAGTACCGACACACAGCAATCGACTAGTTCCTCAAAAAGCGGCGCAATCGGCGTGGCGGCGACGTATGGGCAAAACGGCTGGGCCTTCGGCATTACCGCCAGTGCTTCCGGCAGTCGTGGCACCGGCAATGGTGCCGATGTAACCAATGTCAACAGCAACGTCTCTGCCGGCAATACGTTGGTACTGTCGTCCGGTCATGACACCAATCTCCAGGGCGCGGTAGCCAGCGGCAATCAGGTGTTTGCCAATGTCGGCACCAGCGGCCAGGGCAACCTGAACATCCAGAGTCTGCAAGACACCAGTACCTATACCAGCAAAGACCAAAGCATAGGTGGCACCGTCACCATTGGCTATGGTGCGTCCGGCAGCGTCAATGCCAGCCAGAGCAAGGTCAATGGCAATTACGCCAGCGTCGGGCAGCAGTCCGGCATCAAGGCTGGCGACGGTGGCTTTATTGTGAACGTCAACGGCAATACCGATCTGCAAGGCGGCGTGATTGCCAGCACGGCGACGCCGGACAAGAATCTGCTGGTGACGCAAACACTCACGCAAAGCAATATCGTCAACAACAGCAGTTATAGCGCCAGCAGCGAGACGGTGGGTGGCGGCTACGGCGTTAGCAGCGGCGGTAGTTCGGCCTCGCAGAGTCCCAATATTATGGCGATTCAGCAAGGTGGGCAAGGCAGTTCGGCCGGCGTGAGCAGCAAGAGCGGCAGCAGCACCGGTACCAGCTACGGCGGTGTCAGTGCCGGTAGTGTGATCATTAGCAATGACCAGAAGCAGCAGCAGTTGACAGGGCAAACGGCAGCGCAAGCGGTTGCCGCCGTCAACAACAATGTTGGCGTGACCAATGCCGGTTCGATTTCCAAGGATTGGAATGGGCAGCAACTCAACAGTCAGGTAACGGCGAATGCGCAGATTGTGGCAGCGTTTGGGCAGCAGGCAGCATTGGATGTAGGGAACTATGCGGATAGTCAAGTGAAAGCATTAAATACTGCGATCACGACAGCGACACAGAATGGTGATCTGGATCAGGTTGCCGCATTACAGGCACAGGAATCGCTTTGGGTAGAAGGGGGCGTTTATCGTGATGCGTTGCATACAGCATTGGCTGCGTTAGGCGGTGGTGTATCCGGTGCTGCTGGTGCCTTGGTATCGGCGGCATCGATGCCGACCATTGCAGCGGCTATTGATAATATGGGCTTGCCTGATTCGGTCAGTAAAGGATTAGAGCAGGTGGTGTCAACAGCACTGGGTGCTGCTGTGGGTGGCGGTGCAGGGGCGGCAGCGGGGTTGAGTGTGGAGGCGAACAATCGGCAGTTGGATCCCAATGATCGTCAGTGGGCACAAAACAATGCCGATGCATTCGCGCAATATTATAAAAATCAAACGGGACAGGCTATCAGCGTCGATCAGGCGCAGAACATATTGTTAGGAGATGGTTACAGGATGGTGGATGCGGCTGCCAACCAAGGACCAGGAGTACTTGGCCCGGCTGGTGATGCGCTTGCGGTATCGTTTATTGCACAAAATGCTGTTCCTCTAGGGCTGTTTCAAGCCACTGCTGCACAGTACAATAATCCTGGACAACTAGGTGGGCCGTTGACACCAGAGCAGGCTGCACTTCCTGCTTCGACTCCCCACCCTTTAGTTGGGCTTGGCGTAATGGCAGGAATTGCGGGTGGCTTGGCGGTTGCAGGGACTGGCGCAGTCGCTGGAGTAGTACAACTTGGAACGGATGCGTATTCGGCTTACAAGGCTGCAGCGGCTGCGTATTCGATGGGGACTGCTTTGGGAACGGGTGCTGCAGTTTCAGGAGGATTTTATATACTTGGGGCTGGTGCCGGGGCTGTTGAGGATTACTACGCAACCGGTCAAAATATTGGAACAGGATTTGACCAGCGCTTCTCTTATACAGGACTGGCAGCAGCGATGACAGTAGGGGGATTAACAGGTATGTATACTACTTCGATGTTTAGTTGGGCGGGAGTTCCAAATGCATTAGGTAACTGGGCGACAGTGCCGGGATTCGTCATCCGTGTTAATAGTACGGCATTTGGTCAGGTCGCTGGTAAAGCGGCACAGGGCGCAGTCAAATCATCTACTAATAAATAAACGGGGATCACTATGTTTGATGGTTTCTGGTCTGGGATATTGGGTGGGTTGTTCGGTCCTGCAATTGCGCAATGGTTGAGTCGATTTAAGTACAGAGCTATTTTTTTTGCAACAATACTTGCTTGGCAGTTGTTTGCCCTTATTCTTGGAATTTATTATAGAGGATGGAGTGGGTTCAGAAATATTTTTAATGATGACAAATCATCGTTTCTCGTTATTTTTTGTTATGTTCCAGTGGGTGTAGGCATATTTGCTGTCTTTGTTGCGTTCTTAGGTTCATTGAACACTGCGAATAAAAAAAATGAGACTGATCAAGATAAAAATAATTCATAGTATTTAGTTATTTGCTACTGTTCAATTGACGATTTTTCAGCGCTCTACTACTTTTCAATCAAAAAATAGGACAATTCATTCGTGCGGCCATTTGGCTACGGAAATGGCTGGAGCAAATAGTGCGAATATAAGTGAAATGGCTGCTGAAGCTAATTCTGCAAACGCGCAAATAGTTAAAAATAGTCAACTCATTGGTGATCAGCCCTATGCAGCCCCAATAAATACAACTGGAGGTTTTGAAACTCATGGAATTACTACAAGTCAGGTTCCTATATCAATACAAAATCAATTAGAAAGTGATTTGCAGGCTAGGGGAGCTAGTAATCCTCAAGAGGCGCTAAAAGGGATTGTGGAATCAGGAAGTACAGTGCCTGTACCTATTCAGGCGAATGTCGATACGACTTTGTATAAATTGGTATCTACGACCTCTGATTACTCAACACCAAGTTCATCTACAGCATATTGGGTCGATCAAACACAGCTTAATTTAATACAAGCGCACCCAGAATTGGCGAATGAAGTTTTAGGATTGCCAGCAAATAATCAAGCGGCTAGTTTTAATGTATTTGAAATTCAACCTAAACCAAATACCACTCCAACAATTTATCAATCGCAAATTGCGACGACTACCGATGCAAATGGCGCAACAAACGTCGGTAACGCAACGCAGACAATTGTTCCGAATCGGAATTTGTGGACTACGCCACAGCCAACAGGTATCACAATTCAGGTGAAATAATGAGTGAATTTATTATAGATAAACTGGCAATTAGAGAAGCATCTGAAAGGTTTCGACAAGCTTTGTTATATTGGAAATCGGAAGAAAAAGTTCGCGGTGTCGTCACCATACACAGACCTTATTGGAAAGAGGAGGATATAGCCAAATCGGTTCAATATTGTGAGGGGCAAGTTGCACCTATATTGGAAGCATTCGACCCAATTTATAATTTAGCCATTGCTGGTGATATTGACGAGCCTTTTGATCTGAGTGGTTACATGACAAGCAAGGTTGGTAGGATATTAGGCGACGAGTTATCTTACCCAGAAATCACTGAGCCATATAATAAAATTATTGAAGCATTACGAGGTGGCTTATCACATCAAGAATTTTATAAGACTGAATATTACAAATTACATTTAATGCCAAAAAAATTTAACGCCAAATAATGGCTTTAATGGAATGGACGCCTATGTGGGGAATGACCTTGTCCTCGAAAAATGTATCCCTTACTGAGAAATGCATCCCTTACTGAGGTTCCAAACTAATCAGTAAGGAGTATGGATTTCCCATAAGTCAGATTGTCAATATTTTATGTTTAAACAGAGAAAATTATGCGCACAAATTTTTTGATTTTGATGGTGGCTCTTTGCCCGTTCTTGGCCCACGCTGACGAATCTGGCGTTGACAAGAACAGTGATGTGAAAAGCGATTTTGCACGGATTAGATTGTTCGGACAAAACGGCATGGGTGTGAAGTATTATCCGAATAGTGCTTGTTACGGCGGCGATAGTGTTACCGTCTCGGGCGGTTTCGGTGATGCTTTTTCGTCGTTCTTGGGAGTTGCGTCGAATACAAGTATCGGCATGCCGGAGACGCCAAACAGCGGGAAGCCTTCGACCAGGAATGGCTATTTTTCAAAAGCTTTTTTTCGCGAATATAAAATCACGGCCAATCAACCGTTGACTATTAAACTAGATTTTCAGAGCAATCCCAGTCCCAGCGTCAGTTTTTTGAAAGGTCAAAGTACCGGCTACTTGTCTTGTAGAACACACGCGGGCACCTTTATACCTGAAGCTGGGAAGGACTATGAAATTTCGTTGGATATAAAGAACGGAATGTGCATCCCAGTTTTGAACGAATTGCAAACTACCGAGGATGGCCTAATCTTGCAGCCAGTCGTCGTATCTAAAGCCGAGCGTTGTAACTGATCACATCGCTACTCGCACATATTCTACAAAAGGAAATGCTGTCATTATGTTGTCATTCTGGAGCCTAAACAGCCCCAAAATACCCCAATTAATGACAGTGGTTTATTTATAAGTCGTTGATTTAAAACAATATATTGGTGGAGGCGGCGGGAATCGAAACCACGGCTTATTTATGCTAATTTTGTGTTGAATACGTTCGGCGCACCTATGGGCCTTTGCGCATAGCGTCCTGCGCGCGCAGGAGGTAATACATTCCTGATCTACTTGCGTTTTTCTGCGAGGCCGCGCCAGCCCGACTATCGACGAAGACGCCACCCAACATTATTAGTACTTTGGCGATGACCGCTGCACGTGGCATGGTCGCATACATAGTAGCGAGTAGTGGCGCCTCCTTAGCCAGATCAAAGGTACGTTTGTACCAATCTTGCTCCGTTCCCTCTAATGCATCGCGCAACTCTGCCAACGAGGGTTCGACCTCGGTCTGAACGATAAAGGTCGCCGCTTTCATAATATCTTCGTAACTGTCACTTTTCGAAATCTGGCTATTTAGCGTAGCAGCTAGGCCAAGTAGGCTCCTTCGAAACTGCGCAAGATATTTGCTTAGCTCCGCCCTCAGTTCAATTATTTCTTTTGGCGTGAGCGCTCTCACATTGGGCAAAGCGAATTTGACACACTCCATTGCCATGATGGTTGCTAGCAGCTTGGTATTGTGTACGGCATCGTTACCGCCGAAGGCAGGAACAGGCAGATGCATATTGTCATTGACAAGCGGCAGGCCGTTTTGAGTGGCATAAACAATCGCGTTGGCAGGATAAAAAAGGGCTCCCGGATACACAATGCAATCGTTATTATCCGGCAAGCCCTTCGAATGTATTGTTTGGTAAGTCGGGATGAAATTTTCTGGTCGAGGACCAAACACTTCTAGTTCTAGTGCATCCACCAACTGCACTGTCTCAGGACCAAACTTAGCGTCAAACGTATTACTGCCGGTGAAGTGACAAAATTGTTTTAGATCATTCATCATAGGCAAGCATCGCAAGGCACCTACCAACAATGTCGTGTCGTAATCGGTGAATCCGTAAGCCTCGATTCGGTTTGCCTCTTTCAGCACATCTTTGCTGTCGAAACCGTCGACTGGCAAATAGACATCAGGGAAATGTATCCTATCAAACACGACGGCAAGAAAGGTTAATGATGCCTTATTTGCCGGTATTGCTGAACCATAGTAAACAGCCTCGAGTTTCATTGTCGCATCACTCATCGTTCCCCCTAGAAGTCGATCCATAACGAAATTAAAACGTGCCTCAAAGCGCAAAAAATCTCGAAATAAATCGAGTGCTACGAATTTACTACAGTAAATATTGAGAGCTAGAGATGGCGAGGGGTTTAAGTTTCATTCCACGACGTGAACTATTTGTTAGATTGTCGTGTTTCGGGCTGGCTCTCGGAAGGGACAAAGGCAAGAATGCCACGATCAATGAAAGACTGATATGTAGCTTCCGGTATTAATATATTCCCAGCTTTCAGCGCGTCGTAAAGCGCCAGAAACCAAAGGTATTTATTGCTATGAGTTGGACTTTTCTCCATCAGCAAACGCGCGCGCATCGCTGCCGAAGTTCCCCACGCTGGATTAAATGGATTGACGATATTTCTGTCACGAAAATGTAAAAGTGACGAGGCGTAAGGGCCATTTTGAAAGCGCTCAAACCAGTAATTTTCAGGTATGACGATATCGTCCGAAATAACAACTGCTGGCACCCCGACCATTTTTTCGAGCTTCACAGCATTAATCAATGCATCACTGACCATTAGCAGATGAGTATCTCGGCGGTCCTCCCAATATTTGCCAAACGCGATTCCGCCTCTCAACATGAAGTTATTTTGCAAACAGTAAAACCATAAAAGCTGTACTGCGCCGAGGAGAGGGGGCAGTTCTGACGACGTGATAAGTATCGAATCTGAGTACATTGTCACGTTGACTTGATCGGAATATTCCCAAGTTGTGATGTATTGAGCAAGTGATATGTAGAGCGACAAGGTTTGATCAAATTCAGTTACTACGCTATTGGAGAATCCGAGAATGTCGCAGAATGCAACATATTTTTGCTCAACGGTATGTTCTGTCCCTCGACCTATTTCGGTTGTCTCTGGCATGTGCTTCCCTATTTAGAGGCCTGATTTATGTTACTGCATTTAAATACAGTCGTTATATTATGCGGACGCAGAAGCAGAAGCAGAAGCAGAAGCAGAAGCAGAAGCAGAAGCAGAAGCTGAAGCAGAAGCTGAAGCTGTGTCGCCAATATAGACAGGTAGAAGCGCTTTATCCATATATTCGAAATGCAAAATTGTATCGACTTAACCAGTTGGTTGCACGGAAATTGACCATCCCAATGCTGTTGACTGCCGTACATTGAAACCGGAGCGTTCAATTTCCGAAAAGCCGCACAATCCTCGATTGGAATTTCATGTTGGGGTATATATTGGGGTATTTACATATAAGATATTGATATTAAATAATATATTGATTCCTCCTTCTCCTCCAAAATAAGATAAGCCCTTGATTTTTCAAGGGCTTATCTTATTTTCTAATTCTGCAAAGTGTCACTCATTGGTGTACCTCTTCACCAGAGGAAATTATAAGAATCCCATGCAGAATCAGCCAGTCACGTCACGGCGTTTACTGCTAAACCAGCAGCTATAGAAGCACTGCCAAAAGTTAACAGGGAATTTTGGGCGAGTGCGGCAGGGTAGTCGATGAAGTGGCAAATTGACCCGGCAGAGCAGCTTGAAGAGACTGCATCTGCAACAGCCATCATCAATCCGTTTCCGGGTTGTACCACATAGTTGAGGCACAATTCATCTTATATGAAAAAAATAATCACACTGTGTTGCGAACCCGTGGCTGCATTGAGATGCGCGTGGGTGGCTAAATTGCAGTGCTAAATGGTGGTTGCATTGATGCGGTTATGCCGAGTGACGCATTGCGAAGGCAATCGAAACAGCGATGGCGCATGCGCGTAAGCTGCTGCAGCTGGAAGTAGACGGATATTGCCATTATGCGCTGCAACCGGGTTGACGCAAAATGACGCGTTTTTGATGCGAACCTATGCGATTGAACCAAGGGAAGATTTTTCCATATTATTTCAGAGTAGTAATACTATGGTATTGCTTGACCAGATACATCCAATCTGTAGACTTCCCTAAACTGACCAATTAGCCGAATGAAAAGGTGTAGGAATAGGCGGCAGCTTCCATGGGTTTCGGAGCAGGCGATATGCAATTTTGTGCAGAATAATAAATTTGAATTTGGGGATTAAATAGTGGCAAAGAAAATACCGATCTGGATCTTTATCGCCACTGCTTTGGTCTTTTATTTGGGAGCATATCTGCATTACCCGGCATTGCCAGGAAACGATCTGGCTCACCCTGAGGGGTGGTGGGGATGGTTCGATCAGGGCGAATACCTCAAAGCGACGCGTGCGCTATCTGCTCTAAATTTTGATTCTGCGAACCATCGCTATCCACCGCTATATCCTCTGTTGGGTGCTCTCTTTTATAAGTGGTGGCCCAATCATCCATTTTTCTTTGTAAATGGGCTCACGCTTCTATGGTTCGTCTTCGTTTATGTTCGAATCTCAGATCGTTATGTTTCGCGCACGGTGTCTTTCGTTTTATTGTTCATATCGCTGTACTGCAACACAGAAATATTCATCAATTTTGTGATTCCCTGGACGACAACTGTCACCGTAGCTGTCTATTCGTTCGCTCTATATGGATTGGCCAAACTATCCGAGGCCGGTGAGGAAGATATCGAGCACAATGCTCAACGAATTTGGTCAGCATCAGGTTATGCCGCGATCGTTAGCTTGTTGGTTTTGGCCCGTCCGGTTGACGCGGGTCCCGTCATTGTGTTCTTCCCAGCTTATCTCTACCTGGTATATCGGTCTAATCCTGGCGTCGCTCTGCCGCAACGCTTGCGTCGTATCACGCTGGTCGCGTTGGCGCTGGGAATCGGCTTGGCTTTTGGCGTCTTACTGTATTTGGGCTTTAACCAGCTGGTGTACGGCAGTGCGTTAGGTGGGTACTTTCAGGCGACAGCATCCTCTAGCGGATATTTTCCTTCACAGATTTTCAGAAAGAGTTTTTCGCTGCTTTTCGACGGCGGTACCGTTTTTCTTGAACAGCGAAGCGCCCTGGTCTCGCATTATCCTTGGCTGATTTTATCGATTCTGGGAATGTGCTGGTGCTTTTTCCGCGGCGACTGGCTGTTGCGAACTATCGCGCTTGTCATGATTTGCCAATTTTGCCTGTATGCGCCGTATGGAGATCTTTTGCCGAACGGCGTCTGGCGTTATCACAATATTCATTATTTTAAATGGACTTTCCCATATCTGGCACTGTTTGCCTGGCTTCTGGTGCGTTGGGCGTTTATCGGCTGGAGGACGGCTGGCGCAAGATCATTCGGCGTGAAAATAGGTGTGGTGGTAATGCTCTCAGTTCTCTTGCTGATGCCTCGTTATGCCGTAACTTCGGAGCCTGGCACCATACAACTTGTTACCGGCAATCTCGACGTCGCTCAGAATGGGTTGTACCTTGGATTTGCGCGGAATCGAGTCGATTTTATAGATATTTATGGCCTTTCTGGGGGCTTTTCCGACGTCTATTTTGGGGAGCATCGCCTCTACAATGATGGAAAGGAACTGCAGAAGGTCCGTGACTTCCGACTTCTCCCTGCGCCATGGGGAGTGCGCCTTCTGTTTAACAAGCCACTCAACGCAGACCATCTGATTTTCGCGCCTGGACAAGGGCTTGCTGCGAACGGGGCAACGGTATCAATTAAAGTTAGCAGCTACGGGTTTGAATTAGGTCGTCCTCATCTGTTCCATGATTAAAAATATGCTCAATATACCAACGGAAAATCAAGAAATCGCGGTAATTCTCCCTGCATATAACGAAGAGTTGACCATTGCAGAGACGATCAGAGCATTTCAGACTGCGTTACCAGAAGCAGCCATCTATGTGGTCAACAACAATTCCAGCGACCATACGGGAGTGATTGCCGCCGATGTATTGCGGGAGCTTGGTTGCCGCGGCCGTGTCATCGACGAATCGCAGCAAGGCAAAGGCCGTGCGCTACGCCGTGCGTTCATCGAAATTGACGCCGACTTTTATGTGCTGGCCGATGCTGATTTAACCTATCCGGCGGACCAGGCGCGCGAGCTGATGACTCCGGTGTTGCAAGGGCGTGCCGACATGGCGGTTGGCGACCGGCAGTCCGGCGGCGATTACGCACGTGAGAATCGCCGGTCCTTTCACGGCTTCGGCAACCGCCTGGTGCAGTGGATGGTGAACAAGCTGTTCCGCGCTCAGCTGGTCGACATCATGAGCGGCTACCGCGTATTCAGCAGGGACTTTGTCAAGACCTATCCTGTGCTGGCTGAAGGTTTTCAAATCGAGACTGATATGACGCTGCACGCGCTGCACAAGCGCATGCGCATTGTCGAAGTCCCGGTCGCCTATAAGGATAGACCCAGCGGTAGCGTCTCCAAGCTCAACACGTTTTCTGACGGTACGCGCGTGCTGTTCGCGATCGCGCAGATTTTTCGATACTACCGACCGCTGGCGTTTTTCAGTGTGCTAAGCCTATTGCTGTTGTTGTCGGGGCTGGCGGCCGGGGTGCCTGTATTCCATGACTGGATACAATATCGCTATATTTACCATGTGCCGTTGGCGATTCTGGCCACCGGTACATGCGTCGCTGCGGTGATGGCTCTTGGGATTGGCTTGATATTAGACTCGGTGGCGCATCAGCAGCGCCTGGAGTTCGAGTTGCGCTGGCTGGCACGTTCGGAACGTCGATGATTCGCGGCATCGCCACAATATGTCGTCGGTTGCCGGCCAGCGTCCTTGGGTTTATGGTGGTGGGAGGAATTGGCTTCGTGGTCGACGCCTGCGTGATGATGTTGTTATACAAGTACGCTGGTTTGCCGCTTTACCTTTCGCGAGTGTTGTCGTTCCTCGTCGCAGTGTTCGTTACCTGGCTGTTGAATCGCTCTTTTGTGTTTGCGTCTAAGACCCGGACTTCGGCGCGGGCGAAGCGAGAATACGTTGGCTATCTTGCCGTGCAGACTGCAGGGGCATTATTGAACCTTGGTATATTTTCGTCTTTGATCGCCGGTTTTCCTGGATTGCGTACGTATCCAGTCATCGCGCTAATGGTCGGCTCAGGGACAGCTATGATTTTCAACTATTATGGACTTCGGCATTGGGTGTTCGGTCCTGCTCGGGAGCACTAGCGCGCCCGGTCGCTTGGCTTTTTCAATTTGGGCAGGTGCGCAATCAAAAGCCATCGTGTTGTTGTTCATGGAACAGGATGCTTAGTTTGATTTATTCAACAATGCTGCGCGAAACCGCTAATGCCAGCGCGATACCAGCGGTCATTATCGACGGTGGCTGAGCCTCATCGGGCTTACATGCTTGAGTCATCGCGGCATTATGCAGCGTTGCCATGCGGTGATCTTATGCTTTTACGATATTCGGTAGGCGAGGGCCACATCTGTTTGCGGAACAATTTAGCGACATGTGCGCCGCTGAATAGACCGCAACGTCGCGCTATTTTGTCGACCGGCAAATCGGTCTCGGTTAGCTGTTGACGAACAGCTTCCAGGCGCAGATTCAGCAAGAAGTTATGGGGTGTCTGACCGGTCTCGCGTTTGAATTGGCGTACAAAATTGCGCTCACTCATGGAAACGGAATTGGCCGCATCGATCACTGAAATCGGATCACTGAAATTTTTTGCGAACCAGAGAGAGGCCTTGTGAATTTTGGCGCTGATGACGGAGTCGATAGGGCGCGTCGGATTGTTGGCCGGTGAGGTGTCGCGACGTCGCTGGCAGGCAACCAAATTTTGTGCGACACGTTGTGCCACCGCAGGACCCAGATCATTTTCCAAAAGACGTAAAGCCAGATCGGCCGCCATGCCTACATCGCAAGACGTAAAAATGTCATGATCTTCGGTGATTTTCGCTTCTCTATCAATGTTGATTCCCGGGAATTCACGCGACAGTTTATCTACCAGCGCCCAGTGCGTGGTGGCACGGCGATGATTCAGAAAACCGGCGGCGCCGATGACGAATACACCAGTGCAGATTGCGGCAATACGGCGGGCATCGCGGCGTTTCTTTTGCAGCCATTCGATAAGGAAAGGATCGTGATACGCATCAAAGCTGCCGGTTCCACTGGCAATAAGCAGCGTGTCAAATTGATAGTCGTTAAATTGGGTGAGCGGCGACGTGGAAATTTGCACCGAGGCGGAGGACATAATCGCGCCGCCAGAAATCGACATGATTGACACCTGATAGTGCGCGGCTCCCGGGAAAACCGTAGAGATGAGTTTGTCGCCTATCCCAAATACATCGGTGGCGCCAACTACATCGGCTAATACCACGCCATCGAAAACGATAATCCCAATATGCTTGATTGCGCAACTAGCACCCTCCGTGTCAACTTTGCCTGAGGTCACAATATTCATGTAGCTCCCGTGCGACTAGCATTTTATTTGGTTAGGACTTGCGCAAAAAACGTTTTTTATAAAAAATCGGTTTTATGTGAAGCGCATAGTAATAGTTGCATTTAACCCAAACATGCATCGCGCAAGCGATGTGATAGATATTGTTCAGGGGTTCAATGACCAGCATTAGCTCCTTGGTTGTGGACCATGTATTCATGAATACGGTGCGATAGGGCAGACCTTTGTGATGCTTTCAATGTGATTTCCCCTTTTTTCGAAACTTAGGTAAAGCCTTTTTACCTTCTTCCTGCAAAGATCATGCCAAGTGGAAATGCCCCAAAAAAAGGTGACATCAATGTTTTAATCGCCTGCAGAAAATTAAGCATTTTCCTTTGAAATCAATCGCTTATGAAGTATTGCCCTGATCAAAATCGGCCTTCTTAAATCGCGGTGATGTGATGCTTGCCACGTTACATGTAACGTGGCGCTTTACACGTTACATGTAAAGTAGCAGCGCCGAACCGCTTGCAGCAACAGTTCAGCGTCGCTCAGGCATTGCGTATGTCAGAACGTATGATTTAGTTCGCTCGTTGAGTTTGGTTTCAACGCGCAGCACATTTCCTGCGGTCGGACGCCAGGTTATGTCAGAATTTGCCGGGATGGCGCGACAGGACGGCATGCAAAAATGCCGCAGTTATTGAATGAGCGCATGTTTCCCGAGTCTTTCAGGGCGCTTCGCCCCGATTGAGAAATGATCTCTACTTTTGATGTGGAATCGCAATTGCACAACATCAAATGTCCAACCATGCCCGACAGCAGCAATCCCGCCCTGCGCCAGGCCGCGATACCAGAACACGAAGCCAATCAGCATGCTGAAAAGCGATACATAGGCGAGGCCAAGCCAGGCACCTGTGCTGACGTTTTCAAAGGACGTCGGCATCGTCAGCAACGCAATCGGCAACATGATGGGCAGCGCGAGCAGCAGGGCCCAGCTGATGACCTGCCAGCCGCCGAGCTTGCGCGAGAGCCGCGCGCCTTCGGCGTAACCCATGCCGCACACGACGATGGCGGCCAGCATCAGTAAGTCACCTTGTAACGACGCTTCCATGTCTCCCGTAGCGGCATAACCGGCGACGAAGGCTGCGCCAACCACAGAGAAGCCCCAGAATGGCGGGCGGGGTCGTTCACCTCCACGCCGCACAGCGAAGATGGCTGTACACAGAGGCAGCAGGCCCAGGAACACGATGGAGTGTGCCGACGTGACATGCTGTAGCGCGAGGGCTGTCAACAGAGGAAATCCGACCACGCAGCCAATCGCAGTGAACGCCAGCGAAGGCACATCGGCAAGCGAAGGCCGCGGCTGACGAAGCACGAGCAGCAGCACCAGGCCGAGAACGGCCGCAATGGCCGCCCGGGCACAGGTCAAAAAAGTGGGGTTCAGGTCTGCGACTGCCACCCGGGTAGCAGGCAGCGAACCCGCAAATATCGCTACCCCAATAAATCCGTTGACCCAGCCGCTTGTGCTTTTGTCCATAAAAGACTCCTTATTCTAGCCTCCAGTACATCACGAAAAGCTTCGCGAATACAGACACAATCCAGTACAATTTTCAAGAACTGTTATGCATAATTATCCAACACAGCGGAGGAGTTGATGACTCGAAGCGGAACGCTTATCAAGCGGGTGATGGACGAAATCCAAGCCCGCATTACGTCTCGGACCTATCTGCCCGGTACTCGGCTCCCTTCGGTGCGGGCACAGGCCCGAGCATTGCAACTGTCCGTCTCCACCGTCGTCGAAGCCTATGAGCGGCTAGCCGCTGAGGGGATTATCGTCTCGCGCCCGGGCTCCGGCTTCTACATTGCGGGCCCTGCGGCACCCCTCACTCTCACCGAAATTGGTTCCAAGCTCGACAGAGAAGTCGACCCGTTGTGGGTGTCCCGTCAGTCGCTGGAGACCGACCAGACAGTGCTCAAGCCTGGCTGCGGTTGGTTGCCAAGCACCTGGATGTATGAAGAGGGCATTCGCCGTGCACTGCGCGCGCAGGCACGGGGCAACTCGCTGGAATTGACCGAGTACGGAAGCCCACTCGGGCACTTGCCATTGCGTCAATTCCTGTCTCGGCGAATGGCAACATCGGGGATTGAAGCGGGCGCAGAGCAAATCATGCTGACCGAGTCCGGCACGCAGTCCATCGATCTGGTTTGTCGCTTCTTCCTTGAGCCGGGAGACACTGTGTTGGTCGACGACCCATGCTATTTCAACTTCCATGCGTTGCTGAAAGCGCATCGGGCCAATGTCGTTGGCATTCCTTACACCCCTCATGGACCGGACCTCGGCGTGTTCGAAGTGGCGCTGCGCGAACACTCGCCACGACTGTACATCACCAACTCCGGCATCCACAATCCGACTGGTGCAACCCTGTCTCCCGTAGTTGCCCACCGACTTCTGAAGCTAGTCGATAATTCGGAATTGGTGATCGTGGAGGACGACATCTTTGCCGACTTCGAGAACAATCCGGCTCCGCGATTGGCAGCCTTCGACGGGCTTTCCCGTGTCATCCACATCGGCAGCTTCTCCAAGACGGCCTCTGCGGCTGTGCGCTGTGGCTACATCACCGCGAGGGCCGACTGGATTGAGAGCCTGACGGACCTGAAAGTCGCGACTACCTTCGGCGGTGGACGGCTGGCCGCAGGTATTATCCTGCACACCCTTACCGACAGTGGCTACCGAAAGCACATGGAAGCCACCCGTCTGCGGCTGGCCGAGCAGATGGACAAGACTGCCGCCAGACTTCAGAAGCTGGGCATCAAGCCATGGCTGATGCCACAGGCAGGCATGTTCCTCTGGTGTCGACTGCCGGAAGGTATTGACGCCGCGGCAGTGGCCAGGGCATGCCTCAAAGAAGGCGTTGTCATCGCGCCTGGAAATGCATTCAGCCAGTCTCTGAGCGCGGGTGACTTCGTGCGCTTCAACGTCGCACAGTCCACGGATGAGCGGGTGTTCTCTGTACTGGCAGGAGCCCTGTCTCCATCACCGCCAGAGTTTTGCATTGCGTCGGTGGCACCGCACCGATAGTTATACAGCAGCGAGATGCGCGGAAAAGGCCCGCATCAATATTTGCCAGATCAAGCAAATTATCTGACACGCCGTCCCTCCGCGTTGATCACTACTTCACCGTCTTCTTTGCTAAACGCGGACTTTTGTGGCAATGACAGGATATCCAGCACCAGCTCGGACGGACGGCAAAGGCGCGTGCCATCCGGTGTAACAACAAAAGGGCGGTTGATCAGAATTGGATGAGCCAGCATGGCATCCAACAACTGCGTATCTGTCAGGTTCGCGGCGTCAAGCCCAAGTTCTACATAGGGTGTTCCCTTTTGCCGTATAGCCTCTCGCACCGTCAAGCCACTGTCGGCAATCAGCTTGACGAGTGTTTCCAATGATGGCGGCTGCTTCAGATATTCGATCACTTCAGGCTCGACACCGGTATTGCGTATTAACGCCAGCGTGTTGCGAGACGTCCCGCATTCCGGGTTGTGATAAATCGTAACGTTCATGGTTCGCTTTCTGTGAAGGCGGCAGTTTGCCCGCCAGACGTGCATCAACGTCGTTCGTACCAGCCTTGCGTGCGGTTCACGATACCGACAATCAGCAGCATGACGGGTACCTCAATCAATACGCCAACTACAGTGGCTAGCGCTGCGCCGGATTTGAATCCAAACAGGCTGATAGCTGCTGCCACCGCTAGCTCGAAGAAGTTCGAAGCGCCGATCAGCGCAGAGGGGCAAGCGATGGAATGCTTTTCGCCGACTACCTTATTGAGCCAATAAGCCAACGCAGAATTAAAGAACACTTGTATCAGGATAGGAACCGCCAGCAGTGCAATGACCAGCGGTTGTTCGATGATGGCGTTTCCCTGAAATGCAAACAGTAGTACCAGGGTCAGCAACAGCGCCGAAATCGACCATGGCTGGATGCCTTCCATCAGCT
The DNA here is from genome assembly GCF_009497155.1 of Glaciimonas soli. Taxonomy (GTDB): domain Bacteria; phylum Pseudomonadota; class Gammaproteobacteria; order Burkholderiales; family Burkholderiaceae_D; genus Glaciimonas; species Glaciimonas soli. The sequence goes on from NZ_WINI01000010.1 coordinate 36,578, forward strand.
TATCGAAACTGACCTGACCACGGCGTAGCAGTGATTTGCGCCAAAGCTGGGCGATGATCACGGGCACCACGATATACAACATCACCGACGTCAACAGCGTTGCCCATGGCACGGAAATGCTGGACACGCCCAGCAGCAGGGCGACCAACGGCGCAAATGCGAACACCATGATCAGATCGTTCATCGCAACTTGCGATAGCGTGAAGTACGGATCGCCGCCGGTGAGGCGACTCCACACAAACACCATGGCCGTGCATGGTGCGGCCGCCAGCAGTATCAATCCAGCCACATAGGAATCGAGCTGATCGGCGGGTAGATATGGCGCAAACCAATGTCGGATAAATACCCAGGCAAGCAACGCCATCGAAAATGGTTTGACCGCCCAGTTGATAAATAAAGTCACTCCAATACCTCGGACGTGCCCCTTGACCTGATTCCAGGCGGAGAAGTCGATCTTGAGTAACATAGGAATTATCATCACCCAGATCAGCCCGCCGACCGGAAGATTCACTTTCGCTATTTCAAGCGAACCTATCGTTTGCACTCCGACAGGAAAGAGCTGTCCAAGCAAAATGCCGGCGACGATGCAAAGCGCCACCCAAACGGTCAGATATCGCTCAAAGAAATTCATGGAGCCGTCTACCGAACGCTTGTCGACATTTGCCAGGATATCTGTAGTGCCTGGTGCATGCGCACGCTTCATGACGCGGCATCCTCTGGGGAAGCGCAAGCCGGATTGGAGATAGCTGTGCAAGGATTGCCCCCGCAGCATTTATCCGTCAGAAAGGCTAGCAGGCTGTTCATCGTTGCAAAGTTCGCAGAGTAAATCACGAATCGTCCTTCATTGCGAGACGTCACCATATCGGCGTGCGTGAGCTCTTTCATGTGGAACGACAGCGATGAAGGCGATATCCCAATGGCTTGGCTGATCTTGCCAGCGGGCAGGCCGGCAGGTCCTGCCTGTACCAATGCGCGAAAGATTGCCAGGCGCGAGTCTTGTGCGAGTGCCGCAAGTGCGGCAACGATTGAGTTTGTTTTCATATTTCAATGATAGTTGAAATATTGAATAAATCAAGCACTTTACGAGATTTTTGATGGTCTAGATTGGAATATTAAGTTGTGTTGGGGTGCTGGAATGTAAATGATGGATTTCAATTTGCGTCAGTGCGCGTCAACACGAATGACCGAATAAACGCGCGTATTGCGTAAATTGCCTTGGATATTTCTTCTATCTTGCCGCAGTGTCCCTTCGATCTCAAATCCAACACGCTCGGCAAGCCGTCGACTTGCAAGATTTCTTTCATCCATGGTGAGAAACACGCGACTTGCATGTAAATTTTCCATCGCGTACTGCATCAATGCTTTTACGGCTTCGCTGATCAACCCGTTTCCAAGATACCGTGTTCTTCCCCAGTACCCAACCTCAAAACGTCGTAAATCCCAATTCACATAATGCAAGCCGCCGCCGCCAACTAATTCACCAGTTGATTTCAGAATGAAGAATGCCATTAAATCTTCATTCAGCAAGAATCGTGCATAGGCCTGGCGACAGGACAATTCGGATTGATCAACATTCGGAACCGGCGTTACCCATGATAGCCAATCTTTCAGGTGTGCCGCCGACTCTGCAATTGCTTGATTAAACATGGCGCCATCGCCCGGCTTGGCAACGCGAATCAACAGACGTTCCGAGTGAATCTCTTCTGGCAATAGATTAGATTTGTTCATGGGTATATTTACGACAAAACAAAATAAATGCAGTTGAGTTTTAGTGATGTAAAAAACTAAGCCTCATTTGTTAAAAAATCTGGAGCTTGTTTAGAGCTCCAGATTTTTATGTATGCCGACATTATGCAAAGTTTCACATCTGATCGCATCGAACAACGCAGGGAATTCTTAAAAATATTTCCTAATAAGGTGAGCCTACGACCGTATTCGTTTTACAAAGTTTCCACTCCGGAGAGGGAGCCGCACTGTAACTTTGAATTGCAGTCACGATGCCATCGGATCCCACCTTTGCATAATCCGATTCGTCATCCCCGCCAAATCCACTTTTTTCCATGCCTGAGCCATTATCGACAACTAATGCAGCAACCTCTTCATCCATGATGTCCTCCAAAAATGATGTATGGCCTTTAACCATAGTACACATCAGGAGAATTACAAGGCAGATTTTGAGACTTCTTAATTACATGAAAGAATAATATTTACAAAAAACAGCGCAACATATGTAAATATTATTCTTGAATTACAGGTGGCCGCACATTCGCAAGATACCTTTCCGCGATGCCTATCGGAAGATCATACCGATTCAATTCAACCACTAAGCTAATTTCCGACGAAGCACCAACAAAACTATCAATCAATGGAAAGCCAATTTTTTGCAGCATGCGGTTTGGGAGAGGATTGCTTGCTCTCGGCTCGCATTTGAGTTTTTTCAACTTAAATCGTTTATAAAAATCAAGTACCGATAAACAAAACAGACGCGGCCCATATCCCTTTCCTCGGAAATCGCCATTCCATATATGCAGATGCATTTCTCCGCTTTCACCATAAGCGATATTTTTCAAGCTGGAAAATCCAATCGCCTGATTATTCACTAGCCAAATCGAATAAAAAGTTTTTGCTTCTTGGTCTGGCGTGTCATAAATATGCTGAAGGTCAGTCTGAAACTGCGTCGCGTTCGGCAGTTTGGTCTTATCAGAGCCCATTCTTTCCAGATGGGCGTCCGAGGCAGAAGTCCAGTAATTGACGATAGGTGGAATATCTTCCAGCTGTATTCTTCTCACCGAAAGAATGGGTTCCGTTGCTGTTTGCTTGCTCATTACTTCCATTCCGTCATAAAGCGCTGTCGTGTTTATTGTGTTTACGGTTAACGTAAATTCATGTCTACTTGGCCATCGCTGTTTTTTCTTCTGCAGTCATCTCGCGATGACCGTAGCTGACGATTCTGGTGAGTTGCCACAGCTCGCCTGTCTTTTTCCAGATCATCATAAATTTTGCAATGCCTTCACATTCGCCGGTTTTTATCTGGCAGAAGCGGTGTTCGCCTTCTTCGATAGCGCCGTAGTCTTTGATAGGATAGACCTTGAATGTCGAGGCAATCAGCTCTCTGTGAACTTTATTGCAGATGTATTTTTTCGTATTTGCAATTACTGTTTCTCGGTCAAATGTTGCGCCGCTTTTGTCGTGATAAAACTCTACGTTCGGTACGAAATAATCTCTGAATGCATCCATATCGCATCGGTTGTAGGCATCGAAGACTTTGGTATCGAGCGCCCCGATGGTGGAGGTGAGGGCGGCATCATCATCTGAAGTTTGTGCCGACACCGCAGGCGATTCGAGCAAGCTCATCGCCAACAGTAAAACAATCAAAGTAAACCGACCGAGCTGTTTAATGGACATCGTCATAATCCTCATAATTTGTTATGTAATCTCATTGTGTTTCGTACCGCGCGTTTTACGCTTACTTCATTTGCCCTTGTAGAAATCGGATATACATCGGACTCGTGTGCAGACGTTCGAGTATCGGCAAAATGATCTTGTAGCCATCCTCACCGTTGGTGAAAATCACTGCGCCGTCGCCGGTGGTACGGTTCAGATACGCGAAGGTAAATATGCCGTCGTCTTTTCCGGTGTGCATCATCAGTGTTTCATCTTTGAAATCTAGTATCTGCCAGCCGAGCCCGTATCCTGTTTCGTGCGGACAGCTCTCAGCCTTCGCGCCCTGACAGGTCTGCTGCATCATACTGACTTGAATGCGGTTTCGCTCTTTTGCGATGATGCTGCTCAGACTACGGTTCTTGAGCACTGCGACCATGAAAACCGCATAGTCGCGTGCGGTTGTGTAGACCAGATCGGCGGCGTTGTAGTGGGTGCCGATTTCAGGTTTTAATGGCTCACCGGCGGCGCTCGTGGGAATGGCGATACGACCTTCAAACCATGGCTTGCCAATATAGGAAGTGGACTTCATACGAGCCGGATCGAACAGATACGTTTGCGCTAGTTCTTCAAAGCTCTTATCGGTTTTCTTTTCTGCAAAGCGCGCGACATATTGATAACCTTCGCCAGAATATCCCCACACCGTACCCGGTTCGTTGACGAATTTCAGACCGTCTTTCTTATCGCGCCAATTCGGAAAGCCGGTGCGATGACTCAGCGCTAAGCGCGGCGTTAACAGTTTTCGTCGTTCATCATTCGCGATGTCTGGATCGGTCCAATAGGAATACATAGGCTCATCAAGCGAGATCACGTTCTTAGACGCCATCCGCAGTATGACTTCTGCAGTTAACGGTTTTGTCAGCGAGGCGATGTTGTAGAGAGTTTCGGTGGTTGCTGGTGTGCCTTGGCTCTGTGAACCATATGCTGCGGTCAAAGCAATACGACCTTGTTTGATTTGCGCGATGGAAACGCTAGGAATCGCGGCCTCGGTGAGCAGATGAGGTATGTCACGATTGAGTACTTGCAGTGTGGCGTCTGTGTTCTCTGCGGCCTCCGTGGTAATGCACAGCCCGCTGAGCAGCAGCGACGCTGAAAATATAAGTCCGATAGCGACAATATGGTGTGAGCGAAGAGTTGGCATGGCTTTGCATTCCAGTCAAAATGATTTTGGCGAGTATAAAGCAAATTTTCCCGTGGGAAATAAAGGGGGTGCAAATGCGTATTCAGTGAAAAGCAAGTCTGTTGGACATTCGCGACGATCGCAAAGTACTTTGTTGCATAAATAAAAATTTGATTGCAATATCAGTCACCCAACGAAATTACCTATGTGGGTCTGGTGCCTGGAAAGATGGGATCAGAGTTCGCTTGAGCGTCACGCGCTGCTCGTGTGACACCTTAGTTAGTCAAAGAAAATTTTCAAAGGCCAACCATGCGTAATTTCAATCATCGCATCACCAGTATCGCCGCTTTAACTGCAATGCTTATTCTTACTGCTTGCGCACAACCGTCGTCGCCGAAGGTTGCCGCGGCGAGTACGTCCGAAGCTGTGGTAGCAACATCGGTTCTGCCTTCGTGGCAAGACACTGCTGCCAAAAAATCTATCGTTGATTTCGTTGCACGCGTCACACAGGCCGGTTCGCCAGACTATGTGCCGCCCGCCGAGCGTATCGCCGTGTTCGATAACGATGGGACGCTATGGTTGGAACAGCCGGCGTATGTGCAACTGGTCTTCACATTACAACGCATCCATGAACTCGCTCCGCAGCACCCTGAATGGAAGACCGAGGAGCCGTTTCGTTCGGTACTGGCGGGCGATATGAAGGGAGTGGCCGCGACTGGTGAAACCGGTGTGGCAAAGCTGCTTGCCGCGACGCACACCGGCATGAGCACCAGCGATTTTCGCGCGACTGTGCATGATTGGATGAGCAAGGCGCAAGACCCACGATTCAAACGTTCTTACACACAACTGGTTTACCAGCCGATGCTAGAAGTTCTCCAATATATGCGAGCCAACGGATTTAAAACCTACATCGTATCTGGTGGCGGTGTCGAATTTATTCGCGACTATTCGGAGCGCGTCTACGGAGTGCCACCTGAACACGTGATTGGCAGTACCGCCAAATACAAGTATTCATTTGTGGGAGGGGTGCCAACACTTACGCGACTGGCGCAAATTGATAATGTCGACGATGGACCGGGCAAGCCTGCATCAATCGAGCACGTAATTGGTCGCCGGCCGATTGCTGCTTTCGGCAATTCGGATGGCGACATTCAGATGCTGGAATGGACGACTGCGGGTCCTGGTGCACGTCTCGGCGTCATCGTTCATCATACCGATGCTGAGCGAGAGTATGCCTATGACCGAACCTCCAAGATGGGTAAGCTCGATAAGGGGCTAGACGAAGCGCCAGCCAAAGGTTGGGTCGTCGTCGATATGAAGCAAGACTGGAAAACTGTGTTTCCTAATGCAACTCAGTAATTCCTTCCCGAACTGAGCAGCACAGATTTATGGAAAAAACATCTGTGCTGGTTGGTTCGATGTATTTTGTTCCGTGAATATATAAATCTGCTGAAGTTGTGTGAAATTGGTACGAATTGCGGAAGAGCCTATCCATTAACCCGCGCATACAACAATGCTCGGCAGCCTTTCCCTCAATCGTCCATTGCCAGCTAAATAACAGACTGATAACTCCCTATTTACAAAAAATAGGTCTATCGCTCTAAAGCAGTCCGGCAGAACTGCACCATGTTGCAAACATCAGGTATTATCGGCAAATATAGGGGTTGTCTTGCAGAAAGTTTATTAAATTGCTATACCACTTATTGCCGGTTGCCATGTTTGCTATTGCCGGTAATGATTGATACTGCATTATGTAAAATTTGCTTGGTAAAGCGCTGCACGACTGCCACTGATTATTTATAAAAATGCCCCGATAGCGGGGTTGAGACAGTTTCAAAACAGCATCATGTCAACGCCGACGGCGATTTTGGCAGCTGTTTGGAAAATTAACACTCGATGTAAAGTGCATTATTGATGAATTTCATTCTGTATTCGGATATTGGCGAAAGTACAATCGATAAAAGCCTTGGTTTGCCAGAGTACAGTTACTACTTTGTCTTAAAAGCTTTTCGTACCGTTTTAGCCGGGCTGGGCACTGTCACGCTGGTACAACATCCCGCAAGCGAAGTCGACCCGCTGTTTAAAGCATGTCAGCTGCGCGGCGAAGAATGCGTATTCCTGTCCTTTTCTCCACCTAACAAGACCCTGATCGACCTCGAGTGTCCAACCGTTTCGGTGTTCGCCTGGGAGTACAGCAATATCCCCGATGAGCAATGGGACAACGACCTCCGCAACGACTGGCGTGTGGTGTTTGCCAGTCATGGCAAAGCGATTACGCTATCAAGCTATACCGCCCGTACGGTTAAAGATGCGATGGGAGAGGCATTTCCTGTGCTGGCGGTTCCAGCACCTTTGTGGGAGCAATATGCTGGCGCGCGCGCCAGATTTGGTCATATTTTACCGCCTAAGAAAAGCACGATCGTGCTACGCGGCACAGTAATCGATAGCCATCTGCTGGGCTTGTCTGCGGATGGTTTGATCGCGCATCTTACCATTCCTGATGTACAGGCAGAGACTGAAGAAGAGCCGCAACCAGCAATCGTGGCGTCGTTACCGGAACCAATATTGGAATCAATTGCAGAGCAAGTACCGGAAACAATACCTGAACCGCATGCGCCAGTGCAAGTAAAAAATCTACGTTATCGTCTGGCGGTAACTAAACGTCATCTGCTGACGTGGTATCGGGAGGCATTACGCGATCTGTTGCCTTTGTGGTTAGCCAAGACGGTTGCGGTAACTGGTCGCAGTGGCTATACGCTTGGTCGTGCCATAGTCGGAATGCCGGTCATTAAAATGCCGCCGCAGCCGTTAGCGATAGAGCTGCCACCGCTTGAAGTGGAAGCGCAGGTAGAAACCGTGGCGCCAGCCCCAGTTCCAGCGGCGGTTGTTGTCTTGGAACCTGAAGTGGTTGTCAACCTCGAAGGGGTAATTTACACCTCTATCCTCAGTCCCAAGGATGGCCGCAAAAACTGGTTCGACATGGTGACAGCATTTTGCTGGACCTTCCGCGATGTGGACGATGCCACCTTGGTTCTGAAAATGAACGAGCGCGATTTGTCGATGTATCACAACACTTTACTTACCTTGTTGTCGCAGTTGGCACCATTCAAATGTCGCGTCGTGACTTTGCATGCCTATCTGGATGACGCAACCTATGAAGAGTTGATTGGCGCCACCAGCTTTTACGTCAACACTTCATTGTGTGAGGGCTTATGTTTGCCACTAATGGAATTCATGTCTTGTGGCAAGCCGGTGATCGCGCCTATCCACACAGCGATGGAAGATTACATAGACGACGGCGCAGCATTCATCGTCAAGTCTAGCCTTGAACACAATGTCTGGCCGCATGATCCGCGCGACTTGTTCCGGACCTTGCGTTATCGGCTTGACTGGGAATCAATCTGTACTGCCTATAAAGATAGTTATCGTGTGGCGAAACAGCAACCCGAAAAATATTTAGCGATGAGTGAACATGCGATGGCGCGTCAGGTGTCATATTGTTCAAGAGCTGTTGTGAAGGAACAGCTAAGCAACTTCTTTTTGAAGCCTGGTGTTTGATGATAATTATTATTTACTCCGATACCAACGCCGGTTCGATAGTAGCGAATCTGGGTTTGCCAGAATACAGTTACTACTTCGTATTGAAAGAGTTCCGACCGGTGCTCGAGCAACTGGGCATTGTGGTCACCGTCAGTGATCCTGCACGTGAAGTGGATGACATATACAGAAGCGCAACTGCACATGGTGAGTCTTGTGTGTTTCTTTCGTTCTCGCCGCCGCACAAAACGGTGATCGGCCTTTCCTGTCCTACCATTCCTGTATTCGCCTGGGAATTTAGTACATTACCGACTGAGGCCTGGCTTGGCGAGCCGCGCCATGACTGGCGCTATGTTTTCGATAAAGTCGGCAGCACCATCACGCATTCGGAATTTACCGCAAATTCAGTGCGGCAGGTGATGACATCCGAATTCCCGGTGGCGTCGATACCTGCACCGGTGTGGGATCGCTTTTCCGCATTGCGCGAAAAACTATCAATCGCAAATCATCCTGATGGCGTCGATTTGTATGTTGCCGGTACCGTCATTGATAGTCGCACGGTCGATCTTTCTCCTTACAGTGTGCCGCTCCGACGCAATCCCAAGCCGAATCTGCTGCGTCCACCAGCGTTGGCTAGTCGCGAGCCGATCAAGGTGCACGTTGATGGTGTGGTGTATACCTCGGTCTTCAATCCATATGACGGACGCAAGAACTGGTATGACATGATCAGTGCTTTCTGTTGGGCTTTTCGCGATGTTGAAGATGCGACGCTAGTGTTGAAGTTGACGCACAACGATGTGCGCATCGGCATCGACAATCTGTTGGAGAATGTTTATAAGCTGACGCCGTTCAAGTGCCGCATTCTGCTTATCCACGGTTATTTAAGTGATGCAGATTACGAAAAGCTGGTCTCTGCAACCACCTATGTGCTGAATACCTCACATGGCGAAGGCCAATGTCTGCCATTGATGGAGTTCATGTCTTGCGGCAAACCGGCTATCGCGCCGGTCAATACCGCGATGGCTGACTATGTTGATAGCGACAATGCATTTGTATTGGATTCCAATACTGAGCCTAGCCATTGGCCGCATGATCCGCGGCAGGCTTATCGCACTTTGCGTTACCGCATAGACTGGGGCACCTTGCTGAATGCTTACAAGGAAAGTTATCGCGTCGCCAGACAAGATCCGGTGCGGTATCAGCAGATGGCGGAACATGCGGTGCAAAAACTGCAAAAGCATTGTTCTCGTGAGGTTGTCAAAGAGCGTTTGCTGACTTTCTTTGCCAGTCACCCCGGTGTAGGTGGACGCGATATCGCGCAGGCTGTGGAAAAGGCATCTGTATGATCAAATTCCTTACTGGTCGTTTACGGCAATTCAAAGCAAAGACCGCAGAAAAAGTGCAATTGCCGCAGTTGATATCGGCTGATGGGGTGGTTGATTCACGTACTTGCGGCTTGGTCGATACGGTGCAAAGTGGCTGGTTTCGTCAAGACAGCGGTGAATTGCTGGAAGGTTTTCCGATTACGGTTGCCGATGTAGTGCTGGATGTCGGTTGCGGCGAGGGTGGGGCAACCATGTTTGCAGCACGCTGCGGTGCGCACGTGATCTTTTCCGATACTGATGCCGCACAAGTGGAACGTCTTTCTGCAAAAGTGGCAGCCAGTCCGGCACGTGGCGCACAAGCGCTGGTCTGCGATACCAATCCTCTGCCATTACCGGATGGCTGCGCCAGCCGGATTATCGCTATGGAAATGCTGGAACACGTCGATGATCCAGCACAGGTTCTGGCAGAACTGGTGCGCGTTGGGAAGCCGGGCGCGTTGTATTTGTTAACCGTGCCCGATCCGGTTGGCGAAGGTTTGCAGAAACAGCTGGCACCGACTTCGCATTTTCAAAAACCCAATCATATCAATGTGTTTGAGCGCGAAGCGTTTGCTGCGCTGGTGACTGATGCAGGATTACAGATTGAGAGGCGACATGCTTCCGGGTTCTTTTGGTCGCTCTGGATGTGTCTTTACTGGGTTGACGAATCTGGGAGCGATGGTGCTACGCGCGATAACATCAAGCCACCTCATTCTCCCTTGCTTAATGAATGGGCTAAAACATGGCATCAATTGATTTCTTTACCTGACGGCGCAAAGATCAAGCAGCTATTAGATAGCGTTATGCCGAAGAGTCAGGCAATCATCGCTCGTAAGCCAGATCATGGATGAACTATCGGAGTTGATCGCACATGAATCATCGTATTAAAGATATCGAGCTATTGCGTGGAATCGCAGTGCTTTTCGTTTTGTTCGAACATACGCGGTTCAATTTGTTTGGGGACACAAGTGAAACTCTTTTGTTCATCTATACGCATTTCGGATTCTGGAGTGGCGTCGATTTATTCTTCGCGATTTCTGGATTCGTTATCGCCAGAGATTTAATTGCGCGGTTTAATCGCTGCGACGATAACCAGGCATTCTTTTCTGTTGCGATCAAGTTCTGGATCAGACGTATTTGGCGACTATGGCCTTCTGCATGGCTTTGGCTGGCACTGTTACTGTTAGCCACAGTGGTTTTCAATAAATCAGGCATATTTGGAACGCTTAAGACAGCTCTGGATGGCAGCCTGGCTGGGTTTTTTAACTATGCGAACTTTCGTGTGATGCTGAAGTATGGCCGCGAAGATATTGGCCCTACCTCCCCATATTGGAGCCTCTCGTTGGAAGAGCAGTTTTACTTATTGCTGCCATTGGCTGTTTTTATCTGTCGTCGCTGGCTTTCTGCTGTGTTGATTGTTTTGGTGGTGCTGCAATTTTTCGCATCTCGCCACCAATCGTTATTGTTGATGATGATACGGTCCGATGCATTGTTACTGGGAGTGTTACTGGCAATTTGGAGTAAGCATGAAAATTATTTCAGAGTAGAACCGACGTTCCTGAAAAAACGACCGTGGGTGCGCATTGTTATTCTCGCAATGTTGGTGGCTGCACTGGCCAAAATTGGGTCGCCGCAATATCAGGATTTCAGGTGTTGGGTCGGTGTTGTCGCATTGATTTCGATAGTTCTGGTATGGATTGCATCCTATGACAAAGATTATCTGATGCCAGAGAATCCGTTGAAACATGTGCTGCTCTGGGTTGGAAGTCGTTCTTATGCGTTGTATCTGACACATATGCCGGCTTATCTCATGAGCCGCCAAATCTGGTATTGGATTGCCCCCAAAGACACCATTTTTGACCGAACCTACAATGTTCAACTAGCCCTCACAGCTGCTGTTCTCGTGCTTGTATTCAGTGAACTTAATTATCGTTTTATTGAAACTCCTTTACGCGCTCGCGGTAAGAAAATTACCGATAACTTGGGGAAACCTCAGTTTCAGTTTCAGGCATAAGTAATAACGGTGGAAACAAAAAAGTATGCGAAACATAATCAGAAAGCTTTTCGGCATCACTAAAGGGGATGCCACGATTCCGATAGTACCTGTTGCTGAAACAGCGCAGGTATTACCTATCGTGGCGATTGATTCCTTCCATATCGGTTTGCGCGATGCACTGGCGAGCGGCTGGTATCTGCAGGAAAGCGATGAGCTTTATCGCGGCTTTGTCATTAGCGCGGAGGATGTCGTTCTGGATGCAGGTTGCGGCGACGGCGGCAATGCATTATTTTGCGGCCACCGCGGTGCCCATGTGATCGTGGCTGACATTGACACCGGCAAGGTCGAGGTAGCCAAGCAACGGCTGGCGGACACGCCTGCACGAATAGTGCAAGGACTGGTGGGTGATGCCAATCCATTTTTGCTGGAAGACGGCATCGCCAGCAAAGTAATCTGCATGGAAGTGCTTGAGCACGTCGATGATCCTGCGCAATTCATGAACGAATTGGTCAGAGTAGGTAAAGCGGGCTCGCAATACCTGTTGTCCGTGCCGGATTCGGTGCAAGAACACTTGCAAAAGAAAGTGGCACCGGCGTCGCATTTTGAAAAGCCGAATCATATTCGGATTATTGAACGTGAGCAGTTTGAGAAGATGGTGACAGACGCGGGTTTGATCATTGAACGTCACGATTATTACGGGTTTTACTGGTCGGTCTGGTGGCTGTTTTTTTGGGTGTGCAAAGTGGATCTGAGCAACGCGCATCACCCTTTACTCGATAGCTGGGCAAAAACCTGGGAACTTCTGATGGACAGCCCCGATGGTGAGCGGGTCAGGAAGGTCTTGAACGATTTCATGCCGAAAAGCCAGGTCATCATCGCACGCAAGCCGTAACGGAAAACACGGCGTGTATTTAACTGAATAATGGCAGGGAATAATTAACTGCATATGAAACGACTATTTATAACCGGACAATCGGGATTTGTGGGGCTCGCTTTTGAGCGCATGCGTACGCATCTGGTCGCTCAGGGTTGGGAACTGGCGCCCACAGAACGTTCTTATGATTTGCTGGGGCCGGAATCGCTGAAGCAGGTTTTGCAGCAAGCTAACCCCGATGCGGTGATACACCTTGCTGGCCAGACTTTTATCCCGGAAGCTTTTCGTGATCCAGCACATACGCTTGATGTCAATCTGAAGGGGACGTTGAATCTGTTGCAAGCGCTGCAAAGCAGCGGCTTCAACGGCACTTTCCTATATGTCAGTTCTGGCGATATCTATGGTCGTGTGAGTCCGGAATTATTGCCAATTACAGAGCAACAACCAGCCCGGCCGCAAAACCCTTATGCAGTCAGCAAAGCAGCAGCAGAGTTGTTGTGTTATCAGTGGAGCTGCAGCGTGCCCTGGCGCATTCTGGTAGCGCGCCCGTTTAATCATATCGGCGCTGGGCAGCGGGAAGACTTCGTGATTTCCAGCGTTGCGCGACAATTGTCTCGCATCAAATCAGGGCTGCAGGAGCCTCGCATATTGGTCGGTGATGTCGATGTCAGCCGCGATTTTCTTGATGTCGAAGATGTCATTTCAGCCTATCTGGCGCTGTTGGAAAAAGGATCGAATGGTGAAATCTACAATGTTTGCTCAGGCAAGGAATACCTGATTCGCGACATGATTGCCAGCATGCTCAATCTGACACAGATAGAAGCCGTCATCGCCCAAGATCCGGCGCGTATGCGACTTTCGGATCTACGTAGGGTGCAGGGCAGCAATCAGAAAATCACACTTGCAACCGGATGGACGCCGCGCATTCTCATGCAGCAGACATTACGGCATATCTTGGCAGACTGGGATAACAGAGTAGCGATGGAATGCGGCACATTGACCGTTAAGGTCTGACGCAAAAAAAAACAGAATTAACGGAGATATAGGCGATGACAAAAACTGCATTGATTACTGGTGTGACTGGACAAGACGGCGCTTACCTTGCCAAGTTATTGCTTGATAAGGGTTATAAAGTATACGGTTTGCTGGCGAGACGTAGCAGTGACACGTTATGGCGTTTGCGTGAGCTTGGGATCGTTGAAAGGCTGCAATTCATTGAAGGCGACTTGGCCGATGCAACTTCGGCAATAAGAGCGGTACGCCAATGCCATCCTGACGAAATCTATAACCTCGGGGCGCAAAGTTTTGTTGGCACTTCCTGGAATCAACCAGTGGTAACCGGCATGGTGGATGGCCTGGGAGTGACGCATATGCTGGAAGCGATTCGCCAGTTCAGCCCTGAATCGCGTTTCTATCAAGCTTCGACCAGCGAAATGTTTGGCCTGATTCAGGCCGAACATCAAGACGAAAATACACCGTTTTATCCACGTAGTCCGTACGGCGTAGCCAAGCTTTACGGTCACTGGATCACTGTCAATTATCGCGAGAGTTTTGGTTTGCATGCTTCCAGCGGCATTTTGTTCAATCATGAATCGCCTTTGCGCGGCATCGAGTTCGTCACGCGCAAAGTGACTGACGCGGCGGCGCGAATTAAGTTGGGCAAGCAAAAAGAACTACGACTTGGCAATATCGATGCTAAACGTGACTGGGGCTTTGCCGGCGACTACGTGGAAGCAATGTGGTTGATGTTGCAGCAAGAGCGGGCCGATGACTACGTGATTGCCACCGGCGTTACTACCAGTGTGCGTGAGATGTGTCGTATCGCTTTCTCTCATCTTGATTTGAATTATGAAGAACATCTTGTGATCGATCCGCAATTGTTCCGGCCAGCTGAAGTTGATGTCTTGCTTGGCAATCCAGCCAAAGCACTGCGCATATTGGATTGGAAACCGAAAACCGGCCTTGAGCAATTGATTCAGCAAATGGTTGATGCTGATATTCGCCGCGTCGGCAAAGAGTAATAAAAATAAAAAAAGAGGAGATAAAAAATGCGTACTCCAGAACCAGGCATTCCGTTATCAGCTACAGCCGTGATTGTTCCGGTAATTCTCTCAGGCGGCGCCGGTTCGCGCTTGTGGCCGGTCTCGCGAGAAGGGCATCCGAAACCATTTATCAAACTGCCAGATGGTAAAAGCCTGCTGCAAAAAACTTATCAGCGTATCGCTCAGCTTGGCATTAGCGGCGATATTCTGAGCGTTACTAATCGGGATTACTATTTCCAGAGTAAAGACGAATTTATTTCAGCAGATCTGGGCATTCATCATCGCCCGCATTTCATCCTTGAGCCGTCTGGCCGCAATACTGCGCCTGCAATTGCAGTGGCCGCATTATCTTTACGTGCGCTGCATGGTGATAACACTGTTATGGTGGTGATGCCTGCGGATCACTTGATCAACGATGTCGATTGCTTTACTAAGGCCGTAAAGCACGCGGTTGAAGTTGCAAAAGAAGGCTATCTGGTGACCTTCGGTGTGCGCCCGCTGACCCCGGAAACCGGCTATGGGTATATAGAATGCGGTGACGAAATAGATACCGCTGGCGCAGCGAAGGTGGAGCGTTTCATCGAAAAACCGGACGGTGATCGTGCTACCAAATTTGTCGAGAGCGGGAAACATTTATGGAATGCCGGTATTTTTTGTTTTTCAGTCTCGACTTTCTTAAGCGAGCTGGAAAGGCATGCGCCTGAAATTTTATCGCTAGCTGCCGCTTGCGTTGAAGCTAGTCCGGCCAGTCCATCGGCTGGCGTTCTATTGCAGGAACTGGAAAGCAGCAGTTTCATGGCGATGCAGGATATTTCTATCGATTATGCGGTGCTGGAACGATCTGATCGGGTCGCTGTGATACCGGTGAGTTTTGATTGGAACGACATCGGTTCCTGGGGGGCGCTGCGACAGCTGGTCGAGCCCGATGCACAAAACAATCGCGTGTTGGGCGAGGCGGTTCTGATCGATAGCAATAATAACTACATTTACTCCGAACAGCGCTTGGTGGCCACGGTCGGGGTCAATAACCTGATCGTGGTGGATACGCCTGACGCGTTGTTGATCGCCCATCCAGATCATGTTCAGAGCGTGAAAAAAGTGGTTCAACAGCTAAAGAGCACTGATCACGATACCTATAAGTTACATCGCACCGTATTCCGGCCTTGGGGTAGTTATACCTTGTTGGAGCAAGGGCCGAACTTCAAAATCAAGCGCATCGTCGTCAAGCAAGGAGCATCACTATCGTTGCAGATGCATCACCACCGTAGCGAACATTGGGTGGTGGTGCAAGGCATGGCCAAGGTTGTGAATGGCGACAAGGAAATGTACGTGAATACCAATGAATCAACTTACATTCCGGCGGGCGGCAAGCATCGCCTGGAAAACCCGGGATTGTTAGAGTTAGTCATGATTGAAGTGCAGAGCGGTGCTTATCTGGGTGAAGACGATATCGTGCGGTTTGACGATAAATACGGCAGGTGCAAGTAATGTTTCAATCCAAGACTCAAACCATCTTGCGTTCCTTGTGGCATTACCGTGGATTTATGGTGGGTAGCGTCAAACGTGAGTTTCAGGCGCGTTATCGCAATTCGATGCTGGGCGCGGCATGGACGGTATTAAATCCACTGGCAATGATTGTTGTCTATACGGTGGTTTTCTCGCAACTGATGCATGCACGATTGCCCAATGCAAGCAGTCAATTTGCCTACGGTATTTATCTATGCGCCGGCTTGCTGACCTGGGGATTTTTTACTGAGACTGTGTCGCGTCTGCAGAACGTATTTCTGGAAAATGGAAATATGCTCAAGAAGCTGAATTTCCCACGTATTTGCTTACCCATTATTACGGTAATGAATACCGGTCTGAATTTTGCCATCATCTTTGGATTATTCATCGGCTTTTTGCTTGTCTCTGGCAATTTTCCAGGTTGGGTGTTTCTAGGCGTGGTGCCGCTGTTGTTGATACAGGTGCTGTTTTCTGTTGGCCTCGGCATCGTGCTTGGCGTGTTGAACGTATTTTTCCGCGATATTGGCCAGTTGTTTGGCATCGTATTGCAATTCTGGTTCTGGTTTACGCCGATTGTGTATACGGTTTCCACCTTGCCAGCGGCTGTGCAGAATTTGCTGAAATTTAATCCGATGACAGCGCTCATTGTTTCTTATCAAGGAATTTTTGTTAGCAATGTGTGGCCGAACTGGAGCGATCTGTTGGGAGTGACATTGTTCAGCGTTGCTTTATGTGCTTTTGGCATGCTGCTATTTCGCAAGCATGCCGGAGAAATGGTGGATGAACTCTGATGGGTAAAGTAACCGTTAAAAATTTGGGGAAAGCCTACAAGACCTATAGCGGACGATGGGCGCGTCTGGCCGAATGGATTTTGCCGTTTGTTAAACCGCGACATCAATTGCATTGGGTATTGCAAGAGATTGATTTTCAGCTGGAAGCCGGTGAGGCAGTCGGAATTGTCGGTATC
This sequence comes from Glaciimonas soli, assembly GCF_009497155.1. GTDB lineage: Bacteria > Pseudomonadota > Gammaproteobacteria > Burkholderiales > Burkholderiaceae_D > Glaciimonas > Glaciimonas soli. Next base: position 53,425 of record NZ_WINI01000010.1, read on the forward strand.
AATGGTGCTGGTAAAAGTACGCTTTTGAAACTAATTGCAGGCACTACGCAGGCGACTACCGGCACTATAGATATTCAGGGGCGGGTGTCTGCCTTGCTGGAACTGGGCATGGGTTTTCATCCGGATTTTACGGGACGACAGAATGCCGTCATGGCAGGTCAATTGCAAGGATTGCGGGCGGATGAGATCGAAAAATTGATGCCTGCGATCGAAGCATTTGCCGAAATCGGCGACTACATAGATCAGCCAGTCAGAACTTATTCAAGTGGCATGCAGATGCGACTGGCTTTTAGTGTGGCGACGGCAAACCGGCCAGATGTATTAATTGTCGACGAAGCTTTATCGGTCGGCGATGCCTATTTTCAGCATAAAAGTTTTGAACGCATCAGGGAATTTCGCCGTGCCGGCACCACTTTGCTGATCGTGTCGCATGACCGGTATGCGATACAAACTATCTGCGATCGCGCCATTCTGCTGAATCGAGGGCGGCTGGAAATGCAGGGTGATCCGGTCGAGGTGATGGATTTTTATAATGCCATGCTGGCAGAAAAGGAACAGCAAACGGTCAGGCAAGAACGTTTGGCGGACGGCAGATTAAGAACCATTTCAGGTACAGGAGAGGCTAGCATCAGTTCAGTGACTTTGTTGAGCGATGAAGGCAAGCAACTTGATGTAGTTGAAGTCGGCACCTACGTCACTCTGGAAGTCAGGGTCGCCATTAACACGCCGGTAACGCGTCTGGTGATGGGCTATATGATCAAAGATAAGTTGGGACAGTCGATCTTTGGCATAAATAGCCATCGACTCGGCATGCCGCAGACCGATTTACTTCCCGGGGAAGAGTTGATCTATCGCTGTCGTTTCCCGGTTAATTTGGGCAAGGGCAGCTATTCGGTAGCGATTTCCTTGTCGAGGTTAGATTCCCATCTCGACACGAATTATGAGTGGCGTGATTACAGCGTTATTTTCCATGTTATTAATACGTTGTCCCCTGATTTCGTCGGCTGTGCATTTTTGGACGCAGAAATGGCGATAGAACGGCCACGCAGCAGTCAAAATGTGAACATAGACGAGGTGGCGGCATGACCAGGCTTTTGATTGAATGCACCTACGTATTTCATCATCCAGAGATGAACTCAGGGATCCAGCGCGTGGTCCGCAATATCATCAATAATTTGCCGTCGGTGCAAGACCAAGCTGTTTGCATTCCGGTCGTTTTTAAAGATGGGAAGATACTTGAAGTCAAACAGTTGGCTCCAGATCATAGCGACGACTTGCGAGGGCGATGGCAATCGAAGCTGGAAACGATAGCGCAGAAGCTGGTGCGGATACGCAATCGTTACTGGTTGATACACTCACGTTTGCTACCGCTCTGGCCTTGGAAATCCTCTCATAATGTGCGACGCGTGACCTATGTGCTGTGTCGCCTGGCGAGTCTCGCATTTATGTTGCCTCTATATTTGACCGAGTGGACTCTTGGAAAAATCGAGGTGCAGTCGCGCGCTTTTGAAATGGAATGCAGCTCGGACGATATTTTGGTGTTACTGGATTCATCATGGCATGCCGATTTCTTTCCGGTGGCAGAGAAATTGCAACAGCAAGGTGTCACTATCATCTCGGTTATCTACGATCTGATCCCATTAACGCATCCTCAGTTTTGCGACGGCCCGTTAGTGCAAGTATTTGATCGCTGGTTTGAATGGATTGCCAATACGGCAGACGGATTTATTGCGATATCGAGCACTATCCGCGATGAGGTGCGTAGTGAGGTTCAGCGCCGCCTGGGTAGTGAGCGAACCACCGGTCGTTGGTTTGATTTCTTCCATCTTGGTTCCGAACTTGACCAGATTGACCCGGAAAAGTCGGTGCGTCCCGCCGTCGAAAAATTATTTACTTCCGGCCGCTCTATCTACCTGATGGTCAGCACCATCGAGCCGCGTAAAAACCACGCCTATCTGTTAGATGCTTTTGAACAGTTGTGGCAAAGCGGTAGCGATGTCGTTCTCTGTTTTATCGGCCGCATAGGTTGGAAGAATGAGCGCCTGATCGAGCGTGTAACAAGACATCCTGAACTGAAACAACGCTTGTTCATGTTTAATGATCTGAGTGATATCGAGCTTGAGTATTGTTATAGCCATGCCAAATCACTGGTGTTTCCTTCATTTGTAGAGGGTTTTGGCTTGCCGCTGGTAGAGGCTATGCAGCGAGGGTTACCTGTAATGGCGAGCGACATCCCTGTGTTTCATGAGATCGGCGGTGAATTTATCAGTTATTTTGATTTGCATAGTCCGGTATCGTTGGCGAGCCAGGTACAACAATTTGAAGAAAGTGGAATTTTCCCGGCATCGCGAGATATGGCAGATTGGTCTTGGCTAAACTGGGAGAATTCAGCACGACAATTGGTTGAGCGTGTTGCAGGCCATGGACAAGCACGAACGCAACAACAAACTAAAACGTCTATGCAAAGTCGCTGCGATGAAACTGACCATTGCGCTGAATAGCAAAATTCTGCTCGCGCCGCGCACTGGCATCGGCAATTATGTCGTGGAACTGGCGCAGGCGCTGCAGCAGGATGCTGGTTTGAAAATGCACTATTTTTATGGCTCACGCTGGCAGGAAACGCTAGTCGATGCGCCGATGCCAGGTTATTCACGTTGGGCCAATATCGTTAAGCGATACCTGCCGGGCGCCTATGTTCTGCGTCGTGCGTTTGAACAAAAACGCTTTAATCGCGGTGTACGCAAAGCATGTCCCGATGTGTATCACGAACCTAGTTTGTGGCCGCTCAATTTTGCTGGCCCAACGGTCATGACAGTACACGATCTGACGCATATCCATTATCCGCAGACTCAGCCTAAAGATCGGTTGAAAGAAATTGAGCGCCGGTTGCCATCGGCCTTGGCGCGCGTCAATCGAATCCTGGTTGATTCAGCGTTTATCGGGGACGAGATCAAACAGCATTACAGCGTGCCAGAACAAAAAATTGTGGTTGCCCCGCTTGGTTGTGCTGCAATTTTTCAGCCTCGGGTTGAGCCGCAGGTGGCAATTCGGCTCAAAAAATTAGGTTTACATTACCGCGGTTTCATCCTTTCGGTAGGTACCTTGGAGCCACGAAAGAATCTGTTGCTGACATTGAAAGCGCATGCACGTTTGCCGCTCTTCTTACGTGAGCGTTTTCCCTTGTTGGTTGTAGGTATGCAGGGATGGCATGTCGATCAATTGCAAGGTGCGTTGTCGCAAGCGGTTAGTGCTGGTCACGTCCGGTTGGCTGGTTATCTGGATCAGGCGGATCTGGCGTGTGTCACGGCAGCGGCGAGGATTATGGTGTTTCCTTCTCTTTACGAAGGTTTCGGCTTGCCGGTGTTGGAAGCAATGACCAGCGGCACGCCGGTGATCACGTCAGATTGCGCCAGCTTGCCGGAAGTCGCGGCGGAGGCTGGTATTTATGTCGATCCGCAGGACGAGGAAGGGCTGGCCGAGCAAATGCGTTGTTTGATGGAAGATGATGAGATTTGGATGGCGCAGCATATAGCGGGATTAGAACGATCTGCGCAGTTTTCCTGGAAAAAATGCGCCTCAGTCACTGCCGAAGTTTATCGGCAGGCTGCTAATAGTTAGCGTTCGGTTCCGAAAGAAGTTTAATGCCAGGCTGCTGTTGTAGGCAGTCCGTAAAAAGAACATAGTCGTTTTCTTCTGTTGTGGCAGAAGATGGTGCTGATGATAAGAGAGTGTGCAATGCGAGTTCTTCATTTCTACAAGACCTACCAGTCGGAATCGTATGGCGGTATCGAACAGACTATTTATCAGTTATGCAAATGTTCGTCTGCCAGCGGCATCGAGAGCGAAGTGCTGACGTTGAGCGAGTCGCCCGATCCAGCGGAATTGATGTACGAAGGGCATAAGGTGCATCGCGTCAAGCTTGATCTGCAGATCGCTTCGACCGGCTTTTCTTTTTCTGCGCTCAAGCGTTTCGCGCAGCTCGCGGCTGAGGCCGATATCGTGCACTATCATTTCCCGTGGCCGTTTATGGATTTCGCCCACTTCGTTACGCGTATGAATAAGCCGAGCGTGGTGACATACCATTCCGACATCGTGCGTTACAAAACGTTGTTGCAGTTGTATCGGCCATTGATGCATCGCTTTCTTCAAAGTGTGGATGCGATTGTTGCCACCTCGCCGAATTATCTGCAAACCAGCTCGGTGTTGGCCGGATACAAAGACAAAACGCAAGTGATACCCATCGGCCTCGATAAAAACAGCTATCCGACTGCTTCGGCGGCGTTGAAGGCCGAGTGGCAAACGCGGATTGGCCCTCGTTTTTTCTTGTTTGTCGGTGCCATTCGATATTACAAAGGCCTGCATATTCTGTTGGATGCGGCGCGCGGTACCGACTATCCGATTGTGATTGTCGGTGCAGGACCGATTGAGCAGGAACTGAAACAACGTGTCGACGAGCAAGGCTTGCGCAATGTGATTTTCCTCGGCATTGTCAGCGATGAAGTCAAAGTCGCGTTGTTGGAATCGTGTTACGCCATCGTGTTTCCATCGCATTTGCGTTCAGAGGCTTTTGGCATCTCTTTGCTGGAAGGCGCAATGTACGGCAAACCAATGATTTCCAGTGAAATCGGCACCGGCACCAGTTATATCAACAACCACGGAGAAACCGGGTTAGTCGTTCCTCCCAGCGACCCAAACGCCTTCCGTCTGGCGATGCTGCAGCTATGGGATAACCCTGAACAAGCGAAGGCCATGGGCGTACGCGCCCAAGCACGCTACCAGAAATTGTTTACAGCAAAGGTAATGGGAGAGAGCTATGCTCAGCTGTACCAAGATGTGCTGGCAACGCAAGGGCGAGCTAGAAAAGGGATAAATAAAAATGAATATTCAGGGGAAAGTCAATCTGTTGCGCACTCGAGACGGCCATGAAGCCAAAGTGCTTCCTATCGAGCTGTTCTTTGATTTGGTCTATGTTTTTGCTGTTACCCAGTTATCGCATCATTTATTGGAAAACCTGACGCCGATTGGCGCGTTGCAGACACTGGTTTTATGGTTCGCAGTCTGGCTGGTTTGGCAATACACGTGTTGGGTAAGTAATTGGTTTGACCCGAATACGTTCCAGATCCGAATGCTATTGCTGGCCATTATGCTCGTTGGTCTGGTCATGTCGGCGGCTCTGCCGGACGCGTTTGGCGAGCGCGGGCTGATTTTTGCGGCTTGTTACGCCGCGATGCAGATAGGACGAACCCTTTATATCGTGCTGTATTTGGGGCGCAGCCATGCGTTAAGCAAAAACTTCCAGCGGATGCTTGGATGGCTATGTATATCAGGTGCGTTTTGGATTGCAGGCGGTCTGTCTTATGGTCATTCCCGTTTAATATTCTGGGCGCTGGCTGTGGCATGCGAATACTTGTCGCCGATGTTTGGTCTATGGCTACCCGGTTTGGGGCGTTCACAAACACAGGAATGGACCATAGAGGGCGGTCACATGGCTGAGCGCTGCCAATTGTTTGTGATTGTGGCGCTGGGAGAGTCGATTTTGGTGACTGGTGCCAGCCTCAGTCATATGGCAAACTGGACTGCCCCGACCTTGATTGCTTTTCTGGTGGCTTTTCTCGGCAGTCTGGCAATGTGGTGGATCTATTTTGATACCAGCAGTGAGGCCGGCACTGAAGCCATCGTGCACTCAAAAGACCCGGGACGCATCGGCGCTTATTTTCACTATACGCACGTCATCATTGTCGCCGGCGTGATCGTTGCAGCGGTTGGCAATGAACTGGCAATAGCGCACCCATCTGGACATTTAGACAATGGTTCGCTGGCAGTGTTAATAGGCGGCCCTATTATTTACCTGCTCGGCAACGGTATATATAAGACCGTGGTCTATGCTTGGTTTCCGCTTTCTCATATGATCGGGCTAACGGCACTGGCAGTGTTAATACCACTGACTTACAGGGCCGATTTGTTAATGGTTTCCGGTTTGACGACAGCGATATTAATCATAGTGGCGATACAGGAGAGTGTTTCCCGACGCGCGAGGGCCGCATAACGGCTAAAGTTTAAGGAGAAGTCCAATGGCATCATTCGACGATGATCTTATAAATTTCGAAGCGCATGGTGCCAAGCCACTACCAGATGATGGCGCTCAAGGCTACATCGATCACGACGGCGCCAAAATCTGGTACGCGACATATGGCACAGGATCGCCTGTGATTTTGCTACATGGCGGCCTCGGCCATAGTGGAAACTGGGGCTATCAAGTACCTATGCTGATCGAATCAGGTCACTGTGTGGTGCTGATCGATAGTCGCGGCCATGGTCGCAGCACCCGCGATTCCCGACCTTTTACCTATGAGTTGATGGCGTCAGATGTGTTGGCGGTAATGGACGCACTGAACATTGAAAAAGCGGCGGTCGTGGGCTGGAGCGACGGCGCGTGCATTGCATTGATACTCGCCATGAAAGCCCCTGGACGAATTGCGGGCGTGTTCTTTTTTGGCTGCAACATGGATCCCAGCGGCACCAAGGAAATCGCACAAGGCAATCCGATACTGGAGCGGTGTTGGAGCCGGCACGTCAAAGACTATACCCAGCTGTCGACTACTCCGGACCAATTTAAGGTATTTGCCGGAGCGATAGAGCTGATGATGACAACCCAGCCTAACTATTCAGCACGGGACCTGGCGGAGATTCATGCGCCAGTCACGTTCGTGCACAGCGAGCATGACGAATTTATCAAGCCTCAGCATGTTGAATACCTGGCTAGCTGTATACATGGTTCAGAATTGATTCTGCTACGGGGCGTGAGTCATTTTGCGCCGTTGCAAAGGCCGGATCTATTTAATAGTGCGCTCCGAGCATTTCTTTCGAGAATGATCAATTCCAGCCAAGTGTGTGACGGACGGCACTAAATGTAATTCGCCAAACCAGCGGCCAGCGGCGAATCGATCGTGCAGTGGGACTTAGGCAAAAAAAGATAATTTCATTTATTTCAAATTATTTTATAAAACAGCTTGCGGTGTTGAGGGCGGGTTGCTATAGTTCGGCCTCTGCAAAAAACGACGCGAAGTAAGCTGCGAAGTGAAGGTAGAA
>NZ_WINI01000011.1 GCF_009497155.1 Glaciimonas soli
TTCTACCTTCACTTCGCAGCTTACTTCGCGTCGTTTTTTGCAGAGGCCGAACTATAGCAACCCACCTTCAACACCGCAAGCAATTTTTGAAATATTTTCAATTTTATTTTATTAGCCTATAGTCTTAGAAAAATTGTCATTGAAATTCACAACATCAGGATGGCATACCTGTCTATCTAAGAGAAAGCGATTATGTTTACCAGCCGCTATACAGTGTTCTTCAGTATCGCTCTACTAAGCCTTTTACTAGCCGCACTGGCGGTCACAGGAAAGATCAGTTGGTGGTGGTCGTTAATACCAGCATTACTTACTCTACGTGGCATCTTAGATATACGTCAGAAGAATCACGCCATCTTGCGCAATTACCCTCTGATGGGGCACTTCCGTTTTTTATTTGAAATGATTCGGCCGGAAATACGTCAGTACTTTTTTGAGGGCGATAATGATGGCGCTCCGTTTACACGTAAAGAACGTAGCCTCGTTTATCAACGTGCGAAAGGCGATGTCGATAGTCGGCCATTTGGCACCGAACTCAACGTAAAACAAACTGGTTACGAGTGGGTGGGGCATTCTTTAGCGCCAACAGTTCTCGCCAATCACGATTTCCGCGTCACAGTTGGTGCTGAGCGCGCCCAGCCCTATGCGATATCGGTTTTCAACGTCTCGGCTATGAGCTTCGGCGCACTATCGGCCAACGCCATACGCGCACTTAATAAAGGAGCGCAAAAAGGCGGCTTCTTGCACGATACCGGGGAGGGCTCCATTTCTCCACACCACCGCGAATTTGGCGGCGATCTCAACTGGCAAGTCGCTTCGGGTTATTTTGGATGTCGTAATGAAGACGGTACTTTCAATCAAGATAAATTTGCCGAACAAGCCAAGTCACCGCAAGTCAAACTGATTACAGTAAAACTGTCTCAAGGTGCGAAGCCAGGTCACGGCGGTATACTGCCAGCCGCCAAAATCACGCCGGAAATCTCTGCCACACGCGGCGTGCCTATGGGGGTCGATTGCGTTTCTCCTGCGACGCACTCTTCATTTAAGACGCCGATAGGGCTACTCGAATTCATCCAAAAACTACGCACATTATCCGGTGACAAGCCCGTTGGTTTTAAGTTGTGCGTAGGTCACCCATGGGAATTTTTTGGCATAGTTAAGGCGATGCTGGAAACGAATATTCTGCCAGACTTTATTATCGTCGATGGCTCAGAAGGCGGTACTGGTGCTGCACCTTTGGAGTTCGTTGATCATGTTGGCATGCCATTACAAGAAGGTTTGCTGATGGTGCATAACACGCTAGTTGGCGCGGGGCTACGTGATCGCATCAAGATCGGCGCCAGCGGTAAAGTCATTACCGCTTTCGATGTCGCCCGTACCATTGCGATTGGTGCGGACTGGTGTAACTCAGCGCGCGGCTTTATGTTTTCTTTAGGCTGCATTCAGTCGCAAAGCTGCCATACGGATCGCTGCCCAACCGGCGTCGCGACTCAGGATCCGGGGCGAATGCAAGCATTAGTAGTTCCTGACAAAGCCGAACGTGTTTATCGCTTCCATCAAACTACTCTGCATGCGCTGCAGGAATTAGTCCAGGCGGCAGGGTTACCGCACACTTCGGCACTGCGCGCGCATCATATCGTACGACGCATCTCTGATCATGAAGTACGATTGATGTCGCAATTATTGAAATATCTGGAACCGGGCGATCTGCTTAATGGCAATTATCGCTATCAGGTGTACGAGAAGTACTGGCCGATCGCCCGTGCGGATAGTTTTCATCCGGCTTTATAAAGTAACGTTAGAACCGATTTAAATTAACCAACAAATCAGCATCTTCGGGGCGGCGCACAATAACCGCTCCGCTTCCATCTTTGGCATCAACCGCATCATCATCTTCAGCACCCAAAAATCCACCACTTTGATGCGCCCATAAACGCGCGTATAAACCGCCGCTGGCCAACAGACTATGATGATCACCTTCTTCAACGATGCGACCTTTGTCCAACACGATCAATCTATCCATCGCAGCAATCGTCGATAAACGATGGGCAATCGCCACCACGGTTTTGCCTTCCATCAAACGATACAAACTTGCCTGAATGGCCGACTCAACTTCCGAGTCCAACGCGCTGGTCGCTTCGTCTAACAACAGAATCGGCGCATCTTTCAACATCACGCGTGCAATTGCAATACGCTGGCGCTGACCACCTGATAACTTAACACCACGTTCGCCGACATGTGCGTCATATCCTTTGCGGCCCTTTGCATCTTCCAATGTCAAAATGAAATCATGCGCCTCGGCCCGCTTGGCGGCAGCAATCATTTCCGCATCGCTGGCATCGGGACGTCCATACAAAATATTATCGCGTACTGAGCGATGCAATAACGATGTATCTTGCGTCACCATCCCGATTTGTGCGCGCAAGCTATCTTGTGTGACGCGATGAATATCGGCGCCATCAATCAAAATGCGTCCCTTCTCAACGTCATAAAAGCGCAATAACAAATTAACGATAGTGGATTTTCCAGAGCCGGAACGTCCAACCAAACCAATTTTTTCTCCAGGTCGTATATGCAGCGACAAATGCTCGATCACCGGACGTGGTCCGCCATAGGCAAAACTCACATCATCAAAACGCACTTCGCCGTGTTTTACATGCAAAGCAGTGGCATCCGCTATATCTGTCACAGCATGAGGACGCGATAAAGTATTAATACCATCCTGTACCGTACCGACCTGCTCGAACAATGATGCCATTTCCCACATCACCCAGTGCGAAATACCATTCAAGCGCAATGCCATCGCTGTCGCTGCGGCGACCGCACCAACACCAACCTGACCTTGTGTCCACAGCCACAGAACGACGCCTGCTGTACTCAGAATTAATAGCATGCCGAGAATATGATTGGTAATTTCAAAGCCACTCACCAGACGCATTTGCCGCTTCACTGTGACTAAAAATTCATCCATCGCTGTTTTCGCATAAGATGCCTCACGCCCCGCATGTGAAAATAATTTCACTGTCGCGATATTCGTGTACGCATCGGTAATACGGCCCGTCATCAACGAACGCGCATCCGCTTGCGATTGTGCGACACGGCTCAGACGTGGCACAAAGTAGCGCAATGCAAAGGCATACAACGCCAACCAGCCCATAAATGGCAACAACATCCAAAAGCTAAAACTGCCGACTACTGTCACCATCGTCACAAAGTAAATCAACACGAATACCAGAATATCACCCAATATCATGCAGATATCGCGTACTGCCAGCGCCGTTTGCATGACTTTGGCTGCCACTCGACCAGCGAATTCATCCTGATAAAAGCCCATGCTTTGACTCAGCATCATTCGATGAAAATTCCAGCGTAATAACATCGGGAAATTGCCTGCCAACGCCTGCTGCTTAAACATAGACTGCAAAGCCACCACAATCGGGCTGGCCAATAACACCACTGCCAACAACAATAATCCACCACGTTCCTGCGTCCATAGCAGCGATGGCTGTACCTTACTTAGCCAATCAACGATGCGCCCCATCATTGAGAACAACATTGCCTCAAAAACGCCAATAACCGCCGTCAATAAAATCATGGCGACAATGTAGCGGCGCAGGCCTTTGGTACAAGCCCAGATAAAAGCAGTGAAGCCGCGTGGTGGCGTCTTCAATACAGCATCTGGATAAGGATGCAGCAGTTTTTCAAACCATCCAAACATATGCCTACTCCAGAAAATAAAGTTAAGTGCTTCCAAACCATTGTTTAGATTAAGCGTATCGACAAAGACAGTACGGCTGTACGACTAGGAGATACGACAACATCTAAACGATGTTTTGGGAACGCTTATTTGGATTCCCGCAAAACAGGCATCAAATTAGACCAGGCATTTTGTGCCCATGCAGGGAACATAGGAAAGAAGTAATTAATTAGCGCCAACAACATCACCCAAGGCATAGCCCTGGGTGTGCGCTATATCGTTCGGATACAAAAGACAGTATCCGGTACGTTTTGTGTAAGCGCTATTTATGCCTCGGCGTCCGGCTGATTTTCCGGTGCTGCTCTGACAAACGCATCAAGTTGCAGACAATGCGCATAAATACGCATCAATGTTGGCATTCCCGACAAATCACATTGTAATCGTTGTGCATTAAATAACTGCGGCACTAAGCAACAATCAGCCATGGTCGGTGTGTCACCATAACAAAATTTACCGACACGAGTGTCAGCCGCCAACTGCGCTTCCAATGCTGCCAAACCTGTTTCACACCAATGGCGATACCATTTGTTTTTGGCCTCCTCATCCACCTTCAATTCGCGTACCAAATAACGTAGCACGCGTAAATTGTTAAGAGGATGAATGTCACAAGCAATCGACAACGCAATATTCCGTACAAAAGCGCGATCTATCGGTGCCGACGGCAACAAGGCAACATGTGGATAGATCTCTTCCAGATATTCGATAATGGCAAGTGATTGATTCAAGGTGGAATGACTTGCCATTTTTCCAACCGCCATATCGTCGATCAACGTTGGCACTACACCATTCGGATTGAGCTGACGATATTCCGGGCTTAACTGTTCGCCGCCATTTTTTAACAAATGTACTGGAACGGTTTCGTACGGCAAATCCTTCAGATTCAACGCTATACGCACCCGATAGGCGGCAGAACTACGAAAGTAGCTATAGAGTTTCATATCTCCTCCTATATTTTTTGTATAGTTGCATCAGCGTAGACTATCCAACTGAATTGACTAGTTTTCCTTCTGATCCGAAAAGTCTACTACTAATGCGACTAAACCAGACGTACCTTCAGTCCACTCACACCATCAACACTACCCTCAAGCACATCGCCTTTTACCACCGCAGCAACACCCGCTGGCGTGCCGGTAAAAATCAAATCGCCCGCACGTAATTCGAAGTAGGTAGAAAGATACTCGATAGTTTCTGCAATGCTCCAAATCAATTGGGCAATATCACCTTGTTGTCGCGCCTGACCGTTCACGGCAAGTTGAATACTACCGCTGGTTTTAAGATCTGAAGAAGGATGAATCGATGAGATCGGTGCGGAGTAATCAAAACCTTTACCGGTAGACCAAGGGCGGCCTTGTTTTTTTGCCTCCCCCTGCAAATCACGGCGGGTCATGTCGAGACCAACGGCGTAACCAAAAATATGTTTTGCCGCGTCTGCTGCCAAAATATTTTTGCCGCCGCTCTTCAGAGCAACGACCAATTCAATTTCATGATGCAAATCTTGTGTGCGCGATGGATAAGGCATTTCGCCGACGCTACCACTTGCCACTGGCAAAACTGCATCGGCTGGCTTCATAAAAAAGAATGGCGCTTCACGCTCGCTATGGCCCATTTCTTTCGCATGTTCAGCGTAATTACGGCCTACACAGTAAATGCGATGCACCGGAAAAAGTGCTTCACTACCTTCAATCGGGACAACTGCTTGCTGTGGGGGAAAGGCGAATTGCATAAAAGTCTCCGTTATTAAACTGAGTGAGACGACTATGTTATCAGTGCGGGAAATTGCTGTAACCAGAAATATGACGTTATTTTTTTAATTTTTTCTTAATAAAACTTGCACAAAACCGGTTATCAGCGGCAAAGCATCAAACATCCTCTTTGCCAAAAAATTTCCTTAAGCGTCGCACCGCTTCTTGTAAATTTTCCATCGATGTTGCGTATGACAGGCGAATGTAGTTAGGCGCGGTAAAAGCGCCGAAATCCAATCCGGAAACCACACTCACGCCGACTTCCTGCATGATCCCTTTGACCAGATGATCAGCATCATCAGCCAATGCGCTGCAATCCGCATAAATATAAAAGGCACCATCTGGAATTACCGGCACTTTAAAACCAAGTGCGATCAACTCTGGGACCAAAAAATCGCGACGACGTTTAAATTCAGCCTTACGCTCTTCATAAATAGCCAGCGATGCCGGTTCAAAACAAGCCAACGCGGCATGTTGTGCGATAGATGACGCGCAAATGAATAAGTTTTGCGCCAATTTTTCGATCTGCGGCACCAGTTTTTCCGGCAAAACTAACCAGCCTAATCGCCAGCCTGTCATATTGAAATACTTGGAAAAGCTATTGATAACGATCACATCATCACTGAGAGACAAGGCCGAGAACGGTTGAGCATCGTAAGTCAATCCTTGATAGATCTCATCCACAATGGCGAAACCATTTTTCTCGCGCACAGTAGCAAGAATTTTTGCCAACTCATCTGGCAGAATGGATGTGCCAGTTGGATTTGACGGCGATGCCAACAAAACCCCACGCGTAGCGGCGCTCCAATGTAAGCGTACCGCCTCGTCGGATAATTGAAAACGTTGCTCAGGCCCGCTGGCAATCATCTGCGCCACACCATCAAACGCCGCAACGAAATGTCGATTGCAAGGATAAGATGGATCCGGCATCAACACTTCTGCGCCCTTCTCCACCAACGCCGCACACGCCAACAACAATGCGGCCGATGCTCCAGCCGTGACCACGATACGTGACGGCGTAATTTCCAATCCATACACACTTCTGTAGTGATCGGAAATCGCAGCACGCAAAGCGGGCAAACCGGTAGCAGAGGTGTACTGCATTTTGCCGTCATTCATAGCCTGCGTCGCCGCGGCAACGACCAATGGCGGCGCAGTAAAATCGGGTTCGCCAATACCCATATGAATAATATGCCGGCCTTGCTGCTCCAAAGCGGCAGCCATTTTTGCCAATTCCATGACATGGAACGGCGCAATATTGTCGAGGCGAGAAGCGAGGTTGGCTAAATTCATAGGGAAATGTAGTGATAATTTTTGAATAAATAATGTCTAATAACCGATTGAAAAATCACCTCGTCATTCCCGCGAACGCGGAAATCCATCTTATGCAACTTGGATCCCCGCGTTCGCGGGGACGGCGATAATTTTCAAATCGGTTATTTTGAATTAGCTATGCATAAAACGATGCTTAAACGCGATGCTTTGCGTTGATCTCTGTCTGCCGCACTTTCGCAGCAAATTTATCCAGCACACCGTTAACATATTTATGACCATCAATTCCACCAAATGACTTAGTCAATTCAACGGCTTCATTGATCACAACTTTGTACGGAATTTCCAGATGGTTCTGCAACTCAAATGCACCGATCAATAACGCCGCATGCTCAATAGGCGATAGTTCCGTAATTTTGCGGTCTATCAACGGTGCCAATTCCGCACGTAGCGACGTTGCATCTTTTACCGCACCAAACAACAAGGCATTGAAATGCTCCACATCGGCTTTATCAAAGCCATGCGCTTCACGGATGTTGGCATGAATGTCGTGCACATCTTCATTGCTCAGCAACCATTGATATAAACCTTGCAGCGCAAACTCACGCGACCGGTGACGAGGTGTGCGGTTCTTGCTTGGATTGGCATGGGTAGATTGCGTTTTGTTAGTCATCATTTTTTCCGTTTTTACTCTTCTTCGTCACCAGTTGACTCAGCCAATTCTTCCAGTGCGATAGACAAATTTGCCATTTCCACTGCTACACGCGCGGCATCAACGCCTTTTTCTTTCATGCGTACTTCTGCTTGTTCATCATTCTCAGTCGTCAAGACTGCATTGGCGATCGGAATACCGAATTCCAAACCGACTTCACTGATGCCGCGACCTGATTCGTTCGAGACTAATTCAAAGTGATAAGTCTCTCCGCGAATCACTGCGCCCAATGCCACTAACGCATCAAATTGCATGGTTTCTGCCAATTTTTGCAATGCCAGCGGAATTTCCAACGCGCCAGGAACGGTGACATGCAAGATATCGGCATCGTCTACGCCCAGATGTTGTAATTCGCCTAAACAAGCTGACAATAAACCGTGGCAAACATCTTCATTAAAACGCGCTTGCACAATACCGATACGCAAACCTGCACCGTTGAGGTTAGTTTCATAAGTTCCGACTGTCATGGCTTTCCTTTTTGCGCAGCGCGCCTTAGTTACAACATTTTTTACAACAAACAATTACAACAAATTATGAATCGTTGCGGGCACGGCTTGCCGCACCCTTACCTTATTTAGACTTCTTTCGGAGCGTAGCGACCAGCACAATATTGTGTCGCGCAATCGGTTCCGAAAGCAGTGCATTAACTATTCGGTTTATTTTGATAGCCAGTTACTTCTAACTCAAAACCCGCCATCGAAGGCATTTTTCTTGGACTTGCCAGCAACTTCATTTTGCCGACGCCTAAATCTTTCAGAATTTGAGCACCAATACCGTAAGTGCGTAAATCAACCCGCGGAGCCGGTGCTTTAATCCCTTTATCGCATGCATCGAGTGCTGAAAACTTATCGAAAATCTGTTCTGCCGATTGCTCGCAATTGAGCAACACCACAACTCCACACGGCGAGGCCGCAATTGCCTGCAAAGCCGATGCCATATTCCAGGAGTGATTAGTCGCTTCAGTTTCCAACAAATCCAGAACCGATACTGGTTGATGCACACGCACCAGCGTTTCTACATCCGCAGTTGGTGTGCCATGCACCAGCGCCAAATGCGCACTGCCGCTAGGCGTATCGCGGTAAGCAATGGTTCTGAAACTGCCTTGTGCAGTTTGGGTGGTGCGTTCAGCCAAACGCTCAATCACGCTTTCATGCTGGCTTCGATAGTGAATCAAATCGGCAATCGTGCCGACTTTTAAATTATGCTCTTTTGAAAATTCCAGCAAATCTGGCAAACGTGCCATAGTGCCGTCTTCCTTCAGGATTTCGCAAATCACTGACGCTGGTGTCAAACCTGCCATGTGAGTTAAATCACAGCCCGCCTCAGTATGACCAGCACGCATCAACACGCCGCCCTTTTTGGCTTTGAGCGGGAAAATATGGCCGGGCTGAACGATGTCGCTCGGCTTAGCATTTTTTGCTACCGCAACCTGGATAGTGCGGGCACGGTCTGCCGCTGAAATACCGGTTGTAACACCTTCTGCGGCTTCAATCGAGACCGTGAAATTGGTGCCATAAGCGGTGCCATTACGACTGGTCATCATGCTCAAATCCAGCAAGTCACAACGCTCTTCAGTCAGCGTCAGACAAACCAGGCCACGCGCATGTTTCACCATAAAGTTGATTGCTTCCGGCGTCACGAAATCGGCGGCCAGGACTAAATCGCCTTCATTTTCTCTATCTTCTTCATCGACCAGTATCACCATACGACCGGCGCGTAATTCAGCAATGATTTCTTCGGTTGTTGCAATTGACATGTTTTTGCCTTGAAATAAGAAAACGATCAAGCTTGGGTTAAAGCCATCTCGCCATTTTAATAGATTTCATTATTCGATAAATGCCGTCAGAAACCAGATTACGCAGCCAATGGTTGCATTCTTGCCATCGCCTCTAGCAATAATGCCGGATCACCCAAAGCCAGTTTTTTAGAATCAGACAAAGCCTGTCTGTAACTTCTGGCACCCGGCAATCCCGCCATCAAACCTAACATATGGCGCGTAATACTGTTTAAACGCAGACCTTTACCATCATTGCCATGCAAGGCCAATTGTTGACGGATATACGGCATCATCGCTTGTAATATTTCTGCGCGCGACTTCGGCGTAATTTCATGATCATCGTAATATCGCCCATCGAAATCGGCCATCAAATACGGATTATGATAAGCCTCACGACCAAGCATGACACCATCGACATGCTGCAAGTGGAGGTCGATTTCTGCAGTAGTTTTAATCGCCCCATTGATGATGATTTCCAGCGCAGGAAAATCACGTTTCAATTGATAGGCAAAATCGTATTTCAAAGGCGGTATTTCGCGATTTTCTTTCGGGCTAAGGCCCTTCAGAATCGCGTTGCGCGCATGAACAATAAACGTCTTGCAACCAGCATCAGCTATCGTTCCAACAAAATCTCTGACGAAGTCGTAATGCTCAATTTCATCAATGCCGACGCGATGTTTGACGGTGACATCAATATCAACCGCATCGCGCATCGCCTTGACACCGTCAGCCACAAGGTTCGCTTCAGCCATCAGACAAGCACCGAAGGCACCTTTTTGCACGCGCTCAGATGGGCAACCGCAATTCAAATTGATTTCGTCGTAGCCCCATTGTTCGCCAAGTTTTGCACTTTTTGCCAGATCAGCAGGTTCGCTGCCGCCGAGTTGTAATGCGACGGGATGCTCTTCATCATTAAAATCCAGATGGCGCGGCACATCACCATGCAACAAGGCACCGGTGGTCACCATCTCGGTGTACAGCCAGGTATGGCGCGTGATTTGACGGTGGAACATGCGGCAATGCCGATCTGTCCAATCCATCATCGGGGCAACGCTAATTGTTCGTTTGCGATAAGTCATTTGCAGAAGTTCACACTGAAGTTGAAGCTAAAGTCAAAGCTGGCTATAACAAAATGAAATGGGGTTTTTCCACATTCATTCTTTACTGAAATGCCATGAAAAAACCCGTCAATATTGCAAAGCACATTGGCCTCACAAGATTGACGGGTCGGTACTACTGAATATGTCTAACCTGCGATAGTCATTCGCACGCCAACAACATCAAGCAACAATTATGCGTCGCGCGATGCTTTTTTACGATCGTTTTCTTTCAGGTGACGCTTACGCAGACGGATGCTTTTTGGTGTGACTTCAACCAATTCATCATCAGCAATAAACTCTACCGCGTATTCCAATGACATCTCGATTGGCGGTACCAAACGTACCGCTTCGTCAGTACCTGATGAACGCACGTTAGTCAATTGCTTACCTTTAATCGGGTTCACAACCAAATCGTTGTCACGTGAGTGAATACCGATGATCATGCCTTCATACACTGGATCGTTATGGCTAACAAACATACGACCGCGATCTTGCAATTTCCAAATCGCATAAGCTACAGCAGCGCCATCATCTTGGGAAATCAGAACACCATTGCGACGCACACCCAAGTCACCGCTCTTGCTGTTATCAACTGGTGCGTAGTCATCGAACACGTGGCTCATCAAACCTGTACCACGGGTTAACGTCATGAATTCGCCCTGGAAGCCGATCAGACCACGTGCTGGAATACGGTATTCCAAACGTGTACGGCCTTTACCATCCGATTCCATGTTTTGCAAATCGCCGCGACGTTTGCCCAACTCTTCCATCACGCCGCCTTGATTTTCTTCTTCAACGTCAACGCTCAGCATTTCAAATGGCTCATTACGTACGCCATTGATTTCTTTGAATACAACCTGAGGGCGCGACACAGCCAATTCAAAGCCTTCACGACGCATGTTTTCAATCAAAATTGTCAGATGCAACTCACCACGACCTGAAACTTTGTATGTTGAATCGTTATCTGGATCTTGCTCAACGCGCAATGCCATATTCGCCCGCAATTCTTTTTCCAGGCGATCTCTGATCTGACGCGTAGTAACAAACTTACCTTCGCGGCCTGCCAACGGCGAACTGTTAACCATAAAGTTCATCGACAAAGTCGGCTCATCGATTTTCAACATCGGCAAACCATTTGGTGCATCTGGTGCGCAAATCGTGCTACCGATACTCAAATCTTCGATACCGTTAATCAGCACGATATCGCCAGCTTGCGCTTCGTCAACCAAAACGCGATCCAGACCCTGGAATGTCAATACTTGGTTAACCTTGGCTTTTTTCGGCGTATCTTCAGGACCATTCATGAAGACCACTTGTTGCAAAGCTTTAACGCGACCAGCAAGAATACGGCCAACGCCAATTTTTCCGACGTACGATGAGTATTCCAACGAAGTGATTTGCAATTGCAAAGGTGCATCAGGATCATCTTCACGTGCTGGAACGTGTTCCAGAATAGCGTCAAACAAAGGCTCCATATTTCCTGAGCGAACGTCTTCAGTCAAACCTGCATAACCGCTCAAACCTGATGCGTAAATGATTGGGAAATCCAATTGCTCATCAGTTGCGCCGAGCTTGTCGAACAATTCAAAAGTCGCGTTCACTGCCCATTCCGGACGTGCATTAGGACGATCAACCTTGTTCACGACAACGATAGGTTTCAGGCCTAGCGCCAATGCTTTACGTGTCACGAAACGCGTTTGTGGCATCGGGCCTTCTTGCGCATCAACCAGCAATAGAACACTATCAACCATCGACAATACACGTTCCACTTCACCGCCAAAGTCAGCATGGCCCGGGGTGTCAACGATGTTGATGTGCGTGCCTTTGTATTCGACTGCGCAGTTCTTCGACAAAATCGTGATACCGCGTTCTTTTTCGATATCGTTCGAATCCATCACGCGAGCATCGACTTGTTGGTTGTCGCGGAAAGTACCAGATTGACGCAATAATTGGTCAACTAGCGTGGTTTTGCCATGGTCAACGTGGGCAATAATGGCGATGTTGCGGATAGCGCGTTTTGAGTTTGACATATTAAATATGGAAGATTGAGGAATTCAGTAATGAACAACGGAACAACGAATGTGGCGAGTGACGGTGTAAATAACGTTACAAATAAGTCGCAACAATATCGTCACACGATGTGTTGCGCGAAGTTGTCACAATCAAACAAACCTGCCGCTGTTCAAAAAACCCGGGTAATCCGGTAAATAAGTAAGGCCGCATAGCTGTTTTGATTAGGCGCCCCCGACGCAGACAGTACGCCTGTACGACTAGGAGGGGCAACAATGTATAAACAGCTATGTGGGCTTACTTACAGCGGAATTCGGGAAGCCGCGCATTATAGCATGACGCAGTGCAAGAACGTATTTTCGGAATCTAAAAAGCCGTGCAATTTCAATAACTTGCACTGCCGTTTGTTGTAAAAATGTCAGAAGTCTGCGCTTCTATACCTGCATTATTACGCCATCATGCGGTGGCGATCAAGCGCTCTGGTGCTAAAACACCGTAGTCGTGTAGCTGTGCCGTTCCTAACAATTGTCGCACTGGTTCGACATTCGTGTTGCCATCCATTTCCGACAATCGATAAACGCGCACTCGCCCAGCTGACTCAGGGAGCTTCACGCCTTCTTTTTCCAATGTCAGACGTTGACCTTGCAAAAACCGCTGCGCTAATCCGTCTGACAAGACTATTTCTGGAAACGACGATAAAAGACTATCTACCGGCGCCAATAATTGCCGTCGCTCTTCTTCCGGTGTATCTGATAACGTGTCCAGCGTAATGCAGCCAGCTAACGTTAAATGGCCGACTTGGATACGTCGCAACTCTTGTAAGTGTGCACCGCAACCCAAGGCTGCGCCAATATCCTCACCCAATACCCGAATGTAGGTGCCTTTGCTGCAGGCTACCCGCACACGTAAAAATGGTGCCTGATAGTCTAAAAATTCCAGCATATGAATGGTGACGTCGCGTGCTTCGCGTTCTAACGTAATGCCGGCGCGCGCATATTCGTACAGCGGTTTGCCATCACGTTTAAGTGCGGAATACATCGGTGGAATCTGTTTGATATCGCCACGAAATCTTGCCAACACGGCAGCTATCTGCTCGGGCGTCACATTGACTTCGCTCGTTGTCAGGACTTCACCTTCAGTATCCCCGGTCGCCGTGGTAATGCCGAAATGGATCACCGCCTCATAGGTTTTATCGGACTCTAATAAGTCCTGGGAAAATTTGGTGGCCTCACCAAAACACAATGGCAATACGCCGGTAGCGAATGGATCAAGCGTACCGGTGTGGCCAGCCTTCGGCGCGTTCAATAATCGCTTGGCTTTAATCAAGGCATCGTTGCTAGAAAAACCAACTGGTTTATCTAGCAATAAAACACCGTTAAGAGGAATACGAATTTTTTTGGGCGAAGTTGACGCCATAGACTATCTGACTTTTTGAACGTTGATATGTGAAATGAAACGTGCAACCCAGGGGTTTATTCCTGATCGTCGTCCTTAGCGCGGGTGGCATTAGCCTCGTCAATCAGACGTGACATTTCCTGACCACGCGCTGTGGAGCTATCATGATGAAAATGCAATGTCGGCAATGTATGAATTCTCAAAACGCGGCCGAGTTGATTCCGCAAAAAACCGGCTGAATTACTCAAAGCATCCAAGGTATTCTTAATCGCTGCAGGATCGTCATTGAGCATAGTGAAAAACACTTTGGCATGCGCATAATCCGGCGTCAATTGCACTTCTGTGATCGTTACCATGCCAACCCGCGGGTCTTTTAGTTCAGAAGCAATGATGACAGACAAATCACGCTGGATTTGATCCGCTACGCGCAGACCGCGCGACGGGATAGATTTGCTATTTTTAGCCATAATTTCATTTCGTTGTATTTTTTACATAATCGGTGAGCACAATGCTTCACCCATCACATAGCTAGAACAGGTTACACCAAAAAACAATCGGGCTTAATTATTCAATTAAGCCCGATCATTACTTGCACTAAATTGCTAGTACCGAATTGCTAGTACCAAGTGTCCTTACTAAGCTTGCACGCAATTACAGTGTACGAGCGATTTCTTCGACTTCAAACACTTCAAGCTGATCGCCTTCTTTGATGTCGTTGAAGTTCTTCAGTGTCAGACCGCATTCGAAACCAGCGCGAACTTCTTTTACGTCGTCTTTGAAGCGCTTCAAGGAATCCAATTCGCCTGTCCAGACAATCACGTTGTTGCGTAACAAGCGTACCGAAGCACCGCGCTTGACCAAACCTTCGAGTACATAGCAACCTGCAATCGCGCCGACCTTGCTGACCAGCAGTACTTGACGAATTTCGACCAAGCCCAATGATTGCTCGCGCTTCTCTGGTGCCAACATGCCGGACATCGCTGCTTTGATTTCGTCTACTGCATCGTAAATAATGCTGTAGTAACGGATATCAACGCCATTGGCTTCTGCCAGTTTGCGTGCCTGCGCATCGCCACGAACGTTAAAGCCGATGATGACTGCTTTCGCTGCCACTGCCAGATTGACGTCTGATTCGCTGATACCACCAACGCCAGCGTGAACCACTTGCACTCGTACTTCGCCGGTCGACAATTTCTGCAACGATTGAACCAGCGCTTCTTGTGAACCTTGCACATCGGTCTTGATGATCATAGGCAGGTTTTTGACTTCGCCTTCGCCTATGTTCTCGAACATATTTTCCAGCTTGGCAGCTTGTTGCTTAGCCAGTTTCACGTCACGGAACTTACCTTGACGGAACAAACCGATTTCACGCGCTTTGCGCTCATCGGCCATGACCATCACTTCTTCACCAGCCACCGGCACTTCGGTCAGGCCTTGAATTTCAACTGGAATCGACGGACCAGCTTCGGTGATCGCCTTACCATTTTCATCTGTCATGGCACGAACACGACCATAAGCAGAGCCAGCCAGGACCACATCACCGCGCTTCAATGTACCTGATTGCACCAAGATGGTTGCAACCGGACCACGACCTTTATCAAGACGTGCTTCTACTACCAGACCACGTGCTGACGAAGCCACCGGCGCTTTCAATTCCAGCACTTCGGCTTGCAACAGTACTTGCTCTAGCAAGGCATCAACGCCCATACCCGTTTTGGCCGATACTGCTACGAACGGAGCATCACCACCATATTCTTCTGGCACAACTTGTTCAGCGATCAATTCCTGCTTGACGCGATCCATGTTAACACCAGGTTTATCCATCTTAGTGACAGCAACCACCAGCGGTACGCCAGCAGCTTTTGCATGGGCAATCGCTTCTTTAGTTTGTGGCATCACACCATCATCACCAGCCACCACCAGAATCACGATATCTGTCGCTTTAGCACCACGTGCACGCATCGCCGTAAAGGCTTCATGACCTGGTGTATCAAGGAAAGTGATCATTCCGCCTGGTGTTTCAACGTGGTATGCACCGATGTGCTGGGTAATACCACCAGCTTCACCAGAAGCCACTTTAGAACGACGGATGTAATCCAACAATGAAGTTTTACCATGGTCAACGTGACCCATGACGGTAACCACTGGTGCGCGTGGAAATTGCTCAACATCTTCCTGCTCTTCGCCATCGACCAATAAAGCCTCTGGATCATCGAGCTTGGCTGCATGTGCCGTGTGGCCCATTTCTTCGACCAGAATCATTGATGTTTCTTGATCCAGTACCTGATTGATGGTGACCATCTGTCCCAGCTTCATCAAATGCTTGATGACTTCTGACGCCTTCACCGACATTTTGTGCGCTAGTTCTGCAACAGTAATGGTTTCAGGAACATAGACGTCCTTGACCACTGCTTCGGTCGGCACCTGGAAATTGCTTTCATGATCATCTGCTTGCGAATTACCGCGACGACCGCCTTTACCACCACTGCGCCAGCCGTCACGACCAGTACCAGCCGCTGGGCCGCCACGGGTTTTGATGCCAGCACCACGTTTTTTACTATCGTCAGACCAAGTCGAGGAAACGTTCGCCGATTTGATCGATTTTTTGTCGACCACGGGTTTTTTCTCGTCTTTTTTCTCGCCCGGCTTTTTATCAGCTGGTTTATGTAAGGTGCCAGCAGGTGCTTTGGCAGCGGCCACTGGAGCAGCAACCACAGGCTCTGGCGCCTTGATCACGCGACGTGGCGCGTTCATCATGGCTTTGATCTGCGCTACTTCATCTTGCACTGCTTTACGTGCCAGATCATTGGCGGCAGTTTTTGCCGCAGCTTCTTTGGCTGTATCGGCGATTTTTTGCTTCGCCTCTTCAGCCGCTACGCGCTTTTTCTCTTCCTGCTCTGCTGCTGCCGCGGCCACATTGGCTGCATCAGCCACTTGTGCTGGCGTTGGCGCAGGCGTCGCCGCTTTTTCGGCTGCCGGTGCAACTGGTGCTGCTGCCGCAACTACGGCGGCTGCTTCAGCCGCTTTTTTCGCTTCAGCTTCGGCTTTTTTGGCTTCGATCTCAGCTTTTTGCGCAGCTTTAATTTGCGCTATTTTTTCAGCTTCAAGTTTGGCCAAATGCTCTTGCTTTTCGCGCAAGTCAGCTTCTTGCTGAGCGATTAACTCAGCTTGACGGCGAGCATCTTCAGCCCGACGAGCAACTTCTGCCTCGTCAACCACCGGTGCTGCAGATTCAGTTGTGTCGGAAGCGACTGCTGCTGGGCTTGCTACCGCTGGTTCATCACGCTGAACAAAAGTGCGCTTTTTACGCACTTCAACCTGGATAGTGCGTGACTTTCCAGTAGCATCAGCCTGCTTGATTTCAGTGGTTTCTTTACGCGTCAAAGTGATTTTCTTTTTTTCACTATCGGCGCTAGCGCCGTGTGAACGACGCAGATGCTCCAGCAGACGATCCTTATCTTCTTTCGATAAAGTATCTTCAGTTGATTCTTTAGTGACACCTGCTGAGCGCAATTGCGTTAATAGCAAATCCGCTGGCATCTTCAGCTCGGTGGCAAATTGGGCTACATTGTTACTCGCCATTCAGTCCTCTTTTTCTATGTGGCGCGGTAGACGACATGGGAACCTCGCGGATCACTTGGCTTCCGCAAGGTTCCATGCTTTAGCTTGTAAAGCCTTGGCACGATCATCGTACTTACCATCGATAAGTTTCATCTCATCGTCAGTCACATCTTTAAATTCTTCTTTAATCAATTGACGGGCACGCTCTGACGGTAAGGCCAGAATCGCACCGAATTCGTCATAGGCCAAAGCAGCAAACGCAGCCAACGTCTTAACACCTGCCAAGCCCAACTTACCAGCCACTACACGGTCCATGCCTTCGAAATTAGCAAGTGCATCTTCCATGCCTTCCATACCTTCTTCAGAAGCAATCGCCTCTGTTACCAAGGCATCACGTGCACGGGTACGCAATTCATTGACGGTATCTTCATCGAAGGATTCGATGTCCAACATTTCGCTAATTGGCACATAAGCGATTTCTTCCAGGCTGGCAAAACCTTCATCTACCAGAATGTCAGCAACTTCCTGATCAACGTCGAGCTTTTCCATGAACAGCGCGCGTGTCGCAGCTGTTTCCAACGCCGACTTGTCTGCCGATTCTTCCGCTGTCATGATATTGATTTGCCAACCGGTCAACTCAGCTGCCAAGCGTACATTCTGACCACCACGACCAATCGCGATCGCCAGATTTTCGGCATCAACAACTACATCCATAGCGTGTTTTTCTTCATCCACAACAATGGATGAGACGTTGGCCGGGGCCAATGCGCCGATCACAAATTGGGCTGGATCTTCTGACCACAACACGATATCAACACGTTCGCCGCCCAACTCGCCAGTCACGGCTTGCACGCGTGAACCACGCATACCGACGCAAGTGCCGATAGGATCAATCCGCTTGTCATTAGTAAACACGGCAATCTTGGCGCGCACGCCCGGATCACGAGCAGCTGATTTCACTTCCAGCGTACCTTGTTCAATTTCCGGCACTTCCAGCTCAAACAATTTCTTGATGAATTCTGGTGCAGTGCGCGACAAAATCACTTGTGGTCCACGGGCATTGCGATCAACGCGCAAGATATAGGCGCGGACGCGATCGCCAATACGCAGATTTTCTTTAGGAATCGTTTGGTCGCGTGGCAGACGAGCTTCGATCTTGCCGGATTCAACAATCGCGTCGCCGCGCTCCATCCGTTTGATCGTGCCAGTCACCAGCGAATCGCCACGTTCCAGGAAATCAGCCAGAATCTGCTCACGCTCAGCATCACGGATTTTTTGCAATACGACTTGCTTAGTATCTTGCGCAAAACGACGGCCGAATTCCACTGACTCGATAGGCTCTTCGATGTAGTCATCGACTTCTACGCCTTCAATCTGCTCGAGTGCTTCAAATAATAAAATTTCTTGATCTGGCATTTGCAAACCAGCTTCATCGGGCACAACCAACCAACGACGGAAGGATTCGAATTCGCCAGTTTCTCTGTCGATAGCCACGCGAATATCCACATCGCCTTCATAGCGCTTCTTGGTTGCTTGCCCAAGTGCGTGTTCTAGTGCACCGAACACGACGTCTCGGTCGACGTTTTTTTCATGCGCGAGCGCATCGACCAACAATAAAATTTCGCGACTCATGCTTTGCGACTCCTAAAATTCACTTGTGGCACCAAGTGTGCCTTGTCCACGTCAGCCAGCATAAAATCCAGTAATGCTGACGACCCATCGTTTGCTACAAATTCGAGTTTCAAATTTTCACCATCCGGCGCTTGCAAAACACCTTGGAAAGTTTTCCGGTGCGCTGCGCCTGGCATAGGTAAACGTAATTTGATGATGACTTCCTTACCTACAAAACGCGTATAGTCTGCCAGCTTCTTCAACGGCCGATCAAGGCCAGGTGACGACACTTCCAAGCGTTCGTAAACCGCATTTTCGACCGTTAATACATGCAGCAATTGATGCGTCACTTTTTCACAATCTTCTACGGTGATCGATGCCGGCACACCATCTTCATCTGGCGCAGCATTTTCGGCAGTCAGATCGATATACACACGCAACAAACCACGCGCGGCTTTTTCGAACTCGACCAACTCGTAGCCCATGCCAACCACGGTTTTTTCTATCAATTCCTGTAGCTGCAAGGAGATTCTCCTAATAATTATTTATGCCTGTACCGACTCTTGTTTAGCGCTTGTTTCTATCAAGCCAGCGCGTGCTCCGCGCATTTGAAACAAGATGCTTCACAATCGTTGAGCAAAAAAAAAATGGGCATCAGCCCATCTTCTTATCGCTTGCATCAAGCTTGTACTGCTTTGGCTTGTCTATGCTCGCATTGCTTCAGACGAAGATTTCACAGACTGATTGTGAAACAACTTCCGTTAACTTGCAGATTATAAGCGATTAGCATAGCTATCGCAATGTAGAAACTATCTTTTGTTACGCCAGGCCTGCTTTACATAACAATTTGACAACTCCCTGCAAGGAACAAAACAACTATTTTTTATCAGCGCGGACGACGACGTCCACCGCTTGGTGCGCCTTGATAGCCGCCTGGCGTTGCAGGACCTCTGCCGCCCGGCCTTGCTGGACGCGTATTATTTCGACGCTGCTGGCCGGCATCGGGAAAACCTAGCGCAGTTTGCAATGGATCAGGCTGACGACTGCGCTGACCTTGAGGGCGCCCTCCCGGACCTTGGTTAGGGCCACGCTTTTGCCCCTGACCTTGCTGACCATAACCACCGCCAAAACCTTGGCCCGAATTTTGCCCGAACTTAGATGTTGAGTTGCCGGCGTAATTACCCCCGGCGCGATTACCATTCGGCTCACGGCTTTGCCCTTGACCTGGCCCAGCACCTCTCGATGGGCGATCTTTACCGCCAGCGCCCGTTTTCGGCGAGGCAGCTTTCTCCAAGCCGTTGGCAGCCATCATGGCACGCACGTCATTTTCATCCAGCTCTTCCCAGCGACCACGCTTTAAGCCGCGAGGCAAAGTCATTGCGCCATAACGAGTACGAATCAGTCGCGAAACAGTCAAGCCAATTGCCTCGAACATCCGACGTACCTCACGATTACGACCTTCGCCAATCGTGACGCGATACCACTTATTAATACCCTCACCGCCACCATCGGCGATTTTAGAGAACTGCGCCAAACCATCTTCCAGTTCGACACCGGCCAATAATTTTTGACGCATGCCCTGCTCTAACTCACCCAGAGTACGCACCGCATATTCACGATCGATGTTGTAACGCGGGTGCATTAATTTGTTAGCCAGGTCACCTGAAGTGGTAAATAGCAACAAACCTTCCGTATTAAAATCGAGACGACCTACTGCCAACCATTTGGCGGCCTTCATGTTCGGCAAACGATCAAACACAGATGGGCGACCATCCGGATCGTTATGACTGACGATTTCACCCGCTGGTTTGTGATAAACCAGTACCCGCGGAGGACGCGTGGAAACTTTGCGCTGCAACAATTTGCCGTTAATACGCACTTGATCAGTCGGCAAGATGCGCTGACCTATATGCGCGGGCTCACCATTGACCGATACCCGGCCAGCGATAATCAATTCTTCCATATCACGACGCGAACCCAGACCAACGTCAGCCAATACTTTATGCAATTTCGGCGCATCATCATCCGCTGTTAAATCCCGACGCACATTTTTTGGCGCTTGACGGCTGGTGGCACGACTTTCATCTTCAGTTACCAGACTATCAAAATCTTCTGAGGTAACGAAAGAGAAAACCTCATCCGCAGCGGCAGCAGGCGTTGCTTTCTGCCCGCCTTTTTGACCGGGGCGACCTTGCTGCTCACCTTGCCGGTTATGCGGTTTTTTATTTTGCTGACGATCGCGCGGATTTACATTATTCGACTTATTACCAGTACGACGATCTCTCTCACCCGGCTCACGAACATTTCGCTCGCCACGCGGGATCGCCGCTGCAGCATTACTTTCGCCGCCTTCCGCTTGCACAGGCACCGCATCACTTGCAGAGCTTGTCGCTACATCGGCAACTGCCGCTGCAGCAGCTTCTTGCGCGCGCTGAGCCGCACGGTTGCTACGCATCGCACGTGGGCCACGCACACCACGTCGCACCGGCTTTTCTGCGGATTGTTCAACTGATACCGCCTCATTCGACACTGGCACGAACTCTTGCACCTTGACCGCTTCTGACACAACAACCTCAGAACTCACTTCTTTAGGCACCGCTTTTTTGCGCGGAGTACGTGGCGCAGGCTGACTAACTTCTGCATCAACAGCTAATTCGGCGACTTTTTTTCTCGTTTTTTTGACCGCTGTTGTCGCTGGCGCATCATCACTGATGACCGCAGCCTCTGCCGCCACCTTAGTGGCAACCTTGCGTGGCGCTCTCGGTTTCTTGACCTTCAACTCGGGTGTTGCTGTCGCGTCGACGGTAGTCGCATCTTTAGAACTAGGTGGATTCATTATTCAAGTGTTAGTTATGCTGACCGGGCGTAGGGTGAGCTATCGATTCAATATCCATAGCTTCGGATGCAAGGTCATTGGTGGGAATGTCGTTCGGTACAAATGCTACTTCAACAGTTACTTCTTTTAATATTGCCTCTGCAGTCTCTGCCAATTCAATGGGGCTATCTTCAACTACTTGCTCAGCCACCAGCGCCATGGGCTCTGAAATTGCTGCAACCTCTATGACTTCAGTGGAGCTATTGGAGACATTGTCTGGTGGCGCCTCATTCAATTCTACTCCTGCCGCCGGATCAACTGAATTTTGCGCCAGATTAGTGGCCAAATCAGCCTCAAATGCCTGCAACTCAAGTAACGTGCCTTCGGCCATGTCGTTTTTGGCGACTTGCTGCAACGGCGGCAACTGATCCAACGAAGTCAGTCCAAGATCATCCAAAAATTGTTTGGTAGACGCAAATAATGCCGGACGCCCCGGTACGTCTCTATGTCCAATGGCCTCAATCCAGCCGCGCTCTTCGAGCATTTTGATGGTTTGCGAATTGACAGTTACACCACGAATTTCTTCGATATCGCCACGCGTAACTGGCTGTCGATAGGCAATAATTGCCAATGTTTCTAATGTCGCGCGTGAATACTTGGGCGGCTTTTCCGGATTCAATCGCTCCAGATAAACTTTCATCTCAGGCCGACTTTGAAAGCGCCAGCCGGTCGATAAACACACCACTTCGATACCCTTATCGGACCATTCGACGCGCAATTCCTCCAGCATCGACTTGATCGTATCCGCATCAACTTCGCTCTCGACATCGTCATAGGCCACATAGAGCTTTTTTAAGTCGTTAATCGACAAAGGCTCATGAGCACAAAGTAGCGCTGTTTCGAGGACTTTCTTAGCCTCAACAATATCCATGTACGGCGTATTAGTTAAAATTTTTAAAATTTACAGAAATTGGGCAGAAATGATGCTGAAAAGATGCTTAAAGTAAGTCAACGACAAGTATCTGAAAAATAGGCGATACCTGTGTAGTTTTATCGTCAATAGAAACGCGTTGATACTGCTGTCCGGTGCCCGCTAGGGTACTGCATTGGGGCAGGAACATCTGACTTTGAGGCGCTAAACACATCAGCGCGCCATGCCAATTTACTTATCTTTCACATCAAAGTGTTTTGTATTGATGCAAGATATTGCGCGAAGTGTAGCACAAACTGCGGATGGAGAGTGGCTGGTTTTTATGACTTTTACGCCATGACTTGATTATTTAAGCGACACAGCTTGCGTCGCTTGCTGTGTCGCTTATCATGCAGGAGCAAACCTAAAGCGCGATCAACTGCCGCGATAAGTTGAATAAGACCATGGCGATACAACTAATGGTACGTGGTAATTTTGCGACGAATCGGCAATACCGAACGCCAATGTAACTTTATCAACAAAACGTGGCGCCGGCACATTAACGCCTTGCCCCGCAAAATAGTCACCCGCCGCAAAAATCAATTCATATTGACCAACTAACAAGTCGTCATTTTGCAACAACGGCGCATCACAACGGCCATCACTATTTGTTACGGCGTTCTTTAGCAAAATTTTGCCATTAGCCGTGACGCGATACAACTCGATGCTGACACCAACGCCTGGCTTACCTTGGGTAATATCCAAAACATGCGTACTTAACTTGCCCATTATTTTTTCCCTATGCAAACATAGGGCTTACGCAAAATTGCCCCAGCACGGCGTGCCGAGCGCGGCCTGTACGACATGCTGGAACGGCGGAGCTGGGGCGATTTTGCGTAAGCCCTAAAACAGTTAAAAACCACCAACGCGCAAATGATATACCTCAGAATATAAGTGAATATAAGACGAAACATATATTAATAATGGTGCCGTAACGACATAATCCGATCAAACAAACATTCGCCAAGGCAACAAATAGCAGGTATTACGCGAATGAGATTCCGAGACAAAGAAAGAAGTTGATATGAGCAGCCTTAAGCATTCCCCAAGCTATCCTCGCGACCTGATCGGTTATGGTCGTACGCCGCCCCATGCGCAATGGCCCAATCAAGCAAGAGTCGCTCTGCAATTCGTACTGAACTACGAAGAAGGCAGCGAAAATTGCGTACTGGATGGCGACGCTGGTTCTGAAACATTTTTATCTGAAATCATCGGTGCGCAAAGCTTTGCTGCTCGCCATATGAGTATGGAATCGCTGTATGAATATGGTTCGCGTGCCGGCCTATGGCGCTTGTTGCGCATGTTTGAAGACCGCAAATTGCCATTAACGATCTTTGGTGTTGCGCGCGCGCTACAACGCAACCCCGAGGCTGTCGCCGCATTTCAAGAATTAGGGCATGAATTTGCATGCCATGGTTTACGCTGGATTAGCTATCAAAACATCGACGAAGCCACTGAGCGCGCGCACATGGCCCAAGCCGTTAACATCATTAAAGAGCTGACCGGTAGCGCGCCTAAAGGTTGGTACACAGGTCGTGATTCACCAAATACACGTCGCCTGGTAGTCGAACATGGCGGTTTTAGTTATGATGCCGACCATTATGGCGATGACCTGCCATTCTGGGAGAGCGTAGAAATTAGTAATGCCAACGGCGAAGTCGTCAGTAAACCGCAATTGATCGTTCCTTATACCCTGGACACCAATGACATGCGCTTTGCTGCTCCGCAGGGCTTCAATTCTGGCACGCAGTTTTTCGATTACCTTAAAGATGCCTTTGATGTGCTGTACCAGGAAGGTGATCCACAAGGGTTAAATCAACCAAAAATGTTATCCATTGGCTTGCATTGCCGCGTTGTCGGTCGTCCAGCCCGCGCTGCGGCATTAGCGCGCTTTCTGGATTATGTGCAGTCACATGATCGCGTATGGATTACACGCCGGATTGACATTGCAGATCACTGGCGCAAAACGCACCCGTTTTCGGCATAACGCATTCACTGAATAAGTGTACATAAGTATTAGCACTAGACCGCCACGGCCATAAGCCTGAAACATCTTTTGCCCGCAGTGGCGGCTCCACGAATAGCAGTAGATAAACCAAAGAAACACACAAAGAAACACAATTCATAAAACTAGGGAGATACAAGCAATGCAAACTACAAATAATAAATTCAAAGCAGTAAAACTGGCTGTCGCCGCCCTTATCGGCGGTGCCAGCGCCATAGTAGCCATGCCAGCAATGGCAGACACCAACGTCACAGTCAGCGGCCTGGTCGATACTTATGTCGGTTCGCAAAAATACAGTGGCGATAGCGCCGCTTCCAGCATTGTCGGCGCTGGCGGCATGACCACATCATGGTGGGGATTTTCTGGTACTGAAGATTTGGGCGATGGCTTACAAGCCAACTTCAAATTGACTTCTTTTTTCCGCTCAAATAACGGCGCAATCGGTCGCTTTGATGGTAACGAAACGATGTTCTCACGCGATGCTCACGTCGGTTTATCCGGTGCATTCGGTGCGATTTCCGTAGGTCGCGATCTGGCGCCAAACTTCTTGCCATCTATCCTGTTTAACCCGTTCGGCGATTCATTCCAGTTCTCACCGTTGATCATGCACATGGACGTGCCGGTATTCAATGCATCCAACTGGGCTAACACCACTGCTGGTGATACCGGATGGAGCAATGAGCTGATGTACACCACACCTGATTTCAGCGGACTAAAAGCCAACTTGCACTACCAATTTGGCGGCATTGCTGGTCAAACGGGCAAAAACAATATTGGTGCCAACGTGCTCTACTTCCATGGCCCACTGGCGTTGACCGCGTTTTATCAACGCGTCGACATCAACAACCCATTACCAGGCGAAGTTGGCAACGT
The DNA here is from genome assembly GCF_009497155.1 of Glaciimonas soli. Classification (GTDB taxonomy): domain Bacteria; phylum Pseudomonadota; class Gammaproteobacteria; order Burkholderiales; family Burkholderiaceae_D; genus Glaciimonas; species Glaciimonas soli. Next base: position 25,598 of record NZ_WINI01000011.1, read on the forward strand.
ACAACAAGCTACTGACGGCGAAGGCCCGTTTGCGCCAAGTCAAAAAGCATGGTTTGTCGGTGGTAGCTACGATTTGAACTTTGCCAAACTATTTGCTACTTATCAGCAAACCACCAATGATGGCATAGACTGGAAAGATAAAACTCTCCAACTCGGTACCAGCATTCCATTCGGTCACGGCGCGATTTTGGCATCGTGGGCTGGCACCAAGCGTACTGGCACAGACATTAGCGCACCTTTAGGCGAATCGTCGATCAAACGCAATACCGCAACAGTGGGTTATGACTACAACTTGTCAAAACGCACGGATGTGTATGCGAATTACATGTACGATAAAATTACTGACGAAAACAGCGGCGGCAGCGTTGGCGTCGGGATTCGTCATCGCTTCTAATCCGTTTGATGGTGTAATGTTCTGATCAAACCCAAGAACGCATCTGCCGAACTATATGTTTCGGCAGATGCGTTTTGCTTTATGCGCATTTTTCATTCTTCTTGCATATTATCTACAGCATATGGCAACCAACAATCAAGATCCACAGCACTCGATTAGCCCAGCCGAATGGCAAGTGCGAAAAGACCTCGCTGCCTGCTATCGTTTGTGCGCCATCAATGGCTGGGACGATGTGATTTACACGCACATTTCTGCCGCTGTGCCGAACGAACCAGGGCACTTTTTGCTCAATCCATTTGGTTATCGCTTCGACGAAGTTTGCGCCTCCAATTTAGTCAAAATAGATTTGCAAGGGCGCATCATTGGCGACGCCACTTATCGCGTCAATGTGACAGGCTTTGCCATACATGGTGCTGTCCACGCTGCCAAAGCGGATGCCCATTGCGTCATGCATTTACACAATACCAGCGCGATTGCCGTCGGTGCACAAACCGACGGCCTGCTACCACTGTCGCAGCATGCTTTACGCTTTTATGAACAATGTGGTTATCACGATTATGAAGGCTTGGCGTTGACGCCAACGGAGCAAACCCGTGTGATAAGCAACTTGGGCGACTTTCCCGCCATGTTCTTGCGCAACCACGGCAGCCTGGTGTGTGGCCGCACAATTGCAGAAGCTTACGTATTGATGGATACACTCACCAAAGCCTGCGACATTCAACTCAAAGCGCAATCCGGCAATACGCAGCTAACTATGCCATCAGCAGAAATTTGTCGCAAAACCCGTGATCAATTGCTGGGTGACGGCAGTCCGGAAGGTGAACTCGAATGGCCAGCCCTGCTGCGCAAATTAGATGCGCTTGATCCCTCATATCAAACTTAATTAATCAGGTACATCATCCAACCACAATAGGAGAAACACCCATGCCAACATTCAACGTCCAATTATTTGAAGGCCGCACCCCGGAACAAAAACGCGCTTTCGTCCAGGCTATCACCGAAGTCACCTGCAAAACATTAGATTGTGGGCCGGAATCTGTTGACATCATCATTTCCGAAGTCAAACGTGAGAATTGGGCGACTGCTGGAAAGTTGTGGTCGGAATAATTTCCCCTCGATCGCGCCGCCGCTCATTTCATACAATTTGAAACCCATCAGGGCATTGAGGAAATGAGCCGCCCTCCTCAAAACCACATCAAAACACCAAAATTTATTACTAAATCGGTTTTAACAAACCATCTTTAGTAAATTAAATATTCCCTTGATTATATTTCTGCGCATCAATACTATTGACCTCCAACTTGGGAAGTCATTGTCTTAAAAGTTCGCCAAGTCATTAAAAGCGACTGTTTTTTTACCCGTAAAAACAATCCAATCTGTCAGCAATGCACGCATATCTCCACCTACAAAAAATAGGCTGGAATGAGAATGGTGAACAACACCATGGTGTGGTTTCTCACTCCTCTAAAAACGAGGTGTGTTGCACTTCAATAGCAATTGTCATAACAGTCATTTAAATCTAGCTGGTTTTATTTTTCTTAAATAATTCGCGGAGGATGATATGCGTCAACTTGCAAATTTACTTGTCATGTTTGTGGTGGCATTGGCCGTTGTTGCGCCAGTAGCGGCGCAGACACCACCTGGTTCCCTTGTTTCGATCCCAACCATAGATGGCTACCGATTGGGCGCGTACGTCTCGGTTCCCACTGGTCAGGGTAGTGGCCCATTCCCATTAGTTGTCATGCCCTCCAGCTGGGGACTGAATTTCATTGAGTACATCGGCGAGGCCAATACGTTAGCCAGTAATGGTTATATTGTCGTCAGCTACAGTTCACGCGGCTTTGATTTAGGGTGCGCCATTTTGCCGCAATGCGGCTATATCGATATCGCTGGGCCTCTCACGGTTGGCGATGTAAGCACCGTCATCACCTGGGCTCTGGCCCATACCCCTTCCGATCCGAACAAAATTGGCGTCTCGGGTATTTCCTACGGTGCCGGAACCAGTTTGCTCGCCGCCGAAAACGATACCCGCATCAAGGCGGTAGCTTCAATGAGCACGTGGGCGAGTCTGGAAAATTCGCTCTATGCTAATCAAACCCCGAGTACACAAGGCATAGGTTTGTTGTCGTTCGCCAGCTATATCGGCAAACCTGGGCCATTGATGCAAACGATCAATCAAAACGTTGCTAAGTTAAATTTTTATGGCGCCGTACAATCCTTGCTGCCAGTCGCCGCGCAACGCGATCCAATAACAAGTGTCGCCCAACTCAATGCGAATGGCACGGCAGTCTTTGTCGCCAATGCTTTTGAAGATAGCTTGTTTGTACCCAGCCAATTGGTCAACTTATATAACCAGCTTACTGTACCGAAAATGATGATGTTTTCACATGGCGACCATGCGACCTCTGAACTTCTCGGCGCTGTTGGCCTGCCTAACGAAGTCTACGCTGCAGCCAATAGCTGGTTTGATCATTATCTAAAGGGTGTAAATAACGGTATCAATACTCAACAGCCGGTGCAGGTCAAATCCCAGACCGGTGTCTGGAAAACCTACGCAAACTGGAATGCAGTACAACAAGGTACAGTTACCTATAATCTGACGCAGCCCACTGGTTTTCTTGGCATACTTCCCACGGGTAACTTGTCGTCCGGTAGCGGCGGCAACTGGCAATATGGCATTACTGGCGGCTACCTGACAGCTGCCACTTCAGGTGTAGTGCTACTCAGCGGGGCTTTGACCGGATATCTGGATTTACCACCCCCCGTCGCATTGAGCTTGGTTAACCGCTCGAATGCAGCCGTCTGGATGGGGCCGGTCTTTACTCAGACCAAGAATCTTTTAGGGATTCCTTCACTACAGATTACTGTAACTCCTAACAGCAGCCAGTTCACATTAGTTGCTTACCTTTACAGCGTCAATCAGGTAACTGGCATCGGTCAGTTGATCACCCAAAAACCGTACACCAACCTCAATGCAACACAGGGAGCACCGCTCGCCATCAAAATGAACCTGGAAGCGACCAACTGGGAAATCGATCCCGGTAATCAATTGGCACTCGTTATTGGCACCGCTGATCTACGCTATACCAGCGTCACGCCAGTCGGTAGCGCCGTCACATTTAGCTCTTCGACCGCGACACCTTCGACGTTATCTGTTTCACTGCAATGAGACCCAATGAGCGAGCATCATACAAAATTCTGCACTCCTTAAATAACCTGAATCATTAGTTTTTTGGGGAGTGCGCAGCATGCTGCATTTCAGTTATTGGTGTTGCTGGCTGCATCCCTCCCTCGTGTTGCCCCTCTCACCCGCCTAGCGCGATTGAGGGGGAGCAGGTGCTATTCTGGATACGATGATTCCATTAATGGATTACGCCAATCGTATCCCACCATCAACTTCGAGTTCGGTTCCTGTAATAAATCCACTTTCAACGATATCGCGCCCAGCCATTCTTATGCTCGTGTAGTGAAAGTTAAAGCCGATGGAATCGCCCCAGATACAAACCGCAGTGCCATTATGACTTTCTTATAGACGGCAACGTTGAAAGCTGGGCATAAATTACTTTTGGCGCAAAAAATGGCGAGACCCCGATCATAAAATCAACATCAATGTGCGTCAGCTCAGATAAGTAAGAAAAATCAAAATAATGTGCGCTGGAGTGATCGGCTCAAAAGAACAACGCCTTGCGGGCGCGGGCCCACAAGGCGTGATGTCAGCTGGCGTAATGGATATATTACTTCGACGTCGCTGCTTTTTCGATGATTGCAGCCACTGCCGCTGGATGCGACTCGTACACAGCATGGCTACCAGTCACCTCAGTCACAGTCGCGCCGGCGCGTTTCGCCATCGCGCGCTGGGCATCTGGCGGGATCATTTTGTCGTCTTTAGTCACCAGATACCAACTAGGCTTGGTGTGCCATGCGGCGTTGGTGACTTCGCCGGCTAACGCTTCCACTCCCCAAGGGACTTGTGCATCAGCCATGAACGCTGCACGCTCTGGTTTCACGTCGCCTGCAAACGCTGCCGGAAATTTTGCCTTGTCGAGCATCAGGAAACCATTGACTGGCGGAAGGATGGGTGGCACGGGTGCGCCTGGCGCAGGGTTAGCGATGAGCTTTTGCACCGATTCGCCATTGTCAGCAGCGAAAGCGGCAATGTACACCAAGCGTGTGACCTTAGAGTCATTTCCTGCTTCGGAAATCACTACACCACCGTACGAGTGCCCGACCAGAACCACTGGACCTTTTTGGGCATCAATAACAGCCTTGGTGGCAGCCACATCTGCTGCAAGCGTCGTGGTCGGGTTTTGAACGATGCTCACGTTGTAGCCCTTAGCTTTAAGCAACTTGTAGACGGACTCCCAGCCACCACCGTCAACGAATCCACCGTGAACCAGTACAACATTGTTGACGCGCTCGGTCGACGCAGCGGAGGCACTTTCGGGCATGACGCCAATGGCTAATGATGCGACACCGAAGATACTCAAGAAAGAAAAAATATTTAAAAGACGTTTGGATTTCATTTTTAAATCTCCATTACTAAGCTTGGAAAGAAGTGGATCGCCTCTGGACTTCGTTTTATCCTTAGCCAATCACACACTAGTCGTTTTCAAATCAATGACAGTGTCACGTCGATGTTGTTACGCGTTGCGTTTGAATAAGGGCAAACAGCGTGTGCCTTGGCGATTAATGCTTCCGCCGCATTTGCATCAAGGTCCGGCAAAGAAACTTTCAATTCCACCTCGATACCAAAGCCAGTTTGGATAGCGCCAATTCCGACAGTTGCTTCGACTGCTGTATCAGGATGCAAGTGAATCTTGTCATGCGCTGCGACAAATTTGATTGCGCTCAGAAAGCATGCAGAATATCCGGCTGCAAACAGCTGCTCAGGATTTGTTCCAGCTTCGCCAGCACCGCCAAGCTCCTTTGGCGTAGATAATTTGACGTTCAATATTCCGTCCGAAGAAACTGAACGGCCATCGCGCCCTCCTGTGGATTTTGCATTTGTGCGGTAAAGAACTTTTTCGATCGACATGATAATTTCCTTTTCAATTTTCTGGTCGTATCCGACCACTGGTTTAACTACATTTACTACATCAATTTGAACCTTTGTGACCGATCTATGCGGCACCAGGTTCTCACAAACAATCTACACTATTAAATCGCACACTATATAAATACTGGAATTGGCTACCGGGACTTTCTCATCAAAGATGGAGCCTGCCAGTTGTTTAACGCAGATGCGTCAACGTCATTTAAATAATCAACTATTAAATAGCGTACGATATATATTAGAAACAACTTCCGCGAAAATATCCAGCACCCTCATTTGAGCAATTCGGATCGCACCGCAACAATCCTATCCTTCAACTCACCCATTTCCTTCGCTTTGTCAGGCGTGCAATTAAACGCACAATAAATTGACTCGGGCACCTCTGCAGCCAAACGCCGCAATGCATCTCCAGATTTAGTTAAAGTGATAATCACCTGGCGCTCATCATGCGTTGCACGCTCTCTGATAATCAAATCCTGAGCCTCCATGCGTTTCAGCAATGGCGTAAGAGTAGCGGAATCCAAAAACAGACGCTCTCCGATTTCCGATACTGTCACTCCATCTTGTTGCCACAACACCATCATCACCAAGTACTGTGGATAGGTAATATCCAGCTTCTTGAGTAGCTTACGGTACAGCTTGGTCATCGCCAGCGAAGTGGAATACAAAGCAAAGCAAAGCTGCTCGTCCAGAATCGGTGTTGCGATCGTTTTTTCAGATTTGGTGTTCATGGAATGAATAATATATAGCGAACTACTAAATAGCAAGCTATTTTTTAAATTTTGCCGTTTTTTTTCAAAAAGTGCATACGCATTAATCTTTTCTCATTCAAAATAATCATCGAGAGCGCAACCCAATGGCTATGGTTGGCAATAATTTTCCTACCAAAATTGATAGCGAAAATAACGGCTAACGTGACTAACTGCGTATGGGATTCTCATGGCTTGCTCTGGTGAAGATGTGATCACAAGCTATTATTTAAGGTGGAAGCCAAGTCATACCGAAAAATAAAATACCACCGTCAAAGGCCATTTTCCGCCAAACTGGCAGCCTGAAATTTAAGGATTTAGCGAAGAAACAGTTTTTATGACATCTTTTAGACGATACGACAAACAAGAACAGAGAGCGATTATGAAGAAACAAAAAGGACTGACGATTATTCAACTGATGGTTATCTTGATCATTGCCGGCGTCGTTGGATCATGCGTGATCAAGATGATCATCAATAAGCGGTGCGAAGCAAATCCCTCAATACCGGACTGTCCAGTTACGCAGATTGCATTGCCAAAGAAGTAGCGCAAATATAGTCATGTCTAACTTTGGGAACAAAGCAAACCGATACGCATCCCAAGCATAGAGAGTCGAATGCCTGGTATCCAAGCCAGGCAAAAGATCCTCCCAAATATATAAAATTATTGTTATCGTACGCTTTGCGGGATTTTCACCAGAACGACCGTCCCGCTCTGCAGTGACTGATCTGAAAAATCAATGGTGATTTCCCCGTGGAGTTTATTCACGATGCTCTTTACTATCGACAATCCCAATCCTGATCCAGTTTGCCCAGTTCCCAGTACACGATAGAAGGAGTCAAATACTCTGCTGCGTTCCGCCACAGGTATACCCGGTCCGTTGTCTTGCACTGTAAGCACAACCCAACAGGCATCAGCTTGAATGGCAACTTCAACCTTGCCTTCCGGGCCGGTGTAGCGAATGGCATTATCAACCAGATTGCGCAATAACGTGACTACATCCATTTCAGTTGCCGGGATGGTGATCGGTGGCACGTCAGTATTTTGCCGAAATTCCAGTTCGATTTTTTTTGCGTCCGCGTAAGGCATCATTTCTTCAAATACACTTCTTACGACCTGCTGCAATGAGACGGCATGCATTTTCTCGGGCTCGGCCAATTGAGCGCGTGCCATGTTCAATAATTGATCGATCAGGTCATTGGCTCTTTTCAATCCTCGCTCAAATTCGTTGAGCTTATGATGCGCCTCGTCCGACATGTCTTGTCGCGCTAAATTTTTTGTTTGCAAGGTGAGCGCAGTCAACGGGCTGCGCAATTCATGCGCGGCATCCGCCACAAACCGTCGTTGCTGATCAAGCGTGATGGCGATTCTTTTCAAGACCGTGTTAATTGCAGAAATAAACGGACGTAACTCCGCGGGCAATCCCCTATCAGATATTGCCCGGATATCCTCGGCATGACGTGCATTCAATTCTGCCGCCAACCTTGACAAAGGCGCTAGCATCCTGCGTAACGTCAAGCTCAACAGCAAAATCAAAAAAGGAATTACCACCAAAATACGTTTCAGAGTTTTTCGTCCTGCATGTCGGGCGATCTCGTTCTTGGCTTCGGTTTTTTGCCCCACCACTAATTTCCCGCCCGTCTGCAGCGTTTGCACAAATACGCGCCACTCAGTCTGTTGAACCCGTATCGTCTGCAATCCGTCGTGCAGACCATCTGGAAATCTCATCTGGTTGTTTGCAACAGAGTCATGCGATACCGGGCCGATATCTACCAACTGTACAATCACATGGGCATCTGGATCTTCCAAATCGCCTGGATTATTTGTATCGGGCTGGTTGACGGTGATAAGATTGGCGTTGACCATGGCGGCAATATCGCGCAGGTGATCATCCTGTAATTCATGGGCGTCATGCAGGGTGGAATAGAATCCGATAGCACCAATTGCGATGGCGGCGACAATCATAGTGACCGCCAATGCCAATGCCAATCTGAACTGCAATGAGTTTAGTTTTGTTTTGAGATCATCCATCCCAAACCTCTTACATTCTTAATCGATTGCGCGCCCAATTTTTTACGCAGGCCATGAATCAAAAATTCGATGGCATTGCTTTCAACTTCCTGATCCCATTGATAGACCCTGTCTTCCAGATCCCGTCGCGACAATATCGCACCGGGTCTGATCAGCAATGCTTCAAGAAGCGCATATTCTCGCGCAGATAAACGCACGGCCGCACCATCGACAATTGCTTCACGCGTCGTGAGATTCAGGCTCAAATTCCCGTTTTCCAGCAGAGAGTTGGCATGTCCGCTTTTGCGCCTGACCACCGCCCTGATCCTGGCCAACAGTTCACCGATCTCGAACGGTTTCAGTACATAATCATCGGCGCCAAGATCGAGTCCGGCGATCCGCATCTCAACCGCATCTCGGGCCGAGACAATCAGGACCGGTGTTGCGCTGCCGGATTGGCGCAAGCTGCGCAACACTTCAATGCCATCCATTTTCGGCAAACCCAAATCCAGCAATATTGCATCATAGTGCTGTGTCTTCGCCGTTAACAGGGCCGATGCGCCATCTGTGACCCAATCTGTCGCATAGTGCATAGTGCTTAAGGCGTACACCAGCGCTTCGCCTATCATGACATCATCTTCGACTAGCAAGATTCTCATGGCTTATTTTGCACAATCTTTGGGTAAGATTGCCTTTACCTCGCTAACAACATGGCTCAATGCGCAGTTGTCCGAATCTCGACATGCAGCGGGTTGCAATGGAATTTGCCGGGCCGGCGAATCTGACAGGTTGCGTACTTGTTCCATGTTTTGATAAAACAAGCGCATGCGCAACAACGTCTTGCCGGTTGTATTTTCGCGCCAACGTTCAAAGGCAATCACAGTTCCCGGTGCAGTGACATCGGGTTGATCAGGCATGTGCCAATCCAGCCCGAACACGCCGGCCAGGTTCGACAAATTGGTATCGTGCCCGGCTAATACGATCAAGCGCTGTGCCGCATTAATCGTCGGCACAGTTGAATTCACGTTATTTTCCGACAAGGCAGCCAAGATAAACTGGGCCAATGCATAGGCACGCCGCGTGGCAATATACGGCGTGCGGCGCGTTAAATTAGCCGTGTGTTCGTGTATCGATTGCAGCTGTTCGATATCGGCGCGGCTGGCACGTCCAAAGCCAACCTGGGACATCGGCAATCCATTTTCGTATTCCAATAGTAGCACTTCAGAGACGGTAGCACCGATCGACAGAGGGCCGGAAATTTTCACTTCTCCTGAGCCTGCAGTGAGTTTGCCAGGCCCTTCCAGACAGGCTCCCGCACTGCCCTGGCAAGCCTGTGGCGCAAGTATGGCTTGCAACCGTGTTAACGCTGAGCGTGTTTCTGGTGTATCGAGAGGTCCCTGAGCAAGTATTGCCTGCTGCTCAGCCGCCGGATCGAGCGGGCAAGTCTTTTCGTCTAATCCATGAAACAGCGGATCGGTATGATTAGCTGACCAGCCCACAGAAATTGGCTGAGTCGCGTTTCCGCTCAAACCCAGCGCCAGCATTTGACCTGTTGCGCGGGTCCGTTGATCAGCGCTATCAGCCCAAATTAATGTTTGATCAGCGATGGAACCCAGCGCTGGCAACAATCCCGCACCGACATAGAAATCACGCAAATCACTCCCCATTTTGCGGATTGCCAAACCACCGTGGGGCGTGAGCTCGCCCGGCGCCGCACCCCACGCGGCGTCGTCAGGCCAGGCTTGATCCGATAACGATGCCATGGCTTGTGCAGATTTGGTCGGCGGACGAACGCCGTGGCGCATGACTAACACTGCCCGCTCCAGAGTGTATCCGGCTGGTGGAACGACCTGCTCTGCGGCGACGGCATTGATGGCTGACAAACCCAAGACCAATGCGAAGCTAAATGGGGAAATAACACGCATTATTTGCATTTTCCTATCGAGTAATTTGTATACCGAAATAAAACAGCGCCTGCAGTTGATCTGGTGTTCGCTTGCCGAACTCTCGCCCAGCCGCAGCCAATATCGCCAACGATTTGGTGAACTGCCAGCTCGCACCCACATTGAGTAAGGTCTGGGTCGAGCCGCCAGCGCCGTCAGCGCCCTGCGTATAGGTTTCATGAATTTCAAATAAACAATCCACGCCCTTGCCGCATGCATGTCCTGCCGCAAAGCCGGCTTCCCATTGATTCGGACCGTTCTGAACAAAGTTACGACCGATCTCGCCATCCAAGTCGAATTCACCGACTTTACCGGATACTTCTATCGGTAAAAAAAATTGGCTACCACTTGGTGCAATGCCACGATTGATCGATGTCGTCGTGATGCTATGCGCATATTGCGGGTAGGTCGACATCGAAAAACCAGCATCGCCCTCATCAATAAAACGCCATTTGACACCGTAGTTGGCAAAGCCCGGTCCGGACTTCCATCCGTCACCCGGCTGTTGGACATACGTCCACGGCAGGTCGGCTTTCAGTTGTATGGAGTCACCCAGTCCATAATTGATATCCACATCAGGTAGCGACACCGTATCACCCTGTACCGTATGCTGGGCGATGGTCGCCAGATTGATTTCCCAGTGCCCATCTCCCGGCGTATCGGGATCATCGGTCTCCAACGGCGCACCACCTACCGCCCATGCCGATGCAAATGATAACGATAATCCCGTCGCTACAGTAAAACGTAACAAACTATTCAAGGTCACTACCTTCATACAAACTCTATTCTTTTACCGGTTTTTCTTAAGGATGGTTTATTGCTTTTCCAGCACCAGTACGCGGAAAGTATCAGCTATACGCTGACGCTTTTCATCGCCAGTCGCAGGTTTGAAATCAGCGGTTGGCAAATACAAACGATGGGCTGCAGGATCAGCTGCGATGGTACGAGCACCGAATTGCGTTGGTATCGTTGCTACAGTCTGGAATTTCCCATCCACCAGTCCGACCACCGTCATGTTGCCGTCGGCACCGTTCGCGCTAAATGCATAGCCATCCATATACGCGACGCCATCGGGATCACTGCCGATTTTTGCTTGACCGATATTTTTACCTGCTGTGCTTGTCACCATCATCAAATTATTCGCACAAACTGAATATAAATTCTGCTTTTCATCGATCGTCAGTCCGCTTGGACCGTCACATGGCTTGAGCGAATGGGCTTTGACAAATTTGTTTGTAGTCAGATTAATCGACCCGATTTGACCTATGTCTTCCAGATTGAAATACACGTTGCCATCAGCACCAACTACAGAAAATTCGGGCTTGCCGGGAACCGCAACAGTTGCCACGACTTTCAAAGTCTTTGCGTCAATGATGCTGGCACTATTCGACTTGCCGTTGAACGCCACTACTTTCTGGCTGGCTGGCGCATAAACGATGGAATCAGGTTTGGTACCGACTTTAATTGAGCCAGTATTTTTTAACGTAGATAAATCAAAAACAGCAACGGCATTGGCAGTGCCATCAGTGATAAAACCTTTGCCGAATTCTTTGGCGATCGCCACGCCGTGCACGCCTTGCGTATCGCCGATCGTGCCGATCAATTTATCGGTTTGCGTATCGATGACTTCAGTTTGTATTGCATGTGTGACGTATAAGCGATGCGCGTCGCTGTCAACATATAAATAATCCCACTTGGCGCCACCACCAATATGGATAGTATCGACAAGTTTATAGTCGGGTGCTGCTGCCATTGCTGAACCGCAAATGGCTAACGTTAGTACGGTAAGTGCTAATTTCATCATTGCTTCCATTGTTTGAATTCAACTGCGTAAAGTAAATACAGCCCATGGTAAATACAGCCCATGCGTATTCACCGTTTGTTTTTAGCTTACAAAAGCTGCTTATTTTTAAGCTGACCAATCGTAATCCAAAATACTTAGATCACACTTAGCATCTATAAAAAACAAAACCCATCAATTTGTCGCACTGATGGATTTTGTATTTGCTGCTTACAACAATAAACAATATGACTAGAGTGTGAAATTCAACCCTGCCAGGAAGGTGCGCCCGTAGAACTCGCGCTGGATTGGACGATCGGGTGTTCCTTCATAAAATTTCAGCGGTGTATTCGATATATTTTTGGCTGAAAAATAGATCGAATAATTACTATTTACTATGTACGTACTACCGAAATCGAACTGCAGACGGGAATCCGCAAACGTATCCGGTGTCGTCGCATTGGCGCCAATCGCCCACAGACTTGATGACACGTAGTTTGCTCCGAGACGTAATTGCAGTGAGTCGCGTTCATAAAATACTTCGAAGTTGGCATTGTTTCGCGATGTAGAAGGCAGCATCGACGTTATGCCGGGATGAATTGTCGTTCCTGAATTATTGTAAGTATAGTTTGCGTTGATGCCAAAACCTGACCAGAAATCGGGCAAGCCTTTGAATTTTTCCACGCAGTTAACTTCAATACCTCGGGCAAAGCCAGAGTCGGTATTGACCCAGGATGAGACCGCCGTTACGCCGGACAAGCCCGGATATTGTGTATTACCGTCCTGGAAAACTTCATTGTAGTTAGTCGCAACGATATAGTTTTTGATCTGCTTGTCAAATACGCCAAATGACAATATCCCTGCGTGCGGCAAATACTTTTCAAACGACAGATCAAACGAATTTGCGGTAGTTGGCTTCAAATTCGGATTGCCTGTCGAAATAGTATTGTCCGAGTCGCTGACTACAACCGATGGGTTAATCTGCTGAAAACCTGGCCGCGCAATCGAGGTAGAAAATGTTGCCCGTAGCAGCGTATCCTTATCCAGTTCATATCGCGCCTGTGCGCTTGGAAAAAAATTGGTGTAATTACGGCTAGTCGTAACGGGAGTATAGACATCGTTGCCTGCCGCATCGGTTTCGTCAATATTGGCTTCGTATTTGGCATTGGTATTTTCTACTCGAAGACCAGCGATCACGCCTAGCGGACCTTGCTTCATCTGGTACTGCCAATACGCCGCATTGACATTTTCAGTGCCATGTTGATGCGCCTGCTCCGCTTGCTGTATATCGCTGGCCAGGGTCGTTTGGTAAGAAGACAGCAGACTATTCACAGTGCCGGTCTGAACCAGCGGCTGGATATTGTACAGCCCGTTATACATACTGGTATTGCCGCCCGGCGCAACGCTGGCCAATGGGATTTTTGGAATGCCTGGATAACTGTAAGATGGATTGTCGGAATCGCGTGTTCTGAAGCGTGTGTCTAATCCGAATTTAATGTTTTCCTGATCAAAAGAACCCCAGCTTACCGGCATTTTTAAGTTTGTGGCGAATGACCATTCCTGATCGGTGGTGAGCTGGGTTTGGTTAGAATAGGAGCCCAGCACATAATTGGACGGATTTAAATAATTGGCGCCATTTACGCTAAATACAGGCACATTACCCGGCCCCGTATCATCGTAGGTAACGGATCCTGTCTTAGAGCCGTAATTGAATTTTGCAACATTATCGTACAGCTGATTGTATGTTCCTTTGGTATAGCCTAAGCGATAATCGAGTACATCACCATCGAATTTATTTTGTCCACCAACCATGAATACCTGGTCGTCGATTTTTTCTTTTTCAGATGTCACATCCGCCTGAAACGCTTTTTTGCCGGTAGCGGTATCGGTGATGGAACCATTGGGGTTCACAACTGGATTGCCATCCAGATTAATCACTAAATGGTTGTTTTCTTTTGACTCTGTGTAACCGGAGTCAAATCCCCGAATGTAATAACTGTTATTGGCATCGGGTTGATATCCCAGATCAAGACCTACCCCATGACGTTCACGATGATATTGGTAACGGCGCATGTCAATGTCAGGCAATGCCTTGGCCGGTGCAATACCATCATCAATATAAGCATTTTCTACGTCATCAATACCGCGTCTATCCTCATAATAAGCACCGGTAAACACGACTGAAAAAGGATGGTCCGAATAACTGGAAATGCCACCGGTGTTTTCGCCGGAACCGCCGAATCGAGTACCCATCGACACAGACAGATCAGTAATCCCGGTGCCGCGCAAATTTTCATAACCGCTACCAATATGACCTTCAAAAAACGGCTTGCCATCTAGCGGTGCAGTTTTAGGGCTAATTTCGATAGAGCCGCCCAATGCCTCTGCATCCTGCTCAGGCAAATTAGTCTTGGTCACTGTAATTGAACCGACCAAGCCATTTGGGATGGCGTCCATGGCTACGGCACGACCACTGCCCTGCGGAGAGGAAGGATTCGAAGGCGGCAGACGCATACCGGCAAATGTCGTACTGTTCAGGTCGGAATCAAGACCGCGAATATTAATAAAACGCCCTTCGCCAGTATCGGTTTCCAACGATATTCCTGGCAAGCGCGCCACGGCTTCCGCCACATTCACATCTGGCAATTTGCGGATTTCATCGGCAGTCAGCATGTTGATGATATTCGGCGCTTTCTCTTGCGCCTTGATCGCGTTGACAACCGTGGCACGTTGTCCCAATACCATCACTTCTTCTATCGCCGCATCAGGTGACGCAAAAGTTGCTACCGGCGCTGGCGTTGCCGCTGGCGGTGGAACAGATTCCGCGCTGGTTACAGCGTCATTATCTACAGGCAAAATCGGTTGGCTGAATGCCGTGTTTACGCAAAATGCGCTGCAAATGATCAATATGCTTTTAGCTAACGGCGTGAGCTTGAAACCGAATCCGCCTGACTTATCGACTGTTTGTGTGATGATGTTATGGTTGAATTTCACGTGAGTACCTTTAATTGTTTATGACAGCTACGACACCTAAAAAAACATTACGAATCCAGTAATAACCCTGACTTGCGAGCAATCTGTAACGCTTGCGTCCGACAGTTGGCGCCAAAGGCGCGGAATATCCCGGTCACATGCAACTTGACCGTGACCTCGGCCAAATTCATATGCCGTGCAATTTGCTTGTTGCTCATTCCCATGGCCATTACCTGCAACACTTCGTTTTGGCGCATAGTCAAAAACGGCTTCACATGACTGGGGGCCATCGTCTTGGATTCAGCCAATTCCACATGCGGCATCAGCCATTCCCCTGCCATGGCGCGATGCACCAATGCAGCAATTTCATCTGATGATGCAGATTTGGGAATAAACGTATTCGCGCCTCGCTTCAACGCCAACTTGTGCAACTCGGTCTGCTCATTCCCGGAGATCACGATCAATACAGCACGCGGAAATTTAGTTCTAAATATCGACACCGCATCGACGCCTTGAATTTTCGGCAATCCCAAATCAATGCAAATCAATCGGACATCCTGCAGATGGTCGGTCATCAATAAACCTTCTTCTGCACTGGATGCTTTCAGCACCACGGTATCGGTCAAAATTAAACTCAACGTATCGGAGAGCCCTTCGCGATACAGCGGATGGTCTTCAACTATCAGGGTGTAATGCGTCATGTCGATTCTTTAAAATGCACTTCGCTCAACTATCTGCACTATGCTCAAGCTTGAATGGCCGCCATGGTAAGGCAACCACCCCGGGCTTGAATCTGTACTTACGTATAGGTGTGGTTTATTTCACTTTTCATATCTCTGTCATATTTGCATGTTACTTATAGGCAATAAGAACAAGGGCTTTAGCCGCCCAGCCTAATTCCATGCCTTTCTCTAAAAATTTCAGTCTTCATTTCAGCCTCAATCAAAAGATATTGATCTCTGTCGTTTCGGTGACTTTCATCATGTTTTCGATGGTGTCGGCCTTGACTGCATTCCATGAGCGCAATCGCATGTTTTCTGCGGCGAATGATGATGCGTCCAACGCAGTGAAAGAAAATGCTTCTGTGATTGCCCGCGGACTATGGGAATTTGATAAGGCAACGCTTACCGCCGCATTGAAAGGCATGACGCTAACCAGCACGATTGTTCGGGCGGAGGTAGTGGATAACGACAAAGTCGTTGCTCAATATTCGCGCGACGCTGGCAAAGGCGTCGCCGATCGGGTCTGGTCAGTTGATTTGATGTCGCCGGACGATGAGAAAAAAATCGGCGCTTTACGGATTACGCAATCCTACGACGATCTGCGCGATGTCATGACCGATAACATGATTGCAGTGATCATGTCAGAACTGATCAAGATCGGTGTGCTGGCAGCCATCCTGTTTATCATCATGCATCAGCTACTGACCCGCCATCTCAAATCGATTGCCCATGCCATCGAGTCGAGCAACAATCAGCAACAAAATGCCATCACGCCGATTGCTCTGGATCGGCGTGACCGTAGCAAAGATGAGCTGGATATCCTGGTGGATGCGATCAATAGATATCGGCAAGAACGCTCGATTGCCGAAGAGGAATTGCGCCAGGACATTGCGGTACGCATGCGCATCGAGTCGGCATTGCAAGAGAGCGAGGCGTCACTTTCCTATGCTTTGAAAATTGCACGACTAGGTTATTGGGAATACTCCATCGAACGTGACGAATTTACTTTCAACGATCAATATTATTCTTTGCATCGTACTGACGCCCATCAAATTGGCGGCTACCACATGTCGCTGTCCAAATTTGCAGGTCTCCTGTTGCATCCCGAGGATGCCGAATCCGTGCTGCAGATGCTGCAACAAGCCATTAGCACGACCGATAATCGCTATTTGTCGCAAATCGAAACACGGATAGTTTGCACCGATAATCAGATCCGCTGGGTATTGATACGGTTTAAGAACGAATGGCATGCCAGTGGAAAAGTATTGAAATTGTTCGGGGCCAACCAAGATATTACCGACAGAAAAATTGCCGAACAACAGACCGTGCTTCTTGCCAGACTGAGTGCGCAAAAAGAAGCGGCTGAAATCGCCAACCGCGCTAAGTCGCGTTTCCTGGCCGCAGCCAGTCATGACTTGCGCCAGCCGATACACGCATTGCATCTATTTCTGGGTACCTTGAAAAATTTGGAATTACCCATCCAGGCGCAGCGACCATTAGCGAATGTCTTAAGGTGTACCGAGTCTATCGATGAAATGTTTGTCTCTCTGCTAGATGTCGCGAAATTCGATGCCGGACTAATTGCGCCGCAGATATCCGATTTTCCTGTCATGACCGTTTTGAACCGCATCCGCCATGAATGCGCGCCGCAAGCCAGCTTCAAGGGTGTGCAACTCCAAGTGGTACCTAGTTCGGCCTGGATAAAAAGCGACCCGTTAATGGTCGAACGCATATTGCGCAATCTGGTGACCAATGCGATCCGCTACACCTCAACCGGTCGGATACTGGTCGGTTGCCGCAGGCGTGCTGATCATAAACTGGAACTTGCCGTGTATGACACGGGTGTCGGGATCGCACAGGATCAGCAGGAAAAAATCTTCGACGAATTTTATAAAGCCGACATCGCCGATTTGAATCAGGCGGGCTTGGGACTGGGGTTGTCTATCGTTGATCAGCTAAGCAAACTCCTGTCCGCGCCACTGCGGCTTGCGTCTTCGGAAGGCAAAGGTTCGATGTTTTCAGTGACCTTCACACTATCCCAACTCATCAATGTCGACCATTTATCGATACAGCCTTTGAACAACCACGTCGATTTCCAGGGATGTACGATTTTACTGATTGATGACGATGCCTTCATCCTGGAAGCAACACGCGGTCTGCTGGAACAATGGGGTTGCATCGTGATCATGGCGGAAGATATAAAAACTGCCATACAGCTTTTAATGCAGGCGCCAACATTACCGAATGCGATGATTTGTGATTATCGTTTGCGCGGCAAAGAAAACGGCGCCGATGCGGTGACACAGATATGGGAAGAATTTAATACCAATATTCCTGCTCTGCTGATCACAGCCGACACCTCTCCGAAACGCATTACACAATTGAAATCCACCGGACTACCGGTTTTGCATAAACCGATACGCGATGATGAATTAAAAGAAGCCCTGGCCCGACTACTGTTCCCGCGTGAGGCGAAAAATGACGGATCAGAAATCGAACTGTCACTAAATCGTGCAGAAAACGATGATTAACAGACTTTACTTGTCGGCACAGCGTTGCTTGTTGCACCTGCTGCTCCTGCTGCTCAGTGGTAGCGCGTGCTGCCAAACGACAGTGATATACCCCTCCTCAGCTTCGAGTATCGATATCCGCCACAATGATTTGATCGAACTGCTCTCCACTTCACTGGAAAAAACCAAGCGCGAGTACGGCGCATACAGCGTCGGCCCATCCAAATTAAAAATGAATGAAGCACGTTCGCTGGTGGAATTAAAACGGGGGGATTCTGTTACGGTGGTTTGGAGTCCAACCTCAGAAGAGTTGGAAAAGAAATACATTGCTATCCGCATCCCATTGCGCAAAGGATTGTTAGGATTACGTATCTCGTTAATCGATAAAAAAAAACAAAGCAGCCTGGAACGAGTTAACACCATTACCGACCTCAAAAAACTCAGTCTGGGCATGGGTATAGGCTGGGTGGATTTAAGTGTGTTGAAAGCCAATGAGATCAATGTTGTCACTGCCCATTATGATGCGCTATTCACCATGACCGCACACGACCGCTTTGATCTTTTTCCGCGCGGGATTAACGAGGTGTTTAATGAATATGATCAACGCCGCCAGATTTATCCGAATCTGGCAGTGGAGCAAAATTTATTGATTTACTATCCCTGGCCGTATTATTTTTTCGTGAATAAAAATAACCCGCAATTGGCCGAGCGAATTCGACTTGGTCTGGAACGCATGATCGATGACGGCACATTTAACCGGATTTTCATGAAATACAACGGCGAAGCGATACGACGCGCCAACCTCAGTCACCGACACATCATTCAATTGAAAAACCCATTTTTACCCAGGCAAACCCCGACTGATGCCCGATATTGGCTTTTCCCTTCACTGATAAAGAGCGATGTGATCAAGCAGACACTACATTAGATTGTGGACCGGAATCTGTTGCGCAATACTACGATAACCAATGCTGTAGCAGCGTCCCTTCCACATTAGATAAATGTTTAGAGTTTGCTTGTGGGATGCTGTGCCAGCGATACGAATTTGTTCGTAGCGGCATCAAGCGCGTCTATCGAGCCACTCTCGATATCGTAGACCCATCCGTGAAGTGTTAATCCACCTTGAGCGAGAGCCAAGGCTACTGACGGATGTGTGCGGATATTGTTCAACTGTGCAATAACGTTCTCGCGAACCATGCCGTTTATGCGGTCCTTCTCGTTCGCATGGTTCTTAGACTCATTAATCATCCGAGCGGCATCGGCATAGTGCAGCCAGTGTTTGACCGCCGGCATGTGGTCCAGACATGCGCATGTGGCGATTGCCGTCATGGCGCCGCAATCAGAGTGGCCACAAATGACAATATCCGTTACCTTCAGTTGGGCCACCGCATATTCAACCGTTGCGCTGACACCGCCTGGTTCAGGACCGAACGATGGCACGATGTTGCCAGCATTGCGAATCACGAACAGCTCTCCAGGCTCTCTTTGCGTGACAAGCTCCGGCACCATTCGGCTGTCAGAGCAAGAAATGAATAACGCTTTAGGCGTTTGACCAGTCGCTAGCGTCTTGAATAGCGCTTTGCGTGCTGGAAAGACGTCCTGCTGAAAGCGGAGAAAACCATTGATAATGTCGCGCATATTGAAATTAGAAGCTGATTCCGGAACGCCATTATCGCTTGAATTCCTTGAATTTGCCCGCTGCACCGGCCGAATTACTAGCTGCTACAGAGATAAACATGCGTAGAGGTCTTCTCAAATTTTGCATAGATCCATGTTCTCAAGATGACTGAATTGCCCAAAAACCTAGCCGGCCAAGACTCTCTGCAAGTTGCAATCCGGCGCTAGTTCCATCGATTGATAGGGTGTCATGGGTCGTTTCATATCAAGTGAGTGACGGCGAAGCAATGATTTTCGGAATGGTAATCACAGTGGATTCGCAGTATCAAAAATCAGCTGACGCATTGGCATAGCTATTCAGATAGCGCATCCCGGTCAAATTGGTGACCTGATCGGAAACCAATTTTTCTTCATAGAAGCCGTCACCCAAACGCTTCTCCGTCGTGGCGGGATTGATGCCCAGCAGACCCAGCATGTAATCGCTGGAAATGAAATTGCCGTATTGCGTAAAACGCGGGGCGGTGGCGATCAGATACGGCTGATTCGGTTGCGGATGGACAGAATACAAACCGTTTGTCGGCAACACGGTGTTGACCAGGCCGGCGCGAGCGCCATCGACCACCCGGGCCACACCCGGCACACTGGTGCTGCCGCTGCCGTTCACGGCGGTCACGCCATTGATGCCGTTCTGGTTCCCGGTGGGCACACCACTGATGGTGTTGTCGGTCGCCAGTCCCAGTGGCGCGATGCCGTCGCCCAATCCCAGTGAGGCCGCGCTTGAGGTGTACTGTTGCAGTCTTCTGATGAACTCAAATTTAGGCGCTTCGCCTTATTTCCCAGATTCATTTGTAGACAAATTTACCTGACAAGGTTGCTGGATATTGGGTGTAGATGAATTTGCTTTACAGATGCGATAGCTCTCCGAATTTAACAGGATATTTGTACATATTTTTTGACAAGTGCTCGTGTAAACAAATTTACCGTTAGTTTGTAGACGAATTTACCGAGGTATACGACCTTGCCGCGTGGGATATCGTGGAGCATGCATCAATGCTGGGGATTCCGCCATAAGGCTCAGCCGGCAAGGCTTACGCAGCAAGCATCTTCATGCGGAAGCACTGCTTGTACTCCCTAAGTGTTTGAGTTTCCTACTCTTCCACGATATAATCCCAAGCTCACGAGTGCCATAAAATGCCCACAGAAAATGCCTCAGATTTGCTGGAGCAGGACCAAAACGTGTGTTTATGCGAATAGCCGTGCGAACTGCTAGCCTTCCTGCTTTTTTTCGATTTTGATTGCACTGCATATGACGCGAGTATCACTGCGTACAAATTTCCACAGTTCAAAATTAATTCGTTGTCTCGCTGACTTGGCCATTGTGGATGCTGCCGAGCCCGAGAATGCGTTTGCGGAAAAACTAGGCCTGTGGATTCATTTTACCGACGCGATCACCCTGTCTGCTGTGCACAGCGACAGCATTGCGAGTCCGCCGAAAATGCAGTACGAAGTGCAATTTTCCCTGGGTGCTGCGATCGGTATCGAATTCCACCGGATACAGACTAGCTTGATCAATTCGATCATGAAAAGTTGCTCTCTTAACTTGGACAAGACGCACATAGAACTGCCGATGGACCTTGCCATGGCTTACGCACCGTATCGTCGGTTCTATGATACGCATCAACGGGACATGGAATTGCGCATTCAGCCCCTGCGGGTCAATGTCCGGGAAGCGCTTGCAAAGGTGTCGCCAAGGCTCAAAAAGCTTGCCGACCTGGACGCGGCGCTCGAAGGAATACTGCGCGATCGCGAGAGTAAATTGCTCTCGAAGGTGCCGGTGCTTCTTAAAAAACGTTTCGAGCAATTGTACAAAACACATCAGCAGATGCTGGTTGATACTCAGCAGGCAGACAACTCTGCCAGTTGGACGCAAGCCGGAGCCTGGCTGGCGCGTTTTTCCAATGACATGCAAATGCTGCTGCTGGCCGAAATGGAGCTTCGCTTACAACCGGCGATGGGACTCATCGAAGCATTCAATAACAAAGATACGCAATGAATAAACATTTATTTACAGTCGCCTTCTTCTTGGGCGCACTTGGAGTCGTTTGGATCGGAGTCGGATTTATCCACTCCAGTTTTCTGGCGCTGGCGATGACGACTGTCATTGGCGTAGTCTATGCGTTCGGAGCGTTCGAACTACGTCAGTTTCGTCAGGCGACATCCACATTGGCGGCCGCGCTGGCGGCGATTCCTGAAAACCTGCCGGCTCTCGGCGGCTGGCTCGACCACGTGCATAATTCACTACAAA
>NZ_WINI01000012.1 GCF_009497155.1 Glaciimonas soli
TCAGGTGAACGCGTGGTGCAATCTGCGCTTCCACAAAATGCCGATCTGGTACAGCAAGCCCGCGCCTTTTTAGCCGACAAGCCTGCCAATCAACGTTTGTACCAGCGCACCATGGCGGCTATGCCTAATCTGAACCAGCAAGACTTTACGCTGGCACGCGCTGTCGGGCCACAGGCCAATAGTGTTTTTACATTAGCATCTGGCAACCAGTTGACTAAGGGGATACCGGGCATCTTTACCTACGCCGGTTATCACACGGTATTTGATCCACGCTTAACAGAATTCGTGCGCGATGCGCAGTTGGATGATGCCTGGGTAATGGGTAAGTCGATTGCTCCACTGTCTGACAAAGCCAAAGAATTTATCGATGACGATCCGATTACCAAAGACATTCGCAGCCAGTATCTGCAAGAGTACACTCAGCGCTGGACGGCGTTTCTCGATGATATCCGTACTGTGACCGGCAAGGATCTCAAAGCCGATGTGAAGTTACTCAGTATGTATGCGGCACCAGATGCACCACTCTCACGTTTGGCAAAAGCGGCTGCACGTGAGACTACCTTGTCACGCAAACTGGTGATCGACGGCGATAACGATAGAGATTTGCTAGACAAAGCATCGGACACGATCAGCAAAAGCAGCCGTGCGATGTTCGGCGTCGGGCAATCGCAATTAGAAAAAGAGTTAGTTGATAGTCATTTCGCAGCACTACGGCAAGTGGTTACCGGTGAAACAGATGCAGGGCAATCATCAACTGCCGCCCCCATCCCTGGTCTTGCTGCCATCAATGGTTTATTGAATGCTTACTTCACTTCGTTGCTGGTGGCAGATTCGGCATTAAGCAGTAACGGTCTACCGCCAGACAATACA
This sequence comes from Glaciimonas soli, assembly GCF_009497155.1. Taxonomy (GTDB): domain Bacteria; phylum Pseudomonadota; class Gammaproteobacteria; order Burkholderiales; family Burkholderiaceae_D; genus Glaciimonas; species Glaciimonas soli. Next base: position 871 of record NZ_WINI01000012.1, read on the forward strand.
GAGGTAAGCCGCAATTTGATACAAGCAGCCGACGCCGCACCAGCGCCATTCAAAACCATACTGTCTGCATTGGTCAATGGCAGTACACAAAAAATCGGCGATGGTGCCTCCATCATCTTGCGCAAACAGGCACAAGAAAAACTGGATCGCGTCAACCAATTGATGGCGCAACAAGTGAGCAATCCCTGCCAATCGGGTATTGCCGGACACTACCCATTTGCGGCCAGCGTGACCGAAGTGGCAATTGATGACTTCAAACGGATGTTTGCCGCTGGCGGCGCAGCAGATAGCTTCTTCCAGCAACAGCTGGCACCATTTGTCGAGACCAGTAGCCGACCATGGCGCTATATCAACCCAGCCACGGCAACTACACCCACACCGGCGCAGGCGGCCATACTGGGTATCACGGCATCAAACGATAGCGCACCGAGTACCAACAACAGCCCGACACTGTTAAGTGAGTACCTGAAACTGCTGACGCAACAAGGGCCCAATCCTGATTTCTTCGCACACGCCAAAGCTATCCGCGAAGCCTATTTCCAAAACCCGGGCAGTCAAACCGTCGCCTGGAAAACTAACGTCAGTGTCACATCGCTTGATCCGACGATTGTTGAACTGTATATGAATTTTGATGGGCAGGCGCAGCGCTATGTGCATGGCCCTGTCGAACAATTACCCGTCAACTGGCCTGGCGCGTATGGTGGCACGTCGCTTGAACTGACGGCTAATCCACGTATTAGCGTACCTACCTCCACCATCTATATGCGCGGTGCATGGGCAATGCAACACTTGATGGAACAAGGGAAGCGGATTGGGCCGGTGGCGAATGGCAAAGTGACCATGGAGTTTTCGTTTGATACGCGTAAGGCGGTGTTGGAATTTGATAGTGGCG
>NZ_WINI01000013.1 GCF_009497155.1 Glaciimonas soli
TCAGGTGAACGCGTGGTGCAATCTGCGCTTCCACAAAATGCCGATCTGGTACAGCAAGCCCGCACCTTTTTAGCCGACAAGCCTGCCAATCAACGTTTGTACCAGCGCACCATGGCGGCTATGCCTAATCTGAACCAGCAAGACTTTACGCTGGCACGCGCTGTCGGGCCACAGGCCAATAGTGTTTTTACATTAGCATCTGGCAACCAGTTGACTAAGGGGATACCGGGCATCTTTACCTACGCCGGTTATCACACGGTATTTGACCCACGCTTAACAGAATTCGTGCGCGATGCGCAGTTGGATGATGCCTGGGTAATGGGTAAGTCGATTGCTCCACTGTCTGACAAAGCCAAAGAATTTATCGATGACGATCCGATTACCAAAGACATTCGCAGCCAATATCTGCAAGAGTACACTCAGCGCTGGACGGCGTTTCTCGATGATATCCGTACTGTGACCGGCAAGGATCTCAAAGCCGATGTGAAGTTACTCAGTATGTATGCGGCACCAGATGCACCACTCTCACGTTTGGCAAAAGCGGCTGCACGTGAGACTACCTTGTCACGCAAACTGGAGATCGACGGCGATAACGATAGAGATTTGCTAGACAAAGCATCGGACACGATCAGCAAAAGCAGCCGTGCGATGTTCGGCGTCGGGCAATCGCAATTAGAAAAAGAGTTAGTTGATAGTCATTTCGCAGCACTACGGCAAGTGGTTACCGGTGAAACAGATGCAGGGCAATCATCAACTGCCGCCCCTATCCCTGGTCTTGCTGCCATCAATGGTTTATTAAATGCTTACTTCACTTCGTTGCTGGTGGCAGATTCGGCATTAAGCAGTAACGGTCTACCGCCAGACAATACAGAGGTAAGCCGCAATTTGATACAAGCAGCCGACGCCGCACCAGCGCCATTCAAAACCATACTGTCTGCATTGGTCAATGGCAGTACACAAAAAATCGGCGATGGTGCCTCCATCATGTTGCGCAAACAGGCACAAGAAAAACTGGATCGCGTCAACCAATTGATGGCGCAACAAGTGAGCAATCCCTGCCAATCAGGTATTGCCGGACACTACCCATTTGCGGCCAGCGTGACCGAAGTGGCAATTGATGACTTCAAACGGATGTTTGCCGCTGGCGGCGCAGCAGATAGCTTCTTCCAGCAACAGCTGGCACCATTTGTCGAGACCAGTAGCCGACCATGGCGCTATATCAACCCAGCCACGGTAACTACACCCACACCGGCGCAGGCGGCCATACTGGGTATCACAGCATCAAACGATAGCGCACCGAGTACCAACAACAGCCCAACACTGTTAAGTGAGTACCTGAAACTGCTGGTGCAACAAGGTCCCAATCCTGATTTCTTCGCACACGCCAAAGCTATCCGCGAAGCCTATTTCCAAAACCCGGGCAATCAAACGGTGGCCTGGAAAACTAACGTCAGTGTCACATCGCTTGATCCGACGATTGTTGAACTGTATATGAATTTTGATGGGCAGGCACAGCGCTATGTGCATGGCCCTGTCGAACAATTAACCGTCAACTGGCCTGGCCCGTATGGTGGCACGTCGCTTGAACTGACGGCCAATCCACGTATTAGCGTGCCTACCTCCACCATCTATATGCGCGGTGCGTGGGCTATGCAACACTTGATGGAACAAGGAAAGCGGATTGGGCCGGTGGCGAATAGCAAAGTGACCATGGAGTTTTCGTTTGATACGCGTAAGGCGGTGTTGGAATTTGATAGTGGCG
>NZ_WINI01000014.1 GCF_009497155.1 Glaciimonas soli
TACCTTCACTTCGCAGCTTACTTCGCGTCGTTTTTTGCAGAGGCCGAACTATAGCAACACGCCTTCAACACCGCAAGCAATTTTTGAAATATTTTCAATTTTATTTAAAAACCGGTTTTCTCTTCTCCAGGAACGCTTTCATGCCTTCTTTTTGGTGCTCTGTTCCAAAAACGCTGTGGAACACACGGCGCTCATATAAGACACCTTCGCTCAGCGTAGTTTCATAAGCCCGATCAACGGCATCTTTGATCATCATCACTGTGGGGAGCGACATACTCGCAATTACTGTCGCCGCGTCCAGCGCCTCTGTCATTAGCTTATCCAATGGCACAACGCGCGACACCAGTCCGGCACGTTCCGCCTCTTCCGCATCCATCATTCGCGCGGTCAGACACATATCCATTGCTTTAGCCTTCGACACTGCGCGTGGCAAGCGCTGCGTACCACCTGCTCCAGGAACAACGCCCAATTTAACTTCTGGCTGCCCAAATTTGGCATTGTCAGCAGCAATAATGAAATCGCACATCATTGCCAGCTCACATCCGCCACCCAGCGCGAAACCGGCGACTGCGCCGATTACTGGCTTGCGTACACGACGAATATGCTCCCAATTACGGGTGATGAAATTGCTTTTGTAAGCATCTATATATGTATGATCCACGATGGCTGCAATATCCGCCCCCGCAGCAAAGGCCTTTTCGCTCCCAGTCAGCACGATGCAGCCGATGCCTTCATCAGCATCGAATTTTTGTAATGCATCACCTAACTCGTCCATTAACTGGTCATTTAGCGCATTGAGCGCGGCTGGTCGATGCAAACGGATCAAACCAACTTTTCCATGAGTTTCAACTTGAATCGCTTCGTATGACATGACATCTCCTATCTAATTAATATAATGGTGATTTTCAAACAATAAATCAGTGCTCCGCAATCCCTGCCGAAATTTGGGACTTACGCAAACTGCCCGGGCAAGGCGCAACGACGAAGGCGGTACTTTAGTGCGATCAGAAGGGACCTGGAATTAATTCTCTTACATCTTGTCTATAGTTAGGCATAAAATGAATATAGCCATGAAAATATGGCCAGTAGTCAGTCCACTGTAGGAGGAACACCATGTTCAAGACTATTTTGGTTCCCACTGATGGCTCGGCTTTATCGAATAAAGCGATTGTCGCTGCGATCGAATTTGCCAAATTTAGCAACGGCAAAATTGTTACGATTTCTGTCGCAGAGCCTTATCCATTCTCTCCAATGGCCGAAAGCACAATGGCCGCCGATCCCGGAACCTATGAAGAAAACATGTTAGCGCTAGCGCAATTACATGTACAACAAGTGGCTGATGCTGCAAAAGCGGCTGGCGTAGCCTGCGAAACGCTCACCACACAAGCCTTCAATCCAGACGAAGAAATTTGCCATGCTGCAGATAAATATCATTGTGACGTCATTTTTATGGCATCACATGGTCGCAGCGGGCTGAGCAGGCTTTTTTTAGGCAGTAAAACACAAAGGGTATTAGCCCACTCCACTATTCCAGTCTTGGTTTTGCGCTGAATTTACAGCGCAAAACCCCATAATTGGTGCTGAGTTAGCCGGATTATTTAATCGCCACTTTAGGCAACAACACCCACATCATCCCGCGCTGCTTCATACGACCCGCCATTTCACCTGCCTCGTCGCCATACCCCCAAAAGAAGTCGGCTCGTACGGCGCCTTTGATGGCGCTACCCGTATCTTGCGCCATCATCAGCTGCTGTAAATTTTTGTTGCTGTTAGGTAGTGTCGTCGCCAGGAACACTGGCACACCCAATGGGACAAAGTGCGAATCCACGGCAATCGACCGTTTCGAAGTCAGCGGTACTCCTTGCGCGCCTTTCGGCCCCAGATTCGCATCAGATAATTTTTCTTCTTTGAAAAAGACATAACTCGGATTGGCATTCAACAATTCTTGCTGGCGCCTAGGATTAGCGGCCAACCATGCCTTGATCCCTTGCGCCGAGGCTTGCGCCAGCGTCAACTCGCCTTTATCGATCAAATAACGCCCAATTGATTTGTATGGATAGCCATTTTGATCGGCATATGCCAATCGCAACATTTCACCATCACTCAACTGCACCCGCCCCGAACCTTGCACCTGCAAGAAAAAAGCATCGATAGGGTCATTAACCCACACAATTTCTTTACCCGCCAAACTACCGGACTTATCCAACTCCGCCCTTGTTGGATATGGCACTACGCGATTGCCAACCAGGCGACCTCGCACACGCAAACCCTTTAATTCGGGATAAACAGTCGCCAAATCAACCGTTATCAAATCATCCGGCGCACTATATAACGGCGTCTGATACGCGCCGCCACGTTTACGCGATCCATGCAATAGCGGTTCGTAATAGCCAGTTACCAGGCCATTCGCTGTTCCGTCTGCATTCACTACCTGGTAAGGGGTAAAGAATGATTCGAAAAAATTGCGCACAGAACCTTCGTTACGACTATCGAGATTGGCGGCGATAGAACATGGCTCTTTCCAACTCGGTTTTTTGGCCATGCTGGAACACGATGTCAAAAATGCAGGCAGCGCCAAACGTAAATCATCCGCTTTCCACCCGGGTAAAGTCGCAAAAGTCGTCGCACGCAAGGTCCCCGGTGGATATGTAACCTCCGGGGATGTCGCGTTAGAAGTTGATGATGCTTTAGTTGGAGATGACGATGAAGCCTCAGCAGGAGAAGTTGTCGCAGCAGAGCTGATCGGTGCTGTTGGCGCAGTTATCAATACCGGTGAACTACAAGCCGCCAAACTGACAGCGATAATTACGCTCGAAACAGGTAGACTTACACGTTTGAAAAATCGTTTGAATATTTGTCTATATAGCATTGAGGATACTTTATGTGGTTATTAGCGCTTGAAGCAGCTACGGCTTTCTTTTTATTAGTATTTATTGTGTGGTGGACAATGTCTGGTCGCAAACCTGATCAAACACTCAAAAGGAAAGCTCCGCCAAAGAATAAAGAGTAATCGCTGACGCGGTGCAATTTTTTCTGAGTTGCTGCGTTATTTAATGCAAAGTTCGTTAATGCAAAGTTCGCGGCAGTGACAATACAAACTCTGGAATTTTCACCTCGAACTGCTCGCCGTCTTCGGCGACACAAAAATATTCGCCAAACATTGAGCCTTGTGGCGTCGCCAGCTGGGTGCCGCTGGTATATTCATACACTTCACCTGGCTGTAATAAAGGTTGAAGACCGAGCACTCCCAGGCCTCGCACTTCTTCGACGTGATTTGCGGCATCAGTGATCACCCAATGGCGAGAAATCAATTGTGCCGCCACTTGTCCGGTATTTTTAATCGTAATGTGATACGCAAAAACATAGAACTCCTGAGCCGGCTCTGATTGCTCCTCCATATATTGGGTCTTCACATCCACCGTAAACTCGTAAGCAGCCATAATAAATTCCTTGATTTGCGCGTTTGCTGATCAATAGCAAGAACCGGACATTGCACACCAAATCCTACAGCTATGCAAGCATTCATCTGACGTTTGCAAAACTGACGGAGTAAAATAGCGCATCTTTTTACATTTTATACATTCACAGTATCCATCCCATGCCAACAGCTCCTACCTATCGCATCGCCCCAAGTATATTGTCCGCCGACTTCGCCCGCCTTGGCGAAGAAGTTCGTAACGTCGTTAGCGCTGGCGCTGACATGATCCACTTCGACGTCATGGACAACCATTATGTTCCCAATTTGACGATTGGCCCCTTGGTATGCGAGGCCATACGGCCACATGTACAAGTTCCAATTGATGTGCATCTGATGGTTAAACCCGTCGACCGTATCATTCCCGACTTTGCTAAAGCTGGTGCCAATATCATCACTTTTCATCCAGAAGCATCTGAACATATTGATCGCTCCTTACAACTGATACGCGATAACGGTTGCAAAGCCGGATTAGTTTTCAACCCTGGAACGCCACTGCATTTTCTCGATCATGTGATGGACAAACTCGACATCATCTTGATTATGTCAGTCAACCCTGGTTTTGGCGGTCAATCGTTTATTCCTGAAGCGCTGAAAAAAATTGCGGCCGTGCGGCGTAAAATTGACGAGTCTGGCCGCGACATTTTGTTAGAAGTCGATGGCGGCATCAAAATCGATAACATCGCACAAGCTGCAGCGGCAGGCGCCGATACTTTCGTCGCTGGTTCAGCTATTTTCGGCAAACCGGATTACAAAGCGGTCATCGATGCCATGCGTAAAGAACTAGCTAGTATCTAAATGACAAAGCCAACACGCTTCACGGACATCGCCGCTGCGATCATTGATTTAGATGGCACCATGCTCGACACCGCGCCTGACTTTCATGCAGCGGTGAATCGCATGCGCGCAGATTTTGATCTTACGCCGCTCACGCAAGCCACTATCATCAATTTTGTTGGTAAAGGATCAGAACATTTAATCCGTCGCGTGTTGAGTGTTGATTACAACGCAACACAAGTTGAGCATCATTTTGAGACGGCACTCACGTCCTATCAGCGCCACTATCTGGATATCAATGGCGCTCACGTCACCATCTATCCGGATGTGTGCGAAGGGTTGCAAGCATTACGCGAAAAGGGCTTACGTTTAGCCTGCGTAACCAACAAACCCATTGCGTTTGCCTTGCCATTGCTAGAAAAAACCGGACTGCGTGATTTTTTCACTTTGGTGTACGGCGGCGATTCTTTCCCCAGGAAAAAACCTGATCCGATGCCGCTGTTGCAAGTTTTTCGGGAATTTAACGTTGCGCCATCGCAAGTCGTCGCGATTGGCGACTCATCCAATGACGCCATTGCTGCACGCGCTGCAGGATGCTGGGTGCTAAACGTGCCATATGGTTACAACCACGGTGAGTCTGTACAAAATATCGATTCGGATGGTATAGTCACGTCGCTGCTTGATGCAGCGAACCGTATTTCTCCCTAATAATATCGTTTTTAGAAATTATTCTTACGCATGTTTCTCAACACTAAACGTAACGTTCCACTAGCCGCCCCTGAGGCCTGGCTTTGGCGACGCTGGCAATCCGGGACTAACTAAGTTAGCCCATAGATCGCCGCTGTCTGCTTTTTATCATAAATTTCAGACAACGTTTTTTGTAGCTTATTGATTTAAGCGTCGCTGTTCTACAATAGCGACCTGGAGAAAAACATGACCGAACTCGAATTCAAATCGCTGGCCGCACAAGGCTACAACCGTATTCCATTGATCGCCGAAGCCTTGGCCGATCTTGAAACGCCATTAACGCTGTATCTCAAGCTGGCCCAAACCCAGCAAACCGGCAAGAACACTTTCTTGCTTGAGTCAGTGGTGGGCGGCGAGCGTTTTGGGCGTTACTCGTTTATCGGCTTACCAGCGACAACTCTGCTGCGTAGCTACGGCACTCGAATTGAAGTCGTCAAAAACGATCAGGTGATTGAAACCGCTGAGGGCAATCCACTCGACTTCATCACCGCATTTCAAGCGCGCTATAAAGTCGCAATACGCCCCGGAATGCCGCGTTTTTGCGGCGGTCTGGCCGGTTATTTCGGTTACGACACAGTGCGTCATATCGAAAAGCGCTTAGCCAATTCGGCACCTAAAGATGATCTCGGCTTGCCAGATATCCAATTATTGCTGACCGAAGAATTAGCGGTTATCGACAATTTATCCGGCAAGCTCTATCTGATCGTCTACACCGATCCGACTCAGCCGGAAGCGTTTTCCAAAGGTCGTCAACGCCTGAAAGAATTGCGCGCCATGCTGCGTCGCCCTGCCGATGCGCCTGTCACGTCTGCATCGGTACGGACTGAGACGATTCGTGATTTCAAAAAAGAAGATTATTTAAAAGCGGTCGCCAAGGCCAAAGAATATGTAATGGCGGGCGATCTGATGCAAGTGCAAATCGGTCAGCGCATCAAAAAACCTTATGTGGATTCACCACTGATGTTGTATCGCTCGCTGCGTTCGCTAAATCCATCGCCTTACATGTATTTCTACAATTTCGGCGATATGCAAATCGTAGGATCGTCGCCAGAAATTCTGGTGCGCAATGAGCAAACTTCTGCCGCTACTGCCACCAGCGAAGCGAAACGCAAAGTGACTATACGTCCACTGGCCGGAACACGACCACGCGGCGCGACGCCAGAGCGCGACGAACAACTCGCGGTCGAGTTGTTAGCTGATCCGAAGGAAATTGCTGAGCACGTCATGCTGATTGATTTGGCACGCAATGATATTGGCCGCATCGCTGACACCGGCACCGTCAAAGTTACCGATCAAATGGTGATCGAAAAATATTCACACGTGCAGCACATCGTCTCTAACGTGGAAGGCACGCTCAAATCAGGCCTCTCCAATCTCGATGTCTTAAAAGCGACCTTCCCCGCCGGCACACTGTCCGGCGCGCCGAAAGTACGGGCGATGGAAATCATTGATGAACTCGAGCTGACCAAACGCGGCATCTATGGCGGCGCCTGCGGTTACTTATCTTTTGGTGGCGAAATGGATGTCGCCATCGCGATCCGTACCGGCGTCATCAAAGACGGAATGTTGTACGTCCAAGCTGCCGCAGGCATCGTCGCCGACTCAGTGCCAGAAACCGAATGGGAAGAAACTGAGAATAAAGCCCGTGCCGTATTGCGTGCAGCGGAACAAGTGCAAGATGGCTTGGATGGAGAAATCTGATGTTACTGATGATAGATAATTACGACTCCTTCACCTACAATCTGGTGCAATATTTCGGTGAGCTTGGTGAAGATGTACGCACTTTCCGCAACGATGAAATCACACTGGACGAAATCACTGCGCTTAACCCAGAACGCATCTGCTTATCGCCAGGCCCCAAAACACCACAAGATGCGGGAATCTGCATAGCCGTGCTAAAGCAACTCTCAGGAAAATACCCTATTCTCGGCGTTTGCCTTGGTCATCAGGCAATTGGGGAAGCATTCGGCGGCAAAGTCATTCGTGCCAAGCAAGTCATGCACGGCAAAACTTCGCCGATTCACCATACTGGTGTCGGTGTATTTAAAGACATACCCAATCCATTTACGGTGATTCGTTACCACTCGCTGGCAATTGAACGTTCATCACTGCCAGATTGCCTGGAAGTTACAGCATGGACGGAAGATGGCGAAATTATGGGCGTGCGTCATAAGACATTGGATGTCGAAGGCGTACAGTTTCATCCGGAATCTATTCTGTCTGAACATGGCCACGCTTTATTGAAAAATTTCCTGCAGCGTTAATTTCAGCCTGCATTCTCTTGCATTAATGTGAGCGGCGTTGCGCTACATCTAGCAAACGCAACGCCACTCACCGTTTCCAGAGGCAATCATGCCAATTACCGAACAAGAAGCGTTATTGCGCTGTATCGAACATCGCGAAATTTTTCACGATGAAATGCTGCATCTATTCCGTAAAATCATGCGAGGCGAAATGTCGCCAGTCATGATTGCGGCACTGACAATGGGCTTACGTGTCAAAAAAGAAACCATAGGCGAAATCGCCGCAGCGGCGCAAGTCATGCGTGAATTTGCCACGCCAGTACCGATCACCGACACGAACAATTTGCTCGACATTGTCGGCACTGGTGGTGATGGCGCACAGACGTTTAATATTTCTACCGCCACCATGTTTGTTGCGGCAGCCGCAGGTGCACGTATCGCCAAACATGGTGGGCGCAGCGTTTCATCGTCTTCTGGTAGTGCAGATGTATTGGAGTCGCTCGGCGCCAACATTAATCTGACGCCAGCGCAAGTTGCGCAGTCCATTGAAGAAACTGGCATCGGCTTCATGTTTGCGCCGAATCATCACGCGGCAATGAAACATGCTGCGCCGGTTCGCAAAGAATTAGGCGTGAGGACGATTTTTAATATTCTCGGCCCACTCACTAATCCGGCAGGCGCACCGAATATTTTGATGGGCGTATTTCACCCTGATCTGGTCGGCATACAGGTGCGCGTGCTGCAACGGCTGGGCGCGCAACGTGCCGTCATAGTATGGGGACGCGACAACATGGATGAAGTATCGTTAGGCGCGGCGACCCTGGTTGGCGAGCTGATCGACGGCGAAATTCGTGAATATGAAATTCATCCGGAAGATTTCGACATGCCAATGATCGCTAGTCGCAATTTGAAAGTTGCCAATTCTGTCGAATCGAAAGAGAAGATTTTTGAAGCATTGAATGATGTCCCTGGACCTGCACGCGATATCGTCGCGCTCAATGCGGGCACAGCGTTATATGCCGCTGGCATAGCCAATTCGATAGCCGATGGTTTAAGCAAAGCACGGGCAGTGATGACCTCTGGTGCCGCGCGTGCCAAGTTAGAGCAATTCATACTCACGACGCAAAAAATCGGCGCCAAAAATTAAAGCGCGATTACAGCAAAAAGGAATCCAACCATGTCCGATATCTTAAATAAAATCCTCGACGTTAAAGCCGAAGAAGTCGCTGCTGCAAAAAAGCAGCGTGACTTTGCCAGCCTGCGTCGTGATGTCGAATCCGACAGTGAAGCACGCAGCAATTTGCGCGGATTTGAAGCGGCGTTGCGCAGCAAGATTGGCGCTGGCCATGCCGCAGTTATTGCTGAAATCAAAAAAGCATCGCCGTCAAAGGGTATCATTCGCCCCGATTTCAAGCCGGCGGAAATTGCAATCAGCTACGCCAAGCACGGCGCTGCTTGTTTATCAGTTTTGACCGACGAGCATTTTTTCCAAGGTTCACCGGACTATATGAAACAGGCACGTGCTGCTTGTGCATTACCGGTATTGCGCAAAGACTTCATGATAGATCCTTATCAGATCTATCAAGCGCGCCATTGGGGTGCCGATGCGATTCTCTTGATCGTCGCCGCGTTAGATCACGGCTTGATGGTTGAATTGGAGGCAATCGCTTTAGAGCTGGGAATGAGCGTATTGGTGGAAGTCCATAATGCAGAGGAATTGACGGCAGCGCTAAAACTCAAAACCGCTCTCCTCGGTATCAACAACCGCAATCTGCGCACATTTGAAACATCGTTGGATAACACCATCAGTTTGTTGCCACGTATTTCGCCGGACAAACTGATCGTCACAGAATCCGGTATATCGACAGCGGATGATGTCAAGCGTATGCGTGATGCCAATGTCAATGCGTTCCTGGTTGGCGAAACATTTATGCGCGCGCCAGAGCCTGGGGTTGAGTTAGCGCGCTTATTTAATACTTAATTGATACTTGATTCTTTTTTCCATAAAAAATGGCGCGAAAATTTCGCGCCATTTTTTATAAAGCTAGGCTTACGCAGCTACACCCACGTCGACTCTTTACTCTGAGTTGCTATCAATACGTCTTCGTTAAGCTCGACTCCCAGTCCCGGCGCATCGCTCAAATTCACCCATCCATGCGCATCCGGCTCTATCGTTTCAGTCAACAAAAAATCTCGACGGGCAGTTGACCACTCCGGCGGGTCATAAGGAAACTCCACAAATCCCGCGCCTGATGTCGCACCTGCAGCAATATGCAGGTTGGCTGCCAACCCAACACCGTTACCCCACGTATGCGGCGTAAAAATATGTCCTCGCTCTTCCACTTTCGCTGCCAAACGACGCTGCCCTTCCATCCCTAATGTACACGCGACATCGGGTTGATAAATGTCCAGGCATTCATTGCGCAACAACGTATCGAACTCATACTCTTCACGCGTCAACTCACCTCCCGCAATACGAATACCAACCTGTTGACGGAGCGTTTTGTAACCCTCGTAATCTCCGCGATGCAAGGGCTCTTCCATCCAATGCACATTGAATTTTTCTAATTTTCGCGCAATTTCCACGGCCTTTTCGACATTCCAAGGGCGTGAAATATCCCACGGCATACGCCAACCTTGATTGCAGTCGACCATCAATTCCAACTTATCACCGACGGCTTCACGTACTGCCGACAACACCAGAAAATCATCGGCTAGCGAGGGGCGACCAAAGCGTAACTTCAAAGCGGGAAAACCGCGCTCGATCGCATGCAAAGCCATCTGTACACTATCTTCCGGCCCTCGATGTACGCCGGATGATGCGTAAGTACGTACGCGTTGATTGCGACCACCCATCATTTTCCAGCAAGCTTCTCCACGGATTTTCCCCGCTAAATCCCACAACGCTATATCCAATGGCCATGGCCGACCGGCATGAAATCCGATATTGCCGAGCACCGCATTATGGCGTTCGAGATCCAGTGGATTTTGTCCGATGAACAAATATTCGTAATCCGAAAAACCATACATCACATCGCCAGAACCTATTCCCATATTGCCGTCCTGATCGAAAATTCGCACAACGGTAGCGGGAAATTTTTTACGAGGCTGCGTATCCCAAGATGCAGGGAAAGCTGGATTGAGATCGAGTTGGTGATGCGTGATGGCGATACGTTCAATGCGTGAGGTCATTTGGTCTCCGAAACGGTACAACATCAATATTTTAGGGAATTCCTAATACAATGCTTCATCACCGAACGCGTGATAAATCCCTGGTGAAGTAATTTTGTCTATCAATGCGACAAGACGCTCCGCCCCTTCTTCTGCCGTAAAACATGCATCGCTGGAACCAGATTCTGTGCGTAACAAGCCGGGATTAATCGATGCCACAACGATATCCTTCATGCTGCTATCCGAAGCCATACACAGGCTCAACATGTTTTGTGCGGCTTTAGCAATGCGATAAGGATAGGTAAAAGCTTTCCCATCAAAATCTCCGCGTTGATGCTGTAGCACCGAGCCTAAGCGCGAAGTGAGATTAATAATTTTTGGCTCAGGTGCTGCGCGTAATTTGCTTAATAACGCCTGAGAAACCTGCAACGGCGCAACACAATGCAAACGCAATTGCGCCATCAGCTCTGCAGCATCAACATCTGCCAAATGATAACCATCACTGCCAGTGCCAGCGCTATTGATCACGCAATCAATGTGCGAATAGCCGGCTACCAATTCGGCGATATCATGTGCGGCATTGGCTGCTGTCACATCAACAATGCCATAGATGACGCCAGGAATAGCTTCGGTCAAAGGCGAGCGGCCGACGCCAAAAATCTGATCGCCGCGCGCTGCATAAATTTGCGCTAAACACCGCCCTAAGCCGCGCGATATGCCTGTAATAAAAATATTCAAAAGTCACCTTTGTATTCATCAAAACAAAAATCTGATGCAGTCTCATGACGTCCGTAATCTGTACTGTATTCGTGCTAGCATCCTTTATTAAATTACTCACACCTTATCTACGTTCCCTCTCCATCATGAGCAGATTGCCGCCACTTAATTCTTTGCGTATCTTCACTGTCGCAGCCCAACATAAGAGCTTTACCTTGGCAGCAGAACAATTGCATGTCACGCAAGGTGCGGTTAGCCGCCAAGTCAAATTACTTGAAGATTGGTTGGGGAAAAATCTGTTTCATCGTCAGCATCAAAGTTTGGAGTTAACTGAAGACGGCAAAGTATTAGCTGCCGGATTAGAGCAAGCCTTTTTACAAATGGAACGTACCGTCAACAAAATTTCCAAAATTCAAACAAATCAACGCATTGCCATCAACATTCCTCCGACCTTTGCAACTCGTTTAGTCGCACCTCGCCTCAAAGCATTTCAACAGCGTTTTCCGACTGTGGATTTATCGATTACCAACGATGCAATTTCGCAAATACGATCTTCTCAACATCTTGATTGTCTGATCGTGTTTTCCTCAGTGCCCTGGGAAAAATGTGATTGCGAGCTTCTCATGTGGGAAAGTCATGTTGCCGTTGCCAGTCCTGCTTTATGGGAAAACAGCCAGGCACCGACACCCGGAACGCAAACCTTGCTCCATATCCTGAACGGCGAAGAACGTCTGCCCGTTTGGGAAAACTGGTTGGCCGCTGCAGGATTAACACACATAGAATCACGTCCCGGTATCGCCTTTAGTACACTCGATCAAGCCATCAATGCCGCCACCACGGCAACCGGATTGGCGGTCGTTGATTCGGCCATGATTCAAAAAGAACTTGAAAATGGCCAACTACAAAAATTTTCCGATGTTGAACTAACCGGACCTTATGGTTATTGGTTCATCTCGCTCCATCATGACCCGGCCAAAGAGATTCTGATCAAGCAAATCCAGCAATGGTTTGTTGGCTTGTGTGACGGAGTGGATGTCGCTTTATAAACCGAAATCAATGCACTTTCTTTTCCACGAACCGTCGCACATAATCGTCTGCGGGGTGTTCTAAAATATCTTTGGGTGTACCGACCTGCACCAGACTGCCATCTCGCAAAATGGCGATTTTTGCACCTATGCGTAATGCTTCGTCGATATCATGCGTAATAAAAACAATGGTCTTATTCAATTTGGCTTGCAGTTCCAATAGCAGGCTTTGCATATCCGTGCGGATCAAAGGATCAAGTGCGCTAAACGCCTCGTCCATCAACATAATGTCGGTATCAGCAGCAAGCGCACGCGCCAAGCCAACGCGCTGTCGCATCCCGCCAGAAAGTTGATCGGGATGCTTGTCTTCATAACCCTTCAAACCCACAGCCTCTATCCACTTCATTCCGCAGACATGTGCTTCGGCTTTAGGCTCGCCACGCAATTTCAAACCGTACATCACGTTATCAATCACCGTGCGATGCGGCAGTAAACCAAAACTCTGAAACACCATGCTGATATTGCGGCGACGAAAATTGATTAACTCATTATTATTGAGTTTAAGCACGTCTTTGCCGCGATATAAAATCTCACCTGCACTCGGTTCGATCAAACGGTTGAAGTGTCGCACCAAGGTCGATTTTCCAGATCCAGATAAACCCATGATGACGAAAATCTCGCCGGCATTGATACTTAACGAGACATTATTCAAACCCACGGTACAGCCTGTTTTAGCTAATACTTCGCTTTTGGCGATACCCTGTTTGACCATTTCCAGCGCCTGCTTTTCATTACGCCCGAAGACTTTATAAACTTGGTTAACAATGATTTCTGACATGAAAATTTCCTAGGAATTGAATGAATCTGGCCGTTTAATTTTGCGCCTATTTTTCAAGCTCAGTTCGACCGTTTATCCGCACCAAACCCTTGTGATACCCGATCAATAATGATCGCTAAAATCACAATCGCAATCCCTGCTTGCAAACCAAGTCCGATGTTTTGATTATTAATACCTTCCAATACATCGATGCCCAAACCGTTTGCACCAATCATCGACGACACCACGACCATCGCCAACGCCATCATATTGGTTTGATTTATCCCGGCCATGATGCTCGGCATCGCCAATGGCAATTGCACACCCAGCATCAACTGCCAACGATTGGCACCGAATGCGATGGCGGCCTCGACCACTTCTGGATTTACCTGCCGGATACCTAAATTGGTTAAACGAATTAAAGGGGATACGGCATAAATGACGGTGGCAAATACTGCGGGAACTTTCCCCAGGCCAAATAACATCAGTACCGGAATCAAATACACGAACACCGGCATGGTTTGCATGATGTCGAGTATCGGCAAGACAATTTTGCGCACACGTTCACTGCAAGAAACGATAATGCCGATAGGAATTCCGATCATCACCGTCAAGAATGTTGCCACCACTACCAGGGCAGTGGTTTGCATCATTTTGTCCCACAGACCAAATGAGCCGATAAGCATCAGACCCAACACAACCAACGCAACCTGTGAAATTTTGCGCAGAGAGACAAATGCCAATGCAGCGACAATACCGATGAACAACCACCACGGTGTTTTTTGCAAAGTCTTTTCAATAAACACCAGCACCATCATCACTGAGTGCGCCATGGCGTGAAAAAAATCGCCGTAGTTAGTCACGATGCCGTCAACAAAATCGTTAACTGGCGCCACCATAGAAAAGGTGAGATTAGTTGGGAACATAGGATTTCTCAGGTGGGCATTAGGTTACGCACTAATGCAATTGAAGTCCCGTCAGGAAAACGAGAAGGACTTCGTATAATCATTTGACGTCATCTCTCACACAAGTACCCATGTGGGCTTACTTGTGCGAGATGAATACACCGGTTTTATTTGATTGAATACTTACAGAATGTCTTACTTCAGACTGCTGGCAACTTTTGCGGCAACATCGTCCGGCACCCACTTTTTCCACACTTCCGGATGCGTTTCAAAGAATTTTTTTGCCATGGCAGTTGGTTCGACGCGGCTTTTATTCATATCGACCAGATAAGGTCCAAGAATATCAAGCGGTACGTTAATTTTGCTAAAGAAATCAACCAATACCGGATCAGCATCATAGAATTTGGCATTCATGCCGACCACGATTTGAATTGGCGAGGAAGCAGAACCGCAAGGAGCATTATTGGCTTTGTCACGCAAAGTCGTATAGCACTTCTGATTGAAAGTAGGCTCGTCCAATTTTACGAATTTATATTCAGCCAGCAGTGGCGTTGGCGCCCAATAGTAGAACAGTACAGGCTTGCCACGTTTAATCGCAGAAACAATTGCGGAGTTCAGGGATGCACCAGTACCGGTACTGAAATTGTTATAACTGTCTGTCAGTTTGTAAGCTTTTAGTTTTTGTGAGTTTTCGAGCTCGCAAGTCCAACCGACGGGGCAATTCAAAAAACGGCCTTTGCTTGGATCTTCCGGATCAGCAAAGACGGCTTTGTATTTTGCTAAATCAGCGACGCTTTTCAAATCCGGCGCCAGCGGTTTCAAGTTGCGAGCAGGGTCGCCATGGATAACGTAATCGGGAACGTACCAGCCTTCAGCGCCGCCAACAATCGGACCTCCAACTTGCTTGATTTTCCCTGCTGCTACCGCTTTTTCTTGTGCTGCATTACGCCCAACCCACTGCTCCATATAGATCTGCAGGCCATTATTGGCCATCGCCGTTTCGGTTGCCATCGCCGTACCGGTAATGGTTTCTGTGTCACAGCCATAACCATTCTTGGCAATATAATTTGCTACGGCGGTAAGGAAGTCGCCGCTTTCCCAGCCAATACTGGCAAATTTCAAGGGATTACCTGAGTTACACCAAGCGCTAGTGGTGGCAAAACTTGCGTGACTAAATAAAATGGCAGAGCTGACTAACAAAGTGCCGCAGATTTTTTTCGTAATGGTCATGCTGTCTCCTGACGTAATATGCTTTTATTAACATCATTAATCACCAAGATGCTGATTTGTACCAATCTATGTCATCTTGGATATCGCGCTCATCGTGTATTTTCTGTTTTTGCAGAAAATTTGTGGCGCTTGTTTCACATACTATTGCAAATCTGAGCGCTGTAGTACAAACGATTTTTTGCCTGCCTTCATATGAGAAAAAGTAATGCAAGAAATCTATTTTTCGACAAGCGTCACATGAGTTTTAGTCATGCGCATAATGCGAAAAGATGATTTTTCAGCAGCGTTTATATACTTTAGTCTTCAAGCTGTACTGTACTTACATTGTTAGGTACTTCTATTACGCCTGGAGAAAAATCGTATGCCTGCAATTCCTACCTCGCTTCCACCACTGAAGAATTCCGAACTCATCAAAACTGGCGTGTACATAGCCGGTCAGTGGAAATCGCTACCAGAACAATATGCCGTCACCAATCCTGCGAACGGCGAATTACTCGCACATGTTGCACAAGCGGGGGCAACGGCGACCCAAGGCGCGATTGATGCCGCAGAAAAGGCTTTCCCGATATGGCGTGCAAAAACCGCCAAACAACGCGCTGCAGTCTTGCGGAAATGGTCTGATTTGATGTTGGACAATCAAGAAGATTTGGCCCAGTTGATGAGCGCAGAACAAGGTAAGCCTATCGCCGAAGCGCGTGGCGAAGTGGTGTATGCAGCTAGTTTTCTAGAGTGGTTTGCAGAAGAAGCTAAACGTGCCTATGGCGACGTAATTCCATCGCATAAAGCCGGTGCCAAGATTTTGGTATTAAAAGAACCCGTAGGCGTCGTCGCTGCAATCACACCATGGAATTTCCCGCTGGCGATGGTAACCCGCAAAGTCGGCCCTGCTTTAGCCGCCGGTTGCACTGTCGTATTGAAGCCATCCGAAGAAACCCCGTTATCAGCACATGCCTTAGCTGTGTTAGGCGAACAAGCTGGCGTACCCGCAGGTGTCTTCAATATTGTCTCCGGCGACGCCCCTTCAATCGGCAACACATTGATGGCTAGCTCTGTCGTACGCAAATTGTCCTTCACCGGCTCCACCCGCGTCGGCAAACTGTTGATGCGCCAGGCATCAGACACACTCAAAAAAGTCTCTTTGGAATTGGGCGGCAATGCGCCATTTATTGTCTTCGACGATGCAGACATTGACGCAGCAGTGGCAGGTGCGATGGCATCGAAATTCCGGAACACCGGACAAACCTGCGTCTGCGTAAATCGCTTCTATGTGCAAGATGCGGTCTTTGACACATTCACTCAAAAATTAACTGCTGCGGTAAAAGCATTGAAAGTCGGAAGCGCATTAGAAGATGGCGTCACCCAAGGTCCCTTGATCAACCAAGCCGCGCTGGCAAAAGTTGAACGCCATGTTGCCGATGCTCGCGCCAAAGGTGCGCAGATCCTTATCGGCGGCAAGCCGGATGTAAAAGGCGGCACTTTCTACGAGCCCACTGTCATCGCTGGCGCGACGCCAGAGATGGAAATGTCGCAAGAAGAGACCTTCGGTCCGGTTGCCGCTTGCTATCGTTTCAGCACAGAAGATGAAGTCATTGCCTTGGCCAACAGCACACCATTCGGTCTGTCGGCCTATTTTTATAGCCGTGATTTGGCGCGTGTATTTTATGTTGCGGACCAGATCGAGTCTGGCATGATCGGCATCAACGAAGGCGTGATTTCAACGGAGGTCGCTCCATTTGGTGGCGTCAAAGAATCGGGAATCGGGCGCGAAGGTTCCAAATATGGGATTGAAGATTACATGCACACCAAATATTTGTTATTGGGCGGTTTGCGGTAATTGTTATTAGCGTTGTTGGAAATGGCTCTCTCTCCCTGCGAGAGAGAAGCCAAAACCGTAACGCGTTACTCAGCCTTTTAATAGCCTGTATTCTGCCTTTGCAATTGCCTCGGCATCACCTCGCAACACCACGATGTCGCCGCTTTGCAAAAACGTTTCCGGCGCTATATCGACCTGCGATTTTGCCCTGCGTATCGTCGTGATTTCTACACCGATATTTTCCAATGCCAGCATCGCTAACGACTTGCCAATAGCTTTGGCACCATCAGATAAAGTGATCGAGTTAAGTCGTACTTGCAGACGATCATCGCTATCAGCAATATCATCAGCACCGTGAAAGTACCCGCGCAACGCGGCGTAACGCTCGTCGCGAGAAGCTTGTACGCGATGCACGACTTTTCGTAATGGCACACCCAGCATCACCAATGCGTGGGACGCCAGCATTAAGCTGCCTTCCATCGCTTCCGGCACCACTTCTGCAGCGCCAGCGGCACGTAATTTATCCAGATCTGAGTCGTCGTAACTACGCACTATCACTGGCAACGCGGGGGCAAGTTCTTGCACATGATGTAACACCCGTAAAGCCGATGGTGTGCTGACATAAGTAATCACCAAAGCTGCAGCACGATGCAAACCCGCTGCAACTAAACTTTCACGACGTGAAGCATCACCATACGACACTTGTGCACCAGCGGCGCGCGCTTCGAGAATCCGATCCGGGTCAAGATCCAATGCGTGATAGCCAATGCCCTCTTCTTCCAGAAGCTTCGCCAGATTCTGTCCGCTGCGACCGAAACCGGCAATGATGACGTGCTTTTTGGTCGCCATGGTACGTGTCGCCAATTGCGTCAACGCCAGTGATTGCATCATCCATTCATTGGCAGACAATTTCATCACGATGACATCGGACTTGCTCAAGATAAATGGCGCAGCAAACATCGACAACACCATTGATGCCAGAATGAGCTGGATCAATAAAGGATCCATCATCTTCAATGCACCTGCTTGGTTGAGCAGCACAAAACCAAACTCACCAGCCTGCGCCAAAGCAAGACCAGTACGTAAAGCAACGCCCGTAGAAGATCCGAAAATTTTCGCCAAAGCGGCAACAATGCCAAATTTCAACAGCACTGGAATAACTAATAACAGCAGCACCAGCCACCAATGTTCCATCACCAAACGCAGATTAAGCAACATCCCGATCGTGATAAAAAATAGTCCTAGCAAGACATCACGAAACGATTTGATGTCTTCTTCCACCTGATGTTTATATTCAGTTTCTGAAATCATCATGCCAGCGACAAACGCTCCGAGCGCCATCGACAGACCTGCACGCTCCGTAATCCATGCTGCCCCTAAAGTAATGAGCAAAAGATTGAGCATGAATAATTCTTGCGAGCGACGCTTGACCACTACGCGAAACCAGCTGCGTATCAATTTTTGACCGAGAAACAACAACAGCACCAATACTATCGCCGCTTTCAGTGCAGCCCAACCCAGCGTCTCCACCAGCGTGCCAGAATTGTTAGCTAAAGCAGGAACAATAATCAGCAATGGCACCAGCGCCAAATCTTGAAATAACAACACGCCGATAATGCGTCTGCCGTGTTCGCTTTCTAACTCCAGGCGCTCAGTCAACATTTTTGACACGATCGCGGTGGATGACATGGTGAACGCCGCACCAATAGCAAACGACGCTTGCCAACTGATATGCGTCATGTGCGGCAAAACATAGGCAGTTGCCAAACCCAGGAGCATGATCACTATGGTCGTCAACAGCACCTGTGCCACGCCAAGGCCAAATACAATCCGGCGCATCGCAATCAGTTTAGATAAAGAAAACTCCAAACCGACCGAAAACATCAAAAACACCACGCCAAATTCGGCTAGTGCGTGCGTTGTAGCATTATCTTCGGCGAAGCCCAATGCATGTGGGCCGATCAGAATGCCGACGGTTAAATACCCCAGCATGGGAGGCAAATGAAAAGTGCGAAAAGCCACCACGCCAAGGACGGCACAGCCGAGTAACAAAATGGTGAGCTCTAGTCCAGTCAGCATGAAATTGAGTGTTCAATAAAAATAGCAACGATGTATTTTGCGGCAAAACCGACACTCGCGTTGCTTTTTTTATACCCATGGATTTATATTTTCCTGACTTATCCAGCAAAAAATGATCAACGAACTCGTCCATGAAAGCGCGTTGATCAAATAACAAATCACGCCTAAGTGACTCATAGCCTCAAAAGCCGACAATCAAACCATTCAATAGAAATGGCCGGAATATCCGGCCATTTCTATTTCCAAGTTCTTTTTAGTATTAACTATCTGCCTTATGCAGATCGATTTATTCAGGCAATACCAAGCAGCTTGATCAAGCCAAAGCTGATCACAGACAATACCAGCAAGGATAAAATAACCACCGCAGTGACGCGTCCACCTGCCTTCAATACCGAGCGCGCATCAACCCCTAGCCCAAGCGCTGCCATCGATATGATGGTCAGAAAATTTGCTGATACCTGAGCTGGTTTGATCGCGAATTGAGGAATCAGCTCGAAGGAGCGCAGTCCCATCAACAGCAAGAAGCCGATGATGAACCATGGGACCATATGTGACAGCGATGGACGTGAATCGCTTCCCTCGCTTCCCTTTTTACGGCCAAACAGGGACAACAACAGCACCACCGGTCCCAGCATCAGAACACGAATCAACTTCACTAGCGTGCCGATTTGCGCACTAGTCTGCGAGACTGCTACGGTCGCTGCCAACACTTGCGGTACTGCGTAGACGGTCATTCCGGCGAAAATGCCGAACTGCACCATGGATAGAGAAAGCAACGGCACCAGGAGTGGCAGTACCAGCACCACCACGACACCGAACACAGCAGTAAAAGCGATCGAGGCGGCAACATCTTTGCTGTCAGCGTCGATTACCGGGGCTACCGCAGCGATAGCCGAATTACCGCAAATGGAATTGCCACAGGCAATCAAAATCGCCATTTTTTTTGGTAAGCCCGCTATTCTGCCGATGCAATAACTGCAAAAGATAACGAGCAACACGACGATTGCAATTCCCCCGATCAAACCCGGTCCTTTTTCCATAATGGCGCTGCCGCTGACGGATGCGCCCAATAACACTACGGCAATTTCCAGCACTGTCTTGGCACCAAAACAAATCCCGGCATCAAAGCGCGCATCAAGCTTGTAAAAAGTACGTACGATACTGCCGAGCAAAATTGCCAATACCAGGCTTTCTAACCAAGCACGGCCGAAAAAATGCACCTCCAAGTGTTCTAGCCCAAAGGCAACTACCGTAACAGCCCCACACAGAGCCAATCCGGAGAGGTATTTTTTAGCGGCTGTTACTATATTCGCATCCATTTTTCGTTCTCTTATTGCCTTAATTTGATGTATCAATTATCGGCTGGACAAATCGTTTAGTAAATTTTAAAATATTTCATAATTCGTTAAGTAAAAATGAACGATTAAATGACACTGGAACAATTACGCATTTTTGTTGAGGTTGCCGAGCGTCAGCATTTGACACAAGCGGCCGACGCCCTCGCACTGACGCCGTCTGCGGTAAGCGCCTCTATCCGCGTGCTGGAAAACCGCTATAGCACTCCTCTGTTCAACCGAGTGGGGCGACGCATCGAGACCAACGAAGCTGGGCGGATTTTTCTGACAGAAGCACGTGCCACGCTGGCTAGTGCGCGTGCGGCAGAACTGACGCTTGCGGAATTAGGCGGGCTCAAACGTGGTACGTTGAGTATTCAAGCCAGCCAGACGATTTCCAGCTATTGGCTGCCGGAACTACTCGTACGTTTCCGCCAGATGTATCCGCAAATTGAACTCTGTCTGACCGTCGGCAATACGCAGCAAGTAGCGCAAGCTGTGGTCGAAGGTACGGCTGATCTGGGATTCGTCGAAGGGAACATAGACGAAGCTGCGTTGACGGTAGAAACGGTAGGCGAAGATCGTATCGTGGCTGTCGTCGCACCAGGACATCCGTGGGCAAACGGTGAAAAGCTGAAGCCGGAAGATTTATTAAATAGTCAATGGATCATGCGCGAGCAAGGCTCGGGCACCCGCTCTGCCTTCGAAGAAATGCTGGCAGCAATCGGACTCGATGTGAATCAGCTTCAGATCGCCTTAACGTTACCTTCAAACGAAGCAGTGCGCTCAGCCGTGATGTCTGGGTCTTTTGCAACAGCGGTATCAGAGTTGGTGGTGGCGTCCCACTTGCAAGTGGGCTTGCTCTGTAAAGTTGATATCGATCTGCCGCCGCGACCGTTTTACCTGTTGCATCACAAAGAACGCTACAAAACCAAGGCCTCACTGGCGCTGCAAGAGTTGATTCAGCAGCGCACGTCTCCTTTTTAAGCACTGTGAAATTTCGTTCCTAACAATGCCTGCACCCATTTACGGCTAATTTCCATTTGCAGTCGTTTTCCACTAGCTCTCACAATGTGGAAACTTGTAAGCAAACTGCATTGGCAAGTTTTTTGCTTTGAGAATTCGTTTATACTCTGCGCATGAGTGTAAACGAACCCAATATTTTGACTAATTCCACCTCCAATACGGTCGAGCCAACACGCATCGACCAGACCCTGCGCGCCACTCGCGCTTTAGAGCTTGCCCGGCAAACCCTGCAAATCGAAGCCGATGCCATCATCGCTCTGCGAGATCGCTTGTCCAATAATGCCGTCTCTGCGCCTGATACGCCGTTCGCTCAAGCTGTAGCGCTTTTGCTTGCTTGCAGCGGTCGCGTTGTTGTCTCGGGCATCGGCAAATCCGGCCACATTGCTCGCAAAATTGCTGCGACTCTGGCCTCAACCGGAACACCTGCATTTTTCATTCATCCAGCCGAAGCGGCACACGGTGATTTAGGCATGGTAACGGAGCAGGATGCGTTTATTGCCATTTCCAATTCAGGTGAAACTGCCGAATTAATGGCGATTGTTCCCAGCGTCAAACGCATGGGGGCAAGCTTAATTGCCATGACCGGTAACGATGCGTCTGAATTGGCGAAATTGGCGACAGTCCATCTCAACGTGAAAGTAGATCAGGAAGCATGCCCACTCAACCTGGCTCCGACAGCGAGCACTACGGCAACCCTGGCGCTAGGTGATGCACTAGCGGTCGCGCTACTGGATGCCCGTGGTTTTCGCGAAGAAGACTTCGCCCGCTCGCACCCTGGTGGCGCGTTAGGACGCCGTTTGTTAACGCATGTGCGCGATGTGATGCGTAGCGGCGATGCGATTCCGGCGGTCACAGCGGATATTTCCCTATCGGCTGCACTACTCGAAATTACGCGCAAAGGGATTGCCATGACAGCGGTAGTCGATGCGCAGTTTCGCCCTATCGGCGTGTTTACCGACGGTGATTTACGCCGTTTGATTGAACAAGTACAAGATTTTTCTAAATTGAAGATTGCCGATGTGATGCATCCAAACCCGCACACCATCGGTCCCGATCAATTGGCGGTTGATGCTGTACATGACATGGAACAGTATCGCATTAACCAATTATTAGTCACCGATGACAGTGGCAAACTGGTGGGTGCATTGCACATCCACGACTTGACCCGCGCCAAGGTAATTTAATGACAGCATCAATGACGATATCAGGCAATGCGAACCATCAGCCAAGCGCCGAAGTGCTGGCACGTGCCGCCAAAGTACAACTGATGATTTTTGACGTTGATGGTGTGTTGACCGATGGCAGTTTGTATTTTGATGCCGATGGCGAGCAAGTCAAACGCTTTAATGTACTTGATGGCCTTGGTATTAAGCTATTACAAAAAATGGGAATTGCGACCGCCATCATTACCGCGCGCAGTTCGCCCATAGTGCGACGACGTGCCGAAGATCTTGGTATCACGCACGTCTTTCAGGGTGCGCTCGAAAAGCATCTGGCACTGGCAGAATTATTGGCACAATTGAACTTGTCGGAGGATGCTTGCGGTTACATTGGCGATGATGTCATCGACTTGCCGATTCTGACCCGCGCCGGATTCGCCGTCAGTGTGCCTAATGGTCATCCGGAAGCAACCTCGCGTGTGCATTACGTCACGCATGCGCTTGGCGGCAACGGTGCGGTACGTGAGGTATGCGATTTGGTGTTGCGGGCGCAAAATAAATATGAAGCTGCGATCGCTTCGTATCTGAACAACTCTGTCGGTTTGTAGCCAAATAAGCAGCATGAAAAATCTTCGCTCCACTTTCCGCTTACGCTTCATCATGCTGCTGCTCTTGTGTGTCGCTTTGACACTAGGCAGTTTTTGGATGGTGGAAGTGATGCATAAAAAAACAGAAGAAGTCATCCCTACTCCGGCCCGCACCGAACCTGATTATTATGTAGATAACTTCAATTACGTACAAATGGCCATTGACGGTCAACCACGCTACAACATCACTGGCCAGCGTCTGACGCACAACCCTATGGATGATTCTTTCGATGTGATACTGCCAGTGATACACAGTTTATCGAAAGACAATCCGCCGATGACTTTACGATCCGACACCGGCAAGATTGAAGACAACAATAGCAAAGTGAATTTATATGGCAATGTTAAAGCCGATCGCCTGCCTACGCCGACCAGCAGCGAGTTCCATTTAAAATCTGAGTATTTATTATTACTGCCGGACGACGACATTATCAAAAGTGATAAATTTGTAGAAATGACTTTGGATCAATCTGTCATGACCGGTACCGGGCTGTATGCCAACAACGCAACCCGTGTAATGAAACTGTTCAAGAATGTGCACGCGAATATTCCGCCATCGACGAAAAAACCATAACATCAACAATAAAGTAAATAGATCGAACGACATGATCTTTCTTAGGATTTTTATGAAGCGCATTTTCTCAGCTCTCTCCACCTTTTCTTTAGCAAGTGCTTTTTTAGCCTTGCAACTGGCAGCCATGCCAATCGCACATGCCGAAAAAGCAGATTCTGAAAAGCCAACTAATATCGAAGCTGATCAATTCACAATGGATGACGTGAAACAGGTCAAAACATTCACAGGCAATGTGATCATGACACGCGGCAGCATGAAAATGACCGGCGCGAAAGTCGTCGTCACCACTGATCCGGCCGGCTACCAATTCGCCGTGCTATACGCGGCACCAGGCGACTTTGCAAAGTTCAGCCAGAAGCGCGATAGTGACCCTAATGTTGCATCCCCTCCGAATTTGTGGATAGACGGTCAGGCTGCAGATCGCATCGAATATGACGACAAAACTGAAATCGCCAAACTCTACAAAGATGCCCAAATGCGCCGCCTTGAACTCCCGAAAGGAGCGACCATGGCTGATGTCAAACCACAAGACATTAAGGTAACTGATAAGGTCAACGGCCAATTCATTCTGTACGATAGTCGCGCTGAATTCTATTCAGTCAATAACACTGTCGACGGCGTAAGTAAGCCAGGTGCAGGACGTATTACTGCTGTACTTCAACCGAAGCCAAAACAACCATGATCAATGCAACAACTTCCTCCTCCGGCACTGTTACCAATAGCGGTGAAACCAGTACGCTGATAGTCACAGGCCTGCAAAAAAGCTATGGTGCGCGTCAGGTTGTGCGTGATGTTTCGCTGCAAGTAAAAAGCGGCGAAGTCATCGGATTATTGGGCCCCAACGGTGCCGGTAAAACGACATCGTTCTACATGATCGTCGGCTTGGTCCCATCAAATGGCGGCACAATTGATTTGAATGGCGTCGATATCTCGCGCCTTCCGATTCACCAGCGTGCGGTACTGGGTCTTTCCTATTTGCCACAAGAAGCATCTGTATTTCGCAAACTAACCGTGGAAGACAATATCCGGGCGGTGCTGGAATTACAAAAACCAAATGGCAAAGCATTAACCAAGACACAAATCAACGATCAACTTGAGTTGTTGCTAAAAGAATTACAGATTGAAAAGCTGCGCGACAACCAGGCTTTATCCCTATCTGGGGGTGAACGACGCCGCGTAGAGATCGCCCGAGCCTTGGCAACCAATCCTCGCTTCGTGTTGCTGGATGAGCCGTTCGCCGGTGTCGATCCAATTGCGGTCATCGAAATTCAGCGCATCGTACGCTTCTTGAAAGAACGCGGCATCGGCGTCTTGATCACTGATCATAATGTCCGTGAAACCCTCGGCATTTGTGACCGCGCTTACATTATCAACCAAGGCAGCGTGCTAGCCAGCGGCAATCCAGAAGACATCATCGCCAATGAATCGGTGCGACGCGTGTATCTGGGTGAACATTTCCGCATGTGATCACAAAAACACCATGCGCTCATGCCAGAACGATGCTCCGCTGTTTGTACTATGTTCAGCCGTTGATGTAAGTAGCCGATGAAACAGTCTCTCCAACTCCGCACCTCGCAACATCTGGCGCTCACGCCGCAATTGCAGCAGTCAATACGATTGCTGCAATTATCCACCTTAGAACTACATCAAGAGCTGGAACAAATCCTGTCAGACAATCCTTTGCTGGAACGACTGGATGATCCCCTCGACAATTCGGTGCGATTGTTAGCCGATGGCAGCATTAATGGCACGCCGTCCACCATGACCAGCTCTGATGCTCCTATTGGCGAAGGTGAACGCGATAACAGTACCGCCAATTTCGATGCTGAAACGAATAGCGATAGCGGCGACGACAACAGCGGTGCCGCAACCAGCGATGCCGATTGGAATTTTGACGATGTTGCACGTACATCCAAGACCACCGACGATGAAAATTCGCGACCACAATTAGAGTCGTACGAAATAACGTTACGCGAACATTTGCTAGAGCAAATGCGTGAAATTGTGCATCAACGGCGTGACCGCGTATTGGTCGAAATGATCATTGATGCGCTCGATGAAAATGGCTACCTGGAAGATCCCATAGCAGAGATACATGCGCGCATTCCGGAAGAGTTGGATGTCGAAATTGAAGAGCTGGAAACTGCATTGACGATGGTGCAGAGTTTTTCCCCTACCGGTGTCGGTGCGCGCGATGCCGCCGAGTGCCTTTCGCTGCAAATTAAAGCGCTACCCAAAGTCCCGTTTGTCACTCGCCGCCTGGCCTTGTCGATAGTGCAAGGTTACCTGACCTTATTTGCGCAACGGGATTTCAATAAAATCAAGAAAGCCCTAGATTGTGACGACGAAGATTTGCGTGAAGCGCAAGTCATTATCAAACAATGCAATCCACATCCTGGTGCTTCGTTCTCTGGCGGCGCATCCGATTATGTGATGCCTGATGTGATTGTGAAACGGACAAAACACGGCTGGCAAGTCGTACTCAATCATGATGTGATGCCAAGGTTGCGGGTCAATGCGCTGTACGCCAATATTCTTAAAGAAAATAAAGGCGAAGCATCGCTCGCTTCGCAGCTACAAGAAGCCAAATGGCTGATCAAAAACATGCGTCAACGCTTCGATACGATCTTACGTGTCGCGCAGGCAATTGTTGAACGGCAACGCAATTTCTTCTCGCATGGCGCAGTTGCAATGCGCCCCCTTGTATTGCGTGAAATAGCTGATACACTAGGTTTACACGAGAGCACAATCTCTCGCGTGACGACTCAGAAATACATGCTCACCCCTCACGGGATGTTCGAATTAAAGTATTTCTTCGGCAGCCATGTCGCGACTGAGGCCGGTGGAGAGGCTTCCTCAACCGCGATACGTGCGTTGATCAAACAACTGATAGGAGCGGAAGATTCTAAAAGTCCTTTCTCTGACAGCAAGATTGCCGATATGCTCGCGGAACAAGGTATGGTGGTGGCACGTCGCACCGTCGCAAAATATCGCGAAGCCTTAAGAATTCCGCCGGTGAATTTGCGCAAATCTTTATAGTTGTTTGGCTGTTAGCTATTTGTATAACCGTCGCTGTGTTCGGAGCCAAGATCACGTACTTTTTGTACTATCCGAACCGCCAACGACATACGACATAGGAGTACAGCATGAATTTGAATATCAGTGGTCATCACCTCGAAGTCACTCCCGCCATCCGTGAACACGTACTAAACAAACTGGATCGCATCAAACGTCATTTCGATCAAGTTATCGACATCAACGTGATCTTGTCTGTCGATAAATTACCCGAAAAAGACCGATCGCAAAAAGCAGAAGCGACGCTGCGCGTAAAAGGCAAAGACCTGCATGCCGAGAGCATAGCGCATGACCTTTACGCAGCCATTGATTTACTGATCGACAAGCTCGACAGCCAAGTCAAAAAATATAAGGACAAAATACAGAATCACCAAGGTGAATCAGTTAAACATTCTGCAGATAAATGGGATGAGGCCGCAGCACAGATGTGATGGATATTTCTTAAGCTGTTAGCTAACTAATGGATAAGGGCGCAGTGAATGCGCCCTTTGTTATTTTTGGCTCTACCTTCGTAACTATCCATTTTCAGTCATCACATCTGCAGCGTGATCGCCCAACAAATATCTTGGGCCAGCACCGCGTCGTTTGGCGCTATCGTCAGGGTTATACAGCGCGCACTTACGTAACGACAAACAACCGCAGCCTATACACGATGTCAATTGATCGCGTAATGCTGTCAGCGCATCTATGCGTTGCTGCAGATGAGGACGCCATGCGCTTGAAAGGCGCTCCCAGTCTTGCTTAGTTGGCGTCCGTTGTTGCGGCAATGTCGATAACGCCGCTTTGATTTCCTCCAAACTCAATCCCACTGTTTGTGCCACTCTAATGAATGCAATCCTACGCAAAACTTCTCGGGAAAATTGCCGCTGTTTCCCGGTTGTTCTGGTGCTTGTTATTAAATCTTCGCTTTCGTAAAACCGCAGTGCACTAGCCGCCACGCCAGAACGCTTTGCCAGTTCGCCGATTGTGATCCAATTTTCTGCCATAAAATTTCCTTCAACCATTTTCGATATTTTGCGTTGACTTCAAGTTGACTTTAACTTTTACACTATAGTCGTCAATAGTGAATTTTGGAAATTTCTATGAATAAATCGCACGCTAATGCAACGCTGCAACAACTTCTTACTGCAAATAAGAATTTTGCACTCAATGCTAAAGGCACCACTAATCACTGCCCTATGGCGTTATGTGCGCTGGCAAGCTTAGGTGCATCATCTGAGCGACTACAAGAATTTTTCACTATGTGGCAACAGCAATTTGCGATAACAGTACCGACGTCATTCGAGCACGCGATAAAAGTCAATCGCGATAATTGGCATAGTCATCTGGGCAACCCGGCTGCATTTAGTGCCTTGTCCACTTATTTTGAACAATGGATAAGCGACTCAGAAGTTGATGCTGTGCTCGTAGATTTTTTCAAAAGGATTCCGTTTGCTCCAGCGAGTGGCGCTTTTCATGGAGTAATTCGACTTGGCTACGGCTTAGAAGCGGAACACCCCGGCGAAATCGCTGCAGGCCTGGCGGCATTAGTCTGCCAGCATCTTCCCATCAATATCTCATTGGAACAGCCTGTATCGGCAGTGTCAGTGCAGGATGGTTTAAGCGCTTTATCACGCGGCATGCAGGGTTTTGTTTTCAAGGGTGACTGGATCGTGACCCGCTTACTTGCTGCCGCTGCAGATTCGCGATTTAATGCGCTGCTACTCGCACCGTCGTACAACGGTGATTTACTCAGTGACATGGCGCGCGCGGCAATCGCATTGTATTGGCAAAGCAATGACTTTATCGCACTCCATATCGTGACTGGACTCTATGCAACACGGCGTATTTTCGAGCACCTGCCAAAGTACGTGGGAAATCAGCTATTGCCAGATCTGTGGCTGGGATTTTGCGTCGCCTATGCCTCAATCGGAGCGCCGCCACTCACGCTCAAACATGTGATGCCGATATCAGAAAATGATTCTGCAGCATGGTCGCATTTACATGCTTTAGCGATTACATCGGATAATGATCATGTCATCAAGATGGTGTACACCTGTTGGCGCGAAGCTCAGCATGCCTCACCACCATCTCCGTTGTATTTCGCTGCAGCAGCAAGATTGGTACAGTGGAAAAATGAAAGGTAGTTACTGCTTCAACGCCCCAAACACCTTCCCGATAATCGCACTACCTGCGCCAACAGGATCTTGGCGAATGGCTTTTTCTTCTTCACCTATCATCAAGAACAAACCATCGGTTGCGCGTTGGGTGACGTAGCCCTCTACCGTCTTCGCATTTTGCGGCACCAATCCTGTATTACCGACCGCTGCCATGAGACCGTTATATTGTGCCGATAAGCCATTGCGATCGGTTATCTGCTTCACCATCGGCAAAAATTTGACGGCCAATGGCGCTTCGGTTTTAGCTTTGAAAAAATCGGTAACGGACGTATCACCGCCAGTCAAAATATTCTTGGCATCAGTCACCGTCATATTCTTCACCGCATCCAACAACAATGGTTTGGCCAAAGGCACGGCTGTTTCGGCAGCGTGATTCATGGACACGACTAAATCATCCACTTTCTGACCTTGGCCAGTCATCCGCAAAATCGGCATCGCCTGCTGCAACACACCAGGCAAACCTATCTTTACTTTATCGTTATTCAGAAAGCCATTCTCGACACCTAACTTGGAAACTGCCACATCAGCGCCTTTTGTCAACGCGGCTTTTAATCCAGAACTCGCGTCTGCATTGCTGATATTACTTAAATCTGCGACAGAAAAAGCTAATGCGGCAGAAGCTGCCAATGTGAGCGTGGCACCGAATGTTAGATTCATTTTTTTAGTGAGTTGCATAATTTCCTCTTAATTAAACATCCGTTAAATGTGCGCTTCATCGACCATAAACAAACGTCGATGTTCACGTATCGCATACCGGTCAGTCATGCCAGCAATATAATCGGCAACCTGCCGTGCCTGGTCACTTTGCGTCATAGTAGGTGCTAACTGATAATCAGGAGGCAATAAGTTAGGTTCATTGATGAAGCAATTGAATAAATCAGCCACTATGCGTTTGGCTTTGCTGGTCATGCGATTAACCAAATAATGGCGATAAAGATTTTCACGCAAGAAGCGTTTTAATTCCAGCGCTTCATGCGCCATCGTCTCCGAAAATGCAATCAATGGCGGCGCGGCGCGGACATCATCTACCGTCTGCGGTTTGGCGTCAGCAACACGCTGACTTGATGTCTGAATTAAATCGTTGATTAAGGCATTGATCATGCGACGCACCGTTTCATTAATGGCGCGGCGACCAGTCAGATCAGGGAAAACTTTTGCCATTTCATGGTTGTGGCGCGCATACAAATCGACTTGCATCATCTGATCCAATGTCAACAAACCTGAGCGCAGGCCGTCGTCAATATCGTGATTGTTGTACGCAATTTCATCGGCGAGATTGGCAACTTGCGCTTCCAGTGTCGGTTGCTGGCGCAGGATAAAACGCTGGCCTACATCACCGAGTTTTTTGGCGTTGGTGAGAGAGCAGTGTTTGAGTACGCCTTCGCGAGTTTCGAACATCAGATTCAAACCATCGAATGCGCCATAGCGTTGTTCCAACTTATCGATCAACCGCAAACTTTGCAGATTATGCTCAAAACCGCCGTACTGTTCCATACAAGCGTTCAGCGCATCTTGACCAGCATGGCCAAACGGTGTGTGACCAAGATCATGAGCAAGTGAAATCGCTTCGACCAAATCTTCATTCAGTCGCAAATTACGTGCAATCGAACGGGCGATTTGCGCTACTTCTATGCTGTGTGTAAGGCGCGTGCGAAATAAATCGCCCTCATGATTGACGAACACTTGCGTCTTATATTCAAGCCGGCGAAATGCTGTGCAGTGAATGATACGATCGCGATCGCGTTGGAATTCGGTACGTGTTGCAGGCGCGGCTTCGCTGAACAAACGTCCTCGCGAAGTCGCTGAATGAGCAGCATAGGAAGCGAGTGACGTTTCTTTGTTCATCGTGCCATCCTTAGAATTCTCCGGTAGCTAAATGCTGTATCGTCGCTAACAATATATCTTGTGGCACGTTGCTGATCAAGTATCCACCCAAAGGTTTCATCAAAATGAAACGGATTTGACCATCTTCATTTTTCTTATCAACTTGCATCAGCTCTAGCCAGCGTTGGCTGCCAAGATTCGGCGCTATGTCCGGCAAACCAGCGGCGCGTACCAATGCTGTTACGCGGTCTTTGGCAATGACATCTATATGCCCCAAACGATGAGAAAGATCTGCCGCCATAATCATGCCACAGCCGACCGCTTCGCCGTGCAACCATTTCCCATAACCCAAGCCAGATTCGATCGCATGACCAAACGTATGCCCGAAATTAAGGATTGCGCGCAAACCACCTTCACGCTCATCCTGGCGCACTACATCGGCTTTGATTTCGCAAGAACGTTGAATTGCATAGGCCAACGCGGCACTGTCCCGCGCCATCAGTTTAGTGATATTTTCTTCGATCCAGTCGAAAAATCCTGCATCAATCACAGCACCGTATTTAATAACTTCTGCCAAACCCGCCGACAATTCGCGTGCAGGCAAAGTCTGTAAAGTCGCGGTGTCAGCGATCACTGCTTGCGGTTGATAGAACGCGCCAATCATGTTTTTGCCAAGTGGATGATTAATCCCTGTTTTACCGCCGACAGAGGAGTCAACCTGCGCCAGCAACGTGGTAGGAATCTGCACGAACGGTACGCCGCGCATATAGGCAGATGCCGCATAGCCAGTCAAATCACCAATCACACCACCGCCCAAAGCAATCAGCGTGGTTTTGCGGTCGCATTTTTCGGCCAGCAATCGATCGAAAATGACCATAAGGTTGGACCAGTTTTTTTCTTCCTCACCGTCTGGCAAAATAATTTCAATAATTTTTTTACCGGCAGCTAACAAAGACGCGCGCAAAACATGTAGATACAACGGCGCAACCGTGGTGTTGGTAATCACGACCACTTGTTTGCCGTTAATCAAACGCGACAGGCGCTCACTGTCATTCAATAATGACTGACCGATTTCTATTGGATAACTGCGCTCGCCCAACTCCACTCGCAAACTGTTCGCTAACGAAGAAGTTTGCGATGAAATACCTGCTGCTGTAATTTGATCTTGCGTCATAGGAAATATTGTTGAGCTGGTCTGATTTACTGCAGGCGGTTGAGTTGTTTGGCTGGGAATATGAAAGCCACGCGACTGCAATTGCAGCAAAATACTATTTACCAGAAATTGTACGTTAGGTCGGCCAGTATCGACGACTATATCAGCAATTTCCCGATATAGCGGGTCACGCTGGCGCGTCAATTCTTCCAGTACGCGACGTGGATTTTCTGTTTGTAAAAGGGGACGATTTTTGTCGCGGCCAGTGCGTTGCAAAATACTATTCACACTTGCGCGTAAATAAATGACTGTGCCACGTGCACCTAATAATGCGCGATTTTGTGGATTTAAGATCGCGCCACCGCCAGTAGCCAATACGAGATTTTCCCGTTCGCTGAGATCGCGAATAACGTCGGCTTCACGCTGACGAAAACTGGTTTCACCTTCAAGCTCAAAAATCAACGGAATCGAGGCGCCGGTACGCGCCTCGATTTCGTGATCCGAATCTATGAATGTTTTATTAAGTTTTCTTGCCAGGGCACGGCCGACTGTCGTCTTGCCAGCACCCATCAGGCCAACCAAAAAAATGTTGCCTTTCATATGGAATATACCATTTCACCGCTTGCCTTCTTGCTCAAATGAGAACACCAAAGAAGACAATGGATCATCAGAGATCTCTAGGCGCCTTGAAAATCGTTGTGAGCGGAGCAAGGTCGAAAGGAGAAGCGCAGCCGTACATTGGTACGGCGAGCATCGCAGTTTCGAGATTGCCCGCTCACGGCGGTTTGCAAGGTGCCTAGCGGCTGGCTAGGTGATCTATTACCACTTTTGGTGTCAGGAATATTAACAACTCAGTCTTATTGCTGACTTTTGCATTTTTCTTGAAAAGATACCCTAGAACTGGGATATCTCCAAGGAATGGCACTTTATTGTCATCATTTGAGACTGTTTCCGTATAAATACCACCAATCACGACCGTACCGCCATTTTCGACCTGCACTTGCGTCTGCACATGCTTGGTGTTGATCGTCACCCCACCCACTACGGCTGCGCCGACACTGTCATTCGTGACATCAACGGTCAAAATAACATTACCGTCTGGCGTAATTTGTGGCGTAACTTCCAACTTCAGATTTGCCTTTTTAAACTCAACTGAGGTTGCGCCGCTGCTAGTTGCACTTTGATAAGGAATTTCCGTTCCTTGTTCAATCAACGCTTTCTGCTGGTCTGCAGTGACTACGCGCGGACTGGAAATAATCTTACCTTTATGATCTGCTTCCAATGCAGACAATTCCAAGCTAATGAATTTAGAAGCGCTGGCGTTGAATAATGTCAGTGCTAGGCTAGTCGCGCTATTTCCATTTATAGAGTCTGCCGGCAAATTAACTTGATTGCCATTACTCCAGACATTTGACGTTGAACCGACACCAACTGGGGTAACAGCAGCACCGCCGGGACCACCCGTTTGTTGACCGCCAATTTCAGAGGTGCTGTTATGTGCACCAAAACCTAATTTTGCGCCCAAATTGCGGCTGAAGTTGTCATCAGCCTCTACCATCCGAGCTTCAATCAACACCTGGCGAGAAGCTACATCAATTTTCTGGATCAAGCCACGCACGTTTTCCAACACCGTCGGCGTATCGGTAATAAACAACTGATTGGTGCGATCATCAATCACAGCACTACCACGCTTGGACAAAATTGTATTTTTTCCTGGCGCACCACCAGAACCGCCATCGGTAATACCAAATACCTTTTTGAAGGCCTCTGCTTTTTGATAATTAAGTTGGAATGATTCAGTGCGTAGCGGCTCTAAATCCGAAATCAAGGATTTTTGTTCCAGCTCTAATTTTTCTTTGGTCAGCAATTCATCTTTCGGCGCAATCCAGATCACCGAGCCATTTTTGCGCATGTCCAAACCTTTGGATTGCAGCACGATATCCAAAGCCTGATCCCACGGCACGTCTTTCAAGCGCAGCGTCAAGCTGCCGTTGACCGTATCGCTGGTAATAATGTTTAAACCAGTGAAATCGGCAATCACTTGCAAAATCGCACGCACTTCAACGTTCTGGAAATTCAACGATAATTTATCGCCGCGATAATGTTGTACGCCTTGCCCTAATTTATTTGCTACTTCGTTGAGTGGCTTCACTTCAATCACCAACTGTGAATCACTTTGGTAAGCACTTTGCTCCCACAACCCTGCTGGTTGGATCACCATGCGCACATTTTCGCCGCTGGTCATGGTGGTGATGGTGCGCACTGGCGTGCCGAAATCACCAACATCGAGTTTGCGGCGCAAGTTGGCCGGCAAACTGGTTTTGAGGAAATCAACCACAATCGTTTGACCTTGCTGACGCACATCGGTCACTACCTGCTTGCTCGGTAAATCGATCACAATCCGGCCTTCGCCAGCTGTGCCGCGACGGAAGTCAATATCACGCAAAGCTGGCTTTCCACCTGGCATCGCCGCTGGCGCAGATTCATATTGCACTGGGCGTGGCGGGAATTGCGCTAATGCGCCGGAGAGCGCAGCGGTAGCAACAGCTGGAGCAGCTGGCTGTGCTGGCAATCCATTTGAATTTACAGCAGTGGCGACGCCACCCGAACCGTCTATCGTCACGATGACGGCGTTACCTTCTAGCGCCATGGCGTAATTTAGTGGCTTTTTCAGGTTCAAGACCAAGCGGGTGCGACCATCGCTTTGCGCTACCATCGCATTGCGAACATCGCCCAGACTCAAATCTTGCATAGTTTTACCGGTGCCATTTTCCACATCAGGAAAATCCAATGCGATCCTGGCTGGCGCAACCACCGAAAATCCTTTGGGCAGGGCACTTAACGGCTCTTTCAAATTCACCGTCACGATGACATTGTTGCCTTGTTGCGTGGCATTAACTGATGTGATCGCATTTTCAGCCAACGCCGCATGGCTGACACTTGCTAACAACATTGCTGTGCTCAACAGACCAAATGATTTATTCATTATCGATTTTATTGACTGCAATATGAACTGTGAACCCATCGGTACTACTCCTCTTGTTACGCCACTCATTTTTGACTCTCCTGCAACGCTAACTTGGCATCGCGCTCAACCCATTCGCCGGACGCGTCTTGTACGATTTCTTTTAAACGGACTTCGCTTTCACTGATATGCGTCACCATGCCGAAATTCTGTCCGACATAGTTACCTACTTTAGCCTGAAACACAGTCTTATCAATCTGCAACAAAGCAGTATTGGTCCCTGTTTTTTGCAATGTCCCTACCATCTTGATGGCATCCAACGGATAATTTTCCAACAGTTCCCGACGCCTATCGAGATTCGGTTTTAAGCCACTGCCACTACCTTGTAATTTTGCAAAAGCCACTAACAATTTATTCGCGTTGAAAGGATCGACTTCATTGTTTTCAGCATAGGTGAAAGGAATAAATTTCTTAGGTGCCGTCAATTTTGGAATCATCATTTTGGTATGACTTTTCACATCGTCCATCCACGTTTTGACGTCTTGTATGCCGCTGTCGCCGCAAGCGCTCAAGGTCGACAACAACGCAACGATGCTTGTCAAACGCAATATCGAATTTGTTCTTCGGGAAGTTATCATTTAGCCGCTCCTTTCTGCTTCGCCGCATCTGTGACTTTGCGTTGTGCGGCCACTTCATCTTTATCCAGATAACGGAATGTTTTCGCCACGGCTTCCAAGGTTAAGGTGCCATCTTTTCCCGTATTCAAATTCAGATTATTGAGCGTAACAATGCGCGGCAAAT
The DNA here is from genome assembly GCF_009497155.1 of Glaciimonas soli. Taxonomy (GTDB): domain Bacteria; phylum Pseudomonadota; class Gammaproteobacteria; order Burkholderiales; family Burkholderiaceae_D; genus Glaciimonas; species Glaciimonas soli. The sequence goes on from NZ_WINI01000014.1 coordinate 35,718, forward strand.
TGGCGATATCGCTAGTAAATGCGCCAACATCGTGATAGTTACCGGTAACCTTGATGTCAATTGGCAGTTCGGCGTAATAATCTTTGACGACAACTTGACCTGGCTTGAACAATTCAAACTGCAAACCCCGCCCTAGTCCGGCTTGATTAATATCCGATAACAATGCGTCCATCTCTGCTTTGTTTGGCAATTGCTTTTCTAGCGTGACGACATATTCAGCGACTTGTTTTTTTTGCAGACGCAAGCCTTCCAGATTAATTGCCTGCTGAATTTTGACCTTGTATTGATCTTTCAATTGCAGTTCTTGTTGCTCACCGCTGTCGAGCTGGGTTTGCAAATCACTCCAGTAAAAGTACCAACCTGCCAACAACACCGCCAATAACACGCCAACCGCGCACAAGGAACGAGGAACAATCGGCCATAAACCAGGAGGTCGTCCATTCAATCCTCGGAACTGCGCACTCAGCGTTGCGCTCAAATCTTTTATATTGATCGTCTTCATCGTGTATCCAAACGCTCTAGGCTATGACTCTATGGTTGTTTTGCGGCTGTCGGCGTGACAACGGCCGCTCCGGCTTTTTGAACAGCGCCACCTGCTGGCGCTCCCACAGTTGTCACACCCGGCGTACCGTCAATGGCAGGTGTGTTTTCGCTAGGCCGTTTAATGCCAACGTTGACTGTAAAATCAAATACATGCTTGAGCTCTCTGCCTGTGCCGACAGTGGCGGAACGAATTTCGATCAAATCAGGACGTTCCAGCCAAGGCGAGTTGTTACTCATATTGTGCAAGAGCGTTGATACCCGATCATTCGATTGCGCGTATCCATTGACAACCACGCGCTGCCCTTCCTGTTTGAAGCCGCGCAAGTAAATTCCTTCCGGCACTTGCTTAACCAGCTCAGTCATCAAATACACCGGTTGATTGCGATCGCTTTGCAAATCCTCAACGGCCTGCTGCCGCGCTTTCAGAGCATCAATCTCTTGCTTCAGGCTAGCGATTTCTTTGATTTGTCCATCTAAACGCGTGTTCTCTTTTTGAATATAAGAATTGCGTGCTGTTTGGGTGGATATTTCAGACTCGAAAATGCCACCGACAGCCAGCACGATCAACACTCCCAACACACTCGCTGCCGCCAGCATTAAGACGAACGCCTGCATGCGCTCTTTGCGCTTTGCTTCGCGATGCGGTAATAGATTAATCTTTATCATCAGCCAAATCTCCGCATTGCCAAACCACACGCGACCAGATACGACGGAGCATCAGCGCGCAATTGTTTTTCTCGTACATTCGGTGCCAGCTTCATGCCCGCAAAAGGGCTAATCACCGAGGTTGACACCTTGGCGCGCCCGGCAACCGCTTCCACCATGCCAGGAATAATCGCGCAACCGCCTGCTAAAAACAGTTGGTCAACACGCGTATAAGGGGTAGAGGTGAAGAAGAATTGGATAGCGCGCGTCACTTCTAGCGCGGCATTTTCCAGAAAGGGAGCAAGAATCTCCTTTTGATAATTTTCCGGCAAATCACCGGATCTCTTTTTGGCTTCCGCTTCATCAAAAGACAAGCCGTAAGCGCGCACAATGTCTTGTGTCAGCTGTTGTCCACCGAATGCCTGCTCGCGCTCATAAATTAGCTGGTCGTCAAGCAAAACAGAGATGTGCGTATTCTGTGCGCCGAGCTGGAATAAACCAATGATTTTGCCTTTGCCCGCTTTCGGTAATTGCGCGATCAAACGATCAATCGCACCGCGCGCGGCGTACGACTCGATGTCCATTACGATAGGTTTCAGACCAGCACCTTCTGCCACCGCCACCCGATCTTCCACTTTTTCTTTACGCGTCGCTGCCAGTAGCACTTCGACATCTTCTGGCGACTGTAACGCTGGTCCGATCACATCGAAATCCAGGCTGACTTCATCCAAGGCGAAGGGGATGTATTGATTAGCCTCAGATTCGACCTGCATTTCCAGCTCGTCATCTGTCATCCCGCCCGGCAAGATGATTTTTTTAGTGATGACAGAGGCCGATGGCATGCCCAAAGCGACATTTTTAGTACTTGCGCCACTTTTTTTCCATAAGCGGCGCACTACTTCAGTCACTTGTTCAATATTTTCAATATTGCCGTCAACTACTGCGCCGCGCGGCAATGGTTCCGTAGCAAAGCGCTCCAACCGGAACTCTGCAACCGCGGTTTTAGTCCGCTCCGTCACCTGCGACAACTCCACCAGTCTGACACTCGAGGCACTTATATCAATACCCACCAACGGCGTATTCTTTCTGCCGAATAACAATCCTAGATCTAATGCCAAGAGCGCATCCCCCGTAGTTTTTAGGAAATATTTTATTTATGACAACCATCTAAAACAATCTAGATGGTCACACGACCAACATTTCAAGTCGACATTATTGATAAAATATCCATAGTCGTATTACTTATTTCCCACCGCTTTATTTCCATGAACCAACTATTTACGCATAAGACGTGAGATCGTAGCAACAATTAATAGTGCCGTAAAGAAACTTATTAAAAGAAAAGCCTTTGCTTTTCTTTTATCTCCATGAACAAACAACAAGTGACATTTTTTTGCCGCAAGAAAACGTGCAATGTGACATTTATTGTCGCTTTGCAAGTCCATATAAAAGCGAAGAGTGTCTGAAATTTGCCACGGAGATAGAATTCACCAACTCAATTGTCTATTTGCAAGTTTTGTGCCTTGTTGCCATGACGTTATAATGAGTCCTCAATGTAAGCCCTCCTCCTCTTGATCATTCACCGCCCAGAAAACGATGACGCCACCAGATATTGATGCAACACCGCCCGGCAGTGAACCTTCAGATGAAGCCCTTGCAGTACCGAAGCGTCGCATGCCCCTCCCTTTAAAAATCATTGTTGGTTTCTTTGGCACCGTTGCCGGGTTACTGCTGATCGGTGCGCTCACCTTTGGTTTTATGCTCGCAGTGGCATGGCCCAATCTGCCAGCACTCGATACCCTCACCGATTATCGCCCCAAGATTCCATTGCGAATTTACTCTGCGGATGGCGTATTGATTGGTGAATTTGGCGAAGAGCGACGCAGCTTGGTGCGCTTTAAAGATATTCCCGACGTCGTCAAAAAAGCGGTATTGGCGATCGAAGATGATCGCTTTTATCAGCACGGCGGTGTCGACATTCAAGGAATTTTACGCGCCTCCATTTCCAACCTGACTGGCGGCGGAGGTGGTGCCAGCACGATCACGCAGCAAGTCGCCCGTAATTTTTTCTTGACCAGCAACGAACCCACTTTTCTACAAAAAGCGTCACGCAAGTTTTTGTATGAAATTCCATTAGCCTGGAAAATCGAACAAAATTTGACTAAAGATCAAATTCTTGAGGTGTATATGAACCAGATTTATCTGGGACAACGCGCCTATGGATTTGCCTCCGCTGCACAAGTCTATTTTGGTAAAAAATTATCCGATCTCACCGTTGCGGAAGCCGCGATGCTAGCTGGTTTGCCAAAAGCACCGTCAGCCAATAATCCTATCGTCAATCCCAAGCGCGCCATCAAACGCCAACAATATATTCTGTTGCGCATGCGAGAGCTCGGTTACATCACCCAAGCGCAATACGAAGAAGCCAGGAACGAGCCGTTGCAACTGAAAACTGGCACAACTGAATTTGGCATCCATGCTGAATATGTCGCCGAAATGGCGCGGCAGATGGTGTACGAACAATTCAAAGACGCCACCTATACGCGCGGATTGAACGTCTACACAACGATTACCAAAGCCGACCAGGATGCCGCCTATTTTGCTTTGCGTCGTGGCGTGATGAATTATGAGAAGCGACGCGGTTATCGTGGGCCAGAAGGTTTCATGCAAATTCCAGATGGCTCCAAGGAAGAAATTGAAAGTGCTATTGAAGTGGAATTAGCCGACCACCCGGACAGCGATGATCTGGTCGCCGCGGTAGTACTCGAAGCCAGTCCGAATAAAGTACGCGCATTGCTCTCTTCCGGCGAGGAAATCACCATCACCGGCAGCGGCCTCAGCTTTGCCACCAATTTACTCAGTGACAAAGCACCGCCGCAACGTAAAGTCAGACGCGGTGCCGTTATTCGCGTGGTACAAGATACTCAGGGAAAAGCCTGGAGCATCACACAGATGCCTGCTGTGGAATCGGCTCTGATCGCCATCGATGCCAACGATGGCGCGATTCGCGCTTTAGTCGGCGGCTTTGATTTCAATCGCAGTAAATTCAATCACGTGACACAAGCATGGCGTCAACCAGGCTCTGCTTTCAAACCCTTTATCTATTCGGCATCGTTGGAAAAGGGCTTATCACCGGCCACCATCATTAACGACGCCCCAATCAGTTTCGGCGGTCTGGCTACTGGCGGTCAAGCATGGCAACCCAAAAATTATGGCGATAAATATGAAGGGTTGATGACGATGCGCAAAGCGCTGACCAAATCGAAAAACGTGGTGTCAGTGCGTATTGTCGACAAAATTGGCCCGCAATATGCGCAGGAGTACGCTGATCGCTTCGGCTTTGATCCGGACAAAAACCCACCTTACTTAACACTTGCGCTTGGTGCCGGCTCAGTGACGCCAATACAACTAGCTGCAGGTTATGCTGTGTTCGCCAATGGCGGTTATAAGGTTAACCCCTATCTCATCAGTAAAATTGTTGATGCTGATGACGTCGTGTTGGCAGAGGCGCACCCAACCAAAGCAGGCGATGAGAACGCCCGCGTCATTGATGAGCGCAATGCTTTTGTGATGGATAGCATGTTGAAAGATGTGGTCAAAGTCGGCACAGCGGCCAAAGCACTTGCACTTAACCGCAGTGATATTGCTGGCAAAACGGGCACAACGAATGATTCAATGGATGCCTGGTTCGCAGGTTATCAACCGAATCTGGTAGCCGTTACGTGGATGGGTTACGATCAGCCGAAAAACATGGGCGATAAAGAGACCGGTGGCGGCTTGGCCCTTCCTATCTGGATCGAATACATGCAGAAAGCCTTGAAAAATGTCCCCATCAAGGAAAGAGCAGTACCGAACGGGTTGCTGCATTCCGGCTCGGAATATTATTACGCTGAATATCCACCCGGAACTGGCGTCACTAGCATTACCGGTACAGGCAGCGGCACTAACCTTAGCGGTGTCAGCGTTGCCAACAGCAATATCAGCAATGCCAATCGCAACCAGAGCAACAGTCCTGCTGGCGACCAAAGTAATGGCATCATTGATAATGGGGATATAACCGGTACCGGCAACACCGACCAGAATACCAAACCGCGAACCCCAGCAGAAAAAACCCGGGATGAAGTTAAAAACGAATTGTTTTAAAGATTGCAAGACTTACGCAAAATAGATGCGTAAGTCTGCATAAACTATGGGCGCAATGTTACCTGCACCCCGCCTTGATCGCTGACCGCCTTTGATAATGCAGCAAAAAATTCGCTGCTGTCACGGGTATTACGCCAAGCATTGTCTTTATATTTAAAGTGATATCCACCAGATTTCGCAGCTAGCCATAATTCTTGCATCGCTGCCTGGCTGTTGACGATAATTTTAGAACCGTTGTCGATAAATTCAATTTCCAACACATTACCTTTTCGCTCACACTCAACATCAATCTCGTCATTATTGCTAAGGTGCTCCAGGGCTTGTTCTACCGTATTCAAAGTGGCTTCAACCTGTACCAGAAATTCTGATTCTGTCATGCTAAACTCTCCGGTTCCTGCGGCCGAACATGCAAGCACATACTACTCTCATGTCATGCCGCGTTATTTCATTAAAATGTGATTCTAATCCGTGAAAACAAAATTTGATGCACCACTGATGGCAAAAATAGCATCCTTGCTTGCGTTATCAACATTATTGACAGCTTGCGGTCAAAAAGGGCCGCTCTATATGCCCATCATTCCGCCAGCGTCCAGCCGTCCTGCCATCACTGTGCCTACATCAATAACGCCCGCGGCCAACAATACTGATACTACGGACACAACTGATGCTGATGCTGCCGCTGCAAATACAGATGCAGATGCAAATGCAAATACAAAACCGGCAACGCAGCATACGCCACTGATCCCGGCAGCAACACCCTCTACTCCCTCTAATCCTTAAAATCGACATGCCTCATTTCTCTTATCAGCACGGCCAATTACACGTCGAAAATGTCGCGTTATCAGACATTGCCAAACAATTTGGCACACCAACTTATATCTATTCCAAAGCGGCCTTAGTTGAAAATTATTCTGCTTACGCCAATGCTTGCGCTGCTGGCAATCGCAACCCATCAGAAACGCTGATTTGCTATTCGGTTAAATCCAATTCTAATCTGGCCGTACTGCAAGTGCTGAACCAACTCGGCTCGGGATTTGACATTGTCTCTGCAGGTGAATTATTGCGTGTGTTAGCCGCTGGCGGCGATCCGCGCAAAGTCATTTTCTCTGGCGTTGGCAAAACCCGTGACGAGATGCGCCTGGCGCTATCGCACGACATTTTATGCTTTAACGTCGAATCGATTCCTGAATTACATCGCTTGAATGAAGTTGCAGGAGAAATGGGAAAACGTGCGGCAATTTCTTTGCGCGTTAATCCTGATGTTGATGCTAAAACGCATCCATATATTTCGACCGGCCTCAAAGATAATAAATTCGGCGTCGCTTACGATGATGCGCTGGAATGCTATCGCACGGCTGCAGCGTTACCGCATATTGATGTTGCTGGCATTGATTGCCACATCGGTTCGCAACTGCTCGATGATGCGCCATTGCTGGAAGCGCTCGACAAATTGATCGCATTATTTGATCAGTTAACTAGCGAAGGCATTCATCTACATCATATCGATTTGGGTGGCGGCATTGGCATCACTTATGACGATGAACAACCTGTTGCTGTTGGCGATTACCTTGGTCGCGTCTTCGCCCATATTGATGCATGGCGCAAAGCGAAATATCAAGGCGCACCGCTCACCATCATGTTTGAGCCAGGTCGCTCTATCAGCGGCAATATGGGCGTGATGCTGACGGAAATTCAATATCTCAAACATGGCGAAACTAAAAATTTTGCGATCGTTGATGCCGCGATGAACGACTTGGCGCGCCCTGCGCTTTATCAGGCTTGGCATGGCGTACAAACGGTAGCAGAAAAAAATTCGCAGGCGCAAAGCATTACCTACGATGTGGTTGGTCCGGTATGTGAATCTGGCGATTGGCTGGCGCGCGCACGCGATTTAGCCGTGTCTGAAGGCGACTTGCTGGCATTTTTCTCTGCCGGTGCATATGGCATGACGATGGCATCGAACTACAACACGCGTGGCCGCGCGGCCGAAGTAATGATAGATGGCGATCGTGTGCATTTGATACGCCAGCGTGAAGATGCAAAAGACTTGTTTGCGTTAGAGTCTAAGCTAAGTTAAGGCCCGGCACGAGAAGCTTCTATTTTCCCCAGTAGCCATTGCAGCCCGGCCAGATGTTGTTGGTCGTGGCTGCATAGATAATGCACAAGGCTGCGCAGCGTTAAAGGGCCATAGCCTAAAAATACGGCGGTGCGCTCAAAATCAGCAGGACGTAAATTTGAAATCAACGCGACTGTCTTGGCGCGTGCTATCCGAAATGCGTTGAAAACTTCCGCAGGATTGGATGTCGCATACGGACGTTCTTTAGTGATAGTGATGCTATCAATGTCGAGCAAAGTCGGATGAACTTCATTAAGCGTCCGGTGAAAGCGCAGATGATAACCTTCGATTTCAATATCGCGCACATGACAGATCTGCTCAATCGCCGTGAATGGTTCGCTCGGCACACCATCCCAAGAGTCCGGTGCCCAATTTTTGTATTCGGCAGGTATTGCAGCGTAATGTGCTTCCAACTGTTGCGGAAAAGCTTTGAGGGTATCGAGAGTAATGGCATTCATAGGCGTTATTTCATTGAAAGTGCTATGGCGTAAAAATTCGATTAATGTTTGATTTTGCAGCCTCGTCGAGCCGAGCATAACACTTTTCAATTCAAACCAATTAGCTTGAAGCCGATGTAACCTGACGGCCACTCCCTCTCTCCGGCACACGTGCGGCACGTTTCTGCTTGAGATACCAATACACGCGTGCTAACAGTAATACACCCACAATGGTACCGAAGATAATCGGCTTTTCAAAATTGTGTTTCCCAGCGCGCATCCACCAGAAATGCAATATCCCCAGCATAGCTACCAGATACACCAAGCGATGCAACCATTGCCAGCGCTTGCCACCTAGCCGTTTGATCATGCCATTGGTGCTGGTCACGGCAAGTGGAATCAACAAAACGAAGGCACTAAATCCCACTGTGATAAACGGGCGTTTGTAGACGTCTTTCAGCATTTCGCCGATGTCGAAAAAATGATCGAACCAGAAAAAAGTCGTGAAGTGCAAGGAGACATAAAAAAAAGCAAACAGCCCTGACATGCGACGTAATTTGACCAGCCAATTCCATTTTGTCAGACGGCGTAACGGAGTCACCGCCAACGTAATGCAGAGAAAATACAGCGTCCAGTCACCAGTCGCACGAGTGATAAATTCGATCGGATTTGCGCCCAATTGATCGGTGAACGCATACACCAATAGCCGTCCAGCAGGAATTAATGCCAATACAAACAGCGTCGCTTTTAGCCATTTAAATTGTTTGGGTGTTGGAGTAAAAGACATCGCGGCACCCATCAGAAAAACCTCTTCAAGTCCATACCCGCATAAAGCGAAGCAACATCGTTATAGCCATTAAACATCAGGGTTGGACGTTTTCTAGTGAAGAAACCGTCTTCACCGATGCGGCGCTCGGTAGCTTGTGACCAACGCGGATGATCAACATTTGGATTGACGTTGGAATAAAAACCATACTCGTTAGGTGCCGAAAGATTCCAGGAGGTCTTTGGTTGCTCTTTCAGGAAGCGAATTTTGACAATAGACTTTGCCGATTTAAACCCATACTTCCAAGGTACGACCATGCGCACTGGCGCGCCATTTTGGTTAGGCAACACTTCGCCATACATACCGAATGCGAGCAAAGCCAATGGATGCATCGCCTCGTCCATACGTAAACCTTCGGTGTAGGGCCATTGCAACACTGAACTACGCAAACCGGGCATCTGTTTACTGTCGGCCAGCGTAACAAATTCGACATATTTTGCGTTACCAGTCGGCTCAACTTTTTTAATCAGATTGGATAGGGAATAACCTATCCACGGAATCACCATCGACCAGCCTTCAACGCAGCGATGGCGATAAACGCGCTCTTCCAATGAAGTTAATTTCATCAAATTATCAAGATCAAGCGTCATCGGCTTTTTGACCTCACCTTCAATCACTACTGACCATGGCCGCGGCTTGAGAGTGCCAGCAGTTTGAGCGGGATCCGATTTGTCGGTGCCGAATTCGTAGTAATTGTTGTAGGTGGTGGCGTCTTTGTATGGTGTCTGCTTATCCATCACAACGAAAGCCGGATTGGATTTTGCGGCCAGTTTTTGGCCAGACTGCGCCCAGGCAGAGCGTGTTGTCATTTCCAGCAGGCTCGCGCTGGCAATCGAACCAACCGCGACTTGCTTGATAAAACTACGGCGCGATTCAAACACTTCGCGCGGGGTAATTTCGGAGGAAAACGGTAAATCGATACCGTTATTGCGGCGATGGATTAGCATGTTGATACTCCTATGAGTCGATGTTCGAGGTGATGGAGCTTGGTCGGACATCGACGCCATTCCTTACACAACAAATAGTCTACACGCTAATTTTTGGGAACACCCTAAACAACCAAAAGTTGATAGGGTCAAAGCAATTTACAGCATCGATTGACGTAATTTGGTTTACATCAAGTGTTGATGCAATTCCGACAAGGCCGAAATAACGGTAACCTCGGGTGGGAAGTTAGCCTTGGTGTGCCCTGCTTGCAACGCGAATACGCGCATCCCTGCAGCAATCCCCGCTTGTACGCCGGGAATACTATCTTCAACCACCACGCAACGTGAAGGCGCGACACCTTTTTGTTGTGCTGCGTGCAAGAACAAATCTGGGGCTGGCTTCCATGCCCCGACTTCATAAGCGCTAAAAATGTCTTGTTCGAAATGGTGAAATAAACTTGTGATCTTTAAACAATGCTCAATTTTTTCGCGCGGACCATTTGATGCCAGGCAAAACGGTGTTTTGAGAGCCTGCAACAATGCTGGCGCACCGGCTATCGGCTGCAAGCGCTGCTGATATAAAGTGAATGCATACTCGCGCAATAACGCTTGAAATGCAGTGCGGGGCAAGGGTGTTCCGCGCACACTTTCTATGTGGGCAATACAGTCATTCATATTGCCACCTTTGAACCGCTCCATTTCCGCTAGCGAAAGTTGCGCACCAAATTCTGCCGCACAGGCAACAATGGCTTCGTCAGTCAATCCTTCGCTATCCACCAAGGTGCCATCTGAATCAAAAATAATCAGTTCAATTGGTTCAGACTTCAAATCACAACTCTCCGTAAGAATGCAGGCCGGACAAGAACATATTCACACCAAGGAAAGCAAAGGTTGTTACCAGCAGACCGACCAAGGCCCACCATGCCGCGACTTTGCCACGTAAGCCCTTCATCAAGCGCATATGCAACCAGGCAGCATAATTGAGCCAGACGATCAGCGCCCAGGTTTCTTTCGGATCCCAAGACCAATAACCGCCCCACGCTTCTGCTGCCCACAATGCGCCCAGAATGGTGGCAATCGTAAAGAAGGTAAAACCAACCGCAATCGCTTTGTACATCACGTCATCCAGCACTTCCAGCGACGGTAAACGATCAACAAAATAGCCATGCGATTTCAGCAAATAGGCACTTGCCACCATTGCCGATAATGCAAACGTACCGTAGCCGATAAAGTTAGCCGGCACATGGATTTTCATCCACCAGCTTTGCAACGCTGGCACCAATGGTTGAATTTCGGCCGCATTGCGCGCCACCGTGTACCACAACAAAAATCCTACGGCGGCCGAGATCACCAACAATACGAATGGCCCCAGCTGACGTGTAGCGTAGCGCTGTTCGTAATACAAATAAAACAGCGCGGTAATCATGCTAAACAGAATGAACACTTCATACAGATTGGAGATAGGAATATGACCAATGTCAGCACCAATCAGGTATGACTCATACCAGCGCACCAACATGCCTGTGAAACCCAACACCACCGCTGCCCAGCATAGCTTCGAGGCTATCGACATATTCGATTCGGAGCGAGCGAGAAAACCCACCCAGTAAAACATGGTAGACAAGAAAAATAACAGACTCATCCACAAAATTGCGGATTGGCTTGAGAGCATATATTTAAGGAAAAAACTCTTGTTCGCCATGTCCAGCGAACCACCGTATAGCGCAATTGCCGACAGTGCCAACACTGCCAACAGGGCCATCAACCAGCGCACGGATTTCCAATGCCAACCCAGCCATGAAAAAGTCGGAGCGGCCAAAAGCAGCACACCTTTTTCGTAGTAATCCATATGCGCGCCGTAACGATTAAACGCGAAAATGGCCGCCGCAAACAACGCTGCGGAGAAGAGCCAATCGAACACTGACAGCTGCTTGAAAAAGCCAGCTGGCGGTGAGTATGTTTGTGTCAATTCCATCATTTTCTCCGTCGCACTTGCAATCATTTATGTTGATTGCGTAACGCTTATCGTCAATTATTTTTGTGCTTTTGATTCTGCTTCTAACTGCATCAACTGCGTTTTCATTACTTCAAATTCTTTTTCAAAATCCAGCGTCTTACGCTGCGTACTCATTGCCATCAAGGCATGGGATTGACCATAGCCATTACTATCCGATCTGATCCAAACCCACAGTCGACGTTCACGCACGTACAGCATCGAAAATACGCCAAGCACCAGGAATAAGCAGCCGAGATAGACAACTTTTTTGCCCGGCGAACGCGTCACCTGAAAGACTGATGCTTTGATCTCTTCAAAGCTGTTCAGTTGCAAATAAACCGGTGCGCCGTAAAAACTGGCATCGGATAAAGCATTGGCACTCAACTGTAAAAAACGACCATGCTTTTCGTCAGCAGGCATATCTTTCAAACCATCTTTTTCACGAGCGACTTGCCATAAATCCCACAAACTACCATTGAGAATTTTCATGAAAATATCGGCGGCTTTTTCTTGCTCCTGTTGCGGCACTTGCTCTAAAAATGTCGAGATCGCCAAGTAACCAGCTTGTTTACCGTCGCCTGCAAATAAGGATAGACCACGTTCGGCAGACTGTTCCAATTGTGCGCGTAATAATGCGCTGCCGTCTCGATTTTCTGCAATGGCGCGTTGTGCGTAACGTTGAGCAGCTTGTACACGCAAAGCCGGATTATTCAAAGCAGCGCGCAGGCGCATCCACTCGGTTACCTCATCATTGTCATCGGCAGGAATACGTAAGTACCGGAAAGCGTCATCCGGCTTATCCCGCACGCCGGTTAAAAATACATAATCGTCATCAACTTTGACCGGTTGCATATAGTTACTGAACTCACGCTTCTGACCGGCGCTATCAAGCAGTATGTATTGCACGCTCGGACCGACGTTTTTCAAGTCTTTAACGACCGCGCTTTTGGCGCCAGAACCCATGTGCTTGCTGATGTCTTCCGCCAATTGCTGATTCAAACTTTTGGATTTGGACACCGCGCGCAAATCTTGCCCTTGCTCGGCCATATTCTCTACGTTAAACGGACGGAAACCTGACCACTGTATCGTATATTGACTATTCGTATTGGCGCTCTTTGCATCCAATGGTGTGCTGCCGTTAACCTCGCCCGCGATCGGGAAAGTTGCGTCTTTATCACCAGTCATCGGGAACGCAGTGAGCTTTAACTTGCTGCCGCCATCCTCAAAACTTGATTGATAAATTGCTATTCCCTTATAGATCAATGGATGATTGACCTTGATCGTAGCGCTAATGGTTTCGCCAGTTTGGTTATCGCGCAACACCACATCGCTGGCAAACAACTTGGGCATGCCAGTGCTGTAGAAATCGATCACAAAATGCTTGAGCTGCAAGGTGAATGGCAAATCTTGAATCAGCACGCCATTTGCTTGCGGAATTACTGCAGTACTACTCGCCGCGCCCTCGGGAATCAATGTATTCCCGCGGAAGGTAGGATTGCCGAGCCCAAGTCGATGTTCAGGGCCAATATCGGCAATCAAACCACTGCCGTTGAAATCGGTTTTACCGTATAGCCATTTCTGTGCGCGTATCGGCAAATTGGAATCGAGCAAAGCCCCTATGCAAATAATCACAATCGCGCTGTGGGCAAAAATATAACCCCACTTATTTGCTGCGCCTTGTTTGGCGCTAATCAAAATTGCATTGTCTTTTTGTACAACCTTGGTTTTATAACCTTTAGCGTTAATTCGCGCCAACAACTGCTGCGTTAATGTTTCGGGCGCGACTGGCACCGTCCATTCGCCTTTATGATGAAAATTGCGCAACGATTGTTCGCGCACATTTTCACGCCAACTGCGCAAATCTTTCAATATTTTGGGTGCATTACGACTAATACATAACGACGTTGAAACCACTAAAAACGCCATGATCAGCAAAAACCACCAGGTTGAATACACTGAGTACAAGCCAAGTTTGGCGAACACATCAAACCAGAATGGTCCGAACTGATTGACATAATTGGGCATCGGCTCGTCTTGTTTGAGCACTGTACCGATAGTCGAAGCGATAGCGATCAAGGTCAGCAAGCTGATGGCGAAGCGCATGGAAGAAATGAGCTCGATAAACTCTGCAAACCAGCTGAAGCGGGTTTTAAGCTGAATACCGCCGGTATAGGTGACAGCCGCAGCTGCGACTACATTGGCATCGGCATCGACGTCAGTACTCGGCTGGTGTTTGCTACTGGTGCTCATATGTCATTTTCTTTATAAAACTTAATGCAATCTATTTCAGCAGTGAGTTTAACCAATCTTACCGATGAAAAAAATACGTCAATACAGCTAAGGGATATAACGCCACGGACACAATTTGGGCCTTTCCCATCTTGTTAAAAAAGAAAAAGGGCGGCCATAGCCGCCCATTTAATTAGTTTGATCAGCTGAACAAACTTATTTCACGTCGCCCAAACCTGCGATGTAATCGGCAACGGCTTTGATTTCATCATCTGACATGCGACTGGCAATGGTCGTCATCATCGGCCCGTTTTTACGCGTTCCATTACGGAAGTTGGTCAATTCAGTCGTCGTATAATCTTGATGCTGTCCACCGATACGGGGAAATTGATTAGGAATTCCGGCGCCATTCGGGCTGTGACAAGCGGCACAAGCTGGTACGCTTTTTTCTGCGATGCCGGCGCGGTAAATATGCTTACCTAAGTCCAATGTGCTCGCATCTTTAGCAGCGCCCGGCTTAACTTTTTGCACATCCAGATACGCTGCAATATTTTTCATATCGTCATCGGTCAGCCCTGCTGCCATTGCCGACATGACCGGGTTGCTGCGAGTCCCGGCTTTGAAGTCAGTTAATTGCTTATGAATGTACGCGGCGTGCTGGCCACCCAATTTTGGGTTTTGGCTGATGGTAGAAGCACCAGCAGCGCCGTGGCAAGAAATACAGGCTGTGATATTTCGGGTGGCGTCGCCGTTGGTATATAGCGCTTCACCTTTGGTAAGATCAGGTTTAGCGGCTACTGGCACATCGGCAGCTGAGGCCGTGGTAGCAGAGAGCGCAAATGCGGCGACTAACAAAGATGCAAACAAGGATTTCAAAGCTGGTAGAAACGCACTGTTCATTCAAACACCCTGAGACTTAATGTTAGATTTAAGATCGGCCTTGGTGACAATTCCCTGCATGCAGTCCGAAGACTAATGCAACGGGATATAACCCCTTATTGTACAATAGCTTTTCGGCATTTTCGCCGCTCCATCGTATTTTCTCTTATCCATGTCCCAACTCTGGCAAGCCCGCTTCTTTACAACGGTAAATCATCTACGTGACTTACCACAAACACAAGTGCCAGAAATTGCATTTGCTGGCCGCTCTAACGCCGGCAAATCGACTGCTCTTAATATTTTATGCAATCAGAAAAAATTAGCTTTCGCGTCAAAAACGCCTGGTCGCACACAACATATCAACTTTTTCTCTATTGGCGGTGCGCATGTTGCGCAACATCGCAAGGATGAAACCAAAGTTGACGAAATTCGCGCTTTATTAGTCGATTTACCCGGCTATGGTTACGCTGAAGTCTCTGGCTCGGCCAAGCTTCACTGGCAAGGTTTACTGGGGGATTACGTCCGTCGGCGCGAACAATTAGCGGCATTGGTATTAATTGTCGATTCACGCCGCCCGTTTACCGAGCTAGACATACAAATGGTGGACTGGTTTGCCCCCACCGGCAAGCCCATTCATTGCATTTTAAGCAAAGCCGACAAACTCAATCGCAACGACGCCACCAATGCCCTACGCCAGGCGCACACGTTCTTAGCCAGTTATGTCGATGAAAATCAACAACCATTGCCATTCACCGCACAATTGTTTTCAGCTTTGAAACGCACAGGAATAGAAGAAGCCGATCAGCGGATTTTGGAATTGGCAGGATTGAATGATCAAGACGATGCTGAAGTGATTGATACAGACGTAAATACGTAGATTGATGTTACGTCGAGCGGCGGTTGGTATCGCATTTGGCCCTCACGGTCTTTTAGCGTAAATATCGGTGGCAGGAGTAGGCCTGTGTTACTTGCCAAGATATCAATATCTATCTTTTTGGGATTCGCCTTACTGAGGGCCAGATGCGATACCAACCGCCGCCCGACGTAACATCAGTACGGAAGAAAGATGAGCGCCTTGAAAACCGTTGCGAGAAGCAGCTTTGATCTAGAAATAGAAAGTAAGATGGGCGTTTGAAAACCGTAGCGAGCGGATCAAAGTCAAATTGAGAAGCGCAGCCGTACTTTAGTACGGTGAGCATCGCAAATTTGAGATTGATTCGCGCAGTAGGTTTGCAAGCGCCCATAAAAATGCCCTAGAGAAAGGGGATTATCTCTAGGGCGGAATTGCCTCATCACTGATGACATAAAACCGAAAAGCGACGTGGCCCCGCTCAGGGAGGGAAGCGGGAGGTGAAAGTACCTATCGCTATGAGACGACATAATCTAAAAAGTTCATACTTTTTTTCATTTCTCTCTCATTTCTCTCCATTTATTATTCTAGTTGTCAGTCCGGCTAAATTAGCAGGTGCAAAAAAAACATCATTTTTTTCTGTCAATTTCGCTAGTTTGGCTGCTAGCATAACGAGTCACTAACTAAGAGCGCTGCTATGCATAACACACCAAAATCACACCCTCTTGCCTTCCCTGCCGTACGTATGCGTCGTATGCGTAAAGATGCTTTTTCTCGCGCCATGATGCGTGAGAACACTGTTACGGTCGCCGATTTGATTTATCCGGTGTTTGTTTTGGATGGCATCAATCAGCGCGATAAAGTTGCATCAATGCCTGGCGTTGAACGGCTTTCTGTTGATTTATTACTACATGTTGCGGAAGAATGCGTAGAACTTGGGATTCCGGTTCTTGCGCTATTCCCTGTGATCAATCCGACGCTAAAAACGCCTGATGGGATTGAGGCAACCAATCCGAAAGGACTGATTCCACGTGCCGTACGCGAACTTAAGCAGCGCTTCCCGGAATTAGGTATTTTGACTGACGTTGCACTCGATCCGTACACCAGCCACGGTCAGGATGGCGTACTGAATGCGGATGGTTATGTGCTCAACGACGAAACGTGTGAGCTTTTAGTCAAACAAGCATTGGTACAAGCCGACGCTGGCGTAGACGTGGTTGCGCCGTCGGACATGATGGATGGCCGTATCGGAGCAATCCGTACTGCGCTAGAAGCGCACGGTCATATTCACACCCGCATCATGGCGTATTCAGCTAAGTATGCATCGGCATTTTACGGCCCGTTCCGCGATGCGGTTGGCTCTGCGGCCAATCTGGGCAAGAGCAGTAAAAATACGTATCAAATGGACCCTGCCAACAGCAACGAAGCACTACGTGAAGTGGCATTGGACTTGGCCGAAGGTGCTGACATGGTGATGGTAAAACCGGGCATGCCGTATCTGGATATTGTACGACGCGTCAAAGATGAATTTAAGGTGCCGACTTTTGCGTATCAGGTCAGTGGAGAATATGCGATGATCAAAGCTGCGGCACAAAATGGCTGGCTCGATCATGACAGAACTATGATGGAAGCCATGCTTGCGTTTAAGCGAGCGGGCGCAGATGGCGTGCTGACTTATTTTGCATTGGATATTGCACGCCATTTACGGAAAAACTGAGCATACTCTCTTTAACGCTATGCGCCTTATGCGCATAGCGCACTCTCTCTACACTGCCCATGGAAATATTTTTAATCGGCGACAATCAAGTCAGCCAAAGCAGTGACCTACCGCCATCACCACCATCATCTGGCTTTCTGTGGATAGATTGCACCCACGAAGAAGTCGCAGCCGATCCTGAGTGCTGGCGTGATGCGATTGCGGCAGCGACTGGAACTCACATTTACGACCCGCATTTGATTGATGCCATTAACTCGGCACATCCATCGTATTTCGATTCAACCCAAGATTACGGCATGCTGGTATTTCGCAAACTGTCTGTCCATGGTAATAGCGTTACCGCATCAGCAGTTGGCACGGTTGATAATGATGAAGCGTCACATGACAGTCAAGCCAACGGCAAACGTAAAGTGCTGCCAGCATTGAACAATCTGGTCACACAGCCGATTACATTTTTTCTTTTCGACAACGCACTCGTCACAGTGCACGAACATCACAGTCGCACCATCGCGGCAGTACGTAGTCGTTTATTAGATTATGTGAGTAAAAACAATAAATCTTTGCATGGCAATCGCTTGCCAGTGTCGCCTGAAGATTTGATGCTGCGTCTGTTGAATGCGATGGTCGATAAATATCTGGAATTGCGTCAGCCTTTGACAGCACAGTTAGATCGTTGGCAACGAGCTTTATTGGATCCTGCTCGACCTTTCAAGGATTGGCTGACTTTGTTAGATGCGCGCATTGAATTGCGCAAGCTGGAAAGTTTGTGTGAAGAGCAGCACGACGCCGTGCAAGAACTACGCGATTATTTTGTTGATACCGGCTCGGACAATGGCACTGACATCAGTCGTAATCAGGATCTGTTGCTAGTTCGAATACACGATGTAATGGAACACATCACGCGTGTGTTGAACCATGCGAGTCGACTAGAATCGTCAATAGAATCAGCGGTACAAATTCACTTCTCCGCAGTTTCACATCGTACTAATGAGATCATGCGTGTATTGACTGTGATCACTGCGTTGTTTATGCCACTGACTTTAATCACTGGGATTTTCGGCATGAATTTCGAGGTCATGCCGCTCCTCAAAAATGCCACCGGCTTTTGGTTAACAATGGCCAGTATGGTCGTCGTCGTTATCGTAATGTTGCTCTATTTCCGACATCGCCGTTATCTGGAGCGACCATCGTTGGTGCGCGATTAAAAATAACATAGGCGCTAGCAACGGCGCCCATGTTATTTGAAAATCTTATTTATTCGGCTGTGGCGTAATACGCAAATAAGGCCGTACCGCTTTGTAGCCTTTCGGGAATTTTTGCTTGAGGACTTCGGGATCTTGCAACGACGGAATAATCACCACATCGTCACCATCTTTCCAATTTACTGGTGTCGCCACCGAGTGACTATCGGTCAATTGCAACGAATCGATCACGCGTAAAATTTCATCGAAATTGCGACCAGTACTCGCTGGATAAGTAATCGTCAGGCGCAGTTTTTTGTCTGGATCGATTACAAAGAGCGAGCGTACTGTAGCAGTAGTGCTGGCGTTTGGATGGATCAAATCATACAACTCCGATACCTTGCGATCCGCATCGGCAATGATAGGAAAACCTAACACGGTGTTTTGCGTTTCGTTGATATCCTTGATCCATTCCTGATGTTTGTCTGCTGGATCAACTGACAAGGCAATCACTTTGACACCACGTTTCTCAAACTCTGATTTCAACTTCGATGTTAAGCCGAGCTCGGTGGTGCAAACAGGCGTGAAATCAGCAGGGTGTGAAAATAAGACTACCCAGGATTTGCCCACCCAATCATAAAACTTGATCTTGCCGAGTGAAGAATCTTGTTCAAAATCTGGGGCGACGTCGCCCAAACGTAAAGTCATGTCAGTCTCCTAAAATCCGTTGGCTAGACTTCAAACTATAGTCGGCTTATCAGGATTAGTTAACGATTGTTAACGACTATCTACATAACTTTATGCCATAAGCGACACCATCATCAGGTTTTATTGTATTTTATCTAACGCAGTTAGTGATTGCACAAATTTATCTGCATTCTGATAACCAATCACACGGCTGCCGCTGATTTCTTTTCCTTGCTTATCAAATAAAATTATTCCCGGCGGGCCGAACAAATTAAAGCGCTTGAGCATCGCTTTATCGTCCTCATTATTGGCGGTGACATCAATTTGCAATAACACCATATTCGCGAAGCGCGATTGCACACGCGGATCAATAAAAGTGAATTTTTCCATCTCTTTACACGATACACACCAGTCAGCATAAAAATCCAGTAATGCTGGCTTACCGTTAGTTTGGGCCAATGCAGCATCAAGCTCAGCAACAGATTTCACACGCGTAAATTCAGTGTGCGCAACTTGCTGACCAGTCAAATGTCCAAGGGGATTGGCAACATCACGGCCGCCTGTGGCTGCGCCGACTAACTGCAACAATCCCAATATCATAAATACCAATCCCAATGCTTTGGCCAACCAACCAGAAGGTTTGTTCCACAATAAATAGGCACCGTAGCCTATACCTAATGCGGCCCACAGCAACATGTGTATAACTGGTGATATAACTGGCGAAATCATCCAGATTGCAACGCCCAACATCAATACGCCGAAAAAGCGTTTAACCGCATTCATCCAGGCCCCTGCACGCGGCAACAATGTACCGGCGGAAATGCCGACTAACAGCAACGGTACGCTCATGCCAACAGCCATCGCAAATAAGGCACTGCCACCGATCACGACATCGCGCGTCTGGCTAATGTAGACCAATGCACCAGCCAACGGTGCGGCGACACAAGGTCCAACGATCAATGCTGAAAGCGCCCCCATCACAAATACACCGGCCAGTTTGCCAGCGGACTGCTTATCCGATGCTTGCGACAATTTTGTTTGCATAGATGCTGGCAATTGCAATTGATAGACATCAAACATCGACAAGGCCATCAGAACCATCAATAACGCAAATGCCGACAATACCCATGGATTTTGCAACATCGCCGCCAGACCTTCACCAGCCAGCCCTGCAGCGACGCCAAGCGCCGTATAAATAATGGCCATACCCAAGGCATAGGCAACGGATAGCATAAAGCCACGTCGGCGTGATGCTGCGCCCGATGTTTGCTGGGCGCTGTCTCCTACGATAATCGACGACAGAATCGGGACCATAGGCAGCACACAAGGTGTGAACGCCAAACCTAATCCTAATAAGAAAAACAGCGGCATAATCACCAGTAACTTGCCGCCTTTTAATGACGACTCAATATGCCCGACATCAGAATCTGTTGCATTATTGGCTGTTGAGATTGCGCTTAAAGCTTTGGTATCTGCAAGGGTACGTTGTTGATTAATATCCGCATCGCTATTCGCGTTTGCTGCGTTTGGGGTATCCAAGCCAGAAACTGCACCTTTAGCAGCAGCCATCGCACCGAGTAATTTACTCCCGGCGACTGCGCCCTCAGGCGATAAAGTGATCCGATGTTCCAATGGCGGATAGCACAAACCTCTATCTGCACACCCTTGGCCGGTGACTATCAAAGTGTAAGGGCCAGTGGCTTCAACCGGAATGCGAACGGTGATGCTGTTGTGATAAATCTCGACATCTTTTTGAAAGGTCGGATCGAACTTGATGATGCCTTTAGGGATTTGAGGCTCACCTAAAGTGGCGCCTTCAGCAGAGAAATGAAAACGCTCGCGATACATGTAATAGCCATCGGCAATCGCATAGGTGACCTCTGCTGTTTTTGCATCGGCCATACGCGCTGAAAATTTAAAGGCTGCTTCCGGCGCCAAATAATCTTCATCCGCATGTGCCGGCGACATCATTGCCCATGCAAGAACACTGAAAATGACAAAGACTATCGCTGATGTACTAAAACGCAATCTGCTACTCTTAAACATGTATATCCCTTTTGGTTTCTACGCCGATCCAATCTAGATAAGCCGGTAAGCCGTGTGTAATAGGTAGTGCAATTATTTCGGGTAAATCATATGGATGCGTAGCCTTAATTTCGACCTCAATCTCATCATAACGTTGTGCAATCGTTTTAATCATGACAGTTACTTCTGCCGTCTGCTGAATCTGTCCTTGCCAACGATATATTGAATTCACCTGAGGCAAGATATTGACACATGCGGCCAATTTACGTTCCACCAATGTCTTTGCCAATTGCTCTGCACTGGCGAGATCAGGAAGATTACTGATGATAATTATGGCGTCAAGCATGACGACCTCGGCATGAACTCAAAAACGCAAAAAGCCAGGCTAAACCTGGCTTTTTTATTACAGCAATCGCATAGCAACTACATATTACTCTGCAGTTGGAACGCTTGCTTCGTCGCTGACTTCTGGACGATCCATCAATTCAACGTAAGCCATAGGTGCATTGTCACCAACGCGGAAACCCATTTTCAGGATACGCAAGTAACCGCCGTTACGATTTGCGTAACGTGGGCCGAATTCAGCGAACAATTTAGTAACCATTTCACGATCACGCAAGCGAGCAAATGCCAAACGCTTGTTTGCCAGTGTGTCTGTTTTGGCCAATGTCAGAATCGGTTCGATAACGCGACGCAATTCTTTTGCTTTTGGCAGAGTAGTCTTGATTGCTTCGTGGCGCAGCAACGATACTGTCATGTTGCGCAGCATAGCAAGACGGTGGGAAGAGGTACGATTTAATTTACGTAAGCCGTGACGATGACGCATGGTAATTCCTTTCAGTTTTTGAGTTTAAATCCAGCTCTTCGATCAACTTAGATAAACCTATATAGATTTATTTGGTTGCGGGCCGGTTAACGTTTTACTACAATAAATACGGCATAACACAGTAACAGGAGCGAGATTCTATCTCACTCCTGCCAGTACAACAAATATTACTTATCCAAGCCTGCAGGAGGCCAGTTTTCCAACTTCATGCCCAGAGTCAA
Organism: Glaciimonas soli; assembly: GCF_009497155.1. Taxonomy (GTDB): domain Bacteria; phylum Pseudomonadota; class Gammaproteobacteria; order Burkholderiales; family Burkholderiaceae_D; genus Glaciimonas; species Glaciimonas soli. Next base: position 57,965 of record NZ_WINI01000014.1, read on the forward strand.
ACCGCGCGAAGCCAATACTTCTTTGATTTCATTCAAAGACTTACGGCCCAGGTTTGGCGTCTTCAACAGTTCATTTTCGCTACGTTGGATCAAGTCACCAATGTAGTAAATATTTTCTGCTTTCAGGCAGTTAGCTGAACGTACTGTCAACTCAAGATCATCAACCGGACGCAACAAGATAGGATCAACTTGCGGTGCGCGTGATGGCGCTTCAGCAGCTGCTTCAGTACCTTCCAATGCCGCGAACACATTCAATTGATCAACTAATACACGCGCTGATTGACGAATTGCTTCTTCTGGTGTGATCACGCCATTGGTTTCAATGTTAATGATCAGCTTGTCCAAATCGGTACGCTGCTCAACGCGCGCTGATTCAACCGCGTAAGAAACACGACGTACTGGTGAAAACGACGCATCCAAAATGATACGACCGATAGTTTTGTTCGCATCTTCCGACAGACGACGGACATTACCTGGAACGTAACCGCGACCTTTTTCAACTTTGATTGTCATATCCAACTCACCGCCGCCAGTCAAATGGGCGATCACGTGGTCTGGATTAACGAGTTCAACGTCATGTGGCAGGTCGATATCAGATGCCAATACCGCGCCTTCACCACCTTTACGCAAGTTCAATGTAACTTCGTCACGATTATGCAACTTGAAAACAACACCTTTCAAGTTCAACAAAATATCAACTACGTCTTCTTGCACGCCATCTAATGACGAATACTCGTGTACAACGCCAGCGATAGTAACTTCGGTCGGCGCATAACCTGTCATCGACGACAGCAATACACGGCGCAACGCATTACCTAAAGTGTGGCCATAGCCACGTTCAAATGGCTCCATCACGACTTTTGCGTGACCAGCACCAAGTGCTTCAACTTCGATAATACGTGGCTTCAATAAACTATTTTGCATGAAATGTCCTTTTCAATACCCTCGGCTCATTACACCGATAAGGCTGATGGCATTACGAAAAAAGCCCATCCAGAAGGATGGGCGGAGAAAATCTTGTCAGATTAACGTGAATACAATTCGACGATCAACGATTCGTTGACGTCTGCTGCGATATCACTACGATCTGGTGCTGATTTGAATGTGCCTTCCATCTTCTTGGCATCAACAGACACCCAAGATGGCATACCGACTTGTTCAGCCAGCGACAACGCTTCAATGATACGTACTTGTTTCTTCGATTTTTCACGAACAGCAATAACGTCACCAGCTTTAACTTGGTACGAAGCGATGTTAACAACGTTACCGTTGACTGTGAACGCTTTGTGCGAGACCAATTGACGGCCTTCAGCACGAGTCGAACCAAAACCCATACGATATACAACGTTGTCCAAACGCGCTTCTAACAATTTCAGCAAAGTTTCGCCGGTGTTGCCTTTACGGCGATCAGCTTCGGCGAAATAACGACGGAATTGGCGTTCCAAAATACCGTACATACGTTTAACTTTTTGCTTTTCGCGCAATTGATTACCGTAGTCAGAGGTACGAGCACCCGAAGTGCGACCATGTTGACCTGGCTTAGAATCCAGTTTGCACTTGGAGTCCAACGAGCGACGTGCGCTTTTCAGGAACAGATCCGTGCCTTCGCGGCGGGAAAGTTTTGCTTTAGGTCCGATATAACGTGCCACGATACTTCCTTTAAAAATGTGACGCTAGAGTTATGCTTATTTACACAACTAATGGTCTAGCGCTAGTCTGACTTACCAACAATCAGACGGTGGGCTTAAGAACAAAACCCGCCAAGGTCATTGGCGGGCCACTTGCATGCTGCTATTTCAAGAAAATCTAAATTAGCAGCGTAAATACTTAGATACGACGGCGCTTAGGAGGACGGCAACCGTTGTGTGGAACTGGGGTTACGTCTTGAATCTCAGTAATTTTGATACCAAGATTGTTCAATGCGCGCACTGCAGATTCGCGACCTGGGCCTGGGCCTTTGATGCGAACTTCCAGATTTTTGATACCGCATTCAATCGCAACTTTACCAGCGGCTTCCGCTGCAACCTGCGCTGCAAATGGTGTCGACTTACGTGAGCCTTTAAAACCAGCACCACCAGATGTCGCCCATGATAACGCGTTACCTTGACGATCGGTAATCGTGATAATGGTATTGTTGAAAGAAGCGTGAACGTGTGCGATACCTTCAGCAACGTTCTTTTTTACTTTTTTACGCACGCGTGCTGATGCGGCGTTATTTGGGGACTTTGCCATAATAATTTCCTTGAATCCGACTACAAATCAACGCAGTGAATTATTTCTTCAGCGATTGAGCGGCTTTGCGCGGACCCTTGCGAGTACGTGCGTTAGTGCGAGTGCGTTGACCACGGCAAGGCAAGCCTTTGCGGTGACGCATACCACGGTAGCAACCCAAATCCATCAGGCGCTTGATATTCATTGACAATTCACGACGAAGATCACCTTCAACGATGAATTTTGCAATTTCATCGCGTAGCTTCTCTAGTTCGTTATCGTCTAGATCTTTGACCTTTTTAGAGGTCGAAATGCCTGTTGCATCACAGATTTTCTGTGAACGTGGGCGACCAACACCGTAGATAGCCGTTAGGCCAATAACAGTGTGCTGATGATTTGGGATATTTACCCCTGCAATACGTGCCATTCGTTATTCCTCGATCAATAACGTTAATTAACCTTGGCGCTGTTTATGGCGCGGCTCTGTACAAATGACGCGTAGAACGCCTTTGCGCTTAATGATCTTGCAATTACGGCAGATCTTCTTAACTGATGCGAGCACTTTCATGGTAGCCCTCTTTCTTTCAATGCTAAATTATTATTTGGTACGGAAAACAATCCGTGCCCGGCTTAAATCATAAGGCGTCAATTCTACTGTCACCTTATCTCCTGGCAATATACGAATATAATTCATCCGCATTTTCCCAGAAATATGACCGAGAACGATGTGTCCGTTTTCCAACTTAACTCTAAATGTTGCATTAGGGAGATTCTCAAGAATCTCACCCTGCATCTGGATAACGTCGTCTTTTGCCATTCGGTCTACTAGTTCCTCTGAGCGTCCATCACTTACCGTGAAGGAATGCCGCCCTTGAAATTTGCTTTGCGAAGCAGCGATTCGTACTGCTGCGACATCACATAATTTTGTACTTGGGCCATGAAATCCATGGTGACAACAACGATAATCAACAACGACGTACCACCAAAATAGAACGGTACTTTCCAACGCGCTACCAAGAACTCAGGCAGTAAACACACAAGTGTAATATAAACCGCACCTGCAAGTGTTAAACGCATCAAAATCTTATCGATATAGCGTGCTGTCTGATCACCTGGACGTATCCCTGGGACAAAAGCACCGCTTTTCTTCAAATTATCTGCTGTTTCTTTGCTATTAAATACCAATGCAGTATAAAAGAAGCAAAAAAACACGATTGCAACGGCATACAGCAAAGCATGAATCGGTTCGCCAGGTGCTAACGATGCTGCCAGATCTTTCAGGAAACGCACGACTTTATTGGTCGAGTCACCAGATGTGAACCAGCTAGTAATTGTTGCTGGGAACAAGATAATCGAAGAAGCGAAAATTGGAGGAATAACGCCTGCCATATTCAACTTTAAAGGCAAATGACTACTTTGCCCGCCGTAAATCTTGTTACCAACCTGGCGTTTCGCATAATTAACAAGAATCTTGCGTTGACCACGCTCAACAAACACTACAAAGAAAGTCACTGCAGCAACAATCAAACAGATAACAATTGCTGACAACGGGCCCATAGAACCTGTACGCACCAATTCAAACAATCCGCCTACTGCATTTGGCAAACCAGCTGCAATACCTGCAAAGATAATGATGGAGATACCGTTACCAAGACCACGCTCAGTAATTTGCTCGCCCAACCACATCAAAAACATCGTACCAGTTACCAGAGTCACTACCGTCGTAAAGCGGAAAGCCAAACCAGGATCAAGTACCAAACCAGCTTGCGATTCCAAAGCTACCGCAATACCTAACGCTTGAAATGTTGCTAACAGCAATGTTCCATAACGCGTGTATTGAGTGATCTTACGCCGTCCTGACTCGCCTTCTTTTTTCAAGGCTTCCAGTTGCGGAGAAACGATCGACATCAATTGCATAATGATCGATGCCGAAATATACGGCATGATTCCTAATGCAAATACGGTAAAGCGCGATAAAGCACCGCCCGAAAACATGTTAAACATACCCAGAATACCGCCCTGGTTTTGTTTAAACAATTGCGCCAACTGGGTTGGGTCAATTCCCGGTACAGGAATATGTGCACCAATCCGAAAAACAACTAAAGCACCAAGTAAGAACCACAAGCGTCCCCAAGGGAAACCGCTAGCAGAGCTCTTTGCAAGTTGAGGTGTAGTCGCCAATTATTGCTCCGAGTGGGATGCTAAATTAAGCAACAGTGCCGCCAGCGGCTTCAATTGCTGCCTTCGCGCCTTTAGTAGCGATCAAGCCTTTTAGTGTTACTTTTTTGGTCAGTTCGCCAGACAGGATTACGCGCACAACACGTGCTAGTTCACCAATAACGCCAGCTTGCTTCAATACCAAAATATCAATCTCAGTCACAGGCAATTGCTCTAACTCAGACAAGCGAACTTCTGCTTTGTATGGTGTAGCCATCGACTTAAAGCCGCGCTTTGGTAAGCGACGTTGCAAAGGCATTTGACCGCCTTCAAAACCGACTTTATGAAAACCGCCTGAACGGGATTTTTGACCTTTGTGACCACGGCCGGCTGTTTTACCCAGACCGGAGCCGATACCACGACCGACGCGACGCTTGTAATGCTTTGCGCCATCTGCTGGTTGAATAGAATTCAATTCCATAATTTGCTCCGTTCGTAAGCCTAAGCTTACGAAACTACTTTCACAAGATAGGACACTTTATTGATCATGCCGCGCACAGCTGGTGTGTCTTGCAATTCGGAAACCGAATTTACGCGACGCAAGCCCAAACCGCGCACTGTCGCACGATGTGTTTCGCGCGTGCCGATCAAACCCTTGATCAATTGTACTTTTACAGTCTTAGTCATCATGATCACCTTAGCCCAGAATATCTTCAACAGACTTGCCGCGTTTAGCAGCAATTTCCGATGGCGTGTTCATTTTTGACAAGCCGTTCAATGTCGCACGAACCAAGTTGTAAGGATTAGTGGAACCTGTAGACTTAGCCACAACGTTCGTTACACCCATCACTTCAAAAATAGCGCGCATTGGACCGCCAGCAATCACACCAGTACCTTCTTTAGCTGGGTTCATCATTACTGATGACGCGCCATGCTTACCGCTCAAAGTGTGTTGAAGAGTACCGTTTTTCAACGTTACTTTGATCATCTTGCGACGAGCTTCTTCCATTGCTTTTTGCACAGCCACTGGCACTTCTTTCGACTTGCCTTTGCCCATGCCGATACGACCATCGCCATCACCAACAACAGCTAATGCTGCGAAACCCATGATACGACCACCCTTAACCACTTTGGTTACACGGTTGACCGCGATCATTTTTTCGCGCATGCCATCATCAGGCTTGTCGCTTTGCATTTTTGATTGCATTTTTGCCATGACGTTTTTCCTTAGAACTTCAGGCCAGCTTCACGTGCGGCTTCTGCCAACACCTTGACGCGACCATGGTAACGGAAACCGGAGCGATCAAACGCAACTTCGGTAACCCCTGCTTTCAATGCCTTCTCAGCGACGCGCTTGCCAACCAAAGTTGCAGCGGCAGCATTGCCACCAGCACCTGATTTTCCGGCCAATTCAGCACGCACTTCAGCTTCTAACGTCGAGGCCGAAGCCAACACTTTAGCGTCAGGGCCGATGATGCTAGCGTAGATATGCAAGTTAGTACGATGCACGGCTAGGCGAGTCACCTGTAACTCTGCGATCTTGGCACGCGTTTGGCGTGAGCGGCGCAGACGTGATTGTTTCTTATCCATCGTCAACCCCTATTACTTCTTCTTGGTTTCTTTAAGGATTACCACTTCGTCCGAATAACGAACGCCCTTGCCTTTATACGGCTCAGGTTCGCGGTAAGCACGAACTTCTGCAGCTACCTGACCAACACGTTGCTTGTCGATACCCTTGATCAGGATTTCGGTTTGCGTCGGTGTTTCACACTTTACGCCGGCTGGCATTTGGTGCGCTACAGGATGCGAAAAACCGAGCGACAAATTCAACTTATCGCCTTGTGCTTGAGCACGGAAACCAACGCCTACCAAGTTCAGTTTCTTTTCGAAACCCTTAGTAACACCAGTAACCATGTTATTCACCAAAGCGCGCAATGTACCTGACATTGCATTCGCTTCGCGGCTTTCGTTAGCAGCTGCAAAATTCAGCGTGCCAGCGCTATTTTCAATCTTAACCAAACCATTCAAGGCTTGAGTAAGTGTGCCCAGTGGGCCTTTTACTGTGATCTGCTCTGCAGAGATGGTCGCTTCCGCGCCAGCTGGCAGTGCAATCGGCATTTTACCTACGCGTGACATATTGGGCTCCTTAGGCGACGTAGCAAATTACTTCGCCACCGACACCGGTTGCGCGTGCTTTGCGATCAGTCATAACACCTTGAGGTGTCGAAATAATAGCCACACCCAAACCGTTCATCACGTTAGGAATGTCATCTTTGCCCTTGTAGATACGCAGCCCTGGACGGGATACGCGCTCAATGCGCTCGATAACTGGACGGCCAGCGTAATACTTTAAACCGATCTTCAATTCTGCTTTGCCACCTTCTTCGGCGACAGCGAAATCTTCAATGTAACCCTCGTCTTTTAAGACATTGGCAATCGCAATTTTAACCTTCGACGACGGCATGGCCACGGCGGTTTTTTGTACTACTTGCGCATTGCGGATACGGGTCAGCATATCGGCGATAGGATCGCTCATACTCATTGCATATTCTCCTATTACCAGCTTGCTTTAGTCATACCCGGGACTTCACCACGCATGGCGACTTCACGGAGCTTAATACGGCCCAAACCGAACTTACGGAAAGTGCCACGTGGACGACCAGTCAATGCACAACGATTACGTTGACGGGTTGGATTGGAGTTACGCGGCAATGCTTGTAATTTCAAGCGTGCTTCGTAGCGCTCTTCTTCCGACTTCGATTGGTCATCAATGATTGCCTTTAACTCGGCGCGTTTGCCGGCAAATTTCTTTACCAGGTCTGCACGCTTTTGTTCACGGTTAATCAGTGCCAGTTTTGCCATGGCAACCTCAGTTTCTGAACGGGAATTTAAATGCGGCGAGAAGCGATTTTGCTTCATCGTCGGTCTTTGCAGTCGTCGTGATACTAATATTCATACCACGCAATGCATCAATCTTGTCGTATTCAATTTCGGGAAAAATGATTTGTTCTTTAATACCGATATTGTAGTTACCACGACCGTCAAATGCACGACCAGATACACCACGGAAGTCACGTACGCGTGGCAGCGCAACAGTCACTAGGCGATCTAAAAATTCGTACATATGAGCGCCACGCAAAGTGACCATACAACCAATTGGGTAGCCTTCACGGATTTTAAAACCCGCAATCGCTTTACGCGCCTTGGTTACAACTGGCTTTTGACCTGCAATCTTGGTCAAGTCACCAACTGCGTGCTCAATGATTTTCTTGTCCGCAATCGCTTCCGACAAACCCATATTCAGGGTGATCTTCAGGATGCGCGGAACTTCCATTACTGATTTGTAAGCGTATTTCGCTGTCAGATCAGCAACGACCTTTTCTTTATAAAACTCTTGGAGACGGGCCATGATCTCTTAAACCTTAACAACTTCGCCAGTGGATTTGAAAACGCGAACTTTCTTACCGTCCACATCTTTAAAACCAACGCGATCTGCCTTGCCAGTTGCTGCGTTAAACAACGCAACATTTGACACATGAATTGGCATCAACTTATCAACGATGCCACCAGTTTCACCAGTCATTGGATTAGGCTTAGTCGCTTTTTTCGCAACATTGATGCCTGCCACGATGACATGATTAGCGTCAACGCGTTGCGTTACAGCACCGCGCTTGCCCTTATCTTTACCAGTTAGGACGATTACCTCGTCACTTTTACGAATCTTATCCATCTCAGCTCCTTACAGCACTTCAGGCGCTAGCGACACAATCTTCATGAAGCGCTCAGTGCGCAGTTCACGTGTGACTGGTCCAAAAATACGCGTACCAATTGGCTCAAGCTTTGCGTTCAACAACACTGCCGCATTACCGTCGAACTTGACCAGTGAACCATCCGGGCGACGCACACCTTTAGCAGTGCGAACAACCACGGCGTTATAGATCTCGCCCTTTTTAACGCGACCGCGTGGCGCAGCAACTTTGACTGTCACTTTAATGACATCGCCAATGCTAGCGTAACGACGCTTGGAACCACCCAGAACCTTGATACACATAACTTCGCGTGCACCAGTGTTGTCAGCTACTTCGAGCCGGCTTTCCGTTTGAATCATAATATTTTCTTTCCCAACTTAACTCGCGGCCGCACTATGCGGATTTACGGTCAGTCTTGGTCCTGTCAGAAACATTCTGCTGAATGCACTGCTTAGGTGGACGACTTCCAAAACTTCTTACTCAACCACTCTTATCGGGAACCAACAAGAGCGAAGCCAAGCATTATTACATCAAAATGCTTGGCCCGCAACAAATATTTATAATACTTGTGCTACTTGTACCACGCGCGTCACACTCCAAGCTTTAGTCTTGGAAATAGGACGACCTTCCTGGATCTCAACCACATCGCCTTCTTTGGCCTGATTGGCTTCATCATGTGCATGGTACTTGTTAGTACGTACTATGATTTTGCCATACAGAGGATGCTTTACGTGGCGTTCGATCAGGACGGTAACAGTCTTATCCATTTTATCGGATACGACCTTACCAACCAGCGTGCGCTTAAGCGCTTGTTTCACTTGATCGTTCATTACTTGGCGTCCTTAGAATTGATGACGGTCTTAACGCGTGCGATATCGCGACGAACTTTCTTCAATTGCGACGTATTACTTAATTGCTGAGTACCGATTTGCATACGAAGGCTAAATTGCGCCTTCAACAACTCGTTCAGCTCTTTAGTCAAAGCCGCTTGATCTTTGTCGCGGAGTTCAGATGCTTTCATGTTTCACTCCAATTATTGGCCGATTTGACGCACGACGAACGTGGTCAAAAGTGGCAGTTTAGCTGCAGCCAAACGGAATGCCTCACGCGCCAATGTTTCATCGACGCCATCCATCTCGTACAGCATTTTACCTGGCTGAATTTCAGCCACGTAATACTCAGGGTTACCTTTACCGTTACCCATACGGACTTCAGCAGGTTTTTGCGAAATTGGCTTGTCTGGGAAAATACGAATCCAGATACGGCCACCGCGCTTAATGTGACGTGTCATCGCACGACGAGCAGCTTCAATTTGACGCGCTGTAATACGACCACGACCGATTGCTTTCAAGCCAAATTCGCCAAACGATACAGCTGTACCGCGTGAATGCGAAATGCCTTTATTGCGACCTTTTTGCTCTTTACGATACTTTCTGCGTGCTGGTTGCAGCATGATTATTCTCCTGCTTTCTCAGCCGGTGCAGATGCAGCACCTTCAGCAGCGCCGTCCGGCTTCTTGGCACGTGCAGGACGCGCACCAGGCGCACCGGCAGCAGCCGTAGTTTTAGGACGTGGGCGGCTAGATGGCTTGCCATCATCGCGACGTGGGCCACGACGCTTTTTGTCATCATCGTTAGGAATATCGACAACTGGTGTTTCGCCGTTAGGCAAACGATCACCTTTGTAGACCCAAACTTTGATACCGATAATACCGTACGTTGTTTCAGCTTCGCCAAAACCGTAGTCAATATCAGCGCGCAGTGTGTGAAGTGGCACGCGACCTTCGCGATACCATTCGGTACGTGCGATTTCGATACCATTCAAACGACCAGACGACATGATTTTGATACCTTGCGCGCCCAAACGCATTGCATTCTGCATCGCACGTTTCATCGCGCGACGGAACATAATACGCTTTTCGAGCTGCTGAGCAATCGAATCAGCGATCAATTGAGCATCAGTTTCAGGCTTACGAATTTCTTCGATATTCACATGAACTGGCACGCCCATCAATTTGGTCAACGATGACTTCAATACTTCGATGTCCTCGCCTTTTTTACCGATAACAACACCTGGGCGCGAGCTGTAAATTGTAATGCGTGCGTTCTTTGCAGGACGCTCAATAACAACGCGACCAACCGATGCGTTCTTCAGTTTTTTCTTGAGGAATGCACGTACTTTCAGGTCTTCATTCAGCATAGTGGCAAAATTACTATTGCCAGCATACCAACGTGAACCCCAGTTACGCGTTACCGCAAGACGAAAACCGGTTGGATGAATCTTCTGTCCCATCGTGACTCCTTAGTTTCCGACAGTCACGTAAATGTGACAGGATTGCTTTGAGATACGATCACCACGGCCTTTTGCACGCGCTGTGAAGCGCTTGAGAACTGAGCCTTTTTCGACATAAATTGTCGTAACTTTCAGTTCGTCAATATCTGCACCATCATTATGTTCGGCGTTTGCAATTGCAGACTCCAGAACACGCTTGATGATAGCCGCACCTTTTTTCGGGCTAAACGCCAGAATATGAAGAGCTTGATCAACTTTTTTGCCGCGAATCAAATCGGCGACCAGACGACCCTTTTGAGCCGAAAGACGCACACCGCGGAGGGTAGCTTTAGTTTCCATATCGCTTATCTCTTAGCCTTTTTATCAGCGGCATGACCTTTAAACGTACGGGTCAATGCGAATTCGCCGAGCTTGTGACCGACCATGTTTTCAGAAACATAAACCGGGACGTGTTGCTTGCCGTTATGAACAGCAATCGTCAAACCGATAAAGTCTGGCATGATGGTCGAACGACGGGACCAAGTTTTGATTGGTTTTTTGTCTTTAGCCGCTTGCGCAGCCTCAACTTTTTTAACCAAATGGGCGTCGCAAAACGGCCCTTTTTTCAATGAACGTGTCATGTTTTATCCTTATTTCTTGCCGCGGCGCGAGACAATCATTGAAGTAGTACGCTTGTTACGGCGTGTCTTCTTCCCTTTAGTCTGTTGACCCCATGGCGAAACTGGATGACGACCAGCTGCGGTTTTACCTTCACCACCACCGTGAGGATGGTCAACCGGGTTCATGACCACACCGCGAACGGTAGGACGAACACCACGCCAACGCATCGCACCAGCTTTACCAATCTTACGCAGACTGTGTTCAGCATTGCCAACTTCACCGACAGTTGCACGGCACTCGATATGTACGCGACGCACTTCGCCGGAGCGCAAGCGCACCTGAGCGTAGATGCCTTCACGCGCCATCAACACTACGCCAGCGCCAGCAGTACGTGCCATTTGAGCACCTTTACCTGGCAACATTTCGACGCAATGCATGATAGTACCGACTGGGATGTTGCGGATTGGCAGGCAGTTACCCGATTTGATCGGAGCTTGCGAACCATTCATCACTTGATCACCAACTGCCATACCTTTAGTTGCGATGATGTATTGACGCTCACCATCTGCATAGCACAGCAAAGCGATATTCGCAGTGCGGTTTGGATCGTATTCGATACGCTCCACTTTCGCTGGAATACCATCTTTAGTGCGCTTAAAGTCAACAATACGGTAATGCTGCTTATGACCACCGCCGATATGACGAGTAGTGATATGACCGTTGTTGTTACGACCAGCTGTTTTTGATTTCTTCTCAACCAGAGCTGCAAATGGACGGCCTTTGTACAAGTCCGGATTTACAACTTTCACCATGCCACGACGGCCTGGTGAGGTTGGTTTCACTTTAACGAGTGCCATTATTTAGCCTCCTCGGTGAAGTTAATTTCTTGACCTGGCTTCAAGCAAACAAATGCACGACGAGTATGGTTACGACGACCGGTAGTTTTACCAGCACGTTTTGCCTTACCTTGGCGATTTGCTACTTGTACCGAATCAACCTGTACTTTGAAAAGCAGTTCGACAGCCGCTTTTACTTCCAATTTAGTCGCGTCTTGGGCGATACGGAAAACGATTTGCTCGTTCTTTTCCGCAACCATAGTCGCTTTTTCAGAAATAACTGGCGCCAACAACACTTTCATCAAGCGTTCTTCGCTATGTTTTACTAACGCGTTCATGCCAGGATCTCCTCAATCTTAGCCAATGCCTGCTTGGTGATCAGGATCTTCTTGTAGAACACCAAAGAAACTGGATCAGCATGACGTGGCTCACATACCAGTACGCCTGGCAGATTGCGCGAAGCCAACAACAAGTTTTCGTCCAAAGTATCAGTAATAACCAATACAGAGTCCAAACCCATGCTCTTCAACTTTTGCGAAAGCAATTTTGTCTTAGGCGCTTCTACCGAGAAATTCTCGACTACAGATAAACGACCTTCGCGTGCTAACTGAGACAGAATCGAGCAGATACCTGCGCGATACATCTTCTTGTTAACTTTGTGCGAGAAGTTTTCATCAGGCGAGTTCGGGAAAATACGACCACCACCACGCCACAAAGGCGACGACGACATACCGGCACGAGCACGACCCGTACCTTTTTGACGCCATGGTTTTTTAGTTGTGTGATGTACTTCTTCACGATCTTTTTGCTTACGGTTACCGCTACGAGCGTTAGCCTGGTAAGCAACTACGACTTGGTGAATTAGCGCTTCATTGTAGTCACGGCCAAAAATTGTATCTGGCGCAGCGACATTCGAAGCAGCTTGACCTTGGTCATTCAGGAGCTTGAGTTCCATGAATTAAGCCCCCTTCTTTGCTTTGACTTTAATCGCAGGTGTCACGACAACTTGACCGTTCTTTGCGCCTGGAACCGCACCCTTGACCATCAACAGTTGGCGCTCAGCGTCAACACGTGCGATTTCGAGGTTTTGTGTGGTTACAGTAACGTCACCCATATGACCAGTCATGCGCTTACCAGGGAAAACACGACCTGGATCCTGCGCCATACCGATAGAGCCGGGAACATTATGTGAACGAGAGTTACCGTGAGAAGCGCGACCAGAAGCGAAGTTGTGACGCTTGATAGTACCGGCGTAACCCTTACCAATGGAAGTACCCTGCACATCGATCTTTTGACCAGCTTCGAATAAGCTGGCAGCGATAACATCGCCAGCTTTAAATTCAGCTGCTTTAGCAGAATCGATACGGAATTCTTTAAGAACTGTACCAGCTTCTACGCCAGCTTTAGCGTAGTGACCAGCAGCAGCTTTGGTCACGCGTGAAACACGACGTGAACCGAATGCAACTTGAACAGCGGCATAACCGTCTGTTTCAGGCGTTTTGATTTGAGTCACACGGTTGTTCGACACGTCAACTACAGTAACAGGAATTGAATCCCCATCCTCTGTAAAGATGCGCATCATACCAACCTTGCGACCAACAAGGCCTAGGCTCATTGTTTTCTCCATTCCCACCTACGATTGGGCGGGGCTGATGTTTGTACTACTAAATAACGTGAGACGTCGCAAAAGCGCAATCTCACCGAAGCCCATTAGTATAGCCGGGATAAATTTTATTTGCAACACCAAGATGAACATGGTATGTCAATAAAACTTCCCGGCTAACTTATATACAACACTTACTACTTGCAGCATTTTGGCAATCATTTAATTGCCAAAACATTACAATTCATTACTGCAACTTGATTTCAACATCAACGCCAGCTGGCAAATCCAGTTTCATCAATGCATCAACAGTTTTGTCAGTTGGGTCAACGATATCCATCAAACGCTGATGGGTACGAATTTCGAACTGGTCGCGCGATGTTTTGTTGACGTGCGGCGAACGCAATACGTCAAAACGTTGAATACGTGTTGGCAAAGGAACCGGGCCTTTAACAACAGCACCTGTACGCTTAGCTGTATCGACGATTTCTTGTGCAGATTGGTCGATCAGTTTGTAGTCAAATGCTTTAAGACGAATACGGATTTTTTGATTAGTGCCTGACATGATTTTTCCTTAAAGAGCGAACCGTGAGTGAATATCACCCACGGCTATATTTAGTATTTAATAACCATCTTTGAAACTACTGCAATAACTTAGTCTGCCAAGATCTCAGCAACAACACCCGCACCAACAGTACGACCACCTTCACGAATA
>NZ_WINI01000015.1 GCF_009497155.1 Glaciimonas soli
CGAGCTCACATTGCTGTTGGTTGTGCTCAGGCCAGTAGACAACGAACCGATATTGCTGGCGTTGGTGCTGATACCAGTCGAAGTCGAAGTCGACAACGAACCGATGTTACTGGCGTTGGTGCTGATGCCGGTCGAAGTTGAAGTCGACAGCGATGTTACGTTGCTGTTGGTTGTGCTCAAGCCCGTAGACAACGAACCGATGTTGCTGGCGTTGGTGCTGATGCCGGTCGAAGTTGAAGTCGACAGCGATGTTACGTCGCTGTTAGTGGTGCTCAAGCCCGTCGACAACGAACCGATATTGCTGGCGTTGGTGCTGATGCCGGTCGAAGTCGAAGTCGACAACGAAGTCACGTTACTGTTGATAGTGCTCAGGCCGGTCGACAGCGAACCGATGTTACTGGCGTTGGTGCTGATACCGGTCGAAGTCGAAGTCGACAACGAGGTCACGTTACTGTTGGTTGTGCTCAGACCGGTCGACAGCGAACCGATATTGCTGGCGTTGGTGCTGATGCCAGTCGAGGTCGAAGTCGACAACGAGGTCACGCTACTGTTGGTTGTGCTCAGGCCAGTGGACAACGAACCGATGTTGCTGGCGTTGGTGCTGATACCGGTCGAAGTCGACGTCGACAACGACGTTACGTTGCTGTTGGTTGTGCTCAGACCGGTCGACAACGAACCGATATTGCTGGCGTTGGTGCTGATGCCGGTCGAAGTTGAAGTCGACAACGAACTCACGTTACTGTTGATAGTGCTCAGGCCGGTCGACAGCGAACCGATGTTACTGGCGTTGGTGCTGATGCCAGTCGAGGTCGAAGTCGACAACGAGGTCACGTTACTGTTGGTTGTGCTCAGGCCAGTGGACAGCGAACCGATGTTGCTGGCGTTGGTGCTGATGCCAGTCGAAGTTGAAGTCGACAGCGAGGTCACGTTGCTGTTGGTTGTACTCAGGCCGGTTGACAGGGAAGTGATGCCAGTCGAAGCCGAGGTCGACAACGAAGTCACGTTGCTATTGGTTGTGCTCAGGCCGGTTGACAACGAACCGATGTTGCTGGCGTTGGTGCTGATGCCGGTCGAAGTCGAAGTCGACAACGAAGTCACGTTACTGTTGATAGTGCTCAGGCCGGTCGACAACGAACCGATATTGCTGGTGTTGGTGCTGATGCCGGTCGAAGTTGAAGTCGACAACGAAGTCACGTTGCTATTGGTTGTGCTCAGACCGGAATACAGTTCGGAGCCATTAACTGCATCGGTTGATGTCGCTGTTATATTGCCTGCCGCCACGTTAGTGATTTGCCGCTCACTGCCTGAAGCTCCAACGCTGACAACACCTGCTGTAGCTGGTGTTGTGCCAGCAAAGCCACTGTAAGTTACCCCACCCACATTAGCTGTCGTGACATTGACTCCGGCTGCAACAACGCTTGCACCAGAACCTAGCGCAACGCTGTTTGCAATCGAAGTAGTAGCATTTGCTCCGATGGCCATGGAATTCGTATTAGATGCTGCTGCGTTATTACCGATAGCTAAAGATGAGGAGCCACTTGCAGACGTACCTCCCATCCCAACCGCAATCGAATCTGTTCCCGTGGCTGTGCCGGTCGCCAAACTGGTGTTCGCCACAAAGTAAGGAATCGTAAATGAACCTGTGACAGTCAGATTATTGATCGTCGCATTCTGGAGATGCGCGGCCGTGTTCACATACAATGTTCCACCGATCGTCATATTGGTCGCATTGGACGTACCGTTGTTAGCGTATGCAAGAATCCTGTTAGTTTGAGTAGCGGCATCGCTGTGACTACAAATAGTGCTGGAACCGTAATAGCCCAATGACGAACTGGAATCATCCGTGCTGCCGCTAGTCCCGAAACCACTGGACGCTCCATAAGATTGGTACTCGGTATCGGAACAAGTCGTGCCATTGCCAACATCAGTAAAAATCCCACCTACATAAGTCTGTGCTGCATGCACTTCGCCACCAAACATCATTCCAAACGCTGCAGCAGTAACCAGATTCCCAACGATCTTTGACTTGCTTTCACTCTTTCCTTTGCCATGACTTTTCACCTGCTCCCCAACAACACACCATTGTCCAGTTGCCTTGCTCCAAATGACCCTGAAGAATTTGTTCATTTTATTTTAATATCCTTATGAAAACCGTTGATTAGAATCAGCGAAAATCCCGAGCTTGACTTTTAGTGAATTTCATTGGGCTTTGGATCCGACCGCTGAAAATTTATTGAAATGAAATCGATCTGTATTGCATCAGCGATCCACGTTAAATATCTGGAAATTATAAATATCGGTTCCGATGAAAAAAGAGTTTCAACAATCGTTCACCAAATCATCATGAGTCCATAAAGATTTGTTGTTTTCACACTGAAAACTAACGGGAAGGGCAAGACCTTGACCAACGTGATTTTTCATTAGGTGAAGCAGGAGTCATGTCGTGAAGAAAAGCAAATTTACCGAGCAGCAAATCGCATTTGCGCTGAAACAGAACGAGCTAGGCACATCGGTAGAGGTGGCCCGTTTGGTTGGACACGAATTTGATTTCGTTAAGTGGAACTTTGCGAATGTAGAGTTATCCACGAGCGCCGCTCGCCGCCCCATGTGCAGGGCAAGAGCGTGCGGCGCGGTGGGTATCCGGCGTACCGTAGCGGTGGATCGCTTCTTGCACGGCTTCGATGCAAAAATCCGTCGTCAACGTCAATCTTCCCGAGTGCCTATTCGTACTTTTCCAAGCGCGGAACGTAACGCCAGGTCCGGCATCAATGAATAAAATTCAGACTTACGTGAATGTCAACATTTTATTTGCGCTTTTATGTTCATTTTCTTGACAGCATTTTTTTTATGCTGTATTAATGTCGACATCTGATATATCAGTTGACGACAAGGCGGTGATAAGTGAAAAATTCAATAGTTGACGTTAGGAAAGTTGAAGATATTCAATGTGATGTATTGGTCATTGGCGGTGGCGCTGCAGGTGTTGCCACCGCGATTACGGCTCGGCGACAGGGGTTACATGTTGTGCTTCTGGAACGATACGGTTTTTGCGGGGGTGGTGCAGTAGCCGGTCTGTCAGGCACCGTATGCGGGTTGTATCTCGCAACTGACCGTGTGGGCGCAAGACCTGAAACGGTTGTTTTCGGTTTCGCTCAAGAATTCTGCAAAGTATTGGAGGAACGAGGCGGACTGGGAGCACCGTTGCGCTATGGGAAAACCTGGACTCGAGTCCATGATCCTTTGGTGTGGCGGGATACAGCGGACACTATGCTCCTTGAAAATGGGGTTCAAGTAATTTATCACGCAGTAGCAATCGGCACTCTTCTTGACGGAAAGGAGCGTGTGGATGGGGTTCAGGCATGGACTAAGCAAGGCCCACTAACTATTCGTGCAAAAATCACGGTGGATGCAAGCGGTGATGCCGATTTGGTTGCAATGGCCGGTCTAGATTGTTTTGTTGGCGACAATGGCCGCGTACAGAATCCGACCATGATTTTTCGTCTACAGGGTGTTGATGTCGAACGCTTCACGGCTGCCTATGGTGATGACACCATTATGGGAGAGGGGGTGTCAGCGCTACTACGCGAACGTCAACTGGCCGGCGATGATCTCCCTCGGACAAAAATCTGGCTTTTCCCAACGACACGCCCCGGTGAGCTGTTGTGCAATTGCACCAGGATCACAGGTACTGATGGGCGCGAACTCAATCCTCTCTTCTATCGTGACTTCACTGAAGCCGAAATCAACGGTCGGCGTCAAACACATTCATATACCCGCTTTTTCATAGATCACGTAATTGGATGCGAAAACGCCTATATCAACGATACAGCCGTTCAGGTTGGCGTACGTCAAACACGTCAAGTTGAAGGTGTTACGAAGTTGATGAATAACGACGTGATCGCAGCGCGAAAATTTTCTGATGGTATTGCACGCTCGCCATGGCCAATTGAATTGCACAGTGGCGCAAAGCCAAAAGTGGAATGGATTCTGGACGATTACTACGAAGTCCCGTACTCCTGTTTCGTCCCTGTACGTGGTGAAGGATTGCTGATTGCCGGCAGATGTTTGTCTGCCGAACATGAAGCGGTTGCGTCAGCACGAGTTACGGCTCAATGCTTTTCATACGGACATGCGATAGGGCATGCCGCAAGCATTGCAGTTCGCAATGGATTGGAGCCGCGCGAGGTAGATCCACAGGAAATACGCAAGGCACTCGAGCTAGACGGTGCGAATTTATTGTAAGACGGTTTATTTGATGAAAGATAAAAGGAGAAATTGATAATGATTATTGAAAATATTGGTCAGGTTCGGCACCTGACATTAAATCGACCTGCACGCCGCAATGCACTGGACAGCAAGTCGATCGAAGAGCTTGCGCATGCGTTGCAAGACGCCGATCGAGATCCGACTGTCCGAGCCATCGTCCTGTCAGGCGCGGCACCGGCTTTCTGCTCCGGCAGCGACCTGAAAGAGCTAAGCACCATGTCGATTCAGGAAATGTGTGACTCTGAACTGGAGACCGCTCAAGTGGCACGATCACTTGCCGGCCTGTCCAAACCGGTGATCGCAGCTGTGGAAGGTTTTGCGCTTGGAGGAGGATTTGTTCTCGCCATTTCTTGCGACATCGTTGTTACTACCTCAAACGCACGTTGGCATCTGCCTGAAGTTCCGAATGGCTGGTTGCCGCCTTGGGGGCTACAGGCATTGCTGGCCCGTGTCGGTCCGGTTCGTGCACGGATGTTGACCTGGGCCGCGGACGCCATCGATGGCAATGAAGCATATCGTCTTGGTGTTGCCGACTATCTGACAAAGCCGGAATGCGCGAATCAGGAAGCGCTCTCTTTGGCGCAACGACTTGCCGCATTGCCGCCTGAAGCCATCACTTCGACCAAACGTTTCTTCGAACCTTTCGTCACTCACGATGGCGAGCGACTCGATCGTTTGGCAACGCAGCACTTTGCCAGCAATTGCGAAGGCGGAACTGCTCAAGCACTTTTATCAAAATTCAAGGTGAAATCGTGACAAAAATTATCTCCGCAGAACAAGCTGTAGCGTCAATCAAGGACGGGCAAACTGTCGCGTCAGTCGGCGTGATAGGCTGGACAGTTCCAGACGCTACACTCGAAGCGCTAGGCAAGCGTTTTCGCGAAACAGGAACACCTCGCAATCTGACTTTTTATTTTCCTTGCGGCACAGGGGATGCCGTCGGAATACGCGGGATGGATCACGTTGCGCAAGAAGGATTGATGAAACGCATTGTTTCAGGCTCTTACATCAATCCGGTAAATCCACATACCGGTAAGCGTCCGGATCTGATGCAATTGATTCAAGAGAACCGTATCGAAGCGTATTCCTGGCCTATCGGCGCATCCATGCATTGGTTGCGCGAAGTCGCGCGCAAGAGTCCTGGTTATATCACTCGGGTTGGGGTCGGCACATACGCAGATCCGGACAACGGCGGCGGGAAGTTCACTAACTGTTGTTCGGACGATCTGATTCAGAAAATACGTCTGAACGACGAAGAATTGTTGTTCTATCCGACCTGGCCGATCGACGTTGCGATTATTCGTGCCAGCAGTGCGGACGAGTTTGGCAATCTTTCATTCGAAGATGAGCCATTGGTATCATCGGGTCTGGCGCTTGCGTTGGCGGCGAAGGCCAGCGGCGGTCGTGTGATTGCGCAAGTCAGAAGAATCGTGGCGCGCGGAGAGCGATCGGCGACGTCCGTGCGCCTGCCAGGCATGCTGGTCGATGCGCTGGTGGTTGAGCCGCACATGATGATGAGTACCGATACGCCATATGACGATGCATATTTGCGCCCTAATGTCGGTCCTTTCTATTTACCTGAAATCCCGTTCGGCCCCGACAAAGTCATTGCTCGACGTGCTGCGTTGGAAGTGCGTAAACATGAACTGTCTATCTTTGGTTTCGGCGCTGCGGCTGACGTTCCGCTGGTGATGGCAGAACAGGGATTGATCGACCCGGAAACCGGTTCTGACGATTACTGGTTCACCACAGAGCACGGTTCCTATGGTGGAATTGTGATGAACGGCTGGCAATTTTCGGCAAATCTTTATCCTCAGGCACTGCTCGATGGCGTTACTCAGTTCGATGTCATTGATGGCGGATTGTGCCGTTTCGCCGCGCTGGCATTTGCTGAATACGATTCACATGGAACGGTCAACGTCAGCAAGTTCGGCAAGGTCAATCCAGGTTCCGGCGGCTTCATCGATATTGCTATGAATGCGCAACGTTTGGTCTTCACCGGTTCGTTTACCACGGGCGGACTCGATATTGCGTATGAGGCAGGACGCATGACGATTCTGAAAGAGGGGAAAGTTAGTAAATTCGTCAACACAGCACAAAGCATTACTTACTCGGTCGGAAAGGGCGTAACTGGCGGGCAAAGTGCGCTGATAGTCACTGAACGTGCCGTTTTCGAAGCGACTCCGCAAGGATTGGTGTTGATCGAAATTGCTCCTGGCGTGGATTTGCAGCGAGACATCCTTGCGCATATGGCGTTTCCGCCACATCGCATTCTTGACCCATTACCACTAATGGATGCCTCGTTATTTGATCCAATGCCGGGGCCAGCCGTTAAGGCTATGGCCAGCAAGGAAAAAGTTGATCTGATCGAAGAAAAAACTGCCGTCGTTTGAAGAAAACATCATAAGACAAATGAAATGTCGAGTGGGAAGCACGGTACTTTCTGGTGGCCGTGCGGTCACCAGAATTACTGAGGAAAATTATCCCTCTCGACTATTACGCGACCCAGGTCGCACAAATAAAATATTTCGGGCCGCATCTCGGTTTCGGAGGAGACAATTTTGAAATATCGTTGGTTCATCGTTTTTATGCTGTTTCTAGCCTGCGTGATCAGTTACCTTGATCGCGCTGCACTTTCAGTCGCAGCTCCTCTGATTGCCAAGGATTTCCATCTGGATCCGGCACATATGGGAATTGTTTTCAGCGCGTTTTTCGTGGGCTATTCGTTGTTCTGCTTTATTGGCGGATTTGCAGCAGATCGCTTTGGTGCCAGGCGTGTTCTGATTGTCGCCATAGGATTCTGGTCGATATTCTGTAGCATGACCGCAATTGCTTCCGGTCTTGTCAGCCTGTTGATTATTCGCGTCGTTTTCGGAGCTGGGGAGGGGCCTTTGGCAACCTGCACCAGCAAGATAATCAGTGCCTGGTTTGATAGGAAAGAACAGACGACTGCAGTTGGATTTGCCAATTCGGGCTTGCAAATAGGCGCAGCTCTTGCAGGGCCAGTGATCGGACTAATGGCAGTCCAATGGGGATGGCGAATTCCATTTGTCATTATCGGCGTCATTGGGATGTTGTGGGTGCTGATGTGGTCGATCTTTTCCTCTGATCGACCAGAGGAGAATCGTTGGGCCCGCAATGCAATGAAGCTTCCCGGTGCGAACGTCAGCTCCAGGAATCTGGCTGCCGCAACACTGACAAGCAAGCCGCTGACCGCATATCTGAAAAGCCCAATCATCCTGGCGACCTCATTAGCCTATTTTGGCTACGCCTATATCCTGTATTTTTTCCTCTCGTGGTTCCCAAGTTATCTCATGATGGAAAGACATCTGAGTCTTGCATCAATGAGCATCGTTAATGTCATTCCCTGGGTTCTTGGGTTCGCAGGAATTGCACTGGGAGGCTTCACTTCGGATCTGATTTTTAAGTGGACAGGAGATGCGCTCAAGTCCCGCAAAATTGTGATTGTGACTGGCTTGCTGGTTGCTGCTGTATGCGTTGCATTAGCGGGTATTGCAAATAGTGTCGGCATGGCAGTTGCATTGATGAGCATCACGGTATTTTTCATGAATCTGACTCTCAGCGTCTATTGGGCCATCATTTTGGACACCGTAGAGCCTGCACGTATGGGCGGCGTCGGTGGATTCATGCACTTGCTTGCTAATACCGCCGGTATCCTGGCTCCCATATTGACGGGTTTTCTTGTGCAGTGGACTAAGGTTTTTACGAGCGCTTTTTTACTCAGTGGAGGGGTCGCTCTGGCCGGGGCTCTTGCCGTGGCATTTTTTGTGCGCTTGCCACAAAAAACGAATGCGTCTTCGGATCATTCGAATGTAGAGCCCACATACCCACTAATGGACTAGAGCACGGATGGCAGTGTGTCTGATTTTTGAGGTTCTTCAAGCTACGTTTATCAGCGATTCGATTGGCGCTATTTCCGGACGCATCATTAATCTGATATTGCAGAATGTATCAAAAGTCACGGCACTTTATACGCAACAGGACGGAGATCAACATGTCGAGATCATTTGATCATGCATGCAATATGGATCCAGTATCGGCAGGTTTCAAGATAGAAGAGAATGGGTTTATCTCTCATAAGGATGCTCTTCTCTATTTGCCGTCAAAGGAACAAGGAGCTTTCCGACTCCTGCTGCGTGCCTGGCCAAAGGCAGTCGCAAAAGATGATTTCGCTCGGGATGTATGGGCAGGACGCATGTCGGATGAAAGCCTCGCGCGCTGCATATCCCAACTGCGGCGTGCACTTTCCGCTATCAGCGGCATACAAATCAATGCGATTTACGGAAGGGGATATAGCTTGACTATTCCTCAACCTGTCGTGAATGCTCCGGAGATTTCTCGACAATCTCTTCAATCTGAAGTTGTCGATACGCGTAAGACTAGCTTTCTATTGGAAGAAACTAGCATTTACGCGCGGCAATTTATCGAGCAGCGTTCACCCGAAGCCATCGATCATGCAGAATCAATAGCCAGAAATATAATTTCCCAGACACCAGATTGCACGTCCTCCAAACTTGTTTTGGCAGAGTGTATTGCGAACAGGATTAATTATGGGATGGAAGTAAAGGTTTCGCTGATTGACGACTGCCTGGAACTGTTAGAGTCTGTTGAGCAGATTGCGCCGCAGACACCGGGGCTAGCATCGCGTATGGGCCATCTTCTTGATTATAAGTGGGATTTCGATCAGGCCCGACTGAGGCATGAACAGGCATTACACATATCGTCTGGCGATGCGTCCACACATTTGTATTATGGCTTGCATCTATTGGCAACAGGTAATTCATCTGAAGCTATTGTTGCGTTTCGTCGTGCACTCGAACTCAATCCATTCTCGTCCTACGTCGCTGTCATGCTCGCCAGCGCGACTGCCCTTGCTAGTGAGGATCCAGCGGATATTGTTGCGCAAGCTCGTAGTACATTCCTGGCTTATCCCGAAGATCCGAAAACATACTTGTATCTACTTTTCGTACTGGCTCGGATTAATCCCCAGCCGGAGGTTGCCCATGGTGCTCGACATTTGATGGCAGACCGCTCGTCATGGGGACGTTCGCCGGGGATGCTTTCCTATATACTCGCACGCTGTGGCGACCGTGCCGGAGCTCTTGAATTCATCGCAATGAATTCGATGGGAAACACCGCTATTCGCACCAAGCATTCTGCAGCCTTAATCGCTTTGGGGCAAGTTGATGAGGCGATGACATTAGTAAAAGAAACTGTCAGTCTCGGATGTGGTTCTTTGCCGACCTTGATGAACGCATTTGAAACGACTGTGCTTAGGCGGCATCCAGAATATCCTGCCGTGCACGCCAGGATATTTGCTCGGATGCCGACATCGACAGCAAAACTCCACGCGTAAATTGGATGAAACGCCAATTTTCCGGCGCCGAATCTGGATTTTATTGAAGCATCAAAGATGCGTGTTGATTCAATGTAAAATGTTGTCATGAAAAATAATCTTCTCGTCAAAAATATTTCCAATACTGAAATAGCAAACGCGCCAGAGCAGCTGTTGACTGATGTGGCATTCACTCAGATCGAAGAAATGATTATCACGCGGCGGCTTCCTCCCGGATCGATGATCTCGGAAGTGCAGCTCTCTGTTGAGCTGGGAATGGGGCGAACGCCAATCCGCGAGGCTCTCCAGCGCTTGCGTCAAATTGGTTTTGTAGAAATGCTTCCGCGTCGCGGCACGCTTGTTTCTGGAATCGATATTCGTCAGCAGCTGGAATTGTTGGAAGTGCGGCGCCCGCTAGAGGAGCTGGTGGTGAGATGTGCTGCTTTGCGAGCGACATCGGAGGAGCGTGCCCATCTCCGCGTACTCGCTCAACGAATGACCGACGCCGCAGCGCAAGAAAATATGGACGAGTGGATTCGAATAGGGCGCGAGATCCATGAGGCGGAGGTTGGGGCAACTCACAACAGTATGTTGATTGCGAGTATGAGGTCAATTCACGCACAGTCAAGACGGTTCTGGTACTTCCACATTGGACAGAATCTATTATATGTAGAAGGCGCGCAACTCCATGGTCAAGTCCTGAACGCAATTGCGCAAGGCGATGTCGATGGCGCGGTATCCGCCGCGTATGAACTGATGCAGTTCATCGAGAGATTTACTCGTTCTGCGCTCGATACTTTCTAATCATCAGGTATTATTTGTGTGATTCGCAGACATCATTTCAATTTTCTCAGCGCTAATTCAGGATGATAATTTTGTATTTGAATACGTTCTTTTGATGACTTGTACTTAGCTTCAACGTCCTCCTGAAGCAACGCTTTGTCAGCCATCTCGGTAAGTCGCTCAATAGGCATCTTACCGCCCAAAGATCTATGAGGGCGATCCTAGTTGTAATAATTCTGCCACTACGCTAATAAGTTGTGAAGCCGCACATCTTTGAGATTAACCGTCGAATAAAAGTCATCTAAGTCTGTCCGCTGAGACCGCTTCACCTTGCCATTTAAGTGCAGTGACGCAAACTTAAATGCCTTAAATGCCTTAAATTCAATACCCCATTCCAGTAGCCATTCCTGAAATTTTGTAGCGAAGAGTTCGCCTCCTCGATCAGTTTGAACTCGTTCAATAGAAAGTGGGCTTCAATTTTCTTTAGGTTTGTTATACACCGTACCGATACGGAATTTTTTGCGACGATCTCCTAACAGGGAACGTAATTCAGCGATTGTCAGTTCGCTCTCCTCGTGCATCCGGATCAGCATTGCTGCTCCCACAGGCGATTGACGATGACGAATTTTACTGATTGCTGTTTGAGTAACTGAAAGAATGCGACTCAATGCAGCATCATTTTTTAATCCTAGCTTTTCGATCAATGCGTCCAACAGATGGGCTGGATCATAAGTTTCCGGTTCATGAAGTTCTTTGATGATCGAGGCGCTGGGGATAGTAGCAATTTTCATGGTCGATTAATTTTGTATTTGAGCGAAAGAGGAAACGTCAAGCATTTCGTTTGCAACGTCCAAATGGATCATGGCTGTGAAGGAACGTTGCCAGCATTTGCGACAGCAATTTCAGCAAAGCCCATTTTTATCGTCGTCATGGAAACTCCATACTTATTGGCTAATATTCTTATCATGCTGAATTAGCGCCGAGAAAATTGAATGATGCCTGCGAATCACACATATTATTTGACCTATGTCAGCTTAAGCCAGGCCGATAGCTTAAATGCGTATTTGTAGATGGTAATGGAAGCATGTCGTCCCAGATAAACCGGGTCGAGCGGATTTTCAGTTTTTTTAATGAGATTTTGAAGCAAGAATAGTGGCAGCACGTTTTTCCATGGAGTCAGCATTTTGACGGTATACCAAGGCCAGCTGACTGAGCGTGTTGGCGACATCCTTATTATCCTTGCCAAGTACCTTCTCCTTAATCGCCAGCGCACGCTGGAGAAACAGCTCTGCCTCCGTGTATTGTTTTTGGGTGGAATATAACCACGCAAGATTACTCATTATTGCCGCCATATCCAAAGGGAGCGGGGCGGCTGTTCCCTGGAGAACCTGGAGCGCCGTCTTTTCCGTAGCGATGGCAGCGGTAAACTGTCCTTGCTGGCTTTGCGCCACGGCCTTGCTATTTAAGCTTCCCCAGCTATCATCTTGTGCGTATGCCTGGATGCTCCCGCCTAATGCCAGCACAACCAGCAGCAGTGATTTCGTCAATATTTTCATAAATTTATCAGCTCTTTCAACATTCATTCATTGCAAACCAGTCGTATTTTTAACCGCTCTAACGGCGCGTGTCTTGAAGCATGGATATAGCACGCTTGTATCGCCTCCCGGAAAACCGGCCTCGTATAGTTCATTAAAAATGTGCGGTCTGAATCGTCTATGATCGTTTTCATACTATCCACGCCGCGCACTAACGAAGTGATTCATTCTAAAGTTCAAGATGCCATCAGTCGATTGGTTTGTGCGCGCTTTCACAATGATTAAGGGTTTCATCATAGTTTGGTAATACTTCGTATTTTTCGTTACACATTTGGTGAGTTCTGCGGCTTTTCTAAAATGGAAGGCGTGTATTCCCGTTGCAGAAATCAATTCTGATTTTTATCCTTCCTTTCGCTCGCCAATGCTGCGAGTGAGCAGTTTGCTCATGCTTTTCCATGAATAGATTACCTTCCCGTCCATGCTTGCTGATTGAGCGGAATTTTCTTGCGCGAATCATCAGCGCGACCTTGCTCCGTTGCCGCGAATACCGCAATTTTTTAGTCTCACTAACAATCATCGTACGCCTGAAGATAACGCAAGAATTGTGGTTGTTCATCCTGAGAATGACTTCGAGGGGAATTCAGCTATCTTACAAACTCCACGGGGAAATGTAACAATTGGTATTGAATAGTAGATAGAATATGAGTGACGTAAACTTGCCTGGCGATGATTGTAAAAAACGCATGAAATATTTTGGATCGCTGAAATGCATAACTCATTAGGCACACTTGCCGATATAGATCCTGTATCAGCCGGATTCACTATAGACAGGGATGGCTTTGTTTCTTACAAAGACTCACTTCTCTTTTTACCCCCCAAGGAACGCGGGGCCTTTCGCCTGCTGTTAAATGCTTGGCCGAAAGTCGTTTCAAAAGATGATTTTTCAAAAAATGTCTGGGTAGGGCGCATGTCAGATGAAAGTCTGGCACGCTGTATTGCGCAACTACGTCGAGCTCTCTCCAATCTTGGCGTAGTGCAGATTGATTCCTTTTATGGTCAAGGCTATCGTTTGGCGATTTTGGCGGATAAAGTGCGACGATTATCGCTTGTGCCAGCAATGGTTCATTCCCCCCAGAAATCCGATGTGGCAAAGCCGCATGCCGCACTAGTCGAGGCTTGCATCCACGCTCGGCAATTGCTTGAACGTCGTTCGCCGGATGCCTTTTCCCAAGCTGAAGCTATAATCAAAAATGTCATCTCCAAGGCCCCCAACTATATGGTGGCCAAACTGTTGCTCGCACAATACATAGCCGAGCGCGCATTTTTCGATGGGAATATACAGCGTTCACAAATCGACGATGCTCTTGGCGAATTAAGATCCGTTCAAGATGCCGAACCCTATTTGCAAGGCCTGCAATCAGTGACAGGCTACCTTCTTGATTGCAAGTGGCATTTCGATGAGGCTAGGGTGGCGCACGAACAGGCGTTGCAAATGTCTCCGGACGATGACGTTGCCTATTATCATTATGGCTTTCATCTAATATATACTAATGCATCACCCGCGGCCGTCGACGCTATGCGTTCTGCCGTTCAGCGCAACCCATTCTCGCCAAATATAGCCGTCGGACTGGTACGCGCCTGTGCTTGCGCAAATATGGATCCGGCTGAAGTACTTGCCCAAGCGCGAAGCGCATATTCATCTCATCCGGATAGTCCTGCGATTTACGTGAATCTACTCTATACGCTAGCGTGGGTGGATCCGCAGCCGGAAATCGCCCATGCCGCACGTCATTTCGTGCAAAAGAACCGCTATGCGCACGCCCTCACGTCCAGAGCCGTAGCATACATACTTGCGCGTTGCGGTGATCACGCAGGAGCGCTGGAAATCATTGAAAAGCATAGCAGTATTCATGGGATACATCTGGCGGCGTTAACTGCCATGGGAATGCTTGACGAAGCGATGACGAAAGTGAAAGTCGCAGCTGAGACCGGATTTGGCGTCTTGCCTTTTTCACTCAGCGTGCCGGAATGCGCAGCGCTGAAAGAGCATCCAGATTACGCCCAGGTCCACGCTAAGGTATTTGGCCGGATGCCCGCGGAATAAATAACAGCGCAACTGAAGAAAATTGACGTCGCATTATCCCGCGCTCTCAGATCATGGAGCTGGCTTGGTGATTGATGTATTTCCCGTGCTCATGGCTGGTTGTAACCGATAGCCGACTGCTCCCATCCGACGCTGGGGAACAGTGCGAGGGCAATGACCAGCGTCATGATGAGTCACGGTCGAATTTTTCAATATGCCTTTACCGTAACGAGCGATGCCCCTGGTTTTCAGTGGAGCGGAAAATCAAGGTGCCTCAATAACGATCAGCGATGCCGCATAGTCGAGGGCTTTTCTGTAAGCCGGCAGGCTTGAATGCGTGAGATGACTCAACGCCACTAATCTATTTTTGAAAGCCAAAAGATTGAATTCGGGATCTCCTGTTTTTTCCAGAATCAGATAGCGGCAAACCTCGTTGATCACGGCATGCACCTGGCCGATAGTATTCATGCCGTAAAGCGTAAGCGCTGCCAAGCTCATGATTTTATCGATGCATTCATCGAGCACTTTGTCGTCGAAGATCATTTCCATATAATTTATGCGGCATGGTGGTTAATGAAATCATCTTAGGGATCAAGTTGCCATCAGTCCATTGCTTTGTACGATCTTTCACAATGGTTATCAATTTCAATATTTTTTGGTAATGTTTTGTACTCTTCGGCAAATATTTGGTGCATTTTTTTATTTCCGCAGACACCACGCGCACCACGTTGAAGGCGGAACTTCATCAATGGTTACGTCTTCTTGATGATTTAGTTAATCATTGTTTTTGTATGTTACACGACGAAAATAATCATCTATATTACATTCAGTGCTGACCGCTTGAAGGTTGGTTTATCTCTCTTATGTAATAGGTGCCAGTCATGATTCTTCGGGATGATCAGTGGGAAAAATTGGAGCCGCTAATGCTTGGCGGAAAAGGCGGTCCTGGAATAGAAGGGCGTGATAATCGGTTATTTATCGAAGCAATACTTTGGCATATCTCAGGCCAATGCGGATGGAGCGAATTGCCATCTGAATTCGGAAAATGGACTGCCATCTATATGCGATTCAAGCGTTGGAACGAAAGTGGTTATTGGCATCGAATTGTTGAAGATCTGACGGTTGAAGATCTGAACTACGACAAAGAACTGTCTGGCGTAATGAAGCGCATTGCTGCATATGCCGATAAGCAGACGCAAAGTACGGTGAGAAGAAAAGCCAGGGCAGCTGAACGTGTGGCTTATAAAGCATCGATAACTCATATTGAAAAAGAAACGGGAGCGCCCAACGATAATGAATCAGATAGTCATTGGCTGTCGCTGGTGGGCGCCAATTGAATAATGCTGATGTGAAAATTTTTAGCCAAAATGAAGAGACATTACCTATGTTGTTAATGCGGAAAAATCGGAAGAGATATTGGCGGCCGATTTTCAATGCACCGATGAGGACGATAGCGCCAGCATTCATGTATATACGAATACAAAAAAGTACGACACTGTCGCAAAAAAGAAAGTCGATGCGCGTTGAGTGCTTGAAGATGCTTTGGAAAAAAATCAAGCAACGCCAGGCTGAGTGGAACGCCGGATAGAAGCAGAAGCGGAAAGCACATACTCAATGATTACGGCTTCATGATGATTTTGTAAGCTAGTGTTTATTGTCGCTACAAAGGTTCAAAGTGCCTATAGCATTAGCCAGGATTTCGATAGCGCTTGGAGAGAAAAAACGCTTCTCAAGCCAAGTCTGTTTGGGAAAAGGACTGCAGGCAAAGCTGTTTTAAATAATAAATCCTGTGAGGCCGATCCCGGAATGAAACTGCCGGGCAGTTAGAGATAAAGATAAAGCAATAGTTGTTCTCGAATATTATAAGAAAAGAAAATGCAGCACTGGCATCGGAAAACGTCAAGCATCGCTCCCGCATCTGTTGGACTTATGGTCGACCAATACGGATTTGTGGTTTATAAAAATTCGATACTCGATTTGCCGCCTAAGGAGAGGGGGGCATTAAGTCTTTTACTTCACGCATGGCCGAAGTCGGTTTCAAAAAAAGACTTTGCTCTGCATGTATGGAATGGGCGGATGTCTAACGAAAGTCTTGCGCGTTGCATGGCGCAGCTGCGGCGGGTGCTTTCGGATATCGGTATCGTAAAAATTGATTCATTGTATGGGCTCGGATATCGCCTGACCATTGAGCAAGATAGCGTTGATATTCCTGCTCAGTTGCCGTTGGATCACAGTCGACAATCCGGCACGATAATGGTGGAACCAGCAATAATGGCTGCGTGTATCTACGCGCAGCAAGTTCTCCAGAGTCATTCGCCGGCGGCGTATAACCAGGTGGAATCCATCATCAAAGGTGTGGTCGCGCAAGTTCCTGACTACGCTCCCGCGCAGCTGGTACTGGTGCAGTGCATGGCTAACATGGTGAGTAGTGGCGTGTCAGGCGGCTTGCCAGTGATTGACGAAGCGCTGAAAATACTGGCATCGATTGAGCACATAGAGCCTGGTGCATCGAATTTGCAGTCACAAAAGGCTAATCTTCTTGACTGCAAGTGGCAGTTCAATGAAGCTCGGCACATACATGAAGAAGCGTTGCGACTGTCGCCGGAAAATTCTGTCACGCATTTTTATTACGGCTTGCATTTGCTCTCCACAGGCGCGCCTGCCGACGCCGTCACGGCGTTTCGCTCCGCTGTCGAACTGAATCCTTTTTCAGCTGAGCAGGCTATCATGCATGCGCGGTCCCTGGCCGCTGCCGGTGCAAGCGTCATTGATATAGTCGGGCATGCGCGCGAGGTATACCGCATCCATCCAGGCAACCAGCAAGTCTATCTATATTTGCTGGGCATGCTGGCTTTTTCAGACCCTCAGCCGGAGCTGGCCCATGCCGCGCGGCAGATGATCTTGAGCCGCACCTCATGGATCTACGCTGCGGGCACCATCTCATACGTGCTTGCGCAATGCGGCGACAGAGATGGCGCTTTAGAACTAATTGCCGCACAGGCAACGGCCAGCATCAACATTCGCGTAACGCATCTGGCGGCCTTGATTGCCCTCGATCTGGTTGACGAAGCGGCGCTTAGCGTGAAAGAGGCTGCGCAAGCCGGGTGTGGCCATTTGCCGATTTTGTTGAATTTCATTGAAAATTCCGGGTTTAAGAAGCATCCAGAATATCCCTCCATTCTGACGCGCATATTTTCACATCAGCCGCTATCACAATATGTGATTCCCGAGTCATCCGTGATTGTCGAGAGTGCCTGAAACCATGGTACGAGTGACCATTTTTGTCGACGGTTAAATTGTTTAACTATTGTAAGTCAGTGAAATTTATAACGCG
Organism: Glaciimonas soli; assembly: GCF_009497155.1. Classification (GTDB taxonomy): domain Bacteria; phylum Pseudomonadota; class Gammaproteobacteria; order Burkholderiales; family Burkholderiaceae_D; genus Glaciimonas; species Glaciimonas soli. Next base: position 17,358 of record NZ_WINI01000015.1, read on the forward strand.
ACTCTAGCGGTCTTTTCAGGTCGCTAAGCAAATTTCCAAAAAATCCTTCCCAGCGTATCCGAAGTTGTTTTTTTTGCAAAACGCATTTGCTTTTTGCATTGCGCTTCCGATGTTGTTGTTTTATTCAATGGACTGTTTTCTTGTTTTTCACAATGCAAAAACAACAAATCCTTACGCCTTCCTGATGGTTTCGTTAAGCATTGTTTAGCGAGGTCGCCGCGCAAAAAAAATCGCCTACATTATCAACAATTGAATGTGTAACCCACGGATTTGGCGGTTCATGAAGCGATTATCCTGATTTCGTCAAAACAGATATAGGAGCTTATGTCGAGCGGATTTCACGTGCACGAGTTGAATTGATAATTTAGCGGAATTATAAAAATGAATAAAATATATCGAACCATCTGGAGTAAAGCCAAGGGAGACTACTGCGTAGTTGGCGAGTTGGCTAAGAGCGGTGGCAAAGGGAAGACAAATCTTTTTGGATCGCAGGCCGTTAAATTACCCTATGCGACGGAGCCGGGTTTTCTTGTGAGGCCGATTGTTAGCGGCGTTATAGCTTTCGTTCTTCTAGGAGGTATATCGAATATAGCTTTCGCCGGCTTCATTGGTAACTGCGATGGTACAACAGCTGCTTCTGGTAACAATGTATATTTCAACGGGGCAAGTAATGGGACCGGTTCGACTGCTTGGAACTTGGCATCCGCTGCTACTGGGATAGCGAACTGTGGTTATAGTAGTGCCGCTAATACGGGCATAGTTTTGGCAGAGTCCCCGAGTGGCTTTAATACTCCAGGTCTTGCATACATGTTGGTTGGGCAGACCGGGATAAACGCTGTTGGAGTCATTACACTTTTCGCCCCGTCAGGTATAAATTTAAATGGCAACACAGCTGTGACCGGGACGCTTTCCAGTAGCGGCCTTGCGACATTTTCCAGCGGAGCTAGCCTAGCGAACAATAAGCTTACTAATGTCCTGGCAGGTACCGCCCTGACTGACGGCGTAAATTTCAGTCAGTTGAGTTCGTTATCGACAGCGACATCGACTGGCTTGAGCACGACCAACAGCAATGTGACGTCGCTGTCGACTTCGACATCAACTGGCATTACTTCGCTGTCAACGGGTTTGAGCACCACTAACAGCAACGTAACGTCGCTGTCGACCTCGGCATCGACCGGTATCACTTCATTGTCGACTGGCTTGAGTACGACCAACAGTAATGTGACGTCATTGTCGACTTCGGCATCAACTGGCATTACGTCGCTGTCAACGGGTTTGAGCACCACTAACAGCAACGTAACGTCGCTATCGACCTCGGCATCGACCGGTATCACTTCATTGTCGACTGGCTTGAGTACGACCAACAGTAATGTGACGTCGTTGTCGACTGGCCTGAGCGCCACCAACAGCAACGTGACTTCGCTATCGACCGGTATCACATCGCTGTCAACGGGTTTAAGCGCCACTAACAGCAACGTAACGTCGCTGTCGAGCTCGACTTCGACCGGCATCACATCGTTGTCCACTGGTCTGAGTTCCACCAACAGCAACGTGACCTCGCTGTCGACCTCGGCATCGACTGGCATCACGTCACTGTCAACTGGTTTGAGCACAACCAACAGTAATGTGACATCGCTATCGACGGGCCTGAGCGCCACCAACAGCAACGTAACGTCGCTGTCGAGCTCGACTTCGACCGGTATCTCCTCGCTGTCAACGGGTTTGAGCGCAACCAACAGCAATGTGACTTCGTTATCGACCGGTGTCACGTCGCTGTCAACGGGCTTGAGCACTGCTAACAGCAATGTGACCTCGTTGTCAACTTCGGCGTCGACTGGCATCACATCACTGTCAACTGGTTTGAGCACAACCAACAGCAATGTGACATCGCTGTCGACGGGTCTGAGCGCCACCAACAGCAACGTAACGTCGCTGTCGAGCTCGACTTCGACCGGTATCACCTCGCTGTCAACGGGTTTGAGCACCGCTAACAGCAATGTGACCTCGCTGTCGACTTCGGCGTCGACTGGCATCACTTCACTGTCAACTGGCTTAAGCACTACCAACAGCAACGTGACTTCGCTATCGACCGGTATCACGTCGCTGTCGACTGGCATGAGTACGTTCAGCAGCAATGTGACATCGTTGTCGACCGGTCTGAGCACGACGAATAGCAATGTGACGTCGCTG
>NZ_WINI01000016.1 GCF_009497155.1 Glaciimonas soli
CAAAGCAAAAACCCCACCCTCGGTTAAGAGGATGGGGTTTTCTGGGTAATAAGCCTGACGATGACCTACTTTCACACTGGTTGCAGCACTATCATCGGCGCGAAGTCGTTTCACGGTCCTGTTCGGGATGGGAAGGGGTGGTACCAACTTGCTATTGTCATCAGGCATAACTTGTAGTGTTGCTTGTGCCCCTTGGGGTACAAACAACGCAATCTGGAAGAAGTTTTTCACTGACACTCTGTTGTGTCGTGAAACTAGAAATTCGTGTGGGTATGAATGCTCGCTCTGAGCAAACACCTGGTATTACTTTACTTATGTTGCATAAGTAGCTTGTCTATAACAACTAATGTTATAGGGACAAGCCTTACGGGCAATTAGTACTGGTTAGCTTAATGCATTACTGCACTTCCACACCCAGCCTATCAACGTCCTGGTCTCGAACGACCCTTCAAGGAGCTTAAAGCTCCGGGAAATCTCATCTCAAGGCAAGTTTCCCGCTTAGATGCTTTCAGCGGTTATCTCTTCCGAACTTAGCTACCCGGCAATGCCACTGGCGTGACAACCGGTACACCAGAGGTTCGTCCACTCCGGTCCTCTCGTACTAGGAGCAGCCCCCTTCAAATTTCCAACGCCCACGGCAGATAGGGACCAAACTGTCTCACGACGTTTTAAACCCAGCTCACGTACCACTTTAAATGGCGAACAGCCATACCCTTGGGACCGGCTACAGCCCCAGGATGTGATGAGCCGACATCGAGGTGCCAAACTCCCCCGTCGATATGAACTCTTGGGAGGAATCAGCCTGTTATCCCCAGAGTACCTTTTATCCGTTGAGCGATGGCCCTTCCATACAGAACCACCGGATCACTATGTCCTACTTTCGTACCTGCTCGACTTGTCAGTCTCGCAGTTAAGCACGCTTATGCCATTGCACTATTAGCACGATGTCCGACCGTACCTAGCGTACCTTCGAACTCCTCCGTTACACTTTGGGAGGAGACCGCCCCAGTCAAACTGCCTACCATGCACTGTTCCCGAACCGGATAACGGTCCAAGGTTAGAATCTCAAACAAACCAGGGTGGTATTTCAAGGTTGGCTCCACGCAAACTAGCGTTCACGCTTCAAAGCCTCCCACCTATCCTACACAGATTGGTTCAAAATTCAATGCAAAGCTACAGTAAAGGTTCATGGGGTCTTTCCGTCTAGCCGCGGGTAGATTGCATCATCACAAACACTTCAACTTCGCTGAGTCTCGGGAGGAGACAGTGTGGCCATCGTTACTCCATTCGTGCAGGTCGGAACTTACCCGACAAGGAATTTCGCTACCTTAGGACCGTTATAGTTACGGCCGCCGTTTACTGGGACTTCAATCAAGAGCTTGCACCCCATCATTTAATCTTCCAGCACCGGGCAGGAGTCACACCCTATACGTCCACTTTCGTGTTTGCAGAGTGCTGTGTTTTTATTAAACAGTCGCAGCCACCTTTTTATTGCAGCCCTTTCGCCCTTTAACAAGCTACCGGGGCGTACCTTATCCCGAAGTTACGGTACAAATTTGCCGAGTTCCTTCTCCCGAGTTCTCTCAAGCGCCTTAGAATACTCATCTCGCCCACCTGTGTCGGTTTGCGGTACGGTCTCGTGTGACTGAAGCTTAGAGGCTTTTCTTGGAACCACTTCCGATTGCTTCGTGAACAAGTTCACTCGTTTCAATACCTTGAATTACGCTGCCGGATTTGCCTAACAGCCTTCTCAGTACCAATAACCGACTATTCCAACAGTCGGACAACCTTCCGCGATCCGTCCCCCCATCGCATCACACGACGGTGCAGGAATATTAACCTGCTTCCCATCAGCTACGCATCTCTGCCTCGCCTTAGGGGCCGACTCACCCTGCTCCGATGAACGTTGAACAGGAAACCTTGGGCTTACGGCGTGGAGGCTTTTCACCCCCATTATCGCTACTCATGTCAGCATTCGCACTTCTGATACCTCCAGCATCCTTTACAAGACACCTTCGCAGGCTTACAGAACGCTCTCCTACCATATCAATAAATTGATATCCGCAGCTTCGGTGTATGGCTTAGCCCCGTTACATCTTCCGCGCAGGACGACTCGATCAGTGAGCTATTACGCTTTCTTTAAAGGGTGGCTGCTTCTAAGCCAACCTCCTGACTGTTTTAGCCTTCCCACTTCGTTTGCCACTTAGCCATACTTTGGGACCTTAGCTGGCGGTCTGGGTTGTTTCCCTCTTGACGTCGGACGTTAGCACCCGGCGTCTGTCTCCCAAGCTCGCACTCATCGGTATTCGGAGTTTGCAATGGTTTGGTAAGTCGCAATGACCCCCTAGCCATAACAGTGCTCTACCCCCGATGGTGATACTTGAGGCACTACCTAAATAGTTTTCGGAGAGAACCAGCTATTTCCAAGTTTGTTTAGCCTTTCACCCCTACCCACAGCTCATCCCCTAATTTTTCAACATTAGTGGGTTCGGTCCTCCAGTGCGTGTTACCGCACCTTCAACCTGGCCATGAGTAGATCACTTGGTTTCGGGTCTACACCCAGCGACTGTCGCCCTATTCGGACTCGATTTCTCTACGGCTTCCCTATTCGGTTAACCTTGCCACTGAATGTAAGTCGCTGACCCATTATACAAAAGGTACGCAGTCACGGAACAAGTCCGCTCCTACTGTTTGTATGCACACGGTTTCAGGATCTATTTCACTCCCCTTCCGGGGTTCTTTTCGCCTTTCCCTCACGGTACTGGTTCACTATCGGTCGATATCGAGTATTTAGCCTTGGAGGATGGTCCCCCCATGTTCAGACAGGATTTCTCGTGTCCCGCCCTACTTGTTGTCAGCTTAGTTCCACACTAGATATTTCGTGTAAGGGGCTATCACCCTCTATGGCCGACGTTTCCAAGTCGTTCCACTATACCTAATGCTAAAACTGACGGCTGTTCCCATTTCGCTCGCCACTACTTTGGGAATCTCGGTTGATTTCTTTTCCTGTAGCTACTTAGATGTTTCAGTTCGCCACGTTCGCTTTACACACCTATGTATTCAGTGTGCAATGACCTTACGGCCGGGTTTCCCCATTCGGAAATCTGCGGATCAAAGTGTGTTTGCTCACTCCCCGCAGCTTATCGCAAGCTACTACGTCCTTCATCGCCTGATATCGCCAAGGCATCCACCATGTGCACTTATTCACTTGTCCCTATAACATTAGATTCTGGTGACTGCATTCATTACTGAATCCAGGTTCATCACCAAAAAATGGTCATAGTTCTTACTACTTATGAGTATTACTTTAGCGTTTGCCGTATCCAAAGGGTTTTCTAAGTTTTCACTTCACTAACGATGACTCGTCAGCTTCCGTGATCTTGTAGAACTCTTTACATACTTTTTTGATTGATACAATCATACCCATCAATAACAATGTCTTGTCATTGACGAATTTCTACTTCTTCTAGATTGTTAAAGAACTAAACAGCCAATGATCTCTAAAAGATCAAACCTAAATCGCATCCCCTACCTACCGGATGACTTACGTTTGAACTTTTGGTGGAGGATGACGGGATCGAACCGACGACCCCCTGCTTGCAAAGCAGGTGCTCTCCCAGCTGAGCTAATCCCCCTGTGGGTATTACTAAGATTCTGGTAGGGCTGGCTGGACTCGAACCAGCGACCCCTGCGTTATCAACACAGTGCTCTAACCAGCTGAGCTACAGCCCCGCTTCAATTTACTTGTGCCGGCGCTACCATTTGAACTGTTCTTTTCTTGTATTAACAGTCGATAAGTGTGAACGCTTAATGCGCAGATATACTCTAGAAAGGAGGTGATCCAGCCGCACCTTCCGATACGGCTACCTTGTTACGACTTCACCCCAGTCACGAATCCCACCGTGGTAAGCGCCCTCCTTACGGTTAGGCTACCTACTTCTGGTGAAACCCGCTCCCATGGTGTGACGGGCGGTGTGTACAAGACCCGGGAACGTATTCACCGCGACATGCTGATCCGCGATTACTAGCGATTCCAACTTCATGTAGTCGAGTTGCAGACTACAATCCGGACTACGATACACTTTCTGGGATTAGCTCCCCCTCGCGGGTTGGCGACCCTCTGTATGTACCATTGTATGACGTGTGAAGCCCTACCCATAAGGGCCATGAGGACTTGACGTCATCCCCACCTTCCTCCGGTTTGTCACCGGCAGTCTCATTAGAGTGCTCTTTCGTAGCAACTAATGACAAGGGTTGCGCTCGTTGCGGGACTTAACCCAACATCTCACGACACGAGCTGACGACAGCCATGCAGCACCTGTGTTACAGTTTTCTTTCGAACACTCCCTAATCTCTCAGGGATTCTGTACATGTCAAGGGTAGGTAAGGTTTTTCGCGTTGCATCGAATTAATCCACATCATCCACCGCTTGTGCGGGTCCCCGTCAATTCCTTTGAGTTTTAATCTTGCGACCGTACTCCCCAGGCGGTCTACTTCACGCGTTAGCTGCGTTACCAAGTCAATTAAGACCCGACAACTAGTAGACATCGTTTAGGGCGTGGACTACCAGGGTATCTAATCCTGTTTGCTCCCCACGCTTTCGTGCATGAGCGTCAGTGTTATCCCAGGGGGCTGCCTTCGCCATCGGTATTCCTCCACATCTCTACGCATTTCACTGCTACACGTGGAATTCTACCCCCCTCTGACACACTCTAGCCGTGCAGTCACAAATGCCATTCCCAGGTTAAGCCCGGGGATTTCACACCTGTCTTACACAACCGCCTGCGCACGCTTTACGCCCAGTAATTCCGATTAACGCTTGCACCCTACGTATTACCGCGGCTGCTGGCACGTAGTTAGCCGGTGCTTATTCTTCAGGTACCGTCATTAGCACAGGATATTAGCCCGCACCGTTTCTTCCCTGACAAAAGAGCTTTACAACCCGAAGGCCTTCTTCACTCACGCGGCATTGCTGGATCAGGGTTGCCCCCATTGTCCAAAATTCCCCACTGCTGCCTCCCGTAGGAGTCTGGACCGTGTCTCAGTTCCAGTGTGGCTGGTCGTCCTCTCAGACCAGCTACTGATCGTCGCCTTGGTGAGCCTTTACCTCACCAACTAGCTAATCAGATATCGGCCGCTCTTATAACAAGAGGTCTTGCGATCCCCCTCTTTCCCCCTTAGGGCGTATGCGGTATTAGCTAATCTTTCGACTAGTTATCCCCCATTACAAGGTACGTTCCGATATATTACTCACCCGTTCGCCACTCGTCAGCGGAGCAAGCTCCCTGTTACCGTTCGACTTGCATGTGTAAGGCATGCCGCCAGCGTTCAATCTGAGCCAGGATCAAACTCTTCAGTTTAATCTCTGTTTTGTGGCATTGCTGCCTAGCATCTCTGCTATCGCTCACTCAAAATACTGACAGTTTATTACCGGCTTTAACACCAGCAACATCCTATTTTTCTTCTTTGTGAACATTTAATGTTTTAAGTTTGACGCTATCTACCGAAGTAAATAACGCTACCTTTGCACTAAACGCCCACACTTATCGACTGTTAATTGTTAAAGAACCTGTTCTTTTCTGCTCGCCATCCAAGCTTGCACTTAGTTGCTTAGCACACGAAGCGTTGTGTTCGTTTGCAGCAGAGAGGCAAGATTATGTCGTGTTTCGTATTCTTCGTCAACTCTTTTTTAAATCATTTTTGAAAACTTCTTCAACAATTTAAATCGACTGCCGAACAACTTTACCTGCCGAAATCACCCACTAAAACCCTGCCCTGAAATCTTTTTCTACCTTCACTTCGCAGCTTACTTCGCGTCGTTTTTTGCAGAGGCCGAACTATAGCAAC
>NZ_WINI01000017.1 GCF_009497155.1 Glaciimonas soli
TTATTCCCCTTGCCGGTTAGTTTACAACCTCAGTAAGAGATACGTTTCGCAAGGACAAGGTCAGTTGGTCGCAGTAGTAATAACGCTGGGTTTCCGAATGACTATCGGCGCAACGATCTCAACCTGCTACGCTGCGGGCCAAACGTACCGGCAGCATTATCAAGCCTCGGTACACTGAATTTGAGCCCCACTTTGGCGTGGCATTGACGAGCTCCAAGTTTGGTAACCGCCGCATCAACGTGTTGAAAGCGATCTCAGCCTCCATGTAGGTGAAGGTCGCGCCAATACAGACATGAGGACCATAACCAAAAGACAAGTGACTTCCTTCATTTCGGGTGAGGTTAATAGTGTCGGGATTGCTGAATTTGGCGGGGTCACGATTCGCCGCACCGATCATTGGAATCACAAGGTCGCCCTTTTTGAGTCGATGGCCATGCAGCGCAATGTCCGCCATCACTCTTCTCCCCGTATATTGAACAGGGCTCTCAAAACGCAGCAGTTCCTTGAGTGCGGATGGCATCAATGTCGGATTGTTCTTCAATATTTGCCATTGTTCGCGGTCGTTAAGCAACGCGAAAAGACCGTTGCCCAACAGATTGCGCGTCGTCTCATGACCAGCAAACAACAGAGTGCAACATTGCGCCAGAAGCTCCTTGGTCGTTATGATGCCGCCCGCTTCTTCAGCGAGGATCAATTGGCTTACGAGATCCGCACCGGGGTGCAGGCGTCGCTCTGGCAGCAGCGCGCAAAAATATTCGTTTAGCGCGACGAGACCGGTCTGTGCGCGACGGGCAATTTCTAAAGATGGCGTAGGGCTACCGATAAAGGCAGCAATATCATCAGACCATGCAATAAAATCGGCATGATCGGACGCGTTGACTCTGAGCATATCGGCAATCACCATCGCAGGTAAGGGGCGTGCGAAGTCGCGAATGAAATCCATCTCGTCATTAGCATCAAGGCTGTCGAGCAACCGATCCACGATAAGTTGGACACGCGACCCCATTGATTGAAGAGCTGCGGGCTTGAAGCCTGCATTCATCACCTGGCGCAGACGGGTATGCTGCGATCCGTCAAGAAAGATCAACGATCTGGAAAGAATTCGTTTGAATTCGCGCAACTCCGCGCGTGCTCCCGGCCCACTACCATTGACCCATCGGCTTGCTCGCTGAACCGAAAAATTGGGATCGCGCAGCACGTTGGCGACATCCGCGTAGTTCGTCAGCAGCCACGCCCCCACCACAAAATTCCTTGCTCCAATGAAGCGGCCCTGCTGCACGCAACGCTTGATAGGTCGGATAGGGATCATCTAAGAAGGTCGGATTGATGAGGGTTGTATCCATTATCTTCTCAACATTACGATGTCGGTTTACAGCCCACGTCGACTGCACCGACGCGGGTACGCAAGCCCAGTTTGGCGAGTAGCGCACGGTCGTCTTCGGCATCGGGGTTGCCGGTAGTTAGCAATTTGTCGCCATAAAAGATCGAATTGGCACCGGCCAGAAAACACAGTGCCTGCACCGCTTCACCCATTTGACGTCGTCCGGCCGACAGACGCACCCGTGCCTTCGGCATCGTGATCCGGGCCACCGCGATGGTGCGTACGAACTCAAACGGATCGAGTGCCGCGGTGCCATACAGCGGCGTGCCTTCGACCTGCACCAGATGATTGACCGGCACCGATTCGGGATACGGATTCAGGTTCGCCAATTGCGCGATCAGACCGGCGCGTTGACGCCGTGATTCGCCCATGCCGACGATGCCGCCGCAACACACTTTCAGGCCCGCATGGCGCACGCGGCCCAGCGTATCGAGACGGTCCTGATATTCACGGGTTGAGATGACGTTGTCGTAGAACTCCGGCGCAGTGTCGAGGTTATGGTTGTAATAATCGAGACCAGCTTCTTTCAGGCGATCGGCCTGACCTTCTTCCAGCATGCCGAGCGTGGCGCAGGTTTCCAGACCGAGCGCCTTGACTTCGCGCACCATCTGTTCGACCTTTTCCATATCGCGCTCTTTCGGTGAGCGCCAGGCTGCACCCATGCAGAAACGGGTTGCGCCGTTGGCCTTGGCTTCACGTGCGGCTTCCAGCACCGTTTCAATTGGCAATATTTTTTCGCTTCGACACCGGTGTCGTAACGTGCAGCCTGAGGGCAATAGCCGCAATCCTCCTCGCAACCGCCGGTCTTGATCGACAGCAGGGTGGCAAGCTCGACATCGGCGGCATCGAAATGCGCGCGGTGCACCTGTTGCGCTTGGTACATCAGGTCGTTGAACGGCAAATCGAATAGTGCCAGCACTTCATCGACCGGCCAGACTTCGGCTTCGATTGGTGCAACGGCGGCTTGAAACGAAATGGGATGCAACATGGCAGAATTCCTTTACAGTGAAATGGCGCGTTTAGCGAGTGATACCCGCCACGAAGTGAAAAAATGTGTTGGCATATCAGGTCAGCTCATCCAGTAGACTCACCGCCGCTGCCAGTTGCGTCACCTTGTCCCAGATCCGTTACAGCATCAACGATCATTTGGTACCGACCAGTACGACCACCAGGCCGTACTGGTCGTGATGGCCTGGGTTAGTCCTGAGCTAACCGTGACTGCGGTCTGAGTGCGAACAGGTAATACACAGTTGCCGACACCAGAAAGGTGGCGGGGGCGGCAAAACTAGCTACGACCCCAGACGCATGCATCAGCCCAAGACCGCATAACGCGCCAGCGAACCAGGCACTCAGTCCAACTTTATTGAAGGCCGGTTGATCGGTTGTTGTAGTGACGGATGAATTTGTTTCATTGTCTCGCAGGATATGCACGAGCGCCACGCCGACCCACGCCACAACAAATACACCTTGATAGGCAAGCGCCTGCAATAGATAGGCGAATATATCGGCGAGCATCATCAGATAGACCACGATCCCAACGATAATTGCCCATGCCACCTTCGGTAAATTTAGTCTGAATAGCTTGCTGCCAAACGCTTGCATATTGATCGTGGCGAGGTAGTAGTTGGCTGTATTGATGCGCGTCTGCGTGACCCAGACAAACAATAATCCCCATACTCCCATGAGCTTGAGCAGAGCGAGGACCACTGAGACTTCCGATAGTGCTGTATCACTTGGAATCGTGCTCACCAGATAGATACCAGCCACACCGTTAAGCAGGAAAGTGACCAGGTAGAACGGCATGCCGAAATTAAAGCGTCCATGGTATTCGGCATCTTCGCGTTTGCCAAAACGGGCATAGTCGAAAGTGAACATCATCAGCACCCAGACACCCATGTAGTAGACGAAACAGTCCCACCAACCAGAAGCGGGTGCACCTGCTGCGGGTCCAAACGATAGCCAGTTGGCGTTATACCCATAAGCCTGTGTTGCCAGCGCCACTGCTGCCAGTAATCCAAGTAGATAGAACGGCAACAACACACCGTTCAACTTGTCGAGCCAGTGCTGCACGCTGCCGAAGATCAATAACACGCTGTAGATGACGATGACCAAAGCCGCCAGTTTGTACGGCAACGCCGGATAGACATGGGTGGCCGCCACCGCGATCACCGAGCCCTCGAAAACTGCATAGTAGATAGCGGTGGCAAAAAATATCAGCGTTGCGAGTGCAGCTCCGGCAGTGCCAAAGAGCGTTCGCGAGAACAGTGCAACAGACGAACCGGTACGGATTGCGTAGCGACTGATGACTGCATTGATCAGACCGTAACTGACGACGGACAGTACCATGCCGATAATGGCGTTTCGCGCGCCATAATTCAATGCAAGGGTAGCGCCCACCACAATATAAAACATGGCGCTGCAAACCGCCCACCACGCCATGGTCAGCGCAAATTTTGGCATGCGGGATGAATCGGAAACGGGCAAGAGAGAAATATCCGTCTCTGTGGACGCTGTATTGTTGTTGAGGTGAGCCATAGCAGGTGTCTCCTGGTCTAAGTGAGATGGGGAGCTACTCGCTGAACATGCGAGTGGCATCCTTTCGGGTGGCAGAAAAACTGCTATACCCTTTGCAACAAAAAAAATGCAGGCCGGATCTGAGGAAAACGATGTAGATCCGGGTTCAGATGACGTACTTCAGCTATCGAATGCTTGTCGCAACCGGACAAGTTGCAGGCGGTATTCGGCACGTGCGGCAAGCGCCTGCTGCATGTCGATACTGACAAAGCGTGCAGTATGATTCGGCTGCATCTGACCGATTTTGTCCAGATCTGCGCTAATTACCGTGCCGATCGTGGCGTAACCACCACCGGAGACGGCATCCCGATGCAAGATGATCGGTTCCACCCCACCCGGTATCTGGATTGATCCGATCGGATAGCACGCATCGACAATATTGGAAGGATCAGCGCCTGCACCGAAAGGTTGTTCCCTCTCATGAAATTGCAGTGGTCGCCCCTTGCGATAACGGTAGCCGACACGATCGGCTTCCGACGTTACCACCCATGCATCCTCAAAGAAAGAGCGCGCCGATTCATCGAGTAGCCGGTGATAATACAAGCCAGGCAACACGCGCAATTCCAGTTCTCGTGGATAGGCCTTGCGTAGTGCTGCTGGTAGTGCGCGTCCCAACTGCGTGCGGGATGACGGCGAACCAACCAGAAGATGGTCACCGGCTTGCAGCCTGCGGCCTTGCAAACCACCGATCGCACCCAGCGTATAAGTCGAACGACTACCCAGAACGACCGGTACATCAATACCTCCTGCAATCGCCAGGCAGGCACGCGCACCAGTCTTGACAAATTCGAAGGTCAAGCGACTCCCCGCCGGTACCGCAAGTGCAATATTGCAAGCCTGAGCGATGCCATCTATCTTGGGTACCATTTCGGCGCCAGTCACCGCGATAACAGCGCTGGTATGAAACAGTAGTTCCGGGCCGAGCAATGTACATTCCAGCACCGCCAGGTCTTCAGCATTGCCGACTAACAAATTGGCGGCACGCAGTGCGTATTGGTCAAGTGCGCCGGAGGGAGGAATGCCGAGGTGGTAATACCCTTGTCGCCCAGTGTCCTGAACCGAGGTAGCCAGTCCGGGTTTAATGACCTCGATATGTGCATCAGTTGGCATTTAACACCTCCATCAAGCGACTGTTGTAAGCCTCTGGACCTTCGAGAAATTGCGCCAGAGAAAACGCGATCGGCCGAATGCGCAGATCGAATATGCCCGCGTCGACATCAACCACTGCCTGGTCGTACTGCTCGCGCGTGATGGGCTTGAATTTGACAATATCTCCGGGCCGAAAGAGCACCATGAAATCCCGTAAGTACGGTAGTCGCTGCGCGGGCTCGAAGATCGGCGCCGGTGTGACCCCGAACATCTGGTAGCCACCTGCACCACGGACCGAATAGATGCAGCCGAAGCAACCACCGTGGCCGACGGTGAGCTTAGGTGTATCGGTACGAGGTCGGAGATATTTCGGAACTTCAATCTGTTTTTCCCGCTCGACCATCTGAAACATAAATGGCAAGCCTGCGACGAAACCAACCATGGACACGAACCAAGGGGAACCGGAGTGTGCATCTATAAAGGCCTCTACCGAAGCGAATTGATTGATTCGTGCCGCATATTCAATGTCCGTGGACTCGGGATCCTGATGCCGCTCGCGAAACCGCATCATTGTTTCGTGCGTCCATGGGTCGCCATACAGGACCGGAACTTCGATGATGCGTGTATTGAGCGTCAGCGCATTGCCGGTCACCTCGGCTTCAAGCTCTTGTAACGTACTCAGCATCTGTTCCGGCGTGATCACATCGGGATCAAAGCGGATCTGGTAAGACGCATTGGCCGGACATATCTCGGTCACACCCCGCACATTGCGTTCCGCTAGCGCTCGCGTGATAGCCATTCCCTTAAAGAATGCATCGAGTGACATTGATTCACTTATTTCGACAAAAATGAATTCGTCGCCCCCGAATGTGTAACGTATGGTCATGATTGCGACTCCTTGCGGGCTTCCATCCAAGTCTCAAGATAGTTCGTGTTATACCTGCCACCACAGATATTTGGATCTTCGAGCAGTGCCAGATGGAGTGGGACAGTCGATTTCACGCCTTCCAAATGTATTTCGCGTAACGCGCGCCGCATTCGCGCCAAAGCGGCTGCCCGGCTTTCATCCCACACCACAAGCTTCGCTAGTAAGGAGTCATAGTAGGGAGAGACCGTGTAACCCGGATACAGCATTGAATCGATGCGAATTCCCGGGCCAGCCGGCCAACGTAGTGCGCTCACCTTGCCGGGGCTTGGCATAAACTGCCGATCCGGATCTTCTGCATTCAGACGACACTCGATAGCGGCACCACGTAAGGTAATGTCCTTCTGTTCCAATCGCAGTGGTTCACCATCGGCAATACGTAGCATCTCGCGCACTAAGTCGACGCCGGTAACGGCTTCAGTGATCGGATGCTCAACCTGGATGCGCGTATTCATCTCAATGAAGAAAAATTCTCCGTCCTCGCCAGCACCGCAGCGGGATTCGTCATACAGGTACTCAAGCGTACCCGCACCCCGGTAACCAACCGATTTCGCCAACACTACCGCCGAAGCACACAGTGCTTCCCGCAGCGCCGGCGTGAGAGCCGGCGAAGGCGCTTCTTCAAAAATCTTCTGACGACGGCGTTGCAAGGAACACTCACGCTCGTACAGATGAATGACCTCTTTGCCGTCACCCAGTATCTGGACCTCGATATGCCGCGCCTGACGGATAAGGCGCTCCAGGTAGAGCCTCCCATCGCCGAAGGCCGCTTGTGCCTCGGCTTGTGCGACCGAAAATTGTGCGCGCAGGTCATTGTCGTTTTCTGCTAAGCGAATACCGCGACCGCCCCCGCCAGCTACCGCCTTGATCAAGAGTGGGTAGCCTATGCGGCGCGCCTGATCAATCGCGTTATCGATTGAGGTTAGTTCCCCTTCACTGCCTGGCACTGTGGGAACACCCGCCCGTTGCGCGCTGGTTCTGGCCGCAGCTTTGTCGCCCATTGTGCGAATGGTTTCTGCATCCGGGCCGACAAAAATTAGCCCTGCGTCCGTGACTGCTTGCGCGAAGCTGGCATTTTCTGACAGAAAACCATACCCAGGGTGGATGGCCTGGGCACCGCATTGCCGGGCGGCGTCGAGAATGGCGCTGGTATTCAGGTAGCTCTTGGTGGCGTGGGATGGGCCGATATGGATAGATTCATCCGCCATCTGAACCGCCAGACTGTCGCGATCAGCGTCGCTGTAGACAGCAACCGCAACCATACCGAGTTCCTGTGCGGCACGGATGATACGAACCGCGATTTCGCCACGATTAGCGACCAGAACCTTCCTGATATGACGCGGTAAATAGAATGATTCGTGTGAGGACATGGCCGTATCACCCTTCAATGCGCATCAGTACCTGATCTACATCCACAGGTTCACCGTCGGCTACAAGAATCTCGGTTATCCGTCCTGCGATGGATGCCGAAATTTCACTAAATTGCTTCATGACTTCAACTACACCAATTACGGTGTTGGCTTGGACCACACTTCCGACCTCAACGAACGGCGGTGTTGTGGGATCAGCTTTCCGATAAAACGTACCGGGTATAGGGCAAATGATGTCTTGCTGTGCCATGAATGTCTCCTCTTTTTATGAAATGGGTAATGTTTAGGCGTGGACTGCGGCGGCAGGCGGTGCAATCCGAATGCCATGTTCGCCGAGTGCCTTCCGCGTAGCGACAATCAATTCGAGGGCACCCGGTGTATCGCTGTGAATACACACTGAATCGAAATCAATATCGATTTCCGTTCCCGAAACCGTCATCACGCGCCCTTCAGTGCAGGCACGTAAAACCTTGCCTGCAATCTGTTCCGGATCGAGTCGGCGGACGTTGCGAGTAAATACGATGGAGCCGCTGGTGTCATAGTCGCGATCAGCATAAAACTCGCGCACGACGGGTTGGCCCAACTCTCGTGCGATCCGGCAGGTGACCGAATTTTCCATGCAATAAAGAAAGAGCGTCGGTTCAATGACTTGCAGTGTTTCCACTAACTTGCGCGAAAACTCTTCGTCCTGCGCCGCGTGCATATAGAGCGCACCGTGTGGTTTGATGTGCTGCAGCCCGACACCCGCAAGCCGTGCAAATTCACGTAGCGCCCCCAGTTGGTACACGATGTCGTTGATCAGTGCTTCTGGCGATTCGCGAATGTGCCGTCGTCCAAAGCCGACGAGGTCGCGGAAACCAGGGTGTGCGCCGATGCCTACGCCTTGTTGTTTGGCAAGCAATACAGTGCGATGCATGATGTTCGGATCTCCAGCGTGGAAGCCGGTGGCGATATTGGCTGAACTGATCAGCGGCATAATGCAATCATCCACGCCATCACCAATTACCCAAGGGCCGAAACCTTCTCCCATGTCGGAATTGAGGTCAATACTAAGCTTTTTCATAAATGGGATTCTCCTTGAGTTCACGATCCTGTTCGTTCTGAAAAACAAGATTAGTCAATATCTCACTCATTAGAAAGTTCTATTTTTAGATGTTCAATTATCTGTTTTATTAATACCCCTATCGAAGGTAGATCTGAAATCTACGGCGTTTTATTTCGTCAATATTTTTTGCCAACTCACCTATAAATATCTTGTAATCAGATAATAAATATTGCTATATTTAAATTTTTGATAGAACGCCATGTCTCTCACATTTCGACAGCTCAAATACTTTGTTGCGGCGGCCGAACTTGGCCAGATCTCGCAGGCGGCAATTCAACTTGCCATCTCTCAATCAGCCATTACCACCTCAATACGGGAACTTGAAAGCACCATCGGCACGCAGCTATTCGACCGGTCCGCTCAAGGCGTGACGCTAACGCACTCTGGAAGGAACTTCCTGAACCACGCCTACACGATTCTGTCATCGGTAGACGCGGCGTTGAATATGCCTAATCTGGAGGATACGGTGACAGGACGTCTGGTTCTGGGAGCCTCTTACACCGTCATTGGATATTTCTTACCTTATCATCTGCAGCGATTAGCGCAACTCTATCCTCACCTCGAAATACAGGTCCATGAGTTGAACCGTGATTCGATCGAGAAAGGGTTAATCGAGAATCGCTACGATATGGCGGTGCTATTGACGTCTAACGTGGTCAATCCAGGTTTGGCGGTTGAACCTTTCTTCAGCTCGGCGCGGCGCCTATGGGTAGCAGCACAGCATCCCTTGCTCAAGTGTGACACCGTAACGTTAGAAGACGTCTCGCGCGAACCGTACATCATGCTCACGGTGGATGAAGCAGGCTACACGGCATTGCGGTACTGGAGCGAAACACCGTACCAGCCCGACATTCGCTTGCGCACCTCGTCCGTAGAAGCAGTCCGAAGCATGGTGGCCAACGGTAGCGGTGTCGCCGTTCTCTCGGACATGGTATATCGTCCCTGGTCGCTTGAAGGTCGGCGGATTGAAACGATACAGCTTAAAGATCCAATTCCAGCCATGAGCATCGGCTTGGCGTGGCGCAAGGGCAGTGACATACAGCCGCCGATGCATGCGGTACGAGAGTATTTCCGACACATGTTTAGTGCCTCCCGCACCGGACTGTTGTAGGCACGGCAGTACAACTTGTAAAGCCAAAATGGCGCTCGGACCAGAAATTGCAGTTGGCTTGGACGGATTTCGCTCATGCTCAGCTCGACACATTGATCCTGGCGTTAGCCGCTATGAAGAAGTAGATATCCAGTAACGAAAGTTTTTTTGCGCTAAATTGAAATGAAAACGTCGACTTGAAACCGATTTCATTTACGTTTCGCCGCTGTCCCTACGCCATTCGTGCTCGCCTTGCAATCAAGGCAAGCGGCATGAACGTTGAGATGCATGAAGTGAGCTTGCAGAATAAGCCGCAAGTTTTACTGGATTGCTCACCGAAGGGCGCGATTCCCGTCTTCGTATAGGTAATCCAGCATGTCGGTGACGTATTGTAAACTCATTATTTTGGCTCAATATGTACTTTGTAAGGTTTTCCAGATGAAGGAAATACATCTATGGTTTGTCCTCCAGTATCAGAACTATGACCTTGTCCTTGCGAAACGTATCTCTTACTGAGGTTGTAAACTAACCGGCAAGGGGAATAA
>NZ_WINI01000018.1 GCF_009497155.1 Glaciimonas soli
AAGCGCTCGATCGATAACTTGGTAGGCGAAATTTGAGGGTGACGCATTGTGAGACTTCATAAGAGTTTGGCGAACCATTATTAGAGTCCACAAAAGCCGCTCCGCTTTGCAGGTTTTCCATTTTCCACCCCAGCATCCGACTCGCAGATATCTGCCCACCTATCCGATAATCGCGACCGCGTAAAAAATTCACGCTATTAACGCCGGAAAATTCTCGCTTGCAATACGCACTGGGAGACATGAGGAGCAAGCACGAGCGCTACAGCCCCCAGTTGAATGCCGCGTGGCAAGTCAAGAAACGGATTTCTACGTGCGTTAAGGCAGATCCTTCGATATTGTGACAGCTTGCGTCAGGGTATCTACTACCCACCGTCCAGCTGGCCCCAGCGGATCGCTGTCTCTGCGAATCAGGAACAAAGGCATGCTCTGGTTACGCGGCTGACGCTCTGCCAGGTCCAGTTCGATTAACCGCGCAGCACCCAGATCTTCCTCCACGAAGCTACGCGGCATGAAGCCCCAGCCCAATCCCGCGCGCAACATCGCATACTTCGACCCCAGGTCGGCAGTGAGAATTTGTCGATTGGAATACACCGAGAACGTTCGTCCCGCAGTTCGTCCGCTATGGTCGGTCAGCACAATCTGCGTGTACTCCCGCAGCATATCATTCGAAATTTTTCGTTGCCCCATTAATGGATGGCTGGCAGCGGCGACCGGAACGATAGCAATCTCAGGCAATATGTGGCTGGTCAAACCCGGCGCAATATCCGGTAACGAGCCTTGGACGCCCAAGTCGTACTCGCCCGTGAGGACCCTCTCAGGTACACCACCTAGAACCTCGGTACACAGCCGCAGAACCACACCTGGGAATGTTTGCTGGAAGCGTGCTACCAGATCTACGAGTTGCACAGTTGGGAACATCACATCGAGGACGACGGACAGCTCGGCTTCGAGTCCCTGCGTCAATCTCAAGGCGCGGGCTTTGAATTGGTCAGCGCGAGCGAGAACCTCACGTGCATCAACGAGCAGGGAGTATCCGTGGTCGGTAAGCTGAGGTTTCCAGCCACTTCGATCGAATAGCGTGGTACCCAGCGCGGTTTCCAGATTGACAATAGCGTTACTCACTGCCGACTGAGCGCGGTGCAACTGACGCGCTGCCGCTGAGAAGCTGCCGTGATCATTGATAGCCACAAATACGCGTAATTGATCCAAGTTTAGCGAATTCAACATAATCTATAAATCAGATGGAGATGATCAGAATTTTATCTCTTCTTTGCATGGGATTTCTGCATTATCCTGATCACCTGCCCAAAATATATCGAAAGGACACCCGCCATGACTATCTAACAACTCCAAGTTTCGAGCTCGGGGGACCTGCTTGCGGCGACTGCAGATACGGGTGCTCGGCATGTCACGGTGGTAGGGGAATTTTGTGGCAGCCGGAGACGGCTTCGACAAGATCTAAACGAATATTCCATCCAAGCGGAGACTCATAGCGGAAGCTCCGTTACGTGCATCCTGTCAGGACAGACGATCATCGACGACGGCGACATGCTCCGGCTACGTGCGTTGTCGCAGGAATAGCGGACCATCTTTGCCCCTTCGCCTTCATCGACCATCACCATCACAATAGCCAACTGGTGTGTGGACCTGCCCCGCCTGCAAGATCGTCGATATCTCCGAACCGGGACCAAGAGCAGTAGCGATTTACCTTGTCATCCAACTATGATGTTCTATTTTTCACATAACTACGCTTGAGGATCAAATGAAAAAACGCAATTTGTTCAGCATGAAAATCGCAACGCTTGCCCTGGCTGGCGCACTCGGTGGATTTCCAATTTTCCATGCAGCCGCAGCCGAAACGCTCCCGTTCTCCAGCGATTCTGCCGTGAGTGTCGCACAGCACGAGGCGTACGACATCGTGCATCAGTACGAGACCGCGCTCAATGCTGGGGACACAAACGCAATTCTGACTCTTTTTGCAAACGATAGCGTCGCTGAGTGGGACAATAAGCGTACCTACGCTACAAGACAGCAGAAAATGGATGGGTACAACGACCTGTTCAAGATCGCTAAATTCAAAACGGTATTCTCCTATGACACGATTAATGTGTATGGGGACACGGCCCTAGTTCGCACGCACCATCATCGTGGTGCCGCCGTCGTCGAAAATGGCAAGAAGGTAATTGACCTTAACCGCGAGGTCTTCGTGCTGCACAAGGTCGACGGGACTTGGAAGATCGTCTTGTACACGTTCAATACCGACCCCGTGCAAGGCGAGGGCTGAAACAGTCTTGATGGGGAGGGGGTGGAAACAGCCCCCCCCC
>NZ_WINI01000019.1 GCF_009497155.1 Glaciimonas soli
GCGGGCTTGCTGTACCAGATCGGCATTTTGTGGAAGCGCAGATTGCACCACGCGTTCACCTGAAAACAGCGCATTCAAATGATGCACCATCGTAGTACGCCCCCCAAACGCCGCCGAACCGCCAGCGGAGGACCAGTCTTGCATCACCCATGTTTTAATATCTTTGGCATTGAAATGGTTTTTGTCATGCAACTGCAACACCACGCGCAAGGTGTCATACACCGTTTTGGTATCTTTCCTTTGTAAGGCACTGACCAACACGGCTTGCAAACGTTGTTCTATCTGTGGCAACAGGAAGCGATCTTCTAATTGTTGGTAAGCGATATGGCTGGCATCGACCACTGGTGTCACGGTATATAAACCATAGTGGAAGCCGGTTGATGGGCTCTCCACATCCAAATCGCTTAATTGTGGCAATTCTTGCGCAGCGGTGAGCACATCCGGTACTTGCAATAATCTGTCGTCAGGCGATGCGGCAAACAGCTTATCGATACGTTGTGTCAATTGCGTCGTTTTATCCGCAATCGACTTGAGGTAGGCCGTATTATTGCCAGAGGAAAGTAGCAATCCTGCCAATAACCAACATCCCAGCACCGCAACCGCGCCGTGAGCCAGCCAACGGCGCAGACGAAGGCCGAATGCATGTTGCAAATTAGGCTGCACCAGATGCGCTTCAGGGATAATGATGTTGTTAAACAGATCAGACAAAAAATAGTCGCGCGCGTATGTATTCTTATTCTGCTGGGCGAGGAGGGGATTATGTTCCACCGCTATATTGCGGTACATGGCATTGATATCCCCTGATCCATCCATCGCTTGTCTCGCAGATGGCTCAGCGTTATCGTCAATTAGCGTGTCGTCATTGCTGGACTGTCGCTGCAAGGGATTGAGTGGATTGACCGACAGATGCGGTTCATCTCGTCCCATGCTGGTGAAATACACGCCGCGCAAAGAATGCCGATGTTCGGTATTGTCATAGTGCGAGTTGGCAAAGGTCGATCCTATGACGTTGACCAGGGGCGCGATCAGGCTGGTAAATTCTTGCGGAAAGACCGATAACGCACGACGTTTGTTTTTCTCAAACGTCTGTTGCAGACGATCCGGTAAATTTGCTTGCAAATGCTGATCAAGCAAAGTGAATTGTGTTTGCAGCTGCGTTTTTACATCGTCATCGTAGTTGTTGGCATGGTATACATTTTTCTCATAAAGCAAACTAAAGCCCCACGATTTCGCACGCTCATCAGCAGTGAGATCGTCGAAATAGGCGCTAAATCCCTGCACCACATCCATCTTGGTAATCACCACATAAATGGGAAAGCGACTTCCTACATCGGTGCGCAATTCATGCAAGCGCGTAGAGAGTTGCGCTGAATAACGCAGCAGTTCCCCATCATTTTTTTGCAGCAGATCAGCGATGTTGATCGTGACGATGGCCGCGTTGATTGGTGCGCGTGGCCGGTGTTTGCGCAGCAAGTCCAGCAAGTGATGCCACTCTGTGCCATCTCTGCTCTCAGCTTGCGTCATGTATCTGCTGGCCGGTTCGATCAGCATGGCTTGCTCACTTAACCAGCCAGCATAAGCTTTACTGTAATCGGCGATATTAAGCGTCGTACCCAGTCCAGTATGGCGTGCAGCGGCGGATTTACCGGCGTTCGGCACGCCTAGCATCATGAACCAGGGGCGGTCGTACAGATAGCGTTTGCTTTTCCAGAGATGGCTAAATTTTTGCAAACCGCTGGCACGATAGCGCGACTGCAAATAACTGAGGGTGCGCTCGAAGGCGTTATCTATGTCTGTTAATGCCTTCTTGGTATCCGCAGCCGCATCTGCCTCTTTCTTTTTTTGTGCAGCTTCCTGTGCCTCTTTATCCGTTTTTTCTTGCGCCAGTTTTTCTTGCTCTTGCAGCGCTGCGTCATCAACACCATTATCCGCCGCAGGTGGAGCTACGTCGGGCGGTGGTGAGACGGGAGTAACAACATCAGCAGAAGCAGGATTGGTCATCGGTTTAACACATTCAAAATCAAGTATTCAACATCAATAAATCAGCACAGAAAATGGGCGACGAGTGGGGCGAGTCACGTGGCGATTAAAAGGAGGCTTTTGCGACACCGCCACAAGCCAACAAATCGCCGTCATATGCCAGCAATCTACCCATGTGGCTGCGGCCACCATTACCGGGATTGGGTACTAATGGAAAGTTGCCATTGCATTTTGCGCAGAATCCCATATCACCTTCTAGCGCCACTTGTATTCCCATTGCTTTCATTTCCGAAGCGCTAATTATTTTGCCGCTTTGTCCATCATGAATGACTTCATCGCCGAGGCGGATCACTGATTTTCCGTGTAGATTTTTCATGGGTTATCTCCGTGTTATGGTGTTGTGATGGGGGAAGGAACTGACGTTGCTGGTGGCGTCATGTTGCCCACGGCGGTAATGTCGTTGACGACTTGATCGGTCATCTGTACCAATTGATATTTGTGCCAGCCAAACGCACCGAGTACGATCAGCGACATCACCAACGCCGATGCCCACACCGGGAAGCGACGCAATACCGCATACTTGCTTTCGTGTTCAACATGAACGTTGGAATACACGATAGGAACCGATGGCCGACCAGCGGTGATAATGTCATACAAAGCTTGACGTAATTCGGCTAAAGTAGCTTGTCCATCAGGGTGATAACGATACTGCCCTTCAAAGCCAATACTGAGGAGGTGATACATCACTTCCAGCATGTGTTTGAAGATAATCCTATCTGCCGGGTCGGCGGCGAATCGTCCCAGTAGCAAAAAAAATTTAACTCCACCGAGCGTATCGCCATGAAAGGTTTGCGCCAGCGAACGCGATGCCCATGGCCCAACCTCACCGGGATGCTGACCACCACCCCAGCTGGTCAAGCCGACCGCTTCATCAATCGCCGTACATAAAAAGAAATTCACCGTCGCCACATCACCTTTGTCAACGGTGGTCTTGTTACCCAACATCTGAAAGTTTGTGAGTTCAGCTTGCATCATGCGGCGAAAGGTTTCGATCTGCGTGTGACTAGTAAGGTTTATCTCCGGCAATTGCGCCAAAGTCAACAGGATGGGTTTGGCGGCTTCATACAAGGGGTTACGGGCAGCAAGGATGAGCGC
>NZ_WINI01000002.1:0-57028 GCF_009497155.1 Glaciimonas soli
GCAATCTCAGGCCTTGCCTCAGGTAGTCGATAAATTGCAGGCGATGATGGCGCAAATGGAGGGCATGAGCCAACAGCTGAATCAGCGCTTGCTCAGCAATCAAGAGGACTTTCACAGCAATGTCAAAGGCGTATATACCGATCTGGCATCCGCAGTAGACCAATCCCTGCGCGAGAGCTTGAGCCGGAGCGCGCATGCTACCGGCGAAAGTATCAAACCCGTGTTCGAGGCGGCGATGAGCGGGATCGCAAGTGAAGCGAAGTTGATGCACGAGCGCATGGCCGATGCGGCGCAGACGCAACTCGACGGACTTTCTGCACGGTTCAGCGTTACCGCCGCCACCGTGGCCGAAACCTGGACAGCGGCGCTCAGGAGCCACGAACAGGCAAGTAGCAGCATGGTCACCGGCGTGGGCCGTTCACTGGACGCATTCAACGAAACATTCGAGCAGCGTTCGGGCACCCTCGTAACTATGGTCGGAGAGACCTACGCCAACCTGCAGACCAATCAGGCAGAGCGCGACAAACAGCGGCAGCAGGCGTGGACGCAATCGTTGGAAGCCATGGCGGCGGCGCTCGCTCACGAATTGCAACAAACGAGCACGCAAACGCTTACTCAGCAGCAGCAAATTTGCGACACCTTGACTCAGACCGCGCAACACTTCACCGAACATGCGCAGACCAGCGCCAGCAATACACTAGCCGAAACAACCCGCTTGATCGCTGGCGCTGAAGAATTAATGCGCTCCCGCATCGCCTCCGAAGCGCACTGGATCGAACAGCACAGCGAACGCATGAATCAACTGGCCGGCGTGTTGCGTACCGAACTGGGCGCGCTCAAAGAGGAAGAAGTCTTGCGTGGCAATGCGGCGGTTGAACGGCTGAGCCAATTGCAAACTGCGCTGACAAGTCATTTGACCACGCTGGGCACCGCGCTGGAAGAACCGATCACGCGACTCATACAAACGGCCTCGGAAGCCCCGCGCGCCGCGGCAGAAATCATTGGACAATTGCGCCAGGAAATCTCCACCAGCGTTGCGCGCGACAACGAGCTGCTGGAGGAACGCAGCCGCATCATGGAAACACTCAATGCCCTGCTCAATGCGATCAATCATGCTTCCGTTGAACAGCGCGCCGCGATCGACTCCCTTGTGGCCTCCTCGGCGGTGGCGCTCAACGCTGCCGGCAACGCGTTTTCGGATAATGTCGCCGTCGAGGCCGCAAAACTCTCCGACATTGCCGCACATGTTACCAGCAGCGCTGTCGACGTATCGAGCCTGAGTGAAGCCTTCGGTTTTGCCGTGCACTCGTTCAATGAGGCCAATGAAAAGCTGATCGCCAACCTGCAGCGCATTGAAGGCGCGATGGACAAATCCATGCTGAGAAGCGACGAACAACTCGCCTATTACGTAGCCCAGGCGCGTGAAATCATCGACTTGAGCATGATGTCGCAAAAAGAAATTTTTGAAGAGCTGCGCCAACTTCCGGCCAAGCAAGCTTTGTTGGCTGAAGAGGTCAAATAATGCATAACAGTGTGGATGACAGCGACGCCGACATGGAACACACGGCCCCGGTCTGGGCCGTTTTTGGCGACCTGATGTCAGGCTTGCTGGGCGCTTTTGTGCTGATATTGGTCGGCGTGGTGGCTGTTCAAATGGAATTGACATCGCACCTGCAAGACGAAGTGAAAAAGCGCCATGTCGAGGAGCAGCGCCGCATGAGTCTGGAAAATGCCTTGGCGATTCCGCTGGCATCGGGGCGCATCACGCTAAACAACGGGCGCATTGGCATCAGTGGCCAGGTACTGTTCGCACTCAATTCGAACCAGTTGCAGCCTGAAGGTCGGCAACTATTAAATAGCCTGGTCCCCCCGCTGCGGGCTTATCTGACGACACGCGATGAACTGCTGATGGTGAGCGGGTTTACCGACAACAAGTCCATACGGGGCGGCCCCTTCGCCGACAATTGGGAATTATCGGCCCAGCGCGCGTTGACAGTCACCCGCACCTTGATCGACGAAGGGATGCCGTCCTCCATGGTATTTGCGGCAGCCTTTGGTGCCGAGCAGCCGGTAAGTCCCAACACCGATGACGCTGCGCGCGCGCAAAACCGACGGGTGGAAATGGCGCCCGTACCGAAAACCTCCAACGAAAAAACTCCGTCCCATGAATGAAGTGGATCGCAGGGAAATCACGGAGGCGCCACTCGATTCATCCCCTGATTTCAACACGCTAATCGCTTCCCTGCGCACAGCAGGCGCGGACCAGTTCGATCCCGTGCGTCTGCACTATATTGAAGTGCTGGCAAAACGCGCAATAGCGCATCGGGGGAACGTCAAACGCATGCTCGATGCCAAGCTGGCGCAAGCGCTGGCGGCGTTTAAAGAACGCTTTGATTTGGCCAAAGGTGATGCCAAGGAAACCGTCGCCGGCAGTATGCAGCAATATCCGCATGCCGCCGACGATCTGCAACGACTTTTTGCCACAAGCAATTTCAAAGAATTACGACGATTTATCACTACTCTGCAGACCCGCGAACAATGCGCAACTTTGAGCGCACTGGTGCGCCAACTTGAACAACACTCTCCGGAAAATTCTGATGGACGTTTGGAGGGAAATGTCGGAGCGCGCTCTGAACTGAAAACCATACGGAATTTCAGAAATACCTGGTCAAAACTGAGCGTCGACAAACAGATGGCACAAGCACTTGAGCAAGCTCCGAAGAATGCCGGACCGATTAATTCCCACATGCTGGTGCTGCGCTCACTGGCATTGATGCGCGATATCTCACCCGACTATCTTAACCGGTTCATGTCTTATGCGGATACCTTGTTATGTCTCGATCAATGCGAGAAAGAAAAACTGGACAAGCCAAAAAAACGCCAGATAGCGAGGGCGGGAAAAAATAAAGCGCAATGAAGTGCGCAAATTTCCCATCATTCCAGAAACCGAATGCCCCCGCTTGTTGGCGCTGATTGAATCGTGACCCAACTGGGCTTTGTTGCACAAATCGCAGCTTAGCCTGACGAAGTTTACTGAGATGCGTAAACTGTAAGGATGACAAAACCTGCTCCCGCGACATACCGTACGACCAACTGGAAATAATACAACGCTGCATTAAAAAATCGCGGCTCCTTGCATGTGTGGCTAGACAACAATATGCAATGACATGGTCAGCCCTCAGGTTGTCGTGGTCGGGTACAACAATTTAGTGATGCCGCCATCCAATTTTGCCTGACAATCAAAGGACTATTTGGTCTGGCACTGCGCCAGGCAATTGGTTTTATACAGAGTCCTTTGCAGTTAGCCAAACTGGATTGAGAAGTCCCAGATTACAGCACAGTATGCCGACGGCAGAAACATTTACCCGTCATCATCCCGCGTCACAGCAGTCGAAATGGATTGCATTTATTAGTCGATAGTACCGGTATCAAAATGCTAGGCGAAGGCGAGTGGAAAACCAAGAAACACGGCGCTGACTATAGACGACAATGGCGTAAAGTGCATCTGGGCATTGATGCCGAAACGATGGAAATACGCGCGATAGAAATAACCGATAACAGCGTCGGTGATGCACCCATGTTGCCGGAATTACTCAAACAAATTCCAGTGAGCGAAACCATCTGCGCTGTCAGTGGCGATGGTGCTTATGACACCAAAGGCTGTCACACTGCGATTGCGGCACGTGGCGCTGCAGCGGTCATCCCTACGCGTAAGAATGCGCAGTATTGGAAAGAAAATACGGCGGGTGCCAAAGCAAGAAATGAAACCTTACGCGCCACACGCTATCTAGACAGAACGCTGTGGAAAAAGTGGAGTGGCTACCATCGCCGTAGCTTGGTTGAAACCAAAATGCGTTGTTTCAAATTGTTGGGCGAACGCGTGATGGCTAGAGAATTTGAACGTCAGGTAGCTGAGCTGCAAGTGCGCGTAGCTATCCTTAATCGCTTCACGCGATTAGGGACACCTGACACCATTCGCGTGATCTGAGTTTGTGGGATATGGGGTCATTGCGCTCTGAAATTTATTTGTGCAACAAGGCCTGTACGTTATATACCAATCCGATTGAAGTAGCATATCGCCCTATTGGCGCAGTTTCGGGAGGTGCCAAGTCCAGGCTATGATCTACGGGCTCCCCCCCCTGTCATTCCTGCATTATTGTCAATTACTCCATAAAACCTACTATTTTAACCACGCACAAAGAAACTTTCTTGACGGATATCATGCAAATTCCGTAGGGCAACGTAACAATCGGCATTGAATAGCCGATAGAATATAAATAATGTAAATTTGTTGTCGATGATTGCAAAGATTACATGGAATATTTTGGGCCACTGAAATGCATAACTCATCAGGTGCACTTGCCGATATAGATCCGGTATCAGCCGGATTCACTATAGACCGGGATGGTTTTGTTTCTTACAAAGACTCACTTCTTTTTTTGCCTCCCAAGGAACGCGGGGCCTTCCGTCTGTTGCTAAATGCTTGGCCGAAAGTCGTTTCAAAAGACGATTTTTCAAAAAATGTCTGGGCTGGGCGCATGTCAGATGAAAGTCTGGCGCGCTGTATTACGCAACTACGTCGAACTCTCTCCAATCTTGGCGTGGTGGCGATTGATGCCTTTTATGGACAAGGCTATCGTTTGGCGATTTTAGCGGATAAAGTGCGGCGATTATCGCTTGTGCCGGCGATGGTTCACTCTCCCCAGAAATCCGATGTGGCAAAGCCGCATGCTGCACTAGTCGAGGCTTGCATTCACGCTCGGCAATTACTTGAACGTCGTTCGCCGGATGCCTTTTCCCAAGCGGAAGCTATACTCAAAAATGTCATCTCCAAGGCCCCCGACTATATGATGGCCAAACTGTTGCTCGCACAATACGTAGCCGAGCACGCATTTTTCGATGGGAATATACAGCGCTCACAAATCGACGATGCTCTTGGCGAATTAAGATCCGTTCAAGATGCCGAACCCTATTTGCAAGGCCTGCAATCAGTGACAGGCTACCTTCTTGATTGCAAGTGGCATTTCGATGAGGCTAGGATGGCGCACGAACAGGCGTTGCAAATGTCTCCGGATGATGACGTTGCCTACTCTCGTTATGGCTTTCATCTATTAAACAGTCAAGCTCCATCTGAGGCCATCGGCGCTTTTCGTACTGCGGTTCAACTTAATCCATTCTCGCCAACTGTCGCCGTCGGATTAGTACGTGCATACGCTTTTGCCAATATGGATCCAGTCGAAGTGCTTGCTCAAGCACGAAGCGTATATTCATCTCATCCAGATAGTCCGGTCACCTATCTAAATCTACTCTACACGCTAGCCTGGATAGACCCGCAACCAGAAATCGCACATGCTGCGCGTCATTTCGTGCAAAGAGACCGCTATGCACATGCCTTCGCGTCAAGGGTCGTTCCTTACGTACTTGCGCGTTGCGGCGATCATGCGGGAGCATTGGAAATTATTGAAAACGATGGCAGTATTCATGGAGTACATTCGGCGGCTCTAATTGCCATGGGAATGCTCGACGAGGCGATGACGAAAGTGAAGAGCGCAGCTGAAATCAGATTTGGTATCTTGCCTTTGACACTCAGCTTTCCAGAATGTGCAGAGTTGAAACAACATCCCGACTATCCTTGGGTGTATGAGAAAGTATTTTCCCGTATACCCAGAAAACAAATTTAACGGCAATCTGAATATGACGTTTTTCGTGGACCAATTAGTATTGGGCTAATGGCATGGACGTCCTCTCTCAGAAGAGGTGGAGAAAACTAGATGAGCTTGGGAAGTTATAGTTTTCAGCGGCTAAATTGGGGGGTGGCTCTAGCTTCAGCCATAGATGGCGGACGCGGATTCGATTCCCGCCGCCTCCATCATTACAAACCACACCAGACCACTGCAGTGAGACAGGAAGCATATCTTTGTGCCAAATGCAAAGATATGCTTCCTTAATAAAGTGCAAAACTATGCTTCCCACTACCCGGGTAGTGGAGTTCAGCAAACTCATTTTATTAAAAAGTCCTGTAAGCAGAGAATTGAAAATTCTTGTGTCAGTGGTTCGATTCCGCCCTAGGCCACCAGGATATGTGTATTACAGAATGCCAACCTTCACGGATCACAAAAAACGGCGTAAAAAAAGAACTTGATCGCGTCATGTCGATCAAGCTCTTCGATGTCACGCTAATATTGCTACCGGACCGGTTAAGCCGTGCGTTTCACCAGATTATGCGGATCGATCACAAACTTCTTCGGTGCACCGGCATCGAATTGCTCGTAACCTTGCGGCGCATTGTCCAACGTAATAACTTCGACGCCGACGATGTCGGAAATATTGATCCGGTCCCACAGGATGGCCTGCATCAGTTGCCGGTTGTACTTCATCACAGGCGTTTGACCGGTGTGGAAGCTATGCGACTTGGCCCAACCAAGACCGAGGCGTATGCTCAGGCTGCCTTTTTTGGCAGCGCTGTCGGTTGCGCCCGGATCTTCAGTAACGTACAGACCAGGAATCCCGATCTTGCCAGCGACGCGGGTGATTTCCATCAATGAGTTGAGTACCGTGGCTGGCGCTTCGGCCTGGGCACCAGCGTGACCATGACCACGCGCTTCGAAACCGACGCAATCAATTGCGCAATCGACTTCCGGGGTGCCCAGAATCTGTTCAATCTGATCGCTCAGCGTGGCGTCAAGCGATAGATCGACCGTTTCAAAGCCGACATTGCGGGCGTGTATCAAACGCAAAGGATTCACATCGCCGACGATCACTACCGCCGCACCCAGTAAGCGCGCAGACGCTGCCGCAGCCAGTCCGACCGGACCGGCTCCCGCCACGTATACCGTGGTGCCAGGACCAACACCGGCAGTGACCGCACCGTGATAGCCGGTTGGCAGAATATCGGACAAGCAGGTCAAATCGCGAATCTTGGACATCGCCTGTTCTTTGTCCGGGAAGCGCAACAAATTGAAATCGGCATAGGGCACCATCACGTATTCCGACTGGCCGCCGATCCAGTCGCCCATATCGACATAGCCGTAGGCGCCACCGGCACGCGCCGGGTTAACCGTTTCGCAGACACCGGTATGCTGTTCCTTGCAGGTACGGCAGCGACCGCAGGCGACGTTGAATGGAACCGAGACCAAATCGCCCTTCTTCAGGGTCTCCACATCCGAGCCGCATTCAATTACTTCACCGGTAATTTCATGCCCCAATACCAGGCCAGTTGGCGCAGTAGTCCGGCCGCGCACCATATGCTGATCGGAGCCGCAAATATTGGTTGAAACAACCTTCAGAATGACGCCATGTTCAATCTTCCTCCCTTGCGGATTGTCAAGTTTTGGAAATGGAATCGAATGTACTTCGACTTTACCGCCACCGACATACACCACACCACGATTTTCTGACATATGATCTCCTTCTGATTCGAATCAGAGTTGGTATTTACCGCTATACAAGTTTCACCAAAATCAAGTATCAAGGTGAATCAGGCTAACGGCTCGTTCGGATTTTCTGTCACCGCAACGGCGGCAACGGAAAGCATTAATTTGCACAAAACATATTTGAGATCTGTTGCCCCAGCTACGCTGACTTGAACGTAAAATGCGTAGAGAAACCAGAATGTACTTTTCAGTACCATAATGATTTTGGGCACCGTTTAGCAGTAAATCACGTCCGCCCAGCGAGATAGTAAAACGGACTCTTAGAATGTATGACGGATGCCGCTCATGATGCCGACCTGACTCATCCCGACACCCACGGTACCGCCGCCGTCCAGTGAGACCGCTGCCGAACCGCCATTCCGCATATAGCCAAGCGAGGTGTACAAGGCCGTGCGCTTCGAGAGGTTGTAGGTCACGCGCATAACCTGCATGGTAGAGACCTTGTTCGTACCCCTGACATTCAGGCGCAGAATCTCTCCGTCCAGCACTAAGGTATTATTGAACGGGTAACTGACGCCGAAGTAATACATATCGGAATTGGTCTCGACTGCAGCTTTTATCCTGCGGTCTAGCAGGCCGCCGCCAATCTTAGCCTCGTCCAACATAAAATAACCATTCAGGGAAATGCGCTGATCGCTGTAACTGCTGTTGGTTAAGGGAGCGGCGGCACCGGGGCCGCCATACATGATGTCGTAGGCAGCGGCAACCCCGAACGAGGTAGTGTCGTAAGCCAACATACCGGTCATCTGACGGCAGGCTTGCGCATTGCCTGCTATTTCACCGCCGCAATTAGTCGCAGCCGGACCGCCTGCAGAAGAGCTATCGCGTCCGAAACTATAGGTTGCGCCAAGCGTGGCACCCGAGAAAGTGCCGAGGTAACCGATTGCGTTATCGCTACGGGCATTCGGCAAATAAGCATCAAGACTGCCTGTGCCATAGAGATTCGCCCCCAAAATATCCGCTTTGAGTGAAGCGATGTAGGTCATATTGACCTGGCGTCCCAACATGATGGTTCCGTAGGAGTTCTTCAGGCCGACATACGACTGGCGTCCAAATAAGCGATTACCCTGGCCCATTGTGCCGGTATCCGGCAAAAAGCCCATTTCCAAGACGAACAGAGCCTGCAAACCTCCACCCAGATCCTCGTTACCTCTGAAGCCGAGGCGAGAAGGATATGTCCCGGTCAGCCCCGGCTCTTTGACTGCCGAATCACTCGCTGCATTGACATGAGTCACATATTCAACACTGCTATCGATGAGTCCGTAGACCGTCACCTGCGACTGCGCCAATACGGCGGCCGAACTAAGAATTGCAGAAATCCCGACTGCAACACGTACTAAATTGCTCATTATTTTGTCTCCTACTTTGATTTAAAACAATCTTTTTTATTTTCTGTTTTTTGCGAAATTAGCTTTTTAAGGTGCTATCGCCCGTATCTGTTTACCCTGATGAAAGGCGCTCAGCCACTGGATTTTCGCAACAGTAAGACGAGTATGAATTTTCCGAATAGAAATAACTAACGAAAAAATCATATTTTGATATTCTGTTTAGGAATATCAAAATATTGCATAAAAAATCAGAGGAGTATGGAGCGACGTCCTGAAGTCGGCATCGAATCGTCCGATGTCAACATTGTCATCTGCAGGCGAGATACAAAACTGATCGAATCGGAGCGCAACCTAAAGTGTTCGTACGCGTTGTACGATTTAGAGAGGGAGAGTGTTCTTCCCCAAAAATCGATGCTAGCTTCAAGCATCGTCCTCATCTCTGCTTTTTGCACAAATCCTTGATATTCCAATAAAGAATATCAACGGAAAATATTTTCACTAGTTCTTTTGATCCGGCATACTCATACTGGATTTTCGGTTGCGGAAGTCTACAACTAGAACGCTTTCCATCAGAGTAAGCAGATACCAAGGAGACAAGTTTGAAACACCCCGCTACGGCTAATCTGTCGGAAGTCATCGATAGCCAACATATCAGTGCTTTCCAATTCCGCATTTTCTGCCTTTGTTTCCTGTGCCTGCTGGCCGACGGCTTTGACGCCCAAGCACTTGGGTATGTCGTTCCAGCTATCGGTAAGAGCTGGGGTATTTCGCCAGCCGCATTCGCGCCGGCCTTTTCAGCCGGACTGATCGGCATGGCGATCGGTGCAATCGGACTCGGCTCGTTGGCCGATTACATCGGTCGCCGCAAAATCATTATCTTATGCATGGCAATGATCGGCGTCTGTACGATGTCAATGGCATCTGTCGACACGATGAACGAACTGATCATGTTGCGTGTACTTGCTGGACTTGCGCTCGGTGGCCTACTCCCCAACATCTTCGCATTGGGCTCCGAATATAGTCCGACTCGCCGTCGCGCCATGACCGTCATGATTATTTCCTGCGGCATTTCACTTGGTTCCGCATTGGGGGGAGTGACTGCCGGTGCATTGCTACAAAGCCGTGGATGGCCCATCATATTTCAAATTGGCGGGACGATGCCGCTGGTGTTGGCTTTAATGATGCTCATCTGGTTGCCTGAGTCGATCAGCTATCAGGCAATCCGAGATGTTAGTCGCCAAAAGTTGGTTCACCTTATGGCAAAAATATGTCCGCATTTGGAATTTTCTCCCGATACGCGCTTTGTCGTGATCGAGCAACGGGCGCCGGGTCTCACAGTAAAACATCTCTTTGCTGAAGGTCGTGCTTTCGCGACCATTTTGATTTGGGTTGTCTACTTCATGTGTTTGTTGGAAATTTACTTCTTTGCCAGTTGGCTGCCGACCCTGCTGCATAAATCAGGTATATCTCTTGAAATGTCGGTCTATGCGACTTCAGCGTTGCAGATCGCTGGCACTGTTGCCAGCCTTACTCTTGGCATCGTTCTTGAGCGCTTCAATCCCGGTTTCGTTCTAGCGCTGCTCTATATGCTAGGAACAATTGCGATCTTTGGTGTCGGTGCCTCACTGGAGAATCCTATTCTGCTGATCATTGCCACTTCCTTTGCGGGTGCCGGCATCATCGGTGGACAAGCTTGCACTCACGCGATCGCAAGTCGGATATATCCCACCTCCATGCGTTCGACGGGCATTGGCTGGGGATTGGGAATTGGCCGGATCGGCTCAGTGATCGGCCCGATCATTGGCGGTGTCTTGCTCTCCCTCAACTGGTCTGCCGACCATATGTTATACGCCGGAGCGGTACCGGCACTGCTGGCAGCGCTAGCGGCAGCCGGATTATCGTTCACATTCTCCCGCTTTGGTCGCTCTGGCAAGATAGCCACCCAGCGGATCGAAAAACAGCCGACAGAATTCACCGAATCTGTCTCAACCAGTACGCGTCACTAATCCCCATTTTTCACTGAGAAAGGAAATTTCCAATGAGTAACCCAGAATCAAAAGATGTTTTGCGGCCTCCAAAGGTCAGTTATGCGCGTATCGCCACCGAGGAAGCATTCGCCCCGGCGGAACTGCTGACGATTTACAAGAAAATTTTAGCCGGCAATGACCCTGACCCGGGTTTTGTCAGCTTAATGGGTTTCTACATGAACAGTCCAAGCGCACGGGCACGGCACATCATTGAGTGCCTAACTGATCTCGGCCAAAAGCGTCTGCAGCATATGGATGAAGCAGGCATCGACCGCCAGATAATTGCTCTGACATCGCCCGGCGTGCAAATCATGGATACCGAAACTGCGGTGTCGTTTGCACGCGTGGCCAACGACGAGCTCGCAGAAGCCGTACGTAAACATCCAACCCGTTTTTCGGGGATGGTCGCCGTCGCGCCACAGAATCCGGCAGAGGCCGCGAAGGAAATTGAACGAGGTATTCAAAAGCTCGGTCTGACAGGCGTAATCGTCAACTCACATACCCACGGCGAATATTTGTCCGACCCGAAATTCTGGGAAATATTCGAAGCGGCAGAGGCGAACGACACACCTATTTACATCCATCCGAGTACTCCCCCGCGCAACATGATCCAACCGTTCCTGGAATGCGGACTCGATGGAGCAATTTTTGGCTTCGGCGTAGAGACAGGATTACATGCGCTACGCATCATAACGGCCGGCGTATTCGATCGTTTTCCGAAGCTGCAAATCATCCTCGGCCACATGGGCGAAGCATTACCGTTCTGGGCATATCGCCTCGATTACATGCACCGGGCAACCGTCGTATCGGAACGCTACCAGAGTATGAAACCGCTCAAGAAGAAACCCAGTGACTATTTGCGCGAAAATTTTTACTTCACCAACAGCGGCGTAGCATGGGAACCTGCGATCAAATTCACCCAGCAGGTGATCGGCATGGACCGCGTAATGTACGCGATGGACTATCCGTACCAGCATGCGATTGATGAAGTCATCGGCCTTGACGGCATGGCAATGGACGCTGCAGACAAGAAGCGATTCTTTCAGACCAATGCCGAAAATATTTTCCGGTTGACGAAATAAATTTCGCCAGGCGATGGTTACCGACGGTACGAGGAACTAGCAGCAGCAACGGATAGCCATCGCGGAAAAGAAGCAAAGCCTCTATATGGTTATTCATTTGGAGGCTGCTGGCAAGATAAGCAAACGCTGCATACTGCGAGTCGGGCCAGCATTGCAGAATAATAATCAGGTGTGGGACTCAGAGTTATTTCTGAAACGGGAGTCGCGGAATGGCAACCACCTCCTTGAGAAGAGTGATGAATATCTGCGTTGCAAGGGTAGGAGACCGATGCGCTGAAACCGAATAACCGACTTCCCCGAAGCTGCAGTGGCGATCAATCGGCAACTTTACCACTAGCCCGGCTGTACAGAAAAGCTCTGCCAGCCCGGCCGACATGAAAGCGAGCGACTGCTGATCCAGCAGAAGGCCGATATTGGTAATTGGGGACAAAGATTCGATTATGTTGGATGGCAGGAGCAGTCCCGCCTCACGAAATAGCTTGTCCACTTTGCCTCTTACCAGCGATTCATGTGATGGAATGACCCACGGATAAGGAAGGAGTTCCTTGAGACTGAGAACTTCCCGTTCGGCCAGAGGATGTTCGCTGCCGGCGATGATGCACAAGTCATCGTTGTAGAGTACATGGTGAGTGACTTGCTCATTTACATTGAAGGAAGGCGGAGGAATGGCACCGATGACAATGTCGACTTTGCCGGCGACGAGGTAACCGAAAAGTTGACTGCGATCGCCAACCGAAATTGATACGTTGATATTGGGATGACGTTCGCGTAGCAGATGCAATGCATCCGGCAGAAACAGTGAAGTCGCCGTAGTCAACGTACCAATGATGACGCTGCCCGCCTCCCCTAAGCGCAAGGCATTCAGCGAATCAGTCATGAAACGTACTTCAGCGAGAATGACGCGCACATGTTCTTCCATGCGAAAACCGACTTCGGTCGGGCGAACGCC
Source organism: Glaciimonas soli (assembly GCF_009497155.1). Lineage (GTDB taxonomy): Bacteria > Pseudomonadota > Gammaproteobacteria > Burkholderiales > Burkholderiaceae_D > Glaciimonas > Glaciimonas soli. Next base: position 12,820 of record NZ_WINI01000002.1, read on the forward strand.
GCGGTTTGTGCGCTCAAATAGCTTGGCATCAAAGAACACTTCAAGCTCGTGTATCGCCTTCGTGACCGCCGACTGGGTCATGCCAAGATGTTGTGCGGTGGTTGCGAATGAAAAAGTTTTGAGGGCGCTCTCGACGATCATCAATTGACTTAACCGTAATTTTTTGGCCATTCGCAGTGGCGAATAGGCATGCATAGAAGCCTTGCCAGAGTGTGTCTTCAACGTCGGGCTATAGATCATCAGTAACACTCCAGGAAATCAATCTAATGTCTTTAACATTTTATAGTATTAACGCCGCATCAAATGCCGATTTAAAAAAAATCAAGGCCGACAATGTCGAGCAAGATGGCCTTGGCTTGCCACGGCGGTATTGGGCGGTCCTCTCGATTTTACTGGGAACGTTTCTAGGGAATCTCGATGCGGCAATCGCGAACATCGCGCTGCCTACTATCGCGCACGATTTAAGCGGCACACCAGCCACGACATTATGGGTCGCCAATGCTTACCAGTTGGCGCTTGCGATTTCAGTGCTGCCGTTGGCGGCACTGGGGGACATGATGGGCCACAAGCGCATTTACCTCACCGGAGCGATCGTCTTCACCCTAGCCTCCATCATCTGCGCGATTGCACCATCGCTTCATATATTGATCATCGCTCGTGCAGTACAAGGGTTCGGCGGCGCATGCATGTCGACGGTTGTACCGGCTCTGCTGCGGTCGGTTTTTCCGCAAAAAATCGTTGGCCGCGGTATCGCGTTGCTCGCCCTCACCGTGGCGCTGTCGGCTGCACTCGGGCCGAGCGCAGCAGCGTTGATCCTGTCGATCGCCAACTGGCATTGGTTATTTGCCGTCAATGTGCCGCTTGGAATATTGGTAGTAACACTGGCGACGATAATATTACCTCGCGGTCGTGGCGTGCATAGAGCATTCGATTCAATTGGTGCAATTCTCAACGCTCTCGTATTTGTGTTCCTGATTATTGGCGTGGCTGGATTGGGCAATCCTGCCGGCGACACATCAGCGACGATCGAAATTGTGGTGGCACTGGTGCTCGCCATCATTCTGATTCTGCAACAGCGCGCCCATAAAACGCCGCTCGTGCCAATTGATTTGCTCCGCATCAGGCAATTTACGCTGGCGGTGCTGACTTCCATCTGCTCCTACATGGCGCAGACGATCGCCTATGTCTCGTTGCCATTCCTTCTTGAGCATCAATTTGGACGAAACGAAGTGGGTACAGGTCTGCTGATGACGCCTTGGCCATTGGTCATTGTCTTCGTGGCGCCACTCGCCGGACGATTGTCTGACCGCTTTGAGGCTCGTAATTTAACTACTATCGGGCTGGCAGTACTGGCGCTTGGCCTGAGTCTATTAGCGGCGTTGCCGGCTGACGCAAGCTCCGGTAGCATCGCTTGGCGGATTGCGCTATGTGGCATCGGTTTTGGATTCTTTCAGACACCAAACAACCGGGTTCTCCTGACTTCAGGGCCACGCGAACGCAGTGGTGCGGCAGGCGGAGTGATGACAATGGCGCGGATGATTGGAATGACAATGGGTGCGGCATTGGCCGGGTTGATGTTTAAACTTAACGCCGGTCACGTATCGCAAGCCGCGCTGATGCTTGGTGCCGGATTCGCGGTCACCGGAATGGCAGTGAGCCGAATCCGGGGATAGCAAGCTCCCGTGAAAATTGAACATAAGAGATGACTGCTGCACCACTTTCCCCTCGGGATTATTCAAAAAGCAGCTGGACCATCCATGTTGATGAGGACGCGACGAAAAAATCGCGCAAGCAAGAGACCATGAAACAGCGGTTTTGATGCATGGAAACCGGCTGGTCCTTGGGCGGTCTATTGTGCAAATTTGGCTGCTTTCCCGCTCGAATTGGTCGATGACGTCAGTCCGTACACTATGAGAAGGACGCTCGGTACAAGCCGTACTGAGAAGTACGTTACGATCAAAGTAGCTCCCCTAACTCAAATGGGCTTTGTTGCATAAATCAAAGGCAATCCGCAATATCCCCATACCCCGCAAACTCAGGACACACGAATGGTGTCAGGCGTACCTAATCGCGTGAAGCGATTAAGGGTGGTCGCACGCACGTGCGGCTCTGTTACCTGACGATCAAATTCTCTGGCCATAACGCGTTCACCCAATAATGTAAAACAACGCATTTTGGTTTCAACCAAAATGCGACGGTGATAGCCTCTCCATTCAAATAGCCCTTTGATCGTCAAACAAAACTGGATTGCCGCATCGCTAAATTTTTGTGTGCGATCACGCTTACCTTCTGCTTGACCATGCCACCGCATATTTTTGTCCAGCCACACATGTAAGAAACCACGATTTTTTAACGCAGCGTTGTATTGCTTCCAGTTGGTTGTACGATATTTGGCAGGGAGGGGGGGTAGGTCTTGTCATGCACGCAGTTTACGCATCTCAGTCGAATTCGCCGTGCCAAGCAGGGATTTGTGCAACAAAGCCGTGGCACATCAAAATGGTTTCTTCGCACCTTTATAGGACTGCTGTTTTAAGTGCGCCTAAATATTAACATATCATGAATATGTTATATAAATATATGTGACATACCAATGTCATGTCAGCGTCATAAACGAGCACTATACTCGCCCCGATCATTTGATTTATTGACATAACTGATATCGCCGTGCGCGGAATATATCCAAGCCAGCTATGCCCACTCAACTAGAATATCGACCAAAATTTCCAATAATGCGTCCGACAGCAAATTTCCACCATACCGATCTTGCCTACTCTGTACGGAACGGCCATGTAGAGTGTATACATAGCGGTTCTGTAGCCGTCGTGGATAGCACTGGCCGTTTAATCGCCTATGCTGGCGACCCAACATCCTATGCATTTTCCCGTTCTACCTTGAAGCCATTTCAGGCACTACCATTTGTACAATCTGAAGGCATCGAACAATTCGGCCTTGACCAGCGACAAACCGCGTTAATGTGTGCGAGTCATTCCGGCGAAGAGATGCATATCGCTGCGGTGAGCGACATGTTGGAGAAATTCCGTTGCACGGAGCCTGATCTGCAATGTGGCTGCCATTTGCCAAAACGCTACCGAGATGGTGGTATTCCGCCAGCTGATTTCAAAGCTGATCAACGTCACAATAATTGCTCTGGAAAGCACGCAGGCTTCCTTGGGTATTGTCGTTTACATGATTTGCCACTTGCAGATTATCTCGATCAATCGCACCATCTCCAGCGTGAAATCATTAAGACCGTCGCACGATTGGCTGATTTGGATGAATCCCGGATTTGGCTAGGTACGGATGGATGTAACGCACCTAATATCGGTTTGCCGTTAGCGCGCCTAGCATGGCTGTGGGCACAGTTTGGCAATGCTCGTTACGATGGCACTGACGACCAGCGAGCGATGGCCGTGCTGGCAGACGCCATGCTGGCTTTTCCGGAAATGTTCTCTGGTGTCGGACGGCTTGACAATGCACTGACGCTACTTGGTAAGGGGCGATGGATTAGCAAGACAGGTGCGGACGGCGTGCGTTGCATTGGCATGCGCGAACAAGGACTAGGTATCGCTCTCAAATTGGCGGACGGTAATTCAACAGTGGCGGACGCGGTCATCATCGAGGTTATGCGTCAGCTAGATGCGTTTAGCTCTAAGGATTATGAAGCACTCAGCACCTGGGGCAATCCAGTCATTCGCAACTGGGTCGGTCGCGAGGTTGGTGCATTTCGCGCCGAGTTCGATTTGAGGCTAGTCTGAATTGAAGATCAATGCCCTCACGAGCACTCCCGCCTCGCCTTCGGAGTCCGCCTTGGTATCGCTTCGTGGCGTAAACAAATTCTTCGGCCAGCGTCAGGTGCTATTCAATATTGATCTGGATGTGCCAAAAAGCGAGGTGGTCGTCATTATCGGACCGTCCGGCTCAGGTAAATCGACACTGTGCAGATGCATTAATAGGCTTGAAGTAATCAACTCAGGCGATATTTTCGTAGATGGAATACGGCAACCACTGGAAGGTCGCGAGTTAGCGCGGTTCCGCGCAGATGTCGGTATGGTTTTTCAATCTTTTAACTTGTTCTCCCATCTGACTGTGCTGCAAAACATAACCATCGGACCGATCAAGGTTCTTCGTCAAAGTACTGAAGAAGCAGAAGTTAAAGGGCGTGAATTACTCCGAAGAATTGGCATCAACGATAAAGAAAAAGCATATCCGTGGCAACTGTCTGGCGGTCAGCAACAACGCGTTGCGTTAGCTAGATCGCTGGCGATGAATCCCAAGATAATGCTGTTCGACGAACCTACATCGGCACTGGATCCTGAAATGATCAAAGAAGTGCTAGCGGTGATGATGGATCTCGCTAAGACCGGGATGACAATGCTGGTCGTGACACACGAGATGGGTTTTGCCCGTAAAGCAGCTGATCGCGTGGTGTTCATGGATGAAGGACGGATCGTCGAAGAAGCGGCACCGGAAATTTTCTTTAACTCCCCACAAGCTGAGCGCGCTAAAAATTTCCTGTCAAAAATAATCGATCACTAGAAATTTTTTCAGTTGAGCTAAAAGAATATCCAGAAAATTAGCTTGAATAGTCCATGGCATTTACATTTGAAAAAGGTAATTCAATGAATATCAGAGTAGTAGGTACAGCGATTGTTGCGGTAGGGTTTATGTTTTTTGGCATCGCGAAAGCAGCAGATTTCCCGGCTGGATCCACGATGGAAGCGATCCACAAAAAGGGAAAATTGGTGGTAGGAACCTCGTTGAAGTTGTCTGGTTTTTCCATGCAAAATCCGGTCACTGATACAACCGAAGGATTCGAAATTGATTTGGCGCGATATCTGGCGGAAAAACTGACCGGTTCAGCAGATAACGTGGAATTTGTCGCTGTGATCAGTCAGAATCGATTGGCTTTTGTGCAAACGGGACGTGTCGATGTGGCGCTCGATACGGTCACAATTTCTGACGCGCGTAAAAAGATTGTCGGTTTCGCCGGTCCATACTTTCTCGCAGGTCAGGATGTCCTGCTGGCCAAGGACAATCGCACTATTCATAGTGTCAGTGACCTGAATAACCAATCTGTTTGCGTAGTAACCGGTACCGATGATGGCGTAAATCTGCTTAAGGTGGCACCCCAGGCGAAGTTGTTTTCGCTAGCGGACAAAAACAGTTGCGCCGAAGCGGTTGCTGACGGACGTTACGTTGCCGAAGTCGATGATTCGGCGCTCCTGGAGCCATTGGCGAAGTTGCAGCCGGCTAAGTTGAAAATGCTTGGCAAACCGTTCACGACTGAACCCTATGGCATCGTTGTCAAAGTCGATGATACGGTGTTCCGTAACTGGATCAACACGCAGCTGGAGCAAAGCATCAAAGACGGCACCTGGATGAAATCCTATAATAAAAACCTGCGGGATTTCGGTGCCGCCCGAATTCCGGTTGTAGACCGCTACTAAAACAGAACATACCCTCATCCCTTTATTAATCGTGCGGCCGATTGTCGGGATCACCACTAGGGATCGTGACGGAGAATAGAATTGAATCTGTTTTGGGAATACGTGTCGCGCCTGCTTCATAGCATGTGGACAACGATAGAGTTAGCTTTTTTGTCACTCATGCTGGCCTTCCTGGTCGGGCTGATACTGGCCATCATGCGGGTCGGTCCATCCGCCCCATTGCGCACTTTCGCTGCGTGCTATGTCGAGTTGATGCGAATGACCCCCATCCTGGCGTTTCTCATTATGGTCGTATGGGGTTTGCCTAAACTCGGATGGATGTTTTCAGAATTCACATCGTCGTTGCTGGTACTTGGTTTCTATACTGCAGCGTGGATTTCTGAAGCATTTCGATCGGGCATTGATGCGATTCCCCAAGGACAGATAGAAGCTGCTCGCAGCATTGGCATGACTTTCTGGCAGATTCTACGTCACCTCGTTATCCCGCAAGCGGCACGTACCGTTATTCCCTCACTGAGCGGGCTAGTCATTGTTCATATCAAATCGACTTCGGTTGCCGCGGTGGTTGGCGTGCTCGAAATTACGGAAACGGCGCAGTTAATTAACGTTGAGTCCGCTCAATGGCTATGGTTTATTGGTGCGATCTTCGCCTATATGTCATTGACGATACCTACCGGATTGATATTCCGAGTGCTTGAACGGAAGATGGCGATTCGTCGATGAGCAAAACGACTCTGTTATATGAACCCGCCGGTCCGAAGGCGACCCGTCGCAATGAAATTTATACATGGACAGGTCGACTATTGATCGTTAGCCTGACTGGCGCTATTGCGCTGCGTTTAGCTGAACGTGGCCAGTTCGACGCCGTTCACTGGGCAGTTTTTTCCAAATTGACCGTGTGGAAATTTTTGTTCATCGGTCTATTAGGAACCTTAAAGGCCGCGGCATTGAGCACCATTTTTTCATTAGTGCTCGCGTTTCCTATCGCCTTTGGCCGACTCTCGGAAAATTTTTGGTTTAAAAAATCGGCAGAAATGTATATCTCTCTTTTTCGAGCGATTCCTTTGCTATTGCTGATTCTGTTCATGACGGTGCTGCTACCGGTCTTTGGCTTTGCATGGCCGGGTCTGGCATTTCTGGTGATCGCGATGACGCTACATCACTCTGCATTAACCGCGGAGATTGTGCGTTCCGGTATTTTGTCGCTAGAGCGGGGGCAGCGTGAAGCCGCGCTATCGATCGGTATGAATACACTTCAGGCGATGTCTTTCATTATTCTGCCGCAGGCGCTCAAACGCATGATGCCGACGCTCATCGGTCAATTTCTTTCTGTCGTACAAGATACATCACTCGGTTACATTATTCCGTATAACGAGTTATTACGTAGCTCGCAGTTGATAACGAGTTATGCGCCAGAAACCTTACTATCATCGGCGTTTATTTCTACGATGCTGTACGGCATCGTTAGTGCCGCATTGCTTTACTTGCAACGCTCTCTGAAGTTCAGAACAATCATCACTTAACGCGAGAACTTGTCCGCCAGATTCTCTATGAGCAAGTCCATCGATATACAAAAATAAAGTACGAGGTCGTTTCATGTTTGAATTCGACCACTATATCGGTGGTGAGCGAATCCGCGCTAGAAAGTACCTTCCGAAAGCTTGGACTCAAGCCGAAGCGGACGCCTTGACAGAGCAGAATCAGCGCGCCTCTGCGCAGTCGCGACGAACGTTACGAAGTCGAACTACTTGATCGAAGACGCAGTTAATATCTATGTAAAAGAACGAGTACCACTTCTCAAATTGGGCGCGAACGTTATCCGAATAGCGTTTTATTCTGGACTACGGTTAGCGTGAACACGCCCCAACACAAAATGTAAGCTTGATCGTAATATAGGCACGTTTATTGTTTATTTCAGCACATGGAGTTGCATGTTCCAAATGATGGCGGCCTTGTTAAATTTTTTGCCAGTCAAGATTGACCAGAAAAATCGACTAAATTTGTGGAGCGCTCTCAATGGAACGAATCGATACTGCTACAGTTGTTGGCCTTTGGGCCGGCATCGTTCTTCGTTCCTGAATTGTTCCCAGCGCGCGTGCGCTGTAACGACATTGTGCTGATCTGCAGCTGCGCTCAGCAATCAATCCAGCACCACGGATGGTGCTGGATTTTCAAACAAAGATTTAAAAACGATAGCGCAAACCGGTCGCCACCAGCATTTGTGATTTCTTATCGATACCAGCCGGTCCAATCACATTGATCGCGGCCTCCGTGGCATCACCTGCGGCACGCTGATACACCGTTGAAAGATGCAAGTCGGTATTCTTCGACAGTTGATAGCTCACGCCAAAATCAATCTGATGCCACTTAGGATGGGTACCGTCGGCGTACGACTGCGCGCCGGTTCCGGTGAAACCTGAACCGTTGGTGAATATATAACCTAAGCCTATGGAAAAAGCTGGCGTCATCTGATACTTGCCGTTAAGTTCATAGTTGTCCACGCGCAGACTCCGGTTGCCCTGATACGTTAGCTGCGTATCGGAATACATGAAATTGAGACGCAATGCACTAATCGTATAAGCCGTAGCGGCTGCAAATATACTCTGCCGATTGACAAAGCCTTCGTTATAAAAAATACTACTTGGCAGGCTATATTCATCTCCGACCGCGCCGTTCGGATTGTTAGTTGCAGACTGCCCGGAAGAAGGACTGTTCAATGTCAGGTAGCTCGTAGCGAAACCTAGCGGGCCATTGTCGTAACGCGCGCCGAGTGACCACGCTCGGTTATTGGCGAAGCCAGCGCCATTTGAACCGCCGGACTGATTACTGAAGGCATATAGGCCTCCGACCTGTAGTCCAGGGATAGGCGTAACCTGATACTTGACTGAGTTGTTGAGCCGATAAGTCTGGAATGTATCATCGACATCGCCAATATGCGCGCCATAGATACTGCCGAACTGCAACCACGATGTCATCGGTGCAACGTAGTCGAATGTGTAGTCATATTGGCGGCCCATCGTGAGTGTGCCGTCGTTCCTATCTGAGAGTCCGACGAAAGACTGCCTGCCGAACAAGCGGCCCCCCTGTGACAACGCACCGGTGTTGCCGCTAAAGCCGCTTTCCAAGGTAAAAATGGCGCTGCTGCCACCGCCAAGATCTTCCTTTCCGGTAAATCCCAAACGGTCGCCAGAGCCGAAGCTGGTCGCTGCGCCGATGAGGCGTGCCCCTTTCGTGGTCAAGCTGCTGGCACTCGAATTGACATAGGAAACGCCGTTGTCAATGATGCCGTACAGCGTCACTGAGCTTTGTGCATAGGCAAGAGGCGCGGCAAAGCCGCTCGTGATGAAAATCACAAGTACTGTTTTGTTCATGAAAAGTCTCCAGATATAGTTTTAATTTTTACTACGATGAACCAACATGCGTTACCCACGAGCAAGCGCTTGCGCAGCGTTTGCAAGACAAGTAGATAGACATTCATTTTTTTGCTGCAACTTTTATGCAAGTGTCAGCGGATGGATTAGCCTGCTTTTAGTGATGCCACCCGCTAATGCTTTGCCATCAGGCGGGGGAGCTCATCAGCAGCATTCAACGAAGCCATCACATCGTTCGTCGCGAAGACTTCCGCATCGAGATTTGGCCGATAGACACGGCTCAACCCAAAGGCAAGCAACGCGACAACGCAAACAGGGATGGCTGCGGCATGAAACAGTTGCAGCACCGGCAGATGCGCGCCGAGCAGCACGCCACCAATGATCGGGCCAGAGACCGAACCAATTTTGGCGATGCCGAGAGCGCTGCCGGTTCCTTTCGAACGAAAGGCAGTCGGGTAAATCATCGACGCTACGGCATTCAGCCCGGACTGCGTGCCAGCGACGCAAAAACCAACACCAAACACCGCGCACATCAAATTGAACACATTGAGACCCATGCCGAGCAAAGCGACCAGCGGAAAACCGACCAAGGGCAGCAACACGATCAGCAACACGCCGCGTTTGTCGACGAAACGCATCATCACCAGTCCCCCCATCGTACCGCCGACCGAGAACAGCGTCGTCAGCAACGCAGCCTGCTTAGGTAGCACGCCGACACCTTCGATCAGCACCGGCAGCCAGCTTTGCAGGAAGAACAGCGCCATCGAATTAGCAATGTAGGCGAGCCACAGCATTGGCGTGATCAAGCGTAGGTTCCCGGTGAACAACATCCGTGGCGAAAACTTCTGAATGACCGGTTCATCGCTGACAATGAATTGGGTATCCGGGCCGATCTCCGTGTCGGGGGAGAGTAAACGTACGGTCGCGATCACTTCGCTACGACCGCGTCCTTTGAGGACAAGATAACGCGCCGATTCCGGCATCACGAACCACAACACCACGCCGGCCATCAGCGGTGCCACGCCACCGACCAAAAACACGGCCTGCCAACCATACTGTGGCACCAGTGCGACCGATACTAGACCGCCAAGGCCTGCACCCAGCGTATAGCCCGTAAACATCAGCGTGACCCAGGTCGCACGCAGACGTTTCGGCGCAAACTCGGACACCAGCACAAATGCGTTCGGCACGGCGCCGCCCACGCCGATGCCCGCCGCAAAGCGCAGCCATAACAGCTGATCCAGACTGGTAGCCCAGATGGTAACTAGCGTTAGTGCGCCATACCACAGCACACCTAACATGATCGCGCGCTTGCGCCCGAGCCAGTCGCCGATATAGCCGAACAAAAACGACCCAGCCATGATCCCGAAGATACTGGCACCAAAAATTGGCCCGAGTGCAGAGCGCTCCACGTGCCATGCCTTGACCAGTGCGGGCGCGGCGAACGCCAGCGCACCCAGCTCATAGCCGTCGGTCAACATAATGATCCAGGTCGACAGGATCAACAAAACCGCAAAGAGACCGACCTTCTGTCTGTCGATCAACTGCGAGATATCAAGCGTTTGGTGCTGTGTCACGTCTCCTCCTGGCTGTCTTTGATGGCAATACACGGATTCTCTATCATCTGTCATAAAAGCCGGCGCACAGTGCCGGCTATGTCTGAACGATGCAGGTACGCGTCTTGCAGTGTCAGCTCTTCAGATGCGGCGGGTCAATGCGGTCTATGTTGTGATGCAGCCGCTCGCGCAGCATGCTGCGGTCGATCTCATGCACGTTGCCACCGTCAGCCAGATCAAGCACATGCGCTGCCGCCGCGCCCATCGCAATGCACGGCCCCATCACACGCACGCTTGACAGCGCTGTCGCATCCGCATCGATGCAACGTCCTGCAGCCACCAGGTTATCCGCACCTGCCGCCAACAAGCTCCCCAGTGGCACGGTGTGCAGGTGGTCGTCGCCGAATGGTTTCCACTCGTAACCTTCGGGCTTGTCATGCAACTCGATCGGCCATGAGGTACGCGCGATGGCGTCCGGGAATTGCTTGGCCGCGATGACGTCGGCGGAGCTCAGACTTTGCGTTCCGACGATCCAGCGCGTCTGACGAATGCCGGGCAAGCCATAACCACGGATACGCGCGTTGGCGTAAATCTCCGGGTACTCCCCTTTCAGGAACGCGAATGCGCTATCGGCCTGATTGCGGCCGACCAGTGCGCTATGCGATGCGGCGACCGGTTCCAGCGGCGTCTCCATATGCGTCATGTTGACGATTCCCACATTGCGTCCGCGGAAATAGAAAACCAGACCATCCTTGCGCTCAAGTCCATAGTGATTGGCGCGCTCACGCACGCGCTCGCGGAACTGATCAGGTGTCGGAATATACGTTTCGTCGAGGTTCTCCAGCACCACCATTTGCGTACCATGTATCGCCGTGCCCGGTTCCTGACAATCCAGTCCGGCGATCCAGGTCAATGCGGCGTCGCCGCTGGCGTCGACGAAACCATTCGCAGCAATACGCACATTGCCATAACGGGTCGCCACCCCCAATTCATGCAAGCGACGACCTTCCTTGGCGACATCCTGCAACACCGCTCCGAGTACCACAGTGATGCCGGCGTCGAGAATTTTTTGCTCGATCCAGCGGGCTAATGCAATTTCGTCATACAGTACGACTGTGGTCAGCGGACCTTCCTTGTAGTGCAGCGCACCCTGCTTGCCGAGATCGTTGAGAATGCCATCGGCGATGCCGTGCGTGACCTGGAAGCGCTTCGGACCGTTTGAGAAAAGACCGCAGAACGTACCGATGATCGAATTGACAGCCTGCCCCCCCAACGCCGGCAAACTATCAATTAGTACGACTTTGCGCCCTAGCGCGGCAGCTTCAAGCGCGGCCGACGTGCCGGCAATGCCGGCACCGACTATGCAGATATCGGCGTCGATTTTCCAGCCGGGGTTGGCAGCATCACGACGGACAATGCGAGTATCGTTTTTCAAGGGAATCTCCAGAAATGGTAAGGAATAGGCTAACAAGCCCCGATGTGCAACAGCTTTGCTGGCACGCTTTTTTACTTTTTTATGATCTCAACGATGCCTCGGTCTGCATCGACCTTGACCCAGTCTCCCGTCTCGATTAGCTCCAGTGGATTGCGATCAAAATCGGTCAATGCCGGGGCGTGCGTCACGACCGCACCCAGCGCTATCTTGGTGGTCATCTCGTTAAACAGCATGGCGGCCGGGGCAGCGCCCGCCAGCCGCGCGATATGGAACTGGCTGGACCAGCCCGATGAACCCTTAGCCCCCGGGAATACCAGCACCTTGCCGGCGAAACTCTGACCGCGCAACGCGTGACGCGTCTCGATGATGGTGCCGGTGCGCGGATCAATGCCACCCCAGCCGGAAATCCTGTCGGTGGTCACTAGCGCTTCGCCCTCGGCCACGCCGCCCACCACTTTTCGGCCGCGCAAGACAATGATGTTGGCGGGCGTTGCGTTGGTCGTTTCAATCAATGTGCTCATGCTAGAGCTCCTGTCCAGCGCCCCGTCACGGCGGCTTGAATACATTCGGCCGTCGTGCCGAACCACGCCTGCACGCCCATGATGGCGGGCAGGTAATGCGCTTGCTTGGCCGAATCAACGGCAGCCACGCGGGTCCCCTTGGGCATCACCCGTCCGACCGACGAACAGGTATCAGTCATCAAAAAACCGCCGGCGTCTTCGATGATCTTGGTGTAGCCAGCCTGGTCAGCCATCTGCTTGGTGGCTTTCGGCGTAAAAATCCACAATTGGGTATTGCCGCTGAGGCGCTGCCCTTCCAGCAACTGGCACACCTCCCAAATCTGTTCCATCGAGTAATGCGGACAGCCCAGCATCACGAAATCGACCTGGGTATCTTTCCCCGTCGTATTGACGCGTTCATACGCAAGCCGGCGTTCGGCCGCGCCATAACGAATCGTTTCGAGCGGACGCTGACCGCGAAACGCCGCTGCCAGCGTCGGCGCTTCGGGGGTCTGGCCAATCACGTGATACATCTCCACGCCGCCCGAAGATGCTGCTGCAGCGCCAAAATGCTTCAGCTTTGGCATGTTCGGCACGTGCTGCAAACCGTTAATCACAGGAATGCGGTCCTGTACGATTTCGCCAATGTAGTAACCGAGCAGGCCCCAATCTGCCACTGTGCGCACGTCGATATCAAGTTCAATCAAATGCGTGCCGCCGCGATTCTCTTCGAGGTGAAAGCCCCAGTAGGGAATTTTCCCAGTGAGCATGGCCGCACCTGCACTTTCACGCCCTTCGGCATTGGTGCGCGCGCCTAGCACCGAATTGATATAAATAACCGCTGACGATTCCATCCACGCGCAATGCTCGCCTTTGACCGGAACATTGCCAACCTGATACGGCGCGCAGGTATTCAACGGCTGGATGCCCAGCTTGCCTGTATACGCCTCGCCGGCACGATAGATTTTGACGACATCACTGTGCACGTTCTGACGTTCTGCGTGCTCTGGATCCAGACCCTGCTGCAAATGACTGCTGTAGACCTTGACCTTGGGAATCTCGATAACGTCTGCGCTATCGAGATTGAACTCTGAAAACACGGCATCGAAGCCACCGTGCTTAGCGCTGTAATCGCGCAGAAACGGCATCGTCGCACCGACTGTGCCACAGACATTATTGGTGTCGACCAGCGACTCAGCGCCTAAAGCTTCGCCGTAACGCACCAGCAGATCCATCGCACGCTGCACCGCAACGCCGCGATCACCTGCGTACATCGCTTGTTCTTCGTCCGTTAATTTCATTGCATTTCTCCTGTATTTTCTCGATGTCCCGATTTACCGTACAGCAGCACCGCCGCTATGCATCATTGACATCGCGATTGCCGCCGGATCGTCGGGCTCAGCATCTAGCGTGGTCGCGCGACGCAGTTCGCGATGCACCGACAGATCGTAGTGCCGACCGCGATGCAAAGTGCAGCGGTTGTCCCACATCACCAGATCGCCCGGTTGCCATGCATGTTGATAGACAAATTGCCGCTGGGTCGCGTGTTCCAGTAGATCCAGCAGCATAATGCGACCTTCGGCGACAGTGCGTCCGACGATATGCGTCGCATGCGCGCCGATAAACAAATGCTGGCGTCCAGACCCGGCATGGGTACGCACGAGCGGCCATTGCACCGGTGGCAAGGCATTGCGTTGCGCTTCGTCGTAGTCGGTATCGCCCAGCATGAAACGCGAATGCAGTGCGTAATGCTCGACCTCCAAGGTTGCACATTCAGCGCGCAGGCGGTCATCAAGCGTGTCGTACGCGGCACGCATATCAGCGAATTCTGTGGCACCGCCCCAGGGAGGCATCACGACTGCCGCCAGCATCGAATAACGCGCTGACGGCTTTTGGAACGAACTATCGCTATGCCACAACTGGTTCGCCAGATTGCCGATCACACGACGATGCGTACGATCCACGACCTTGCCACTTTCATCCAAATTCGAAATATCGGCAAGCTCGTGGTACTCAAGGCGCTTATGCGATTTGGTTGCGCGCTTGAAACCAAGATCGAGCGGCCCCAGAGCACGCGCAAACGCCATTTGCTGATGCTGATCAAGCGGCTGCTTGCGAAAGACCAGCACCGCGTAGTGGTTCATCGCAGCATTGATGGCCTCGACCTGTTCCGGCTGCAGCGGCACAGCCAGATCGATCCCACTGGCCAGCCCGACAAAGTCGCTGGAACACGCACCACCGGTATGCACGGGTTGTACTTTAAACTGCATGAATAAGCTCCTTGGATTTTGACTGTTCAACACCGTGCTCATCCTCATCCGCACGATTACCTTCTTCATTACGCCGGTACAGTTGGCCGAGCACAAACGACAACAGCGTCACACTCAACACCGGGATCGCGCCGAAATAAAACAACTCACGCACTGGCAGATGCCGCGCCAGCAACATGCCGCCGATGACCGGTCCGGCAATCGCGCCGATTTTCTGAATCCCGACCGCGGTGCCCACACCCTTGGCGCGCAATGCCGTCGGGTAGATCATTGCGGCCACCGCATTCAGGCCGAACTGTGCGCCGGTCACGCAAAAACCAGTCGCAAACACCGCTGCAATCAGCAGCACGTCAGGCATGCCGCTACCGAGCAGGGCGACGATCGGCGTGCCGATCAGCGGCAGCACCGTAATCACCGCCGCGCCGCGCCTGTCAATGAAGCGCATCAACGCCAATCCTCCGCTCATGCCACCCAGTGAAAATAGCGTCGAAATCAAGGCCGCGCGTCCGGACGCAATCCCCGTGGCTTCAATCAGGTAAGGCAACCAGCTAATTAAGAAAAACAGCGCCATTGAATTAGCGATGTAGACCAACCAGAGAATCGGTGTAAGCAAGCGCAAACGGCCGCTCAGCAGTGCACTGAACGAGGCACTGCTACGCTCGGCGCCAACCTCCTCCCCCACCACGAAACGACTGCCGGAATCGACTAGCGTACCCGGCAAGAGACGCGTTACCATGCGTGCTACCACATCGCGCTGGCGGCCTTTCAGCGCCAGAAAACGGATCGACTCCGGCACGGACAACGCGAACACCCCCCCCATAAGTAAGGGTGCAATGCCACCGATTACGAAGACGATTTCCCAACCAAACGAAGGAATCAGTCCTGCCGCGACAAAACCACCGAGTCCGGTGCCTATCGTGTAGCCGGTATACATCAGCGTGACCCAACTCGCGCGCCAGCGCTTCGGTGCGAACTCGGTAATGTAAGCAATCGCGTTCGGCACGACACCACCGATGCCCACACCGGCACAAAATCGGAGTATCAGCATCTGCTCAAGATTGGTCGACCAGACTGTTGCCAGCGTAAAGCAGCCGAGAGTTAGCGTACCAATCAGCATGGCCCATTTGCGCCCGCGCAGATCGCCTGCGTAGCCAAGCACAAGCGCGCCCACCATAGTGCCGAACACGAAAGCGCCAAATACCGGGCCCAGTGCACCACGCCCCAAATGCCACGCGCGGCCTACTGCCGGTGCGGCGAACGCTAGCGCACCGAGATCGTAGCCTTCAGTCATCATCATCAGACCGAGTACCACGATCAGCTTGATGGCAAAACGCCCGATGTGCTGCCGTTCGATGATATCGCCAACGTCGATCACGTCATGGCTTTGCAGCGCAGACATGGCGCTCACTTCGTTTGGGTTGCACATGGGTCGCCGGCCAGCACCGCGCCACTCGGCATCGACGAGACGTTGCGCCGGTAAATTTTCAGCCAGCCAGTATCATTGACGGGCGCAGGCCGTACCCATTGGGCACGACGCCGTTCCAACTCTGCCGGTTCGACATCAAGGTCGCAGACATGGCGATCCAGATCGATGGTAATCAGGTCGCCATCTTCGACCAGCGCCAGCGGCCCACCCAACGCCGCTTCCGGCGCGACTTCCGCGACTACCAGCCCTTTGCACACCAACCCTGACAAATGGCCATCGGTCAGCATCGCAACGTGCTCCGACATGCCCGCACCGTCAATCGCGAATACCACGCGCGAGGCCCCGCCCCCCATCGCTGGGCCGCCGCACACGCCAGCGCCACGCATGACCACCACCACGCCGGGCTGAATCACTTTATCGTTGAGCGCTTGGATCGCCGCATCCGAAGTTTCATAGCACAGTGCCGGGCCAGTAAATTTACGCTGCTTGGTGGCGTCGATGCCGAACTTGACGATGCCCGCTTCCGGCGCGAGATTGCCGCGCAACAGCACAATTGCCGGCTGGTTCGCAAATGGCCGCTCAATCGGACGGATCACATCGTCGTCGGTAATCGTGACACCTTCCAGATTTTTGGCGACAGTGGCACCGGTCACCGTCAGCGCATTCGTATCCAGCCAGCGTTCGAGGCGCTTCATCACGCCCCGCCCACCACCCGCTTGTTCCAGTTGTTCGATGCTGTGCTGCCCCACTGGTCGCACGCCGGTAAGAACCGGGATTTGATCGGCATAACGTTCGAACAGAGCATAGATATCGACGTCAATGCCGCCTTCCGTCGCCACGGCCTGCATATGTTTGACGCTGTTGATCGAACCGCCGATGGACAGAATAGTCATCACTGCGTTAGCAAACGCGCCAGGAGTAAGGATGTCGCGCGGCTTCAGATCTTCTTCAATCATCTGCACAATGCGTGCTCCTGCTGCGCGCACGAAGCTGAACATGCGCTCGCTGTTGGCTGCAATCGGCGTGCTACCCGGCAAGGACATGCCCAGCGCCTCGCTGACCATATGCATCGAATTGGCCGTACCGAGCCCCGAACAGACGCCAGGGCCACGAATCGCATTACGGCTCATGCCGATCAACTCATCAACCGGTAGGTTGCCCGTGACCACGTGCATCGCACCGACAAAAACGTCTTCAATATCAACGTGCTTGCCCTGGTATTCGCCGCTGGGCTGATAGCCGCAGGCGACAATCAGGCTCGGAATGTTCAACCGCGCCGCAGCCATCAACTGGCCGGGAACAGTTTTGTCGCATGATGCCAGACACACCATGCCGTCGAGCATCGCGCCTTCGACTGCGACTTCGATGTCGTTGGTGACCAGATCGCGTGCGGCCAGCATGTACGCGCCGCGTTTGCCCGCACCGGTGATGAAATCACTGGGTGCCGCCGTGCGGATTTCGAAAGGCAGTGCACCCGCTGCACGAATAGCCTTTTTGAGTTCCGCCGCAATACCGTCAAGATGACTGAAGCAACTTGCCAGCTCCGAAGACGAATTGACGATGGCGATCTTCGGTTTTTCCAAATCCTCCTCGGCAATGCCCAAGCTGCGCCACTGTGCTGCACGTACCGCCCATGGATACGAGCCGCGCGGAAAATTGCTGCGCAATACGCGCTTCGAACCACTCTTTGCTTCGGTATTTGCCATCTTGTCTCACTCCTTTTTTTAATTACGTCAATAGTAAGAATTGGATTAAAATCCGTCAATCATTCTGATCAAATAAGGATAATCAAAATTATGGATATTGGTGAGATCGATCTAAATTTCCTCAAGGCTTTCGATGCCATGATGCGCAAACGGCACGTCACGCAAGCGGGTGCGGCCATTGGCTTGAGCCAACCGGCCATGAGTTATGCGCTATCGAAGATGCGGGAGCTGTTTCAGGACCCCTTGTTTGTCCGCACAGCGCGCGGCATGGAGCCTACTCCTCGGGCGCTGGAGTTGAGCGCCCCCGTGGCGCGCGTACTAGAGTTGGTGCACAGCGAAATTCTGCTGGCCCGAAAATTCATGCCGCGCGCGTCATCCCGCACCTTTGTGCTGTGCATGTCAGATATCGGCGAGATAGTTTTTTTGCCGCGCCTGCTCAAACGACTCGACGCCGAAGCACCCCACATCAAGATCAGGACCGTCGCGCTTGATACCGCCCAGCTCGAAGAAGGGCTGAGCTCCGGCGACGTCGATCTGGCGGTTGGCTATTTTCCAACACTGACCGGGGCAGTCATGCGGCAGAAAGCGCTTTATCGGCATTCCTTCGTCTGCATCGTGCGCAAAGACCATCCGCTCATTGGCGACACGCTCTCGTTGGAACAATATCTCGCCGCCTCGCATGTCAGAGTGCAAGCAGAAGGCCGCACGCAAGACATCATGGAACGGGCGCAGGAGCGGCTAGGGATTGAAGTCAACGTCAGATTCAACCTACCCAGATTTATTGGCGTTCCCTTCATCATTGCTGATTCCGATATGATCGCTACGGTGCCATTAGCGGTCGGGCGGCGTTTTGCCGAGTTCACCAACATCAAGCTGCTACCGCTGCCCTATCCCGTCCCTCCTTACGACCTGCACATGCATTGGCATGCGCGCTTCGAACACGAGCCCGCCAGCCGGTGGATAAGATCCGAGATGATCGAAGTGATCAAGCCGGTGGTTTCTGCCATCGCGGGAGCAAGCCTGTGTCAGGCGCATGTTTGATGTGGAAAAGACATCGCCCAAGGCTTTGGGCAAGGTCGCCGACTGGCTCATCCTATCGATGCTCAAGGCCCATCGCCAGCCGGTCTCACTGATGATTGCAGCCTTGTTTCCTATAATCTATCGAGAACTAGCGAAGGCCGATGACGTATCGGCGGATGCGTGCTGCACTTGGCAGGTGCCAGGTGTTTATCTCGAAGAAAGTCGTACAACGTTTGACGAAGCAGTAATGTTTGGTCGTCACCGCTAACAGAAGGCGTCGGTATGGATCCTATCTGGGCGCAATCAGCCCAGCGCCAGAGAGCCTCATCAAGCGGGACTTCCAGGCTGCCGCCCCGAATGAGAAATGGCTTACCGACATCACGGAGTTCGAGATCCCGGCTGGGAAGGTGTATCTATCGGCCATGATCGATTGCTTCGATGGCTTGGTTATCAGTTGGTTCATCGGCACGCGTCCAGATGCCGATCTGGTGAACACGATATTGGATGCAGCCATCGAGACGGTAGCCACAGGCCCTTGGTCTGCTTGGTCAACAGCAGCGAAACGTAGTTGAACCGGTCAACGACTACCGGCGCGGGTGGTCAACATTACCGGAATATGCAGCCCGTCGAGCATCCCGGCTAACCGGTCGCTTCAGACTGATTACGGTCACTAGGTGTAAGAACCTGCATTTGAAAACGCACCGACCTGCAATCAGCACACTTTTGAACCAGAATTAAATGCTTCCAGAATAGACATAAAACCAGAGATAACTGCAAATGAACCAGCACTCAGCCGTGACGACCTGCATTTAATTGGCGTGAACCAACAATATTTGCAATCATAAAATGCCAATAACTCGTTGGAATCAATATTTTTTGGAACAAGTTTTATGCACCGAGTCTCGGGATTTTTCAGCTTCTGGCATCGCGAACAAAACGAACAGTTTTTTTATTACGTCCAGAAAACCCACGTTTGTTGTACCTTTCGCTAGAGCCGATTTCATTTGCAGATAATGCCGGTTTGCTTGCTTTGCCAGTTGCAACTATTGTCGGTTCAAATTCGCGCTGATTGCAGGTCGGTGCGTTTTCAAATGCAGGTTCTTACAGTTATGGTTGCGAATGTTCCGAGACTTCTGAAATCCGATCCGCACGCGGCATGGCCTTGATACTTTTCCATTGGGGCAGATCGTACTGACTCGCTGCGTAGCGATAATAGAGTGCCATCCCATAGCCGAACACCCCACCAGTCATGACCGCGAGACTCGCGGCAAACTCAAAAGGAGCACCGATAGGTGACCACAGCAAATACCAAGTGAATGCACCCCATGCAACGCTAAACCATGCCGCATAAAACAGACAATTGAATTGAACACTGGCCAGATGTGGTGGCGGAACCGAAATTCCAGCACACCACAGCAAACGATGCAGCGGCGGTGCATAGCGAAAAGAGCGCATATCAGTGCTGGCCAATCGCTCTAAGGCGATGTTGATGTTTGGTGGATAAGTCATTTGCAATGTCATAAAAATTGTGTTCTGCAACAACTTATCCTAAAGATTAGATTGCCCCAAGTCCATTACTTTGCGCGGATTTCACAATCGTTTTCAAAATTCGATGCCAACAAAAAATATTGTGTTCGGACTAGTACACAATCGGTACATTCTGGCGCTCTCAGCGATCTTGCTAGTACGTAGTCGATCGCCAATAAGTGCAATATCAAGCCACTATCAGATGCGTCGATTCCGGTAACGCGGCAACATGCAGCCCATGACTGCTGACTACGCCGAATTGCTGCGCTTAATTCTGATTCGATTCGACACCATAGTCGAGATCAATCTCGACACCCTGCAGTTCACACACATTATTAAGCATTGGGATCTCATACCGCTTGGTAATAAAAACTTACAATCCATACAATATTGCATCACCTGCAAAATAATTTGAATGGCAACATACTCCTCACCCAATCAATGAAAAGGTATCAGCGTGAAAAAGCTCATTAGCTTGTTAGCAATCGGCATTGTTCTGAGCACTGCATTATCGGGATGTATCGTCGTACCAGTTGGTGGCGGTTACCATCATCACGATGATTACAATAGTCGCTAATATAAAAATTTATTAAAGGTGGTAAACATGAAACGTATTATCTGCACAGTTGCACTCATCGCTATTAGTGCCAGCACTTTGGTATCAACACAGGCCATGGCGCAAGTCGCTGTCAATGTCACGATTGGACAAGCACCACCGCCACCAAGATATGAATCCACTCCTCCGCCACGATCTGGTTACCAGTGGATTCCTGGCTTTTGGAATTGGCAGAATGGCCGGCATGTATGGGCTGGAGGACATTGGGAGCAGGCACGCCCGGGTTTTGTATATGCCCAGCCCGAATGGCATCAAGGTCCCCACGGTTGGGCACTGCAATCGGGCGGATGGCATGAAGACAACCAACGGCACGACGAACATCATGAACCCGATCACCGAGATGGTGACCGACATGACAATGGCAAATACGAGAATCATTGATTCTTGGCGGGTCGCAGGCCGTTAAGCGACCCGCATGTACGCTTATCGAGCATGTTTTCGAAGTTAATCGTACTTAATGCCCCGTAAAAAATAACCATCTCTTGCAGTGTGCCCTTTTTTTTATATATTCATCGATCTGATTCAGAAGGCATTCTCTCGGAAGATGTCGGAAGCAAAATTTGCAGAATTGAGCAAGAAGAAGCGCCGTGACGTATGGATTTTCGTTTATTCGAGACCAAAAACCAAGAAAAAATGGAAACGCCTATATCGATATTAACAATCTTGATTATTTCGATTCCCGAGAAACATTTGTTTAACTCACTGCAAGTTTGCCATATCCAAATTCTTGCCGTGGCAAGCACAAAAGTTGCGCCGGAACGTGTCGAACAACTCGCGAAGCATGGGTAGCTGTGTAGTGGTGTGACTACCTTTAGTTGGTCTTCCGTCCAGTTTTTCAATTACGGCATTTCCTTGGAAGACCAAATCGTCTTGTTGCGCTGACTGGTTGAACCCACCGCCGCCTTCCTAAGAAACTCCCACATGCCCTAACGGATTTTGCGGTTGTAAGGCAAAACAAAATTGTGCCGCCCGTCGGTGTAACTGTTTAATCACGCGGTCTCTGTATTGTTGTTCATATACATTAGCCCCGGGATCTCGATAGTCCATGCCGTACCGCATCGCGTTGTAAAACAGGACTGCGATCTTACGTGCTGTCGCAGTAACTGCCTTGGCGTGGCTTTGTTGCACAAATCGCAGCTTAGCCTGACGAATTTTACTGAGATGCGTAAACTGTACGAAACCATCTGCACTGTCAGTGGCGATGGTGCTTATGACACCAAAGGCTGTCACACTGCGATTGCGGCACGTGGCGCTGCAGCGGTCATCCCTACGCGTAAGAATGCGCAGTATTGGAAAGAAAATGCGGCGGGTGCCAAAGCAAGAAATGAAACCTTACGCGCCACACGCTATCTAGACAGAACGCTGTGGAAAAAGTGGAGTGGCTACCACCTCCGTAGCTTGGTTGAAACCAAAATGCGTTGTTTCAAATTGTTGGGCGAACGCGCGATGGCTAGAGAATTTGAACGTCAGGTAGCTAAGCTGCAAGTGCGCCTAGCTATCCTTAATCGCTTCACGCGATTAGGGACACCTGACACCATCCGTGTGATCTGAGTTTGTGGGGTATGGCGTCATTGCGCTCTGAAATTTATTTGTGCAACAAAGCCGCTGCCAGCAGCGGCTTGGGAAATGTCGCAATGGTTTTCCAGTATTCCGGCCGGATGTCGGTCAGCGTATCGATCGGCCCCAACCGTACCATCTCCTTGATATCGGCACCGGCGGCAAAAATCTTTTCTCCACCGGTGATGACCACCGTCCGCACCGCATCATCGTCAGCGGCATCACGTAACTTTAGTTGCTGCGCGAGCATAAAGACAAACGCACTACTGAGATTTATATCAAGGCCCGGTGGCGCGAAGCTGCGGCGCCGAATGCCGTTCAGATAGGAGCTTGATTCAGGTCAGAAACTGGCAAATAAAAGATTGCTCTGCCCGTGCCAAACGTCGAAAAATCAGTTGAAACGAGGTAAATATATTTGCTACGCTCATCTAGAATAGCGTGTGTTCATGCGGTTTACTTCAACGATCCCGACAAGAATTTTTGCAAGCGAGGACTTTGCGGATTGGTCAGCACGATTTTCGGGTTGCCCTGCTCTTCGATTTTTCCTTGATGTACAAATATCACTTGATTGGCGACGTTGCGTGCAAATTCCATTTCGTGGGTGACGACCATCATAGTGCGCCCTTCCTTCGCCAGATCCTGCATCACGCGCAATACTTCAGTCACCAGCTCAGGATCCAGTGCAGAAGTCGGCTCGTCGAACAGCATGATGTCGGGTTCCATCGCCAGTGCGCGGGCGATAGCAACCCGCTGCTGCTGACCGCCTGACAAATGCGACGGGTAATAATCCTCACGTCCAGCCACACCCACCTTGTCCAAATAATGACGGGCGCGCTCCATCGCTTCCTTACTGCTAACGCCCAATACATGCATCGGCGCTTCCATGATATTTTCCAGAACGGTCATGTGCGACCATAAATTAAAGTGCTGAAACACCATCGCCAGCTTGGAACGCACCTGTTGCAACTGCTTAGGGTCGGCACAATCGAGATCGCCATGCTTTTGGCGCACCAGCTTGAGTTCGCTCCCATTGACGATGATTCGGCCCTGGGTCGGCTTTTCGAGCAAGTTAATACAGCGCAGGAAAGTGCTCTTGCCGGAGCCGGAGGCACCGATAATGCTGATCACATCGCCCTTGTCGGCGGCCACCGAGATGCCTTTCAAGACTTCGCTACTACCGTAGCTTTTATGCAGATTTTCAACAATCAATTGAGTCATAGCGCTTCCTTATCCATTCACACTTTCATACTTCACCTGATGTCGCCGAGGACCGTACCCGGCGCATCGGACATATCGTTCTGTTACCACGACCATGCCTAGCTTCAGGCACCCAGCAAATCGCCGCTGCGGATAGCCACCGCGCCAGCTACTTTCGCCAGTTCCATGCCGCGCGTGGCGTAGCGTAGATTCCTGTGCGTGTACATCACACCGTCGACCGGGCTGACGATCCTCTGGACTGCGCCGCTGATCGGATTGATTATTTCGCACACCACATCGCCCTGCTTGACCCGATCTCCTGGTTTTCCAAAAAACACCAACACGCCAGCTTCCGGCGCATAAATCGTTGCTGAGCCGGGGGTCGGTGTGGGTTTGCATTTTGCCGATGGCAATGATGGAGCCTCTTGCAAGATCGCTCCCTGCGAACACAAAAAATGATAGATCGCGTGCGCATCCTTCAATGCATATTGATGCGACACATCGGTTTCACCGCGCAGTTCGATGGTGGTGGCAAAGCAGGATGGCGGGATAGGAAATTGGTGCCCCAGTTGCTTTTGCAGATACAACCACGGCTTAAATAGCATCTCGTCGAAACAGGCACCGCCCAACACGTCGGCAACCAGAATGACCTCGGCCTCCATGTAACGGCCCAGTTTTTCTGCCTGCTCCTGATAATCCGCAGCCGTGTAGATATGCAGGACGCTTTCAAAGTCGCAATGCAAATCGATCACGATTTCGGCATCGTGCGCCAGACGCATCAAAGCCACACGCATGGCTTCCAGCGGCGTGTTCATTTTTTCGGCATCCAGCAGTTGCGCCATGGCGGCACGAATCACGCGCTGGTTGTGTGCGGCGTCATTGGTCAGCGTCGACCTCACCAACGGCAACAATCGCTCGGCCAGATCGGGATAGTGTCGATTGAAATTGGCGCCGGTGGCAAAATCGAAGCGCCCCAGCTGGTCATGCATGAAAGTCTGTGACAAACCGATAGGATTTGCTATCGGCACCACAACGATTTCTGCACGCAATTTGCCTTCAGCTTCGGCCTGCTCCAGCATAGCTCGCAAATGATGCAATACCAGAACGCCCGGTACTTCGTCGGCGTGCAGCCCAGCCTGTAAATAAATCTTGCGCCCCCCAGCAGTTCCGTAATGAAAACTGCTCAACGTATATTGACAATTGATGCTACCGGCTGGCAGCGGATGATGATTGATACGCACTATCTGACCTCCTGAGGGCGTTGATACGCTAGATAATGCCATTCCAACAAACGGAAGCCGCGCACCATCACATAAGTAACAATCATGTAGACGAGCGCCGCCATCATGAAGGCTTGGAACGGCAAGTAATAAGTTGAATAAATTTTGCTAGCGGCGCCGGTCAAATCCATCAAGGTGATAGTGCTGACCAATGAAGTGCTGTGCAACATCATGATCACTTCATTGGAGTAGGCAGGCAAACTGGTCCGCAGCGCGGCTGGCAGGATAATGCGCCGGATGATCGTGAAGCGGCTCATGCCATAGGCATAGGCCGCCTCGATTTCACCGTATGGCAAGCCACGGATGGCGCCTGCAAAAATTTCGGTTGTGTAACCGACGGTATTAATGATCAGAGCGGCCATCGCACAAAACATCGGGTTCGACAACGCCACCCATGCGAAACTCTCGCGCACTACGCTGAATTGCGACAATCCGTAGTAGATCAGGTACATCTGCAGCAACAGCGGCGTGCCGCGAATCACGTAGGTAAAAAACCAGACCGCGCGCTTAATCGCAACGATGCGCGAATTGCGGGCTACCGCCATCGGCACCGAGATAAGAAAGCCAATAAAAATGCAACCGGCAAGTAGCTTCAAAGTGGTCCACAGACCGCCCAGATACAAGAAAAATGTGTCTGCGGTAAGAATGTCCTGAAAATTCATACGTGGCTCCCCAAGCGTACCCCTACGGAATATTTGCGCTCGACCCGGCGCAGCAAAAATAATGAGACCGACGTGATCATCAAATACAAGGCACCTGCAAACAAAAGCCAGGTGAAAGGCTCGCGCG
Source organism: Glaciimonas soli (assembly GCF_009497155.1). Classification (GTDB taxonomy): domain Bacteria; phylum Pseudomonadota; class Gammaproteobacteria; order Burkholderiales; family Burkholderiaceae_D; genus Glaciimonas; species Glaciimonas soli. Next base: position 38,517 of record NZ_WINI01000002.1, read on the forward strand.
AACCGGCGCCAGCTTCCTTGGCGCGATACATCACATCCTGCAGGCCGATCACGGAAACAAGAGCAGTGGTCTTCGCCAGTACCAACCAGTTGTTGGTAAATCCGGGTAAGGCGAAGCGCACCATCTGTGGCAGCAATATTCGGGTATTGACCTTGAACTCCGACATGCCGAAGGCGCGCCCTGCTTCCACTTGGCCGCGTGGTACGGCTTGCAGTGCACCACGGAATGTTTCCATGAAATAGGCACCGTAAATGAAGCCCAGGGTTATCACGCCGGCCGTGAACTGATTGAGTTCGACCACGGTCTCGACCTGCATCCATTCAAGCAGATTATTCAAGGCGATCTGGCCGCCAAAAAACAACATCAGCATCAACAGCAAATCCGGTATGCCACGAATTACACTGGCATAGATGCGCGTCATGGCGCGCAACAACGGCTTATCCGATAACGCCATCAGCGCACACAGCAAACCGATCAGCGATGCAACTATCAGGGACAGGATGGCGATCTCAAGCGTGGTCGCCAAGCCTCCCAAAATATGTCCAGCATATCCATTGAACATGGTAATGACTCACTCAACAATATCAAAACAACAGGCGTCCGATGCCCATCGCACCGTGCTGCGTGCAGCATTAAGCAGATAGCGGATGCGCATCGAACGTTCAACCCAACAACAGTGCGATTACTTGCCGTAGATATCGAAGTCGAAATACTTGTCAGCGATTTTCTGATAAGTGCCATTGGCGCGGATCGCCTTGATGGCGAGATTCAGCTGATCCCTCAACTGGGTGTCCTGTTTGCGTAGAGCACCGCCTACGCCGGCTCCGAACACTTGTGGATCGACCAGATCTTTGTCTAGCATCTGATAATCCTTGCCCGTCGGTTTGTTGAGGAGGCCGGAACGAACTTCGACGATATCGGCGACCAGTGCATCCAGGCGACCCGATGTCAAATCCAGATAAGAATCCTGCGTGGTGTCATAGCCAATCACGGTTGCACCGGCGCTGCCGTATATCTTGTTGGCGTAGGTTTCCTGAGTCGAGCCTTTGATGACGCCAATCTTCTTGCCCTTCAGCGACGCCACCGAACCATCGATGCCGCTGCCGCGCTTGATCACGATGCGGGCTGGCGTTTTATAGTAGTGGTCAGTGAAAGCGACGGCTTTTTTACGCTCATCGGTGATCGACATCGATGACAGGATCACGTCGTATTTTTTCGCCATCAGTGATGGGATGATCCCGTCCCAGGCAGAAGGCACGAAAACGCAATGCATTTTCATTTCTGCGCAAAGGGCATTCGCCAGATCGACCTCAAAGCCGATCAGCTTGCCATCTGGCGCCTTGTATTCGAACGGTTCATAGGTCGGATCCATGCCGACCCGCAATTCCTTCATGTCGGCGGCGTGGGCCGATGCGGCAAACGACAGGCCGATAATGGCTATAAGATGCTTGAATTTCATGATGTCTCCTCGATATTTTGGATTATTGGATTACTAAAACTACATACTGCAAACGCAGCCGGACATGCTGATTTTTTTGTTATGCATGAACAGCCGGGGTAGAACCTGACGCAAATACGATGACGTGTGATCCTGGCGTTACCTCGCCTTAACCTCTCTCCCTTTTTTCAATGAAGATTTGACAGCTGTCATCTCGCTGGTGCCGGCTCTGAATTTAGCTTGGGCAGCGGGTTTGCCTTGTCTGGCGCGAGAGACTTCTTGCTGGTCTTGAGGATACAGCCACGGCAGCGCGATTTCGGTGACTTGCGAGGCAGCATCCACTGAATGATTCGCGCGATGCACGACGGCATCGCATACAGCCTGGATCAGCGCCAGCGCGGCGGCATCGGAGGTCGGCGACAACTGGCGTTCGGTTTGCGCGTACAACGTGACGTCGGCCAGCGGAACCAGTGGTGATGTCGGCGCGTCGGTGAACGCCAGCAAGCCCGCGCCATGTTCCTTCGCTGTCGCCGCCAGCGTGATCGTATCGGCGACATAACGCGGAAAGGCCAGTGCAATCACCAAGTCGCGTTTGTCGACTTTAAAAAATTGCCGCCCGGTCTGGGACGGACCACCCGGTGAGGCGACCGACATCACGGTGCGGCAAAACGGCTCCAGAGAGTGCGCCATCAGACCTGCCAGATAGGCACTGGCGCCAAAACCAAGGATCAAGACACGCTCGGCACCGAGAATCATATTCACCGCCTGCTCGCACTGCGCCGACGCCAGCGTGCGTTGGGTAGCTTGCAGATTCTCGATATCTGCAGCAAGAGCAGCGGCCATGATTGCCACACTGCTGGAGGGACGTAGAACCTGATCACGGAGTTTTTCGACTGGCGCCAACGATGAAGAAAAATCCAGCACCAGTGCAGCCCGAAACGCCGAATAGCCGTCAAACCCGAGTGCATGTGCGAAACGGGTTGCGGTTGGCAGTGAGACCCCAACGGCATTGGCCATTTCGTCGATGGTCATGGTCGCAGCGCGAAAAGCATTGGCCAGTACATAATCGGCAGTCTTCCGATGCGCTTTCGATAAGTCTGAATAAGCTTTGCCAATGCGTCTGACGACGACGCTATTGCGCTGCCACGCAGTTATTGCGGAGTGCTCCATCGTTTGTCTCCTGATCTAATCTAATAATTTTTTAATCTATGTAATTATGTAAATATATTTACATTTCAAATCAATGTAAAGAGAATTTATTTACTTTTTGTAGTCTTTTGTAACCCGCTGCTACCAGACCGCCTATGAGCGCGGGGCCAAATTAGAAGTGGTGCCGACTGCACGTCATCGCATTTTTTACAACAATGGATTGAAAGGACAAGGACAGGGATTGGTGAAGGCCATCTTGAAGTAAGTGATCAATTGCTTGCAGAGTTAATTTCTGCAGCAGATTTATTGCAAAAAAATATGGCAGCGATATCAAGGTTAAGTTTCTTTGTAGGTACCCGCAAAGAAAATAGATGTCGATAAACGTTAAAATAACTAGAAAGACAAAAACCCGCATCAGCACTGGGCTTGATGCGGGTTATTGGACGTCTTTGGAGCCTAATATACAAATCTTGGCGGAGAAAGGGGAATACAACAGTTATTCCATTGAATTCCAAGACACTAAATATATTCATATATTTCAAATACATAGCAGCATCAACATTCCACCAATGTCTTTACAAAGACACCATATTCCACTATTATTTTGATAGTCATTTTGTAAGTTGGAGAATAATGATGCGAACAATTAATCGCTTAAGCGCTCAAGCAGTAGCACGTAATATCAAGCCCGGTTTATACAGCGATGGGGGCGGCCTTTATTTGCAAATAACACAAGCTGGTGTTAAGTCATGGCTCTTTCGATACATGCGCAACGGCAAGGCCAGAGGTATGGGAATCGGGCCATTACACACTGTAAGTTTAGCTGATGCCCGCTCAAAATCACTCCGCTGCCGTCAACAATTACTTGATGGAATCGATCCTCTTGACGAAAAAGAAACGCGTCGAGCAGCACAAAAAATTGTCGCTGCCAAAGCATTTTCATTTGACGATTGCGCCGCCTCTTATATTGAGACGCACCGTACAGGATGGAAAAATGTCAAACACGCAGCTCAATGGGAAAGCACCCTCGATACATATGCAAGCCCAATATTTGGCGATCTTCCGGTAGCAACTATTGATACTGCATTAGTGATGAAGGCCTTAGAGCCAATCTGGTCAATAAAAAATGAAACAGCAACACGGGTACGTGGTCGTATTGAGTCAATTCTTGATTGGGCTGGGGTACGAGGCTATCGAACAGGAGAAAACCCCGCGCGATGGAAAGGACATCTTGATCACCTCCTACCAAAGCCGTCAAAAGTACAAAAAGTGATCCATCATCCAGCCCTTCCTTACGAGCAATTGCCAGCCTTTATTAAGCGCTTACGCGATCAAGGAGGACTTGCACCGCTTGCCCTCGAATTTCTCATCCTAACAGCCACCCGCACCAGTGAAGTGACCAACGCGCGATGGGACGAATTCGATATCACAAATAAAGTTTGGCTAATTCCGGCCTCCCGCATGAAGGCAGAACGTGATCACCGCATTCCTTTGTCGAGCGAAGCAATTCAGATTCTTGAATTCTTACAAGAAAGCGCCGAAAGTATTTACGTTTTCCCCGGACAACGTGATGCTAAGCCAATGTCCAATATGGTTTTTTTACAGCTTCTGAAACGTATGGAGCGCACTGATATCACTGTACATGGCTTCCGTAGCACATTCCGTGATTGGGTCGGTGAAACAACAAACTATCCTCGAGAAGTAGCGGAGGCAGCTTTGGCACATACAATAAAAGACAAAACTGAAGCTGCATACGCACGAGGTGACTTGTTCGTCAAACGATCACAAATGATGCAAGCTTGGACGAACTATGTGGGTTCACATAATCGCTAGAAATTTGAAGTCACTCCCATCAAGTCTTGCTCAGAATGCAATCCACAACCTCTACGATCATAGCCACCTTTAGAAAGCGAACTGTCAACGTAGAGTTAAGGGGCGCTGCGTGATAATAATAGCGTCCCTTGCAACACCGGGTTAGATCACTGCCACGTGATGTAGCCCGCCGACAGTGCCTTGAACCTCGCATCCAAAACTGCCTTGCCCGTGTTTGGAATATTAGCCAGCAAAAAGTCAATGCATTCAAGAAGTCGTTGATTGACTACTCCTGTCTTCAAAACGGTAAGTGCTAATGAAGCTTGTTGTCGGCAAATCTCCCGGTCGAGCTGACTCTGAATTTCATACGACGCGAGGGATGCAAGCGCCGTCGGCGCAAACTGATCCCCCAATAGCGCAAGAATTCGATCATAGTATGAGCGTCCGCGAGGCGATACTCCGCTGCAATAGGAGATACCTCTTCCAATACGACATATAAGTATTGTCTTGATAAGCTTCGGTGCAAAGTTAGGCAAAATATCTGGCTGGGTATTGATATAAGAAGAAATGTCGTCAATCACCGGAGCTTCATGGTGAAAATTATCCCAGCCATTGGGCTTCTCGAGAAGATGATCAACCAGCCCATCGACAATTATGGCTCGCTCAGAATTGGATCGAAAAGCGTTGCCGCCGACAGATTGAAAGAACTGCTCACCGAGGACATATTTGTCCTGAAAAAGATTCGTGTTGTAGCCCTCAAGAGTTAAGCCAAGGCGATATTTAGCTTCGTCGATACTAGCTTTCCAGACCGCCACAGAGAGCAGGGCAATATTTTTTCTGACTTGAGGGTCTGTGTCAGCAGCAACGTCAAAATCGGGTAACTGTCAGATCAAGTCGCGATTACTACAGATGAGACGCTAAGGCACCTATCTTTGACTCAATACTCGTTTTGTTGGCATTATCAAGAGGCTGCGTATAAGTTTTCAGGTTCTGGATGAAAGCCTGAACCTGCAACGCGGCCGCAGTTGGCTTGTCATTTAAAACATCTTGAATGCATGTCATCAGCCATCCGAGGAGCTCATAGGCATTTATTGTGTAGCTTGTCGGGTGAGAAATGCCAACATCGTTTCTCATGTCGAGAATGTGCTTTAGCTTCATGTGCGTTGTATCGCCAATTAGCTCTAACTTTCGGCAGGTATCCAAGAGAACTGAATCTTTTAAAGATCGCAAGTCATCCTCAGTTTGATAAAACTCTCTAGCCTTGCCGCCTACCGCCGCGTCATAAAAGATCTCAAGCCCGTACGCAATTGCTTTCTTGTGCAGATCCAATACGACCTCATTCCAGATCGCATTCAACGAATAGTCAAAAAGACCAAAGCCAGCGCCAACAACAAATTTTGAAAGATATCTCGCGCCTTGCTTGACGTCAGCGGGCAAGGATGAAATAAGGTTTGGAAGGTTGGTGCCAATGATTGCGCGTTGATCTTGTGGAGCGATGATGTTGTCGTGAGGTAGGCCAATATTCTTCAGAAAATCCACGACCAACTGCGCTTGAGGATCGATTAGCTCCATCGGAGGCTTTGAAATTAGTGCACTCATGTTGCCTTTCTGATTTGGTTGGTACGGAAAATTTATTGTCGTTCACGTTATCGATGCCATTGCTAACTGATTCATACTCGATTTTATAAGCTACCACTTCTGATTCGTCAACAATTAGTGAGCTACTAGATGATTGATTTTTGCATATCGTGATATTACCTACATACCTGTTATCCATGTCGCCAACATAAAGCTATAATAATGAATACAAGGCACATCACTATGGACACTAAAGAAAAGCTAACTTTCAGAATTGATAGCTACACGCCAGACACCATTCCTATGGCTCGTCTAGCGGAGTACTTATCCCTCCTCGCTACGCTCTATGGTAGCGAGGAGTCCGTGCATTTTGAAAGCGTCACAAAAGGCAGTGCCAAGCTCAATGTTTCCGTTGATGAACCTGCCGTAACAAAAGTGATGTGGCGCATACAAAGTGTGAATAGCGCCTCTGCAATACTGGAAGCACAAAAAGCCTATCAAGGAATTGATGACCTATTAAGGGCAGACAATGCGGTAGGAGCCATTAGCACCGGAAAAAAAGGCGGGAAACTCTTAGATTTCCCAGGTAGGAAATTGGTGATCCAGGAAGCCGTCACTATCATCCAACCAACAACAGTTGATGGCGTAATTATTAAGATTGGCGGAAAAGATGCAACCATCCCTGTTCATCTTAGAGATCAGGAAGGCAAGGTAATTCGTTGCGAAATTCGCGGCGAGGCTTACGCTAAGGAGTTGTCGCGCCACTATTTAGGTAATCCCCTTAGAGCACACGGTTCGGGAAAATGGCTACGCCATGCCGACGGCACCTGGGAAATTCAGTTGCTGACTATTCAATCATATGAAGAACTAGACACCACACCACTCGATGAAATCCTGACTGATTTTAAAAATGTGGCTGACAATGGCTGGGGAAATTTGGAGTTCCCAATAGCGGAATGGAGAAAGCTACGAGGGCTTGAATGATCGTTTTTGATGCAAATATACTTATAACACTCGCCACCGAAAATGAATCAAGTGAACTTTACGAGCGCCTCTTAGGGCTAATTCAAGATTTGGTAAAATCGAAAACAACGATCGGCATCCCCGCCCCATCTTGGGCAGAAGTTTTATGTGGAACAGATATTGCTACCAATGGCATCATTTCAATGATGAAAAAGCGCAGTGCTATTCGAATATTGCCATTTGATGAAGTATCAGCTCTTGAGGCAGCCCTCATACATCGTGGGGCAATGAATTCAGGTAGTAAAAAAGGGGCATCGAAAAAACAATGGCAACAAATCAAAGTTGATCGCCAAATCTTAGCCATCGCTCGCCAACATCAGGTAAAAGTACTTTATACAGGCGATGAAAATATGATTGCTGAGGCCGCTAGATTAGGCATTGAGGCAATAAGGCCAAGTGAAATCCCACTGAAAATAAAGCAAATCAGCATTGACTTTGACAAAGAAGAAAATGCTTCTGTACAACCGGCTACTGCAGCAACCTTACCGACTGCTACCACAGAGCAAGTGCCAAAAACGACCGAACAACCGGTGCAATTACCTACGCCTCCAGCGTCTGAGTGATAAAAGTCATCCCATTTTTACTGGTTGACTTTCCCCTCCTATAGCCGTCAGTTGAAATACCAACAAACCATCCTCAATTACTTCAATAATAAAAGCGCTATGGGCGCATTTTACCCCTGCATTACTTCGTTTCATCGAAACACTAACAATTTCGAGGGGACGTGTTCATTCTATTTAGTATCATTAAATTTCTCATCACATAATTAATACAAAATCAATGAAGAATGCAGAAACTATAGAAATCTACAGATTAGCTATTCCTCTAAATGGATTAGATATAAAAGCATATCGTGGGTATAAAAAATGGAGTAATCGACGATGGGCTTGGGAATTCTTACGCCGCAATATTAGCTTCCAAAAAATATGCCATGAGATATTAAAAATAGAAAGTGACGAGAAAAAAACAAACGCAATGAAAGTAGCTGCTCGAAAATATGGATTAAAGATATTTAAACATTGTGGCGACCATTATGGAACACAAAAAGAGGGAAATCGCCCTATATTTAATGGTATATCTTATTGGTATAAAGTAGATGATGGAGAAATTAGAAAACAGCGTATTAGCTTTCATAAAGGACAGGTTGTAATTCGCTTTGATGTATCCCCTGCATTAATAGATAAAAAAGCATTGAATTTACAATTATTGCGCGCAAAAGAATTATTACAAAATCGGATAAGTGAAATGAATGGAATAACCCCTCAGCGCAAACAAATTAATATCATTCCTGACGAATATTTGAAATTTTTACGGATGTTAGATGCAGATTACAATTCTGACGAAAGTCAAACAACAATTTATGTGATGTTAAACCCCAAAGACGAATCCGCAATAAGTAATGATAAAGATGCTCAAAGAGAAAAATTTAAAACTCTAAATGCAAGAGTAGAGAATCTAACAACCCATGGATACATGACTATTGCCTTGACTGCAAAAAAACAATAGAAGTAGCTATAAAACAAGGGGGATGAAAGCATTATACTTTCATCCCCCCGGTGTCGTAATCGCTTAGTTTTCACCTCCCTAGCGCATGTTTTGTCACAGCTATAAAGTCATACCTAAGCCGTTTTAACGGTAACTTGTCACTTAAAAAGGACTATTGGTATGCGAACATCACAAGCAGCACAAGGCGTTAGTACACAGAACGTCAACACCCTCACACAGCAATCAAACATTACCTTCTTGCGCCGTAAAGAAGTCGAAGCGATGACAGGACTATCGCGTTCGTACATCTACGCAAGCATGGCAGAAGGTACATTTCCAAACAATGTATCAGTAGGACTTAAAGGTGTTCGTTGGGTGCAATCTGAGATTCATACCTGGTGTTTAGAAAAGCTGAAAAATCGTAAATAACAGGCTGATACTTAATTATGCCGTGAAATTTTCTACGCTTTTAGTGACTGTTGGCATAACAGATCATAGTAGCCATTTCACGGCATTAATTAACATAGTTATGTATTACTGTAATACACAACATATACACACACATACAACACATACATACACACATACACATCATGAATACAGTAATCCTGCCAAAAGACACAAAATTCAATATTGATACGGTTGAATTTTCCATAAATAACGCTTTAGTAAATAAAGAGCGATTGACCGATACATATTCTCAAGTAACAACAAATGATGGAGAAATATTAGCAAGAAAAACAAATCGCACATTAATTAATGGCAGTGAGAATAGACATAAATTAAATATCCGATATGGTATAGATACATCAACTTTATTTGTTGCGGGCTCACTTTTTGGATTTTTAGGAGCGCAAAATGTCTATACATCCTCTGACTTAAAGGAAGTATGTAATGCGGTTTTGCGAAAATTGAGGCATAAGATTGAATTACGCCCTATTGATGAAAATATTAAACTTGAATGGGATTCAGGAAAAATTCACCTTGACCGCGTTGATATTGCAGTGAATTTTCGATTCTCTTCTAAAAGTGTTGTATTAGAAGTACTCAAGCAATTAGGTAGGCAGCTTGCAGAGAAGGGGGCAACCATGAGAAGGGTAAGCACGTCTGTATATTGGTCGCCTCAACACGGCAAGCGCTATGAGATTTGCGCATATGCAAAGGGGCAACAAATGAATCGGAAGAACAGCAAAGATGAGTCAACAAAATGCGCTGGTTACAATAAATTAATAGATGATTGTTCGAATATTTTGAGGATTGAGATTTGTTTACGTCGTTCTGAATTAAATAAATTAAATCTGGCCACAGTATCTCAGTGGAAAAACGATACGGCACATGATGTATTTATAAGATATTTTTCCAGATTAAATATTCTTAATGTGCTCAGTGGAAATTTAATGAAATCAGAGCTTGATAAATTGCCTAAAAATTTAAGGATACCTTTTTCTTTACTAAAGCGCGGTGATGATCTTAAGGCCCTTTATGCCGTCAGAACGATTAGTAATTACCGGACAAAATTCAAGAAATTAGGCATTGATATCCGAACGCCTTGGCGAGCGAAAAAAGCATTGCCATTGCTAACTATGCTGAAAAATCCACGTCGAATAGCATCACCACCGAATTGGTTGAAGATGCCAGATTTGAATGCGCGCAAAAATAAACATTAAAATTATTAACCCTATGTAGAAATGTTTCTACATAGGGTTAATAGTATTATTATTTTATTGATTTACCATTTTCTAATAAATAATTATTCTCAAAAGTATATCGTATTTTTTTATTTTTTTTATTATTCATAATCAAAATGATTTTTTCTCCATCTTTAGTAACCTTAGGACCATCATCGCATGTGCCAAAAATCGGAGATTGGTACACCCCTTTGTTATTGGCTGTTAAGAATGTCCAAAGCTGACAGCTAGCACCTTCTGAGGAAGAGGTTAAAATCACGTCACGATCAGAGAATGTAAATTTTTGAGTAAACCCATAGCTCCCATCTTCCTTAAATAATTTTCGACCTTTAAATATAATATTTTCTTGTTGAAAGTCGCCAACAATATTTAATTTTCCAGCGCGGGTTGTCATGCTTTTATCATCATCAGCATGTGCGTTGGAGTTAAACATTATAATTATTGATAAAGCTATTAATTGTTTTTTCATAATACCTAGTGTCAATTAGAAATGTTTCAAAAATTATTCCTCATATTTCTTTATGTCGAAAATCTTTGTACCAGACCTTACTCTTTCAAGATTAATGCGAGCATTTTCTTCCCGTGCCGCCTTTGCCAATTCGGCAGAGACAATTGCTTTGCCAATCGGCATCATTGAAAGACCTGCAAGTTTGAAATGTTGGAGTCCAAAGGGTATTCCGATGACCGTAATGCACGATGCTAGGCCGCAAACTAGGTGAGCACCTGCAAGCCAGAAGCCCACAACTATGAACCAGATGATATTACCTAGAGACCCAAGGAAAGAGGTTCCGATGTCTGACTTTTGTGTGAGTTCTTGACGATCTATTGCTTCATTGCCGAAAGGTGCCGCTGCCAAAGATGCGAGATTCCAACACGATCTGCCCCAAGGGATTCCTATTATGGAAATGAATGCTAGTAATGAAGCCGCTAACCAAAGCAACCACATCCAAAAGCCGCCGAACAAAACAAACCACAGAAAATTTCCAGTTGTACGCATGATTTAGAGTAAAGCAGTGAGAAGTGTGTTTAGATTAAGTATCAACCTAACTAGGAGGGTTTATGTATTTACCCTTGCATATCAATTTATCGCGTAATTACGATCACAGTAGCCGCCGGGAAATTGATCACCTTGACTACCGGCAAATTTTGTAAAAATGCTGGTGATGTACAAATAGAAAATATTGAAAACAGCATTACCAATAAAAGGCAAGACAGTGCTGATACGTAGATTGTGGTTACAGGCAATTTAATTTGCATCCACAGTTCTTTAGCATGCTGGCTGTATGTGTTCATCCTCAATACTCCATCATCATTGCCTGAATGCTTTTAGGTAGCACATAGCGCTGACCGTCATAATGCAGTTGATAGGTAACGGCAGATAACTTACGGATTTTGCCGATACAGCCAGTTCTAAAGCAATCCATTTACGATTCATGTAACTCTTCCTTAGAAATGAAATCAGCGCTTTTCTTTCAAAAATTGTGAGGCTTTTCGTATTGAAAATAGTTAGCCTATCTAAAAAGATATGTATATTTTTGTGCAGCTTTAGTTACATCAAATAACGCAGCATCCGTTTCTTCACACATATCCTGATAGAGCGACAACGTAGCCATCATCAAACCGTTTGAATATACATACTCTGTAGTTAGATTGTTATTGTCGTGATACCTAACGCACACGGTCGAACGATCTTCGGATACTGAAATCGAGTCATATATTACTTTAGCTCTATCACGACTCACGCCACGATAGTGTCGGTTGTTGCTGTTAATTGTCATTGCTGCTGTAAGCACAAGCTTTCCTTCATTAGATAGAAGGATTCGCTGTTCATTTTCCGGCACTTTTGAAACTATTTTTTGAAATAGCTTATTGACATTTTTGTTTGCTGCACTTAAATCAGGTAGCTTAGGGGGATAGTTTGAGGCGTCAAAATCCTGAGCCCTTGCTAAGGTGGAGGAAAAGAAAACTAACCACAGAAGGTTTTTAATGAAGTACATAGAAATTTTCAGAGAAGAGTGAATTCTAAGTGTTACTTGATGAGCCATTTGCTGCCTTTCCTATTGTTTTCGTTGTAATAAATTAATGCACAATGCTATTGATGCTGCCTTGGCATTTAGCATCCAGCGCATTACTAAATATCAAAGGTACTGTAACGGCAGACAGCGCATTATTCATACCATTGATAAATTCGGATTTAGTGCAGCGCTCTGCAACAGCATCCTCACCAATACGTACTATCGCCTTTCGAACTTTGCTTCTTGCGGACTGCAAAACCTTAAAACTTTGTCTCAGGTCTTTGGCAGTTTTAATATCCACCCTCTCATACATATTTATTGCACTTTGTGTACAGATTTCTACTGCCTTAAACCACTGTTCGCACGCTGACGGAATGGCTTGTGCTTGCGCAGGAATGGCTAATCCGATGGTACTGAGAAGCACAACTATCTTGGTTACACGTTGGATCACTTTTGCTCACATTCAATCAATAAGGTTGAATTTCAACTATATGAATCTAATAATATATCGCAAATAGTCTTATTGCAACTATTTTAGTTGTTACGTGAAAACAGTCGATGTTCGACTATCTGAGTTGTTCCACAACGCGGAGTCGGATAGTGACAAAAGAACAGATAATCAATATGAAGATTGGTAAGGTCATCGCCCGTAAACGAAAAATTGCAGGCTATACGCAAGAGGAGGTAGCAGAGCATCTTGGTATAGGTAGCGAAGCTTACTCCCGCATAGAGCGTGGACTCATTAGCCCGGGCATACTTAAGCTCTACGAGTTGGCAGATTTATTCAAATGTGGTGTTGAATCGTTTTTGATAGAAGGCAGTAGGCGATCATCAGATCAGGCAGAGTACATTTCGCAAATGATTGCAAAGAACTCAGTAGTTGATCGTCAATTGATTATAGCGTTGGTAGAAAAGCTATCGAGGCACTTGCTTAGGAAGGGAAGTAAGGCTCAAAAAGAAACAGACGACTCCTTTATGGTGTGACGGCAACTTTATTGGGTAAAATATTGGGCGTACCCATATCTTATTTTTACACGACTGATGACGATAAAGCCAAGTTGCGAATTACCTTCCATCAATTAAGCTCACAAAATCGACAACAAGTAATTGATCCCATCAACAAATTAGCACAATTATTAATTGATATAATTACAATACACAATAGCATCATGCAATTTAATTGCAGTACTCACGAAGTGGAATTGAAACGAAAGTTACACGGGAATATTTGATGTTGATTTGATAGTTGAAATAGAAAAACCCCTTGATTCCTAATGAAATCAAGGGATTATATGTATTATTGGCGGAGAAAGTGGATTCGAACCCGCGTTACCCCTAGTATTTATGCGGCTCTCCGAGGATTGGTTGGCGTAATGCTGTCATTCTTCAAATTCCCCTTCAATACTTGAAGATTATTCCTAGGAGCCCTTTACTCTCCATCCGGAAGGTTCAGATAACTCATGCTGCGTAGGCTACTATAACGATCACGGCATTCCGGCTCGCCCTGTCATGGTCTAATAAAAACAGACAGCTCAATAAGTGATAATTCACCGATTGCTTCAAAAAACAGGTTTACCATTTTCGAGCGAACTCGATTAATCAACTCTTTCGGCGCGTGCTTTTTATTCCAAGATATGTGCGTTCATATGCATCAAGCAATGCATTTAATTGGCGATTAATTGCATCGTGCTTCTCAACACTACGAAGCTTTTGCAGCAACTTGCATATATACTTTGCAGGAAATTTGACGATAATTGCTTGATGAGAAAAATACATTTCCTTCACCCAATCAAGATCCTTTCCAGCTCGCAGATTTTCATCTATGTCGCGGGTTACTAAGAAACCCAGCTTTCCATACGAACTGGTGAGATAGGACTGTAACTGCCTGTACTCAGCTGGTCCGGCATCGAGAAAATTTTTCACCTCGAAAATAACTTGCCTTACCTGATAATCCGCACGCAACCTCTTCCAAAAATCAGACTGCTCGGTGTTCCTTCCAACAATATCCCTCCGTTGGACAGCCGCACCATTGGGATGTTTTTCGATATTTGCTAAGTGGGAAGCAAAAATAATTCGGAGGGCATCTAGGCACCAGTGCTCGAACTCGCTTTCACCTTCTCTGCCCATTGGAATTTTTTCTAGCTGTGCAATCATTTGGCCGATTTTCGTGTTGCGAATTTCGGGTGTAGCTGATTGCACCTTAATTTCTGTATATTCGTCGTTGATCTCTTCGGCTTCTTCCGGTTTAAGTGCGTTACGACCTAAATTTAACCCCAGCCAATAACATGGATGAATTAAAAGCTTTCCATTATCATGGAAACCTTTATCTGGTGTTCTTCCATCATGGCAGAACGTAAACGTGGGCGTTGTTTCATCTTGTGCGCCTAAAAAACCTATACTGTAAAGAGCTTGCAGAATTCCACTTGGGCGAAGAAGGAGTAAGTCCTGGCAAATTACTGGGGACAGCCTTTCACTTTCTTCCTCTTTGAATGCCACGTCCAGTAGTGCAATAGCCGCTGCCACACTCAACTCAGGCTCTCCATCTGAGAAAACATTTACTACAACCTGAATGGATGGAAAAATGCGTTGGTATTCTTTAATAAGGTCTTCAAGTCGAGCGACAGAAATAGATTTCGCCGCAAAATCTAAGTCGGTAATGATAGCCGTATCTCTCTGCTCGCGAGCTGCGCAGAAAAATGCCTCGTTAAGTAATGACAATAGGTCACGAGGTCGATAAAGAGTGAATTGAAGACATTTCTTAAATCCATCTCGCCCTTGGAGTTCCCCAGAAGTACATCTATCCCAAATACGTTGGTCTTTTTCGAGGTCGAGACTAAATGCAGTTTTCATTCGCGCCGCCGCTAACTGCAACAGCTGTGCCCAGTCCCAATGCAACCGCATGACTTGACCTTCAATATTTCTACTGTAGTCCGGATCTTCTTTCGCAAGAGTTCGATAAATATTATCGCGCAAAAATATTACTGGTCGGATTTTTTCGGAACGCTTATTTAGTTCGATAGAAGCATAAACAAGTCCGGTGATGATGCCTATTCCAATTAAATCCGGCTCATAACCCTCGTCTAACCGATCCATAAGAATTACAAACCGTCTATCGGCTTTTTCTAGTAGAGACACAACCTTTGTCTCAATGTAACTTAAGTCCAGATTTCCGGGCAGGTCGCCTACTGCCTCTTCTGGAAGAATATTCGAGAGATACATCTTTGCGGTAACTCGGCATTTGGTAAGAAAATCACCGGGAATCGCTTTCCATTTTTTTATATGCGTGTTCAGAATCTCGTCATCAACTAAAAGATGGCTAAGCTTGTAGTCCTTAGCAATATTTGATGAAATTTCCATCAACATCGCATATCTCCACAATAACCTAGTGGAGGCTCGGGCAAGGCTAAATGACGAAGAGAAAGGTTTTAGCAGTGATCGAAAACCAATAATTTCTGTGTCATCAGGTGAAAAACTTAGTACCACTACTTTTTTGTCGGAGGCCCAGTGCTTCTGTAACTGATAATACAATGCGCTCTTACCTGTGCCACGTCGTCCCACGACGACGGTGCGGTCGTCCGATTCGATTAAGGTTCGAAAGTCAGAGGTAGGCACAAATGCATCGCCCAACATCCGATGATCATTTTCTGCTGTGATATCACCTAAGGTATTTGGTCGAAGAATTTTCGTCATAGGATGGAAGATTTAATTGCCTATTAAGCAATATTTCGTGTGCTAAAACATAAGCCGCAGATTACTATGCGACAGGAATAATTACGGTAGGGGAATGAAATACTTTGCCTAAATATATCACGATTATTTTGCGAGGACGAACCTATGCGCCGGAAGATGTTAAACCGATCGTCCGTTGCCAGTACATTTATAGGCGCTCAAAGAATCTGCTTGGAGATGAGTACTTAACAAATACCAGCCAGCTATATTTATTGCATAACCATGGCATAACCGTGAAAAGTTTGGTCGGCAAAAAATTTCTGGGGCGCGTTAACACTGACTTTTAAACGATCTAATTTCTGCCATTTTCCGAACAGAAATCATCGTAAACCCGCATAAATACTCAATTTATATCAGGCCTCATAATCCGTTGGTGCGCAGTTCGACTCTGCGAGGGGCCACCAGTATTTATGCGGCATACAGCGATGTATGCCGTTTTTGTTTGCTCCGCAATTTCAAGCTTGCTCCGCAAAATAAAACTCTCGTCCAATTCCAGCTACACATTTTCATCTCAAAAAAACAAAAAGCGCCTGCTTAATCAAAACATGCATATGTTTTTACACTCGTCATTTCCGCATTATTCAATGTAGAAATCCCCCAAATAAATAACTACTGGGGTAAGGCTGATATAAAACTACTAACAATCTTTTTACTCCAAAGTCTTGAATTGTTAACGATAGTTAAATTATTGCCAATTAGACATATGGCATTTCGCCCCTATCGTACATTTCCCCTCCCTTCGCTATATCATCCGCACATCCAAAACAGCGACACCCCTCTATGAGAAACCCCATTCTCTATAAAAATTACATCAAAAATTCTCTTAATTTTTATACCATATAAATTAAAAAAACACCCCCTTAGCTTATTAGGAAATCAAGCATTTCACTGCTAGGATTAGTTTTCCGACATCACAAATACTGAAATGCCGTTAGTGCAATTTCGCTAGTGCCATGCGACTACCTGCAAGCACAATAATTTTAGCGTTATCAATAATTCATTTCTATATAGCAATAATTATATTGGGAGACAATCTTGTTTGATGCAACACGCATACTAAGCACTACCAGTCCGGTCATTCCCCTCATTGCAGGTCAACCGTCAATGGTGCCGGTTTCCATTTCGGGTACCGAAGCGGTCAATGCGTTATCCGAATTCAAGATTTGTTTTGCTACGCCGGACATCCAAAACTATCGGACTTATGCGGCTGCCAATGCGAATCTGGATGATTTTATTGGTCATGAATTGACCATTGCCATCCAGCTCGAAGGTAACGGAACATTCATTGCAGGGATGCCGGGCGGTACTGGAAGGGGAAATATCGGTGCTGGGGTGCGAGAGATTTCTGGTCTGATCTCCGACGCTAAATTCCTACGCGAAGAAGGTCGGCATGCGTTATATGAATTAACCATACGGCCTTGGTTGTATCTCGCCACATTAAGTACTGACTGCAAAATTTTCCAAGATAAGACCGCGCCTGAGGTTCTAGATATCATCTTGGCAGCCTACCCATTTCCAGTCGAAAAACGTTTATCCGCTGAGGAACGTTATCCCAAGCGCGATATACAAATGCAGTACAACGAAACTGATTTTGCATTTTTTAGTCGCTTGTGTGAGGAATGGGGCATCTCCTATTGGTTTGAACACAGCGATGGCGCGCATCGTTTAATTCTCGGTGACTGTAATAGTTCTTTTCGCCAGGCCCCTAGCGAGGCCTATCACGAACTGGCGTTTTATACCGAAGGCAAAAAAATCGATGAAGAAACCATTCATGCTTTCACGCCAGCGCGGAAGCTCGTTTCTGGGGTTTATAAAACGACGGAATATGATTACACCCGGCCCAGAGCCGATTTAACCGTCAGCAATCAAGTGCTGCGTCCGACGGCGCTCAATAATCTGGAGCAGTACGAATATCATGCCAGCGCTAATTACAGCCAGCCGAAAGCAGGTGCCCAGCAAGAAGGCAATGACCCGTTTGATGAAGGAAAATTCATTAGCGCGATGCGGATGCAGGCAATTAGCAATGCAGCCCAGCGTGGAAGCGGCTCTGGTCATTTGCGCGGTTTACCCACCGGCTGTATTACGACGATAAAAGGTCATCCGCAACAAGCCGCCAATATTGGCTACATCGTCCTGTCCACCACGCTTACGATTGTGGATGTCTCGCAAGAAACACAGCGCTCGGATGGCGGTCAACAGTATCGCGTCGATTGTGATTTTGAAGTCTGTCCGGTAAAGGGACCTGACTATCACCCTGAACGCATTACGCCCAAACCAGTTATCCATACTGCGACTGCGCTGGTAGTAGGGCCAGAGAATCAGCCGATTTGGACAGACCAATATGGTCGTATCAAGATCCAATTTACCTGGGATAGAGTCGGCCAGAATGACCAGAACAGCAGCATCTGGATACGTACCAGTGAAATGTGGTCGGGCAACCAGCTAGGCAGCACCCACCTGCCGCGCATCGGCAGTGAAGCGATACTCTCGTTTATCAGTGGCGACGTTGATCAGCCGATCATTATTGGGTACGTCAACAATCAAAATAATCTCCCACCGTGGCAACTGCCTTCCCAGCAAGCGCTGTCCGGTACT
>NZ_WINI01000002.1:57153-64472 GCF_009497155.1 Glaciimonas soli
TCACGCAGCGCTACGTGCGGCATTGGGGATGCTGATTACCACCTACGCTCGACTGGGTGCGGCGGGTAACGCCATGAGCGTGCAAGAGATCAACAATCTGCTGGTCGAAGCATTGACCTTGACCAATGAAATGGCCGCCAACGCCACCACTTCCAAGGCACAAAACAACGAACAAAAAAATGTCACTGCAGATTTGCAGCATCAAGCTGACGTCATCAAAGGCAGTGGTGCGCTCAAAGAATTCACCGAACCGCATCTGGCCATCGCCAGTCAAGCCGGACTCCTGATGACAGCGCCAAAGTCAGCGCATCTCTACAGCGGTAAACACATTGCGCTGACCAGCACTGATCATATTTCATTCACCAGTGGCGGTGGCATCTACGCTTCCACCAAAGAACAGTTTTCGGTCTTCGTCCAAAAAGACGGCATGCGCATGTTTGCCAATGCAGGTGATATCCGTGTACAGGCACAGAGTGGCAATATTGAACTGATTGCGCAGAAAGTTTTCGACATTATCAGTACGACGGACTGGATCAATCTGAAAGCCAAGACCGGTATCCGCTTGCAGGCTGGTGGCAGTGAATGGGTGATTGATGCGACGGGCATTATTGGTCGCACATTGGGTGATCACACCGTATGGTCAAAACCGATGGCAACCATGGGGCCGATGGCCGTGCAGCAGCAATTCCAACAATTTCATCAAACGATATGCAAAGAATGTATGGAAGCGGCGATGAAAGCTAAATCCGCTCTCGCCGCGCAAAAACAATAATCATCGATAAGGAAGTGACCATGTACCACGGCGTCGATCCACACCATCCAGAATTACAAAGTCAAATCGTTACCGCCATTAGCAACACCATTGCCGAGCATGAAGCACAACAAGGCAAGCTACATGCCTATGCGCTAGTCGATGGCGTCTACGACAAAGCACTAGGACTGCAACTATGGGAGAACAGCCAGCAAAGCGATACCGGCGTTGTCTCGCTGTATGGTGACTCGAGCATCAGCGGTTACGAAGAAGTCTCGCCATTTTTGATTCGTCTCGGTAAAAATAATTTACCGCAATTACTCGCCTATGGACAAGGCAAACCCATGCTCAGCTTCTTGCAGACGCCGTTATCACTGACAGCGCTGCAACGCCACTTTGCACCATTTTTGCAAGTGCATACGCCATCGGATCGCCTGCGTTTTGTAATCCGCTTTGCCGACACCTTAAACACCTTAAATATTTTAGAAACACTTAGCGAAACACAACTGGAAGCTTTCCGTTTTGGTTTCACTGCATGGCATGTGATCAATCGCAAGGGTACGCTCACCACCATTGCAGGGACATATGTGGATGCGGCTTCTTATGCAGCAACGGAGATCGGCGAAGCCAATGCAATCGATATCACGAATAGACAATATGGGCGTTTAGTGGCTGATACTGAGGCAGATACCATTCTGTGCAGTCTGGCAGAAGAAGCGCAACAACTTATTAAGGGGCGCAAAGCATCTGTGCTCTACAACATGATCAGTAATTTATTAGGAGAGATGACCCTGCGTGGCATCAACAGCGAACCAGAACGTTATGCATTGATGATGAAGGCCATTACATTTTCAGATCGCACCTATGCGTTGGAATTGTTAGATCAGGCGCAAAAAATTGGCGTTGAGGCTGCATTGCGTCGCTCTTCCGCACCTTAAGAAGCCCATTCGCAAATCGTTTTAAGAAAGAATTTTATGCTTCATAAACTTTGCGCTTATCTTATTTTAATCATTTCCATCTTACTCATTAACGGATGTTTCTTGAAAACGACAGCCTGTGGTTTAGGCGGTGGAGGGACACGATGCGGTTCAGATAATTATCAATCATCAATTTGGGATGACATAACAAGTAAACACAGAAAACCTCTAGAAATTCTTCCTGACACTCCTGAGAATTTTCCAAATAACTACAGGATTATTTTTAATAAATCTCAATATGTTGAGAATGGCGTATTGCACCATTATGTTTTACTAGACATGAGTGTTTTACAAAAAGAATCACTGTCATTTTTAAAAATGAAAGGCAATTTCTTTAAAAAGATACAAGACGGTAATGAAGTACCCGAACCAAATCGTATAAACGCCATTTTGATTGATGTTGATGCGCTACCGGCTGGTGCCAAAGAAGAGATTAAGATTTTGACAGAACCAGTTGAAGGAAAATACTTTGTTAGCCGCTTAGAAAGTTATGTTGACCTAGAACCATTAGCTAATCATTTAGGAAAACTGATTAGCGCCCGCTGTGTCCCGCCAGTGCTAAATTCCTCTTTTTGCAGTACCGGGAATTATTTCGATAGTCGTGTAATTGAGGACTTACCAAATATTTACACAGCCGAGCAATGGAGTGTTTTATCGGGCCCTATCGAACACTGGCAATATATTAACCGTAAGGGTATTTACACCAATATCCCTGTTTCAAAACTAGTTTTGCCAGAAAATTTATTCAACTCAAAACCAGTTTCTGATTCAAATTTAACTTTTATAAGTGCAATGAGTTTAACTGAAATTCAAAGAGGAAAAATTAGGGATCTGACTGAGCCGGATCGAATAATTCACATGGTCAGCTTAGAGTATCCAGAGCTATTACAAGGAATTTCCCCATACAAACAATACACAATCGCACAAGATGCATTGCAACAGATAAATTATCGTGATGATGACATTCCACGAATCAAAGCCCTTGTATTGCCATTGATAAACATACAGGCACAACGCGAGGGAATTGACAGGAGTGAATATGTTTCAAAACATAAATCATTATTGCGTTACAAAATACCTGTGACAACTGTCAGTATCGGTTGCTATGTGCATGATGGGGCTGGCGATATTATCTCCTACTCTATACAGAAGCCTTTTAGTGAAGAAGTGATAAGCGCTTTACCTTGTCGTCGTAATGCTTATTACGGCGGTCTTTTCACATTGCCAGATCAATGGACTCCTGGGATAAGTGTCAAAGTACGATGGAATCGGCCTATTGAAGGAATAGATAACTGGATAGAAAAAAATGTCGCCATAGAAAAATATGACATCCCAAAAACTGCGACGGTACATTTTTTTGCAAATGACGAAGTGCGATTAATTTCCTCAAATAAGAACCAATGGCGCTGAGGATCCAAGTATCAATAATTTTTCATTCAATAACCGACTACAAAGAAAATTTTATGCGTATCAAATACTCTTTATTATTAGTCGCTGCTCTCGCATTGAGTGCTTGCAGCACAACACCTAAAAACACTGAAGACCTGTCGAAATACACCGCGATGAAAGTGGTCAATGTGCCGATGGCATACGTTAGCCTAAATTGCTATGGGCATGATGGGGTTGACTACATTGGCTCTTACTACGTCCAAGAACCATTTAGTAATCGCATGGTAAGTGGGCTAAGTTGTGGGGGGCTTGTTGCTGCTGGCTATATGCTACCAAAACAATGGCAGCCGGGCATGAAAGTTAAAGTTCGCTGGAAACCTAATGGACGCGATTGGATAGAAAAAACTACTACGATCAGAAAGTATGAAGAAGCCGGGAACATTACAGTACATTTTTTTATTAATGATGAAGTTAGAGTGGTTTCATCAGCACGTTATGCTGCAGGTAACCCTAAGCATCCAATTTTAGATAGTGTAAAAATTGCTCCACCAGAGGAAGAGTAAATGAGCTCAATTCAATCAGCACCTTTATCTATAAGTAATAGCGCGGAAGCTATCATGATGCCGAACACGACTGATGTGGCATGTTGCAAGCTCAAATGATTTTTCACAGAACATTTAATGAAGGAAGATCAATGCGCATCAAATACTCATTATTATTAGCCGCTGCTCTCGCATTGAGTGCTTGCAGCACACAGAAAAACACTGAAGACCTGTCGAAATACACCGCGATGAAAGTGGTTAATGTACCGATGGCATACGTGAGTCTAAATTGCTTTGCACATAAAGGCGTTGGCTATATCTATTCATATTCTGTACAAGAACCATTTAGTAAGCGTATGGCAAATGGACTAGATTGCGGCGGTACGGTTGCTGCTGGCTATATGCTCCCTAAACAATGGCAACCTGGCATGAAAGTTAAAGTTCGCTGGAAACCTAATGGACGCGATTGGATAGAAAAAACTACCACTATCAGAAAGTATGCGGAGGCAGGAACATTATATGTTCACTTTTTTCAAAATGATGAAGTACGAGTAGTTTCTTCTCCTCTATATGGCTCAGAAAGTCCCTTACATCCAATTCTTAAGGATGTTGTTATTGCCCCACCGGAGGAAGAATAAAATGAGCGGATCAATTCTATCGGCACCTTTGTCTATAAGTAATAGCGCGGAAGCTATCATGATGCCGAACACGACTGATGTGGCATGTCGCAAGCTCAAATGATTTTTCACAGAACATTTAATGAAGGAAGATCAATGCGCATCAAATACTCATTATTATTAGTCGCTGCTCTCGCATTGAGTGCTTGCAGCACAACACCTAAAAACACTGAAGACCTGTCGAAATACACCGCGATGAAAGTGGTGAATGTGCCGATGGCGTATGTGAGTCTACGTTGCTATGCGCACGATGGCGTTGGCTATATCTATTCATATTCTGTGCAAGAACCATTTAGCAAGCGGATGGCAAATGGGTTAAGTTGTGGCGGTCTCGTTGCCGCTGGTTATATGCTTCCTAAACAATGGCAACCGGGTATGAAAGTCAAAGTTCGTTGGAATCGTCCGATTAAGGGTAAGGATAATTGGATAGAAAAAACTACCACTATCAGAAAATATGACGAGGCAGGAACTCTATATGTTCATTTTTTCCAAAATGATGAGGTGCGAGTAGTTTCATCGCCACTGATAGGCGCGCTGAATCCCAATCATCCTATCGCCCCAACTATCAAAGTTGCTCCACCAGAGGAAGAATAAAAATGACCGCTAAAATTCGATCCGCACCTCTGTCAATATTTGATCGCGCCGAAGCCTGCATGATGCCGGATACTACTGACGTAGCTTGTCGCATACTCAAAGAAGGTAAGCCAACCACCGATATTCCTCCGTGCCAGAAAAACGTCAATATTGGAGTATTTTTCGATGGCACAAACAACAATATGATTCGTGATGAGCCAATTGGCAGTCATACCAACGTCGTTAAATTATATAAAGCGCACAAATCTTTCGATGGCGATGGCAATTTAAAAGTTGTTGGGCATTACAAAATCTACGCTCCGGGTGTCGGCACACGCTTCCCAGAAAATAATGAACTACGTGAAGATTCAGATGGGAAAGCGTTTGGCTGGGGTGGACAGGCTCGTATCATATTCGGATTGCTACAAGTTTACAATGCAGTACATCAAGCCTTTAATGATGACATACAGATGTTTAATGACCAAGCCATTAGCGCCAAACTCAAGCAATACACAAAAGATGTGGAAGGTAACGACTCCTTACGCGATCCTCACGAAACACGTGATACACGTCGTACCTGGTTTAAAAAAATTACCGACGAATTAATCAAGAAACGTAAAGAAAAAGATCAACCATATATCCCTAAAATCACATTAAACGTGTTTGGCTTTTCGCGCGGGGCAGTACAAGCACGCGCATTCTGTTATTGGTTTAACGATGTTTTAGTCGATGGTATGTTTGCTGGTATTCCGGCAGAGATTAATTTTCTGGGCATATTCGACAGTGTTTCGTCAGTGGGCACTAACAGTTCGATGAAGCTTACCTTACCCGTTCCCTTCACTGGCCACGCTGGCTGGTCTGGTGAGATTTTGAAACCCCTACCCGGCTGCGTTAAACAAACTGTGCATTACATCGCCGCCCATGAACAACGCATGAATTTTCCAGTTACCCGTGTCACTGGTCAAAATGTGACGGAAGTCATGTATCCCGGCGTGCATTGTGATGTGGGTGGTGGTTATGGGCCAAAGGAACAAGGTAAAGCAAAGAGTATGGGGCAATTAATATCGCAGATACCGCTGCTGCATATGCACAAGGCGGCCGTCACTGCGGGCGTGCCGTTGTTACCGTATTGTGTAATGGATGATCGTCTCAAGAAAGATTACGACATCGACAGCGATCTAGGTACTTCATGGAGTGCCTATATGGCAGCCTTTAAGGAAGCGTATAAAGGCGATGAAAAAGTTGATCCGAAAGACCCCAATGTACTGACCGATGATTTTCACAAGATGACACAAAAGCATATGGGCTTGTTTTATGCGTATCGAGAGCAATATCTCAATGATTTTAAAGCGGTGCCATGCTATCGCCCTTCAACCCCTCAAGAGCAGGAAGATGCCTATAGCTACAACGACTATTTGAAAATCGATTTGGCAGCATTACGTTTGCGGATTTTCGAACAAGGGAAAATGATGACTCCTTATGACGCGAGTGCGCAGCAACGCGACTATGCACTGGTCGATCCAAGTTACCCGCGTCACAATAGTTGGCTCTACTATCGCTATAAAAATAAAACACCCGTCAGTAATGATGAACTGTGGGCGTTGAAAGAGTTTGAAAACCCGATGGTCGGTTACGGTGCCCCTTTCTTATCGTTATTGACCCATCAGGTACACGATTCTTTGGCCGGATTTTATTTATCTGGCTACATCACGAATGAAGAAAAAACCGAACAAGTTTTGAAATTCGCTAAAGGAAAAGCACCAACGACACCCTATAACAGTCAAGTATGGTCGAATTTTCAGGCATTGCCAGATGATACGAAAAACATTATTTATTCCCGCGTTAAAACGTTGCAAGCCGCCGATGATGCTCCGGGTTATCGCCTTGATGTAGAAACTGCAAAGGAAAAGGCAAGCGAACAAACTGTGTTTAGCCCAGATGAGCAAGCAGCACTTCTCAAAGACAAAGATGGAAATGAGCTATTCCCAATTCAAAAAGATTCGGACAATTTAGAGTTGCGCCCATCCGCCACACTCGCAACGCAAACCTCTACCCGACGTGAAGGGGGCGGTTATTTGCTCCTGAGAATGGTCTATTAACTAGACTTAACAGGACAAAATATATGTCTAAGCTTCTTAATAAAGCTAAGCCGTCTTCGCTGACCCAGCTGAATGTTGCAGATGAAAATAATGCCAGCTGGGACGATGGAATTAAGGCTCCAACGCAGATGCCATCTAGCACTGGCCTGTCATCTCAAGCCCAGACAGATATAAGGGAGCGAGACAAGCATATCGACGCCCTCGCCAGCCGAGCCGCCGAACCGTCATCGCACATCAACGAACGTTTAGCGCTCATCCTTGCTGCCCGTAACCCCTTGTATGAAGCCGCCAAACCCATCCTGTTGACTTTG
>NZ_WINI01000020.1 GCF_009497155.1 Glaciimonas soli
ACTTAGTCTGCCAAGATCTCAGCAACAACACCCGCACCAACAGTACGACCACCTTCACGAATAGCGAAGCGCAAACCTTGCTCCATCGCGATTGGGTTGATCAATGTTACTGTGATCGACACGTTATCACCTGGCATCACCATCTCTTTGTCTTTTGGCAAAGCGATCGAACCAGTTACGTCCGTAGTACGGAAGTAGAATTGTGGACGATAGTTGTTGAAGAATGGTGTATGACGACCGCCTTCATCTTTCGACAACACATAGATCTCGCCTGTGAAGTTCTTGTGCGGCTTGATCGAACCAACGTGTGCCAATACTTGACCACGCTCAACGTCTTCACGCTTAGTACCGCGCAACAACACACCAACGTTGTCACCAGCTTGACCTTGATCCAGCAATTTGCGGAACATTTCAACACCAGTACAAGTTGTTTGTTGTGTATCGCGAATACCAACGATTTCCAACGCTTCACCAACCTTAACAATACCGCGCTCTACACGACCAGTAACTACTGTACCGCGACCTGAGATCGAGAATACATCTTCCACTGGCAACAAGAATTTACCGTCAACTGCGCGCTCTGGCGTTGGGATGTAGCTATCCAACGCATCGCCCAAGGCAACAATCGCTTGCTCGCCCAATGGACCAGTATCGCCGTCCAACGCCAAACGTGCCGAACCTTTGATGATAGGAGTGTCGTCGCCTGGGAACTCATATTTAGTGAGTAGCTCGCGCACTTCCATTTCAACCAATTCCAACAACTCTTCGTCGTCAACCAGGTCGCACTTGTTCAAGAACACGATGATGTATGGAACGCCAACTTGACGTGACAACAAGATGTGCTCACGTGTTTGTGGCATAGGACCGTCTGTTGCCGCAACAACCAGAATCGCACCGTCCATCTGCGCCGCACCAGTGATCATGTTTTTAACATAGTCAGCATGGCCTGGGCAGTCAACGTGAGCGTAGTGACGGCTCGCTGTTTCGTATTCTACGTGCGATGTATTAATAGTAATACCGCGTGCTTTTTCTTCTGGCGCCGAGTCAATCGACGCGAAATCGCGCTTCTCACCACCGTTTAACTTTGTCAACACACTGGAAATCGCTGCTGTCAGCGTGGTTTTACCGTGGTCAACGTGGCCGATAGTACCGACGTTTACGTGCGGCTTGGTCCGTTCGAATTTGCCTTTTGCCATTT
>NZ_WINI01000021.1 GCF_009497155.1 Glaciimonas soli
CAGCGACGTCACATTGCTATTCGTCGTGCTCAGACCGGTCGACAACGATGTCACATTGCTGCTAAACGTACTCATGCCGGTGGACAGCGATGTGATGCCAGTCGATGCCGAACTCGACAGCGACGTCACATTGCTATTCGTCGTGCTCA
The DNA here is from genome assembly GCF_009497155.1 of Glaciimonas soli. Taxonomy (GTDB): domain Bacteria; phylum Pseudomonadota; class Gammaproteobacteria; order Burkholderiales; family Burkholderiaceae_D; genus Glaciimonas; species Glaciimonas soli. Next base: position 150 of record NZ_WINI01000021.1, read on the forward strand.
GACCGGTCGACAACGATGTCACATTGCTGCTGAACGTACTCATGCCAGTCGACAGCGATGTGATGCCAGTCGATGCTGAAGTTGACAACGACGTTACGTTGCTGTTAGTGGTACTCAAACCAGTCGACAACGACGTTACATTACTGTTGATCGTGCTCAGCCCGGTCGACAATGAAGTGATACCGGTCGAAGTCGAAGTCGATAGCGAAGTCACGTTGCTATTCGTTGCGCTCAGACCGGTCGACAACGAGCCGATGTTGCTGGCATTGGTGCTGATACCGGTTGAAGTCGAAGTCGACAGCGAACTCACATTGCTGTTGGTCGTGCTCAGACCAGTCGATGCCGAGGTCGACAGCGAAGTGATGCTGGTCGAAGTCGAGGTCGACAACGAAGCGATACCGGTCGATGCTGAAGTCGACAGCGATGTCACGTTGCTGTTGGTGGTGCTCAAACCAGTCGACAACGATGTCACATTGCTGTTAGTCGTACTCAGACCGGTCGACAATGATGTCACGTTACTATTGGTAGTGCTCAAGCCAGTCGACAGCGAAGTGATACCGGTCGAGGTCGAGGTCGACAGCGAAGTGATGCCAGTCGATGCCGAAGTCGATAACGATGTCAGGTTGCTGTTGGTCGTGCTCAAGCCAGTCGACAACGATGTCACGTTGCTATTCGTTGCGCTCAGACCGGTCGACAATGAGCCGATGTTGCTGGCATTGGTGCTGATACCCGTTGAAGTCGAAGTCGACAGCGAACCCACATTGCTGTTGGTCGTGCTCAGACCAGTCGATGCCGAGGTCGACAGCGAAGTGATGCTAGCTGAAGTCGAGGTCGACAACGAAGTGATGCTGGTCGAAGCCGAGGTCGACAGCGAAGCGATACCGGTCGATGCTGAAGTCGACAGCGATGTCACGTTGCCGTTGGTGGTGCTCAAACCAGTCGACAACGATGCCACATTGCTGTTGGTCGTACTCAGACCAGTCGACAATGATGTCACGTTACTATTGGTAGTGCTCAAGCCAGTCGACAGCGAAGTGATACCGGTTGAAGTCGAGGTCGACAGCGAAGCGATGCCGGTTGAAGCCGAGGTCGACAACGAAGCGATACCGGTCGATGCCGAAGTCGATAACGATGTCAGGTTGCTGTTGGTCGTGCTCAGACCAGTCGACAATGATGTCACGTTGCTATTGATGGTGCTTAAGCCAGTCGATAGCGAAGTGATACCGGTCGACGTCGAGCTCGACAGCGAAGCGATGCTGGTCGAAGTCGAAGTCGACAGCGAAGTGATGCCGGTCGAAGTCGAGGTTGACAGTGAAGCGATGCCGCTCGATGTCGAGGTTGACAGCGAAGCGATGCCGCTCGATGTCGACGTCGATAGCGAAGTCACGTTGCTATTGGTGGTGCTCAAGCCAGTCGACAACGATGTCACGTTGCTATTCGTTGTGCTCAAACCGGTCGACAGTGAACCAATGTTGCTGGCGTTGGTACTAATGCCCGTTGAAGTCGAAGTCGACAGCGAACCCACATTGCTGTTGGTCGTGCTCAGACCAGTCGACAATGATGTCACGTTGCTATTGATGGTGCTCAAGCCAGTCGATAGCGAAGTGATACCGGTCGAAGTCGAAGTCGACAGCGACGTCACGTTACTGTTGGTCGTGCTCAGGCCAGTCGATACGGAGGTCGACAACGATGTCACGTTGCTATTTGTTGCGCTCAAGCCAGTCGACAGTGAAACGATGCCAGTCGATGCCGAGGTCGACAGCGAAGTGATACCGGTCGAAGTCGAGGTCGACAGTGAAGCGATACCGGTCGAAGTCGAGGTCGACAGTGATGCGATGCCGGTCGATGCCGAAGTCGACAACGACGTCACGTTGCTGTTGGTCGTGCTCAAGCCAGTTGACAACGATGTCACGTTGCTATTCGTTGCGCTCAGACCGGTCGACAGTGAACCGATGTTGCTGGCATTGGTGCTGATACCGGTTGAAGCCGAAGTCGACAGCGAACCCACATTGCTGTTGGTCGTGCTCAGGCCAGTCGATACCGAGGTCGACAATGAAGTGATGCTGGTCGATGCCGAGGTCGACAGCGACACGATGCCGGTCGATGCCGAGGTCGACAACGATGTCACGTTGCTATTCGTTGTGCTCAATCCAGTCGATAGCGAAGTGATACCGGTCGACGCCGAAGTCGATAGCGACGTCACGTTACTGTTGGTCGTGCTCAAGCCAGTTGACAGCGATGTCACGTTGCTATTGGTGGTGCTCAGGCCAGTCGACAACGATGTGATACCGGTCGAAGTCGAGGTCGACAGCGACACGATGCCAGTCGATGCAGAGGTCGATAGCGAAGTCAGGTTGCTATTCGTTGTGCTCAGACCAGTCGACAGCGAAGCGATGCCAGTCGATGCCGAGGTCGACAACGACGTCACGTTGCTGTTGGTCGTGCTCAAGCCAGTCGATACCGAGGTCGACAATGAAGTGATGCTGGTCGAAGTCGAGGTCGACAGCGACACGATGCCGGTCGATGCAGAAGTCGACAACGATGTCACGTTGCTGTTGGTCGTGCTCAAGCCGGTTGACAACGAGGTCACGTTGCTATTGGCGGTGCTCAAGCCAGTCGATAGCGAAGTGATACCGGTCGAAGTCGAGGTCGACAGTGAAGTGATACCAGTCGATGCCGAGGTCGACAACGACGTCACGTTGCTGTTGGTCGTGCTCAAGCCAGTTGACAACGATGTCACGTTGCTATTCGTTGCGCTCAGACCGGTCGACAGTGACCCGATGTTGCTGGCATTGGTGCTGATACCGGTTGAAGTCGATGTCGACAGCGAACCCACATTGCTGTTGGTCGTGCTCAGACCAGTCGATGCCGAGGTCGACAGTGAAGTGATGCTGGTCGAAGTCGAGGTCGACAGCGAAGTGATGCTGGTCGAAGTCGAGGTCGACAGCGAAGCGATGCCAGTCGATGCCGAGGTCGACAGCGACGTCACGTTGCTATTCGTTGTGCTCAAACCAGTTGATAGCGAAGTGATACTGGTCGAAGTCGAAGTCGACAGCGAAGCGATGCCAGTCGATGCCGAGGTCGACAACGACGTCACGTTGCTGTTGGTCGTACTCAAGCCAGTTGACAACGATGTCACGTTGCTATTCGTTGCGCTCAGACCGGTCGACAGTGAACCGATGTTGCTAGCGTTGGTGCTGATACCGGTTGAAGTCGAAGTCGACAGCGAACCCACATTGCTGTTGGTCGTGCTCAGGCCAGTCGATACCGAGGTCGACAATGAAGTGATGCTGGTCGAAGCCGAGGTCGACAGCGACACGATGCCGGTCGATGCAGAAGTCGACAACGATGTCACGTTGCTATTCGTTGTGCTCAAACCAGTCGATAACGAAGTGATACCGGTCGATGCCGAAGTCGATAGCGACGTCACGTTGCTGTTGGTCGTGCTCAAGCCGGTTGATAACGATGTCACGTTGCTATTGGTGGTGCTCAAGCCAGTCGATAGCGAAGTGATACCGGTCGAAGTCGAAGTCGACAACGAAGTAATGCCAGTCGATACCGAGGTCGACAACGACGTCACGTTGCTGTTGGTAGTGCTCAAGCCAGTCGACAACGATGTCACATTGCTATTCGTTGCGCTCAGACCGGTCGACAATGAACCGATGTTGCTGGCATTGGTGCTGATACCCGTTGACGTCGAAGTCGACAGCGAACCCACATTGCTGTTGGTCGTGCTCAGACCAGTTGATAGCGAAGTGATACCGGTCGAAGTCGAAGTCGACAGCGAAGCGATGCCAGTCGATGCCGAGGTCGACAACGACGTCACGTTGCTGTTGGTCGTGCTCAAGCCAGTTGACAACGATGTCACGTTACTATTGGTGGTGCTCAAGCCAGTCGATAGCGAAGTGATACCGGTCGAAGTCGAGGTCGACAGCGACACGATGCCAGTCGATGCAGAGGTCGACAGCGAAGTCACGTTGCTATTCGTTGTGCTCAGACCAGTCGAAGTCGAGGTCGACAGCGAAGTGATGCCAGTCGATGCCGAGGTCGACAACGACGTCGCGTTGCTGTTGGTAGTGCTCAAGCCAGTCGACAACGATGTCACGTTACTATTCGTTGTGCTCAAGCCAGTTGACAGCGATGTCACGTTGCTATTGGCGGTGCTCAAGCCAGTCGACAGCGAAGTGATACCGGTCGAAGTCGAGGTCGACAGCGAAGTGATGCCAGTCGATGCCGAGGTCGACAACGATGTCACGTTGCTGTTGGTCGTGCTCAAGCCAGTTGACAACGATGTCACGTTACTATTGGCGGTGCTCAAGCCAGTCGATAGCGAAGTGATACCGGTCGAAGTCGAAGTCGACAGCGAAGTGATACCGGTTGACAGCGAAGTGATGCCGGTCGAAGTCGAGGTCGATAGTGAAGCGATACCGGTCGAAGTCGAAGTTGACAACGAAGTAATGCCAGTCGATGCCGAGGTCGACAACGACGTCACGTTGCTGTTGGTCGCGCTCAAGCCAGTCGACAACGATGTCACGTTGCTATTCGTTGCGCTCAGACCGGTCGACAGTGAACCGATGTTGCTGGCATTGGTGCTGATACCGGTTGAAGTCGAGGTTGACAGCGAAGCGATGCTGGTCGAAGTCGAAGTCGACAGCGAAGTGATACCGGTTGACAGCGAAGTGATGCCGGTCGAAGTCGAGGTCGATAGTGAAGCGATACCGGTCGAAGTCGAAGTCGACAACGAAGTAATGCCAGTCGATGCCGAGGTCGACAACGATGTCACGTTGCTGTTGGTCGTGCTCAAGCCAGTTGACAACGATGTCACGTTACTATTGGTGGTACTCAAGCCAGTCGATAGCGAAGTGATACCGGTCGAAGTCGAAGTCGACAGCGAAGTGATACCGGTTGACAGCGAAGTAATGCCGGTCGAAGTCGAGGTCGATAGTGAAGCGATACCGGTCGAAGTCGAAGTCGACAGCGAAGTGATACCGGTTGACAGCGAAGTGATGCCGGTCGAAGTCGAGGTCGATAGTGAAGCGATACCGGTCGAAGTCGAAGTTGACAACGAAGTAATGCCAGTCGATGTCGATGTCGACAACGACGTCACGTTGCTGTTGGTCGTGCTCAAGCCAGTCGACAACGATGTCACGTTGCTATTCGTTGCGCTCAGACCGGTCGACAGTGAACCGATATTACTGGCATTGATGCTGATACCGGTCGAAGTCGAGGTTGACAGCGAAGCGATGCTGGTCGAAGTCGAAGTCGACAGCGAAGTGATACCGGTTGACAGCGAAGTGATGCCGGTCGAAGTCGAGGTCGATAGTGAAGCGATACCGGTCGAAGTCGAAGTCGACAACGAAGTGATGCCAGTCGATGCCGAGGTCGACAACGACGTCACGTTGCTATTGGTGGTGCTCAAACCAGTCGACAACGATGTGATACCGGTCGAAGTCGAGGTTGATAGTGAAGCGATACCGGTTGAAGTCGAAGTCGACAACGACGTCACGTTGCTGTTGGTCGTGCTCAAGCCAGTCGATAGCGAAGTGATACCGGTTGAAGTCGAGGTCGACAGCGAGGTGATGCCAGTTGACAGCGAAGTAATGCCGGTTGACAGCGAAGTGATGCCGGTCGAAGTCGAAGTCGACAACGAAGTAATGCCCGTCGATGCCGAGGTCGACAACGATGTCACGTTGCTGTTGGTCGTGCTCAAGCCCGTTGACAACGATGTCACGTTACTATTCGCTGCGCTCAGACCGGTCGACAGTGAACCGATGTTGCTGGCATTGGTGCTGATACCGGTCGAAGTCGAGGTTGACAGCGAAGCGATGCTGGTCGAAGTCGAAGTCGACAGCGAAGTGATGCCAGTCGATGCCGAGGTCGACAACGAGGTCACGTTGCTGTTGGTCGTGCTCAAGCCAGTTGACAACGATGTCACATTGCTATTGGTGGTGCTCAAACCAGTCGACAACGATGTGATACCGGTCGAAGTCGAGGTCGATAGTGAAGCGATACCGGTTGAAGTCGAAGTCGACAGCGAACCCACATTGCTGTTGGTCGTACTCAGGCCAGTCGATGCCGAGGTCGACAGTGAAGTGATACTGGTCGAAGTCGAGGTCGACAGCGAAGCGATGCCAGTCGATGCCGAGGCCGACAACGATGTCACGTTGCTATTCGTTGTGCTCAAACCAGTTGATAGCGAAGTGATACCGGTCAAAGTCGAAGTCGACAGCGAAGCGATGCCAGTCGATGCCGAGGTCGACAACGATGTCACGTTGCTATTCGTTGTGCTCAAACCAGTCGATAGCGAAGTGATACCGGTTGAAGTCGAAGTCGACAGCGAACCCACATTGCTGTTGGTCGTGCTCAGGCCAGTCGATGCCGAGGTCGACAGTGAAGTGATGCTGGTCGATGCAGAAGTCGACAACGATGTCACGTTGCTGTTGGTCGCGCTCAGACCAGTCGACAGCGAAGTGATACCGGTTGACAGCGAAGCGATACCGGTCGAAGTCGAAGTCGACAACGAAGTAATGCCAGTCGATGCCGAGGTCGACAACGATGTCACGTTGCTATTCGTTGCGCTCAGACCGGTCGACAATGAACCGATGTTACTGGCATTGGTGCTGATACCGGTTGAAGTCGAGGTTGACAGCGAAGCGATGCTGGTCGAAGTCGAAGTCGACAGCGAAGTGATACCGGTTGACAGCGAAGTGATGCCGGTCGAAGTCGAGGTCGATAGTGACGAGATACCGGTCGAAGTCGAAGTCGACAACGAAGTGATGCCAGTCGATGCAGAAGTCGACAACGACGTCACGTTGCTGTTGGTCGTGCTCAAGCCAGTTGACAACGATGTCACATTGCTATTGGTGGTGCTCAAACCAGCCGACAACGAAGTGATACCGGTCGAAGTCGAGGTCGATAGTGAAGCGATACCGGTTGAAGTCGAAGTCGACAACGATGTCACGTTGCTGTTGGTCGTGCTCAAGCCAGTTGACAACGATGTCACGTTACTATTGGTGGTGCTCAAGCCAGTCGATAGCGAAGTGATACCGGTTGAAGTCGAGGTCGACAGCGAGGTGATGCCGGTTGACAGCGAAGTGATGCCGGTCGAAGTCGAAGTCGACAACGAAGTAATCCCAGTCGATGCTGAGGTCGACAACGACGTCACGTTGCTGTTGGTCGTGCTCAAGCCAGTTGACAACGATGTCACGTTACTATTCGTTGCGCTCAGACCGGTCGACAGTGAACCGATGTTGCTGGCATTGGTGCTGATACCCGTTGAAGTCGAAGTCGACAGCGAACCCACATTGCTGTTAGTCGTACTCAGGCCAGTCGATGTCGAAGTCGACAGTGACATGATGCTGGTCGAAGTCGAGGTCGACAGCGACGTCACATTGCTATTCGTCGTGCTCAGACCGGTCGACAACGATGTCACATTGCTGCTGAACGTACTCATGCCAGTCGACAGCGATGTGATGCCAGTCGATACCGAACTCGACAGCGACGTCACATTGCTATTCGTCGTGCTCAGACCGGTCGACAACGATGTCACATTGCTGCT
>NZ_WINI01000022.1 GCF_009497155.1 Glaciimonas soli
CGTGGCCGATAGTACCGACGTTTACGTGCGGCTTGGTCCGTTCGAATTTGCCTTTTGCCATTTCATTCTTCCTTCAAAAAGAGCGATTATTTATATTTTCAACAGTTCAACACCCACCTCTCTCCAATGAGAGAAGTGGATAATTTGCTTTACTTAGCTTTAGAAGTCACGATTGCATCGATAACGTTCTTCGGCGCTTCCGAATAGTGCTTGAATTCCATCGAATAAGTTGCACGGCCTTGCGTAGCCGAACGCAACGATGTCGAGTAACCAAACATTTCCGACAATGGAACTTCAGCCTTGATGATCTTACCGCCACCACCTTCGATTTCGTCCATACCCTGCACCATACCGCGACGTGATGACAAGTCACCCATCACAGTACCAGCGTAGTCTTCTGGCGACTCAACTTCAACCGCCATCATTGGCTCCAGAATAACCGGACTTGCTTTACGGCAGCCGTCTTTGAATGCCATCGAAGCAGCCATACGGAAGGCGTTTTCATTCGAGTCAACATCATGGTACGAACCGAAGAACAGTGTGACTTTAACATCCACAACTGGATAACCAGCCAAGACACCTGAAGTCAGTGTTTCACGAACACCTTTTTCAACTGCAGGAATGTATTCGCGTGGAACAGTACCGCCCTTGATCGCGTCAACGAATTCAAAACCTTTACCTGGTTCTTGCGGTTCAATTTTCAGAACCACGTGACCGTATTGACCACGACCACCAGATTGCTTAACGAACTTACCTTCGATTTCTTCGCAAGTTTTGCGAATAGTTTCGCGGTACGCAACTTGTGGCTTACCGACAGTCGCTTCAACGCCAAATTCACGCTTCATACGATCAACGATAATATCCAGATGCAACTCACCCATACCGGCGATGATCGTTTGACCCGATTCCTCATCCGTACGCACGCGGAATGATGGATCTTCAGCTGCCAGGCGATTCAATGCCAAGCCCATTTTTTCCTGGTCAGCTTTAGTCTTAGGCTCAACAGCCTGAGAAATCACCGGCTCTGGGAAAACCATACGCTCCAATACTACGAACGAAGCTGGGTCACACAATGTGTCACCAGTAGTTGTATCTTTCAAACCAACAACAGCAGCGATGTCACCAGCCAAAATCTCTTTGATTTCTTCGCGCTGATTTGCATGCATCTGAACGATACGGCCGATACGTTCTTTTTTATCCTTAACCGAGTTCAGAACGGTATCGCCTGAATTCAAAGTACCGGAGTAGCAACGCACGAAGCACAATTGACCAACGAACGGATCAGTTGCGATCTTGAATGCCAATGCTGAGAATTTCTCAGTATCTTCTGCTTTACGCGTAGTCGGCTCGTCATCTTCGTCCAAACCTGGGACAGGCGGAACGTCTGATGGCGATGGCAAGTATTCAATCACGCCATCCAACATCGCTTGCACACCTTTGTTTTTAAACGCGGTGCCGCACATCATAGGCACGATTTCACTTGCCAATGTACGTTGACGAATCGCTGCCTTGATTTCAGCTTCTGACAGATCGCCGTCTTCCAGATACTTGTTCATCAGTTCTTCTGATGCTTCAGCAGCGGCTTCCACCATGTTTTCGCGCCATTTTGCAGCTTCGTCAGCCAAATTAGCAGGAATATCACGGTAGTCAAACGTCATACCTTGTGTGTCATCGTGCCAATAGATCGCCTTCATTTTTACCAGATCGATCACGCCTTCGAACTTATCTTCCGCGCCGATAGGCACTTGCATAGGAACAGGATTAGCCTTCAAACGCGCTTTCATTTGATCGAAAACTTTGAAGAAATTCGCGCCAGTACGGTCCATCTTGTTGACGAATGCCAAACGTGGGACTTTGTACTTGTTTGCTTGACGCCATACTGTTTCAGATTGCGGCTGCACGCCACCAACTGCGCAGTAAACCATGCAAGCGCCATCCAATACACGCATCGAACGCTCAACTTCAATAGTGAAGTCAACGTGACCTGGTGTATCAATGATGTTGATGTGGTGCGGCTGGAAATTACCTGCCATACCTTTCCAGAAACAAGTGGTCGCAGCAGAAGTAATCGTGATACCACGCTCTTGCTCTTGCTCCATCCAGTCCATAGTGGCGGCGCCATCATGCACTTCACCAATTTTGTGATTTACGCCGGTGTAAAACAGAACGCGCTCTGTCGTTGTCGTCTTACCTGCATCAATGTGAGCCGAAATACCGATATTGCGGTAACGGTCAAGGGGAGTCTTGCGGGCCATGATTTAATCCTAAGTCTTTTAATGCACGAAACCGAGCGCTATTTTGTTTAAAAATATGCGCTCGGCTCGAACAAATTTCAGATAAAAACCAGTGCGTTTTCATAATGATCTTTACGAAAATGCACTGGCTCAGTCTATTAGAAGCGGAAGTGCGAGAATGCCTTGTTCGCTTCAGCCATACGATGTACTTCGTCACGCTTTTTCATTGCGCCGCCACGACCTTCCGAGGCTTCCAGCAATTCGCCAGCTAAACGTTGCGGCATAGACTTTTCGCTACGCTTGTTAGCGGCTTCACGCAACCAACGCATCGACAACGCCATACGACGGATAGGACGCACTTCAACCGGCACCTGGTAGTTTGCACCACCAACGCGGCGTGACTTAACCTCAACTAGTGGTTTGCAATTGCCGATGGCCAATGCGAACACTTCTAGTGGATCTTTGCCTGATTTAGTTTGAATGTGCTCGAAAGCACCATAGATGATGTTTTCAGCGACCGATTTTTTACCGGACAACATCAAGACGTTTACGAATTTCGCAACATCAACATTACCGAATTTTGGATCCGGCAATATATCCCGCTTGGGGACTTCACGACGACGTGGCATGTTACTTCCTTTTCAATCTTCAGTTGAGCGTGCGGATTAACCCACACTCTCGCGGACAGCCATCATAGCTCTCCACTTACTCGGCCCATTGGGGACCGACACCTATTCGCTAGTCTTGCGACTGACGAAATGACTTAATTACTTCTTAGCAGCTTTAGCGCGCTTCGAACCGTATTTCGAACGTGCTTGCTTACGATCTTTAACGCCTTGAGTATCCAATGCGCCGCGAACCATATGGTAACGCACACCCGGCAAATCCTTCACACGGCCGCCGCGTAACAACACGACGCTATGCTCTTGCAGGTTATGACCTTCACCGCCGATATACGAAATAACTTCGAAACCGTTGGTCAAGCGAACTTTAGCAACTTTACGCAAAGCCGAGTTTGGCTTCTTTGGAGTTGTTGTATAAACACGTGTACAGACACCGCGTTTTTGCGGGCTGTTTTCCAGCGCTGGCGATTTGCTTTTAACAACAGCAGATACGCGTGGCTGGCGAATCAGTTGATTGATGGTTGGCATCGTTTTTTCTATCCAACAAAATAAAACATTAATAACAAAATCCCGAAATCGATTGCCCGGGATTGGACAGATACTTGCGCGACAGATGGGCAGAAGCCCCACGCAGTTCGATTGGGCATATAGGAGGGAACGCACCGCAGACAACAAAAGAAGGCCAAAGAGCGTAGATTCCTAAAAACCTAGAATCGAGAACCGGCGAGTATATTCCTATAGCGCCATTTGGTCAACTGTGTTAACGCGTTACTTATTATGGAAGCACGGTTGTCTGATACTTGCAACACGTGATCTTTCCCTAAGGATCACCATCGCGTTCTGCATGCGCTCACGATCAAAGACTATTTTTCACAACGCCTTAAACTCACGCCATAATGCAAACCTTCTATTTTGTCTGCTAATCATGTCTTCTCTGCTGCGTCGAAACAATCTTTTTGTCCTGACAACTTATCTCCTATTGTCACTGGTGCCATTTGCGGCTCTGATGTTTGGGCAAAGCGTTACGCAGCCTGCGCGCATTGTTGCCATGACTTTCATAGCCTGGGTCACCATTTGGGCGATATTTAAGCGTCCGGCATGCTTTCATTGGTTATTACTTCCGGCGTTTATCGCACTGCCAACTGAGCTGTATTTGCGCTTGTATTATGGTCAGGGGATTTCCACCCACCATCTTGGACTTATCGTTGAGACCAGTCCAAGTGAAGCGATTGAATTTTTAGGCAGCAAGATCTGGCTGTTAGCGTTCATTTTGTTGTTTGTCGTGTTGTGGTGGGCATTGAGTTGGATTGCGGCCTGTCGTACTCGTGATCTCGACTGGGACAGCAATTCTCGCTGGGTTATCGGTTTGCTATTATTTTGTTGTTTTGGCGTTTGGCTGTACGGCCAGGAGGTTGGCATACGCACACCACAGAAGATACAAACTCATAGTGCAAATATCAGCAAACCAGCAAGCAGCTCACTGCAAAGTCACGATTTACCGGTTGCCGGCATTAATATAGCGCCCACGGATTCGACGTTTAACTCGACCATCTCGTCATTCAATTTGGGCAAACTGCCGAGTTGGGCCAGTATTCCATTTCAGGCAGAACCATTCGGCCGTACCTGGCCATTTGGCTTGGCCGTTCGCGGTTACGACTTTTGGCAAGAGCGCGAATATCTGACCGATTTACAATCCAAGAACACGCATTTCAGCTTTGAAGCCACTCAAACCAGCCAGCAAAACACGCCGCAAATTATGGTACTCGTTATCGGCGAATCTTCTCGCTATGATCGCTGGAGCCTTAATGGTTACCAGCGCGACACCAATCCCCTACTCAAGCAAGAGGCTAATCTGGTCAGTTTTTCCGACATGCTAACTGGCGTCGCCGCCACACGTTTATCGGTTCCCGTTATATTGACACGCAAACCTATTACGGAAAGCTTGCGCGCAGGCTTTGACGAAAAGTCCTTCATCACCGCATACAAAGAAGCCGGCTTTAAAACGTATTGGGTTTCCAATCAAATGTCTTACGGTAAATTTGACACGCCCATTTCGGTCTTCGCCAATGAGGCCGATTCCACCGAATTCCTCAATTTAGGCGGCTTTACCGATGCCTCCAGCTTTGATGAGGTGCTGCTGGCGCCATTGAAAGCGGCCATCGCTGATCCGGCTCCTAAAAAACTCATTGTGCTACATAGTCTTGGCAGCCACTGGAACTACAGCCGCCGCTATCCAAAGCAGTTCGACAAATGGCAGCCATCCTTATTTGGCGTGGACGACCCCGACTATACGAACAGAAGTACCAAGCCGGCATTGAACAATAGCTATGACAATGCGACGCTTTACACGGACTGGTTTTTATCGCAAGTCATCACGACACTGAAAGCATCCAAACAGCTCAGCGCCATGATGTACTTATCCGACCACGGCGAAACCTTGTATGACGGCAGTTGCAAAATTGCCTTCCATGGCCACAACACACAATTCGAATTTCATATCCCGGCGTTGATGTGGTATTCAGATCAATATAAGACGACTTACCCAGAGAAAATTGATCAACTCTATCGTCACAAACACGCTCGTTTAAACACCGAAAACATCTTCCATTCATTATTGGACATGGCCGATATTCACTATCCGGATGAACATCTGGAGAAGAGCTTTCTCAGCAGTCATTTGCGCCCACATAAGCGCTATGTCGACAGTTACGGTTGGTCAGATTATGACAACTCTCACTTCAAAGGAGATTGCCGTGAGGTGATCGATAGTGGCAAGCCGTTAGTACAAGTTAAAGACTGACGCTGAAAGGCCGCGTGCGTATAGTATTGTTGGCGTGTTTTCTCGACAAATTCAGGATCGCGCCAGTCGCATCCCGCTAAATTGCCAGCGCGCAGTCGCGGGGAAGAAGTTTCGATAAGTTAATCGCGCGTGACCAGCAGGAGTCGCGCAAGAAGACCCACGTAAAACATATTGATTGGCCATGAACTTACCGTTGTACTCGCCGACCGCTCCTGCCAGCGCTGCATAACCGGGATACGGCGCGTAGCTGCTGGAGGTCCATTGCCACACTTGGCCGAAATAATCGCCATCTTGAGGCGCAACAGCATTGGCAGCACACTCCCACTCGGCCTCGGTCGGAAGCCTCGCTCCGGCCCATCGCGCGTATGCTTCCGCCTCAAAGAATGAGATATGTGTGATGGGCTGATCTAATGCTATCGACCGCATTCCATACAATGTGAATTCCGTCCATGTCGGGTCAAATTGATTGGTCGACTTTTGCCAATACAACGGCTGCGTTAGTCTCTGCTGTGTCAGCCAATCCCAGCCCGCCGCCAACCACAGCAGTGGATTTTGGTATCCATCATCCTCAATGAAATCCCGATACTCACGATTACTCACCAGCCTCGTTGCTATTGAAAATTTCTCTATAAATTGGCGGTGGCGAGGGGTTTCGTTGTCAAAGAAAAATCCAGCTCCTGCATGGCCGATTTCTACTATGCCGGCTTCAAATTCTTGCCATTGCAAGGTTGGCAAAACACCTTTACGCTGCAGTTGATCTGAAACCAGCTCTTCTGATTTATACGCTGGCTTCAATGGATTTATGGAAAACAGATGCTTTACATCGGTGAGCAATAACTCCTGATGCTGCTGCTCATGTTGCAACCCCAGCTTCACCAACATTGCCAATTCCTTTGATACTTGCTCGGATAAGGGCATAGCAAGCACGTGCTGCATACGCTGATCAATATTGCGGCGATATGCTCGCACTTCACTCAATGAAGGTCGCGTTATCAACCCACGTTGCGCGCGCGGATGTTGTTCCCCGACTCCTTCATAATACGAGTTGAACAAGACTCTGAAAGCCGGATGAAATGGCCGGAAATCAGTCTCAAACCGCTCCAGGATAAATGTCTCGAAGAACCAGGTGGTATGTGCCAAATGCCATTTGACAGGACTCGCATCCGGCATCGACTGCACACAGCAATCTTCATCAGATAAGGGCTGTGCCAACATCAAAGTACCATCGCGCACGGCAGAAAATGTTGCCGCCAACGTAGTCATATTTATGTGCGCCACCACTGATGATTGCGGCTGCATACTCAGCTCCCTTGCGCATGACAAACCATGTACCACTGGCGTGAATCGCACCAGCTCTGCACCTTGCCGAAGCCGGCTTGCTGGAGCAAATCAATAAAACTTTGCTGCGTATATTTATAGCTGCTTTCAGTATGAATCCTCTCACCTTTTGCAAAGTGTCGCATGCCCCCGTTTTTCCAGCGTACGATGGTATCGCTATTCGCTTCCAAATGCATTTCTATGCGACTTTGTTGAGGATTAAAAAAGCCGCGATGACACCACTCAGCGAGATTGAAATCTGCATCTAGCAACTGATTCAAATGCTGCAAAAGATTCCGGTTGAAAGAGGCAGTTACTCCCAGCGCATCGTCATACGCAGCATCAAGAATCGCCTTATCCTTGATCAGATCGACGCCGATCAACAGACCACCATCATCGGCTATCGTTTTACGGATGCGATGCAACAGTCTTAAAGCTTCAAGCGGAGCAAAGTTACCAATTGATGATCCGGGAAAGAAGAATTGTCGACGTTCACGCGCAATTGAATACGGCAGTTCAAGCTCAACGGAAAAATCTATGCCGAGGCAAGTCATCTTGATATGTGGGAACTGCTGCTGTAGACAAATAACGGCTTCTTGCGAAAATTGCTCGGAAATATCTATCGCAACATAATGACGTGGCTGCAACTCAGGAAATAATTTCGCCGCCTTTGTACAGTTGCCAGCGCCTAGATCAATCAAGATTGAGCCGACGCCAAGCGCCTCAATTATTTGCGATGCATAACGCTCAAAAATTGCCGCTTCGGTGCGGGTCGGATAGTACTCTGGCAATTCGCAGATAGCTGCAAATAATCGAGAACCAAGAACATCATAGAGATATTTAGGCGATGTAAAAGCCTGTGGCGCCAGCAATCCGAATGCCAGCTGCGCGACGACTTCATCCGCAATTTCGTGCTGCAATGGGCGGTTATCAGCATGCTGCGGTTGTTGTATTTGAGCCAAGGAATTCTCCCCCATATTGAATAAATACAATTTATCCATCTCATACAGGTAAAACTCGGCCAACGCTGCGGCGATTTTCATTTAACAAAATTGCAAGAAATGAAATCACAACTCTGCGCCGTAAAACAAGTACTACTCTAGCAGCTAAAACAACTGAGTTGTTATGCTTTATTTTTTGGAAAAGATGGTCTTTACAAGCTTGTATCTATCGCACTTGATAATTGCTTGAGTCAAATTGAATTTCGAACCTATCCCCATCATCTTCGCCGACGCGAAGGTACATACAGCGTGGAACCCGGATTCCCGGGTTCGCGGGAATGGCCTGCTTTGTAGACTATTTGTGTTGATTTACTCAATCTCAAACCATAAATAAAAACGGCACTGGGAAAATTTCCCAGTGCCGTTTTGTATTGCTATCGATTATGTAGTACTAGCTAACGCATAAATTAAAAACTTATGCTTCGCCTTCTGATGTACCAAAAATTTCAGTTGATGTCACTTCGTCAGCCTGGCTGTTACGTGCTTGTTGCTCAGATTGCAGCAACGCTGTACGTTCTTCTGCTTCCCACTCGTCTTTTGCTTTACGAGCACGGTGGAATGCCAGACCTGTACCAGCAGGTATCAAACGTCCAACGATGACGTTTTCTTTCAAGCCACGCAAGCCATCGCGTTTGCCCATGATCGCAGCTTCGGTCAGGACACGAGTAGTTTCCTGGAACGATGCTGCAGAGATGAACGAGTCAGTCGACAACGATGCTTTGGTAATACCCAGCAAGACGTTTTCGTAAGTTGCAGGAATCTTCTCGCCAGCATTCATGCGATCATTTTCATCCAACAACTCAGAACGCTCGACTTGTTCACCAGTGATGTAGCCAGTATCGCCAGCATCAACCACTTGAACACGACGCAACATCTGACGCACGATCACTTCAATGTGCTTGTCATGAATCTTCACACCCTGCAAGCGATACACGTCCTGAACTTCGTCAACAATGTAACGTGCCAATGCTTCGATACCCAACAAGCGCAGAATGTCTTGCGGATCAGCTGGACCGTCAACAATCATCTCACCTTTGTTCACAACCTGGCCGTCATGCACCAGCACTTGCTTGTCCTTGGTGATCAAGAACTCATGCTTGTTGCCGTCCATGTCCGTGATTTCCAGACGTTGCTTACCTTTGGTTTCTTTACCGAATGCGACCGTACCGGTGACTTCCGCCAACATACCGGCATCCTTCGGTGAACGCGCTTCAAACAACTCAGCAACACGCGGCAGACCACCGGTAATGTCACGTGTTTTTTGCGATTCAGTCGGGATACGTGCCAACACTTCACCAACGTGAACTTGCTGACCGTCTTTTACAGTAATCAGCGCACCCACCTGGAAACCAATCGTCACAGCATGTTCAGTACCTGCAATCTTGACTTCCTGACCTTGTTCGTTCAACAGTTTGACCTGTGGACGTACAGTTTTGGTCACAGAGCCACGACGCTTCGCATCGATAACAACCAAAGTCGACAGACCTGTTACCTCGTCGATTTGACGTGCAACGGTCGAACCTTCTTCGACGTTTTCGAAACGTACCGTACCGGTGTACTCGGTAATAATCGGACGAGTCAACGGATCCCATGTTGCCAAAATCGCGCCAGCTTTGATGGTCAAACCATCATTAACAATCATGGTCGCACCATAAGGTACTTTATGACGTTCGCGCTCACGACCGTGGTCATCAGTAATCAATACTTCACCTGAACGGGAAATAACGATCAACTCGCCTTTACCGTTAGTGACATAACGCATGGTTGCAGTAAAGCGCACCACACCGTTAGATTTCGCTTCAACACTTGACGCTACTGCTGCACGTGACGCTGCACCACCAATGTGGAACGTACGCATCGTCAACTGTGTACCAGGCTCACCAATCGATTGCGCAGCGATAACACCGACTGCTTCACCGGCATTTACCAGACTGCCACGACCCAGATCGCGACCGTAGCACAAGCCACACAGACCGTAACGTGTGTCACATGTCAATGGTGTGCGAACCTTGACTTCGTCGATACCCAGACGCTCAATTTCTTCAACCATATCTTCGTCTAGCAAAGTGCCAGCTTCGTATAAAGTTGCCTGTGTTTCTGGGTTGACGATATCAAGCGCAGCAACACGACCAAGGATACGCTCACGCAGCGCTTCAATTACCTCACCACCTTCAACCATTGCCTTCATCGCTGCGCCGTTAGTCGTGCCGCAATCATCTTCGATCACAACCAGATCTTGCGTAACGTCAACCAGACGACGAGTCAGGTAACCGGAGTTAGCTGTCTTCAGCGCCGTATCGGCCAAACCTTTACGCGCACCGTGCGTAGAAATAAAGTACTGCAACACGTTCAGACCTTCGCGGAAGTTCGCGGTGATCGGTGTTTCAATAATCGAACCATCCGGTTTCGCCATCAGACCACGCATACCTGCCAGCTGACGAATCTGTGCTGCAGAACCACGCGCACCGGAGTCGGCCATCATGTAAATCGCATTGAACGATTCTTGTGTGCCTTTAGT
This sequence comes from Glaciimonas soli, assembly GCF_009497155.1. GTDB lineage: Bacteria > Pseudomonadota > Gammaproteobacteria > Burkholderiales > Burkholderiaceae_D > Glaciimonas > Glaciimonas soli. The sequence goes on from NZ_WINI01000022.1 coordinate 10,494, forward strand.
ACCATCGCGACGAATGACGTCTTCAACTTTCAATTGTTCCATCATGGCCTTACCGACGTCATCACCGGCTTTACCCCAGATATCAACAACCTTGTTGTAACGTTCGCCAGCAGTCACCAGACCAGATGAATATTGCTGTTCAATCTGTTTAACTTCTTGTTCAGCAGCAGCGATCAGGCCGACTTTTTGTGGCGGTACTAACATATCGTCAACGCAAATCGAAATACCAGCGCGAGTCGCCAAACGGAAACCGGACTGCATCAATTGGTCAGCAAACACTACTGTCGCACGCAGACCGCATTTGCGGAATGAAGTGTTGATCAGTTTAGAAATTTCTTTCTTCTTCAAGGCGCGATTCAACACTGTGAACGGCAAACCTTTAGGCAAAATTTCTGACAAGATCGCACGACCAACTGTGGTTTCGTAACGCTTGATAGTCTTAACGAATTCACCAGTCTCCAGATCTTTCGGGAACTCAGTGATACGCACAGTAATACGGGTAGCCAACGACACTTCTTTATTATCGTAAGCACGAATCACTTCCGACACATCAGGGAACATCATGCCTTCGTTTTTACCGTTGATCTCTTCACGCGTCGCGTAGTACAGACCCAACACGATATCTTGCGAAGGAACAATCGATGGCTCGCCGTTTGATGGGAACAAGATATTGTTCGATGCCAGCATCAATGTGCGAGCTTCCATCTGCGCTTCGATCGACAATGGAACGTGAACCGCCATTTGGTCACCGTCAAAGTCGGCGTTAAATGCAGCACAGACCAATGGATGCAATTGAATCGCTTTACCTTCGATCAGTACTGGCTCAAACGCTTGAATACCAAGACGATGCAATGTAGGCGCACGGTTCAACATGACCGGATGTTCACGGATCACGTCTTCCAGAATATCCCAAACGACTGGCGTTTGATTCTCAACTTCTTTTTTCGCCGCCTTGATAGTGCTGGCAATGCCCATCACTTCCAGCTTGTTGAAAATAAATGGCTTGAACAATTCCAACGCCATCAATTTCGGCAAACCGCACTGATGCAATTTCAGTTGTGGACCAACCACGATTACTGAACGGCCAGAGTAATCGACGCGCTTACCCAACAAGTTTTGACGGAAACGACCGCCCTTACCTTTGATCATTTCAGCCAATGATTTCAGCGGACGCTTGTTAGCGCCGGTCATGGCTTTACCGCGACGGCCGTTATCGAGCAACGAATCGACTGCTTCTTGCAGCATACGTTTTTCGTTACGGGTAATGATTTCTGGCGCGCGCAATTCCATCAAACGCTTCAGACGATTGTTACGGTTGATGACGCGACGATACAAATCGTTCAAATCAGAAGTCGCGAAACGACCACCATCCAACGGCACCAATGGGCGCAGTTCTGGCGGCAATACTGGCAATACTTCCATCACCATCCATTCAGGTTTGATACCTGAACGCTGGAATGCTTCCAATACTTTCAAACGCTTTGCGTATTTCTTGATCTTGGCTTCAGACTTGGAATCTTTCAAGTCTTGACGCAAAGTTTCCGCTTCACGGTCAATATCAATTGAACGCAACAATTCACGGATACCTTCGGCACCCATGAATGCGGTGAAATCATCGCCATATTCTTCGTACTTGGCTGCGTAGTCATCTTCCGACATGATCTGGCATTTTTTCAGCGGCGTCATACCTGGATCGGTAATGACATATGCTTCAAAATACAATACGCGTTCGATATCCCGCAGCGTCATGTCCAGAACCATACCCAGACGTGACGGCAGCGATTTCAAGAACCAGATATGCGCAGTTGGCGATGCCAACTCGATATGACCCATGCGTTCACGACGCACTTTAGCCAAAGTAACTTCAACGCCGCACTTTTCGCAGATCACACCGCGATGTTTCAGACGTTTGTACTTACCGCACAAGCATTCGTAGTCTTTGATCGGGCCAAAAATCTTGGCGCAGAACAAACCATCGCGCTCTGGCTTGAATGTACGATAGTTAATGGTTTCCGGCTTCTTGACTTCGCCATACGACCACGAACGAATTTTTTCGGGCGACGCTAGACCAATTTTGATCGCGTCGAATTGTTCATTTTGCTGAACTTGCTTGAATAAATCGAGCAGTGCTTTCATGTATCACTCCAGTTGGCGTGAAAAAACTAAATTCTTTAATTTGGTGAAACTGAGAATGGATGCATTACTGCATCCACTCTCTTTTCCTTACCTGTTGACGATGAACCGACTTAATTACGGTCGAGATCCATATCAATACCCAGCGAGCGGATTTCTTTCAACAATACATTGAACGATTCCGGCATACCTGCTTCGATTACGTGATCACCTTTGACCAGGTTTTCGTATACTTTGGTACGGCCGTTCACGTCATCCGACTTCACGGTCAACATCTCTTGCAATACGTATGATGCGCCGTATGCTTCCAATGCCCACACCTCCATCTCACCGAAACGCTGACCACCGAATTGTGCTTTACCGCCCAATGGTTGTTGCGTCACTAATGAGTAAGGACCAGTCGAACGTGCATGCATCTTGTCATCAACCAAGTGATGCAGTTTCAGGTAATGCATGTAACCAACAGTGACGCTACGCTCGAAAGCTTCACCAGTACGACCGTCATACATCGTTACCTGGTTTTTCGATGGCGTCATGCCCAATTGTTTAGCGATCGGATCTGGGTAAGCCAGATTCAACATACGATTGATTTCACCTTCATGAGCACCGTCAAATACAGGTGTCGCAAACGGCACGCCTTTTTTCAGGTTTTCTGCCAAATGGAAGATTTCATCGTCGCTTAAACTATCCAGATCTTCAACCTTGCCCGATTCGTTATAAATCGTTGCCAGGAATTTGCGCAGTTCTGCAATCTTGGTTTGCGCTTTCAACATTTCGCCGATACGCAGACCCAGACCTTTAGCAGCCCAGCCCAAATGGACCTCGAGAACCTGACCGATGTTCATCCGTGATGGAACGCCCAATGGGTTCAACACGATGTCCGCTGGAGTACCGTCGGCCATGTGTGGCATATCTTCAATCGGCAGAATGCGTGAAACCACACCCTTGTTACCGTGACGACCCGCCATCTTGTCACCAGGCTGCAAGCGACGCTTAACTGCCAGGTAAACCTTGACCATCTTCTGTACACCCGGCTGCAACTCATCGCCTTGCGTCAATTTCTTGCGCTTTTCTTCAAACGCCAAATCGAACTGATGACGTTTTTCAGCGATAGATTCTTTGATCGCTTCCAAAGCGTTGGCAGTTGGATCATCTGACGGACGAATATCGAACCAATGGTATTTATCCAGATCAGCCAGGTATTCCTTGGTAATCGCAGTACCCTTAGCCAATTTCTTCGGACCGCCGTTGACAACTTTACCAATCAACATCCGTTCCAGACGTTCAAAAGCATCGCCTTCAACAATACGCAACTGATCGTTCAAATCGAGGCGATAACGCTTCAATTCATCGTCAATAATTTGTTGCGCACGTTTGTCGCGAACGATGCCTTCACGTGTAAATACCTGAACGTCGATCACAGTGCCTACCATGCCTGACGGCACGCGCAGCGATGTATCTTTTACGTCTGAAGCTTTTTCACCGAAAATCGCGCGCAACAGTTTTTCTTCTGGTGTCAGTTGTGTTTCGCCTTTTGGCGTTACTTTACCGACTAACGTATCGCCAGCTTCAACTTCGGCACCGATGTACACAATACCGGCTTCATCCAGACGTGCCAGCTGGTTCTCAGCCAGATTCGAAATATCACGCGTGATTTCTTCGGCACCCAACTTGGTGTCACGCGCAACCACTGACAACTCTTCGATATGAATCGAGGTGTAGCGATCATCAGCAACGACTTTTTCGGAGATCAAAATCGAATCTTCGAAGTTATAGCCGTTCCATGGCATAAACGCGATCAGCATGTTTTGACCCAGCGCCAATTCACCCAGGTCAGTCGACGCACCGTCAGCGATAACGTCATGCTTAGCGACGCGATCACCAACTTGTACGATAGGACGTTGGTTGATGTTGGTGTTCTGGTTCGAACGTGTGTACTTGATCAGGTTGTAGATATCAACACCGACTTCACCAGCCAGCGCTTCTTCGTCATTCACACGAATAACGACACGACCAGCATCGACGTAATCGACGAGACCACCGCGCAAAGCCTGAACCGTTGTACCCGAATCGACCGCAACGGTGCGTTCGATACCAGTACCAACTAATGCTTTTTCCGGACGCAAGCAAGGAACCGCTTGACGCTGCATGTTTGCACCCATCAACGCACGGTTCGCATCATCGTGTTCCAGGAACGGAATCAACGACGCCGCTACAGAAACCACCTGACCGGTTGCCACGTCCATGTATTGAACGCGTTCTGGCGACACCAGAATTGTTTCGCCCGCTTCACGCGCAGAAACCAACTCATCAGATAGCTTGCCCGATTTGTCGATAGTCGCATTCGCCTGAGCGATGATGTAACGACCTTCTTCAATCGCCGACAAGAAATCAACTTGCTCAGTGATCTTGCTATCGACAACTTTACGATAAGGCGTTTCCAGGAAGCCGTATTCGTTCAAACGCGCATACAAAGCCAGCGAGTTGATCAAACCAATGTTCGGACCTTCCGGTGTTTCAATCGGGCAGACACGACCATAGTGCGTTGGATGCACGTCACGTACTTCAAAGCCCGCACGCTCACGTGTCAAACCGCCAGGGCCAAGTGCAGAAATACGACGCTTGTGCGTGATCTCTGACAATGGGTTGGTTTGATCCATAAACTGCGACAATTGTGACGAACCAAAGAACTCACGAATCGCTGCCGAAATCGGCTTGGAATTGATCAGATCATGCGGCATCAGGTTATCGGCTTCAGCTTGACCTAAACGCTCTTTAACTGCGCGCTCAACACGAACCAAACCGGCACGGAATTGATTTTCCGCTAGCTCACCGACACAACGAACACGACGGTTACCCAAGTGATCAATATCATCGACTTCGCCGCGACCATTGCGCAACTCAACCAAAATCTTGATTACGGACAGTACGTCTTCGTTCGACAATGTCATCGCGCCAGTCAATTCATCGCGACCAATGCGGCGATTGAATTTCATACGACCAACAGCCGACAAATCGTAACGATCTTCGTTGTAGAACAAGCCGTTGAACAATGCTTCAACTGAATCTTCTGTTGGTGGTTCGCCAGGACGCATCATGCGATAAATCGCAACCTTGGCGGCCATCTGATCATTGGTGTCATCGCTACGCAAAGTTTGCGAGATATAACCACCTTGATCCAGATCATTGGTGTAAAGCGTTTGGATATCAGTGACATCGGCTTCACGCAATTTCGCCAATAATTCTTCAGTCAACTCGTCGTTGGCATTGGCAACCACTTCACCAGTGTCTGCATCGACGATATTGCGCGCCAATACACGGCCCAACAGATAGTCTTCAGGAACCGAGATATGCTTAACGCCAGCAGCGTCGATATCACGCACATGCTTGGAGTTAATTCGCTTATCTTTGGCAACCAGAACATTGCCTGCTTTGTCTGTGATGTCGAAACGCGCAACTTCACCGCGCAAACGCTCTGCGACGAATTCCATCTCAGCGCCATCATTGCGCAAAGCGAAATTGTCGAAAACAAAGAAGTTAGCCAGAATTTGCTCATTCGACATGCCAATTGCTTTGAGCAAGATCGTGACAGGCATCTTACGGCGACGATCGACGCGGAAGAACAAAATGTCTTTCGGATCGAATTCAAAATCGAGCCATGAGCCACGGTAAGGAATGATACGTGCCGAAAACAGCAATTTACCGGATGAGTGTGTCTTGCCGCGGTCATGTTCAAAGAACACACCAGGCGAACGGTGTAACTGCGACACGATGACGCGCTCAGTACCGTTAATGACAAAAGAACCTGTCGTAGTCATCAAAGGCAATTCGCCCATGTAGACTTCTTGTTCTTTCATTTCTTTGACAACCGGCTTGGTTGGCGATTCTTTATCCAGAATGACCAGACGTACTTTGGCACGCAGAGGCGACGCGTACGTCAATCCACGTTGTTGGCATTCTTTTACGTCAAACGGTGGATCACCGAGGACATAAGAAAGAAATTCGAGACGCGCAAAACCATTGTGCGAAACGATAGGGAAAATAGATGAAAAAGCAGATTGCAAGCCCTCATTTTTGCGTTGAGACGGTATTTTGTCTGCTTGCAAAAAGCCTAAATAAGACTCAAGCTGGGTAGCCAGCAAGAACGGAACTTGATGAACGTTTGCACGCTTCGCGAATGATTTACGAATGCGTTTTTTCTCAGTAAATGAGTAGTGCATGGACACTCCGTGAGTGACAGGAAGGATGGAGAGTTCAGGATTCGATAAGTCATCCTTTTACCCAGGTAATTAACCAAAACTACGCCAGTTAATGCCCTAAGCAATCAGAAAACCCAACAGCTACGAAACCTCAAGTCTCAGCCCTTCAAGCTTGGCTGCAAAAAAGACCGCGGTAAAACCGTGTAATCGATTCAGACAAATTCAATCGAGTTAACACTAGCCATACTGACGAATCACACTTACTACAAAAACAAATAACAACAAAATCGAAAACGACAAAGGAGCCAAAGCCGAATCCTCACTTTTGTAAGATTCTGCACTTTGACTCCAGCGTCTCATCATAAAGAGAGACGCGTTTGCAAACTAAAATTACTTGATTTCAGCTTCTGCGCCAGCTGCTACCAATGTTGCAAGTGCTTTATCAGCGTCAGCTTTAGAAACGGCTTCTTTAACTGGTTTTGGTGCACCGTCAACCAGGTCTTTAGCTTCTTTCAAGCCTAAACCAGTGATTTCGCGAACAGCTTTAATTGTGCCAACTTTGTTTGCGCCAGCGCCTTTTAGCATAACTGTGAATTCAGTTTGCTCTTCAGCAGCAGCAGCACCGCCGCCAGCAGCAGCACCACCACCAACAGCAACAGCTGCAGCAGAAACGCCGAATTTTTCTTCGAATGCTTTAACCAAGTCATTCAGTTCTAGAACGGTCAATTTTTCAACTGCGTCTAAGATTGCATTTTGATCCATTTGAAACTCCTAATATATTTGATAATTACATCTGATTGGTATTAACACTAAAAAGCGCCGGGCGCTGCTTAATAAAATTAAGCAGTAGCAGCTTCGGCTTCTTTTTTCGCTGCCAAAGCAGCCAAACCACGCGTAAATCCTGCAACCGGAGCCATCATCATGCCCGCAACTTGGGCCAACAATACTTCACGGCTAGGGATATTTGCCAATGCTGTAACAGCCGCTTTATCAAGCGATTTACCAGCATAGTTACCTGCCTTAACAACCAATTTATCGTTGGTTTTTGCAAAGTCAGAAATGACTTTAGCAGCTGCAACAGCATCTTCCGAGATCGAGTAGATCAACGGGCCTGTCATTGCAGAGGCAAGATCAGCAAACGCAGTACCTTCAACAGCGCGACGTGCTAATGTATTTTTCAATACACGCAAGTACACACCTTGGGTACGCGCATTGGCGCGCAGTTGGGTCAAGTGACCAACCTGGATGCCACGGTATTCGGCCACGACGATAGTTTGCGCATTTTTTACTTTTGCGGAAACTTCGGCGACTACGGCCTTTTTGTCATTCAGATTAAGACTCAAGATCCATCTCCATTAATAATGCTCAGTATTAACGTAACCGGAATATGGCTACTACCTCGCATCGTTTCGAACACGGCGTCCGAAGTTAGGAGTTCAGTTCTAACGCAGTTTCCATTTGAAAAATACGCTATATCGAGACTACAAAACTTGCTCGGGCACACCATCTGCGTTGGGCACCAAATAATCACATCTGGCGTTTTAACTTTGTGCATTATCAATTTACAAAAACTTAAATTAACAATGCACGCCGCCCAACGGTCTTTGATTGTCTGAGCTGACAGTTACCTGTCAACTCAGCCCAAAGATCCACCCAATAAAATCAACATGTGATCTCATCAGGATTTAATTTTTTATTAGGCAACCAAACTAGATTGCTCAACACGGACACCAGCGCCCATAGTTGAAGACAGTGAAACCTTACGCAGGTAAACACCTTTACTAGTTGCAGGCTTAGCCTTGCTTAATGCATCAACCAAAGCTAACAAGTTAGCTTTCAATTCTGCATCAGTAAATGATTTACGACCGATTGTGGCGTGAATAATACCGGCCTTATCAGTACGGTATTGCACTTGACCAGCTTTAGCGTTTTTAACCGCTGTCGCGACGTCAGGAGTAACAGTACCAACCTTAGGGTTAGGCATCAAACCACGTGGGCCCAAAATTTGACCCAAAGTACCAACGATACGCATAGTATCTGGCGAAGCGATCACGATATCGAAAGGCATGTTACCGGCTTTGATAGACTCAGCCAGATCTTCCATACCAACAACATCAGCGCCAGCAGCTTTAGCTTGCTCAGCTTTTTCGCCGGAAGCAAATACCGCTACGCGAACACTTTTACCAGTTCCCGATGGCAATACCACTGAACCACGTACCACTTGGTCCGATTTCTTTGCATCAACGCCCAATTGAACCGATACGTCGATCGATTCATTGAATTTTGCTGTTGCGCATTCTTTGATCAACGCAATCGCGCTATCAAATGGATAGGCTTTAGTACGATCAACTTTTGCATTGAATGCTTTTACGCGTTTTGTTAACTTAGCCATTACAGACCCTCCACCGTGATGCCCATTGAACGGGCAGAACCGGCGATAGTACGCACAGCTGCATCCAGATCAGCACCAGTTAAATTTTTCTCTTTGATCTTAGCAATTTCTTGCGCTTGTGCTAGCGTAATCTTGCCAACTTTATCTGTATGTGGCTTCGGCGAACCTTTAGTGATGCCGGCAGCCTTTTTGATCAGATAAGTTGCTGGTGCAGTGTTCATCACAAATGTGAATGATTTATCTGCAAAAGCAGTGATCACAACTGGAATTGGCATGCCTGGCTCAACACCTTGAGTCTGTGCATTAAATGCCTTACAGAATTCCATGATGTTCAAACCACGTTGACCCAATGCTGGACCAATTGGAGGAGATGGGTTTGCTTTACCAGCTGGTACTTGCAGCTTGATAAAACCAATAATTTTCTTTGCCATGATGGCTCCTACGTTAAATGAGTATTAGCGCCTGTTGATTCGAATTTCATTACTACGAAGCAATGAAATCAAACTACTGAGGCTCCTCTCTTACTAATAATGACGAATTTTGCAAATCCATGCTTCTGTTGAATTTGCAGCGCCCCGTCCTGCGTTATTCTTTTTGCAGTCTTATACTTTTTCGACTTGACCAAATTCCAGTTCAACTGGAGTAGCACGACCGAAGATAGTTACTGTTACGCGTACACGTGATTTTTCGTAATTAACTTCTTCGACATTGCCGTTGAAATCAGTAAATGGACCGTCTTTAATACGTACCATTTCACCAACTTCATACAACACTTTAGGTCGTGGTTTCTCAACACCATCTTGCATTTGCTGCATGATTTTATCTACTTCATGCTGTGGAATCGGCGTCGGCTTGTTCGATTTTCCGCCAATAAATCCAGTAACCTTATTGGTGTTTTTGACCAAATGCCAGGTTTCATCAGTCATTTCCATCTCGACCAGGACATAACCTGGGAAGAAACGACGCTCTGTTACCGCTTTTTGGCCATTTTTGACTTCAATTACTTCTTCAGTCGGCACTAAAATTTCGCCAAACTGATCTTGCATGCCAGCACGTTCAGCGCGCTCACGCAGAGCACGCATCACACTTTTTTCCATGCCAGAGTAAGCGTGCACTACGTACCAGCGCTTCTTGCCCACAGGCACAGAAGCCGGCTGTGTAACCTCTGTTACTTCAACCGGCGTTTCCTGCATGTCATCGTGTGTACTTCCGCTCATTATTATTTCCAACCTAAAATCACGTCGTACAATAAAACCTCAAGGAGCTTATCTGTTCCCCAGAGGAAAATCGCCATTACCAACACAAAGACGAAGACAATTCCTGTAATCTGCATAGCCTCTTTACGCGTAGGCCAAACGACCTTTTTAGTTTCGCGTACAGACTCTTTAGCAAAACTCAAAAACTCACGACCTTGCGTCGAAGTCCAAGCCAGGCCAATTGCTACCAGCAAACCAGCAATTAACGCACCAGCACGAATAGCAGTAGTCTTATCCGACAAAAAATAAAAGCCGACTACGCCGGCAACGACAGCCAAAACTGCCAATACTACTTTGAGCTTGTCGCCAGATGGGCTGACAGTTTGAACAGGATGGTTTGCCATACGTTGATATACTTTCAGTACCCTACAACACCTAAATCGGTGGCAGGGACGGAGGGCATCGAACCCCCAACCTCTGGTTTTGGAGACCAGCGCTCTGCCAATTGAGCTACATCCCTAACGCGCTTTTACAACTAAACCTTACCACTTTTTGCAATCAAGTTGCTTATTCAGCTACACAACCCGATCAGACATCAACGCCGCGAAACAAGAATTTCTCGATTCGCGGCGCCTTACAGCTTATTTATTACTTAGTCTGCCAAGATCTCAGCAACAACACCCGCACCAACAGTACGACCACCTTCACGAATA
>NZ_WINI01000023.1 GCF_009497155.1 Glaciimonas soli
TATGACTTTCGAAAAGTTACATCGCGGAAGTTGAAAAACGTCTACAGAATTGGGGGAGGTCCAGTGTGTGTCCTGCATGTGAACAAGGGCGGTTGTTTGTTACGAAAATACGAGATACGGGCGAATTATTTCTTCTATGTGAAGAATGTGAATCAGCTTGGCTGACTCCTGAAGAGATTGATGTTAAGACACACTTTGATTTCCAAGGTAGGGGTATTGTTCGTGCTGATTGTGACGATATTGAGCATTTTGGCTGGTTCCGTTATTCGTTAACTAAACTTTGAGATTCTTGATGAAAAGTGTCAAGAAAATGCTAAATCCCCCAAAAAGATAATTTAACGAAATTTGAGATAAAAATATATTCCGCCATTAGCTACGGTACGACGGTTTGTGTTTTTATAGGTATGTACATTATGAGTCTCATGCAAACCACTGCGACGAAAAATATAGTTGTTGTAATTAGTTTTATATCAAGGATCTATTAAGGTTTACAACCCTGCGACAGGATCATTTACGCCATGGAAGAACCCGTAATGGATTGTATTAAATGAAGTTTAAAGCCCCAGTTAGTCTTAATATCTTGAGTCCGCAGTCTTTATTTAAGCCTGCTGATTTTCTTGATGCGGTTCGTACTTATTGCGATTTGCTCCCGAACGTCTTACCTGAAAAATGGGGGGGAGGTCGAACGCGCAGATAGAGAATTTAGTCTTCAAAATTTGCAACAGCTAATACCTGAAAATAAAGCTCATTGCGAAGCGATTGGATGGGAACGCAAAAAAAACCTAAAGCTGAAGGTTCTTTTGGTGTTCGATGGCGTAGTAAATCTCCAAAGGTGCATGATACGCATGCAAACATTCACTTCACTGTTGAGCTTGGTGAGGTGGAGCAAAATGCGCTGGTAAATTACCTGAAAAAATCTAGCGTACGTTTACATGCGGATTTGGCGTTGTTGGATGTGTACACCCCGTTTTACAGTGAGTTCGCCAGAGTCAGTGGTTCTGCAAAATATAGTGATCGTATTCACGTTGTGACACATGGTTTACGTCATTGGCTACCTGACATATTTTTGGGGACAATATTCGGCCCACCTTATATTGCTTTGTTTGGTAAGGAAAAACTATTGAGTGCCCCAGTCGCGGTCGCAGAGCAAATTAGTGAAGACATGATTTACATCCAATTGACGGATAGGTTGATCGATGTTACTAGCGAACCACCCGAAATGGCGCAACGTCGAAAAGCTTTCAAGGAGCATCTTGGTGTTGATACATTTTTTGAAGAAGGGCGTGGCTATGATAGCTTTGATCAACTTAATCATGGCCCATTTGGTAATGTGTTTGCGACCCCAAAATTTGAATTAAAAGAAGATTGAATCTAAAAGTCAGCTATAGGCTAAAAATCCGTGTCAGTATTTTTTTAAACAACAAAAGGAGTTTGTATGACGAAGAAAATTATTACATCAGCAGTGATAGTGGGAAGCTTAGGGGGACTCGCCATACTTGGTGGTTGCTCAACAGAAGAATCGCGTACTTTACCTATCCAACAGGTGGCAGCAGCGGCGACACCTTATGTTGGCAAAAAAACGCCGATTTCTATAGGTAAATTCGACAATCGTTCCAGTTTTATGCGCGGCGTATTTTCAGATTCAGTTGATCGACTCGGTGGCCAGGCGAAAACAATTTTGATTACGCATTTGCAGCAAAGCAATCGTTTCAATGTACTCGATCGTGACAATCTGTCAGAAACGAAGCAAGAAGCATCCTATAAAAAACAACAGCAAAATATTAAAGGTGCCGATTATGTTGTCACTGGGGACGTGACTGAATTTGGTCGTAAGGAAGTAGGCGATCAGCAGTTGTTCGGTATATTGGGGCGAGGAAAGTCGCAGATCGCTTACGCTAAGGTGAATCTGAACATCGTCAATATCACAACCTCTGAAGTCGTCTATTCGGCACAAGGTGCAGGTGAATATAGCCTATCAAACCGTGAAATCATTGGTTTTGGCGGTACTGCCAGCTACGACTCTACGTTGAATGGGAAAGTTTTGGATTTGGCCATTCGTGACGCGGTTGATCACCTTGTTAGTGGGATGGAATCCGGCGCATGGCGCACTGCCGAATAAGCCCTTTTAACTAAAATTTCAGGTAAACAAATAATGAAACGCGATTTAAAAAAATCGTACAGCTTTGTGCTGTGCGTCAGTATTGGTTTGTTACTCGGCGGTTGCAACACTGCCCCCAAGTCAACCTATTACTGGGGAAATTATCAAGAACAAGTTCATCAATATTTTACTAGTTCGGATATAGATAGCACTCAGCAAATTATCGAGCTCGAAAAAAACACACAACAAGCAGAATCCAGCGGCCATCCTTTGCCGCCTGGTTATCACGCTCATCTTGGGATGTTGTATGCGAATGCGGGTAAAGATGATCAGAGTGTTCAGGAATATCAAGCAGAGAAAAAACTGTTTCCTGAATCAGCCACATTCATGGACTATTTATTAGGCAAATTAAAGCCTAGTCAAAACTAAGGGGATGTAATGTTTTTGAAAAATCGCGCAGGAATGTTGATCATTGTAGTCCTGGCTGTATTAATGACCGGTTGCGCACACCGTCAAGCTGCTTATGACTATTCTGCATTCAAAGAAAGTCGCCCAACATCGATCTTGATACTGCCACCGATCAATGATTCGCCGGATGTGAAAGCGACTTATAGCGTCTTGTCGCAATTGACATGGCCATTGGCTGAAGCCGGATATTACGTTATGCCAGTGACCTTGGTTGATGAAATGTTCAAGCAAAATGGTTTGGTGAATCCGCCGGAAATGCATGCAGCACCGATAGAAAAATTGCGCAGTATTTTTGGTGCAGATGCGGCGTTGTATGTGACGGTGAAACAATATGGTTCGTCGTACCAAGTGTTTGCTTCAGTTGCGACGGTGCAATTGGACGCTAAGTTAGTCGATTTACAAACTGGCAAATTATTGTGGCAAGGGACAGCATCGGTTGTGGATAATCCGAAAAATAATGTTGGCGGTGGCGGAGTTGGCGCATTGATCGGGGCTGCTTTGACCCAAATTGTTAATAATTCCAGGGATATCAGTTATAAACTTTCTGCTACTGCGAGCAGCAGTTTACTCTATCCAAAAGCACCTAACGGCATGTTGTACGGCCCTCGTTCAGAGCGATTTGAGCATGATGGTGTAGCATCCAAACGACAGATAAAACTAGCTGCGCAAGCTGCAAAAAAAGCGGCAAAGCAAGCCGCAAAGCATGATGGGGTTGTTGCGGAGTCACGCTCTAATGCAATTGGCTCCGACAGTGCAAACGACGTCATCAATTGATTTTTAGGTTGCAGTTTGAGTTATGGCTGTTATTGCTCTAGCCGGGTCGAGCGATAGACTGTGCGGCGGTGGCCAGTGCTTTCACCGAGAAGATTCGATCTCCTGGCCAAATGCTGCAGTCAACATTCGATGATGTAGACTGCGAGGCCTCCAATCGCAGTCTCCTTGTATTTGGTCAGCATGTCGGCGCCGGTTTCACGCATCGTCTTGATAACTTGATCCAGGCTCGCATGATGAACGCCGTCCCCGTGCAAAGCCATGCGCGCTGCGTTGATGGCCTTTACAGATGCGACGGCATTTTGTTCTATACAAGAGATTTGAACCAAACCGCCAATCGGATCGCAGGTCATTCCAAGATGGTGTTCCATGTCGATTTCTGATGCGTTCTCAACTTGCTCAGGTGTGCAACCCATGACCGCGCAGAGTCCTGCTGCCGCCATAGAGCAAGCAACGCGGACGTCACCTTGACAACCTAGCAGAGTTGCAAGTGCGTGTAGCTATCCTTAATCGCTTCACGCGATTAGGGACACCTGACACCATCCGTGTGTCCTGAGTTTGTGGGGTAAGGGGATGTTGTAGTCAGCTTTTGATTTGTGCAACAAAGCCATGCTTGGATGTTACGCATTGTTAGGCGCTTTACATAAAGGTAGTGAAAAAAGTCGGTAATCGTCTTTATTGGGATGAATGAGCGGGCGACATTGCTCGTATTGCACAGACCCACATCAGCCGAATTGCCGCCATTCTGGATACACCAGAAAATACCAAGGAAATCGCCTCATTTGACGAATTCCTGACCGAGCTGCAAGACGACCTGAACGACAGCACTACAAAGGCAGAAGCTATTGAAATGCTGGCATGTTGGCGCGCACTCAAATTTGACCAGTTGGGTCACGATTCAATCAGCGCCAACAAGCGAGGGCATTCGGCTTCTGGAATGATGGGAAATTTGCGCACTTCATTGCGCTTTATTTTTTCCCGCCCTCGCTATCTGGCGTTTTTTTGGCTTGTCCAGTTTTTCTTTCTCGCATTGATCGAGACATAACAAGGTATCCGCGTAAGACATGAACCGGTTAAGATAATCGGGTGAGATATCGCGCATCAATGCCAGTGAGCGCAGCACCAGCATGTGGGAATTAATCGGTCCGGCATTCTTCGGAGCTTGCTCAAGTGCTTGTGCCATCTGTTTGTCGACGCTCAGTTTTGACCAGGTATTTCTGAAATTCCGTATGGTTTTCAGTTCGGAGCGCGCTCCGACATTTCCCTCCAAACGTGCATCAGAATTTTCCGGAGAATGTTGTTCAAGTTGGCGCACCAGTGCGCTCAAAGTTGCGCATTGTTCGCGGGTCTGCAGAGTAGTGATAAATCGTCGTAATTCTTTGAAATTGCTTGTGGAAAAAAGTCGTTGCAGATCGTCGGCCGCATGCGGATATTGCTGCATACTGCCGGCGACGGTTTCCTTGGCATCACCTTGGGCCAAATCAAAGCGTTCTTTAAACGCCGCCAGCGCTTGCGCCAGCTTGGCATCGAGCATGCGTTTGACGTTCCCCCGATGCGCTATTGCGCGTTTGGCCAGCGCTTCAATATAGTGCAGACGCACGGGGTCGAACTGGTCCGCGCCTGCTGTGCGCAGGGAAGCGATTAGCGTGTTGAAATCAGGGGATGAATCGAGTGGCACCTCCGTGATTTCCCTGCGATCCGCTTCATTCATGGGACGGAGTTTTTTCGTTGGAGGTTTTCGGTACGGGCGCCATTTCCACCCGCCGGTTTTGCGCGCGCGCAGCGTCATCGGTGTTGGGACTTACCGGCTGCTCGGCACCAAAGGCTGCCGCAAATACCATGGAGGACGGCATCCCTTCGTCGATCAAGGTGCGGGTGACTGTCAACGCGCGCTGGGCCGATAATTCCCAATTGTCGGCGAAGGGGCCGCCTCGTATGGACTTGTTGTCGGTAAACCCGCTCACCATCAGCAGTTCATCGCGTGCCGTCAGATAAGCGCGCAGCGGGGGGACCAGGCTATTTAATAGTTGCCGACCTTCAGGCTGCAACTGGTTCGAATTGAGTGCGAACAGTACCTGGCCACTGATGCCAATGCGCCCGTTGTTTAGCGTGATGCGCCCCGATGCCAGCGGAATCGCCAAGGCATTTTCCAGACTCATGCGGCGCTGCTCCTCGACATGGCGCTTTTTCACTTCGTCTTGCAGGTGCGATGTCAATTCCATTTGAACAGCCACCACGCCGACCAATATGAGCACAAAAGCGCCCAGCAAGCCTGACATCAGGTCGCCAAAAACGGCCCAGACCGGGGCCGTGTGTTCCATGCCGGCGTCGCTGTCATCCACGCTGTTATGCATTATTTGACCTCTTCAGCCAACAAAGCGTGCTTGGCCGGGAGTTGGCGCAGCTCTTCAAAAATTTCTTTTTGCGACATCATGCTCAAGTCGATGATTTCACGCGCCTGGGCTACGTAATAGGCGAGTTGTTCGTCGCTTCTCAGCATGGATTTGTCCATCGCGCCTTCAATGCGCTGCAGGTTGGCGATCAGATTTTCATTGGCCTCATTGAACGAGTGCACGGCAAAACCGAAGGCTTCACTCAGGCACGATACGTCGACAGCGCTGCTGGTGACATGTGCGGCAATGTCGGAGAGTTTTGCTGCCTCGACGGCGACATTGTCTGAAAACGCGCTGCCGGCAGCGTTGAGCGCCACCGCGGAGGAGGCCACAAGGGAGTCGATCGCGGCGCGCTGTTCAACGGAAGCATGATTGATCGCATTGAGCAGGGCATTGAGTGTTTCCATGATGCGGCTGCGTTCCTCCAGCAGCTCGTTGTCGCGCGCAACGCTGGTGGAGATTTCCTGGCGCAATTGTCCAATGATTTCCGCCGCGGCGCGCGGGGCTTCCGAGGCCGTTTGTATGAGTCGCGTGATCGGTTCCTCCAGCGCGGTGCCCAGCGTGGTCAAATGACTTGTCAGCGCAGTTTGCAATTGGCCCAACCGTTCAACCGCAGCATTGCCACGCAAGACTTCTTCCTCTTTGAGCGCGCCCAGTTCGGTACGCAACACGCCGGCCAGTTGATTCATGCGTTCGCTGTGCTGTTCGATCCAGTGCGCTTCGGAGGCGATGCGGGAGCGCATTAATTCTTCAGCGCCAGCGATCAAGCGCGTTGTTTCGGCTAGCGTATTGCTGGCGCTGGTCTGCGCATGTTCGGTGAAGTGTTGCGCGGTCTGAGTCAAGGTGTCGCAAATTTGCTGCTGCTGAGTAAGCGTTTGCGTGCTCGTTTGTTGCAATTCGTGAGCGAGCGCCGCCGCCATGGCTTCCAACGATTGCGTCCACGCCTGCTGCCGCTGTTTGTCGCGCTCTGCCTGATTGGTCTGCAGGTTGGCGTAGGTCTCTCCGACCATAGTTACGAGGGTGCCTGAACGCTGCTCGAATGTTTCGTTGAATGCGTCCAGTGAACGGCCCACGCCGGTGACCATGCTGCTACTTGCCTGTTCGTGGCTCCTGAGCGCCGCCGTCCAGGTTTCGGCCACGGTGGCGGCGGTAACGCTGAACCGTGCAGAAAGTCCGTCGAGTTGCGTCTGTGCCGCGTCGGCCATGCGTTCGTGCATCAACTTCGCTTCACTTGCGATCCCGCTCATCGCCGCCTCGAACACCGGTTTGATACTTTCGCCGGTAGCATGCGCGCTCCGGCTCAAGCTCTCGCGCAGGGATTGGTCTACTGCGGATGCCAGATCGGTATATACACCTTTGACATTGCTGTGAAAGTCCTCTTGATTGCTGAGCAAGCGCTGATTCAGCTGTTGGCTCATACCCTCCATTTGCGCCATCATCGCCTGCAATTTATCGACTACCTGAGGCAAGGCCTGAGATTGC
>NZ_WINI01000024.1 GCF_009497155.1 Glaciimonas soli
ATTCATGGAGCTGACGTAACCAAGTGTTGAATGCTGGCGACGTGCATTATAAAAGTTTATCCAATCAACGATCTCATCTTTTGCTTCTCGTTGAGTAGCAAATTTTTTGCCATGAATACGCGCCACTTTCAGCGCCCCCCATAAACTCTCAGGTGGAGAATTGTCCCAACAATTTCCTTTACGGCTCATCGAAGAACGCATGCCATACGCTGTCAAGCTGTCTTGAAATAGCTTGCTGCAATACTGGCTGCCACGATCACTATGGACGATGAACCCCGCTTTGGGTTGACGTCGGAACCAAGCCATTTTTAACGCATCATCGACCAACTCAGCTCGCATATGATTTTGCATAGACCAGCCAACTATCTGACGACTGTACAAGTCCAGCATCACCGTTAAATACAACCAGCCCTGCTCAGTATGGATGTACGTGATATCACTGCTCCAGACTCGATTCGGCGCTGCTGGCGTGAAATTTCTTTCCAGCAGATTTGGTGCAACTGGCAAACTATGATGAGAGTTGGTAGTAGCAATCCATTTGCGTTTATGCCTGGCACGTATGCCATGACGTTGCATCAGTTTTTGGACGCGTTCTTTGCCGACTCGAATACCACGATGCGCTAATTCACGATGCATGCGCGGCCAACCGTACTCTTGCTTGACTTCGTGGTGAATCGCTTTCATGTGAGCCACAATGCCTTCCTCACGGTGTCGCGCTGTTGTGCTCATGGGCCGTACTTGACGTCGACAATAGTCGTGATAGCCGCTGGTGCTTACATCAAGTAACTGACAGACGACTTTAACTGACCATTGCGCATTATTTTTGATGAAAGCGTACTTCACATCGATTCTTTCGCAAAGTACGCTGCCGCCGCCTTTTTTAGGATATCGCGCTCCATTTTTAAGCGCGCATTCTCAGCACGTAACCGAGATAATTCCATTTGCTCTGGCGTGACAACATTGCCTTTTGCTTCGCTTAATTGACCATCTCGCGCAGCCTTTACCCAGTTGTACAATGTTTGTTCACTTACCGCGATATTCCTGCTGACTGCTGCAATACTTTGACCAGCTTGCACTAGTCTTACCGATTCTTGTTTGAATTCCGCAGTGTAACGTGCTCTCACTTGTCCTTTTTTTGCCATTTATTTATTCCCCTTGCCGGTTAGTTTACAACCTCAGTAAGAGATACGTTTCGCAAGGACAAGGTCA
>NZ_WINI01000025.1 GCF_009497155.1 Glaciimonas soli
CTACCGACAGACTGAACATCCGACCATTGCGGCCAATATCGACTATCTGATTATTGCCACCGAGTTGACGATAGAAGACGTCGGGCAAGAAACCCAGCATGCCGATAGCCCTTATCAACAATTTACCATTCATTGCGACTTTGAAGTGGTGCCGCTGAAGGGCAACACCTACCGCCCGGAACGCGTCACACCGAGTCCAGTGATGCACACCAGCGTTGCCCGTGTCGTTGGCCCGGACAATCAGCCGGTCTGGACTGATGCGCTCGGTCGCATCAAAATTCAATTTACCTGGGATCGGCGCGATCTCAATACTGAAAACAGCAGTTGCTGGATACGTGCCGATCAACTCTGGTCAGGTAACCAGCTTGGCATGACGTTTATCGCCCGCATCGGCAGCGAAGTCATCGTTGATTTCATCGGCGGCAATCCGGATATCCCGATCATTATCGGCGCCGTTAACAACCAAAACAATTTGCCGCCATGGAACCTGCCCAGCCAGCAAGCGTTATCCGGCATACGCTCCCGCGAGTTTAGCGACAATGGCGGCAACAGCGCCAACGGGCGCAGCAATCATTTGATCTTCGACGACACGCAAGAGAAGATACAAGCACAATTTAAAAGTGATCATCAGCACAGTCAAATCAGTCTGGGCCATATCACCCGCATAGAAGACAACGCCGGGCGCAAGGATGAACGCGGCGAAGGGCTAGAAGCCCGCACCGATGGCGCAGCGGTAATCCGTGCTGCGCAAGGCATGTTATTGAGTACCGATGCGCGCCCGAAAGCGGCTGGTAGCATGTTGAGCCGCGATGAACTGATCCGCGAATTGGAAGAGGCTATCCGCATCGCCAAAGGTCTGGGACAATCAGCCAGCATGCATGAAGGTCAGCCACGTGACACGCAACCGCAACAGGATTTAACTGCTGCTGTTGATGCCCTCGGTCACGGGACTGGTGATGAAGTCAACAAAACCAGCGCAGCTGCAGCCGGGCAACCCATTATCACCATCAGTTCCCCCGCTGGTATCGCCAGCGCCACACCAAAAGATCAAACGCATTACGCCGGTCAACACATTGACACCGTCGCTGCCGGCAATCAACAGCACTATGCGATGGGCGATATTTCGCATACGGCAAGAAACAACATCGAAGGTTTTGCAGTCGATGGCGATATCCGGCAGATTGCCAACAAAGGGAAAATCATCCATCAGGCGCAACATAATACGATGGAATACACCGCAGATAAAACGCTGTCAATGACATCAGTAAACGATGGCGCCACCATCAGCGGCAAGAAGTACATCTTGTTGCAAGTGGGCGAAAGTTATATCCGCATGACGCCGGATATGATAGTGATTAATGGGAGGATTTTGAAAATGCAGAGTGATCATCCGACGATTACCGATTCGCAGGGAAGCAGTGTGAATGTACAAGGTTTTAGCGCAGCTGGCGTATTCGACGAAACGTTCAGTGTGCGCAGTGTCAGTGGCGAGCTGATGGCAAACATGCCCTATGTGTTGCAACATAAAGATGATGGGCACAATGGTGAAACAGAGCATTTCGGTAGAAGCCCATCGGTGACGACACCAGAGGAGCAGTCACTGAAATTTGGAGTTCATTACGAAGAGCTAGAAGCGTATCGAGACGATGAACAAAACAACAAAGGAACATCCGCATGAGTAGCCAAGTCATTAGCAGAACCAGAACTTCCGTCACCGCCATGACTAATGCTACACCTGGTACTTGTGTGAGTTTGCAGTGTGACTGCGGCATGCACTGGTCAAGTGCTACCGAATTTTCTTATACGCGACTGAGCGACAAAAACCGGGAAACCGGAAAATATCGGCTATTAAAAGATTACAGTCCGCGCGCCCGTCGCATTGCTGCAACCTATGCGCGATTTTATCTGGAGATGGAAAAATTCAGTGACCCAAAGAAAAAGGGGCGTTTTTATTGGATGGCTCTAGGTGCTCTAGCCAGTAAGACGGTAGCCTGTGCATTGGAATCGTGGCAGATGGGAATGGCACCGGAGTCAGTGATCAATAGTTTTGGGAAAGGTAATTTTTGGTTATTTATGGACATAGCCGCCACCCACTGGTATTGGGCAAACGACCCAAAGAGTTTTAAAGAGTGCGCACCAGCACGCCCGAAAATGAACGAGTATGTGGATGAGGTAAAAAGAAGCCTACCGCACTTGCAATGGTATGACGAAGCGATGGGGAAACTCCATCATCTGAAAGTGACGCAAGAGATGTTTGATGCGTTTGACATGATTGGCAAGTATGAAAGTGCAGCAGACATAGATAAACCTGACAAACAGTTCGCACACCTGATGTTGGTCGCTCAACATGAGCAGCACAATATCCTGCAACCACTAATCTACGACAATAATCCTGATTTAGCGTCAGCACTTAAAAAGCAGCGGTACGGACGAGCAGTGAGCCACCAGCCTGATCCTATGCAAGATGGGACAATGCCATACGATGATAGTGCAATGGGAGTTTCTGCCACGATCAATTTGGCGAAAGCCGTGGTGCCAGAACTGGAACTGGTGTTTACCAGTACTTGTACTGTTGATGATCCTCATTTGAAGTCGGTGGCACCACTGGATACGGTGGTGAATGATTTTAAAAGTCGGATGAAGTGGATTGGGGATGTAGCCAAACAATTCCATAGACGAATGCAAACACAAACTGCCTTCATGGAGGATGAATTAAGCAATATAGCGGTCTGGTATCAAGATACAGGCGTGGTTGCGCTAGCCAATAATATGGCCAAAAAATGAACAAACCACAGTTACGCAAACGCATGGTCGCTGGTAGTGTTATCGCCGGCTTGCTATTGACATCCATTCTGATCTGGTCGGCGACTTCATTATCATCATCAGAACAAACATCAACTGCCGATACAAAAAAATTAACAGAAAGAGATAGCTCCATGAATCCTAAAGAAGTCACCATCCGTGTCGGTCAACAAGGAAAAGAGTGGGTAGACATGTATCCGAACGCGGTACATGTCAATGATAAAAATGCGAATGGTGAAATCGTATTTTATAAGGTTGATTGGCCTGACCAAGGGCCTTTTGGAACCGTAAGTATTGATCATGGAGTTAACAGTTTTAATGTGCCATATGTGATGGGGGTGATGGGTTCTGCATTACCATCTGATCATCCTGATGAAGGAATTGATGAATTTGATCTCAGTGTTTCTTTAACTCCCAGCCCGACTGAATCTCACCCAGAAGCCTTACACCAATTTTATGCCTTACTCAAAACTATCCAAAATGTGGGATGGAAAAGAGAAATTCGTGTTTTTAACCCGCGCCTCAGTGGTCGTGATGCGTTGCTCTATTCACAAACAGAAGACGGTGACGGTTATTCAATTGATGCCAGTTATGTGCCGACGCTAATTGAATGGATGAAAATTGAGGATATAGGCAGTCATTGGCGTTTTTACGCTAATAATGTTTATCTGGATGTGACCTTTATGCGCGACCATGACAAAATGGATACTAACCAACCCGGTGCTTATCTGGTTTCGCTCAATTTCAAAAATTCAAACTCTGTAGAGCGAGCCTATTTTAAAGAAAAAGACCGCCCACGCTACAAACAACTGTATCCTGCCGAACGCAAACGACTGGCAAAACTGCGCGGAGAAGCTGAACGAAAAATCTCCTCCCAATACCACATTGATGAAACGTATATTGACCCTGATGGTGAGACGTTAGCACCGGGATGGATTAGGCAGGGGGAGATAAATTAACGACGCTCAGTCATCATTAGCCTGCCCACAGGTAGCACTTCTTCTAGGAAATTGCGAATCATCTGCATTCCAATTCGATTCATACGATCTACGATAGCGACCACCGTGCAAAATTTTGGATCATCGGCACAAACAATAAACGTGGGCGAAATTTGGGCGAAAACGGAGACCTTTCCAGCCCTCGCCAGACCGACTAGCTTTTGTAACACCTAGCATTTACGCGGTCTGGTGGAGTCTGGGATGGTTTGTGATGGTGGAGGCGGCGGGAATCGAACCCGCGACCCATCTATGACGATTGCGTATCGGCTATCTGGTGCTCGATCGAGTCCAGTCATTTGCGTTGGGCATCGGAAGTGTCTGGACTTGATCCCGCACCTTTGATCATGTGCATGCAGTCTGGAAACGAGCGGATAAACTGTGAAACACTCGCTCAACGATTTCACCAAGCTGTTGCGTCGGCTGGTTGAATCCGCCCAATACAGCAGCGCCCGCTTCCGGCAGGCCATGCAGGCTTATGGTTTGATCGGTTCGATGAGCGCCGTCGGCAATCCGTACGATAATGCACAGGCGGAGAGTTTCATGAAGACGCTCAAGGTGGAAGAGGTCGATCTGACCGGCTATGAAACATTTGCCGATGTCACGGCACGTCTGCCACGCTTTATTGTAGAAATTTACAATGCCAAGCGTATGCACTCGGCGCTTACTTACATGTCACCCAACCAACTTGAGGCGGAATACGCACTACGGGCACTTGAATTTTTTACTTCCCTTGGTCCAACCGCAAGGGTTCACATCAATCTGGCTAAATTAGCCCATCCCCCAAAAATGTAAAATTAGCCTATTTAGCCTCCTAAGTTCGCGTGTTTTCCGCCGCCGAAATGGTCGTTTTTGACATGGCATTCTTCCTGTTTTTACATTTTTGGGGAAGGTTTTTTCAGTTAGGTGACTCCTGGTTCAAGACGATATTGGCATATCAGTTCCCGAGCAACCTTTAACTCGGCTTCGTAAATGTCGCTGGACGTTCGGTGGTAATTCCCTCACAACTTCCTGGTGGACGCCGTTACTAATCTCGAATTCGATTCCGCCAAAGCGCCCGGCGATATCCTCAATTGTTTGGTCAAAATACGGAAAAAGCGAATACAACGGATCCGGACATTAACCAGACATTGCTTTGAGTGTCCGTGTAGGCATATCAAATTCTAACCTACTGATTAAATGGAAAATTCCTTCGCTCAGTGAGGCAACTTGGCTTAATCGTAACGCAGATATGGACATGCACCGGACATGAATCAATAATGTCCGAGAATCAAAGCACTTGATTCGCAAGTCCCCTATACCGCGAAAAACGCTCAGGACGTCGCCTTTTTCGCCGGCAGGTCGCGCGCATCAAGGTAAGTGCGCAGTTCTGCCAAGACTCCTTGCTGCGCAGCCAGTTTTGCATCGCCTGGCAACCCATAACTCGACCACATATCGGAGACTGTCGTGCTAAACGGGACGACGCTTCTTGATCGCACCGGGCCGATGCGATCAAACTCGATTGCCAGGTAACGATCGATTTCCTGCGCCTTGACTGAAAAATTGCTATTGACCCAGACCGGATCTAGCACATCGACAAAGTCGCAGCACTGTTCGATATGTTTTATATCGTTGGAGCGCGCCAACTCATAGATATTCCATGCAGATAAGGCAAATCGGTAGCCACATTTTCTTAGCGCCGCAGCATGGTTGCGTTGGTGTTCTGCGTCCTTGGCTGCCGGAATGCCACCTACGCTAGAGATGACATTGTGGTCCAGATAGATGGTCTTCATGGCGCTGGTTCCTTCGCTTCCGGCGCTTCTTGATGTCCCATAAACGCGCGCAGTTGCTCGCTCATGGCCTGCTGCGTTTCCAGCCGGGCTTGCGCTGCAGCCAATGTCAATTCAAGTCCGTGAATCCGCTTGGCGAGCCCCTCGGCTTGTTTTGCGGCACCGGCGGCTTGGTTAGTGAGTTCCTTGATATGCGCATCTTTGTCTTCCAGTTGCGCCTCGACGGTCTTGCAGTGTTGCTCGATCGCCTGCAATGCTTCAAATTTTTGTGTCAACTGCCGGCTGTGAGATTGCTGTTCATACAGCGATTTTTGCGCATGCGACAGATCCGCGACCAGCCTTGCCCCTTCCTGGTTCAGCCGCGTGATGTCATCCTGCTTGACTACCAGGCTTTGCTGCAACTGACGCATTTCCGCCTGCAGTTGCTGGATCTGCTGCTCATGCCGACGCCGATCCTGATCGCGTTGCTCCTTCACGGATTGGCGGTAATGTTCCAAGGCTTCACGGCCGTGCTTGTGCTTTTCCTCGATTGACTGGCGATGAACTGGCGCGACTGGAGGTGCAATACGTCGAGGCGATCCCTGGCGAAGGCATGACGTGTTACTTGCCGCAGACCAAAGGGGACCGCCAGTTCAAAGGTAGCACATTTAAAGCGCCGGCCTTATCACGTCTTTGCCCGGTCGTGGCCTATCAAACATGGATCGACTTGAGCGGACTGGGGAGCGGCGCCGTCTTCCGATCGATTACTCGCTGGGGAAGGCTCAACGAGGATGGTTTGAATCCAGCCAGCATTATTCCGCTGTTGCGATCGCTCTTTGACCAAGCCGGCATTCTCGATGCCGACCAATACAGCGCACATTCACTGCGTCGTGGATTTGCCAACTGGGCGACATCGAACGGCTGGGATCTCAAAACACTAATGGAATATGTCGGGTGGAAAAATATACAATCGGCGATGCGCTACGTCGACGGTGCGGATCCGTTCAATAAAAGCCGCATTGAACGCATGCTCCAGATTTAATAAGCAAACATTTATGTCAAATAAATATTGTTAGTCGGCGTATCAAGTAGACTTCAGCTCTAAGCTTGAGGGGTATAAATGTATCGATTTGCCATCATAGAAGACTTAACGCCGACGAATGACGAGTTCAAAGGCTTTTTGCTTAAATCGCGGCCCGATTGTTCGGTAAAGCAATTTTTTTCGTTTGATACTGCAATTGTGGCCATCAAAAACGAAGAATTTGATCTCATCGTATCTGATATCGACTTGGGCGCTGACACAGATAAAATGGGAGGGGTAAAAATTGCCAAAGCGCTAGACTCACAGAAGACACCTTTGTTAATCGTGTCCGGATCACCGCAACCAGAAATACAACGCGAGGTATTTCGAGCATTGGATGCGTGGGACTATTTGCAAAAACCCATCACCGAAGCTGATTTCATTACGCAAGTTAAGCGGGCAATCGCTTTTCGTACTGTACAAGCGCAAAAACAAGATGCAACTGTGCGAAGCGACGGCGCGTCTATCGCCGACGCTGACCTAGTTATAAACTATCAATCTAGGAATGTTGTGAAATGGAAAAATCAGCGAGTCAATCTATCGATAACCCAAATCCGACTAGTACAAGAAATGGTGAGTAGCAAAAACAATACAGTTTCGTTTGCCCAGCTTTTCGAACAAATTGACACTGGAAGAAATAAAGAAAATTTGCGAGTTCATATAGCCGCAATTCGTGACGCATTCAAAGATGTTGATTCGACGTTTGATCGAATTAAGACCACCCCAATGATAGGGTATTTCTGGCGTGCTGATTAATTTTAAGGAACGGATTAGAGAATACGTAAACGCACAGAAAGAACGTGCAAGTAAATATCAATTAACGCTAATTACAGGATTAGCGCTCTTTATATTGCTGGACCTATCCATCGGCGTCTTTGTTACATTTACAGCTGTATCAATCAAGAAAGTCACTACTATGCGTAGTGAACTCTTTGATCGAGATCTCCGCGAACTGACAAATAGATTTGATCTCGATGAACGTTTTGTTCTAGAAAAAAATATTCAGAAACTTGTTTCCGCGCACCGAGATCTCACACCTCTTCTGCTGCCACGCCAATACTTCACGTCACACCATGCTTGGCCGCCGCGTCGGTATGCATGGTGATGCAGCCATCGCACTGGCGCGTCACTGCTCCTGTTAGGTCATCCTGAAATTCAACATTTATTTCGCCAACAACTTTCCAGATAGCTGGTTTTTAAGCGAATCAAGCCCAATATATTGCAGGTTATTCGAAATAGTATTGACTTTAACCCTCGCCTTGCACGGGATCGGTGTTGAAGGTGTACAGCACAATCTTCCATGCGCCGTCGACCTTGTGCAGCACGAAGACTTCGCGGTTAAGGTCGATTACCTTCTTGCCGTTTTCAACGACGGCGGCACCTTTGTGGTGATGCGTGCGAACCACTGCCGTGTCTCCGTAAACATTGATGGCATCATACGAAAATACCGTTGTAAATTTCGCTATCTTGAACAGATCACCATATCCGTCCATCTTCTGTTGGCGAGTCGCGTAGGTACGTTTATCGTTCCACTCGGCGACGCTATCGTTTGCGAAAAGGTCAAGAATTGCCTTCGTATCTCCTGCATTCAGTGCGCTCTCGTAGCGATGGACAACATCGTACACTTCGTGTTGCGTGGCACTCACCGCGGGGTCGTTGGAATATGGCAGCGCTTCGGTTTCGGCCGCGGTCGCGTGCATGACTGGAATCCCACCCAGCGTGACAGCCAGAGTAAGCATTGCAAGTTTCCGCCCAGGCATATTCATTTTTTTCATTTTCTTCTCCAGTGTAAAGTTGTAAAAACAAAACGCTTAAGTTCAATATCTCAAAAACGCCGACCAACCCTTGCGGAAAATCGACGTTCGCAAGATGCAGCAAGATGTGTGTATTCGTTGCGCCACCGCGCCTTTAATGCAGAATCCTTCAGGCAATAGTTCGTGAAAAATTTCCTGGAACTATGCTCAAAACGGCACGCCATCGAGCGTTCCCATTTTTCCGTCCGAAAAATCGCGGCGAGCCTGGGCCAGACGTTCCGGGGTGTCCATCACGAACGGGCCGGAGAATAATAGCGGGCCTTCGGCCGGCGTGCCGCCCAGCAGGACCACATCGGCCGACTCGGTGCCGGTTGCCGCGATGTGGACGTGGTCGCCCAGCGTAAGGATAGCCAGCGTGCCTGTACTGAGGCGAGCGTCGGCAATGTCGATTTGCCCGCTCATTACGTACAGCCCAAGTTCAGCCGCAGCATCGATCGCCAGCGAGATGGCTGCGCCGGGTGCCAGTTGCACGCGAGTAAGAACAGTGGGTGAAGCCAATTGCATCGGGCCTTTGATGTCATCGA
This sequence comes from Glaciimonas soli, assembly GCF_009497155.1. GTDB lineage: Bacteria > Pseudomonadota > Gammaproteobacteria > Burkholderiales > Burkholderiaceae_D > Glaciimonas > Glaciimonas soli. Next base: position 8,965 of record NZ_WINI01000025.1, read on the forward strand.
CTGTGCCGGCCAGCACAGTTACCTGCACACCGTCGCGGGCGAATGAGGGGATGTCGGCTGCGCGAATCGAGCTGTAGGACGGCTCGGCCAATTTTTGCGCCGGTGGCAGGCTGGTCCAGAGTTGCAGGCCGTGCCGCCTGCCTTGCGGTTGCTCGGCATGGATCATGCCGCGTCCGGCGCGGATGCATTGGGCATCGCCGGCATCGAGGCGGTCGGTCAGGCCCAGGCTGTCGCGATGGATGACGCTGCCTTCGAGCAGGTAGCTCAAGACTTCAATGCCGGCATGCGGGTGCGGCTTGTCGCCGATGCCGCGCCGGCTCTGGTGGCGGTAATGGTCGATGAAGACAAACGGCCCCAACTGTTCGCGTTCTGCTAGCGGCAGTGCGCGCCACAACAGCATGTCGCCATCGTCGATCACGCGCTGGGCGGGCAAGGTGGTGGCAATGGTGCGATTCATGCCTGGGCTGCGCGGGTAGCGCCGGTAATGTGCAGGGCACCGATCTCGCCATGCACTTCGAGCGGGGCGATCCCTTCTCCGTGGGTGATGACGCCGCCGTCGATTGTTATCTCGCGCGCCGAACCGCCCGGCTTGATGGAGAGGCCGATCGCACTGAGCGTCATGACCACGCCCTTGACCAGCGATTCGCCGGTAGCGCCGAAGGTTTCGATGCCGCGCAGTACGCGCAATTGGCCGATCGGCTGGCTGATCTGCACGCCTACCGCGCCGTTGGCATGGGTAGTGATACGGTCGAACTCGGCCAGGTTGACAGTCCCTGCATAGACGTTGAATCCGCGTGCGCCCTGGCCGAAGGTTTCAATCGGCGCCTTGACCCGCAGCTCGTTGACAATACCGAAGTTCACGAAGCCGATGCCGCTCGGACCGTAGGAGGTGATCTTGTCTTCCGCTTCCCAAATATCGACCTGTCCCCAGTTGTCCAATGCCATATCGTTGACGCCGTAGGTCACCACTGGGCCGAGATTGCGTACCGTGCCAACATAGGCACCGTGCACGGTGAACACGCCGCCGGTGATGACGTCCGGCGTACCCGGCGCGATGCGGCCATCGCTGTAGACCGCGCCGGTTTCCAGCAATTGCACGGAGAGTTTGCCCTTGTCGAAGCCCGGTCCGCTGACGAAAATGCCGCTGCCCAGCACCGGGGCGGCAGGGTGGCCGGCTGACAGGCCGACCAGGTTGGCGCTGATAACCACCTGATTATCGGCTTGCATGTTCCATAGCGTGAACGCGCCCTGGATGACGCGCACGCCAAACCCCGCCGGACGGTCGCTGTGGGCGCGGGCGTCGGCGGCAATCACATGCAAGCCATCGACTTCCACATGCCCACCACGCACCTTGTCGCGCGCCAGCAATTGCACCTGCCCGACCGTCACCACGTCGTACAGATGGATCGTGCCGAGGCTGTCGACGCTGGTGTCGTTGAAGATGGCGCGCTGGTCGGCAGAGGTTTCCACATGCAGGTTGCGCACCACATTGTCGGTAGTCAGTTGTAAGCCATCCTGTCCAACCGCAAAACTCAGCGCGGCCTGATCGTCCTCGCCTTCGATCGATTGGCCGGGAGCCAGCCGCAGCGACGGTGCGCCTTCGATTTGCCCTTGCACAACTATTTTCAGCACGGCGGCTTTTACCGCTGTCGCTAGTTCATCAACGGTCGAAACGGTCTTCGTGATCATTTTTGATGTCATGCTGTGCTCCTGTGACGGTTGGATTGATGATGCATGACGGATGCTGCTCAAGCAGCAGTGCATTTCCATGCGCTTAGAGGTCTTGCGATTATATGCTCGAATATCGAAAATCCCAAAGAATATGTACGAAATCGATCGACGACGCCGACCATCTCTTACCACGAAAAGGCGTCGCGTTTTCGTGGTAACGATGATTGCTTCGTGGAGTCGGTGATATGTCGTATCCAGCGAACAGGTGCAATAGAACAGCAATCAGGAGATTGACCCGATGGATGATTTTCAGATAATCTTCTCGAATTTTGATCCGGGCTCTGTATGGCATACGAATCCCATCGTCTATCGATCCTCAGCGATGAGGAAATCCAGGATCTATACGGACTACCTCAATTTAACGATGAAGATCGCCAACTGTACTTCGACCTAAGTCCTGCGGAGAAGGCGGCGGCCGGCGCGATCAGGACGGCATCGGTGGCAACTCACCTGATTTTGGAACTGGGATATTTCAAGGCCAAACGACAGTTCTTTACGTTCGAGGCGGAGAATGTCGAAGACGACTTGCGCTATATACTACAAGCCTATTTCCCTGGACGCGAAGTAGACGACATCAAGTTCCCCTCGCGACCAACGCGGGCTTCACTGCAGAAAACGGTCCTCGATCTCTTCGAATATCGTTTATGCGACACCGAAGAAAAGACTGATCTCGAAGCAAAAGCGCAACGGTTTGCCAAACTCTCGACCCAGCCGATATTCATACTGCGGGAAATGCTTCAACAGTTGACGATCAATCGTATCGTCGCACCGTCGTACACCACGCTGCAAGATATCGTCGGCGGAGCCGTATCAAGCGAGCGGGCCCGTATAACCGACTAATGAGCGATGCCATGACGGTCGAGGTCCGCCAGCGTCTGCGGACGCTGTTGGAGGCAGACGAGCAGATTTATACCATCAGCGCGCTAAAACGCGAGGCCAAGGATTTCTCCTATGGCGAGTTGCGGCGTGAAGTCACACGCCGAGAGTTCTTCGAACCCTTGCATGACTTTGCGGTCACGTTCCTTGCATCGGCTGGCATTTCTCAAGAAAGCAGCAAATACTACGGCGCGCTGCTTAAGTTTTATACGATATTCAGGCTTCAACGCATGCAGCGCGCGACGGCCTCGCTGTATCTTGTATGCTTTGCTCACCAACGCTTTCGGGAAATCAATGACAATCTGACCGATGCTTTCATTCATTTGGTCGGCCAATACGAGAAGCAGGCAAAGACAGAAGCCGAAACCGCCATGCAAAAGGCATTGGAGGATGCCTTGAAGAGTCTGCAGGCGGCAGGCCAGGTTCTGGGGTTATTCGTCGATGAGTCCATTTCACCGGAATTGCCTTTTTCCGCTGTTAGGGAGAAGGCATTTTTATTGCTCGATAAAGAGCAATTTCCGATCGTGGCCGATTACATGCGTAAAATCGCGTTCGATAAAGGCACATTTGAATGGGCCTATTACGCCACATTATCGCGAGCTTTCAAACAAAACCTGCGCCATTTGTTTGCTGCTTTGGATTTCGCTGGACGGATCGAGAATGCCCCGTTAATGAAAGCCGTCAATTTTCTGCAAGACCTATTCAAGCGCGATAAGTCGCCGCGCCAGGTGGATATTGTCGATTTTCCGATTGATGTCATTCCCAAACACCTGCTTCGCTACCTCTATGTTCCGTCGGAAAAGGATCGACGGCGAAAAGTGCTTGAACCGGACCGCTACGAGTTCCTGGTGTATCGCATACTGCGCAACGCCTTGGAAGCGGGCGACGTCTTCGTGCAGAAGAGCAATGAATTCCGACGCCTGGAAGACGATTTGATCAACGACGAAAAATGGAAGAACAAGATTGCACTCATGCGGGAACTGAACTTGCCGCTATTGTCCCGCCCGATCGAAGACACGCTCGCGGCCTTCCATGAATCGATCGAATCGTTAATAGAAAGAGTCAACCAGCGTATTGATGAAGGAGAAAACAAGCACATCAAGCTCAAAGGCAATGGCGAAAAGCGCCGCTGGAATCTGTGATATCCATCGTCGGAAGAGCCGGTGAACGGTCCATTTTTCGGGCAACTCCCCGGCATTGGCATCGCTGACTTGCTGTGGTTTGTCGCCGGAGAAGCATCCTTCCTGGAGGGATTTACACATGTACTAGATAGATATGTCAAGCACGATTCGGATCCCAAGGAGATACTGGCATGCATTGTCGCGATGGGAACCAACATGGGTCTCGGGCGGATGGCGGAAGTGTCTGGGCTCCCCCATTCATCGTTGATTACGACGTCTCGCAACTACTTGCGTCCCGAGACGCTGCGGATCGCAAGCGATGCTATCACCAATGCGATCGCCAAACTGCCGGCGTTCCAGTTGTACGATATCCAGGATGTCATAAACGCAAATGGATTGCTACTACCAACTCTCATCATAGTTTGCCAGTTGCACCAAATCTG
>NZ_WINI01000026.1 GCF_009497155.1 Glaciimonas soli
TGGACCTCCCCCAATTCTGTAGACGTTTTTCAACTTCCGCGATGTAACTTTTCGAAAGTCATAGGACTGACTTGACCTATATGGCTATGACGGCGTTTGCAATTGTAGAATGATTCGATGTAATCAAAAATATCTGATTTTGCTTCATCACGCGTCCGATAGATTTTTCGTTGGATACGCTCCTTCTTCAAGCTGCTAAAAAATGATTCTGCGACCGCATTGTCATAGCAATTGCCTCTGCGGCTCATGCTAGGAACAAGCTGATTGTCTTTGCACCAGCGTGCAAAGTCATCACTACCGAATTGACTACCTTGATCCGAATGAATAATGACAGGCTGCTTGGGTCTTCGACGCCACTTGGCCATCATTAAGGCATCCAATACGATGTCAGTCATCATATTCGGCTTCATCGACCAACCCACTACAGTCCGTGAGTAAAGGTCGATGACTACGGCAACATATAGCCATCCTTCATACGTTCTGACGTAGGTAATATCCGTGACCCAGGTTGTATCAGCTTGAGCGACGCTGAACTGTTGCTGCAAACGGTTCGGCGCCACTATCGCTGGCTTACCCGCTTTGAAGCGTGGCTTGCGATAACCTCGCACCGATTTCAACTGTGCGCAACGCATGATGCGTGCAACACGATTTAGGCCGCATACCACCCCAGCTTCACGTAAGTCGCAATGCACGCGAGGGCTACCATAAATACGATCACTGTCATCGAATGAACGTTTGATTTCGACTAGTAAATGCGCATCTTCCACGGCACGCCTAGATAAGGGATTTTGCTTCCAGGCGTAGTAGCCACTGCGATGCACCTTCAGTACACGGCACATGCTGATTAAACGAAATAGCTGACGATGCGCATCAATAAAAGCGTACTTCACTCTGACTGTCTGGCAAAGTACGCGGCGGCCTTTTTTAAAATATCGCGTTCTTCAGTAGCGCGTTTCAGTTCCGCCTTCAAGCGTGTTACTTCCAATTTAAGAGCAACAGCATCTTCTTGCACGGCTGGATTGCTCTTGCCGCGGCTTTGTTTGAGCCATAAATAAAGGCTTTTATCGGAGATCCCTAGCCGCTTGGATACCTCGACTACGCCATGACCACGTTCGGTGATCTGTTTGATTGCTTCAGCTTTAAATTCTGCTGTGTATCGGTTGTTTCCCATTGCTCGTTCCTCTTTTCAGTTTCGACATTATTAAATGTCTACTGAATTAGGGGAAGTCCAGA
>NZ_WINI01000027.1:0-7761 GCF_009497155.1 Glaciimonas soli
GCAATGTGAGCTCGCTGTCGACTTCAACTTCAACCGGCATCAGCACCAACGCCAGCAACATCGGTTCGTTGTCGACTGGCCTGAGCACAACCAACAGCAATGTGAGCTCGTTGTCGACTTCAACTTCGACTGGTATCAGCACCAACGCCAGCAATATCGGTTCGTTGTCTACTGGCCTGAGCACAACCAACAGCAATGTGAGCTCGTTGTCGACTTCAACTTCGACTGGTATCAGCACCAACGCCAGCAATATCGGTTCGTTGTCGACTGGCCTGAGCACAACCAACAGCAATGTAACATCGCTGTCGACTTCAACTTCGACCGGCATCAGCACCAACGCCAGTAACATCGGTTCGTTGTCCACGGGCTTGAGTACGACCAACAGCAACGTGAGCTCGTTGTCGACTTCGACTTCGACCGGCATCAGCACCAACGCCAGCAATATCGGTTCGTTGTCGACGGGAGTTGCTAACTCGGTTCAATATGATAATCCCGGTCACACCAGCATTACTTTGGGAGGCGTTGACGCGACGGTACCGGTGACTATTACCAATGTAGCTGCCGGTGTGAATCCAACCGATGCGGTGAATTTCAGTCAGTTATCGTCCTTGTCTACCTCGACGGCAACTGGCATCAATTCGCTGTCAACCGGTTTGAGCACGACTAATAGCAACGTGACCTCGCTGTCGACCTCGACGTCGACCGGGATCAGTACGGCGCAAAGCGGCGTAAATTCATTGTCAACGGGGCTGAGCACAACCAACAGTAATGTGTCCGCGTTATCGACGTCGACATCGACTGGTTTGAGCACGGCAGCAAGCGGCATTAATTCGCTGTCGACTGGTCTGAGCACCACCAACAGCAGCGTATCGTTGTTGTCGACCTCAACTTCAAGCGGCTTGAGTGTCGCGAATAGCGGCATCAATTCATTGTCAAGCGGTGTTGCGTCGATATCAACTGGACTGGGACAACTGGCGTCGCTCTCAACCAGCCTGACGAGTGTCACTTCATTGTCGACGTCGCTGAAACCGCTGGTGAATGCACTTACTGCCGCTGCTGCTAATGGTGCGACGATTGGAGGCACAACGATCGGCGGCGCCAACAGCGACGGCACGGTACAGACGCGCGGCACTAGCGGCACGGCGATCAACAATGTGAACCCGGCAACGTGCGGCACAGTGACGGGCGTCGATGCAACTGGCTCCGGTTTGTGTGCACAGGCGACCAAAGCAGGCGCCACGGCATTTGGTTCGAACGCACAGGCAACCGATACCAATACCACTGCTGTCGGTTTCCGCGCATTGGCCTCGCAGGCGGGGTCGGTAGCGATCGGGAATAACGCCCAGGCGACTGGCGATCCTACTGTCGCGATTGGTCAGAATTCGGTGGCTTCAGGCAATAATTCTGTCGCGACCGGTGCTGGCGCCCAAGCTACCGGAACCAATGCGGTTGCGACCGGCGCCGGTGCCCAAGCTGCCGAGACCAATTCGGTGGCACTGGGTGCCGGTTCGATAGCGGATCAAGCCAATACCGTATCTGTCGGATCTCCTGGCAGTGAGCGCCGTATCACCAACGTGGCAGCCGGTGTCAATCCAACCGATGCTGTGAATGTCTCGCAATTGTCAGCTGTGCAAAACCAGGTTGGTAATGTGCAGGCTATCGCTTTCGGCGGAGTAGCGATGGCAGGGGCTCTGGCTGGTATTCCGCAAGTCGATAGTGGCAGGACGTTCGCGTTAGGTGCGGGAATTGGCAATTATGCTGGCTACACGGCTCTGGCTATCGGTGCCAGCGCTCGCGTTAATCCGAATACTGTTATTAAGTTCGGCATTAGCACAACCACCGGTCAGCGCGCATTGATCAACGCTGGAGCTGGTTTTTCATGGTAACGATAACAATAACTCACAATTTCGTGAGCGCTAAATTTTATTCGAAGCGTTAATTCAAATCATTACGCACCTTGCAGTTCTCTTCAACACTTTAAAGGAATTATGATGAAAAAATTACCCGTCCTGCTTTTTTCTTTGCTGGTTGTATCTAATGTATTTGCTGCTGAACTCTATGATCTATTTGTGTCGACCACGAACGAGATTTCTCATGCAGAAGGTGAAATCCAAGCGATGCAGGCAAAAATTGGCCACAGCTCTGGTGGACATTTAGAAAAAGCCAGAGAACTGCTTGAGCAAGCTAAACATGAGTTTGATGCAGGTAGTGGGTATTACAGAGACCATGCAGGCAAGAGATAAGCAATTTTATTAGGTTGCCCCTGCTTTTCTGAGGGGCATTAAAGTACGCTAAGCTGGAATGTGTTCGATTAGCGCGGGTACTACGATACACCAGGCTATTAAGCATGAATAGGGGATTAGGTATTACATGTCAACACACGCTATTAAATTCACTTTTAAATTGTGCCTGTCGCTTTTACTTTTTTAGCAACCGGTGATGAGAGCTAGCCGCGTTACTTTCGCTGAAAACAATCCCGAATCGCCATGACAGCGGGGCTATTATGTAGGCTAAACCCCGGATATTTTTTGTTTTCCCATATTAACAATGTGCCCTCAATTTCACCAGAAGTGGTACGTTGCAGATTCATCCGCAGTGAAAACGGTATAGCATAATGGCATCACACACTTCACTTTCTATTTCAATCTAAGACATGACTTCTTTTTTAATTGGCAATTTGCGTATTGGTATCACTATCGGATTGCATCAGGAAAACGAATCCTTATGGAATAACGGCATCAAGCAGAATGCCGTGTACCTGGCTGAGACTTTAAAACAATGCCCAAGCGTGCGTTCAGTGCATCTGGTGAATACCACCGCGACCGCCATCACGTCGGCGCTGCCGTGGGATCAGGCACGCTGGCCGACTATCACCTTCGAGCATGCTAAAGATAATCTGGATGTGCTGATTGAACTCGGCGGACAGATTGGCCCTGATCAGACCGCGTATCTGAAGGAACATGGATGTCGGTTGATCTCCTACTGTTGCGGTGTCGAGTACGTGAATGTGATGCAGTCAATATTGTTCGACCGGCCGATGTGGGGACACAATCTATTCGTCAATCAGCGCTATGATGCCATTTGGATGGTGCCTCAGGTTGTCAACAGCAGCCGCTCTTACTTCGAAACCCTGCGCCGCCGTCCTGCGCAGGTAGTGCCGTTTGTCTGGGACCCGGTTTTTCTGAACCAGCGTAGTCAGGGGTTCGAACATCACGGCCAATACTATCCGCAATCGGGGCCAAAGCGTTTGACCGTGATGGAACCGAATCACGACATTGTGAAGTTCTGCATGTACCCAGTTTTTATTGCCGAAGAAGCCTATCGGCAGCGACCGCAGGACATTGCGTTATTACAGGTGACCAATGCGGAACGGTTGGCGCGTGAGAATAAGGAATTCGTCTCGGTGATGAATCAGTTGGATATTGTGCGCCAGCACAAGGCGGTTTTCTTGGGGCGTCACGATACGCCGCAGTTTCTCAGCGAAATGACCGACGTGGTGATTTCCCATCAGATCGAGAATGCACTGAATTATTTTTATTTCGATGTTTGCTGGCAAGGTTACCCGCTGGTGCATAACGCTTATATGTGCCGCGATCTCGGTTACTACTACGGGGGAAACAATGTGCAAGAAGGCTGCCGCAAATTGCTCGAAGTACTCACCATGCACGACGATAGTTGGCAAGATTATCTGACGCGGCAGCGGCAGGTGTTGAGTCGCTATCTGCCAGGTTGCCCGCAAGTCACCGCCGAGTATGAGCGCTTGCTGACGAATTTGTTGCAACAGCCGATTGTTTGATCAGATGTTTTTTAATTTTTCCTGACTCATGAAAAAAATAAATGTAGGTATTTCCGTCTTTGCTGTTCAAGGTGCGCAGCTTTGGGCCAACGGCATCAATCAGAATCTGGCATTTCTGGTGATGCTATTGCAGCAGAGTCCGCAAGTTGGGCGCGTGTTTTTATTGAATGGTGGCGACCTCGATCATATGCCTGCGGCGATGGGGCTGGATGGTCTGGGTGTACCGTTGGTGAAACCTGGCGACGTCACTTACGAACTGGATGTGGTGATCGAAATGGGAGCACAGTTGCCGCTGGAGTGGCTGCGTCACGTGCGAGCTTTGGGCGTCAAGATCATCGCTTTCTTTGTCGGGCACACCTTTGCCGACAATGCGGAAGCCCCGATGTTCGACGGCCCCAGCGGCCATATTTTCAATGGCGCGCCGTGGCATGAAATATGGACACTGCCACATCACATGAAAAGCAGCGGTCCATTATTACGCACAGTGTCGCGGGTGCCAGTGTTTGCGGTGCCGCACATCTGGTCACCGCTATTTATCCAGGCGCAGGTAGACCTGGTTGAAAAAGACGGCCATCACTTTGGCTATCAAGCCGGCAGCGGTGCCGATCGACGCGGCTGGCGTACTGCGATTTTCGAACCGAATATTTCTGTCGTTAAAAATTGTTTTATTCCGATGTTGGTGTGCGAGCAGGCATTTCGCCTGGATCAGCGTTCGGTGAGTACGATGATGGTGATGAACACAGTGCACATGAAGGAGCATCCAACCTTCAATCGTTTCGCCATCAATCTCGACCTGACGCGACAACACAAGGCCAGTTACGAGCCGCGCGTTGCGTTTGTCGAATGTATGGCGCAACAAAAGATGGATGCGGTGGTGTCGCATCAATGGGAATGCGGGTTGAATTATCTGTATTACGACACGCTCTATGGTGGTTATCCTCTGATCCACAACTCAGAATATCTGAAGGCTGATGGTATCGGTATTTATTATCCGGATTTTGAAGCCAGCGCCGGTGGCCATGCTTTGCTTGATGCCTGGCGTCAGGAACCGGAATTCTGGGACGACTATAAAATAACAGGCGCTGCGTATTTACGCAGACTGGCGCCGGAACATCCTAAAAATGTGGATGCATTCGTGAAAAGACTTCAACACACTGTGAAAGGGCAGGTATGAGTCAGTCTTTGCCACAACGTAAATTGCGCGTTGGCGTAACCCTGTATGTGCGGCCGGGGCCGCAATCGATCTGGGAAAACGGGATCTTCCAGAATTGTGCATTCCTGGTGCAATTGTTCAACCAGTCGCCGGCAGTCGAGCGTGCGGTGCTGGTGCTGGATGGTTCGACCGATCAGGTGAACGATGCCATGATGCTGGGCGATCTGGGGATAGATATGATCGGCCTGGAGCAAGCCATGGAAACGCTGGATGTGGTGATTGAAATGAGTGCACAGTTGAATGAAGACTGGGTACGAAGATTTCGAGAGCGCGGTGGACGCTATGCCTGGATGAGAGTCGGTAACGACTATGTGATCGACATTGAGCGTGCCATGTTTAACAAGCCACACGGTGGTTTATGCAGCGACAAGCCCTACGATGCAGTGTGGACATTGCCGGAGTATCAACGTAGTTGCAAGGATTATTTCGGTCTCACTTCACGGGCTCCGGTGCACATCGTGCCGCATTTGTGGACACCACTGTTTTTTGAAAAAGGCATCGCCACTTTGCCAGATCACCTCAGCTATGGTTATAAGCCGGGCAAGCCGCGCTGGCGGGTGTGCAGTTTCGAGCCTAATGTATGCATGGTGAAAACCTCGCTGTTGCCGATGTTGGCTTGCGAAGAGGCATATCGCGCGCAGCCGGCATTCCTGGAATATCTGCGCGTTTGCAATACCTTGCATTTGAAAGAGCACCTGAAGTTCTCGAAATTTGCGCGCACTCTCGATGTAGTGAATCACGGTCTGGCATCGTTTGAGGGGCGCTTTGCAGTGTACGAATTCATGGCCAATTATGGCGACTGTATCATTTCGCATCACTGGGAAAACGGCCAGAATTACCTGTACTACGAAGCCTTATACGGCGGCTATCCATTGATCCACAATTCGGAATTCATCAAGGATTACGGCTACTACTATCCGGAATTCGATTCCTACGAAGGCGGGCAGGCGGTATTGCGGGCGTTTGCCACGCATGATGCGCAGCTGGAGGATTACCGGCGCAATGCACAGGTATTACTGCGTACGCTGGATGTGAGCTTGCCGGAGAATATTGAAATTTATACCCGGCGCTTGCTGGATCTGTACTCGAGATAGGACAGATTAGATGCGGGGTTTTCCTCATTGTTTATGCGCAGCTCATGACGCACTGGCAAAGTGTGCAGGCCTTCCCGGAGCGATTGCAGACTTTAGGATAAAAATTGTCGGAAATTTTCTCCAAAAGCTGCAAAACCAATAGTCAACTTTACAAAAAATCCAATTGCATGGAGTTTGATCTAAAAAAACTCTGAAATAACAACGTTTTACGCAGATATTTCAAGGTTCCGTGAATGCTTTGTGTGAACTACCGTTCTTGGAGAGAGACTGGGAAGTGGTGGGGGAGTTATTGACCGACTAGGCGCGTTTGAACTATTTTGGCACACTGTGCGCCTATACAGTAGCCCGTGCAGGGCGGGGGGTTGCGGGCGCATTGAATTGCGTACGCCTTACTCGAAATCAGGTGTGGGATCATATCGCACCGAGGGTTCGAATCCCTCCATCTCCTCCATAACAAGTCTCAAGCAGTATCAAAAATCCCCGCATAATCTCTGCGGGGCTTTTGTTTATGCAGGTATAGCGTATCTTCTCGTCTCAGATTACCTCGTCCAGTTTTTCCCTATCTCATTGCTTTTAGGGTATCGTAATAGGGTATTTTTAATGTATACCCTACAGACGATGCCACTCACCGCAAAACAAGTCGCTGCTGCGCAGCCAAAAGACAAGGCGTACAAGCTAGCCGACGCCAATCAGTTGTATCTATACGTCGCCACTTCTGGTGCGAAATCGTGGCGTTGCAATTACTCCGAATCTGGAAAGTACAAAACAAAAACTTTTGGCCGTTATTCCGAAATGTCACTTGCGGATGTCCGTATGGAGCATGCGAAGTTTCGTGATGGGCAAGCCGCGCCAGTTGTTGCGGCATCGCCATTTTTTGAAAAAGTCACTGCGGACTGGTTGAAAATTAAATTGCCAACGTTGTCTAATGGAAAACATCAAATTCAAGTAGTGAATACAATTGATGAGTACGCCCTTCCATACATTGGAAAAAAACCGATAGACCAAATTCGCCGGGCTGAATTAGTCGATATTGTGCGTAAGGTTGGGGAATTAGGCTTGGTTGAAACCGCGCATCGTGTTGCTGGAAGAATCAGTATGATTTTTGATTACGCGCAAGATGCTGGATTGCTTGAGGCACATCCAGCTAGCGGATTATCCAGGGTGATTGAGGCGCGCAAGCGCAAAAAGCCAATGCCGTCGATCCCGCCAGAAGAAGCGGGCGTGTTGTTTTCTACAATTAAAATTTATGATGAAAAAGTATCACGCCTTGGATTGATGTTGGTGGCGCATACATTTGTTCGCGTTAACGAGCTTATTGGGGCGCACTGGGATGAGATAAATTTTGCTGATTCTGTGTGGGTGATACCGGAAGGGCGTATGAAGTTACGCAAGCCGCATGTTGTGCCATTGAGCAAGCAATCTATAAAACTGCTGAAAGAGCTGCAAATATTGGCGGGCGATTCTAAGTGGGTGGTGAGTTCACCACTTCGCGCAGGTAAGCCGGTTAGTGAGAACACGTTACTTTTTGCGCTCTACCGGCTTGGCTATCGTGGTCGCATGACTGTGCATGGATTCCGCGCGCTGGCTAGCACAGCTCTAAACGAACAATCAGACTTCGACCGTGATGCAATCGAACGGCAACTGTCCCATAAAGAGAC
>NZ_WINI01000027.1:7816-8131 GCF_009497155.1 Glaciimonas soli
GAGACACCGATGGATAAATATTCTGCGGCTTCAGTCGCTGTCATTAATGGTTTTTGCATTACTGACCTTGCCCTTCAAAACCGCATCCCATAACTGAGAATTTTTATGCGACCTACTGTTGTTTTGCAAGCCAGTTTTTCTCGAAATTCATGGAGCTGACGTAACCAAGTGTTGAATGCTGGCGACGTGCATTATAAAAGTTTATCCAATCAACGATCTCATCTTTTGCTTCTCGTTGAGTAGCAAATTTTTTGCCATGAATACGCGCCACTTTCAGCGCCCCCCATAAACTCTCAGGTGGAGAATTGTCCCAAC
>NZ_WINI01000028.1 GCF_009497155.1 Glaciimonas soli
TCGGTGGCAATAATCAGATAGTCGATATTGGCCGCAATGGTCGGATGTTCAGTCTGTCGGTAGGTACAACCGGCAACCATGCCCCGCAATACACCACTGCCCTGTGAGCGCTGTGCGTCATTGGCCAGACGTTCACGATTGAGACGCGCCAGATAACTGCCGTCTCTCAGTGGTTCGTTCTGGCTTTGTTGTGCCCCTGCTTTGGCCTGCACATAATTGGTCTGGTGGTAGGTATACACTTCAGCCTGACCGGCCAGCTTGGGATCGGTATTGCTCACATCCCAGGTCGCACGGGGACGGGTGTAATCATAGTCGCGTGCAGAAAATACGTCCGCCGTAAGCATACGTGTTGGGGTCAGCTGGCTGATGTACTCCTGATCGATTTTTGACCTGTCGTTGCGGAAAGGTACGGTCACATAGGTCTCAGGATTGGGCTGATGTGCTTGATTAGCATCGGTCAGTATCAGCGTATGGATGCCGTCTTTATGCTCAAAGAAATAGTTAATCCCAAAGCGCTCCGTCATTCTGCAAAAGAAGGCGAAATCCGATTCGTTGTATTGGGTGGTGTAATCGAGTACCTGATCGTAAGGATCGAACAGGCGCTTATCGACGGGGAAATTATACCTAGACAGCACTTCGTCGATGATTTGTAGCGGCGTCTTATCCTGAAAAATGCGGCAGTCGCTACCTAAGGCCGCTAGCTTGAGCCACGGTGCCAGCGTGATGGCATAATACACATAACGCCCGACCTGACGCGCTACTTTGGCGGCGGTAATGATGCCGGAAATTTCGCGCTTGCCTGCACCAACGTTACCCATGCCACTATTACCAACCATGCCAGCGACGAACGTGCCATTGCCCTCCAACGCAATTTCCACCGTCATCACTTGACCGATGAGTTCCCGCAGATCGATATCCGCCGCTGGCGCACCGATCTGCGCCAGACTGTCCGGCGTCTTTAACATCACCTCGTAAGAATAAAGGTTGTTTAAGGCTTCCTTACCTTTTATCGATGCCGCGATCAAACTGGGTTGATTAAGGATGGTTGGGATAGCTGGGCTGATTGCGGTCAGTGTGCGTGCTGCAGTTAACATCGTGAAAGCTCCTGAATGTTGTATTTATTTTTTGATCATGCATTAAAATTTATGCAGAAGGTGCGATTAAGTTTCTTTAAGGCATGATTTAACAACAATTCACATTAAGCACTGTCCATTGGCACATGAAGCTAGGCGATTGTTTTAACGCAATGCGAAGGTGCATGGCCAACGGAGTGTGAACCTGAGCGCGCGACTAGCTAACGCGGCAGTATTGGCCTGTTCAACCTGATCAACGATGGGCGGGATAGCCCATTTGGTCAGACCAATGAAGATGGAACGATAGTTGTCCACTGTCTTGACGGCAATTCAGGAAGTAACGGACGCACCATGCATCGTGCCGCATTAACGCATGCGACGGCCCTTTAATACTCAGCGCTGAAATACGATGCAAAGTGCGTCATTTTGCGTCACGCTGACGCAACCTATTTCCCCGCACACCCCGCGTGGCTTGGAGGTTTGGCGTTTTAGCGCACTGCGTTAAAAGCAGTGCATTTAACCTTCAGCACAGGCGTGGGGGGACTACGGAGTGCGGATCGTTGCCAAGGGTATTTTTATTTGAATATTCATTGATATCAAACGCAAAAAAACACACGGCGACTTAGATACATGCTCTAACGTGTATTGTTCAAACTTCACGATCTCTTCTCCCATCCATTCGTTGTGACCTTGCCCTTCAAAACCGTATCCCATAACTGAGAATTTTTATGCGACCTACTGTTGTTTTGCAAGCCAGTTTTTCTCGAAATTCATGGAGCTGACGTAACCAAGTGTTGAATGCTGGCGACGTGCATTATAAAAGTTTATCCAATCAACGATCTCATCTTTTGCTTCTCGTTGAGTAGCAAATTTTTTGCCATGAATACGCGCCACTTTCAGCCCCCCCCCATAAACTCTCAGTTGGAGAATTGTCCCAACAATTTCCTTTACGGCTCATCGAAGAACGCATGCCATACGCTGTCAAGCTGTCTTGAAATAGCTTGCTGCAATACTGGCTGCCACGATCACTATGGACGATGAGCCCCGCTTTGGGTTGACGTCGGAACCAAGCCATTTTTAACGCATCATCGACCAACTCAGCTCGCATATGATTTTGCATAGACCAGCCAACTATCTGACGACTGTACAAGTCCAGCATCACCGTTAAATACAACCAGCCCTGCTCAGTATGGATGTACGTGATATCAGTGCTCCAGACTCGATTCGGCGCTGCTGGCGTGAAATTTCTTTCCAGCAGATTTGGTGCAACTGGCAAACTATGATGAGAGTTGGTAGTAGCAATCCATTTGCGTTTATG
>NZ_WINI01000029.1 GCF_009497155.1 Glaciimonas soli
AGCAGCAATGTGACATCGTTGTCGACCGGTCTGAGCACGACGAATAGCAATGTGACGTCGCTGTCGAGTTCGGTATCGACTGGCATCACATCGCTGTCGACTGGCATGAGTACGTTCAGCAGCAATGTGACATCGTTGTCGACCGGTCTGAGCACGACGAATAGTAATGTGACGTCGCTGTCGACTGGTCTGAGCACGACCGACAGTAACGTATCGTCGTTGTCGACTGGCATGAGCATGTTCAACAGCAATGTAGCGTCGTTGTCGACAGGGGTTGCCAACTCGGTTCAATATGACAATCCTGGTCACACCAGCATTACTTTGGGAGGCATTGGCGCCACAACGCCAGTGACTCTTACCAATGTAGCGGCAGGTGTGAAGCCAACCGATGCTGTGAACTACGGTCAGTTATCGTCGTTGTCTACTGCAACGTCGGCAGGTATCACTTCGCTATCAACTGGCTTGAGTACCACGAACAGCAACTTGACAACGTTGTCGACCTCGACCTCGACAGGGATCAGTACAGCGCAAAGCGGCGTAAATTCACTGTCAACCGGGCTGAGTACGACTAACAGCAATGTAGCTATGCTATCGACATCCACTTCAACTGGCTTGAGTACGGCAGCAAGCGGCATTAATTCGCTGTCGACCGGCCTGAGCACCACCAACAGCAGCGTATCGTCGTTGTCGACCTCAACTTCAAGCGGCTTGAGTGTCGCGTACAACGGCATCAATTCATTGTCAAGCGGTGTTGCGTCGCTATCAACCGGACTGGGTCAACTGGCGTCGCTCTCAACCAGCCTGACGAGTGTCACTTCATTGTCGACGTCGCTGAAGCCGCTGGCGAATGCACTTACTGCCGCTGCTGGTAATGGTGCGACGATTGGTGTCACTACGATCGGCGGCGCCAACAGCGATGGCACGATACAGACGCGCGGCGCTAACGGTACGGTGATCAGTAATGTGAACCCGGCAACGTGTGGCACAGTGACGGGCGTCGACGCAACCGGTTCAGGTTTGTGCGCGAAAGCGACCAAAGACGGCGCAACGGCCTTTGGTTCGAACGCACAGGCAACCGATGCCAATACCACAGCTGTCGGCTTCCGTGCTGTAGCTTCGCAGGCCGGGTCGGTGGCGATCGGGAATAACGCCCAGGCGACTGGCGATCCTACTGTCGCGATTGGTCAGAATTCGGTGGCTTCAGGCAATAACTCTGTCGCGACCGGCGCTGGTGCCCAAGCTACCGGAACCAATGCGGTTGCCACCGGCGCCGGTGCCCAAGCCGCCGCGAGCAATTCGGTGGCTTTAGGCGCCGGTTCGATAGCGGATCAAGCCAATACCGTATCTGTCGGATCTCCCGGCAGTGAGCGCCGTATCACCAACGTGGCGCCCGGTGTCGATCCAACCGATGCTGTGAATGTCTCGCAATTGTCAGCTGTGCAAAACCAGGTTAATAATGTGCAGAAAACCGCTTACGCCGGTATTGCTATGAGTATGGCACTGACAGGAACGGTCATGCCATCTCTGGATGCTGGGGAGAAGGGAGTTGGCGTAGGTATCGGTTCGTTCCAAGGGAATGGGGCGTTGGCATTGCAATTTAAATCTGTTAGTCAAACAGGTAATAGTTCTTGGGGAGCCGGAGTCAGCACAACTGGCAAAACCACAGGTGTTACCGTGGGCTATGGCTTCAAATGGAAATAATTTGTCATGAAAAATAATTTTACGGAGGTAATAGGGAGGTTGACATATAGAGTGAACCGTTCGTCCTGAATAGGTGCGCAGCGCCGTAGCTAAGGAAACGCACCTGATTTTGCGCATCCTTAGCCTCACCCTTTGCGCTACTCAGGGCGAACGGGAGGTTTTGAAATTTAAACGTCAACACACCTTGCATCTTATATAAATGCATATCACGGAGAACAACATTAAATGGAAGGATTTTTCGCCTGAGTTGGGGTAATGGGATACAGTTTTTAAGGCACCGGTCTTGAAAACCGGCGACGCTTTATCCCACCCGTGAGTTTGAATTTCACCACCTCCGTCAGACATTAAAATGGCCCATTTATGGGCCGTTTTTCACTTTATCGTGTTGGTTTCACATTCTCGCCTACCCGGCGATCTCTGCCTTTGTATGGCCAAGTGATTTGTTTGCATCGGTGAGACTGTCAATTTCGCTTACAGCCTTCGGGCGGATGTCCCGGAATTGGAATTCCCGAATGCGGCCGAGCGAGGTGCTGTCCTGTCAGCCAGGCGAAATCTAAAGCGTCTTATAGCTCTAGACAACCAGAGAGTTTTATAACTGGACTCTAGTTGTCTTTCCATATCGCTACGCAAATTAAAAAGAATCCTTTTGATAATGTTTCGGAATTTGTTTCGACAAAATCGAATTCGTCTTTTGCGTTGGAATTCAATGCTATGGCTTTTACGTCAGGCCTCATTTAATGCAAAAACAACAAATGCTTACGCTTTCCTGACGATTTCGTTAAGCATTGTTTAGCACTGTCGAAACTTAGAAAAATAAGCTTACATTCCTAGTAATTGGATGTGTTAGTCACGAATTTAGTCGTTCATGAAGCGAAGATCTCGATTTTAACAAGCCAGATATAGGAGGGGGCATGTGTCGAATAGGTTTCTTGTGTCGGAGTCGAATTGAAAATTCTTCGAGAATATGAATGAATAAAATATATAAAGTAATTTTCAGCCGTCGCCGTAATGCTTTTGTAGTTGTGAGCGAAATATCCGGTACCACAGGCACTGGAGGTAATGAGGTTGGAACATCTTCTGTAGCAAAGTTAATTGTGTTGAGATTAAGCGTCTGTGCATTTGCATTGGCGGGACTTTTTGTGTCGGCGGAGGTGTTCGCTGATTCCAATGTAGTCGTATGTAATACAGTCGGTATTGGTACAGCGTACGGTCCGGCAAGCACAGCGGCGACGAACTGTCTTGGAATCATTGGAGCAGTTCCTGGTGT
This sequence comes from Glaciimonas soli, assembly GCF_009497155.1. GTDB lineage: Bacteria > Pseudomonadota > Gammaproteobacteria > Burkholderiales > Burkholderiaceae_D > Glaciimonas > Glaciimonas soli. Next base: position 2,969 of record NZ_WINI01000029.1, read on the forward strand.
AATGATCTTGGGTAACGGTACCACTACTGCCTCGTCCTCCGGATCTATAGTAATTAACGGCAGTACTGGGGCGATCAACATTCAGTCGACTGGCGTAACTATTGGTGGCGGAACGCTGTCAATGTCAGGGAATAAGATTACTAATCTAAGTCCGGGCGTCGCGTTGACCGACGCCGTCGATGTTAGCCAACTCAATTCGCTGTCGACCTCGGCCTCGACGGGACTGAGTACAGCAACGAGCAGCATAGGTTCGCTGTCAACAGGTTTAAGTACAACCAACAGCAATGTAACGTCGCTGTCGACCTCTGCATCGACTGGCATCACTTCGCTGTCAACTGGGCTGAGCACGACCAACAGTAACGTAACGTCGCTGTCGACTTCGGCATCGACTGGCATCACTTCGCTGTCGACGGGCTTGAGTACGACCAACAGCAACGTAACGTCGTTGTCGACTTCGGCCTCGACGGGACTGAGTACAGCAACGAGCAGCATAGGTTCGCTGTCAACAGGTTTAAGTACAACCAACAGCAATGTAACGTCGCTGTCGACCTCGGCATCGACTGGTATCACATCGCTGTCAACGGGGCTGAGCACGACCAACAGTAGCGTGACGTCGCTGTCGACCTCTGCATCGACTGGCATCACTTCGCTGTCAACTGGGCTGAGTACGACCAACAGCAACGTAACGTCGCTGTCGACTTCGGCCTCGACGGGACTGAGTACAGCAACGAGCAGCATAGGTTCGCTGTCAACAGGTTTAAGTACAACCAACAGCAATGTAACGTCGCTGTCGACCTCTGCATCGACTGGCATCACTTCGCTGTCAACTGGGCTGAGTACGACCAACAGCAACGTGACCTCGTTGTCGACCTCGACTTCGACGGGTATCACTTCGCTGTCGACGGGGCTGAGCACGACCAACAGTAACGTAACGTCGCTGTCGACTTCGGCATCGACGGGCATCACTTCGCTGTCAACTGGGCTGAGTACGATCAACAGCAACGTGACCTCGTTGTCGACCTCGACTTCGACGGGCATCACTTCGTTGTCGACGGGGCTGAGCACGACCAACAGTAGCGTGACGTCGCTGTCGACCTCGGCATCGACTGGCATCACTTCGCTGTCGACGGGGCTGAGCACGACCAACAGTAGCGTAACGTCGCTGTCGACTTCGGCATCGACTGGCATCACTTCGCTGTCGACGGGCTTGAGTACGACCAACAGCAACGTAACGTCGTTGTCGACTTCGGCCTCGACGGGACTGAGTACAGCAACGAGCAGCATAGGTTCGCTATCAACAGGTTTAAGTACAACCAACAGCAATGTAACGTCGCTGTCGACCTCGGCATCGACTGGCATCACATCGCTGTCGACGGGCTTGAGTGCGACCAACAGTAACGTAACGTCGCTGTCGACTTCGGCCTCGACGGGACTGAGTACAGCAACGAGCAGCATAGGTTCGCTGTCAACAGGTTTAAGTACAACCAACAGCAATGTAACGTCGCTGTCGACCTCTGCATCGACTGGCATCACTTCGCTGTCAACTGGGCTGAGTACGACCAACAGTAACGTGACCTCGTTGTCGACCTCGACTTCGACGGGTATCACTTCGCTGTCGACGGGGCTGAGCACGACCAACAGTAACGTAACGTCGCTGTCGACTTCGGCATCGACTGGCATCACTTCGCTGTCGACGGGGCTGAGCACGACCAACAGTAGCGTGACGTCGCTGTCGACTTCGGCATCGACTGGCATCACTTCGCTGTCAACGGGAATGAGTACGACCAACAGTAGCGTGACGTCGCTGTCGACCTCGGCATCGACTGGCATCACTTCGCTGTCGACGGGGCTGAGCACGACCAACAGTAGCGTGACGTCGCTGTCGACTTCGGCATCGACTGGCATCACTTCGCTGTCAACGGGACTGAGCACGACCAATAGCAATGTGAGCTCGTTGTCGACTTCCACTTCGACTGGCATCAGCACCAACGCCAGTAACATCGGCTCGTTGTCGACTTCGACTTCGACTGGTATCAGCACCAACGCCAGCAATATCGGTTCGCTGTCGACTTCGACTTCGACTGGTATCAGCACCAACGCCAGTAACATCGGCTCGCTGTCGACTTCGACTTCGACCGGCATCAGCACCAACGCCAG
>NZ_WINI01000003.1 GCF_009497155.1 Glaciimonas soli
TACCTTCACTTCGCAGCTTACTTCGCGTCGTTTTTTGCAGAGGCCGAACTATAGCAACACGCCCTCAACACTGCAAGCTGTTTTATAAAATAATTTGAAATAAATGAAATTATCTTTTTTTGCCTAAGTCCCACTGCACGATCGATTCGCCGCTGGCCGTTGTTTTGGCGGTCGGGCGAAACGCATGTCCATAGATGATTTCAAACGTCAGCGCCAATTTGCCATCATTGCGGCGCGTCGCCTCTAACGCATCCAGCAATCGATGCCATCCGGCACGCCCCTGCAAACCTTTATTACGCGTCGCCAAAGGATTGCCACCAAATGATCTCGCATCGGCCAGCAATTTCTCGGCGCTGTCATACGTCACCGTAATAACCTCCATATCCATTACTGGCGTTGCAAAGCCTGCATTAACCAGCATATCGCCAAAATCATGCATATCAACAAACGGTAATACGTGCGGCGTATCATCCACTGCTGCGAATGCTGCCCGTAACTCTTTAAAGGTATCCGGCCCAAAGCAGGAGAACATTAACAAGCCGTCGACACGTAATACACGACGCCATTCGGCAAACACACGATCCGGTTGCGGATGCCAGTGCAAGGCAAGATTCGACCAGACCAAGTCGACCGCATCCCGTGCCAGAGGTAGTTGCGCAAAATCTCCGCAAATCAAATCAGATTCCAGACGGTTACTCTTAATAGGTAACCATTTCTTAAGCAAACGATTAACTGATGACTGCGCCATCTGCTGCTGATCGCGCGCGGCGGCTAACATGGGAAAAGCACCGTCCATGCCAATTAACCTCGCCTCGGCAAAGCGCTGCTGCAATGTATATATATCTGCGCCGTCGCCGCAACCGGCATCAAGCACCTGTTGGGGCGCAATTTTTACCAGAGCAAGGCGTTCGTGCATACGCGTTGATACTTCGCGTCGCATGAACTCTGATTCACGCACGCGTTCTGGCTGCGAAAACAATTGCCGGACGCGCTGAATATCTATAGGCGCGCTGAAATTATTGGAAGAGGATGATGTGGACATAGCCATTAAAGTAGAAATCGGAGGGAGCGAAAATCGGCCTAGTTTACACCGATGTCCAATCGAGGATGCTGCATCACCATTACTCAGGGATGTTTACAAACATGTTTTCCCACATTCGCTATAGCGCACAACAACTTATCAGCAAGTTGGCTACCAGCATGCCAACTTGCTGCGCGTTATGTGCGCAAATTGGCAGCCAGGTTATTTGCCGAGGCTGTCAGCAGCATTATTTTTTGCAACGAACGTCACGCTGCAAACAATGCGCAAACCCACTCCCTATAATAGAGAGCGACGACGCGGGCGCAACTACGCTATGCGGCGATTGCTTGAAGCAAGCGCAGGCCTTTGACGCAACTATCGTCGCAGTAGACTACGCCGCACCTGTCGATCATTTGGTTTTAGCATTAAAATTCGGTAGCCAATTAGCGTTGGCACCGGTTTTTGCGAGTGCTTTACGCGACGCATTACTGCAGCAGTCGGTGCAAACTGGAAAAATAGACAACTTACCTGATGTGCTGACCGCTGTCCCGCTTGGGCCTGACCGCTTAATTGAGCGTGGATACAATCAAGCATTAGAGATTGCCAAACCGTTATCACTATTACTAGGGGTTCCTTTGCAGCATACGTTAATCAAACGTATCCATGACACACAACAACAAGCGAAATTACATCCGGAAGAACGTCATCGCAATTTACGTAGCGCCTTCGTCATCCCATATCCTGCCGTGACTCAGATTCGCGGTCGTCATATTGGCGTAATCGATGATGTGATGACGACGGGTGCCACTTTGAATGAAATTGCCCACACACTTAAGCGTTTTGGCGCCAGCCGGGTTACAAATTTTGTGTTCGCCAGAACCTTGCCCAAATAAGTGTTTTCAAAAAACTGTTTAGACTAGGCGCTCCGACGAAGGTAGTACTTAAGTACGGCGAGGAGAAGCAACAACGTATAAACAGTTTTTTGAGAACACTTAAAAGGAGAAATATTTTGTTTCACGTCGTACTGGTAGAACCTGAAATTCCACCCAACACCGGTAATATTATCCGGCTGTGCGCCAACACTGGCGTGCAATTGCACTTGATTGAACCACTGGGCTTTCCATTGGATGATGCGAAAATGCGCCGTGCCGGGCTCGATTATCACGATTACGCCACTATGCAAGTCCATACGAATTGGGCCGCGTTTATGGAGGCAATGGAAAAAACAGAGAATTTTGATCCGCACCGCATGTTCGCTATGACCACGCACGGCTCCACGCCATTTGCGGATATCGCATTTCACCCCGGCGACATTTTCGTCTTCGGCTCGGAAACGCGTGGGCTAGATCCAACATTGCGCGCATCATTTGCATCGTCACAACGCATTCGCTTACCGATGCGCCCCGACAATCGCAGTTTGAATTTATCGAATACGGTAGCGATCGTGGTCTATGAAGCCTGGAGGCAAAATAGCTTTATTGGCGGTGCTTAACATCAGATTGCTATAATCAAAATCAACTTACGAAAACTTACTTTCCTACCGCATACAAGGATTTTTATGTCAGCACGCATTTCAAGCATTATTACTCTGACTTTATGCTCGCTCGCTTTAAGCACCTCTGCTTTTGCACATGAATACACATTGGGAGCGCTGAAAATCAGCCATCCTTATGCACGAGCAACCGTTCCCGGCCAACCTAGTGGAGCGGCTTATCTGACGATAGAAAACACGGGAAAAAATAATGACAAGCTGGTGAGCTTAAGCTCCGCCGTTGCTGAATCAGCCGGGATTCATAGCATGAGCATGGATGGCAATGTCATGAGAATGCGGGAAAAAAACGATCTTGAGTTGAAACCATCAACAACTATCAGCATGAAACCCGGGAATGGTTATCACATCATGCTGACGGGTTTAAAGAAACCATTGACTGCCGGGGAAACCTTCCCACTGACTTTGAACTTTAAAAATGCAGGGAAAATTGAAGTTCAAGTCGATGTTGAAGGCTCGCAAGCACCGGCATCGCATCAACATTAACGTTGCTGACGTACTTTAGATAATAATTTGCTGGTCGAGCGATCATGTTCAAACGCGATCGCGACGACCTTGCCGCCATAGGCTAACACTGCTTGTCCTTCAGGAATCTCGTCCATCTTGTAGTCGCCACCCTTCACATAGATATCAGGCTGCCCCTCCTGCACCACGCCTAATGCAGTATCCTCGTCAAACTCCACCACCAGGCTCACCGCTTCCAATGCTGCCAATACCGCCATGCGATCAGCGCAAGTATTGATTGGTCTATCATCACCTTTACCCAAACGTTTGACTGATGCATCAGTATTCACCGCCACCACTAACGATGCACCTTGCGCACGGGCTTGCGCCAAATACGTCACATGACCACGATGCAAAATATCGAACACCCCGTTAGTCAATACTACGGGTTGCGGCAAGTTCGCCATGCGCGCTTTCAATTCCGCGCGCGGGCAAATTTTCTGTTCAAAGCTGACCATCTTCATCAAACCCTCATAAAAAAAGCCGCAACAAACTGCGGCTTTTGATTATCCAACCATCGATTTTGTTAAGCAGGCACAACAGGTGCTGTAGTTGCAGCCAGACGATTGACGATTTCTTTACGATAACGATTCAATTCTTGCACCGTCTCAAAGCTGCGCTCAAACAGCAACGACATATTATGCAAAATCCGGTCAACAACTTTCTTTTCCCAGACACCATCAAATTTAATTTGATCATCCAACCAACGCTCCAGCCATTCAGGATCGGGTAAGCGACTTTGTACGGTGTCATTCGGGAACAGTGATTGGTTTACATGCAAATTGGTAGGATGTAACGGCTTCTCAGTCCGACGCGCCGAAGCCATTAATACGCCGATTTTGGCGAAAGCGGCAGAAGCACTATCACCTACTTCGTTTAACGCTTTTTTCATGTAGCGCAGATAGGCACCACCATGACGCGCCTCATCCTGGCTGATCATTTTATAAATTTGCTTGATCACTGGCTCAGTGTGCCAATCGGAAGCACAGCGGTACCAATGATTGAGACGAATTTCGCCGCAAAAATGCATCATCAGCGTTTCCAATGCCGGCGCTGGATCAAATTCAAAACGCACGTTATCGAGTTCTGCTTCAGTCGGCACCATCTCTGGGCGGAAGCGACGTAGATATTCCATCAACACCAATGAATGCTTTTGCTCTTCAAAGAACCATACAGACATAAACGCGCAAAAATCACTGTCGCCGTGATTGTCACGCAAAAACATCTCAGTCGCAGGTAAAGCCGACCATTCAGTAATCGCATTCATTCGTATTGTTGTCGCCTGTTCATCTGTCAGCAGAGACGCGTCGAACTGATCCCACGGAATATCGGTTTCCATGTTCCAACGGACTTGCTCAAGCGATTTAAACAATTCTGGATACAGCATACATACCTTAAGAGTGAATGACGGGTTAAGCTGACATATCAAGATAAATCAGAGTTAAGTCGGGATTTTACCAATTTTTTGATAAACGACCTATTTTGATACATTGTCATCGCATTTTATGCCGTGTATTACAGTTGAAAAAATAGATAAATAATTTATTTTTTGACATTTCTTGTGCTGCTTGAACGCGCACCTGTTTTGCTTGCTGCCGCGCCAGACTTTACAGCCGATTTCACTGGCGATTTGCGCTTGGCTACAGGCGCAGCACGAGATGCAGATTTGCTAGGTTTCTTTACTGATTTAACTGCTGGCTTATCCTCTGCCTCGGCTGCCGTGGCCATGGTTTTATCTGCTGCAACCACGCTGCCGACGACCTGCTTAAATTGACTCTGCAGCATATCCCACCACACATTCGCATTGGCAGCCGCCTGTTGCTCAGCATGAGCATCTTTGGTGGATGCTTGCTCAGCTTGTTCTGCAGCGGCAGGCGATGCAGGTGGCTCAGGTGTTTTCGTCGCCTCGGCAGGTTGACCAAATGAAAATGATGGTGTCATCCATGGAAAAGCTTCTGCGCCTTCTTTGGTTGCGGTTTGTCCGTCTACGGCATCCGGCACTTTCATCGCTCCCATTGCTTGCAATGCTGACAATGTAGCGTTCTGCACTTCCAAAGCTTGTATTGTGGTGCGCAACATGTTCAGGTTCATGCTCAACCAACCTTCTACGGCTTTCAAATCCGTGATTTTTTTATTAATTTCTTCTACCGATAAAGTCGGCACCACCATGCCGGGAACTCCCATATTGCTCCACATTTTTTTGATGAAATCGAGGCTGCCGCTCATGGCATCGGCACTAGGAATGCCGGTCATATTTGGTATCGGTGAATTAATCATCACATCTCCTTGTTTCAGTTTGGTCGTTGCATCTTGCAACTGGTCGGTAACGCTGTGGTCGCAGAGGGGAAATAGCGCTCAGTTTTAAAACCGTAACCACTGCCTTCATTATCAAAACGAATGCCGCCATCACTTAATTTTTGCATCACAGCGACATACAGCGGCTGTATCAACTGATGGTCACTGGCGCGCATCGTCGCGTCATGAAAACGACTCTTATATTGTGCGCCTTCCAGCGCTTTGGCGACAGCCACAGCATCAGTGCTGTGCGCTTTTTCGATAGCCGTCACTAGCATATCTACCATCACATCCATGCGCAAAAACAAATAATCGTCTTTAGGCTGCGGATAGCGTACGCGGAAGTTGCGATAAAAAGCATCGCTTGCATCCCCGCCGACATTAGGATGCCATTCGGCGACGGCACGAACACTGCCAACGCCAGCATCACCAATCGCGGCTGGCGCACCTAAGCTATTCGCATAAAAAGTATAAAACTTAACATTGAGCCCGGCATCCTTCGCCGCCTTCACCAGCAACGTTAAATCATTTCCCCAGTTCCCCGTAATCACTGTATCGGCACCGCTGGCGCGAATTTTGGCGATATATGGCGCAAAATCTTTAACCTTGCCGACAGGATGAAGTTCATCTCCAGCGATCACGATGTCTGGCCGTGCCACCGCTAATTGTTGGCGCGCGGCCTTGGCAACCTGGCGTCCGAAACTGTAATCCTGGCCAATCAGATAAACCCGCTTGGCGCGGCTATCATTCTTAATCACCTGTACCAGCGCGTGCATACGCATGTCCGCATTCGCATCAAAACGGAAATGCCAGAAACTACATTGTTCATTAGTCAGTACAGGATCAACTGCGGAGTAATTCAGAAACAACACGCGATTATCCGGCATGCGCTGATTATGTTTATTCACTGCTTCTAACAGCGCGGCTGCCACGGCAGAGCTATTGCCCTCCAATACAAAAGGAATGCGTTGATCCGTCAGTTTTTTAAACTGTTGCAACGCATCCTCAACCCCTTGCATGCTATCGAACACTACCAGTTCCAGTGGATGACGGCCATCGGGCAACTTGACGCCACCTCGCGCATTGACTTGCTCAATCGCGAAACGCAAATTGTTTTCAACCGATACACCTGCATTAGCAAAAGCGCCAGACATTCCTTCTATCATGCCAAGACGAATTGGTTCAGCAGCCTGAACCACACTGGCAACCAGACACATCAGTAAAACTAAAAGGATTTTTCGACAGTGCATTGGGATACCATGAAAATAGATAAAGTTTTGCTATTTTACGTCGACAGATAATCATTAACCAACGTTTAAATCACTTCAAACATATGGCCCAAACGGCGTTGCGCAGGACAAATCCCGGCCTATACGTTTACACTACGCACATGACGACGGCATCTGCACCAACTCCATTATCAACACGCTCCCCAAAAACAGCCAATAAGGCATCACGCCGCTGGCTGCTATTGCTGTTATTGCTACTCTCGATAATTCTGCACGTACTCTTTATCAGCTGGAGCAGCCGCAATCTCGGCATTCCGGAGTCTACACAACCTAAGACGACGGTAATTACTGCTAATTTAGAACCGCTACCGCCGGTGACTAAACCAGTAATGGCGCCAGAGCCTATAGAACCAACGCCTGCTCCTAAACCAACGCCAGTAACACGCAAGCCAAAGGTTGTAGCCAAAACGACGCCGATTGAAAAACCGGTCGAGGCAACGCCGCCAGTCACTGAAACGGTCACGCCCATAGACACCGACAATACTGTGACATATGCACCAATGATATCGTCGCTGGATACCACAGATAAGGCTGAGGTCGTCCCCGACGCAGGTCCAGCAGGAAATGGGACTACCGAAGCTGCGGCCAATACCGCTGCCAAAGAAGAAAAAACAGCTCCGGTACCGCTACCGCCGCCACCGGCCGCCATTCACTACGAAACCGCACCACCACCACCAGCTGAACTAAAATACGACGTCCGGGCATTAAACAAAGGTCAAACCTATTATGGCAGCGGCAAAATTACCTGGCAAACAGACGGCCATAGTTACACGATCAATGGTCAAGCCGGCGCCCTATTTATCACTGCGTTAGACTTCAAAAGTGAAGGAGAGCTGAACTACTACGGCGTTTCGCCTATCCTCTACACTGAGAAAAAATTTCGCAAGTCGGCTACCAACACGCACTTCCACCGTGAACGAAATCAAATCACATTTTCCGCTTCCACCAACAGTTACCCACGTACCGGCGGCGAACAAGATCGTGCCAGCATCGTCTGGCAATTGGCCAGCATAGGACGTGGTGACCCCTCAAAATTTATCGCCGGCGCAGTGATAGACTTGTTCGTCGCCGGGACAACTGATGCGGATACCTGGCGCTTCCAGATTGCAGGTGAAGAGCCTGTTACGGTTGGTATCGGCACTGTTAACGCCTGGCATATCGTGCGAATACCGCAACCGGGCTCGCATGAGCAAAAACTCGATATCTGGCTGGCGCCCGATGATCAATGGTACCCCGTGAAATTGCTGTTTACTGAAACCAGTGGTGACTGGCTAGAGATGTCCCTCTCCAAACTGATTCCAACTGCGCAGCCACCTCAACCGTAGTTACACAGTTGCCTGAGAAAGACCGCATGACAAAAATACCCGTTTCATTTCAGCACTTTGCCGTCCACTGCATCATTGCGCTCATACTCGGCACAAATATGAGCCATGCATACGCAACTGACAGCGATCATCCTGTCATCAAACGCAAATTTGATGTGCCTCCATCTGCGGAATTAAGTTACACCATCAGAGCCAGACAAAGCGGCTTTTCATTGAGCGGCGATGCCTTGGTGAAATGGCGTACCGACGGCAAACAATTTGATATCGAAGCGGCCACCAACGCGATGATATTTGGGAAAATCCTGGAAGCAAAAAGCGAAGGCAGCATTGATGATTTTGGTTTGGCCCCTTCGCAATTTATGGATAAGCGCATTCGCAAAGCAGCCACTATCACTACCTTCAATCGTGATGCAAATAGCAAGAACGATGGCACCATTACTTTTTCCGATTCGGACAACACTTATCCACTCAAAGGCGGAGAGCAAGATCGTACCAGCATCGCCTGGCAGTTGAGTGCACTTGCGCGCGCCTCGCCACAGCAATTCAAACCCGGTTCAGAATGGGAATTTTTCGTTGCTGGCCAACGCGATGCGGAAGCATGGACTTTCACCGTTGTGAATCGGGAAAAAATTAGCACCGGTATCGGTGAAATCAATGCCGTGCATTTGATCAAAACACCTGATGCAAAACAGCAGAAACTGGAGATCTGGTTAGCGCCATCATTAAAATGGTATCCAATCCGTTTACGCTTCACCGATCCGAATAACGACTTCATTGATCAGACTTTAGATAAAATCAGTCAATAACTTAATCACCTTCATCACTATGACTAACTTATCCAACACATCGACTAACACCACAAGCGGCGCCTTGGTTCTTTTCAGTGGCGGTCAAGATTCCACCACCTGTCTGGCGTGGGCTTTATCGCGCTATGACAGAGTAGAAACCATAGGCTTTGATTATGGGCAGCGCCATGCTGTCGAATTGGCCCAGCGCCCTATCCTATTAGAGAAATGTCGCGCAATGTCGTCGACATGGGATCAAAAGCTGGGAGAAGATCACATGATCGACTTGTCGCTGATCTCAAAAATATCCGCCACTGCAATGACCGAAGATGTCGAAATCGTCATGCAAGAAAATGGTCTGCCAAACACCTTTGTTCCCGGTCGCAATCTTTTATTCATGACCGTCGCCGCCACCGTTGCTTATCGACGCGGCTTGGATGTGCTGGTCGGCGGCATGTGTGAAACTGATTTTTCCGGTTATCCAGATTGCCGTGATGACACCATGAAAGCGCTGCAAGTGGCACTGAATCTTGGCATGGCAACCCGTTTAAAATTAGAAACACCTCTGATGTGGATAGATAAATCGGCCACCTGGAAATTAGCGCAAGAGCTCGGCGGCGATGCCTTGGTTGATCTGATTCGCGCTGATACGCACACCTGTTATTTAGGTGAGCGTGGCGCACTGCATGACTGGGGATACGGTTGCGGGACTTGTCCGGCTTGCGCTTTGCGTGCACGAGGATATCAACAATTTAAAACTGCAGGCTGAACTAACAGCGGTCGAATTTTACGTACGCCATTGTCGCAAAGGACCAATATGTCTCATCAGTCAACTTTCTTGGCACAATTGGGAATATCGCTTCCCATCGTGCAAGCGCCGATGGCTGGCGTCACTGACGCGCAATTGGTTGCGGCCTGTTGTGAAGCAGGTGTATTGGGCTCACTTGGCGCCGGCATGTTGATGCCAGACACGTTGGCAACAACCGTTAAGGCTATCCGAGCTGCGACGAATAAGCCGTTCAACGTCAATCTATTTATTTTGGAAGACATGCCTTTGCAGGATTTGTCCGGCCCGGCTTTGACTGCATTGACAGCTGAATATCATCATTTGGGATTAGCGCTTTCACCGCCCGTACGCTACGCGCCATCGTTTCAAGAACAATTGGAACTGGTTTTAGCATTGGCGCCGCCCGTTGTCAGTTTCACATTCGGGATACTCGGTGCACAAGACGTTACGCGTTTCAAACAACGTGGTTGCAAGGTGATCGGTACGGCGACCAATGTTGATGAAGCTATTCTTTGGGAACAAGCTGGCGCGGATGCTCTATCTGTACAAGGCTCTGAAGCTGGCGGTCATCGCGGTACGTTCCTGCATGAAGGTGAATCTTCACTGATTGGCCTATTCCCACTGCTAAGAGAAATACGCGCAAAGTCTACTCTTCCTCTCTTTGCTGCGGGCGGCATTATGGATGGCGCTGGCATCGCTGCTGCGCAATGCCTTGGTGCCGAAGCGGCGCAAATGGGCACCGCTTTTTTATTTTGTGACGAAGCGCCGGTGCATCCTCTTTATCGCCAACGCCTTATCAACGCACAAGGACATCACACGCGTTTGACGAAAGCATTTTCTGGTAAATACGCACGTGGTATTGAAAATCGCTTTATGCAAAATATGGAAAATGCAGTGACCTATCCCTATCCGTTGCAAAACGCACTGACCGCACCATTGCGCAAATGGGCAGCCGAGATAGCCGATGCTGACTATATGTCGCTCTGGGCTGGTCAAGGCGTTCCACTAGGAAGATCCATGCCTGCCGCCGAATTGATTCATCAGTTAGAAATGGAATGGCATGCTTGCCGTTATCAACAACAATCTTAATTCCTAAGATATATATAAACAGACATAAAAAAATGGCCGGAATATCCGGCCATTTTCATTTTCTTCCAAGGCTGCCTTTACGCAGCAATCGAGTGATTAGCTGTCGACGTCGGATGATCAAACTGCGTTATCAATTGCTGTTCTTTCAAACGCGCTGCAACCAGATGACGATCTTTAACATGACCGTAACCACGAATCTCTTCAGGGATACGCGCAATTGCCACTGCGTCATTCAGATTACCCTTGGTCAAACGGGGCAACAAGGCTTCAATCACCTGACGATAATGCGTGATCAGCTCGCGCTCTTCCTTGCGCTCTGCTGTGTAGCCAAAAATATCCAGCTTGCTACCGCGCAGGAATTTGAACTTCGCCAATACACCAAACGCACGCATCATCCATGGGCCGAACTCTTGTTTGATCAGATGTCCCTTATCATCCTTCTTCGCTAGCAGTGGTGGTGCCAGATGGAATTTGATTTTGTAGTCACCTTCAAACATTGCCGCAACTTTGGCATTGAAAGCACCGTCGGTGTACAGACGCGCAACTTCATATTCATCTTTGTAAGCCATCAACTTAAACAAATATGTCGCCACTGCCATTGTCAGTTTAGTAGATTGCAATGGCTGCTCGGCCAGCTTCACTCGTTCAACAAAGGCGCGATATTGGTCTGCATACGCAACGTCCTGATACGCCGTTAAAGCGGTAACGCGACGCGCCATTACATCGTCCAGACTTGGCGTACGCTTGAACTCAATCACTTGCGCAGGAGTTTCACTAGCACGCGTACGTTGCTCCAATCCAGTTAAGTCGTGAGCGGCAGTACGACCCCACAAGAAGGCTTGCTTATTAAATGCAATCTGCAATCCATTCAAATCAATCGCACGTAACAACGATGCTTCTTGCAATGGTACCCAACCCTTTTGCCAGGCATAACCCAGCATGAACATATTGGTGGCAATACCGTCGCCCATCAAGGCGGTCGCGATACGACCGGCGTCAACCAGTTCAACATGATCGCTGCCGCAAGCTGTGCGTATGGTTTCCGCAGCTTCTGCATCAGGATATTGCCAGTCCGGATTTTTCACAAAAGCAGCAGTTGGCGTCCGAGTCGCATTGATCGCGGCATAAGTACGGCCCTCGCCCATACGCGATAAGGCATCGCGGCTGGCGCTAACGATAGCGTCGCAACCTATCACTAAATCCGCATCACCAGTACCAACCCGAGTCGAATAAATATCTTCAGGGCGATCGGCCAGGCGCACGTGCGACATCACCGCTCCGCCTTTTTGTGCCAAGCCATTCATGTCGAGTACAGAGCAGCCTTTGCCTTCAACGTGTGCCGCCATCGCCAAAATCTGACCGATGGTGACAACGCCAGTACCGCCGATACCGGTAACGATGATACCGTAAGGATTTTCTGTGGTTGGCACAATTGGCGTCGGCAAACTCGCTATCGGTGCAGCAGCTGATTGCGGCAACGCTTCAATTTTCTTAGGCTTCTTCAACTGCCCGCCTTCAACCGTCACGAAGCTAGGACAGAAACCGGTCACGCAAGAAAAATCCTTGTTGCAAGACGATTGATTGATCTGACGCTTACGTCCGAATTCTGTTTCCAGCGGTTCGACAGACAAGCAATTCGATTGCACGCTGCAATCGCCACAACCTTCGCACACGGCTTCATTGATGACAGCGCGTTTTGCTGGATCTGGGTATTCATTGCGTTTCCGGCGCCGACGTTTTTCCGAGGCGCAGGTTTGATCGTAAATCATCGCCGAAGTACCGACCATTTCGCGCAACTCTCGCTGTACTGCGTCCAGTTCACTACGATGACGGATAGTAACGCCCGGCGCCCAATTGGTATCGGCTGCATATTTATCAGGTTCGTCAGTGACCACAATAATCGGCGTCACGCCTTCCGCCGCGATCTGACGTGAAATCATTGCCGGGTCAAGCGGACCGTCAAATGGCTGGCCACCGGTCATTGCTACGGCGTCATTAAATAAGATTTTGTAAGTGATATTGACCTTGGCGGCAACCGAAGCACGAATCGCCAGCAGGCCGGAATGGAAATAGGTACCATCGCCCAAATTGGCAAATACATGTTTTTCACTAGTGAACGGTGCTTGTCCAATCCAGTTCACGCCTTCGCCACCCATATGGGTAAAGGTGTTGGTCTCTCTATCCATCCACAACACCATGTAATGGCAACCAATACCTGCCAGACCACGGCTGCCTTCTGGCAGTTTAGTAGAGGTGTTATGTGGGCAACCGGAACAGAAGTGCGGAACACGATCTTTAGTTGGATCTGGTTTGCTGCTGATATTGAGCAGCGCTTCTTTCGCTTCCAGATACGCCACGCGCTGTTTAACGCGTTGTTCTATCGGATGGCCGGCGAAATATTTTGTCACACGCGTTGCAATCGCACGGGCAATTTGCGCTGGATTCAATTCATACGTTGCAGGCAACAACCAATCGCCATGACCTTCTGGGCTGTGATTCCATTCGCCGGTATCGTCAAACTTACCGACCACTCTTGGACGTACATCGTCGCGCCAGTTGTACAACTCTTCTTTCAGTTGATATTCCAGAATCTGACGTTTTTCTTCGACCACCAGAATTTCTTCCAGACCTTGTGCAAATTCGCGCACACCTTCGGCCTCCAACGGCCATGTCATGCCGACTTTAAACAAGCGAATACCGATATCACGGGCCACTTCTTCGTCGATACCCAGATCCGCCAAAGCCTGGCGCGTATCGAGGTACGATTTACCCGCAGTGATGATGCCGATTTTTGCGCGTGGGCTATCCCAGATAATTTTGTTTAACTTGTTGGCACGCGCATAAGCCAGCGCAGCGTACCATTTGTAATTATTCATCCGCGCTTCTTGCGCCAGTACTGTATCTGGCAAACGGATATTCAATCCATCGGCTGGCAGTACAAAATCTGCTGGCAATATGGTTTGTACGCGCTCTGGATTTAATTCAACAGCGGCACCGGATTCAACGATATCGGTCACGCATTTCATAGAAACCCACAAACCGGTATAACGACTCATCGCCCATGCGTGAATACCGTAATCCAGATACTCTTGTACCGAAGATGGATACAACACCGGAATACCGCAGGCATTCAGAATATGTTCGCTTTGATGCGCGGTGGTAGAGGATTTTGCGGCGTGATCGTCGCCGGCAATTACTAACACTCCGCCGTGTTTGGAAGTGCCTGCCATATTGGCGTGTTTGAATACATCCCCGCAACGATCTACGCCGGGGCCTTTGCCGTACCACATGCCAAATACGCCATCGTATTGCGCGCCGGGGAAAAGATTGACTTGCTGCGTACCCCATACACTGGTCGCGGCCAGATCTTCATTCATCCCGGGATGAAATTTGACGTGATGTGCATCCAGATGTTTTTTGGCCTTCATCGCTGTCATATCGACAGTGCCAAGTGGCGAACCGCGATAACCGCTGATGTAACCGGCAGTATTTAATCCAGCCAGTACATCGCGTTGACGTTGCAACATCGGCAAACGTATCAATGCCTGTGTGCCTGTCATAAAGGCACGGCCACGTTCTAGCGTGAATTTGTCGTCGAGAGTAACGGCGGATTGGGACAAATCTAAATTCGCTTGAGGCGAATTATTATCAGACGTGTCAGTAGGCAGCAGTTTTGCTGTGTTCAGTGGTGCGTTCATGCGGCGGTCTCCGTGCCAAAAATTATGTTTTTGCTTGCACTGCGTGGCGCTATGCCTACGCGGTTGGAACAACATTGCCTTGTGAGCCCATTGTTCCTAGTTTTGTATTTTACCCTGTTGCAAGGTCTACTTGGTACAGCTTGTTACTTCAAATCTGTTTCACTCAATATTCTTACACCGGAACCTCGTAACAACTGTAACAAGGCGTAAGTCAAATGGAAGGTACTCTGCGGAAAGAGTGTAATAGCAACTTGCTTGAGGCGATTGGTAACTTCCCTGTACAGTCGCCTTGGGCATTCCTCCCCCTAGTGTCCCTTTTCACTAGTTTGCGGATTCTGCTCTCCCCAGCAGAATTCGCTTTTTTATTTCCGCGTCTTATTTGTTAGATAAGTTTGTTTCGCCAGCCAGCAAAGAATTTGCAGGTAATGGTTCTTGCGATTGCAATCTTGCATACATCGGTGTGAAATCTGGTGCGGTATCGTCAAACAATTGCTTAAAGTCGCGAATCACAAAATAGGTTTCTTGATAAGAATCGATTTTGTACAAAGTCCGCATGACACGCTCAACATCAAATGGAATTCGACGCGGTGCCGGATTGCTCAGGCAATATTCAATCTCTCCGCCCGATGACAAAATCCCGGCGCCATATACACGCAAGCCTTCCGGACTTTCGATCAAACCGAACTCGACCGTGTACCAATACAAACGTGCCAACATTCCCAAACCATCAAGCCCTAAAGCCTTCAAACCGCCCTTACCGTACTCTTGCATGTGATCGGCAAAGATCGGATTGAACAACAGCGGAACATGTCCGAAAAAATCGTGGAAAACATCAGGTTCGACGATGTAATCAAACTCCTCCGGATCGCGCAACCAGACGGTAACTGGAAAGCGCCGATTAGCCAGATGTTCAAAAAACACTTGATCCGGTACCAAGCCCGGCACAGCAACCAACTGCCAACCGGTTGCCTGCAACAATTTCTCAGTTGTCTGTTCAAAATTCGGAATGCCGTCACCGATATCCAAACGCTCCAGACTTTCAATATAAACATCACAAGCACGGCCCGGTATCAACTTGGCCTGACGCTGATACAAACGACGCCATAAAGCATGCTGCTCCGGTGTGTAGGCATCCCAATCCTGCGCAACCACGTATTGCGCGTCAATCTTGCTGTAATCGCCGCGCAACTTGGCACCATCTGACTTTTCGGCAACTGTGGCCAAAAAATCATCAGTGTTGACTGCATTTTTTACTTTCGTATCCATCATTTACCTTCAAAAACAGTCTACTTCTCCCCCTCAACCGCTTGCGGGAGAAGGGGGCAAAGCACATAACCGCCAAAATTCACAGGCGCACAGGATACCGGATTCCGACTTATTTAGCTGGCAGCGACCTTAGTTGCCTCTTTTAATGCGTCATCTTTCAGCACGCCGCGTTTGATCTGATCCAGTTCAATCGATTCAAACAATGCACGGAAATTACCTTCACCAAAACCTTGGTCGCCTTTACGTTGGATAATCTCGAAAAAAATCGGACCAATCACGTTTTGCGTAAATATCTGCAATAACAACTCACGTGTACTAGCGTTGCTGTTGCCATCAATCAGAATCCGCAAGCGCTTCAAATCTTCCAGGCGTTCACCATGCGAAGGCAAGCGGCGGTCAACGATGTCGTAATAAGTTTCGATCGTGTCCTGGAATGCCACTTCGCGCGCTTTCATATCCGTCACGCTGGTATAAATATCATCGGTACCCAGGGCAATGTGTTGAATGCCTTCGCCATGATACAAATCCAGATACTCGGCGATTTGCGATTTATCATCGGAAGATTCATTAATCGGAATGCGGATTTTTCCGCATGGCGATGTCATCGCTTTCGACTTCAAACCGGTCAACTTGCCTTCGATATCGAAATAACGGACTTCTCGGAAGTTGAATAAATTCTCATAAAAATCTGCCCACTCTTTCATGCGACCACGATGCACATTGTGAGTCAGATGATCAATGTAAGTTAAGCCACAACCGACTGGATTGACTTTGGCACCAGGGATCGCAACAAAATCGACATCGTAAATACTGATGTTGCCGATGGCACCTGCATCACCGGCATCCTTGCCGTGCCAGCGATCGACAAAATAAATCAGCGAATCGCCCACGCCTTTAATCGCAGGAATGTTTAATTCCATCGGGCCGGTACGATTGTCGAAACCCCAGGCACCCATTTCCAAAGCACGCTTGTAGGCAAATGCGGCATCTTTCACGCGCAAGCCAATCGCACAAACGGAAGGACCATGTTGGCGCGCAAAACGCTGCGCGAATGAATCTTTTTCAGCATTGATGATGAAATTGATATCGCCCTGGCGATACAAAGTCACATCTTTATGGCGATGACGCGCTATCGCGGTAAAACCCATTTTTTCAAATAAGGTGCCCATTGCCTGTGGATCCGGTGCGGCGTACTCGACAAATTCAAAGCCGTCGGTGCCCATAGGATTATCCCAAGGTTGAAAGTCCATGCAGGTCTCCAGTGTATATTTTTGAGTTAGGGCTGACGCAAAATTGTTCCAGCAAGGCATATCGACGAAAAGCGTGCGACCAGAAGATATAACGCCGCTGGGGCGGCTTTGCGCAAGTCCGTTAAAAATTAGCAGAAAGTTGCTCATTACTGCGTTCAGTATAAGAGCGAGTAGTAAGCAGATAATTGCAAACATTTCCTCGCGAAACTAAAATTTGGAAGTAATATTGCGCAAATAACGATTTTTAGGGTGTTTTATGCCGACCATAGAATTAGACAAGACAGATCGTAAAATTTTGGCAATTTTGCAGGAGGACGGACGCCTTACCAATCAAGAGGTCGCTGAAAGAGTCAACTTGTCACCATCCCCGTGTCTGCGCCGCATCAAACGCTTAGAACAAGCTGGTGTGATTCGCCAATATGTCGCCTTGCTAGCACCAGATAAAATCGGTCTCGGCTTATTAGCTTACGTTAATGTGCGCCTGGAAAAGCATAGTGATCCGCAAACCAATTTGCCCCGTTCCAGTGCAGCCAACATACACTCGCCTCGTGCAGATTTTTCTGCATCGGTTGCCAACTGGCCGGAAGTGGTGGCTTGTTATGCAATGACGGGGGAAATGGATTATCTGTTGCGAGTACACGTAGAAGACATGGCGCATTTTTCGCGCTTCATGATGGAAACGCTGTTGCGCCATCCGGCTGTGCTGGATGTGAAATCGAGTTTTGCTTTGCAGCGCCTGAAGGATACGACGGCGTTACCCTTGCTATAAAAAATACCGGCAGCAGCCTGCTGATTTTGCAAAACATGTTTTATGTTTTCTGACGCATAAAAATTGCCCATCACTCGCTTTCCCGTTTGGGCATCGAAGATGGGCAATCAGTCATTACTTCGACATATTGTCCTTTGACATATTATCTTTCGTCATATCGTCCTTGGACATATTGTCTTTTGACATACTGTCTTTTGCGGCTGCAGGATTGTGTTTCTTGACATACTTCTTATTGCTGCTCTTAGCAGGCATTTTCGAAGTGTCTTTTCCCATTGCATCTGTCGACATAGTGCCTTTATCCATAGCGTCCGGTTTGGACATGGTGTCTTTAGACATATTATCTTGTGCCATAGGCGTCGCGCTTTGTGCAAATACGCTGGCGCTCATCAACATCATCCCTGCAGCAACTAAAAAAGTAGAAATAGCTTTATTCATATTGGTCTCCAAATGTGAAAATGGCGAAAGTGCCACAGATATCAGCGAATGCTTTTAGTGCAGATGCAAAAGCACGTAGACGATTTTCAATCTACATCGCACATCTCAAGATCCGCCAAACCAGTTGTACCCCTGATCTTCCCAATATCCCCCGGGGTAAGTATTCGTAACTTCAAGCGAAACAATATGCTTGGGATTTTTGTAGCCGAGTTTGGTCGGCATCCGTAACTTCATCGGAAACCCGTATTTCGTCGGCAAAATTTCACCGTCGTATGTCAGCGTCAATTGCGTTTGAGGATGCAATGCGGTCGGCATATCGATGCTGGTGTAGTAATCGTCGGCACATTGAAATGCAATATATTTAGCACTCAGATCTGCACCAATTTGTTTTAGAAAATACGCGAATGGAACACCACCCCAACGGCCAATTGCGCTCCAGCCTTCTACGCAGATGTGACGGGTAATTTGTTCTACCTGCGGTAGTTGATGTAGCTCGGACAATTTCCAGGCGTGCTTATCAGCTACCAGTCCACTTATCTCCAATTCGAATGCATCTCCATCCACTTCAGGTGCTTCGCTTTCACTGTAGAAAGCGTTAAATGGAAAAGGACGTGTCATCATCGATGCAGAATAAGTCGGTGCCAAACGAGTAGGATCAAACAGCCAGGCTTGTACGCCATCGTTATAGCGTGATATGCGTTCCAGCATGCTATTCACGGATGGCTGATCTGTGATATTGCAGCCCGTCAGCATGGACAAACCACCCAATGTCAAAACGCGTTTGGCAAACAATCGTCGCGACGGCATCGTCAAATTCAATTCTCGACGCGCATCTTTAAGAATGGATGCGACATCCAATTCTGGATTAAGTCGATTAGGTTTCTTTATCATGATGCAGTCTCTATGCAATTTTCAATGTATACAAAACCGTGCGCCAAATCCTAACGTCCTCTCAGCATGGCGAGTAAGGTACGAGGAACCAACGCGACCATAACAACGTGGACAAAGACAAACAAAACTAAAAAACTCATCGCAAAAAAATGGATAACACGCGCATTATCAAAGCCACCCATCAGCTCACGCAGATGCGGAAATTGCACCGACTTCCACACGACCAAACCCGACAGCACCATCAAAATCAGATCGAGAATGATGGCGATGTAAGCCAATTTTTGAACCGCATTATATTTATCCAATGCGTCATGGTGCAGCTTGCCAGTGAACGCCTTGACGGCATCTCGTATCACATCAAGCGGTCGCAGCGGCAGAAATTTTTTCCACAATCGACCAGTAATAATATTCATGCCGAGATAGAACAAGCCGTTGAAAAACAATAGCCACATCGCTGCAAAATGCCACTGCAACGCGCCGCCTAACCAACCACCCAAAGTCCAATCCACAGGAAATTTGAATGGAAAAATTGGTGAAGCGTTATAAATACGCCAACCGCTAAAAACGAGAATGAATACCGCAATGACATTGAGCCAATGCGTAATACGCAACCAAAGCGGATGTATCGTAATTTTGCCTGCGGCGGATGGCTTCATTTGTATATCTTTCGCAAAGAAAATCAATAAAAATATTGGAATTATGGAAACGCATTTCAGCACAGCCTGAAGATAGCCCACGTTTATTTTTATTGATTAGTCGTGCGGCAGAAGAAGACCTTACGCATCTCGATAATTATTTTTTAGAGTCGATAAAGTAATCCACTCATACTACTCTGTCTCTGAAATAGTGCTCAGATCGACTCTGATCAAATCGAGAATGCATGTCTTTGGATTACATGCGGATGTGTGCATTAAGACAATTGCATGAAGGAGGCAGGCATTGCGCTTATGTTAGTTAGTAAGCACAATTTAAATTTGATAGATAAATGAAGTGCGTAAGTGCATCCTTTATTGAGCGTTCCACTCATACACCGTCACCACTGATGAACCGGTAGTATGCACAGGATCACTGAACGCCATTGCGCGCGCATCCTCCAGACTGGCCGCTGTCAATAAATAAGCGCCTCCTGATTTATCAGTAAATGGTCCGGCTAATTCCAGTACGCCTTTTTCTCTCAATTGTTCTAAAAAAACATAATGCAATGCAATCGCGCTTTGCTGAAAGTTTGCGGTGCGCATGGTCGTGACCAAATAACGCGGCATGAATTTCTTTCGACAGATAAAGAAACAATGATAAATTAATTTGATTAGTGTCGTTTTTTGCCCGGCAAATTATTAAACCATTTCAACGCCGCACGCACATTCGCTTTCAACGTGTAATCCAAAGTTGCCGCCTGCTCCTGCATCGCTTCGGCAATCACGCTGGCTGGATTCGCTGGGGGCAATTTAAGATAGGCATCGGCTTCACCATAATCCCGATGTATTGTCATTCCGGCTTTTTTTGCAATGTGCATCATCACTTTGTTCGACGACAGACAGTGCATATATAGAGTATCAATATCGGCATTGCGGCAATGTATCGCCGCGCGTTGAAACAAACGCGTTCCGACACCCATCCCGCGTGCAGCACTTGAGACAGATACGCCGTATTCAGCAATTCTTTCTTTGGTTGTCACCGCTTTCATATTGGGAACCGTATCACGCGGTGCAAATGCCAGATGACCAACCCCAAGCAAACGCAATTTGCGGTCATACACACCAAAAATTTTATCGCGTGAAAAATCCAGATTCTCAACGTAACGCTGTATCAATTCATCCGATAATTTTGTACCAAATCGCAACAAACGATCACGTTCGTCTAAAGCCAGAAAATGCACCAATAAGCGTTTACGCGCACGACGTGATAATTCTTTAACGAAAATGTTCGCTTTGGGCGTGGTAACAGGAGACAGCTCGGGGTGCTGTTTCCCGGAAAATTCAGGGGGGCTGTCGATAGCGGCCATCTTTGCATCTCTCTATACAGAAAATCATCTCAGGTAAGAGGCAGGAAACATGCCAGGACATTGTAAAGCACGGTAGCGCCTTATTCACAATAGTCCTAAATCCAGTAAAGAAAAGCAGAGCAAGTGTTCTATTCGGTGGCTGACAACAGACGTTGTGCTTGTACCAACACATCTACCGCAGCAGTACGTGCCGCATGTAATTCCTCTGGGATGCGCTGTGGTTGCTCCTGAAATTTTCCTGCTATTTCGCCAGCATTGACAGATTGCGCTGCAGACAGTGCTGCCTGTAGATACGCAAATTGTGGGAATGGTTTATCGGCATAACCGGTTCGCCCCCGATAATCGCATTGCGTCGCTTGCAGTAAGCCGATAAAACGTTGCGGTTTGCGAAACGCATCACAACGACCCAACAAGGTGACAATGGTGTTGGCACGTAACTCAAATGCCCTGCCAACGTTGCCATGTTCGCGTGCGGTCATCACTGCTAAATCACGCACATCACCAGGTACTTTCAAACGCTGGCACACTTTTTCGACCAAGTTGACACCTAATCCTTCGTGACCATGATGACTTGGCCATTGCTCCTTTGGCGTCACACCTTTGCCGAGATCGTGCATCAAAGCCGCAAAACGTACCGGCAACGGAAAACCATCGCTAGCTGCGGTATCAAGCACCATCATTATATGAACACCAGTATCGATTTCCGGGTGCCATTTCTCCGGCTGCGGCACGCCCCATAATGCATCGAGTTCAGGCAAAATTTTTGCCAATGCACCACAAGCGCGCAACACTTCAAACATGCGCGATGGTTGCGCCTCCATCAAACCACGCGAAATTTCTTGCCACACTCGCTCCGGCACCAAGGCATCGACCTCTCCGGCTGCCACCATACGCTGCATTAATACGTTAGTTTCTGGCGCGACCGAAAACTCAGTAAAACGTGCTGCAAATCTGGCAATGCGTAAAATTCGCACCGGGTCTTCAGCAAAAGCCGCCGACACGTGACGAAATATTTTCGCCTGCAAATCCTGCTGTCCGTGAAAAGGGTCGATCAAGGTACCATCGTCAGCGCGCGCTATCGCATTAATCGTCAAATCGCGCCGCACCAGATCCTGTTCCAACGTGACGTCAGGATCAGTGTGAAAAACGAAACCTTTGTAACCAGCAGCTGTCTTGCGCTCGGTGCGAGCCAAAGCATATTCTTCATGCGTAGTTGGATGCAAAAACACAGGAAAATCCTTGCCGACAGGTTGAAAACCTCGCGCCAGCATTTGTTCCGGCGTAGCACCCACCACCACGTAGTCGTGATCCTTCACTGCCAACCCCAGCAGTTCATCACGTACCGCACCACCGACGACAAAGATTTTCATATTCATTCAAAACAGCTGATTAATTACTGATGATTCGGCAAAACTTCTACTTCCGCGATTGCTTCACGCATCCATTGTGCGACCGCTGGATGTGCTTGTACACGCTCGGCGTAGGCTTGCAGCGCCGGCGCCAACGATACGCCATACGTACGGAAACGCATCACCACTGGTGCGAAATAAGCATCGGCAATCGAAAATTCGCCAAACAAAAATTGATGATGACCAAATTCAGAAAGACAGTTTTCCCAAATTTCACAAATACGACCAATGTCTGCCTGCGCTTGTGGGGTCCGACCTTGTCCCGGATGGCTAGCGCGAATATCCATAGACATGGCCGAACGCACACCCGAAAATCCAGAGTGCATTTCGCCGCATATAGCGCGTGCTACCGCACGGGCGGCAACATCCTGCGGCCACAAATGCGCTTCAGGAAATTGTTCTGCCAGATACTCACAAATCGCCAGCGAATCCCAAATCTGCAAACCGTTCGCTATTAACACCGGTACTTTACCTGCATCCGAATAACGCGCAATCTCGGCCGCAGTATCCGGCTGATCCAGCAAAATTCTGACTTCATTAAAAGCAATGCCAAACGCTTTCATCACGACCCATGGCCGCATCGACCATGATGAATAATTTTTATTCCCGATCACCAAAGTCATGCCGGATTTTCCAGCATTTTTCAATAGTTCTGAGACCATGGCATTGCGTTCCGTTGTTTGCATAAATCAGATTCTCCACAGTTGGTATCAATTTTACGGCGAGTTGTATTCTCACATAATTACATGATTACATCATTAAGTAAGGTCGAATAATCATTTTGAAAATACCCTCGTCATTCCCGCGAACGCGGGAATCCATCTTACGCAACTTGGACCCCGCGTTCGCGAGGATGACAGCGGTGCTTTTCATATCGATTATTTCGAATTACTTACATGATTAAAGCAGATGCCAATTGCAGGACGGGTGGAGTACGGTGAGATTCATCCTAATTCTGAGGAATTAATTTCTCACCGTTCCACCAGCCACCGCCTAAAGCTTGTAATAGCGCAGCAGTATCGGCATAACGCGCCGCTTGCGCCGTAATGCGATCGAGGTCAGTTTGCAATCGTTGACGCTGGGCGTCTAACAGATTGAGATGACTGATACCGCCGACCTGATACTGGCGCTGAGTGATGATCAAACTCGTGGTCGCGCTCTCAGCAGCCTGGGTACGTGATTGCAAGGTTTGCGCATCATTTTCCAGTGCGCGCAAAGTATCGGCGACTTGCTGCAGTGCTTGCAGTACGGTTAATTGATAGCTAGCGGCCGCAGCATCGTAGGCTGCAACGGCTGCGCGTTTTTTCGCACGAAGTTCGCCTCCATGAAACAACGGCTGCATCAATTGCAATCCTATGCTCCAGACATTGAGACTATTTGCAAGGTCGCCTACATGCGTTTGCTCTGTTCCTGCGCTGCCGGACAAAGTCAGTTGCGGATAAAGGTTGGCGCTGGCCACGCCGACTTGCGCACTGGCCTGACGAAGTACGGCTTCTGACGCAAGAATGTCGGGACGTTGACGTGCTAATGCCGAAGGCAGAGACAGTGGCAAAGTCTGAGGCAGCGTCAAACTATTCAAATCTAATGGCGTCAGATCAGCTTGCGCCGGCGCCTTGCCTAAATAGACAGCGAGCTGATGGCTCACTTGTGCAAACTGCTGCTTTAATGATGGCAGTGCAGCGCTGCTTTGCGCCACCAATGTACGCTGATTTTCAACATCAAGTCTGGCGATACCACCAGCAATCAAGCGCTGCTCCATGATGGCCAACTGCTGACGCTGTAATTGCAGCATATCTTCCGTTGTCGAAATCTGTGCATACAGTGCAGCCTGCTTAATGGCTGCCGTCACGACATTTCCGGCAAGCGTCAATCGTACTGCCTGCAGCTCATAATTCTGCGTATCAACTTGCGCCTGCAAACCTTCCAGCATACGGCTATTTGCGCCAAAAGCATCCACCGTATAAGAAACGTTGAGCGATGCATTGAACAGATTGAATGGCCCTGATTGCGGAACATTTGGCGCACCTAAGGTGGCAAGGTCAATTTGCTGACGGCTGCTGCCGAATTGCAGATTCGCTTGCGGATAGCGTGTAGCGCCAGTTTGCGCTATCAGATTTTCGCTAGCCTGGCGCAAGGTAGCTTTTGCCTGCGCTATTTGCGGATTATTAGTCAGCGCGGTGCGTACCATCGTATCTAATCGTGGTGAGTGAAAAAGCATCCACCACTGCGCCGGAATGTCAGTACCGTCATGAAAATTCTGCGCGACACCACCAGCGCCATTGCTGGCAACAGTCGCCGTTGGTTGTGTACCCGATGTGTACTGTTGTACATCTGGAGCTTGAGGTTTTTGAAAATCCGGACTGACCGCACAGGCGCACAACAAGCTGGCTAAACCAAGCATGAAAATGCGTCGTATAAAATCCGCTGTCATCATGCCTCCCTTAATCCAAAGTGCGGCGATAAAACCGCACCGCAATGCCCATCACGATGACCGTGAATATCATCAGAGGCCAGATGCTGGGCCATAAATCCGACCATCCATTTCCCTTCAGCAGAATACCGCGTATCAACCGGTTGAAGTATGTCAGCGGCATTAGGTTACCAATAAATTGCGCCCACTTTGGCATACCTTGAAATGGAAACATAAAGCCAGACAACAACATATTAGGCAGGAAGTAAAACATCGTCAGCTGCATTGCTTGCAGCTGGTTTTGCGCAATCGACGACAAGGTAATACCAACCGTCAAACTAGCCGCAATAAATAACAACGCCGCCAGATAAATCGCCATAACACCGCCAGCGAACGGTATGTGAAAAACAAACCGCGCGCCTAACAAAATGATGGTGGACTGAATCAGTCCGATGAGGATATAAGGCATGATCTTGCCAGTCATGACTTCAAGCGGTGTAACCGGCGTAGCCAATAGGTTTTCCATGGTTCCACGCTCACGTTCGCGCGTCATCGCCAGGCCTGTCATCATCACCATAGTCATCGACAGGATGACGCCCATCAAACCCGGTACCACGTTATAGTTGCTGACTCCTTCCGGGTTGTACAAACGATGCACCTGCACATCGAAAGCAGGCAACCCACCACTAAATTTTGCCAGGGGCCCGGTTAAATCTTTGCTGGCCACCGACTGCACCAATTGCGGCACCGCCGCTAGTGCGAGCCCGGTAGCGGTGGGATCGGTA
Organism: Glaciimonas soli; assembly: GCF_009497155.1. GTDB lineage: Bacteria > Pseudomonadota > Gammaproteobacteria > Burkholderiales > Burkholderiaceae_D > Glaciimonas > Glaciimonas soli. Next base: position 25,560 of record NZ_WINI01000003.1, read on the forward strand.
GCATCGGCCTCAACCAACAATGCCGGGCGTTCTCCGCGCAACAAATCGCGCGTGAAATTAGCAGGAATATTGAGAACGAATTGCACTTTTCCTTGCGCCAGCGCGGCACGACCGGCCTCTTCATTTGGAAGTTCTCCGACGATATCAAAGTACTCAGAATTTTGCATCGCTGCGATGTAAGAACGCGTAAACTCGCTATGATCCGCCGTAATCACTGCGGTCGTCATGTGCTTGGGATCCGTGTTGATGGCATAGCCAAACAACAGCATCTGCATCACCGGAATCACAGTGATCATCCGCACCGTCACTGTATCGCGTAGCAGTTGCAGAAATTCTTTGAGCACGATGCTCCACCAACGGGCGAAAGAAAAACCTGCGAATGGATTCATGTCTGCTCCCCGAAATTATCAGCAGAACGATTCATCATGTAGATGAATACGTCTTCCAGACTAGTGGGAATTGCCTCCATGTGAAAATTATAACTTTGCATGGCACGCCGCAAAGTTTTCTCCAGCTGCGTGGCATCTTTACCGCACACATGTAGAGACGTGCCAAACGCGACCAACTGATCAACACCGGGTTGCCCATGTAAATGCTCGGACAATGCGACCAGCGCATTGCTGTTGGCGGCGCTATGGGCACTGTTTTGATCGCCGTTAATATTGCTGTAAAGCGCCCAGGTAGCAAGTGCCTGGCCCGCAACCACTTCAGCGGCGGTGCCTTGTACCAGTAATTTTCCATAGGCGAGATACGCCAGCTTATGGCAACGTTCGGCCTCATCCATGTAATGCGTGCTGACTAAGACGCTAATACCCCGCGCAGCCAATCTATGCAACTCTTCCCAGAAATCGCGCCGTGCAGCAGGATCGACACCAGCGGTCGGTTCATCCAAAAGTAATAGTTCCGGCTCATGCAACATGCTTGCTGCCAAAGCCAGCCGCTGCTTCCAACCACCGGAAAGCGAACCGGCGAGTTGCTTGGCTCGACTGGTCAGGCCTAGTTTCTCTAGCGCCTGATCAACGACTTCCTTGCGATTTGGCATGGCGTAGATACGCGCAACGAAATCCAGATTTTCGCGGATACTCAAATCTTCCCAATACGAAAATCTCTGCGTCATGTAACCGACTCGACGCTTGATCTGATCGCTTTGCTTGATGATATCGAAACCTAAACAGGTGCCATGACCAGAGTCCGGCGTCAACAATCCGCACATCATGCGTATCGTCGTGGTCTTACCGCTGCCGTTTGGGCCCAGGAAACCATATATCTCGCCGCGCCGCACTTGCAACGACAAATCCTTCACTACGTGTTTATGGCCGAAATGTTTATTGATGCGGTCAACGTCGATCACCAGATCGGGATCCGTATGATGGTCATTCCTCGCATCATTGTTCAATCCCTTCATGGCAACCTCACCTTGAATTCACTTCAGTATCACTTCCAGCGGTTGTCCGGGATGCAGTTTGAGGGCATAGCCTGCAGCTGGATGCGCCTCGATCATAAAGACGAGTTTATGGCGTGACTCATTGCTATAAATGATAGGCGGGGTATATTCCGCATTGGTTGCAATGTAAGAAATACGCGCGGCTACCTCTTTCTGACAACCATCGCAACGCAGCGCCACCATTTGATTTAAGTGAAGTTTGCCTAACGCTGCTTCTGGAACAAAGAAACGCGCCTTGACGTTTTCCGGTGGCAGCATGCGCACCACCGGATTACCGGCAGCCACCCATTCGCCTTCGCGATACATCGTGTCGAAAACCAAACCGGTACGCGTCGCGCTGACAGTTTTCTGCGCCAGTTTCCATTCGGCTTGCTCCAATGCTGCCTGTGAAGCATCGACTTGTGCCTGTTGTGCGCGAATTTGCGCGTCACGATTAGGCAAGCGATCAACCGCCAACTGACTTTGCCATTGCAGTACTTGCGCTGTCGCCATATCAAAGGCAGCGCGGCTATCATCTAGTTGTTGTTTGGCGATACCGCCTGCTTGATATTGAATTTGATCGCGGTTGAGCTGAATACTCGCTTTTTTTGCCGCAGCTTGCGCCTGTTCCAGTTGCGCACGGGTTACCGCTTGCTCTTGCGGACGCTTGCCGTGCTTGATATCGGCAAGCTGTGCTTCGGTAGCATCAAGTTGTTGTTGTGCCTGGCGTTGGGCGGCCGCTTCATTGGCCGCTTCAAGGGCGAACAGAGAAGCACCCAGCGCCACCTGCTGCCCTCGTGTCACAGACAAGTGATCGAGCCGACCTGATTGTGACGATGAAACATCAACATATTCAGCTTCAACGTAACCCTGCCAAACGGATTCACTTTCACGATTGGGCGTGCATCCTGACAGCAGAAAATAAGTTGCCGCCGCCACCGCAGCAGCAGCAATCACTAACTTATTCGCACGCTCTGGCCGCTGCATTTTCTCTCCCGTACGTGAAAAGGGAAATTTATTCCTCTCTCCCACATGCGGGAGAGAGGAATAAAGCATACAACATCAGTTCATCACATCAAGGCAACACCGACGCCGTAAATTCCTTCGGCCCCACCGAACCCAAACGCGCTTTTAGCGATTGCGGCTTACCGTCAAATAAGGCCGCGTAGTAGGTTGCATTGGCCAGCACATTTTTGACATAACCACGCGTTTCGTTGAATGGAATAGTCTCGGCAAAAATAGCTCCTTCCACCGGACCTGCCAACGTCGCACGCCATGCCCGTGGTCGGCCCGGTCCAGCGTTATAGGCGGCTGTCGCCATCGCTTCCGAACCATCCAAGTCACTCAAGACCATGTTCAGATAATTGGTGCCCAACATGATGTTGGTACCGATGTCATTAACCTGGCTTGCCGAGAATCCATCCATGCCGATTTTTTTGGCGACAAATTTCGCAGTCGCTGGCATGACCTGCATCAAGCCAGATGCGCCAACATGCGAACGGGCCGCTTGAACGAAGCGCGATTCCTGGCGAATCAAACCGTACACCCATGACATATCCAAACCCAATGCTTCTGTGTTTGTCGTCATGATGTCGCGATGTGGTGCCGGGTAACGCTGGCTGAAATCGATTTCCACTTTGGTACGATCGGAAGTGTTAACCATTCGATCCAATACATTGTTTTGACGCGCAAATTCTGCCGCCGCCAACAATTGTCGGTCCGTCATATTGCGCAACTCCCAATTCCATTCACGTACGCCTTCAAAGCGCATATCCATGTCAAAGAAGCGTAAGGCGCGACGGAAACCGGCATTCCTCTCCATCGGTGCTAATTCCGCTTTAGCAATACTTACTGGACCTGCGGTGACAAAGATTTTCCCTCCCAACTCTTCCAGCGCCAACTGCCCGTAAAAATTAGTTTGATCCGCAATCGATTGGAATAATTTCTGCGCTTGCTCTGAGCGTCCTTCGGCACGCAATGCGCGTCCCAGCCAATAGATCCAGGTTGGATCGTCGCGCAACGAAGCTGGCATGGCTTCGATACTGCTCTTAACCTGACGCCAGTCACCGGCACGCAAAGCGGCGCGCACACTCCACTGATATTCATCCATGGTCAGCGGTGCGCCTTTAGCTGCACGCCAATAATCTGCAGCTTGTGGATCGAGCTTCAATGACGCTTGTTGCGCAATTTGCGCCCAGCCTAATGCACGCTCTGAAACGCTCAATTGATCTATCGCAGAAGTCAACGCATCGGCGGCTTGCGATGGGTTGCTTTTTGCAACCCGCCCTAATGCTACGATAAATAATTCATGACTCGTGCTATCTGTCCCTGGGCCTCGTGCAACGACCAATCCTGGTTTATCGATCGCTTGCGCTAATTGTGTATCGCTGGCATTGACGAAGCTTGCCAGGCGACGCGCGACCCCGGCATAGCCCGCTTCGTTGGCCAGGCGAATTTGCCACCAAACATCACTTTGACCAAATTGATTATTCTGCGCCAGGAGTCCGATCAAGTCGGTACAACCCGGACCGTAATCTTTGGGTGTAGTCAGCAACGATCGTGCTTCGCTAACCACATTGATACCTTTTAATACTTTGGAAGTTAACGCATAACATTTGAGCTGGGTATCATCGTTCAGCACAAACAAAGGATATTGCTGGTCAAAGGTTTGCCAGTTACCGGCTTTACCCAATTCCAATAACCAGTCGTTACGCAGACGGTCAGCAATCGCGGTGCCGTCATAGCGGTTTAAATATTCACGGATTTCAGATTCTGGCGCGACCAAATCTTTGATACGTGGTTTCAAGCGATAATAGTCTACATAAGACGGAATATCATAATCCGTCAATGTTGCGGCAAGCGCGTCTACTTTATCGGTTTTATCGGGTTTTGCGACACGCGAGGCATCGCGCAAAGCGGCGAATGCATCATCAGGATTGTCATAACCAATCCCTGCGCTGGCGCTATTGGCCGCACGTGTTTGCGCCATGACCAGCGGCGGAAAAATCGCCGCGATCATGGCGGCACAGGCAATGACTTTTAAAGTGGTAGAGATTCTTTTTTTGGATAGCATTTTGTTCAACCTTCTGTGCAAATAAGTGTGTCCAAAAAACTGTTTAGAACAGGTGCTCCGACGCAGGCAGTACGACAACGTGAGGCAACAGTGTATAAACAGTTTTTTGCACAGACTTAACTGTCTCTACAATCAGTAGCAACCTAATGAATAGGATAGCACGCGATGACGGATGATCAAGATTTCAGCTTAGAGAATGCTGCCAATCAGGCGCAAAAAATACAATTACGCACCGCTCTTTTAGCAAACCGCAAAGTGATCCCGGAAAAGACACGTCTCGCCCTTGATAACGAAATAGCAAAGCGTACCATCGCTTGGATTGAAAAATTGATAAAAGTTCAATCTGACGCGGTAATTGGTGTGTACTGGCCAATTCGCGGGGAGCCGGATTTACGGCCGGCGTATGCCAAACTGGCAAGTCTCGGCGTAGCACTCGCATTACCGGTGGTAGTTGATGAAGATGCGCCATTGCGCTTCTTGCATTGGACTCCAGGAGAGGCGATGACGCAAGATCGTTTCGGCGTCGCGGTGCCCGTTAAAGAAGACATCGTCCGGCCGCAAGCCTTACTGATTCCCTGCGTTGGTTTTAATCAACAACGAAGAAGGCTGGGCTACGGTGGTGGTTTTTATGACAGAACATTGGCAACCACACCACGGCCGCAAACCGCCGGGATTGCTTATGACTGTGGCTTCGCAGAATTTGCAAGCGCATCACATGACATTGCGATGGATGTGATTTTTACGGAAACGAAAATATTTCTGTAAATAAAAATGGGCACGGCATGCCGCACCCATCCAGATCGCACTTAGACTTCTTCCAAAGCCGTAGCCCCTGCTAAAGCTGAGACTAGATTCCGAACGAAGTCTATTTCAGGCGCTGCCAGATTGCCGTAGTCGCAGCTGAATTATTCAATGTATAAAAATGCAGTCCCGGAGCACCACCAGCAAGCAAACGTTCGCACATCTGTGTGACCACATCAAGGCCAAACGCACGTATTGAATCAGTGTCATCGCCGTATGACGCTAACTTGAGACGGACCCAACGCGGGATTTCCGCGCCACACATATCGGAGAATCGCATCAACTGCGAACAGTTGGTGATCGGCATAATCCCGGCAATCACCGGTACCGTTGCGCCTAATCTTTGCGCCTCATCAACAAAACGGAAATAGGCATCCGAATTGTAAAAGTACTGTGTGATCGCGCCATCTGCACCGGCTTTTACTTTAGCGACAAAACGCTGAACATCATCTTGCGGCGACTTCGCTTGTGGATGCATTTCTGGATAAGCGGCCACTTCGATATGAAACCAGTCACCGGTTTCTGCGCGAATAAATTCAACTAATTCATTGGCATAACGAAATTCACCCGAAGAGAAATCCATGGCGCCATAACCGCTTGGCAAATCACCGCGTAACGCTACCAGGCGTTTGATGCCATTATCTTTGTATTGCGTCAGTATCTCCCGCAATGACGCACGCGAACTGCCAAGACAAGACAAATGCGGCGCGACGTCGTGACCTTCACGACGAATATCGAGCACGGTATCGAGTGTACCTTTTTGTGTGGAGCCACCGGCACCAAACGTGACCGAAAAATAACTCGGATGCAGTTCCGCCAATTTAGCGCGTGTTACCCGCAACTTCTCAACGCCTTCGGGTGTCTTTGGCGGGAAAAACTCTATGCTGAAATTTTTTTGTTTGGTTTGCTTCACTTTGATATCTCTCGTTTTCAGGACTTACACAAAATTGTTCCAGCGGGTTTACCGTTCTCTATCGACCAAGGTAGTTCCTGGGAGATATAAGCCAGCTGGAACAGTTTTTAGCGTGTCCTATTTTTTTCTTTGCAATAACGTTGTTAAAGCCCACGAAATGATGCTGTACACAATGGCGCCACCAATCGCAGACCAAAAGCCCATGACGTGAAAACCGCTGACCAGTTTGGTGACAAACCAGAACATCAAACCATTCAACACGAAGATGAACAAACCCAGCGTCAGCACTGTTACTGGCAACGTCAAAATCATCAGAATCGGCCGTATCAAACTATTGACCAGGCCCAGTATCAACGCTGCAATCAAGGCTGTTGCTACGCTATCGACAGTCACGGACTGCATCAGATACGGAACGGCAAATAGTGCTGCTGCATTAATCAGCCACGTAATCAACAAAGAAGGCATGGTGTTCTTTCTAATCTAGATTAATTTAGGAGCCCCTCTCCGACCTGCGAATACAGGGCTCCAAAGATGAGGAAAATCCTCAAATATTAATAGCGATAGTGATCTGGCTTGTACGGACCAATTTGCTTCACACCGATATAAGCAGCTTGCTCTTCAGTCAATGTGCTCAATTGCGCATTGAGTTTTTTCAACTGCAAGCGTGCTACTTTTTCATCCAAATGCTTCGGCAATGTATACACGCCGATTGGATAAGCTTTCGTGTTTGCATACAATTCGATCTGCGCAATCGTTTGATTGGCAAACGACGAGCTCATCACATACGATGGATGGCCAGTGCCACAACCCAGATTGACCAAACGACCTTCAGCCAACAAGATAATGCGTTTGCCATCAGGGAAAATGATGTGATCGACTTGCGGCTTGATGTTTTCCCATTCGTATTGTTTGAGCGCGGCGACTTCGATTTCATTGTCGAAGTGACCGATGTTGCAGACAATCGCCTGGTCTTTCATCTTGGCCATGTGCGCGTGCGTGATGACGTGATAATTGCCTGTACAAGTGACAAAAATATCGCCATGCTCTGCCGCGTAATCCATCGTGACAACGCGGAATCCTTCCATCGCAGCCTGTAACGCACAGATAGGATCAACTTCCGTTACCCATACTTGCGCAGACAAAGCACGCATGGCTTGTGCCGAACCTTTACCAACATCACCGTAACCGGCGATGACGGCAACTTTACCGGCGATCATCACGTCCGTTGCACGTTTGATGCCATCGACCAGCGACTCACGGCAGCCATACAGATTATCGAATTTGGATTTAGTCACTGAATCATTGACGTTAATCGCAGGGAAAGCCAGTTTGCCTTCTTTGTGCATTTGATATAAACGATGCACGCCAGTAGTGGTTTCTTCGGTCACGCCTTTGATTTGTACCAAGCGCGATGAATACCAATCAGGAGAAGTCGCCAGTTTTTTCCTGATCGAATTGAACAGGCAAATTTCTTCTTCTGAAGTCGGGTTGTTTAATACCGACCCATCTTTTTCTGCGCGAGTGCCGAGATGCAGCAACAAAGTCGCATCGCCACCATCATCAAGAATCATATTTGCTTGCGCATTCTTCTCGTCGCCTGGCCATTCAAAAATGCGGTGTGTGAATTCCCAGTAATCGTCCAGCGATTCACCTTTGAATGCAAATACTGGCGTACCTGCAGCAGCAATCGCCGCAGCAGCATGATCTTGAGTGGAATAGATATTGCAAGATGCCCAACGCACTTTGGCGCCCAACGCTTCCAGTGTTTGAATCAACACGGCAGTCTGGATGGTCATATGAATGGAACCGGTGATACGCGCACCTTTGAGCGGTTGCGCAGCGGCGAATTCTTCGCGGATCGCCATCAGCCCTGGCATTTCGGTTTCAGCAATGCGGATTTCTTTGTCGCCCCAGCTTGATAAGCTGATATCGGCAACGTGGTAGTCTTTAGTAGTAGAAGAGTTCATTACAGCGGCGTTCATCACGCCCTCCTTTCGTTGGAAAAAAGTAACGTGAGCGCAGTTGCAAAATACCTCAGTACCAAGCCTGGCAAAATGGGCTCGTACCCATTCCGTCGCAGCGCTCCTTGGCGTGAAGACGTTATTTTAAATCAAAAATCCTGAGCATTCTTATGAGTATTCGCCCGAGTATTAAACCCAGCCCATTTCATGCAACTCGCTTTTGATATACGCATAATAAATCGGCGCAGCGATCACCCCCGGCACACCAAATGCCGCTTCAGCTAACAACATCGCCGTGAGCAATTCCCAACTGCGCGCATTAATTTGCGAACCGACAATACGCGCATTCAGAAAATATTCGAACTTGTGTATGACAATCAGAAATACCAGCGCTGCGATAGCTACATACAGCGACACTGACAAGGCAATCAGCACTATCACTGTATTGGAAATCAAGTTACCAATAACTGGCAATAAACCCGCCAGAAAAGTGACGACAACCATGGTTTTAGTCAACGGTAAATGCAAGCCCAGTAAAGGCAGTATCACCATCAAGAAAATCGCGGTAAACACGGTATTAAGCAGCGATATTTTGATCTGTGCAAAAACGATGCGATGAAAAGCATCCGCCAGCAGTCTTATTCTTTCTAGCAATTCGCCCGCTAATGGCTGCAATATCGGCATGGGATGTGCCGCATTAAGTGCCACCATTGCGCCCAATATCATCCCGACCAAAATATGAATAAAGATCTGGACTGCCTCTTTGCCTGCCAGCGTTAACGCACCACTATGTGACTGCATCCAGTCGCTCAGCATTTGCTGGGTATCCGCGATGTCGTCCGGCAGATAATCCTTCAATAACGCGGGAACCTGCGCACGCGCCTGATTGATCACCTCCATTAACTTTGTCTGTATCACCAGAATGCGATCCGGGCCACCGTGAAAGAAAGCGACGATGCCAAGTATCGCTGCTGTCAGCAGACCAATCACCACTGCCGACAATAGGACAACCGAAATCAAATGCGCGCGTTCACTCGTGAGTCGCTTTTGCACCAGTGGCGTCAAACTGCGTACTAGCTCAAAGACTAGCAAGCCGGCTAATAATGCGGACACCAAATGTAATGTCATCACCAGCAACAAACCAACCAACGCAAGCGCCCAGGCAACGATTTTGAACGATGAGGCGGTACGCAAAACCGGACGCTGATGCGTTAACAATGGCAATGGTGAGTCAACTTGGGGATTTACGTGCGGAGTGGATGAAGCGGATGGGGTCATAGTGTTTTCTGACTAGGCATGAAAAACGTACAAAAATATAGAGGGCACAACATGCCGCGCCCAAACTCCAATTGCCCATCAACATATCATTACGCGTATCACTGCGGGTACGAATATCCCCCGCAGTGCACTACAACTAATTACAAAGCTGCACTTCTGAGAGCTGCGGCCTTGTCGGTGCGCTCCCAGCTGAACTCAGGTTCTTCACGGCCAAAGTGACCATATGCAGCTGTTTTTTCATAAATAGGACGCAGCAAATCCAGCATTTGTACGATGCCTTTTGGACGCAGATCGAAATGTTCCAACACCAGTTGTGCCAGTTTTTCATCGCTGATTTTACCAGTGCCGAAAGTAGTCACCATCACGGAAGTCGGTTTCGCAATACCAATTGCATACGACACCTGAATCTGGCAGCGCGTGGCCAAACCAGCTGCGACGATATTTTTGGCGACATAACGACCAGCGTACGCGGCTGAACGATCCACCTTGGATGGATCTTTACCTGAGAACGCACCGCCACCGTGTGGCGCTGCGCCACCGTAAGTATCAACAATGATTTTACGGCCAGTCAAGCCGCAATCGCCTTGCGGTCCACCGATCACGAAACGACCAGTCGGGTTAATCAAATAGCGGGTATTTTTCAACCATTCTTTTGGTACCACTGGTTTGATGATTTCTTCGATAGCAGCTTCTTCAATCGCACTGTGTTGCATCTCTGGCGCGTGTTGTGTCGACAAAACAATAGTGTCAATTGCGACAGGTACACCATCGACATATTTCAATGTAACTTGTGATTTTGCATCGGGACGTAGCCATGGCAAACGGCCATCTTTGCGCAATTGAGATTGACGCTCAACGATGCGATGGGCGTAATAAATTGCAGCAGGCATCAATTCCGGCGTTTCATCGCAAGCGTAACCAAACATCAATCCCTGGTCACCCGCACCTTGATCTAAATCCAGACCTTTGCCTTCATCTACACCTTGTGCGATGTCGGGGGATTGTTTGTCATAAGCGACCAGCACGGCGCAGCTTTTGTAATCAATCCCATAGTCGGCATTGTCGTAGCCAATACGTTTGATGGTTTCGCGAGCGACGTTGATGTAATCGACGTTTGCATGTGTTGTAACTTCCCCAGCCAATACAACCAGGCCAGTATTGACTAAAGTTTCGGCAGCAACACGTGCTTTGGGGTCTTGTGTGAAAATAGCATCCAGAATCGCATCAGAGATTTGATCGGCGACTTTGTCTGGATGACCTTCCGAAACGGATTCAGAAGTGAAGAGATATTCGTGTGCCATGACAGGCTCCTAAGTAAAAATAAAGCGGTGACCATATGCCGCAGTCCTGTACTTTGGTGCCTGCGACGCTTTAGCGAAATTTGTATACCGCTTCGCAAGTTGTCTATTAACTCGGCGGGTACTTCTTGTGCATTGACATACCTTCATCAATCCAGCAATGTGCTATTTTACGCCTCTTACTGGTTTTCAGCAAAATTACTCACGTTTTCCTCCCCATGCTTGTTACATTATTCAGACTTTTAGCCCTCCTCCCCTTGCCTATTTTGCATGCTATTGGCGCTATTATTGGCTGGTTGGTTTATTTACTATCGCCGTCTTATCGCCGTAAATTAAAAGATAATGTGCAGCGCGCTGGCTACCAAGGACATCTATCGCAGGCAATCCGCGAATCCGGCAAAAGCATGTTTGAATTACCATTTGTCTGGTGCGCGCCGCCAGATAAAGTCTTACGTACCGCCACTATCGAAAACTGGGAATTGGCACAAACGGCCTTGGATGCCAAAACAGGTGTGATTTTTTTGACACCACATCTTGGTTGTTTTGAAATTATCGCGCAAGCTATCGCCACCAAAACACCACTTACTGCACTATATAGACCACCACGCAAAGCGGCACTGAAACCGTTAATCGAAGGTGCGCGCGCACGTCATAATTTGCTATTGGCGCCGGCAAATCTGAGTGGGGTTCGCGCTTTATTAAAGGCATTGAAAAAAGGGCAAGCCATCGGCTTGCTACCGGATCAAGTACCGCAAAACGGGGAAGGCGTTTGGGCTGATTTTTTTGGCAAGCCGGCTTACACCATGACCTTGTCGGCCAAACTTCAGCAAATGAGTGGCGCACCTATCATTCTTTCGTACGCAGAGCGACTCTCATTCGGCCGCGGCTTCGTGATTCGTTTTGTGCCATTTGAAGAAGCGCTCGGCGACACGCCAGAACAACAGGCACATGCCATCAATATCGCGATGGAAAAACTGATTGCACGCTGCCCGTCGCAATATATCTGGAGCTACAACCGTTACAAAACTCCGCCTGGAGTGAGTGCCCCACCGCCATCAGCTGACGCGAAGGACGCCATATAAATGAGAGCATTGATTTTTTTGTTATGGCTTACTCACTGGTTGCCGCTATGGATACTCGGACCGATTGGTGAAGCACTGGGCTCACTATTATTCCTTATCATGAAACCGCGTCGCCATATCACGCTCACCAATCTGCGACTATGCTTTCCCGATATGCCAGAAGCAGAACGCATTGCGCTGGCACGCCGTCACTTCCAAGCCTATTCGCGCAGCGCGCTGGAGCGTAGCGTATTGTGGTGGGCCTCTGAAAAGCGACTGAAGCGCTTGATTAAAATTGAGTCTGATTTACCTTTAGATACCATCCAATCGAAGCCAACTATTTTGTTGTGCCCACATTTTGTTTGCCTGGAAATCCCGGGTATTGCGCTAGTGCTTAATTCACCACTGTCTATTTGTACGATTTATTCGCGCCAACAGGATCCTATCGTTGATGAAGCTTTACTCAAAGGCCGGTCACGCTTTCGTCCAGTGAAATTATTTACGCGCGAACAAGGAGTTAAACCGATTATCCGCGCCATGCGCGAAGGCTTCCCATTCATTATGTTGCCGGATATGGATTTTGGAACGAAAGACGCTGAATTCGTGCCGTTTTTTGGCATTCCTGCCGCGACACTAACTGCAACTGCCAGAATCGCCGCCGCGACCCGTGCCAATGTGGTGCCGATGATTGCAACTTTTTTGCCGCGCTACCAAGGCTGGAGCGTAAAGTTTTACCCCGCATGGGAAAACTATCCGGGCGACGACATCACCGAGGCAACGCGCCGCATGAATGCATTTATTGAAGAACGCGTACTGGAAGCACCAGCCGAATATTTTTGGGCGCATAAACGTTTTAAAACACGACCAAACGGCGAACCCAGTTTCTACGAATAATGCGCAAATAATCTTAGCTACGATTTACTTTACAATACTTCCATGAAACTCAAATTTACAAAAATGCATGGCGCCGGCAATGATTTCGTTGTTATTGACGCCGTCAATCAACACATTAACTTCACTCCTGCACAGTGGAAGGCGTTGGGCGATCGCCGCTTTGGCATTGGCGCCGATCAAATGCTGGTAGTCGAAAAATCACATACCGATGGCGTGGATTTTCGCTATCGCATTTATAACGCCGATGGCGGTGAAGTTGAACAATGTGGGAATGGGTCGCGTGCGTTCGTTAAATTCGTGGTCGACAAAGGCTTGACGACCAAACGCGCAATCAAAGTAGAAACTATGTGCGGCATCATCGAACCTGTACTGGAAAGCGATGGCAGCATCACCGTCGATATGGGGTTGGCTATCCTGGCACCTGATCAAGTACCGTTTGACAGCTCACAGTTATCTGGTGAAATTCAAGGAGCTGACACTCTGTGGCCGCTGGAAATTCATGGAAGACGCACGCTGTTTTCCGTCGTCTCCATGGGAAATCCGCACGCTGTACAAGTAGTTGATGATGTAGATACTGCACCAGTGTTAATAGATGGACCTGCCATCGAGCATCATCCGCGCTTTCCTAAACGCGTCAACGCTGGCTTCATGCAAATCGTAGATCGCCATCAGATTAAATTGCGCGTCTTCGAGCGCGGAGCTGGAGAAACATTAGCGTGTGGCACCGGTGCTTGTGCTGCAGTAGTGGCAGGCATTCGACGCGGTTTATTAGACACGCCTGTCAAAGTCGATACCCGTGGCGGACAGTTATCGATTGCGTGGGAAGGCAATGGCAACGCCGTCAAACTTAGCGGACCTGCGGTGACTGTGTTTGAGGGCGAGATCGATATGGATAATCTCACCAATTAAACAAAATTTTGACATTAAAAACGAGAGCCGGGTTGCACAACCGGGTTATCGCTGCTAAGTGATCCAACGTAATCAATTTTAAAAATCCGTCATTCCCGCGGACGCGGGAATCCATGTCAAACGTAAGATGGATCCCCGCGTTCGCGGGGACGACGCAGATTGGATTGAGGTCATTTTCATTAAACTGATTACGCTGCCTTACTTAATACCTAATGCGAATGGCCTGACCGGCTTCACGCTGCCGCAAGCTCCAAATCATCATCCGCCTTAGGCAATGCCGCTTTGAAACGATAGACGCGTTGCCGATAATTTCCTTCCGGACCATTCGGACCACAATCAACATCCTCAAACAAACGCACTATCCTATCCAGGGATTGGCGCTGCTCGCCAGTCTCAATCAACACCAAACGACGTTTGCTGCGCGCATAGTCAGCACGAATATCGACCACCAGACAATGACCACGATCAGCTTGATTCAAATCTAGCAACAAGGCTTCCGGTCGACTCAAACCGAATAACACCGCCAATTCAATACGTGCGGTCAGAAATGGATAGGAGTTAATCAACTCTCTGGACAGCTGCTGCTTTGCATTCAAAGCCCAAGCCATCGCTTCTGGATAATCGGCGATTTTTTCCAATAACACTTGCGCCTCTTCTCTGCCTTGGGCGGCCGATTTTTGCAGCCAATAGACCGCTTGCACGTCATTGTTCAATTTTTCACGACGATTGCGCCAGGCGCTGACACCACACTCTAACTGTGCTGTGCTGTGTCCCATTTCTGCTGCGTGCTCCAGATGACGCAGCATATCCACCAGATTCCGCTGCGAAAATTCAGACTTAAGATAAATTTGCGATAAGGCATACCAGGCATCGGCCGAACCGCGCTCGCCTGCCGCAGTGAGCCAACGAATGGCTTTTTTGTAATTAGCCGAACCCGTACCGACCGTAGTACGCTCCCCATTAATATCCATGCGGGCGTACCACAAACCCAAGGTCAATTGCGCCACCTTGTCATCTGCGGTTGCAGCCAACTCCAAAAATTGCTGCATTTCATTCAGATCGGCATCAGCATCAGCTATCGCCATCAGTGCTTGCGCACAGCGCGTCAGCAGCAATAACTGCTCGCTACTCAACTGCCGTGCCAGCGCATCCGATGGCGTGTGCAACTGCAACAAACTAGCACTATATTGCTGCATGACCGTACGCGCCAAAGGTAAAGCACGCGCAAGAAAAACAGACATATCCTCGTCATCCCAGGAAATTTGCGCCAACGAGTACTGGGCTTGCATCACACCCGCATTGGCTGCGCGTGCGGTCCATTCCAATGTTGAACCGCCATCACTGCCAATGCCATCACCCTGTTCTTTAGGTGCTGCGAAATGATCAACCTCGTGTCCATCGTCTGCCAGATGATCAAGTTTAGGTGTCGCCTTAGCATCATCCAATTTGCTTGAGTATTGCGCCAGTAGCCATTGCGCCTCGGCGATTCCGGCATGCGCAGCAGCAGCCAATGCCTTCATTGCTTTTTCACGAAACGCTTTCAGTGCCGGACGTTGATGCACATGACTATGAACCAGCGCATTGCAATTTAAGACCAACTGCGCCAGCACTAATCCAGCCTGCATGACCCCAGCATCGAAAGCGCGCTCATACCAGGTGCATAAATCCAAAGGATTGCTGGCACCGCGGGCGATCTCTAAGGGTATATGGCTACCGATCATGATCCACGCCTCAGCCTCTTGCTGCTGTGCCGCGCGATCCAGCCAATGCAAGGCGGTCGGCAAACTCTGTGGCAAACCATTGCCGCCGAACAGATAACGCTTACCTAACGCAAGCTGCGCCGCTCCTTGACCTGCACGAGCCGCGCGAATAATTGCCAAATCTTCTCGTTTAGCCATAAATACCCGTATATAAAAGCGTAAATTCTCATCAAGAGAGCATCAATTTTGTATTTGACTGCTATTTTAGATAAAGTTCGCATCTTTTACACAACACCGCATATTTTTTTGCTGCAATGCAAGGCAAACGACAATGCTTCATTTAATGCAACAAAAATACAGTGCCCGTTTCGACCAAAGACCACTGCATTAACCATTTTTTTTACAAATAGCGATCTGCATGCTCGCTACAATAGTCGGCATGTAAATGTCGCCATCAGCGCAAACGCAATATATGCACGTGCAGCATCTAAAGTACTTTACGACAACCAGAACAAAGATCGTGCACGAGATTTCGCCGCATTTTTACGGCTTGGAACCACATACAAAACACCAATTCATGGCTTTATTAATAATGTTTTTTCAAAAGAACGCGAATTAGCTACCCTGATCAAACATTCGTTTAGTGTCACTAAAATACAACATATTTAGTAATCCCTCCTCATTTCGACCAATTAATAGTCCCACAGCATACCAAACCGACAGCATAGACAGCGGGACCCCTTAATGTTCATACATCCGACAGATGTACGGATCCTTAAGGCAGTTTTCTAAAATTAAAGGACGTCAAATGAAGAAATCACTAATCGCACTGGCAGTACTAGGCGCAGTTGCAGGTGCAGCACAAGCTCAAAGCTCAGTTACTATCTACGGCCTGATCGACGAAGGCGTTACTTTCTCAAACAACGTTGCTACTGGTAACGTTAACTCACCAACCGGCGGTAAAGTTGGTTTGACTTCTGGCGTTATTCAAGGCTCACGTCTTGGTTTCAAAGGCGTTGAAGATTTGGGTAATGGCTTGAAAGCAGTATTCCAATTGGAAGCTGGCTTCAAAGCTAATACTGGCGCATTAAACGGCGGCAACAGCAACAACAACAGCAACGGCCTGTTCAATCGTAAATCGGTTGTTGGTTTGTCTAGCGACACTGCTGGTACTGTATTGTTGGGTCGTCAAACTGACCTGTTGGATGATATCGGTTCATACACATCAGTTAAAGATTTCGGTAACGTAGTTGGCACAGCGCATGCGCTAGATCGTACTGAAGGCGTTCGTACACAAAATTCGATTCGCTATAACTCACCTAACTTCAGCGGTTTCACTGCTAGCGCAATCTACGGCTTCGGCGGTCAAGCTGGTAGCACAACAGCTGGTCAATCGTTCGGCTTGGGTGGTATCTACGCTAACGGTCCATTGGCTGCATTCGTTTCTTACTACCAATCAAAAGTTGGCACTCCTAACGCAACCGGTGTTACTGGTAGTGACGTAGCTATCGGCAGCTACCCTCTGTCAGGCTTGTTAGAAACTGGCGATACAGCACTGAAAACATTCACACTGGGTGCTAGCTACCAAGCTGGTCCAGCACGTTTGTACGGTAACTGGTCACGTAGCACGAATCAATCGATCAATTTCGCTACTACTGCCGGCGACGTCTACATCCCACGTCTGAAATTAGACATGTTTGAATTGGGTACTGACTACGCTCTGACAGCACCTTTGCATTTGTTGGCTAGTGTTCAATACGGTCAAGCAACTATCGGTTCGTCAGACAATGGTAAAGGTAAATTGACTCAATTCAACTTGGGTACTGATTACTGGTTGTCGAAGCGTACTGACGTGTACGGTTTCGTGTCATACCAACAAACTAAAAACGGCTACGGCAGCGTTTTAGGTACTGGCATATTTGACCCATCTGTCTACAACACATCGACAGGCGATGCTAACCAAACTTCAGTTAGCGTTGGTATCCGTCACAAGTTCTAATTTAAGTTAATCGGCAGCGTGGTAACACGGTGTTGATTACTGAACTAGAAATAAAAAAGGCTCGCATGAGAAATCATGCGAGCCTTTTTCTATTGGGCACCCTTGATTTCCATTCTTGACAGGGTTTGTCATAGTGGTTGTCATTAAGTGCAATAGCAGCGATACTTCAGCTCAACCGTCAATCTTGTCACTCACAACACATCATGAACAACCATCTGGAATCTGATAGCGTCGCGCAATATCTGATCGAAACACCGCATTTTTTTGAAGAACACGCGGAGTTGCTGGGGAAAATCAAATTAACCAGCCCCTTGCTCGGTCGCGCTATTTCGCTGCAAGAGCGGCAAATGGAAGTGTTGCGTGAAAAAATTAAAGTTCAGGATTTACGTTTGGCCGAGATGATGCGCCACGCACACGAAAACGATGGCATTGCCGACAAGCTGCAAACATGGTCGCGCAGTCTGCTACAAACGCACCAAACTGCCGATATGCCTCAAGTCCTGATTGCTGGACTGCAAACCATCTTCGCGGTGCCACAAGCAACCTTGCGTATCTGGGACGTTGCCTCGGAGTTTGAGCACATTCGCTTTGCAGAAGCAGTATCAAGTGATTCTAAAATTTTCGCGAGCGGGCTAAGTGCGCCGTTTTGCGGCAGCAATAATGATTTTGAGGCAGCATCATGGCTGGATCAACCAACAGAAATCCGGTCAATTGCGATGCTACCGTTGCGTACAGCCAATGCGACGTTTGGCTTATTGGTGCTTGGCTCTCCTGATAGCGAACGATTTACGTCAGACATGGCAACCGATTTTCTCAGTAAATTAGGCGAAACCGCCAGTGCTGCATTATCTGGCTTACTGCCGCTTAGTTCGCCAACTTAATATCCACTTAGCCATCATCACTAGCATCGACGACACCGTGAGCAATCCAGATCAAGATCAAATCGCCGCATCATGCGACGGTTTGATTCGTCATTATCTGCAATTTCTCTCGACTCAGCGCATGCTATCCAAACACACCACCGGCAACTATGCTCGCGATCTCGCTGAACTGCTGACATTGAGCCAAAGTCTTTGGAGTAACGCTCCCGAATTACCGCAAAAAACGCAACAAAATTTCAGCAATCTTACCCATGCGCACGTGCGTAAATTTGCTATGCAACTGCATTCGCGTGGTTTAAGTAGCCGGTCGATTGCCCGCAAACTTTCTGCCTGGCGCGGCTTTTTCGAATGGCTGACATCACAAACTCCTCTCGCCAGCAATCCGGTCGATGGCGTAAAGGCACCAAAACGTGCCAAGCCACTACCCAAAGCGCTTGCCACCGATGATGCTGTACGCCTGGTCGCCAATGCAAATCCCAGCACCGGAAGCAATACGACTCTTACCCTCTGCAATCATGCAATGTTCGAGTTACTGTACTCCAGCGGCTTACGGGTATCTGAACTGGCCGCGCTTGATGTTCAGTTTATTAAACAGTCCGGTTATACGTCTACCGGTTGGGTAGATCTGGATGCGGCCGAAGTACAAGTGACCGGGAAAGGCAACAAAGTACGCATTGTTCCAGTTGGTGAGTTAGCGATAGCCGCCATTCGCGATTGGCTTGCAGTACGTGCCAACTTGCTAAAAAACGACATTGCCGACGAGGCTAAAAACGCGCATGCGCTCTTTCTCAGCGAACGAGGGACGCGTGTATCATCTCGTGTAATCCAACTGCGGCTAAATACACATGCGCAAGCCCTGGGTATGCCGACGCATGTTCATCCGCATGTTTTACGCCATTCATTTGCCTCACATATGCTGCAAGGTTCTGGTGATTTGCGCGCGGTGCAAGAAATGCTTGGCCACAGTTCGATAACATCAACCCAAATTTACACATCCCTCGATTTCCAGCGATTGGCGCAGGTGTACGATGCGGCACACCCGCGCGCCAAGAAAATCACTGAAAAATAACCTGCTCTTCAACTCCCTGCACGCCAGAACTTCCACAAAAGCAGCACATCAGTGATTTTTTGCTCCAAAACTGCGAATCTCCGTTAGGAAAAATTTAATTCCAAAGGTCGCTACACCAGCATCGCTCTCATTGCCACCATCGTCAAAAGATCGTGAACAAAGAATCACTGACGCACTACTTTTGCGGAAGCCGCCACACCCAAGAATATGCAACTCAATTGCATTTGAGGCATAATGAGCCTTTCATCACTGCAGCACCGTCAGCATGAGCGCAAATGCCAAACATAGCACCAACAGCACTGTAGCAAGCGCTCCAGCGCACTTATCAGCCTCTGCGGAAGCACAATTACGCCTGGCATCCGTGCGCATCACCAGCGCTCGCGTGAAAGTGTTGGCGGCCTTGTTAGATGCTCGTTGCGCCGTATCGCATCAAGATATGCAGGACCGTTTTGTCGATATGGACAGGGTTACTCTTTACCGTGCCTTAGATTGCCTGACCGACGCCGGCTTAGCACATAAAATTGCTGGTGATGATCGCGTGTTTCTATACAGTGCTGGCGCCGAATTTGCCGCCGATGGCGACAGCCATCCAGCACTCCATGCACAACATCAACACGGTCACTTCAAATGTACACGCTGTGCAAAAGTGTTTTGTCTTGATGGCAGCAGTGATGCCGGCTTTCTAGGTGATGTTTTGACGCCCGTCCATAGCACCCAGACAGGCGCATCCTCACCTCCTCCGTCACCAGCTACCTTGCGCCAGCATTTGCAACAAGCGCTGCAAGATACCCTGGGCAAGGGATTTGAAGGCCACGATATAGAATTGACTATCAAAGGCTGGTGCGCCGATTGCGCACATTGACTCACAATAAGTCTGCCGCTCTTTACTTCCTTTCATTTTAAAATCCAAACACACTCATGGCACTGATTCCCACTACCATTCTGACCGGCTTTCTTGGCGCAGGAAAAACCACCCTGCTCAATCGCATTCTGCAACAACCTCACGGCCACAAAATTGCCGTTATCGAAAATGAATTTGGCCAGGAAAATATTGATAATGAAATCTTGGTACAGGACAGTACCGAGCAAATTATCGAAATGAATAACGGTTGTATTTGCTGTACGGTGCGCGGGGATTTGATCGTTGCGCTCAGCACGCTGGCACGTCGTCGTGACGCAGGTGAGCTGACATTTGACCATGTCATTATTGAGACCACCGGCATGGCCAATCCGGGCCCAGTGGCGCAGACCTTCTTCGTTGATGACGAAGTTGCCAGCCACTACATGCTTGATGCCATTGTCACCGTGGTCGATGCCAAACACGCCATGCAGCAATTGGATCAACAAGAAGAAGCGCAACGGCAAGTTGGCTTTGCAGACAAATTGCTATTGTCCAAAACTGATCTGGTCAATGCTGAAGAAATTGCCACATTAAAGACCCGTTTGACGCACATCAATCCGCGCGCAACCATTGTGCGATTGGACCCTGACAACACGCCAATAGACGAAATTCTCGACATCCGTGGTTTTAACCTGAATGCAAAATTAGAAATTGACCCCGATTTTTTAGCTGCGGAAGAAGCGCATGCTGACCATGATCACAGCGACGAACATTGCGATCACCCATCACATCAACACGATCATCACCACGACCACCATCACGCACACCATGCTGACGATATCGCTGCCTTTGTTTTCAAAAGCGAGCGACCGTTTAATACAGCGAAGCTTGATGAGTTTCTCGGCGGCATCGTCCAAGTATATGGCCCTCGCATGCTACGTTACAAAGGTGTATTGTTAATGGAAGGCGCGGATCGCAAGGTGGTATTTCAAGGTGTTCATCAGATTATGGGCACGGATGTTGGGGCAAAATGGGGTGAGCATGAAACGCCAGGCAGTAAAATGGTCTTCATCGGCAAGCACCTGCCCAAAGACATCTTTATTCGCGGTTTAGAGCAATGTCTGGTATAAAGTATGGCGTTTTTGTAGTCGATAGAAGGAAATTTCCTGAGTGATATCTTAAGCATTAAAAATCAGTTCGGAGGTTTCCTTGTTTTGAGATACCTTAATGACAAACCTGTTGTAAAATCGCAGGCCAATAACGTGATCCAAGCAACAACTATACGGTAACAAAAAGAATAGTTGACTATAGCCAAGATGCAAAGCAAGCTATTAAGAAAATGCATTCCACGCCCCTATCCGGCATCAGCAATAACAACGTTTAAGTTGTTCAATTGTGCAAATGGCCGGATTAACGGATATTTTTAAAATACGTCGTATTGAAAGTAAGCGAAGTGGCTACCAAAACAACCAAAACAACTCCTGCTGTCCCTGCCCTCCCGTTAACCGAAGAGCAAATCCTGAAGATGGACGACAAGGACTACATGAACGAGGCGCAATTAGCCTTCTTCAAAGCGCGCCTGGAGCATCTGCGAAAAGATCTGCAAAAAAATGCGGATGAAACCACTGAGCATCTGCGTGAAACCGTTTTGGTTCCAGATCCCGCAGATCGGGCCACGATTGAAGAAGAGCATGCGCTGGAATTGCGTACACGTGATCGCGAACGCAAACTACTGAAAAAAGTAGAGCAATCCATTGCAGCGATTGATGCTGGCGATTACGGCTGGTGCGAAGAAACCGGCGAACCTATCGGCATTCCACGTTTGTTGGCACGGCCTACCGCGACCCTGTCGCTGGAAGCGCAGCAACGACGCGAATTAAAGCAGAAGTTATACGGGGATTAATCTCTTCTGCCTCTCAGCTACCAATATCTGCTTAGCCTAAAGTTACGCTGCACAAAGTAAGGCTAAGCAGCATATCTCTTTATTTTTCCAAACGTTACACTATCTGTCGCACCAACCGGGTCGGCTTGCTTCATGGCGCCTTGAATTCATGCGGCCATCATCTTTATATCTACTGTTACAACATTTATGCATAATTTATAGTCGTTTAATTACTATAATTGCGTTGTGGCATGTTACTCTATAGAAATGCACTATCGTGCTTTTCGTGCGTGCCATTCCAGCATTTCTAATATGCAGTCAGAACTTAAATGTTCACCAGAACATGCTCTAGTTAACAGCACCGCTGTATAGTTTCGCTGTATAGCTTATTTAGGCTTAGTTTTGGAATTTAGCACCGATCGCCAACCACAAAGACATTAGGATTAACGTGGGGATTTTCTCGCTTTTTGGTAAGAACAATCGCTTGAGCAGTGATGCGCCTGCAACGACGCCTAACACTACTCGCGACGACACCGTCCGCGCTGAGACATTGTCTCGCCCCGTGCAGCAACGTAACACACGTGATCACAACGATGCTGGCAATACCACCATCCAGACTGCCACAGCATCAACGAGCATGAAAATTGATGCGATCGAGTCGGAGATGTCCTCGGAATTCATGTATCTGTCTGCCGCCAATAGCAGCGTATTAGGCAACTCGACCAAAATCGGCAATACAAATGATATAAATTTGGAAGCTACGCATGTCACTATCCCCATGCAATATGCCTCCAAGAAGTCTAAAGCTGAATCAAGCGATCTAAATACTCAGGGCAATCCAATCGAAGTTACTGTTTCCGAAACACTAGCCGTAATTGAAGAGGCAGCGGTACTTTTTGCCAATCAACAAACTGAGATTGCTGAACATTTATTGTGCCAAGCAGTTGAAGACGATGACCTCGGCAACTCTGCTCACACCGTATGGTCGATGCTGCTAGACATCTATCAAATCAGCGGCAAGCAGCAAGAATTTGAAGATCTATCCGTCGCGTACGCCAACAAATTCGCGTCCTCTCCTCCCGCATGGAACGACCAGCTCAGCATAGTCTCGACCTCCCAAAAGAAGGGTGACGCCGGATCAACGCCGGCAGTCTCATTCTCTGGAAAACTCGACGCGAGTATCACCAAGCAACTTGAGCGCGTACAAAAACTTAGCCTGACTAACACTGTATTAAAACTCGAGTTTACCCGCATCCAATCCGTTGATTCCATCGGCTGCGGTTTGCTTCTGCGTACACTGCAGCGCCTGCAAAAATTAGGGCTGGAACTAGTCCTCGTCGGCGCGGCCGATCTGGCCAAAAAGATTCAAGCCATCTTGCAAGTTGGACGGCGAGACGAAACAGCAACACCGTGGTTATTATTGCTAGAATTGCATGCAATGTTAAATCAGGAACTCGCTTTCGAAGACACGAGCATTGATTACAGCATCACTTTTGAAGTGTCGCCTCCCCCATTTGTACCTCCAGTTACCAAAATCACCGCCGAACAAAATACCGATAGCAAAAATGAAAACACCGTTTCAGGTGGCTATATGGCATTACCAGTTGTGATTGAGGGCCATCCTGGCGAATTGCTGACGCAAATCCAGACTTACGCCAATCTGCAACAACCGGCGATCATTGATTGCTCACGTCTGGCGCGCGTTGACTTCAGCGCTGCCGGGCAGTTGTTAAATGGTTTGCTGCTGCTAAGCAGCGAGGGAAAGCACATCGAATTTCATCATGTTAATCATTTGGTCATCGCTTTATTTAAAGTGATGGGAATGCAAGACATTGTTCGTATTTACCCGCGCAAAAGCTAAAGCGCACTTGCTGACATCAACACGCCGCCGAGATTATATTTTCAATAATTTTGCATTGATGTTAACTTGATACGGCCCTCACCCACCTCCTCTTAAATTCAAAAAATCACCGCTTGCAATCAAGCTCGCTGCCCCCATTTTTGTGAGAACATCGGGTTAAACCGATCAGTAACCACATCTGAGCACGCTCGATTTTCGGGCAACGCATGTTTTTTGAGGTAAGCAAAATGGAACAATTTCACGGCACTACCATTCTTTCTGTGCGACGCGGAAACATCGTAGCACTGGGCGGTGATGGTCAAGTCACGCTGGGCAATGTAGTGATGAAAGGAACCGCACGCAAAGTGCGCAAACTTTATCAAGGTAAAGTTTTGGTCGGCTTCGCTGGTGGCACTGCCGATGCTTTCACTCTGCTCGATTTGTTTGAAGCCAAATTAGAGAAACACCAAGGCCATCTGATGCGCGCGTCAGTCGACTTAGCCAAAGAATGGCGCACTGATCGTATGTTACGTCGTCTGGAAGCCATGTTACTGGTCGCAGATCGCGATAGCACTCTGGTTATTACCGGCAATGGCGATGTGTTGGAACCAACTGACGGCATCGGTGCCATCGGCTCCGGCGGCACTTTCGCTCAGTCAGCGGCTAAAGCATTGCAAGAAAATACCGATTTATCGCCAGCAGACATTGTCAAGAAATCGTTGGTGATCGCTGGCGAACTTTGCATTTACACCAATTTGTCGCACATCATTGAGACCTTGGATTAAGCCCGGGCATCACGGCCGACCTCTCATTTTCTCGATCATTTTGATGTGATCGGTTGCACACTTACAGAAGCTAACATCATGAACATGACACCCCAAGAGATTGTTTCCGAACTCGATAAACACGTAGTTGGTCAGGATAGGGCAAAACGTGCTGTCGCCATCGCCCTGCGTAATCGCTGGCGCCGGCAGCAGGTCGCAGAGCCGCTGCGCCACGAAATCACCCCTAAAAACATTTTGATGATAGGCCCGACCGGCGTCGGAAAAACCGAGATTGCTCGCCGTCTGGCCAAACTTGCGGATGCGCCTTTTATCAAAGTCGAGGCGACCAAATTCACAGAAGTCGGCTACGTTGGCCGTGATGTTGAAACCATCATCCGCGATTTGATCGACATCGGCATTAAACAAACCCGCGAATCGGAAATGCGCAAAGTACGCACTCGTGCAGAAGATGCCGCTGAAGATCGCGTACTGGATATTTTGCTGCCGCCGGCACGTGATTTCGGCTTTCATCCAGAACAAAATGAAATCGCGCCTCAAGGCAGCGAAAGCAAAGATAGCAACACCCGCCAAACTTTCCGCAAACGCCTGCGCGAAGGCTCGTTGGATGATAAAGAAATTGAAATCGAAATTGCCGAAGCCAGTGCGCAAATGGAAATCATGGCGCCACCGGGCATGGAAGAAATGACTGAGCAAATCAAATCCATGTTTTCTGGCATGGGTAATCAGCGCAAGAAAAGCCGCAAAATCAAAATCAAGGAAGCGCTCAAGCATTTGATTGAGGAAGAAGCCGGCAAACTGCTTAACGAAGATGAATTGAAACAAAAAGCCATTTTCAACGTAGAGCAAAATGGCATCGTTTTCCTCGATGAAATCGACAAAATTGCGACGCGCTCGCAAAATAGCGGCGGTGCCGATGTTTCGCGCGCTGGCGTACAGCGTGATTTGCTACCGTTGGTTGAAGGTACGACTGTCAGTACCAAATACGGCATGATCAAAACCGACCACATTTTATTCATCGCATCCGGTGCGTTCCATCTGGCCAAACCATCGGATTTGATTCCTGAACTGCAGGGTCGTTTTCCGATTCGCGTAGAACTGGAATCACTATCGATTGCTGACTTTGAACGTATCCTGACCAGCACCGATGCATGCCTCACCACGCAATACGAAGCTTTGCTGGCGACTGAAGATGTGAAGCTGGAGTTCACGCCTGAAGGCATTAAACGTCTGGCGGAAATCGCTTATTCAGTCAATGAAAAAACTGAAAACATTGGGGCACGACGACTGCATACAGTGATGGAAAAAATGCTGGAAGAAATTTCTTTTGCGGCGACCAATACCACCGAAACGACACTTAAAATCGATGGCGCTTATGTCGATCAACGACTCGGCAGTTTAGCGGTGAATGAAGACTTATCGCGTTACGTTCTGTAAATCAACGCAAAGTAGGATGGGTCGCCATTGGGTGACTCATGCGGCGATACCCATCCTATATCCAAAACCATTTACGCCGATTCCCCACGAGGATCACGCGCCAATAAATTCTCTACCATCGTCCGTGGTGCAACGCCATCAAACAAAACGCCAGCCACCGCTTGGGTAATCGGCATCTCAATTTGATACTGTTGCGCTAATCTGCGTACCGCCGCTGCGCAACGCACACCTTCGGCAACATGGCCTAACTCAGCGACTACGGTATCCAAACTTTTACCTTGCGCCAAACCCAAGCCGACTTTTCGGTTACGTGACAAATCACCGGTGCAGGTGAGTATCAAATCGCCCATCCCCGACAAACCCATAAAAGTTTCGCTGCGCCCGCCGAGTGCAATACCGAGGCGTGTAATTTCCGCCAGGCCACGTGTGATCAATGCAGCGCGTGCATTCAATCCCAACCCAAGGCCATCGGCAACTCCCGTTGCAATCGCCAAAATGTTTTTAACCGCACCGCCAACCTCGACCCCCACCATATCATCGGTCGAATAGACGCGAATCTGGCCGCCATGCACCGCCGATACCACGCATTGCGACAACGCCGCAGAATCGGTTGCAATAGCCAATGCGCAAGGCAAACCACGCGCAACTTCCTGTGCAAATGAGGGACCGGAAAGCGCGCCGACAGGAATGGTCTTTCCTAATACTTCATCGACAATTTGATGCGGCAATAAACCGGTTTCTTCTTCAAACCCTTTACACAGCCACACGATATTGGGGATAGCCGAACCACGTAGTTGCTGCGCCAAAGAACGCAATCCGGCAACCGACGACGCAACAATCAATAAATTACTTTCGACTTTCCCGGATTGCAATGTGGCGCCACTGATGTGGCCAACAGCTTGCTCAAAGTCGGCGGTCAAGCGCAACGTATCGGGTAGTGCAAAACCGGGCAAAGCTGCATTTTCACGCTGTTTTGCAGCAGCTGCCATCGCCGCTTGATTACGCCCCCAGAGCACAACATGATGGCGTGGTGCCAATGCAATCGCTAGCGCGGTTCCCCATGCACCTGCACCGAGTATGGTGATGTTCATTGCTGTCATTATGTTCAGTTCTGCAAAAAGAAAATGACGACAACCATATCATGATTGTCGTCATTTTCGATAATGATACGATGTTGTTAAGACAGTACTTTAGGTATGGCAAAGAGGACTCGCTCTGCTGGAGCAGCTTTACGTACGTCCTATATTAATTTAGCCACCCCACACGTCGACTGCTTTAACATAACCAGTCTGCCCATCGCGATGGCGTACTTTATACCAGCCTGACGTCGTCGGCTCAACCAGTTCAAGCAACACGCCTTTGTCAGCGGTAAACACCGGGCTTGCGCTGTCGTTTGGACTACTGCGAATTTTTGCGTTACTTACCCTAACCTGGACATTATGCCTGTTGTCCAAAGCTTTCGACTGCACCCAGGACAAATCTCCACTGGCATCACGTACTTTAGTCCACTCGCCATAAGTCAATACCACTTCGACCGGCATGCCACGCGGCGCAACAAAAACGCGACGCCCTTTTTCCGAAGGGGCATCATACAAAATCACTGGCGATGCACCAACCGTTTTGTAATCGAGCGCATGCGCTACGCCAACCAAACCCATGCTTGCCAAAACTAGCGCCAAGGCCGCACTTATGCGTACAAATTTCATTCGAATCAACTCCGGTTACTACGTCACGCTGCTCAGACTACTTTCGCCTGAACAGCGTGCTCACGCGATGCGCGCAAATGGTTCCAACGGACGATTAATTAGTTAATCGCTTGGCTACCTTCAACTTTGACGCTGTCTTTACTACCTTGTTGCTCTGCCATCGCCTGCAAACGCTGTTGGTAGAACACTTCGAAGTTGATTTCAGCCAAATGGATAGGAGGGAAACCTGCACGTGTAATCACGTCAGCGATATTGGCACGCAGGTATGGATACACGATATTCGGACAGCCGATACCCAACAGTGGATCAAGCTGCTCTGCCGGAATGTTGCGCACTTCGAAAATACCAGCTTGTTTACCTTCAACCAGAAAAGCGACTTTATCTTTCACTTTAGCTGTCACAGTAATTGTCACCGTCGATTCAAAAATGCCTTCAGCCAATGCTTCGGCACCGACATCAACAGCAACTTCGATTTGCGGAGCATCTTGTTCCAGGAAAACACCTGGAGAATTTGGTTGCTCTAACGACATATCTTTAAGATAAACGCGCTGAATCTGAAACACAGGCTGTTGATCAGCCGCAGCGTTGTCTTCTGTTTTTTTAATTTCTTCTGCCATAAAACTCTTTCGGTAAATTTTTTAAATCAATAGTGTGCTGCGAGCTGCATACTATCCATGAACTTAATCGGTGACGCAAGAAATATCAGCGGCCGATGGATGATCTCAAGAACCTTGCAACATAGGCAATAATTTACCGCTATGATCAAGTGCACTCAAATCATCAAAACCACCGACATGCGTGTCACCAATATAAATTTGCGGAACGGTGCGGCGGCCGGTTTTTTCCATCATTTCGTTGCGCTGTTGCGGATCAAGGTCAATACGCACTTTTTCGATATTTTCCACGCCACGCGATTTCAATAACCGCTCGGCCTGAATGCAATATGGGCAGACAGCAGTGCTGTACATTAAGACGCGCGGGGTACCATTTTCGCTCATGCTTTCACCTTATTTCCGGTCTTGTTTTCGACTTTACTTTCTTTGCTGATCGTCGGCAGACCTTGAGTTTGCCAGGCTGCCATACCGCCTTCCAGGTTATATACCTGCTCGAAGCCGGCGGCTGACAACTGGGAAGTTGCCTTAGCCGATTGCACGCCAGTCTGGCAAACGACAATCACGTTTTTTGCTTTAAATTTATCGATTTCGACCAGACGCTGCGCCAAATCCTTTAGCGGGATGTTTTTTGCATCCAACAAATGGGCGGCAGCAAAACTATCCGCATCACGCACATCAAGCACCAACGACTTGCCTTGGTTAATTAATTGTGTTGCTTGCAATGTTGTCACTTTGTTGCCTCGCCCACGTAACATGGGAAATAACAATGCGCCACCTGACAAAACAACCAATCCGAGTAAAAAAATATTATCAATCAAGAATTTCACAGTAATCCAATGGTTTTAGTTAACCTCAGCATTATAAAATAGAAGCTGGGCAGAAGCTGTAAAGTGTCTAACTTACATTTACCGTATTATTCTGGACTTCTGCAAAATTGTCCCGGCAACGCGTTTACTAAACCTTGTTGACGATATTTCCGGTACGGTAGTCATTCCGTTGTCGGGGCGATTTTGCAGAAAGCGACTTTCCTGTTTAGGATTTACGTAAAATTGTCCCCTCAAAGCGTATCGAGCGCCCGCAGTACGGTTGTGCTGCGCAGTTGGGGGAGGTTTTACGTAAATCCTATTTTTATCACTCTTGTTGGTCCACACTATGTATAAACTTGTTTTAATGCGCCACGGCGAATCTACCTGGAATCTGGCTAATCGTTTCACTGGCTGGGTCGATGTTGACCTGACCGATAAAGGCATCGCCGAAGCAAAGCAAGCTGGCCAACTGCTCAAAGCTGCTGGTTTGACTTTTGATCTGGCTTACACCTCCGTACTTAAACGAGCCATTCGTACGCTCTGGGGCACGCTAGACGAGATGGATTTGATGTGGCTGCCGGTAAAACACGATTGGCGTTTGAATGAACGTCACTATGGTGCATTGCAAGGACTGAACAAAGCCGAAACTGCCGCCCAATATGGCGATGACCAAGTCAAGATATGGCGCCGCAGTTACGATACGCCACCACCAGAATTAGATGCAAACGATCCACGCACTTCCTATGACGATCCGCGTTACGCACATCTGGAACGCCAACAAATCCCACTCACTGAATGCCTGAAAGATACAGTGGACCGCGTAACCCCGGCGTGGAATGACAGCATTGCACCAGCGATCAAGAGTGGCAAACGCGTCATTATTTCTGCTCACGGTAATAGCTTGCGCGCGCTCATCAAGATGCTCGACAACATCAGCGATACAGATATCGTCGGTCTCAATATCCCTAATGGTCAGCCATTGGTCTATGAACTCGATGCCAATCTAAAGCCGATCAAGAGCTATTATTTAGGCAATCAAACTGCCATTGCCAGCGCCATGAGCGCCGTCGCTAATCAGGGGGAAAGCAAGGCCTGATGAAGCGACTTCATTTGAAGCACCGCGCCCTTTCCTCGCCTGCAAGCGCGGGCGGGGTGACAGGCGCATGGCGTGCGCCTGTCTTGACGCTTCTGCTTGCACTCATATTCACGGCAGCTCCTGGCGTTCATGCGGCAGCAAAAATCACCGAGCGCAGCAAGCAAAAGCAAGCTGCAGAAAACGCTCGTGCCGATTTGAGCCAGAAACTGCAAGCCCTCAAGCGCGACATCAATCAAACTGAAACCGAAAAAGACAGCGCTGAAGATGCGTTAGCTGATTCGGAAGCGGCGATCTCGGATGCCAATCGCTCGTTACGCGATTTGAGCGACGAACAAAAGCAGACGCAAACCAAGCTGGCACAACTATCAAAGAAGCACGACGAATTAAGCCAGACCGTTAAAGCACAACAAACGCAAATGGCGACTTTGCTGCGACAACAATACGTTGCTGGCAATGAGGATCGCATCAAACTGTTACTTTCTGGCGATAATCCCAACCGGATTAATCGCGAGTTACAGTACATGGGTTATGTCTCCCAAGCCCAAGCCAAATTAATTGAGGCCTTACGCGCCAGCATACAAGCGGTCGAAGCGAATCAGACCGATATGCGCAACGCCCAGGATGATCTGGATGAAATCGCACAAGATCAGCGTGATCAGAAAAGTAAGCTGGAAACAGAGAAAAACAAACACGCTACGCTACTGACTCAGCTCTCGAGCAAGCTAGTCGCGCAACGCAAAGAAGTTGGCAAAACGGAACGTGATGATCAGCGACTGGCTGGGTTGGTCGATAAACTCGGTCAATTAATCGAGGATCAAAAGAAAATCGACGCCGCCAACCGAGAAAAGCAGCGTCAAGCACAATTGGCAAAAGCACAAGCAGCTCAGGCAGCACGGGCCGCGCAAGCAGCAGCGCGCGCAGAACAAGCTGCACGTGCGCTGGAAAAACAACGTCAGCGTGCAACCAATGCAGCTAAGTCCACTCCAACTGTAAATAATCCACAACCCCCGAGCACCTTCCATCCAGACCCAATTGATGACGATCAGCCGCCACCAGCGTTAGCACAAACACCAGCACCGGCAGCATCAACTGTGGCGCCCGAACCTGCGTCAGTCACCGCTGCCGCGCCTTTGGAACGTAATGAAATAACGCCGGAAGCTAGTCCAGACGTGGCTTACGGCCGTTCGTTTGCCTCTTTAAAAGGTCAATTGCGGCTGCCGGTAAAAGGTGAATTGATGAACCGTTTTGGCAGTTCGCGGGGTGATGGCCCGCCTTCCAAGGGCTTATTCATCCGCGCGCCAGAGGGGGCAGAAGTCAAATCCATCGCCGCTGGCAGAGTTGTTTTTGCAGATTGGTTGCGTGGATTCGGAAACTTGATCATTATTGATCATGGGAATCAATATTTAACGATTTATGGCAATAATCAGTCGCTGTTGAAGCGACCTGGGGACGTCGTAAAGCCGGGTGATGTCATTGCCAGTGCCGGCAACAGCGGCGGCAATGAGCAATCCGGTTTATACTTCGAGATTCGGCATCAAGGCCGTGCGTTCGACCCAATCGGTTGGGTAACTACTAGGTGAAACATGGGAAGTAAGCTCAAAAATATCGGCCTAATCAGCTTAGGCGTCGTAGCAGGTATTGCTGCGTCAGTCCAATTTGATGCTGTTGCGCAAAAAAGCGCGGCGGCGCCATTGCCTTTGGAAGAAGTGCGGCAGCTGGCTGATGTCTTCGGATTGATCAAGTCAGATTACGTCGAGCAGGTCGACGACAAGAAGCTATTATCGGAAGCAATTGCCGGTATGGTGGCTTCGCTTGATCCGCACTCTTCCTATCTGGACAAAAAAGGCTACAAAGACTTGCAAGAAATGACGCAAGGTAAATTTGTCGGCGTCGGCATCGAAATCGGCATGGAAGATGGCTACGTCAAAGTCATTTCGCCAATCGAAGATTCGCCAGCTTACCGCGCTGGCATCAAAGCCGGCGATTTGATTACCCGCATTGACGCGACACCAGTCAAAGGCTTGACGTTGGATCAGGCCATGAAGCGTATGCGTGGTGAAGCCAATACCAAAATCAAATTAACTGTCGCCCGCAAGGATGAAGATAAGCCACTCATTTTCAACATCGTGCGCCAGGAAATTCGCGTGCAAAGTGTTAAAGCGAAAATGGTAGAGCCGGGTTATGGCTGGATTCGCATTACCCAGTTCCAAGAGCCAACCGTAGCCGACATGGCCAAGAAAATCGCCGCCATGTACGCTGAGAACCCTAACATGAAGGGATTGGTACTGGATTTACGCAACGATCCGGGTGGTGTATTGCCGGGTGCAATTGGTGTTTCTGCCGCGTTCTTGCCTAAAGACTCTGTCGTCGTTACGACCAATGGCCAAATCCCTAGCTCGAAAATGAGCTTCACCGCTAAACCGGAATTTTATGCCGTAGCGCCCGGCCAAGACCCACTGGCAAAATTGCCAGAAGCCTTGAAGAAAATCCCTATGGTGGTGCTGATCAATACCGGTTCGGCTTCGGCTTCTGAAATCGTCGCTGGTGCGTTACAGGATTACAAACGCGCCACGATCATGGGCACGCAATCTTTCGGCAAGGGCTCCGTACAATCCGTGATTGCACTGCCACCAGATCGCAAGACCGCAGTGAAGTTGACCACGGCACGTTATTACACGCCTAGTGGCCGTTCAATTCAAGCCAAAGGCATTACGCCAGACTTGGCAGTGGATGAATATGCAGATGGCGACATCCTCAAAAACTTGCGCATCCGCGAAGCTGACTTGACCAAGCATTTGACCAATGACAAGGACAAAGATGCCGAGCCTGCAGCGGCATCAAAAGTCGATGAGGAAGAAGAAGAGAAAAAAGCTGTTGCTCTGTCCAAAAAGCACAAGCCATACGAATACGGCTCCAAAGAAGACTTCCAGCTGACTCAAGCGTTGAATCATTTGAAAGGCTTGCCAGTGCAATTGGCGAAAGCCAAAGCGAAGGGCGATGTCGAAGCGGATAACGACGACAAAGACAGTAACAAGAAGGACGATGCGGATGATAAAAAAGACGACAAAACTGACGATAAAAAATAATCGTCGCTGATGTCTCGAATCGCGCTTCAAGCTACACTAAAGCCGCATCAAGTTTGATGCGGCTTTTTATTGCGTAAAGCAGGTCAAAAGGCGCTGTGTTTTTCCGACCTCCGTGCGGCTCTGCATTTGGATGTATAACTCATGAACGACCAACAACTACTCCGCTACTCTCGCCACATCTTGCTCGATGAAATCGACATTGCTGGTCAGGAAAAATTATTAGCTGCGCACGCCTTAATTATTGGTGCTGGCGGACTCGGTTCACCAGCGGCTTTATACATGGCATCGGCTGGTGTCGGCACTATCACGCTGGTCGATAACGACACGGTAGATCTCACCAATTTGCAGCGCCAGATACTGCACACGACCGAGCGCGTTGGACAGGCCAAAGTGGATTCGGCAAAAATCGCTCTCACACACATCAATCCGACGATCAACGTCATCGCCTTGGCTGAACGCGCAGATGATGGGCGATTAAGTGAACTGATTGGCGGTGCCGATGTGGTGCTCGATTGCAGCGATAATTTCAGCACGCGACACGCCGTCAATCACGCTTGCGTCACGCACCGTGTACCTTTGGTTTCCGGAGCGGCGATCAAATTCGATGGTCAGATCAGCGTCTTCGATCCGCGCAGCGCGACCTCACCGTGCTACGCCTGTTTATTCCCGCCAGATCGCGAATTCGAAGAAGTGCAATGCGCCACCATGGGTGTCTTCGCACCACTGGTTGGCATCATCGGTAGCATGCAAGCAGCGGAAGCGTTGAAGTTGATTATGGGAATTGGCACTTCGCTGGCGGGACAATTGTTAATGCTCGATGCACGTAACATGGAGTGGAATAGCATTCGTGTTGCTCGAGATGCCTGTTGCCTGGTCTGTAGTACTTCAAAATAAATCATTTCTACTTTTTCAAATACAGGCCGCAACTCAATTTTCTTCTTTAAGAAAATCGACAAAGGCCCGCAACGGCGCGGGCATATGAGTACGACTAGGATAGTAAAGAAATGGTCCGGAAAAACTCTGCCACCAGTCGGCAAGAACAGGGACCAATGCGCCGCTTTTAATCAGCGGTTGCAAATATTCCTCAAACATATAAATCAAGCCAAGACCAGCAACCGCAGCTTCAACTTCAAGTTCAACCACAGAAGCAATCAATGGCCCCTCCGGACTAATACGCACAGTTTTATTGCCGCACTCAAACTCCCAAGGAGCAACCACACCGCTCTGGAAGCGGTGGCGAATACCCGCATGTGTGAGCAAATCTTTAGGATGAGTCGGTACGCCATACCGGTCAAAATAAGTCGGCGCTCCAGCCAACACAAAGCGCTGCCTACGCGGCCCGATGGGCACTGCAATCATGTCGCGCTCTATCCTTTCCTCGTAACGAATACCCGCATCAAAACCCGCTGCGAGTACATCGATGAAAGTGTCACTCATCGTCACATCCAGCGTAATTTCAGGATATGCCGCCATAAAACGCATTGCAATCGACGGCAATATCTGACGAGCGACTACCGACGGTACATTAAGCCGCAACGTTCCTTTAGGGCTGGTACGAAAACTGTTGACGACATCTAATGCGCCTGCAATCTCGCCCAGTGCTGGCAATAGCCGCTCCAGCAAGCGCTGCCC
This sequence comes from Glaciimonas soli, assembly GCF_009497155.1. GTDB lineage: Bacteria > Pseudomonadota > Gammaproteobacteria > Burkholderiales > Burkholderiaceae_D > Glaciimonas > Glaciimonas soli. Next base: position 60,542 of record NZ_WINI01000003.1, read on the forward strand.
AGCTTCAGTCGGTGTGACGCTGCGTGTAGTCCGATTAAGCAAACGCACGCCGAGCTGCGCTTCGAGCCGACGTAAAGCTTCACTCAGCGCGGATGCAGAAACGCCACGCAAGGCGGCGGCTCCGCGAAAGCTATGCGCTTGCGCGACGGCGACAAAAGCATCGAGATCGGCTAAATTAGACAAGTTAATATCATTCATTGTGCGTTATTCCGTACGATATGTGCATCATTATCAGGATTATCGCACGGCGTATCTTGCCGCATAATGCGTACAGCTTCTCTGCATTACCGCAGAGTTTGCATCACTTTTGATCAACCACGCCAGCACACTCGCCGTGCGGCGATGATAAGGAGTTTACACATGCAACAACGTCAACTAGGTACAAACGGCCCACAAGTCTCCGCTCTCGGCCTTGGCTGCATGGGCATGTCTGGCATGTATGGACCTGCCGACCGTGTGGAAAGTATCGCCACCATACATGCTGCACTGGACGCGGGTATCACGCTACTGGATACCGGTGACTTTTACGGCATGGGGCACAACGAAATGCTGATTGGAGAAGCGCTAAAAGGCAGCAAGCGTGACGGTGCATTGGTTAGCGTCAAATTCGGTGCATTGCGCGATCCGGCCAATGGCTGGTCGGGGTATGACGCAAGACCAGGGGCGGTTAAAAATTTCCTGGCCTATTCTCTACAGCGACTGGGATTAGACCACATCGACATCTATCGCCCTGCTCGCCTGGATCCTAACGTACCGATCGAAGAAACCATAGGCGCAATTGCCGACATGGTGAAAGCGGGCTATGTGCGCCACATCGGACTGTCCGAAGTCGGCTCGGAAACCATCAAACGCGCCGCCGCCGTGCATCCGATTTGCGATCTGCAAATTGAATACTCGCTGATATCACGTGGCATAGAGGATGGGATACTCGCCACCTGTCGCGAACTTGGTATCGGTATCACGGCTTACGGCGTGCTGTCACGCGGCCTGATCAGCGGACACTGGAAAAAGGAAAATGCCGGGGCCAAAGATTTCCGCACCTTCAGCCCGCGCTTTCAAGCTGAAAATATCGACAAAAATCTCGCACTGGTCGAAGCACTGCGCAAAATTGCCGACGCCAAAGGCGTCAGTGTCGCCCAGATCGCTATCGCCTGGGTGGCCGCGCAGGGAAAAGACATCGTCCCACTGATAGGCGCAAGGCAACGTGCCCGGTTAAGCGAAGCATTGGGAGCGCTGGATGTCGCCCTGACCGCAGCGGATTTGAGTGCGATTGCGAATGCCGTGCCTAAAGGTGCTGCGGCTGGCGAGCGTTATGCGGCCGTTGCGATGGCGCATTTGGATAGTGAAGGTAAACATTAAATATGTGGGGTGGGCTGAAAGGCCCAACCCACATACAGCTAAGCAGCCACATGTTTTTCGAATTGCTGTATCTTGCTCTCTCACATTTAGGTCATCTGGCTTAAATGTTTGAGAGTGTCGCTCAACTGGATTCAGCATCCATCCCAGCCATATATTGTTCGTCGCTGACATGTTCCAGCCAATCAACACCCTTGCCGTTGAGTTGCTCAACAATGGCGATATGCGTCATGGCTGTATCCTTGGTAGCACCGTGCCAATGCTTATGACCGGGTGGACACCAGATCACGTCGCCCTGCCGTATCACCTTGACCGGACCATCCCAGCATTGCGTCCAGCCGCATCCGGCAGTGACGATCAAGACTTGGCCCAGAGGATGGGTATGCCAGGCGGTTCTGGCACCGGGCTCGAAGGTAACATTGGCCCCCAGCATGCGTGCCGGCTCTGGCAAGTTAAAGAGAGGATCGATGCGGACATTACCAGTGAAATACTCTGCTGGCCCCTTGACCGAGGGCTGTGAGCCGCTGCGCTTGATTTCCATTGTCAGACTCCTTTATTTGTCGTGTCATTACGCATTAATAAACCTGCCGTGTGGGCCTGAACAAGATTTCGTTCACATCTATGTCCTCAGGTTGACTGATGGCGAAAGCAACTGCACGCGCGAACGAGTCCGCTGGAATAGCGACCTCTTCGTAAAGCTGGTGGACGCGTTCGGCGATTGCCGGATCGGTCACTGAATTGGGAAGTTCGGTGGCAACCGCGCCTGGAGAAATGACCGTCGTGCGAATGTTGTAGGGCTTTACCTCCTGACGCAGTCCTTCTGATAGAGCCAGCACCGCATGCTTGGTCGCCGAATAGACTGCGCCGCCTGGACCAACCTTGTGACCAGCCACGGAAGAAACATTGATGATGTGTCCGGACTTTCGATCTTTCATATAGGGCAGCGCCGCGGCAATACCATAGAGCACTCCTTTGATATTAACGTCGATCATGCGATCCCAATCATCAACCCTCAAGCTTTCGAGCAATGATTGTGGCATTAATCCGGCATTGTTGATCATGACGTCGACCCGTCCAAAAGTTTGCACAGCCGCATTAACCAATCGCTGTACCTGTTCACGATCCGTGACATCCGTTTCCACAGCAATCGCCGTACCACTGTTACCGGCCAGCTTTTGTGCCAGCGCATGAATACGATCTGCGCGCCGCGCACCAAGCACGAGATTTGCACCTTGCGAGGCAAGATAAAGAGCGGTCGCTTCACCCAGACCACTGCTTGCACCGGTAATTACGACGACTTTTCCTTCGATGTTATTGCGCATTTCTTACTCCAGATTGAATATTGTTTCGATCAGCGGCCAACTAGTTTTTGCCGGTCAGGTGAATAACGGTCCCCTTGCACCGTGATGTCGGACAGCGCACTGTTGATATGGGCAAGATCGCTCGGCGTCAGTTCAATTTCAGCGGCTTTGATGTTCTCTTCAAGACGATGCAGTTTCGTGGTTCCGGGAATAGGGACTATCCATGGCTTCTGGGCGAGTAGCCAGGCAAGCGCGATTTGTGCCGGTGTGGCCGTTTTTTCCGAAGCGATTTGACCAAGCATATCTACCAATGTCTGGTTTGCCTTGCGGGCTTCCGACGTAAAACGCGGAACGGTATTTCGAAAATCGCTGCTATCAAACCTGGTGTTCTCGTTGATTGCGCCCGTGAGAAAACCTTTACCCAGTGGGCTGAATGGAACGAAGCCAATCTGAAGTTCTTCAAGCATGGGCAAGATCTCCTTCTCCGGCTCGCGCCACCATAAGGAATACTCACTTTGAAGAGCAGTTACCGGCTGAACTGCATGAGCGCGACGTATCGTCTCTACGCCCGCTTCCGATAAACCGAAGTGCTTTACTTTACCCTCCTGTATCAAATCCTTGACGGTTCCCGCTACATCCTCGATCGGCACATCGGGATCGACACGATGCTGATAAAACAGATCTATGCTGTCGAATTTTAACCGTTTGAGCGACTGCTCGGCGACTTCTCTGATCCGTTCAGGCCGACTATCCAATCCGTCATTCACATTGCCATTTCGAAAACCGAATTTGGTCGCGACGGCGACTCTGCCGTGAAACGGCGCCAATGCTTCACCAACAACTTCTTCATTGGTGAACGGACCGTACGCTTCCGCCGTATCAAAGAAGGTTACGCCGCGTTCGACTGCCATCTGGATTAACTTAATTGCATCATGCTTATCTGTTGCAGGGCCGTAGCCATAGCTCAATCCCATGCAACCCAATCCAATGGCGGACACTTCCAAATTGCTGTTCCCAAGTTTACGTTTGTGCATTTCAATCTCCTGACATCAAAGTAGTGAACATCCGTAGACCACTAAGCGGTCTTTGCATGGCTGGTACTTTACGCGTAACGTCGGCATTTGATTAGACGCTATAATCAGCATGTACTTATTAATTTTTCTAATAAATACAAAAATATGCCAAAAGAAAACTTTAACGACCTGATTGCTTTTGTTGCCGTTGCCCGCGCAGGAAGCTTCACTCGTGCGGCGGCGCAACTTGGCGTCTCTCAGTCGGCATTGAGTCAGACCATACGTTCGCTAGAGGAAAGACTGGGCATAAGGTTGTTAACGCGCACCACGCGAAGCGTGTCACCGACCGAGACTGGCGAGCGGCTGTTACAGACGGTGGCTCCCCGGTTTGAAGAAATCGAAACGGAGCTCGCTGCCTTAAGCGAACTACGGGAGAAGCCCGCCGGCACTATACGGATCACCAGCTCTGATCATGCCGCCAACACGATCTTGATGCCAAAGCTGGCGAAACTGTTGCCGCTTTATCCTGATATCAAAGTTGAGATTAACTCGGACAATCGTCTGATCGACATTGTGGAACAACGGTATGACGCCGGTGTGCGGCTGGGCGAGCAGGTGGCAAAAGATATGATAGCGGTGCGCATCAGTCCGGATGTGCGAATGATAGTCGTCGGTGCTCCGTCCTACTTCGCGCGACGATCACCACCCAAAACGCCACAAGATCTGACCGACCATCTTTGTATCAATCTTCGCTTGCCAACGTTAGGGGGCTTGTATGCGTGGGAACTTAAGAAAGGTAAGCGTGAAATCAATGTGCGCGTGGACGGCCAGCTTATTGTCAACGGCATGCCTCAAATGCTCAATGCCGTTCTGGCGGGACTAGGCTTGGGTTTCATGCTGGAGGATGTAGTACAGGAGTATATCGACAAGGGCCTTCTGTTGCCCGTCCTCGAAGACTGGAGTCATACCTTTTCCGGATATCACCTGTATTACCCAAGCCGGCGTCAGGCCTCGCCAGCATTTGTATTGCTGGTCGAAGCACTGCGTTACCGAACATGATACTTATATCTGCAAAGATAGCTTATGTAGGTTGTCGGCCAGACTAAAAAGCCCACGCTGCTTGATGGATCAAGCCACCAAATGCCGAGCCTGCCGTTGCGGCGCAACCGATGGTGCATGTTCGTGTTTTTCAACCTTCTTAGGCGCACTCGGCAACTTCGGTGGCTGACCGGCATAATCGGTACTCAACACCGCATTCACCGTCGCATCGCTCAATCCTTGCAAGCGCAACCACTGACCGACTAATCCAGCCAGGCGATCCAAGGCGATGCGATGCGTGGCGTCGGTTTTGCTGTAGAGCCAATCCGAAAATGCCATGAAATTATTGAATGGTGTTGCTCCCAACAAGATCGGCAAGGTATGCGCAAAGCGTCCTGAATTAGCGACCAAATCCCAGTAACGGGAAAAGCGCACCAGGCGTTGCATGGTGGCGAAGTCGATGCGGTCTGTGGCAAGGATGGTGTAAGGCGGGTGCGGGTCGAAGACTAATCCGTAAGCTTCAGTATGGCGAATAATCGGCGTGCCCCGTAAGCGCTTTAAGATACCGAATTGGATTTCGTGCGGTTGCAAAGCGACCAGTTGATCGAAACCGCGAGCAAAGCTTTCCACATCTTCACCGGGTAATCCGGCGATTAAATCAACGTGTAAATGCGCGTGTGATTCTGTCATCAGCCAACGAATATTCTCCGCTGCTTTTTGATTGTTTTGTTTGCGACTGACCAAGGTTTGCACTTCGGGGTTGAAGCTTTGTATGCCAATTTCAAATTGCAACGTACCTGCCGGGAATTTGCTGATTCCTTCTTTCAATGCATCGGGCAAATGATCAGGGACTAATTCAAAATGCGCGAAGACGGGATCGTCGGGATTGGCGTCCAGTTTATCGAGGAAGAACTGCATAATCTTCAAGCTGGTTTTGATATTCAGATTGAATGTACGATCGACGAATTTAAACAGCCGTGCGCCACGCGCATGGAGCGATTCCAACTCTGCCAGAAAATTATCTAGTGCAAATGGCCACGCGGTTTTATCCAGCGCAGATAAACAAAATTCGCATTTGAACGGGCAACCACGCGAGGCTTCAACATACAGCGTGCGATGTTTGATGTCGTGGTCGCTATAGAGTGCGTAAGGCAGCGTAATGTCTTCCATCGGCGGCTGCTTGCCGATGTGGGTTTTCATCAGCGGTTTAGGGCCGTTCAAAATCTGCTGACATAATTCCGGGAAGGCAATGTCGCCCCACCCTGTCACCAGATAATCTGCCTGTTTGACGATCTGTTGTTGTTCAGATTCATACGACACTTCCGGTCCACCCAACACGATCACGATCTCTGGCGCGACGCATTTCAACATCGCGACGACTTTGGTGGTTTCTTCGATATTCCAGATATAAACGCCGAAACCGACGATGGTGGTGCCGCCGTCAGCGGCTTTGTTGGCTAATAGTTTTTCGACAATATCGGTGGTTTTGCTGCCAATGACGAATTCGTGCAAGTGCGTGTCGCCCTGCAAGTCGCCCATATTGGCTTGTAAATAACGCAAGCCTAGCGAAGCGTGAGAATAGCGGGCATTAAGAGTGGCGAGCAAAATAGTCATGGGAAGGCAATGTGCCGCAAAGTTCGAATAGCCGCCATTTTACGCGTCTATCGCTGCGTTATCGTTTCATTGTCATCTGATTACCGTCTATCCAACGCGCGTGTCACCAATAACACCGGAATCAAGCCTACCGCAACGATGGTCAAAGCCGGCAATGCCGCTTCACCCAAACGCTCATCGCGCGCCAGATTGTGGGCGATGACAGCCAACGTATCGGTGTTGAATGGACGCAGCAATAAGGTGGCCGGCAGTTCTTTCACCACGTCGACAAACACCATCAAGAAAGCGGTTGCCATCGAACGCCACAACAAAGGTGCATGCAACTGTTGGGCGATGTGCCAGCGACTAGTGCCGAGTGTACGTGCAGCTTCGTCGTAGCTGTAGGGTATCCGCGCATAACCTGCATCAATGGTCTGCACCGCTACCGCGCTAAAGCGCACCAGATAAGCGTACACAATGCCGAGTGAGGTTGCGGTGAACCACACGCCGACTGAACTATCGGGAAAGACAACTTGCAACCATGAGGCCGGTAACAAGATGCCAACCGCGATCACTGAACCAGGCACGGCGTAACCCATAGACGCAATGCGAGTGACGATGCGCAACAGCGCAGTGTTAAAGCGCGGTAAATCACGGGCGCGTTGTGCAAAACTGAGCGCCAGTGCCAGCAACACCGCCAATACTGCAGCAATCGCAGCAAAGCGGAAACTGTTCCATGCCCAGCCGAGGTAGCGAGAAAAATCGATGCTGGTTGTGTATTCGTCAGCTGAAGGTTGATGCCCCATCTCCCCCCACATTAGTTGCAGCAAGATCAGCACCGGCAAGACGAAGCCGAGAACGATAGGCAGCCCGCACACCAACCACGCGCACAGACGCTGGCCGCCGCGCAATGGCTGCAATCGTGTTTCAGATGCATCACTACGATTGCCGCGAGCGCTGGAAAAACGTATTTTCTGTTGCGCCTTGCGCTCCACCCACAACAGCAATGCCACCATGACCAGCAACACCGACGCCAATTGTGCCGCGGCGATACGATCGTCCATCACCATCCAGGCTTTATAAATTCCAGTGGTAAAAGTGGTCAATCCAAAATAAGCGCTGACACCATAATCGGCCAATGTTTCCATCAACGCCAATGCCGCGCCCGCCATCAATGCCGGCCGTGCCAATGGTAACGCGACGCGACGAATACGCTCGGCCAACGGTGTGCCAAGCAATCGTGCCGCTTCCATCAAATGCACTCCGCGCTCACTGAGCGCGCTGCGCGCGAGTAAATAGGTGTACGGATAAAGGGTAAAAACAAACAGGAAAATCGCGCCGGACAAACTACGAATTTCGGGCAATCGCAAAGCGGGAATCACGTGACGAAAACTGGTTTGCAAAATGCCGCTGTATTGCAGAAAATCGGTATACGCATATGCCGAAACATAGGCAGGCATCGCCATCGGCAGTAGCAGCGCCCATTTAAAAAAACGACGCCCACGGAATTCAAACAAACTCACCGTCACCGCCGTCGCTGCGCCAACCACGACGACACCGATGGTAACGGCGACGGCTAACCAGATTGAGGTTGCCAGATAACTTGGCAGAACGGTGTGCCATTGTTGCGTCAATACTTCGACCGCATGCGCGTCAATATTTAGCCATGCGGCGGCGATGCCGAGTATGGGTAATGCAATGAGCAAAGCGATTAAAGCGATTAGCGGCATGTGACTTGGTTGTAGTGGGTGAATGATGCGTTAAACTAGTGGTTGTTGCGAATAGCAATTGTTCTTAAAGCAAACTTTTGAGCGGAATTGTAACTTCTTCACGCATACTTTCTAAATTCCCACATGTTTCTTGACCTTCAAAACATCACTGTTCGCTATCCACAAACTTCATCACCGGCCGTCAACGCAGTCTCGTTGCAATTGGCGGCTGGCGAAATCGGCGTATTGATCGGCCCATCCGGCAGCGGAAAAACCACGCTGTTACGCTCTATTGCAGGTCTGGAACAGCCGCAAGTTGGCAACATTTTGCTGGATCAGACTTTGCTGGATGGCCCCAACGTTCGCATCGCAGCAGAACAACGACGCATCGGCATGGTGTTTCAAGACTTTGCGCTGTTCCCGCATTTGACGATAGAAGACAACATCGGCTTTGGCTTACGAGATCTTGCGCGGCCACAGAAAAAATTGCGCGTGGCAGAGATGCTTGAGCTGGTCGGACTGATAGGCTCACACGATAAATATCCGCATCAGCTATCCGGCGGCCAGCAACAGCGCGTTGCGCTGGCGCGTGCTTTGGCTCCGCAGCCACGCTTGCTGTTGCTGGACGAACCATTTTCGAGTCTGGACATTGAACTGCGCGAACGGCTGGCGTATGACGTGCGACAAATTCTGAAACAAGCCAACATTACCGCGCTGATGGTCACGCACGATCAATTGGAAGCATTTGCGATCGGCGATGTGGTCGGCGTGATGCACGCTGGACAACTGGAACAATGGGCAGCGCCCTATGCGCTTTATCATCGCCCGACTAGCCGCTTCGTTGCTGATTTTATCGGTCATGGTGTATTTGTACCGGGTAGATTGGTTAAAACTGCAAATGGCTTGATGGTGTCGACGGCACTGGGCGAATTGCATGACGTCAATGACACTCTGCCGGACTACAGCACACAATATTTTGATGTACTGCTACGCAGCGATGATATCGTGCATGATGACGAATCTCGCTTCAAAGCCACCGTCGTTCGCAAGACTTTCCGTGGTGCGGATTTTCTCTATACACTGCGATTAGAAGATGGCCCAGAAGTGTTGGCGCTGGTACCATCACATCACGATCACGCAATCGGTGAGGCCATCGGCATACGGCTTGATGTGAGTCACGTGGTGACTTTTCCTGCAACATCCTGATTTTTTGGAAAGATAAAAATGTTAGCTAATTACGTCGTAGTCGGAATCGAATTCAGTGTGGTGGCGATCATAGGATTGGCGATTTATTTGGTTGCCAAAAAATAAAATTGCTAAGCCTCGGTAGATCCCCGCTCCCGCAAGCGCGAGCGGGGATAAAACCTGGCTGTTATTTATACCCAACCTTATCCAACATCTGCAACACCTTCTGCTGATTGCGGCCAACCGCCGAGACATCAATCACTTCCGCTTTAAATGTTCCCAATGAATCCAGTGCGGCGTTATCAGTTTTGACGCTCTTTACTGCTGGCCATTCGTTATTACCTTCGGCAAAATAACGTTGCGCCTGATCGCTGGATAAATATTCCAGAAACTGAATTGCTTCGGCTTTGTGTGGCGCGTATTTGGCAACGCCGGCACCGGCGATGTTGACGTGCGCACCGAACGTTTTTTGATCTGGCCAGACTATCGCCACTTTTTTCATCAACGCGATATCTTCTGGCTTGGTTGATTTCATCAAGCGTGCGACGTAATAAGAGTTTGAAATCGTCACGCCACATTCACCAGAGGCCACCGCTTTGATTTGATCGGTATCGCCGCCAACCGGCTTGCGCGCCTGATTCGCGACATAGCCCTTGAGCAGCTGTTCAGTTTTCGCTTCGCCGTGATGTTCGAGTAAAGCACCGAATAAAGATACGTTGTACGGGTGCGCACCGCTGCGGGTGCACAGCTTGCCTTTATTTTTAGGCTCAGCCAACGCTTCGTAACTGTCGACATCTTCTGGTTTGATGTTTTGCTTGTTATAGACAATCACGCGCGCGCGCGTCGAAAAGCCAAACCATTGACCATCTTTATCGCGCAAATTCGCTGGGATACGTTCGTCTAATATCGGCGATTTGACAGGCTGGAACAAGCCCTCATTTTCAGCGCGCCATAAACGCGCCGCATCTACCAATAAAATCACATCGGCCGGACTAGATTTTCCTTCGCTTTTCAAGCGCGCAACCGTACCCGCATCGTCGCCATCCACCCGATTAATTTTGATACCGGTTGTTTTGGTGAAGTTGTTATACAGCGCTTCGTCAGTTTGATAATGACGTGCCGAATAGATATTCAAGACTTTTTCCTGCGCGGCGACTGTAAAACTGGCAACAGCGGTGCTGGCAAAAACGGCACTGGCGATGAGTGTACGCAAAGACATAGCTTCCTTTTTGAAAGATTCTAGAGCGGAAACTATAACGCAAATGAGAATTATTATCAATATTGCCACATACCAACCTCAATGACTTGTACACTCTCGAAGTGACAATAAGATGACATCCCGCCATTGATACCGTTTTGTGTACTTTGAATAAATTATGATTGACGACACATCAAGAATGTCTACACTCCCCTGTGTTTAGCATTTACGCGAAAAAGGGAAATAACGTGGACAAAAGCAACGACGCACAACAAACCAAGCAAGCAGACTCTCCTTCAGATCCATCTCGCAGACGCGTATTGCAAGCGGCTGTCGCAACTAGTATTGTCGGTGGCGTTCCGTTAATCGGCGAAGCGGCGAGCACCAAGTCAACCCACAAAATTGTCGCCGGCTCGCTCGACACAAAAATCAAAGCGCATATCAAACATGTTGTCGTAATTTATTTAGAAAATCGTAGCTTCAATAATTTATTTGCCAATTTCCCGGGCGTGCGCCAACCATTATCTGAAGTCCCTGGCGTCGTTTATGTGCAAAAAGACCGCGACGGAACGGTGTTGCCGAGCTTGCCAAAAATATGGGGTGGCCTGGTGCCACGCAGCCAAAGTGTGAACGGCAAAGATTATATGATCGCTGAGGAAAAAATCTCCGGCTTGCCGAATGCGCCCTTCACGCTGAAAGATGCTGAAGGCGCACCGTTACCAGAGTCGGTCGTTACACGCGATCTGTGGCATCTGTTTTATCAAAACCAAATGCAGATCAATAACGGCAAGAATGATCAGTTCGTTGCCTGGGCTAATTCCGGCGGTTTGGTGATGGGCTACTACGGCGCGACCGATAAAAATTTAGGACTGTGGAAAGTCGCACAGCAATATACCTTGTGCGACAATTTTTTCATGGCGGCATTTGGTGGCTCTTACTTAAACCATCAATTCTTGATTTCCGGCCGCACGCCGGAATACTTTGACGCGGCCAATACGCCTGCCAAACGCAAGATTGCCATAACGGAGGATGGCCCTACCGGTGTGCGTCTGGCATTAGACAAAAAGAATCCAGCTTCGGCGATCGAAGGCAAACCACGGTTTGAGAACGATGGCGCGATCACCCCTGATGGCTATGCGGTGAACACCATGGCACCGCCCTATCAACCTAGCTACATCAAGCCAGCCGCCGGCGGCGATAGCGCACTTGCCGATCCCGCCGATCCCAGCACTCTGCCACCACAAACCTATCACACCATCGGCGATCTGTTGTCGCAAAAAGGTGTAAGTTGGGCATGGTATGCGGGCGCCTGGCAAGCGGCATTGGAGCACAAGAGCGACGGCGACAAACCCAATTTTCAATATCACCATCAGCCATTCAATTACTTCAAACAATTTGCACCTGGCAGCACGGCACGAAAAGAACATTTACTTGATGGCGGCGTGGGCGATAGTCCAATGTCCAATAAATTCCTGGCCGATGTAGTGGCCGGAAAACTGCCAGCCGTCACTTTCTACAAGCCGCAGGGAAATTTGAATATGCATGCGGGCTATTCCGATGTGGAATCCGGCGATCAGCACGTGACCAATGTGTTGGAACATCTGAAAAAAAGTCCACAGTGGGAAAATATGCTGGTGGTGATCACCTTCGATGAGAATGGCGGCTGGTGGGATCATGTAGCACCACCTAAAGGTGATCGCTGGGGACCCGGCACGCGCATTCCTGCCATCATCGTTTCTCCTTACGCCAAGAAGGGTTACGTTGACCATAGTTTCTACGATACGACCTCTATCATGCGTTTCATCACACGCTTGCACGACCTGCCTTTATTGGAAGGCATCAAGACGCGCAATGCGGCATTTGAGGCGCGCGGCGCATTACCGCCTGGAGATCTGACCGGGGCTTTGCGCTTTGTTTGATTAACGTTAGTAACTGCAAATTCTGTAGGGGCGCAACTAGTCGCCCCTACAGAATCTATGGACGCGTAACATCAATTATTTAAGTTAGATACACATGCATAAAAACATTTCCGCAACATCCATCGGCAAGTTGATTTTGGGGGCTTGGACGGCAACGCATTTCTGTATTGCCGCCGCAGCGCCATTATCAAGCGCATTTGCCACGGATGCTGCCGCCTGCGCGCAACTGAAGAGCGACCATGTGATGCAAGCTGGTGCGCCCGTCACTTGTGAGCAATTGCAAACTGTACGTTTTTCGTTCATAGACTTCGATGGCAAATTGCATGACGACGGCGAAGTGATGGTAATGGCTGCAGTCGCCCCTCAAGTGCAAGCCATCTTTGAAGAGCTGCTAGCGCGCCGCTTACCGATCAAACAAGCACGTTTGATGGGGCACTACCATGGTGATGACGATGCCTCCATGGCAGATAACAATACATCCGCTTTCAATGACCGCGCCATGACGGGCGGCGGCGCATTGTCTTTACATGCTTACGGATTAGCGATTGACCTCAATCCATTGCAAAATCCGTATATAAATCGTAACAAACAAGGTGCACCAGAAGTGAGTCCTCCCGCCGGTCAACCTTACACTGCCCGCACGAAAATGCGCCCCGGAATGGTGAATCAGCAAATCGCGGATGTTTTCGCGCAACATGGTTTTTTCATTTGGGGCGGCAATTGGAAACAACCGATCGACTATCAGCATTTCCAGGTCAGCCGCAAAATGGCCGAACGTCTCGCGGCACTACCGTCAGATCAGGCACGCAAGGTATTTGAAAGCAGTATCATTGCGTATGGCCACTGCATGAAAAATGAGCAGAGCAATATGAAAGCGCGGGTGGCTTGTGTAAATGACAAATAGAAATGATGACTAATAAAATGTGTGGTGCAGCAGTCACATTTCCATGTGGAAAATGCAACAAAAAACAATTAAGTCCCCTATGAAATCAAGGCGCATGAGAATATTTCCACCGGGGGGGAAATGTTAATTATCACAAATGTTTATGTTGCACTGCACAATTCCCTTGACAGCGTATTTCGACTCTGTAAAATGCTTTCTTGTGCGGCGCACCATTTTGGTGACTAGCCGTAAATGCCTCACTCTTACAACCCAGGAGAAGAACATGTTTTCGTTCCAAGAGCAATTTTCAGCAGCTACCAAAGCCCATTTCGAAGCACAATTAGCATTACTCAATTCATTAACAACCACAGCGTTTGCTGGTGTTGAAAAAGTCATCGAATTAAATCTGAGTGCCGCCAAAGCATCACTGGAAGAAACCAGCGGTACTGCCAAGCAATTAATTGGCGCCAAAGACGCACAAGAATTTTTGTCGATCTCCGCCGCACAAGCTAAACCAAATGCAGACAAAGCCGCTGCTTATGGTCGTCACTTGGCTGGCATCGCTTCTGGCACACAAACAGAATTGACTAAAGCGGCAGAAGCACAAATCGCTGAAACTAGCCGTCGCATCAATGCACTGATCGACGAAGTCAGCAAAAATGCACCGGCTGGTTCAGAAAACGCGATCGCGATTTTGAAATCGGTTATCGGCAATGCAAACGCTGGTTACGAGCAACTGAACAAATCCGCTAAACAAGCAGTTGAAGCACTAGAAGCAAATTTGAACAATGCCGCAACCCAGTTCGCACAAACTACTGAAAAAGCAGCGCGCGCAACTAAGAAGTAATTACTGCGTTGGGTGAATTTTAATTCCCCACGGAATCACAAAAAAGCCGCACAGGAAACTGTGCGGCTTTTTTACGTCAGCTTTGCATTGACTCATACCCAAACAGTGATTTGGTGCGAGGTTGTTAAATAGATACACTAGACAAAAATATACAAAGTCTGTCGCAGGCGTCAATAACGGCGATTTATAATCAATCCCATTGTCGCCGCTTTAACATATTTATTCATCATACGATTAGCCGTAACGCTCATTTTTCGGAACACCATGTCTAGCTTTGCCACTTCGCTAATCACTTTCGTCTATATGTTGGTCGGACCTGCCATGTCATTAGCGTATATCCCGCAAGCACTTCGTGTCGCGCGTGATACTGCCGGAGCCAAATCCATTTCATTACCAACCTGGGGCATGTGGTCGTTTTCGACATTGGTGACTTCTTTATATAGCGGCTTTGTGGTGAAAGATATGTTGTGGTGCTTAAGTGCTTGCGGCAGCATGGTTGGTTGTTGGGCGGTGTTTAGTATTGCTTACTTCAAGCGCACAAAACATGCGCGCCTGACGGTGCAATCTAATCCGACATTACTCAAACCATAATCTCGTAACGGCGCAGCACAACATTTACACAAAACGGTCAGCCACATAGCTGGCCGTTTTTGTTTATCCTTGAGGCTTGTAAATCTGCAGGAGCAAACATGGATCGTCGTTGGTTACCACTAAACGCATTGCGGGCTTTTGAGGCCGCTGGCAAGCACTTAAGCGTGACGGCAGCGGCGAATAGTTTGTATGTATCGCAAAGCGCAGTCAGCCGGCATATTCTGACGCTGGAATCCTTACTCAACGTCAAGCTCTTTGAACGCAAGCATCAACACCTGGAACTCACCGAGGCTGGTCGCGCTTTGTTGCCGGCAGTAAATAAATCGTTCGACCGCATCGAGCATGTACTACAAGACATCTTGAAGGATGGCGCAATTGCGCACAGGGTATTGCACATACAAATGCCGGCAACATTCGCCCATAATTTGGCAGTGCCAATTCTGCGCGAGTTCAGAAGCGCATTCCCTCACGTGATGCTTGATTTGATGATTCCCAATAGCATCGGTATGCCAGAAAACAATTCGGACATCGCGGTGGTGTATTCCAAACCGGAAGTTAATGATTTAATTGCGGACTTACTATGGCGAGTGCGTTTAACACCACTGTGTCATCCTTCTTTATTGGAAAAATTACCTGCAGCAACACCACTCTCTTTGCAGGAGTTTGTGAGCAGCAATGAACTGGTTCACGTCCTGCTAGAGGGGCAAGCTCGCTATCGGCTTTGGCAGCATTTTGTACGCCAAACAGAATTGAGTAATATCAATACCGATCATGGCCTCGTCTTTGAGACCGCCAGTTTAGCGGCACAATATGTGATGAGCGGCAGCGGCATTGCCCTGCTTGATCCATTGTTGTTTCAGGAGGAGTTACGGGATGGCACTTTGGTACAACCGTTTGATACCTGGGTCGACGATGGTTATGGCTATTATCTCCTGACGCATCCCGATGACTTGCAGGACCCCGCGATCGCCTCGTTCCGTTCCTGGATCATTCGACACTATGCCGATTTGCCGGCAAAATTAAAAGCGCCGTCCCACGCACATAATCAATAGAAATATTCTGCTCATGCATCCCGCAATGCAATGACTTGCTACGAAATTGTCGTAGGTACGCCCCTCGCATCCATTTTTTAGATATCGCAATCTGTATTTGGCATTTGCCGAATATAGGGAATTTCTCATACGATACAAAAAATATAATAAATTGGAATGATGATCGCCTCCCAAATACGATCATACTTTGCCCATAAGAGACGAAAGCCTTCCTATGCTATCGACAACCAGATTGCACACAATTCTTATGTCGCATCTCCAATTTAGCTCTTCTCACTTAGCTTCAAATAAGTCCGTATAACTCTATTGTGTTGTGAGACTCATCTACGAAAGACGCTATGCAACACTACAAAAATTTCATCAATAATCAATTCGTTGCACCACAAAATAGCGAGACTATCGCTGTCTGTAACCCGGCTACTGATGAGATCGTCGCCCATGTTTCTCTTGCTACGGCACAAGAAGCAACGACCGCAACCAATGCCGCAGCCTCAGCGCAAAAAGCATGGGGAAAGCTACCCGGCGCTGAACGAGCAAAAGCCCTCCATCGTCTCGCCGATGCATTGGTGGCGCGTGCACCTGATATTGGCACAGCGTTAGCGCTGGAGTCTGGGAAAAGCCTTAGCGATGCCACCAATGAAGCCATCTATGCTGCCGAAATTTGTCGCTATCACGCCGAATGGGGGCGCCGTATTGAAGGTGAAATCATTCCTAGCGATAGTCCCTCTGAAAACTTGCTGTTGCAACGCGAACCTATCGGTGTTGCCGCTTGCCTGATCCCGTTCAATTACCCGGTTTATACGCTGCTGCGTAAAATTGCACCGGCACTGATTACCGGCAATACGGTGGTCGTGCGCCCCAGCAATAACACGCCATGTTCTGCTTTTGAAATTGCAAAAGCCGTGCTTGATGCGCAATTTCCTGATGGCGTTGTCAATATCCTGGCCATGGGCCATGCCACCGCCGAGGTTGTTTGCACTCACCCCAAAGTCGGCATCATTACGTTGACCGGCAGCGTCAATGCAGGACGCAAAGTACTGGAGTATTCGCAGGTAAATATTGCCAAGTCGTCTCTGGAACTGGGCGGGAAAACGCCGGTAATCGTTGCTGCTGATGCGGATCTGGAAAGTGCCGCAAATGGCATCGTTTCCTCTAAAACTACGCATTGCGGCCAGATTTGCACTGGCGTCGAACGCGTCTACGTCCATCGCGCGGTGTATCCCCAATTGCTGAAACTGCTTAAGGAAAAACTCAGCGCAGTACAAATCGGTGATCGCGCTGGCAATCCATCACATATGGGACCGTTAGTCAGCGCAACCGCGCGCACCAATATTCACGCGATGGTTGAACGTGCCGTGGCGGATGGCGCGACGATCGAAGTGGGTGGCTATATTCCAGAAGGCAAAGGAAATTTTTACCCGCCAACCATGTTAACTAACTGTCGTCAGGACATGGAAATCGTCCAGGAAGAAATTTTTGGCCCCGTATTCTGTGTACTGCAATACGAAACGACAGAAGAAGCATTGGCGCTAGCCAACGATCATCAGTTTGGTTTGTCTTCTGTGATTTATACAGAGAACTACCGCGACGCAATGTTCATCGCCAACAACATAGAGGCTGGCGAGTTGTACATCAACCGCATGCCGGCGGATCCATATCAGGGTTATCACTCTGGATGGAAACGCTCAGGCCTGGGCGGTGATGATGGTAAACATGGCATGCTCGAATTTACACAGACGCGTTTGGTTGTCATGAAATATTAAAAATAATGATGCTGTAAAACCAAAATCGTAAATTGGGCCGAAAGCCCAACAACAATGTTCAATCTGAAGATGGTCAGAGTGCGAAATCAGAAGTCGCATGCTCTGCAGCAGACTGCATCTTTATTTTTGAAAAGTTGCAACAAAGAGCCTATTGGAGCTCATTAAATAATGCGTCGCAGTGACTGATAGCAAAACAAATACAGCAACGCATTCAGCTTTAGAAAGTAAGCCGAGACATGATAGATATCGCAATTCAACCAAATAATAGTGCGAGCAACATCGCCGTCAGCGAGCGCTCTAAAAACTTAAACCGCTATTTCCAGTTCGCTTTATTGGTAGCCGCAGCAGGGGCAATTTATCCCCTGCTTTATCTACGCCAATACTATGAAAACAGCATACTTGCCGCCTTCAATATTACTTCCGCTGATTTAAATAGCATTTACGTTGTTTTGGGCTTTGTATTTGTCGCCACTTACATGCCCAGTGGCTGGTTAGCGGACAAATTCTCTCCAAAATTATTGATTAGCTTCTCACTCACGGTGGTCGGCGGCACGGGTTTTTGGTATGCGGCTTATCCACCGTTGTGGCAGCTGAAAATCATCTTTTTCTTTTGGGGTTTAGCCGCAGGATTGACGTTTTGGGCGGCTCTGGTAAAAAGTGTCAAGCTGCTGGCAAAATCCTCCGAACAAGGACGTTTTTTTGGCATCCTGGATGGCGGCCGCGGATTGGTTGAAGCCTTACTTGCCACGATTGGGTTAGCTATATTCGCTTATCTCATGGCCCAAAATCCTGCGCCACAACAGGCGCTACGCCCGATCATCTATATGTACTCCGTCATTTGCATCGCAATTGCGGTACTGATTTTTATTTTTCTTGATAGCGAAACCAAAAATACCGATGGCGACGTTCAAGAAGATAAAAAAATAAAAGGCAATCTGCTGCAAGACTTACGCACTGTAGCCGCCAATCCACGCTTATGGCTGATGGCATTCATCATCCTCACCGGTTACCAGTTATTTTGGGGAACCTATTCTTTCTCCTCTTACCTGCAAGAAGGTTACGGCATGACGGCGGTAGCTGCCGGCGTGATCACGGTCACCAAAGTCTGGATGCGCCCAATCAGTAGTGTTGCAGCGGGTTTTTTAGGGGATAAATTTTCGAATGAACTGATACTGCCGCTCAGCATGCTGTTGGCTTGCTGCGGCTATCTGGTTCTGGTCTTTTTCCCGCACGTAAACCATGCCTACTTCTTGCTGTTCATTGTCATTGGAATTGGCACCATGACCTATGCCATACGCGGCCTGTATTGGAGCATTCTGGATGGCTGCAAAGTGCCGCCACATGTGATTGGTTTGGCGATTGGCATCATTTCCATGATCGGCTATCTGCCCGATATTTTCCTGCCAATGATCAATCGTGCCATCTTAAATAATTACCCAGGTCCGCTCGGCTTCAGAATCTATTACAGCTATCTCGCTGGCGCCGGCTTATTAGGTGCAGTAGTCGCGTTTTACTTTAAATCGCTTGTCAATACACACAAAAACACATAAGGAGAAATCATGAAAATTGTTTCAATGCAGTCGCATATCGTTGCCGTTCCTCCACCTTACTTCGGCGGTATGTATTGGATATTTGTCACGATCAAAACCGATTGTGGAATTGAAGGCGTTGGAGAAATTTATGCGTCCACCTTCCATCCTAAAGCGATGGTACCTATGATTGAAGATGTGTTTGAGCGTCTTTTACAGGATCATGATCCGCATCATATTGAGCGTTTTTTCCGGCAAGCGTATTCGAGTGGATTTACGCAACGCCCGGATTTGAGCATGATGGGTATCGTCAGCGGATTTGAAATGGCATGCTGGGATATCATTGGCAAAGCTGCCAACAAACCCGTGTATGAACTCATCGGCGGCAAAGTCAATGAACGTCTGCGCACTTACACTTATCTTTATCCAAAAAACAGTAAAGGAGAATTCGATTACGATGATCCTGATCTCGCAGCAGAATGCGCTGCGGGTCTGATGAAGGAAGGCTTCACTGCAGTCAAATTTGATCCTGCAGGCCCTTACACCAGCTATTCCGGCCACCATTTGTCGTTGGAAGTGATGGATCAATGTGAAGAATTCTGCAGCAAAGTGCGCGCTGCCGTCGGCAATAAATGTGACATCCTATTCGGTACACATGGTCAAATGACTACCGCTTCCGCAGTACGCTTAGCCAAACGCTTAGAGAAATATGATCCTTTATGGTTTGAAGAACCTGTGCCGCCAGGATCATCCGACGCTATGGCGGGTGTCGCTGGCAAGACTAGTATTCCTATCGCTACCGGCGAACGCCTGACGACGAAATATGAATTTTATGATTTGCTAAAAAGCGGCGGCGCATCGATCTTGCAAATGAATCTGGGCCGTGTTGGCGGAATTTTGGAAGCCAAGAAAATTGCTGCAATTGCAGAAGTTTATTACGCGCAAATTGCACCGCATTTATATAACGGACCGGTTGGTGCTGCTGCCAGCATTCAGTTAGGCACTGCGACACCAAACTTTCTGATTCAAGAAAGTATCGGCCAATGGGACGGCTTCCACGGTGAAATTCTCAAGAAAAAAATCCAATGGGAAGATGGCTTTATCATTCCTTCGACTGAACCGGGTCTTGGCGTTGAGCTAAATATGGAGGTTGTCAAAGCCAATTCGCCCTACACCGGTAGCAAGATGCATATTTCTATGGACCCAAAGCCGTTTGACGTCAAAATGCAATCTTCCGATGCCTGGAAAAAGCGTTGGAGAGAAGAGTCGAAATGATAGCCAAACCTACCTACGACTTCATCATTGTTGGCGCCGGATCGGCCGGTTGCATTCTGGCCAATCGCTTAAGTGAATCTGGCCAGCACAGCGTCTTGCTATTGGAAGCCGGAGACAAGGACAATTCGTTCTGGCTCAAACTACCGGTTGGCTTCGCAAAAATGTATTACAACCCGCAATACAATTGGATGTATTACAGCGAGCCAGAAGAGCAAATGGCAGGCAGGAAATTGTATGCGCCTCGCGGTAAAGTCGTGGGCGGTTCCGGCAATATCAACGCCATGATTTATGTACGCGGTCAGCGCAGTGACTTCGATGACTGGGAAACTGCCGGCAATCCTGGCTGGGGCTACGACGACGTGCTGCCATATTTTAAAAAGCTGGAAACCCATCCGCTTGGCAACACCGAATATCACAACGCCAGTGGTCCAATTAATATCACGCCGATGAAGGATCAAGCGCATCCTATTTGTCAGGAATATCTGCAGGCATGCAGAGAAATGGGGTATTCCATTAATGAAGATTTCAACGGTGAACACTTTGAGGGTGCGGGTATTTATGACATCAATACCCGTAATGGAAAACGCGACTCCAGTGGATTTGCCTATCTGCATCCGGCATTACGTCGCCCTAATCTGACGCTGGAACATAACGCTTACGCTGAGCGGATTTTATTTGATGACGATAAGCGGGCAATCGGTGTCATTGTTAATCAAAATGGGACACGCCGTACCTTCATGGCAAACAAAGAAGTGGTGTTGTCTGCCGGTGCGGTCGACACACCCAAATTGCTGCAACTTTCTGGTGTTGCCGATACGACTCTGCTGGCGCAACATAACATCACGCCCGTGCACCACCTGCCAGCGGTCGGAAAAAATCTGCAAGATCATTTGTGCGCTTCTTTTTATTTCAAAGCAAATAAGAAAACCCTGAATGACGATCTGGGTTCTTTTTCCGGGCAAGTGAAAGCTGGCATTGAATACGTCTTCAAGCGAACCGGTCCTCTGGCATTGAGTGTCAATCAGGCGGGTGGTTTTTTTAAAGGCAGCGCCCAAGAGCAACATCCAAATATCCAGCTGTATTTCAATCCACTGTCGTACGAAATCCCGAAAAATCCAATGGCGAAATTGAAGCCAGATCCGTATTCCGGCTTCCTGTTATTTTTTAATACGTGCCGACCCACTAGTCGTGGGACGATTGAAATTGCCACGATCGATGCCACTGTTCCTGCCAAAATCAGGCCGAACTATCTGACTACGCAAAAAGATATTGATGAAGCGATTCAAGGTTGTAAATTAATTCGCAATCTGATCAAAGCACCGACTTTACAAAATCTGATTGCAGAAGAAGTCAAACCAGCGGCAAGTGTCACTGATGAAGCTAGCATGTTACATTTTTTTAGAGAGCAGGCTGGCTCGATTTATCATCTTTGCGGTTCGTGCGCGATGGGGCCAGATCCATCTACAGCGGTGGTATCAAACCAGCTCAAAGTGCATGGCCTGCAAGGTTTGCGCGTAATTGATGCATCGATTTTCCCGAATATCACATCGGGAAATATCAATGCTGCCACCATGATGGTGGCGGAAAAAGGCGCAGAAATGATACTGAAGGATTATTAATTTATTCCGGAAAACAAGCATAAAAAAAGCCTGGGGATTTTATATACCCAGGCTTTTTATTATTCACAATTCGCAAATGTTCTTGTGACAGGATCTGCCTTATAGCTTTCGTCCCAGTCTTTTCTCCACCTGCTTTTTTTCCCAGTCCGCACCAAAAAATGGAAAAAAATCGAATAGCGATGCAGCACGCAACAAAAGCCCAAGTCCCCATCCCAGCGCAGGCCATATCACCCAAAGTTGATGAGGTGAGCTCATATAGTTTACGACAGCCAGGAAACTGATGATCACGACATAAAGCAGTATGGACCGATAGAATTTTTTGAGCTGCCGTACGTGGTCAAGTGCAAGTGTTTCCTCGGCTGTTAAACCTTGGTTAAGATTGCTGTTCATTGTAGGCTCCGATTCGGAATACAAGGTTGAAAAGTCGACTTCAAAGACCGATGCCAGCGACCGCAGAGACTCCATACTCGCTCCCTGCCCCTGTTCGATTCTTTGAATAGTACGAACGCTGAGATCGCTTAACTCCGCAAGTTGTTGCTGCGACCATCCGCGCTGCAATCTCAGTTTTTGTATCAACATTTGAAACTCCTGTTATCACCCGGCCATCGTTTTTAGCATGCTTCACTTGCCCATCATGCCAGTTGCATGACATTAGCGTATCGACATGCAGAATACTAGCCCGGGCAGCAAGGAGCAAATATTTTATGCCTAAGAGTTCCATCTTGCAGCTCCCTCCGCAGCATGTGAAGATGTGGCCGCCGGTGCTGACGCTGCGCGCCAAGCCAGCAGAAATTGCGTCAACACGACTCCCCACAACAGGCCGCAAGATAACCCCACCAGTGCGCCATTGATTAGCACAAAGCGTGGATCGGCAACCAACGCCGCGTTGCGCGCCAAACTGATGGCCAGACTGAATTTGAGCAGAAATGAAAACAGGCTTACGATCAGCATCAGCCAGGTACCGGGCCGGTGGATTAATTGATTCTCGCGATCATAGTGAAAGCCCTCCATGCCAGCATACAGACGCCAACCCACAGTTGCGCCGAGCAGAAGCCCAGATGTGAGTGCGGTTAACATCGGCAGTGTGATTTCCGTCATGTGACTCAAACTGTAGGCAGTCCACAACGAGAATGCCAACGGCAGTAACAACAGACGCATAGTCGTCACTGTATTGGGATTGGTCGCCGCCAGTCCACGACTGACCAGCAAGGCCAGAATTCCCCAAACCCACAGCGGTGTTCCATGCAATATCGCGCTCATGATGCCACCTCGACCGCTTCAGTTGTTGTTACAGCATGGCCGTCGAAGACATAGCCCCACTTCGTGTTATCACTTAGGCTTACCAATCGTTGTTGCAAGCGCCGAGTCGACAATCTGAATTTTGCTATCTGCATTACAAGCTCCGGTTATGAGAAGAGGCTTGTAGTTTTGTGCAATACCCGCATTTTCGCCACGTCAAATGCACGACATTTGCACGACAGCACGTGCAAATCATGCGTCAACAAGGTGACAACCAGGGCTACGCTGGTGACAACACGATGTGATGTGTTAAAAATGACATGCTAAATGGAGATAAGCATTATCAAATAATGCATTTTTAAAATTGGCGTCCTTTCCGCATGCGCGAGAATGACGACGGTATTTTTCAAATCGATTATTCGAGATTACTTATAAAGGGCTAAAGAGATATAGACCAGAAATGGAAAAACCCTTCATAACTTTCGTTATGAAGGGTTTTGTATTGGTGCCCACTGCCGGAATCGAACTGGCCACCTGATGATTACAAGTCAACTGCTCTACCAAATGAGCTAAGTGGGCGTTACTGCGAAAGCCAGAATTATACTCTACTTAATTCTGGTTAGGGTAGGTTTTTTACCATTATTTTTTGGTGGTTCCGGATCTGTTTCAGAATCCGATGTATTTTCCTTCGTTTTCGGAACCGATGTCAGCGTTGGTACGACCGCAAAAACTGGTGTCGTGCTGTTTGAATTCGATTCATCTTTCTCAAACTGCAATTCTTTTTCCGAATCTTCATCTGACTCGGTTGATGCAATTGTCCCGGCTGATTTCGTTACTTCAAATGCCATTCCTTGACCATTCTCACGTGCATAGATGGCCATGACATTTTCTATCGGGACCGAAATCTCGCGAGAAACACCGCTAAAGCGCGCGTTGAAATTGACGAAATGATTATCCATTTTCAAGCCGCTAGTAGCGTCAAAACTAATATTCAGAACGATCTCGCCGTCCTTAACGAATTGTTGCGGAACGCGGGTATTCGCGTCGACTTGTGCCAACAGGTATGGCGTAAAGCCATTGTCTGTGCACCACTCGTAAATGGCGCGTAATAAATAGGGCTTGGTAGAGGCTATAGTTTCGGACATTATTGATATTTTACTTAGAACATAAGTAGATGTTGATGCTTGGAGCATATTTACTTCAATTAGTGTAGTCAAAAAAACTGTTTAGACTAGGCGTGATGACAACGCATAAACAGTTTTTTGACGACACTTAGCAAATATGCTTCAAGCGGCAATACAAAAGTGTATTGCCCCGATCGTTCGACAATTAACGACGCATCACTTTTTCAGACGGCGTCAACGCTTCGATGTAGGCTGGACGCGAGAAAATACGCTCTGCATATTTCATCAACGGCGCCGCTGTCTTCGACAGTTCGATACCGTAGTGATCCAAACGCCATAGCAGCGGTGCAATCGCTACATCCAACATCGAAAACTCATCGCCCAGCATATATTTGTTCTTCAAGAACAAAGGTGCCAAGGTAGTCAGACGATCACGAATTTCGTTGCGCGCATTTTGATGTGCTTTTTCTGCGCCCTTGTTCTTATCGTTCTCCAGAGTGTGAACGTGAATGAACAATTCTTTTTCAAAGTTGAACAACATCAAGCGAGCGCGAGCACGCATTAATGGATCAGCCGGCATTAACTGCGGATGTGGGAAACGCTCATCAATGTATTCATTGATAATGTTTGATTCGTACAAAATCAAATCGCGCTCAACCAAAATCGGCACTTGACCGTAGGGATTCATGGTCGAGATGTCTTCTGGTTTGTTAAACAGATCGACATCACGAATTTCGAAGTCCATGCCTTTTTCAAATAGAACCAGGCGGCAACGTTGAGAAAATGGACAGGTGGTACCTGAATAGAGAACCATCATTTTTATAGTTCCTTAAAAACAAAAGGGCGAGTACCAATATGGCTCACCCGAAAACGCATGTCGGCAGTGGTTAAACTGCGGACATGATTGAAAACAACTCCATGTCAGGATTGATGAGACTTGCCCTCACATGGCATGTTGACGAAGATTTTGAACCCTCTATTTTACATCTTTCCAGTACGACGCATTCAAACGCCATGCAAGAACGAAAAACAGACCGAGAAACAACAATACCCAAACGCCTAAACGCTTGCGGGTATTTTGGGCGGGTTCGCCCATCCACTCCAGATAAGAAACCAGATCCGCTACTGCAGTATCGTACTGAATAGCATTCATCGTTCCTGGAGTGATTTGCTGGAAACCAGCAAATTGATGTTCAATTTCGCCGCCTTCATGTGGATTTTTCACATCGACGAATTTGGCATCTTGAACACCTTGCAATTCCCACAACACGTGCGGCATACCGACGTTAGGGAATACCATATTATTCCATCCGGTTGGGCGGCTGTCATCCTTGTAGAATGTACGTAGATAGGTATATAACCAATCTCCGCCAGTACCCTGGTCCGACGACTTTGCGCGTGCAATCACAGATAAGTCCGGCGGCACTGTCCCGAACCATGCTTTGGCATCCTTCGGTGCCATCGCCACATGCATCAAATCGCCCACTTTATCGCTGGTAAACAACAAATTGGCTTTGATCTGATCGTCCGACAAGCCAATATCGCGTAGCCGGTTATAGCGCATGGCAGATGCCGAATGGCAATTCAGGCAGTAATTTACGAATAGTTTAGCGCCATTTTGCAAAGCCGACATGTCTTTGGTGCGGTCTGGCACTTTGTCGAGCGGAAAACCGCCTTCACTGGCAAAGGCCAACACCGGCAACAAAACTAGCGCCGCAATCAATTTTTTGAGTATTGTCATCTTATTTGTCCTCGGCTTAGTGCGGATGATAAGTAACGCGGTCGGGTACTTGCTTGAAAGTACCGGCCGCACTCCACCAAGGCATCAACAAGAAGAAACCAAAGTAAATAAAAGTACATACTTTCGAGATGATATTACCCACCGCTGATGGTGGCTGCACACCAAAATAGCCCAAGAACACGAAAGCAATCCCAAACAGGATATAAATGTATTTATGCCAGCTTGGACGATAGCGCATCGATTTGACTTTAGAGTGATCGAGCCATGGCAAACCTGCCAGTATCATTACTGATACGCCCATCATGACGACACCGAAGAACTTGGCGTCGAAACCGGCCAAAAACTTAGGGAATGTGACATTTAGATTCAGTAAGTTCGCAACCGATGGGAAAATTCCCATCGCAACTGAAATCAACACAGCGATGATTACGACAGCAAATTTAATCTTGTGCGACAGTCCTGTCTTAAACCAAATCAGCGCAGCATAAGCAAATATCCCCGCTATCAACCAAATCATGAAGTCTGCCGTCACAGCACGCAAAATCGAATAGTACGGTGTGAAATACCAGACCGGTGCAATATGCGGCGGCGTTTTCAGTGAGTCAGCAGGAATAAAATTGTTGTATTCAAGGAAATAACCGCCCATTTCCGGGCCAAAGAATACGACGGCGCTGAACACGATCAGGAACACTGCAACAGCCATGATGTCATGCACAGTGTAATAAGGATGGAAAGGAATACCGTCTAATGGCACGCCTTGCGCATCAACATTATCTTTGATTTCAATCCCGTCAGGATTATTCGAGCCCACTTCATGCAAGGCAATGATGTGCGCCACAACCAAACCGATCAACACCAGCGGAATCGCAATCACGTGGAAGGAGAAGAAGCGGTTCAAAGTCGCATCAGAAACCACATAATCACCACGTATCCACAATGACAGATCAGGACCAATGAAAGGAATCGCGCCAAACAGGTTGACGATCACTTGCGCGCCCCAATACGACATTTGGCCCCATGGCAGCAAATACCCCATGAACGCTTCGCCCATCAGACACAAGAAAATGCCGACACCGAATAACCAGACCAATTCACGCGGCTTGCGATACGAACCATATAACAGGCCGCGCACCATGTGCAAATACACCACAATGAAAAATGCCGATGCACCGGTCGAATGCATATAACGCACCAGCCAGCCCCAAGGCACATCGCGCATGATGTATTCAACCGATGCAAACGCTAAGGTCGCATCCGGTTTGTAATGCATCACGAGGAAAATCCCGGTCACGATCTGAATCACCAGCACTAATAGCGCCAACGAACCAAATGCGTACCAGAAGTTGAAATTTTTTGGAGCGTAGTACTCGGAAAGATGGGCTTTCCAAGTGGATGTTACGGGAAAGCGTGCGTCTACCCAATTCAGCGCTTTATCTGCAATCGGTGCATCTGCCGGCAGTTTTTTTTCTTGGAATGACATGATTACGCGTCGCCTTTCTCATCTTTACCAATAACTATCTTGGTATCAGATAAATACATATAGCGTGGTACATCGAGATTGTTTGGCGCTGGCTTGTTCTTAAATACACGACCGGCCAAATCAAATGTAGAACCGTGGCAAGGACATAAGAAACCGCCGTCCCAATTATCGGGCAAGGAAGGCTGTGGGCCCGGGGTAAATTTTTGCGATGGGGAACAGCCCAGATGCGGGCAAATCCCCACAACTACCAGATTTGCCTCATGGCCGGCATGACCGCGATTATTCGCTGCATTCTTGCAATAATCGGGCAAATCCATCGTGTAGGGCTTGAGCGACTCTGGGTCGGCGACTTCTGAGGCAGTTTCTTTAAGTGTAGCTAATTGCTCTGGTGTGCGTTTCAGTACCCATACTGGCTTACCACGCCACTCATAGACCTGCATCTCACCCGGTTTAATCCCGGAAATATCAATTTCCACCGGTGCCCCAGCGGCTTTTGCCCGCTCGGACGGCTGGAAAGTGGAAACAAACGCACCTGCTGTTGCTAACCCAGCGACTCCACCCACCGCGCATGTAGCGACGAGTAAACCGCGCCGAGCTGGATCGACCTGCTTTTCGATACTCTCACTCATACCCACCCCAATCAGTCAAAATTTGAAATGTTAGGACTCACTCACCCTTACACCAAGCAGCCCCGACCATTGTCTTGTCCATCCTGCACAAAAAAATTTCAAAGTTGACTATACATACCCAGGACTAGTAAACAAAAAAGGGCTATAACCGTCGCAGCTTTGTATTAATTTTAATTTGCACGGAACTTCTAGCAACCGTGGATTATAGCTAAGCTCACGCTTGATTTAAAGAAAATAGATACTTTGCCATATAAATGTGCTGAAAATATAATCTTTATAGAAGAAATTTAGCGCCAATTAAAATGTCGTAATGCAGCATTTTCTGCAATGCAAGGAAGCAGACAAGTCTCGCTATTTTTCTCTGAGTCAAGATAGAATGCACTTCTAGCCCTACCCAATCCCAATCTCAACTAAAAGAGGAAGCACCATGAGCATGCTGGAAGAATTTAAAACCTTTGCCGTCAAAGGAAATGTGGTTGATCTTGCTGTCGGTATCATTATTGGCGGCGCCTTTGGCAAAATTGTCGATTCCTTGGTGCAAGATTTGGTGATGCCATTGGTCAGCAAAGTTTTAGGCGGTCTCGACTTTTCGAGCTATTACCTGCCTTTGAATGGCCAAGCCACCGGACTAGCGTTGGCGGAAGCGAAAAAAGCTGGCGCAGTCTTTGCCTATGGTAATTTTTTAACCGTCGCACTCAATTTTATAATTTTGGCTTTCATTATTTTTCAAATGGTGCGCCTGGTTAACAAGGTGCGTGGAGAGGCTCCACCAGCTCCGCCAGCCGCCGATCCGGCTGATGTTGTACTGCTACGCGAAATTCGTGATGCGCTGAAAAACAAGTAATCTGAAATTTGTCCAAATAGATGCAGGATGGGTAAGCTTAACGATACCCATCCATCCATTTTTTCCTCGCTTACTTACGATTTCCCATCGTAATCACGCGCATCGCAAACCTGTAAATAAAAAAAGCCGCGCCGTAATACAAGCGCTGGCGCCACGGCGTATTGATAAATTTTTCTGGCTGTATCTCCACACCGTCATTGATTCCAGCTTCAATTCTTTGCCTCAGCACATTCGCAAATTCGGCATCGCGAATCACGACATTGGCTTCTTGATTCACCAGCAAACTCAAGCCATCATAATTACTTGATCCCACCGTCGCCCATTTTGCGTCAATGACTGCTACCTTCGCATGCAACGCGGTTTTACGATATTCCACAATCTTGATGCCGGCCTTTAGCAATTTCGGATAATACGATTTCGTCACCGCATCCTGCAAACTATAGTGCCCGACACCCAGCAACAACGTCACCTTCACGCCGCGCTGCGCTGCGGAGACCATGGCCTGACGTAATTTTCGTCCCGGCGCGAAATAGGGACTCGTCATCAAAGCACTATTACGCGCATGCCCCAACGCCTGCATGTATGCACGCTGTATTGTGCGGCGATTGCGGAAGTTATCGCGAATCACCAAACCGGCCAATACTGGTCCGCGACCAGTGCGCACGCGTGCCTTCGTGTGAGTCTGATAAGTATCCTTAAACACATGCCAGCGCGCGAGCAATTTAAATTTGCCCATACGCACCCATTGCGATTCCAGTTCCGTATGTATTCGTCCTACCAATGGTCCGCTAACGCGTACGCTGAAATCCCAGCGTGGCGCAATCAACGGCAATCGCTTCGCATCATCGGTAAACATATCGTCAATAATATTAATCCCGCCGACAAAAGCGATGGACTTGTCCACTACACATATCTTGCGATGGGTGCGCACTACGCCACGGATAAACCAGGGATTAAAAACACGATGCGAGATGGCGGTATTGTGAAACTCCTGCTTCAAAAATGCCGTATGTTCACGACCAGTGCCTAACCAATCAGTGATCACACGGACAGTAACACCGCGTGCTGCTGCACGCTTCAACGCTTGCAGCACTTGCATCGCAGTGGCGTCGGCTGCAAAAATATAGGTTTCCAAATAGACTTCGTCACTCGCCCCATCAATCGCCTCAATCAGTGCGGGGAAATACGCCGCCCCGCTTTGTAACAGGTCAATTTGATTATTTGCGATAAAGCTGACTGGACGCACCATAAGGATAGGCAGAGTGAATGAGGGTTAAACGACTGTGAGGCTGCACTTATGGTGCGCAGCCTGGCGGCGTAAAAACTGCAAGACTTCAAGACTTCAATTCCAACATCGCCACTATCGGTGCATGATCAGATAATTTTGCCCACGCAGGACCGTGTAAAACCTCTGCCGATTCTACCGTAAAGCCGCGCGTATAAATACGATCCAAGCGTAGCCACGGCAGCATCGCCGGAAAAGTTCGGGCTGGCTTGATACTCAACTTCAAACTCGCTTTGATATTCGCAGCCAATCCCGACAATACCCCAGGCACTGTACGTGACTCTGGATTGGTTATTGTATTCATATAATCGGCGATGCTCGGCTTGGATAAATTCTCGTCAAAAATCTCAGTAACGTGCAAGCGCGCGCACAACATCTCGCTGAGGCGATTTCCCCAGTCATTAAAATCACCGGCAATAATCACTGGCGCGTCAGGCGGCGCGGAACTACGTACAGCCTCAATCAAGGCCGCCGTTTGGCGCTTGCGCCCGCCGCCAAACAAACCCAGGTGAACCACATAACAATGGATATCACCTTTTGGTGTTTGCAATACACAGTGCAAAATGCCCCTGGCCTCATAGGCGTGATCAGAGACATCCTGATTACGCGACGAACCAATGGGGAAACGGCTCAATAAAGCATTCCCGTGATGGCCGTGATCGTACACTGCGTTCATGCCATAAGCAGCATGATGCGAATCTCCTGCAAGAAAGTCTTGTTGCGATTGCTCCGGCCAATGTGCCGTATGCCGCGCAGCATGCAGATCATGGCGCCCTTGCACCTCTTGCAAAAAAAAGACATCTGCCTCCATCTGCGTCAATGCCTGTTTTAACGCATGCACCCGCGGACGACTACCAAACGACGAGACGCCTTTATGGATGTTGTAGGTGGCAATGCGTATTTTCATGATGCGTATTTTCAATCATTTATGACTCTGGAGTTTTCACACTAACACCCGTCACACGCTGTGGCAATTGCAAAATAGCTTCCGCATTCGACGCCGAAAAACAAAGGTCAGCCGCCGCACGATAAGGCAACCAACGATATTGCACATGTTCACGCGGGGATAGAACGACAGGCGTATTCTGCGGCACTAACAAACTAAATACATGCTCCGTATTTTTGGTCACGCCCGGTGCGTAGCGATGACGCCAGACTGGATAAATGACATAGATATTTTCCAAATGCCAGTCGTCTAAGTTTGCGCATGGAACGGTGTCAGTGTCGCCAACAACAATGCCGGTCTCCTCGCTCACTTCGCGTATCGCAGTTTGCTGCAACGGTTCATCTAATGCATCTTTGGAACCTGTTACCGATTGCCAAAACCCCGGCTTATCGGCACGCTCTATCATCAACACTTGCAAGTCGCTGGTATGAATGATGACTAAAACGGATTCGGGAATTTTATACATGGTTTAACTGAGCAAGGTTCACTAAACAAAAACGACTTCCCAACTATACCGCGTCCAATAAAAAAGCGCGGCAAAACTGCGCCGCGCTTTTTATTTAAAGAACACCTTCTGACGATGTCTTACGAAACAACTTTCGCTTCAGGCAAACGCAAACGAATGTGCAATTCTTTCAATTGTTTTTCATCTACTTCTGATGGCGCTTGTGTCAACAGACATTGTGCACGTTGTGTTTTCGGGAAAGCGATCACGTCGCGTATTGACTCGGCACCCGCCATCATCGTTACGATACGATCCAGACCGAATGCCAAACCACCGTGCGGTGGCGCGCCGTACTGCAACGCATCCAGCAAGAAACCAAATTTCAATTGCGCTTCTTCTGCACCGATATTCAATGCACGGAACACTTTGCTTTGTACATCTGCCTTGTGAATACGAATCGAACCACCGCCCAATTCCCAACCATTCAATACCATGTCATAGGCTTTGGCGATGCACTTGCCTGGATCCGTTTCCAGATAGTCTTCATGACCATCTTTTGGCGCAGTGAACGGATGGTGGCAGGCATTCCAGCGGCCGCTCTCTTCATCATGTTCAAACATCGGGAAGTCAATTACCCATAGCGGACGCCATGTATCTTCGAACAGGCCTGCTTTTTTACCGAATTCACTATGACCAATCTTCACGCGCAATGCACCAATTGCGTCGTTGACGACCTTGGCTTTATCCGCACCAAAGAAAATCAAGTCGCCATCTTGTGCGCCAGTTTGCTCAAGAATTTTCGTCAATGCAGCGTCGTGCAAATTCTTGACGATAGGTGATTGCAAACCATCGCGGCCTTGCGCTTTTTCGTTCACCTTGATGTAGGCCAGACCACGCGCGCCATAGATTGCGACGAACTGGGTGTAAGCATCGATTTCCGAACGTGGCATCGCACCGCCACCTGGTACGCGCAAGCCGACTACGCGGCCATTTTCCATATTAGCGGCGCCAGAGAACACTTTAAAGTCGACATCTTTCATGACTTCGGTCAAATCGGTGAATTCCATTTTGACACGCATGTCTGGTTTGTCCGAACCATATAAAGCCATCGCATGCGCGTATTCCATCACTGGGAATGGATTTGGCAAGTCGACGCCCAGGGCATTTTTAAATACCAGACGTATCATGTCTTCAAACATGTCGCGAATTTCTTGCTCTGACAAGAACGAAGTTTCGCAATCGATCTGCGTAAATTCTGGCTGACGATCGGCACGCAAATCTTCATCACGGAAGCATTTAACGATTTGGTAGTAGCGGTCAAAGTTAGACACCATCAACAATTGTTTAAACAATTGTGGCGACTGTGGCAGCGCGAAGAATTGACCAGAGTTAACACGTGACGGCACCAGATAATCGCGCGCACCTTCAGGCGTTGATTTAGTCAACATCGGTGTTTCGATATCGATAAAGCCGAGTCCATCAAGATACTTACGCACTTCCATCGTTACCTTGTAACGCAAACGCAAATTGTTTTGCATTTGTGGGCGACGCAAATCCAGAACGCGATGTGTCAAACGCGTGGTTTCCGACAGATTGTCATCATCCAATTGGAACGGTGGTGTCACCGATGGATTCAACACTTCCAGTTCTTGCGCCAACACTTCAATCTTGCCTGAATTCAGATTGTTGTTGATCGTACCTTCTGGGCGACTACGCACCAAGCCTGTGATCCGCAAGCAAAATTCATTACGTACTGCCTCAGCATTTTTGAACACATCGACTTGATCAGGATCGCACACGATCTGAACCAAACCTTCACGGTCACGCAAGTCGATAAAAATCACGCCGCCATGATCACGACGACGATGTACCCAGCCGCACAGACTAACAGTTTGACCGAGTAGCGCCTCTGTGGTGAGGCCGCAATATTGAGTACGCATGGACATAATTATTTTCCGAATTTCAAGTTTAATAGCTAATTTTAATAGTTGAGTTTCAATACATTTGATGACGCATGATCATGCCTGGTCATGCTTCTTGGCGATACTCGCCATCAATTTTTTATCCATATGCTCGGGTGGCGCTACCACTCCCATCGACACAATATATTTCAGTGCTTCATCGACACTCATATTCAGTTCTATCGTATCGGCACGCGGCACCATCAGAAAAAAGCCCGATGTCGGATTCGGCGTAGTCGGCACATATAAGCTGACAAATTCACCTTGCAAATGATTCTTTACATCGCCACCAGGAATGCCGGTGAGAAACGCGATCGTCCATGAACCTTTACGAGGATACTCCACTAACAACGCTTTCCGAAATGCGTTCCCGGAAGACGAAAACAACGTATCCGACACTTGTTTCACGCTGGAGTAAATGGAATTAACCACCGGAATCCGCGTCAACACCGCTTCCCATACGTTCACCACCTGCCGGCCAATGAAATTGTGCGCGGCCAATCCAACCAGGAAAATGATCAACAGGGTCAAAATCGTGCCTAGACCAGGAATATCAAAGCCAATCAAGCTTTTTGGCCGCCAATGCTCCGGCAACAACAACAAAGACTGATCCATCGTGCCTATGATCAGATTAAGCACCCATAGCGTTATCGCCAAAGGAACCAACACCAATAAACCTGTGATGAAATATTTACGCATAGCTTACTTCTCGGTTGAACAAAATGCGTTAGCCAAATTCACGGCAGGATGCTTACCTATCAGCTCAGCAACCAGCTTAGATGGATGCTGTGGATGCTGTGGATGCTGCTGGTGCGCTGGTCGTGCTTGCGACAGGTTTAACGGCATCTGCCACAGGCGCTGAAACAGCCGGAGATGGCGCAGTTACTGCTGCACCAGCTACACTCGCAGCATCTGTCGATGGCGCAGCTGCTCCTGTTGCACCCGCACCATTACGGAAATCCGTCACATACCAACCGTTGCCTTTTAATTGAAAACCGGCTGCTGTAACCTGCTTTTTAAACGATTCTTGGTGGCATGAAGGGCATTCCGTCAATGGCGCATCCGACATCTTTTGCAGCGCATCTTTAGCGAAACCGCACGCTTCACAACGATAGGCATAAATTGGCATGAAAAACTCCGGAGAAAATCCTACAAAACCCTGAATTATAAAGGTTTTTTGGGTAGAGGCATCGCCGGGTTGCCAGCAACTGCCCCTTACTCTCTTACCGTGCCCGGATTTCTGTCCAAATGCGATTCATTGTACGACGCTGCTTGCTAGTCAAATCCTTCAGCATTTCCAATTTAGTAAGTTCTACTTTATCCGGGAAAATTGCTGCATTTTTGGCAATTTCCGGTTTAATGAAAGGCATCGCCGCAGCATTCGGGCTACCGGTTCCAGTTAAATTGGTCAGTTCGGCAGCATTTTTTCCATCCAGCATGAAATTCATGAACTTCAATGCCAAGTCCGGTCTCGGTGCATCTTTGTGTATCACCATGCTATCCAGTGCCAGTACGGCACCTTCTTTTGGCAAAGAAGCAAGAATATGGAATTTGCGACCAGCTTTTTGCGCATCGACATTCGCCTGGAAAATATCGCTGGAATATCCATGTACCACCCAGATATTCCCGATCGTTAGTTCTTTGATATAACTACTGCCATTAAATGCCGCCCAATAAGGTTTGGCCTTCAAAATAACAGCCTTCGCTTCTAACCAATGCTTTTCATCGGTGTCATTTGCGGAATAACCCAGATATTTCAGCGCTGCAGCCATCAACTCATTGGCAGAATCGAGTACCGTTACCTTGCCTTTGATCTTGGCCAGAATCGCGGGATCAAAAATAGTCGCCCAGCTATTGACGGGAATTCCCAGCTCTTTGATTTTTTGATCGTTATAACCAATCAGCGTGATGCTGTATGCGTACGGTACTGAATATTGATTACCTTTATCGAATTCGGTATTCAGATACGCAGGATTGACGTTTTTAAAGTTAGTCAATTGCGCCTTATCCAACGGCTTCAAAGCATTTTGTTTAATCAATGCATCCAACGCATTCCCGGTCGGCACAATGATGTCGTAACCTTTGGCGCCGGCGGCCAGCTTAGCCAGCATTTCTTCATTGTCGCCGTAATAGGTTTGTATCAATTTGCACTTACAGAATGCCTCGAAACGCTGCGCAGTTTCTGGAGCAAGGTAATTATTCCAGTTGTATAAATGCAGTTCATCTGCCGCCTGAACAGAAAAACTAGCAGCCAACGATGATGCCAATAGCAATGTAGCAGCGAAGATTTTTTTCATCATTTACCTTCAAAATTAATTAAGTATGTTCAAAAAGCTGCTTAGACTAGACGCATCGACGCAGACAGTACAACTGCAACAACGTATAAACAGTTTTTGGACATCCTTAAGAGGATCGAAATACGTTAGGGGCCAGCTTCGAAGCAACAATAATCAGGAACAACGTCAATCCCATCAACAAGGTCGACACCGCATTCACTTCCGGCGTCACCGCTATCTTGATCATCGAATAAATCTGTAACGGCAAGGTCGATGCATTCGCGCCTGCAGTAAAGAACGTGATCACAAAATCGTCAATCGACAAGGTGAACGCCATCAACGCACCCGCCAATACGCCCGGCATAATCAATGGCAAGGTCACCAGCCGAAACGCTTGCAGCGGCGTTGCGCCACAATCACGTGCCGCTTCGGTCAGACTTTCATCCATTCCTGCCAAACGCGAACGCACCACAATTGCGACAAAGCCAATGCAGAAAGCGATGTGCGCCAGCGCGA
The DNA here is from genome assembly GCF_009497155.1 of Glaciimonas soli. Taxonomy (GTDB): domain Bacteria; phylum Pseudomonadota; class Gammaproteobacteria; order Burkholderiales; family Burkholderiaceae_D; genus Glaciimonas; species Glaciimonas soli. The sequence continues at coordinate 96,899 of NZ_WINI01000003.1, forward strand.
TGGAAACCAGGCCTAAAGTGATGTTCAACATAATGAAGAAAATCAGCAAGGACACGCCAACCAGAATTTCCGGAATCGCAATCGGCGTCAACACCAGCAACGGCAACACTTTCAGTTTATAACGATGCATGGCAAAACCCGCCATCGTGCCTAACAAGGTAGCCGCCGTACTCGCCACCAAGGCGATCACCAACGAATTTCCTGCGGCTTGCAACATCTCGTCATCATTAAACAATTTGCGATACCAATCGAGTGTGAAGCCAACCCATTCCGCATTCAATTGTGAATTATTGAAAGAGTAAACCACCACCACAATTAATGGCACATATAAGAATGCGTAAACCGCCAGCGACACCGCCCACAGAGCGAGCGTGGTTTTCTTAAACGGCTTATTCATTAACGTCCCTCTTCGGCTTAGCCACTAACACCGCCAGACCAGCCACCAACAACGCTGCAATCGTCAATACGATAGATAACACGCTACCAAACGGCCAATCGCGGGTTTCCAAAAACTGCTGCTTGATCACATTTCCTATCATCACGCTACTGGTGCCGCCCAAAATATCGGATACTGCAAAAATCCCCAGCGCCGGGATAAACACCAGCGCCGCACCGGCATACACACCCGGTAATGACAGCGGAAAAGTAATACGCCAAAAGCGCTGCCAGGCAGGCGCACCTAAATCCTGTGCGGCATCCAGCAAAGCGGGATCGTGTTTCTCCAGATTCGCATACAGCGGCAAGACCATAAACGGCAGATGAACATAGACCAGGCCGACAATCACCGCAAAAGTGGAAAACAGCAAGGTAACGGGCTGCATGCCCATCATCCCCAGTACGTAATTAAGTGCCTTAGTTAAACCCGATTGCGGTCCCAAAATAATCATCCAGGCGTAAACCCGAATCAGGAAATTACTCCAAAACGGCAAGATCACTAACAGTATTAACAAGTCACGATATTTTTTCGAACTCCGCGCAATCAGCAGCGCCAACGGATAAGCCATCAGCAAACAACACAGCGTCGTCACCAGCGCATACGTCAACGATTTCAAAAAAATCGCTGTGTAAATAAAATCCGAAGCAAAGCGTGTGTAATTATCAAACGTCAGATCGAGTTTGCCGGTCTCATCAAACACCGGCGCTAAACCGCCGTAATCGCCGGCATTGCGGAACGATGCAAACACCATGATCAAACAGGGGATCGCAAAGAACACTAACAAATACAGTAACGGTGGCCCGCTGATCAGCCATTTGGCCAAACGGCCACGGCGAGTTTGCGAAAGTTGTGCCGAATTACTCATGCGCTAACTCTTGTCCCGGTTCTTGAGTCGGCTCTTGCGCCGACTCATACAAAAAATAGCCTGCATCAAACGTCCAGGCCACATCCACTGTATCGCCGACTTCAAAGAACTTGGCGCGCCCGGCAGCCGAATTGGCCAACAATGCTTCGATCAGTGTGCCGCCTTCCGTTTCAACGATGTAAACCGTCACATCACCCAAATACAGCAACTCTTTGACGTAACCTTTGAAATGATTCTCTGCGCTATAGGCCTGAACTTGCGCACTGATGGAAATTTTTTCTGGACGCAATGTCAGTGTTCCTTTGCGTCCCACACTGGCGCCCTGCGGCAATGCCGTGATGACCTGCCCCAAACCTGGCACATCTAGCTTCATGGTCTTTTCAGCAATGCTGGCAATTGCGCCATCAAACAAATTACAGGTGCCGATAAAGTCGGCTACAAAGCGCGTAGTCGGATAGCTGTAAATACGATCCGGCTCATCAAGCTGCTCCACTTTGCCGCGATTCATCACCGCAATCCGATGCGACAAGGCCAAGGCCTCACCTTGATCATGCGTGACATACACGAAAGTGATGCCTACTTCTTTTTGCAAATTGATCAATTCAATTTGCATCTGCTCACGCAGTTTGGCATCCATCGCCGACAACGGCTCGTCCAGCAACAGCAATTTGGGACGCGAAACCAGCGCCCGTGCCACTGCCACCCGTTGTCGCTGACCACCGGACAATTCGTGCGGATAGCGCGCACCAAAACCAGTCAAGCGAACGTCTTCCAACGCTTCGGCCACTTTTGCTTTAATGCTGGCAGGGGATTCTTTTGCCATCTTGAGCGGGAACGCAATATTCGCGGCCACCGTCATGTGAGGAAACAAGGCGTAATTCTGAAATACCGTACACACTGGCCGCTGCTCAGGCGGAATGCCGACTAAATCAACGCCGTCTAATAATATCTGCCCGGCATCGGGTAAATCGAAGCCAGCAATCATCCGCAACAGCGTCGTCTTGCCGCATCCAGAAGGGCCAAGCAGAGTAAAAAATTCACCAGCCTTGATCGACAGGCTAATATTATCAACAGCGGTAAAGTCACCGAAGCGGCGACTCACATCACGGATTTCGAGCAAGGCCATGTGGCGGGTCCTAGGAAATAACAAGCGGCAAAAACAAGGCGGCAATTGTAGCAAAAACCCTGTTTTACCATTTTCAATACTTGGCAATATCGGCGAATTTACAACAAAATATAGCCTAAGGTTTCCTACGCCATACCTGCCAACGCTCTTTTCCTGCGAAGACAGCAATTGAGTCACTCACTGGCTGATCTTCGATCAAGTCGAAATAGGGATGCAATAATTGTTCCAACTCGGGACGGGCAATGCCAAATGGCGGGCCTTTGGGATGGTCATCAAAAAAGAAAAATCCTGCCACCTGCCCACCGACAGGTAATAACTCAGCCCAGCGCTGAACAATTTGGGGCCGCATTTTGGGTGGTAATGCGCAAAAAAAGGCCCGCTCATAGATCAAATTCAATGGCGCCCGCGGTACAAACGTAAAAAAATCGGCCTGCACCACGCAGGGAGCCCACTTACATAATATGGTTTGTGCACAAGTGACCGCCGCCGCAGAGAAATCGATTGCCGTGACATTCCACCCTGCTTCTGCCAGATAAGCCACTTCATAACCGGCACCGCATCCGGGAATCAAGACGGTGGCCGGCGTAGTCCGGCGCACATAGTCCTGCAACGCCAGTGGCACGTCGCCTTTATCCCAGGGCATGAAAGCTTGCTCAAAACGCTCATTCCAGAATTCAGGTGAGGCGGGATCGCGGACAGAAAAAATTGGCGTGTTCACTTGATCATTAAAAATAGAAAAAAACAGATTGGAAAAGCGCCATCATTAACCGCCAAAAATCCAACGGCCAAAACGCATATAAATCAAAGCCAACAACAATCCGCTCAGCACGCCGCCGCCAAAATACACCACGATTCCCAACAGGTGGTTGGTGCGTCGCTGCTCGGCCAGCAGTTGCAAGTTCACCTCATTGTGTTGGTGAGTTGCGCCATCTATCGTTTTACTTAATGCCTGATGTATCAAGCGCGGTATTTGCGGCAACAGCTTGCTATAACGTGGCACTTCGATTTTCAAATGCTGCACCAAACCGCGCCAGCCTAACTGTTCGCTCATCCAATGCTCCAGGTACGGCTTGGCGGTTACCCACAAATCCAGATCAGGATCTAATTGCCGCCCCAAACCTTCGACATTGAGCAAGGTTTTTTGCAGTAGTACCAGTTGCGGCTGTACTTCGATATTGAAACGACGCGAGGTTTGGAACAAGCGCAGCAAGACCTGCCCGAACGAAATGTCTTTCAACGAGCGATCAAAAATTGGTTCGCAACAAGCGCGTACTGCGGACTCCAATTCATCGACTCGCGTCTCTTTCGGTGCCCAGCCAGATTCGATATGCGCTTCGGCAACACGTTTGTAATCGCGCTGAAAAAACGCCAGGAAATTTTGCGATAAATAATCTTTGTCAAAATCATTCAGTGTGCCGACGATGCCGAAATCAAGCGCGATATAGCGACCAAACGTCTCTGGTGCCACTGATACCAAAATATTCCCCGGGTGCATATCAGCGTGAAAAAAACCGTCGCGAAATACCTGCGTGAAAAATATCTCTACGCCATCACGCGACAACTTCGGTAAATCAATTCCGGCGGTGCGCAGTTTATCGGTTTGCGAAATCGGGATGCCGTGCATGCGCTCCATCACGATCACCGATGAAGAGCAAAAATCCCAAAACATTTCTGGCACCATCAACAGCTTGGAGTCGGCAAAGTTACGGCGCAACTGACTGCCATTGGCCGCTTCGCGCATCAAATCCAATTCATCATGAAGATATTTATCGAATTCGCCCACCACCTCACGCGCCTTGACGCGTTTGCCGTCAGTCCATAGTCTTTCCACCCATCCGGCCGCGAAATGCATCAGCGCGACATCTTCATCTATGGATTTTTTCATGCCGGGACGCAGCACTTTAACTGCCACATCACGGCCATCTTTCAACACGGCGAAATGCACTTGTGCAATCGATGCTGAAGCAACCGGTTCGCGCTCAAAGCTGGCGAACAATTCGTCTGGATGTGCCTTTAATGATTTTTCGATTTGCGCAATCGCCAGGTCAGAACTAAAGGGTGGCACTCTATCCTGCAAATTCGATAATTCGTCAACAATGTCACCGGGCACCAAGTCACGTCGCGTAGATAGCACCTGTCCGAATTTAATAAAGATCGGCCCCAGTTCCTCCAGTGCTTTGCGCAAACGCACACCACGTGGCGCCGATAAATCGCGCCAAAACATGATCGTATTGATCACTTTAGAAATGCGTGGCGCATCAAAGCCAGACATGGCAATATCATCCAGCCCATAACGCAGCGAGACACGCACGATTTTTACCACGCGAAGAAATTTCAATATCATTGTTGATCAGTCTTAGATTTACTGTGTTTTGTTAACGGCGTTATTTCCGCGCTGGTGCGCCGGGAATGCTCCGTGCGTTCCATCCGCTCTATACGTTTAGTCATGCGCTCGACATCATCCCGCAATTTCGTCACTTCGTCGGTCAAATCTGACACCATCTGAGGACGCACTAACAGTGGCTGCTCTTCCAAAAAATACTCAGCAAGATTTTCTGCAATTTTTTGATGCGTGCTGATACCCGTTGCAATAACCGATTTGGCAGCACCCACCAAGCGTACGGCGGCGATATCACCGACCAATTTGCTCAGATCATGTTCGGCATCCCAACGTAACGATTGCGCTACTTGCGAAATCGCGTTGGCCAGATCGGCATCACCGTCAATTTTCACATAAGAAAACGCACGCTCACGATTCTGCGCCATCAACGGCACATCGGTTAATTTGAGTCGGATGGTCACGTTGGGAGCAACGGCATCAGATTCGGTCGTTGCGTCGGCTGCTGACATTGCCGTTGCAGGTGACTGCAGCATACCGTCATCGGTAATTTCCCATGTCAGCACCAACGCACCTGCATCAATGCAAGCGATTTTTCCTGCATGCACGGCAAGCTGGCGCTGAGCCCAGGGCTCTTGTGCCAACAAGTGGTTGATAGTGGCGGTAATTGGAGTAAGAGTCGAAAGCATCAATGGCGTCAGAAAGTTCATTATTAAAACAAAACCGCCCGCGATGACTCACGGGCGGCCTAAGTTTAACAGGTAAGCAAAGTTCAACTAGCTGTCAAAATACTATCAGCTCACCGTCAACCAACTTGCTGTATCCCGGCCAAAGTCCAGCCACCCTGCCCTGATAAAGGTTTAGACAAATTCCACACCTCGGTAAAGGGTTCGGCTGAGGCCTCTGGTTTTTCTTTGATCAAGCCGCTGAATTTCACGCTGGCCAGATAATCGCTGCCTACCGTTTCTATTCCCAGCAACTCGGCATCAAGTTGCACCACGTCGGTATTGTTAGGATTAACACCGCGTTCCTGTATTTGCATACGCAATTCAGCAAACATTTCTGGTGTGGTGAATTCACGAATATCGTTGATGTCAGCTTTATCCCACGCAGCTTGCAGGCGAATAAAATAAGTTTTGGCACTGCGGACAAATCCTGGGACATCGAAATCAGCAGGAATCCCCCAAGGTGCGGCGCTATTTTGCGCTGTCGATGCGCCAAGCCCAGACAGACCACCCATCCCTGAGCCACTCAATCCTGAACCGATCTCTGGTGTATTGCTAACAAGATTATTATCAGCGTACGCATTTGGGTAGGCTGCGCCAGCAGGTGCGGCATTCGGAGCGGTTCCCCCACCAACACGACGCTTCAACATTCTCACTACGAAAAATGCGGCCAACGCTAATAAAATCAGGGTGAAGAAGGAACCACCACCTCCTCCGGCTCCGCCACCTAAGTGTGAGAACAGGCTACCTAACCCCAAACCCAACAATGCGCCGCCGAGTATCCCTTTCATCGGACTGGCTGGCGCTGGTGCAGCGGCTGGCGCAGGTTGGCGGACCTGGCTCGGTTGATTGGCGTAGGAATTTTGCGGAGCGCGACTAGGCATAGAGCGACTCACGCCAGAAGACTGCCGGCCAATTGAACCGCCGCTGCCCAAACGCGCTGCATCTGCATACGACATTGGCAACAAACTCATCGCCAAAGCACTAACGATCAAGGTCAATAATGCGAGTACTTTTTTCATAACACCTCCAAAAAGGATAGTTACTGCTTAGTTATAGCTTTATTAGTTATAGCTTTATTCCAGTGTGCAAAGCTGCCACACCAGCAGTCAGATTGAAATATTGCACTCGCGATAAACCTGCGTCTTGCAACATCTGCTTCAAAGTTTCCTGATCTGGGTGCATGCGAATAGATTCAGCAAGATAGCGATAACTTTCTGCATCGTTAGCTATTTTTTTGCCTAGCCAAGGTAGTACCGAGAAAGAATACACGTCGTACGGCTTTTTCAGCGCCTCAGTGACTTTGGAAAATTCCAGCACCAACAGTTTTCCGCCCGGCTTTAACACCCGACGCATTTCTGCCAGTGCCACATCTTTATGCGTCATGTTGCGCAGACCAAAAGCAACTGAAACCCGATCAAAATAGTTATCGGGGAATGGCAATTTTTCTGCGTCACACAGCATGGTGGGGATAGACAAGCCCTTATTCAAGACGCGGTCACGGCCGACACGCAACATGGATTCATTGATATCAGTCAGCCAGACCTCGCCGGTAGGCCCCGCGCTTTTCGCAAATGCTTTTGCGAGATCGCCGGTGCCGCCGGCGATATCGAGGACCTTAAACCCAGGCCGGATTCCCGCTTGCGCTATGGTGAAAATCTTCCAAACCCGGTGCAAACCGGCCGACATCAAATCGTTCATGACGTCGTATTTAGCCGCGACTGAGTGGAAAACTTCTGCGACTTTATGAACTTTGTCTTCTTCTGCGACGGTTTTGTAACCGAAGTGCGTGGTATTGGTCATGTTGGCAACTTTGTGAGAACAGAGTTGCATTATACAAGTGCTGAGCGTTGCGCTGCACATAGACAGAACTTACATAGGGGACTTATGCAAAACAGAGGCGGGTATCGTTTTTTTGCATAAGTGCCAACGCCGATTAAGCCTTATCCGCCTTCCCCGCTGCATTTGCCAATTTACTAAGCATTTGATCCAGCATCCACGGCTTTTGCTCTAAATCTTCAGCCCGCTCTTTACGACGAATCGCATTGCGAACGATGATAGAACCCAGATAACGAATCGGTTCTGGCGGAAACATGCCACGCGGACCATCAGTCAAAGGACTGCGACTCCATGGATTATCGCTACCTAAAACCAGCGACGATAAAATTTGGCCACCCATATAACTAGGACCGACACCATTGCCGGAATAACCAAAACCGTAAAAAATGTTCGGATGATCGTCGAGCCTGCCGAAGAAAGGAAAGCCGGTAACCGATCTATCGGACGGGCCGTTCCAACTGGCAGTAATGGGAACATCGCGCAACTCGGGAAAAAAGTCATGCAAACTTTGCGTCATCTGCGCCTCGTAGGGTGAACGCTGATCAAACACCGGCAGGATTTTGCCGCGCCATGCGAAAGTATTGCCGCCCTTGCCTAGCATCAGACGGCCATCTTCGGTGCTGCGATAGTAGTACACAAAGGTGCGTGAATCCAAAACCGAAACGCCATCTTTCAGGCCGATCTTTTGTAGTAGCTCAGGGCACTTTTCGGTAATCACCATATCACTGGATACCACGGCCAGAGTCCGCTCAAATTGCGGGAAGCGACTTGCCATCCAGGCATTAATTGCCAGCACCATTTTGCCAACTTGCAGTGTGCCGGCCGGTGTTTTGATTGTCACGCTGGAACCCGGTTCAAACGTCAACATCGGCGTTCTTTCGTAAATCCGTATTCCCATTTGCAACGCTACGCGGCGTAAGCCACGCACCAGTTTTCCAGGATGAACCGTCGCAGCCATCGGCGAAAACACTCCCGCCAGATTACGTGCTGACCCTGAACGTTGCTGCACCTCTGTCGCTGACAATGCATGAAATGAATTAATACCATGCCTATCGAGTTCTGTTAATACCGGATCCAGAATTCCCATCTGCGCCTGCGTGGTCGCAGTGTATAGCGTGCCATCTTGTCGGAACTCAGCGTCGATCTGATGCTCACGGCAAAAAGCGGCAATGTGCGCCACGGCAGCTTCTGATTCTTTTGCCAGGCGCACTGCTTCAGTTTCGCCGAACAAGCGCTGCAAAGTGAAAAATTTTGTCGTCCACGTCAAGACACATCCACCATTGCGGCCGCTGGCGCCAGCGCCGCATAAATCGCTTTCAATGATGGCAATATCTAACGCCGGATTTTTTTGTTTCAGTTGGATTGCTGTCCACAGTCCGGTGAAGCCACCGCCGACAATGCCGACGTCGGCGCGTTGCGCGCCTTGCAAAGCCGGGGCTAATTCACCATCTGTAAAAAGGGCTTGCTCTAACCAGAAAGGACGCATAAAAGAATCACTTAGAAATCAAAAAAGAACGGCAGGCCGGATCGCAGTTGCATAAATCATGTAGCGATATCCATCCTGCATGCGGCCATCAGCTCAGCAAAATGCGCCATGCCCGGCGTAGGCATCTCTGCATCTTTTGCCAAATCATCCCAAAGCCGTAACTGAACTGCTTCTGCAGCATAAGGCTGATTGATAAATGCCTTAGCTTCTTCTGCAGAAAATATTCCGCCCTGCAAAGTCAGACTACGCTTGGAATCTTCTGACAATTTAGCAAAATAAGCGCTATCAACGGCGCACAAATAGCGCTTGGCATCGACGTGCATGCGTATCGGTTCCAGCACCGCAGCGCTGAATAAACCACGCAAAAAGGGAATCGCGAAATATTGATGCGCATCGTCGATGCCGCGTGCAGAAGGCGTATCACCCTGTTGATTCAGCAGGTGGCCCAGATCGTGCAATAGTGCCGCACTGATCAATTCTGTTGACGCGCCCGCTTGTTCTGCCAGCGTTGCTGTTTGCAGCGCATGCTGCAATTGCGTCAATGGTTCACCAGAATACATTTGATGACCATGCGCTTCAAACAGCGCATTGATTTGGGGGATAGTAATCATCAACCTATCCAAGGTAAGGAATAAGTTTTGGTATTGCTGAAGCTTTTCATCGCCTCTTGCACACCTTCTTTATAGCCCAGACCGGAGTCTTTGATGCCACCGAATGGCGTCAATTCCAAACGATACCCAGGCACTTCGCGCACATTGACACTCCCGACTTCCAGCTCGCGAATAAAGCGCGTGATGTAATCCATGCGATTGGTGCAAACGGATGACGACAAGCCATATGGCGTCGAATTGGAAATCCGAATCGCGTCGTTGATATCGGTGCAACGTATCACCGGCGACACCGGGCCAAATGTTTCTTCAGCCACCAACTGACAATCAAAAGGGACATGATCTAACACCGTAGGCGCGTACAGCGCGCCGTTGCGTGTGTTACCAAACAACAGCTTGGCACCATGACTTTGCGCGTCATTGACTTTGGCCTGGAACTCCATCGCCGCACGCGCATCGATCACACTGCCCATATCGTTTTGCAGATTCATAGGATCGCCGAATTTCAGTGCACGTGTTTTGCTCACCAACAGATCAACAAACTCATCGGCGACAGCTTGATGCACAATCATCCGTTTAATCGCGGTGCAACGCTGTCCGGAATTTTTATACGAGCCAGACACGGCCAGTGTTGCGGCCTCTTCGATATCCGCATCCTCCATCACGATGATAGGATCATTGCCGCCCAATTCCAAGATCTGGCGTTTGTAGACGGCTTTTCCTGCAATGTATTTTCCGATTGGCACACCACCAGTGAAGGTGACCAAATCAACGTCTGCATTGGTCAGCATTTCGTCGGCAATTTCTTTAGGATCACCAGTAACGACAGAAAACATTTCTGGCGGCAGCCCCGCTTCATACAAAATATCCGCAAGCAGCAATGCCGAAAATGGTGTTTTCTCGGTTGGCTTGAGCACCATGCGATTATTCGTCGCAATGGATGGCGCGACTTTGTGCGCAACTTGATTCAGCGGATGATTAAACGGTGTGATAGCAGCAATCGCGCCCAGCAATGGCTCTTTCATCGTATAGACTTTGCGCTGCTTGCCGTGCGGCGTCAGATCGCATGAGAATACCTGACCATCATCAATCAACGCTTGATTAGCAGCGAACACAAACACATCGCAAGCGCGGCCAACTTCATACAACGTATCTTTTTTGCACAAGCCGGATTCGGCAGTGATCAAGTCAGAAATGGCGTCGGCATTTGCACGCAGCAAAGCAGATGCCTTCAGCATAATTTGCGAACGATCGTAGCGTGTTAATTGGGATTTGAATTGGCGGGCGCTGCGGAACGCATCTTGAATATCGCCGACAGTTGCCTTGGGAATTGTTCCGACCAGTGCGCCGCTGTAGGGATTAAACACTTCGATTAGTCGTTCGTTGCCAACCAACTTCCCTGCAATCCGCATCTTTTGATGGAGTGGCTCACCTTGCTTCAACTTGCTTAACTCGTTCAGCATCGACATCTTATTTCTCGATTTTTGATTAATACAGGGTTATTAATTCCTCTCCGCCGATTGCGGGCAGGAGGAAAACTACGTTTTAGATTGCGCTATTCATTGCCAGGTACATGACATCAAAATTACGTAAGCGATGGTCGCTTGGAATCGGTGCCAGTTTGCGATTAAAAATCAACGGAACACGCTGCTCTGAAATCCCGCCATGCGAGCGCAACGGCAATGTCAGTTCTGATAGATCGTGACGTGTAGCAGCAGTGCCGATCACCGTTAAGCGTTCGCTGACGACGACCAGATCGCCGATACGATCCGCTGGCAATTCGAACTTTTTCGCGGCTTCGTCGCGCGTTAATACCAATTCAATTCCGAATATCGCGTTGATTTTCGCCGCCACCTTATTTAGATCCGTACCGTCGTTTAGATACACCGTGGCATAAGAACCCAATGCTCCGTGATGTACAACATACGGATCCGTGATCGGTAAAATGACGCGCGTCGTGCCACTGCCACATTGTGCATCCAACACATCTTGCAAATAAATGACATTCGGTTTTCCGGCGCCGTCTGTCTTCGCATTCATGCCGTGATCTGCGGTTAATCCGATCACCGCACCCAATGCATCGAGCTGCGTCAGATAGTGATCCATCATGGCGTAGAACGCATTGGCACCCGGCGTTCCGGGAGCGTATTTATGCTGTATGTAATCGGTAGTCGATAGGTACATCAGATCTGGGCTTTGCTGCTCTAATATGCGGACACCTGCGGCGAACACAAATTCCGACAGCTCTGCGCTGTACACTGATGGCAACGGCATGCCAACCAACTCTAATACGTTCTCTATCCCGTTCTGCTCCAGCGTTACTTGATCGGCCTTCTCTGCAGAAAAACAAATGCCATGCATTTTATGACCAAGTAACCCGCGCAATTTGTCCTTGGCGGTTACGACCGCGACCTTCGCTCCGGCATCGGAAAAGGCGGCCAAGATCGTCCCGGCACGTAGATATTTTGCGTCATTCATCATGACTTCCTGATTCGCTTCACGATCCAGAAAATAGTTTCCGCAAATCCCGTGTACCGATGGCGGGACGCCAGTGACGATAGATAAATTGTTTGGATTGGTAAAACTCGGGACTACGCAATCTCCGCTGAGAATGGTGCCTTGTTCAACCATTTTTTTCAGAAACGGCGTAACACCGGCTTGTATCGCCTGATTGATATATTCCTGCTCGCAGCCGTCAACACAAACAATTACGACGGGTTGCTTCATCATTGGATAACGACGACCATTGACTTCTATAACGTTGGACATGCACTAGCCTTTTTATCTAAAAATAATTCGTATTGAAAGCCGATTACTGACGCGCTACAAGATCGCCAACTGGCTCTAAATGCAATTCGGCATCACTCTGTACTGCCAGTGCACGATGCATACGATCGCGCCCAGCTAGTGCATGTTCACGCATGATGCTGCCGGCGTCTTGCGCGTTACCTGTTGCAATCGCTTCGACTATCTTGTGATGTTCAGCGATCGAGGTTGGCAAGCTTCGGTTTCTGGCCAATTCCGCCAATGCTGAACGGCGAAATAAACTCAGTTCGTTGACCAGGCGACGGTAGGTATGAATGAGCTTTTGGTTATTGGTCATATTCAATAACAAATCATGAAACACCAGATTCATCGCCGAATAGCCGTCGACATCGTCGCTGGCGACCATGCCGTCCATACGACTAAGCAGCGTGTGCAACTCCTGGATTTGCGCTTCGGTGATAGTGGTTGCCAGTTTGCGGCCAATCAACTCATCCAATGCTGCACGGACTTCATAAATATCGTCCGCCTCTTCCGTTGAAATCTGCCGTACAAAAACGCCGCAATTTTTTTCCTGCTGAACCAGACCAACTTCTTCCAAGGCACGAAATGCTTCACGCACTGGGCCGCGTGAAACGCCTAGCATTTCCGCCAATGAAACTTCATTCAGCTTGTCGCCAGCAGCCAAGTCGCCTGCCAGAATCATGCGCTCCAGCTCTTGCTGGACCAAAGACGGTAAGGAGTTTTTCTGAAGCAGAGCAATGGTGCTCATTGTGCGGTTTGCGATATTCGTCATCTGGGAGCTATCTTTTTTCATTCACGATGATTGCATTCTAATGTAATTTTCTGTAGATTGTCTACAAAATACATAATGCAATTTGAAAATGACTAAAAATACCCCGCTGAAACAAGGCCTCCATTAGAACAATGTTTTATTACCGGATGATGAAGTGCGCCGTTTGATAAGCACATTCACCAACAACTGATCATTAAATAGCAATTAATTAAGCAAGAACAAATAATGAATTTGGAAATCGTCGTCATTCCCGCGAACGCGGGAATCCATCTTACGAAACTTGGATCTCCGCGTTCGCGAGGATGACGACGGCATTATTTAAATGGATTATTTGGTATTGCTTAACAAATTTAGAACCTACCCGCTTCACGAAAAGGAAAAACATGAGCTTAGTTAGCCGCGACCCCATTCTTCTCACGCCCGGTCCATTAACCACATCACTCGCGACCAAAACTGCGATGCTGCGTGACTGGGGTTCATGGGATGCGTCGTTCAACGCCATCACCATCGACATGCGCAAACACTTGCTGACTATCGCCAATGCGCATGACAACCATGTCTGCGTGCCCATGCAGGGCAGTGGCACGTTTTCGATTGAAGCCGCCATCAACACATTGTTACCGCGCGACAGTCATATGCTGGTGTTGATCAACGGTGCCTACGGTAAACGCATGGCAAAAATCATCAGCATGATGGGGCGTAAAGTATCGGTATTTGAGACAGCAGACGATGTCTCCGCTACCGCTGCTGATGTCGAGCGTTTATTGGAAAGCGATCGCAGCATCAGCCACGTCGGCGTGATTCATTGCGAAACCAGCACCGGTATTCTTAATCCGCTACGTGAAATCGCACAAATCGTCGCTCGCCATCAACGCAGCCTGATCATTGATGCGATGAGTTCTTTCGGTGCGCTAGAAATTGATGCGGCAAAGATTCCGTTCGATGCCCTGATCGCCGCCAGCGGCAAATGCATAGAAGGTCCGCCGGGAATGGGTTTTGTGTTGGTGCGCAAAAGCGTGCTGGAACAATCCGAAGGCAATTCCACTTCGCTGGCGCTGGATCTGTACGATCAGTGGTCTTATATGGAGAAAACCACGCAATGGCGCTTTACGCCGCCGACTCACATCGTGGCGGCATTTCATCAAGCCTTAATTCAGTTTGTTGCTGAAGGCAGCCAGGCCGCACGATTTGCGCGCTATCAAAAAAATTATGAAGCATTGATGGCGGGTATGGAAGAACTTGGCTTGAAGCCATTCCTTGATCCAAAAATCCAGGCGCCTATCATCGTGACGATGCATGCTCCCGACAGCAGCCACTACGATTTCAAACGCTTTTATAACAGCGTGCGCGATAAAGGATTTATTTTATATCCGGGAAAACTGACACAAGCAGAAACCTTCCGCATCGGCTGTATCGGCGCGATTGGCGCTGAAGAAATGCGGCAGGCTGTGCATGCGATTGGTGATGCGTTGCAGGAGATGGGAATTAAAACGAAGAATATTGAATAAAGTGATCTGACGCTGTCCACGAAAAACGATGTCTTTCGTGGACAGAAATCTTTGCTAAGCGCAGCCGTGCCCACCCGCCGTTTTGGCTGTCATCGGCAAGTCGCGCCCTGCTTCACGGCCATGACCAGCGTCATCCAGACGACGCAAATAATCTTCCCACAACGCGTCCTGCTCGCTGCCCAATTTATAGAGATAAGGCCAGGTGTAAATGCCACTGGCATGACCATCGGAAAAAGTTGGCTTCACCGCATAATTGCCAACAGGATCAAGCGCTGCCAGCGTCACATTGCGCTTGCCGGTTTGCAGCGTCTCTTGTCCTTCACCATGGCCTTGCACTTCAGCCGATGGTGAATACACACGCATCAATTCAAATGGCAATGAGAACGTTGCGCCATCATCAAACGTTACGTCCAGCACTTGTGACTTTTGGTGCGCTGTGAATGCTACCGGGATCGGCGTTGGTGCGGATTGTTTAGAACCTAGCATGATGTTTTCCGCTTTAGTTAAGACTGTTTTTAAAATCTGCCTGCATTGCAATTTTCAACGCTGGCAATACGGCACGACGCTGTGCCAATGCGGCCGGTTCTTCCTGATTGATTGCGCCCCACACCGGATTCGGGAAATGCACATCGTCCAGATAGCGTGGTATCACATGCCAATGCAAATGCGGCGTCATATTGCCAAAACAAGCCAGGTTGATTTTTTCTGGCTGCATCACACTACGAATTACCGTTTCGACTTGCCAGACTGCTTGCATAAAAATGTTTCGGTCAGCAGCCGACAAGTCGGTCATTTCTTTGACATGCGCATTCCAGATCACGCGACAAAATCCCGGGTACTGCGCATCATCAATCAAGACCACCCGGTATTTTTCGGTGCGATGAAGAACTTCTCCACCGTCACCACTACACAGTTCGCAAGGCTTTGTCATGGTTTTATACCAATACGCGTTCTATACCGCCACTGTTTGCACGACTGACATATTCAGGTAACCAGTTTTCACCAAGAATATGCTTCGCCATTTCAACCACGATGTAATCCGCAGTCGTGCCGGAATCATCGTTATAGCGCGTCAAACCCTGCAAACAGGATGGGCAAGAAGTCAGGATTTTGACATCCCCGGCAAAACCATCGGCGCGTACTTTATCTGCGCCTTTGATCATTTCTTCTTCTTTGCGGAAACGTACCTGGGTCGACACATCAGGGCGACTCACTCCGAATGTACCGGATTCGCCGCAGCAGCGCTCATTCTTTTCAATCTTCTGATTGTCGACTGTAGTAATTAGCGCATTCACCGTTTTCAGCGGGTCCTGCAATTTCATCGGGCTGTGGCAAGGATCGTGATACATGTAGCGCGTACCGCTGACGCCTTCCAGCTTCAGATTTTTTTCAAGCAGATATTCATGGATGTCCATGATGCGACAACCAGGGAAAATCTTCTCAAACTCATAACCTTGCAACTGATCGTAGCAAGTGCCGCACGATACGATGACGGTTTTAATGTCGAGATAATTGAGCGTATTCGCCATGCGATGGAACAGCACGCGATTGTCGGTAATAATTTTTTCAGCTTTGTCGTAATCACCCGAACCACGTTGCGGATAACCACAGCACAGATAACCCGGCGGCAAAACCGTTTGCACACCGACATGCCACAACATCGCTTGCGTAGCCAAACCGACTTGCGAGAATAAACGCTCAGAACCACAACCAGGGAAATAAAATACTGCCTCAGTTTCTGCTGATGTGGCTTGCGGATTACGGATAATAGGGACGACTTTGTCGTCTTCAATATCAAGCAATGCGCGCGCAGTTTTCTTCGGCAGATTGCCAGGCATTTTCTTATTGATGAAGTGAATCACCTGTTCTTTGATCGGCGCTTTACCTATCGTCGATGGCGGCGCTTTGGTCTGTTTTTTGGCAAACTTTTTCAGTACGTCATTACCCAACCGTTGCGCTTTGAAACCCCAATCTGTCATGACTTTGCGCGTCATATTAATCGTCGCCGGATCTTTGGCGTTGAGGAAAAACATCGCTGCCGTAGTACCGGGATTGAATGATTTTTTGTTCATCTTGCGCAACAAATTGCGCATGTTCATTGAGACATTACCGAAGTCGATATCGACCGGACATGGCGTCACGCACTTATGACAAACCGTGCAATGGTCAGCGACATCTTCAAACTCTTCCCAGTGTTTGATGGATATCCCGCGGCGCGTTTGTTCTTCATACAAAAACGCTTCGACCAGCAACGACGTCGCCAGAATTTTGTTACGTGGTGAGTACAACAAATTAGCGCGTGGCACATGTGTTGCGCACACTGGCTTACACTTACCGCAACGCAGACAATCTTTGACGCTGTTGGCAATATCACCGATATCGCTTTGCTGCATGATCAACGATTCATGCCCCATCAAACCGAATGATGGCGTATAGGCATTGCGCAAATCGGCGTCGAAACCGGGCAAATTCAACAACTTGCCTTTATTGAAGCGGCCTGTCGGATCGACACGTAATTTGTAATCGCGGAATTCGCTGATTTCCTCTTCATGCAAAAACTCCAGCTTGGTAATCCCAATCCCGTGCTCACCCGAAATCACACCATTCAGCGAACGCGCCAATTCCATGATGCGTGCGACGGCAGCATGCGCATCTTGCAGCATTTCGTAATGATCAGAATTGACCGGCAAATTGGTGTGGACATTGCCGTCACCAGCGTGCATGTGCAGCGCAACGAAGACGCGACCGCGCAAGACTTTTTTGTGGATCGCCGTGCATTCGTCCAGTATCAGCTTGAACGATGCGCCATTAAAGATTTGACGCAGTTGTGCGCGCACTTCCTGTTTCCACGAAATCTGAATAGTGCGGTCTTGCACTACATCAAACACGCGTGCCGTCGGTTGTTGAACCAGGCGTTGTTGAAACGTGACCTGCAGTTTTTCTAAACCTAGCTCTACCAATTTTTCTTTGGCATCTAATAATGGCAGATCCAAATTCGTTAACAAATATGTCCAACGCGCCTTGGCATTATTTAATAAATCTTCTGCCTGATGCACACGATCTTCAAGCAATTCTGCAGCGGGGATATCGTCGCCATCTGCATCTTCGCTCTTGCCTAAAGGCAGATTGCCTTTAGCGATAAATGCTTGCAAGCCGTCGATCAGTTGCAGTTTGTTGCGAATCGACAGTTCAATATTGATGCGCTCGATTCCATCGGTGTATTCGCCCATGCGATTGAGCGGAATCACCACGTCTTCGTTAATCTTGAACGCGTTGGTATGCTTAGAAATCGCCGCTGTACGCGCGCGGTCTAACCAGAATTTTTTACGCGCTTCCGGACTAACAGCAACGAAACCTTCGCCCACGCGATTGTTCGCCAGACGCACCACTTCCGATGCGGTATGCGCAACGGCATTCTCATCGTCACCAACGATATCGCCAAACAAGGCCATTTTTGGCAGCACGCCGCGTTTGGATTTAGTGCTGTAACCCACAGCACGTAAATAACGCTCGTCCAGATGCTCTAAACCGGCTAAACGGATAGACGAAAATGCAGGATCGCCATTTTTTGGCAAGCTGTCGAGATAGTCTTTAATCTCCACGATCGACGGAATCGCATCACGCGCCTGTCCGAAAAATTCCAGACAAACGGTGCGTGTGAATTTTGGCATCTTGTGCAAAATCCAGACGCCGGAAGTGATCAAACCATCGCAACCTTCTTTTTGAATCCCAGGCAAACCCGCCAGGAATTTATCGGTCACATCTTTCCCCAGACCTTCTTTGCGGAACTTGCGGCCTGGAATTTCCAGAATCTCGGTTTTAAATACCGCTTCGGCCGGATGACCTTTGGCGGCAGGATGGCGCCAATCCAGTTTAAAACGCGCCAATGGCGTGTCGTGTATCTTGCTCAGATTGTGATCAAGACGCGTTACTTCCAGCCAATCACCGTTCGGATCAACCATCTTCCAGCTCGCCAGATTGTCGAGCGCAGTTCCCCACAATAGCGCTTTTTTACCACCCGCATTCATGGCGATATTGCCGCCTATACAGGATGCTTCGGCGGAAGTCGGATCAACCGCAAACACGAAACCAGCTTTTTCAGCAGCATCGGAAACACGTTTGGTAACGACACCCGCACCAGAAAAAATAGTGGCGTATTCAGTCTCCAGACCCGGCAAGATTTTCATCTCCACCGCGCCTAATTGCTCCAGTTTTTCAGTATTGATCACCGCAGATAACGGTGTCAGCGGAATCGCGCCGCCGGTGTAACCAGTGCCGCCGCCGCGTGGGATGATGGTCAGCCCAAGCTCGATACAGCCCTTAACCAAGCCCGCCATTTCATCTTCACCATCCGGTGTCAACACCACGAACGGATACTCAACCCGCCAGTCAGTGGCATCCGTCACATGCGAAACACGCGACAAACCGTCAAACTTGATATTGTCCTTAGCGGTGTAACGGCCCAAAATTCTGTTGGTACGTTTACGTAAATCGTAGGTTTGCTTGAATTCATCAGCAAACGAGGCAATCGCCTGGCGCGCGGCCTTCAGCAGTGCTTCCACCTTGGCGCTACGAATATGCCCGTCAGCATCGTCGCCTTCGGCCAATTCGGTATCCATCCGTCGCTTATCGACTTCCGCCAGACGATGGTTAAGCGCATCGATCAAGGCCTGACGACGCTTAGGATTATCAAGCAAATCATCTTGCAAATACGGATTACGCCGCACCACCCAGATATCGCCCAACACTTCATACAACATGCGCGCCGACCGACCGGTCTGGCGCTTGCCGCGTAATTCATCGAGTAATTTCCATGATTCCTCGCCGAGCAAGCGGATCACGATTTCACGATCGGAAAACGACGTGTAGTTATAGGGAATCTCACGCAAACGCGTAGGAGTGGCGCCGTTAGGGGCATCAGACATCAGGGCTGGAATTTGTACGGGGGCGTTCATGAGTTTGAGATGGTGGAATACCGCTAAAAACGCATTTTAGCGCATCGCAACAATTTGCGATGACAAGGTGTTATTTACTGCGTCTTTTTTGAGTGAATTTATCAGAATTACTTAAAAAGCATCAATTAAAGTCGTTACATTCGAACCCGGCATAACTAACATCAGAAAGTTACACACAATCATTTGTTTTTATAACAAAATTTCCAATTGGCAATTATACTGCCGGCCTCTCAATAGAGTCATGGCTTACATGACCAAATTATAAAAAAGGGGATTTTATGCAAAAACTGTTGTCGGTACTTTTGATTACGTTATGTCTCACTGCTTGCGGCGGCGGGGGTGGTGGAGGTGGCTCGGCGTCCTCAGCTTCAGCAAACAATGCAGCAGCAACCCCGGCATTAACATTTTCGCCAGCCAGTATCACACAAACTGTGCCGGAAGGCGCCACAAGTACGATCAATATCTTAGCCACCGTAAATACGCCCTCAAATTTTAGCGGCGCTACTGCAGTTTATGCTTATGTCGTCGACGGTACAGGTGTACTGCTTCCGACTACCCAAATCATTCAGAATTCACCAACGCAATACAGTGTCATTCTGCAAACGGCTGCAACACTGGCACCAGGCGCTCACCAAGGTAATTTTACGGTTGAGTTGTGTAAAGACAGCAAATGCGCGAGCCAATTTCCCGGTTCCCCTATGCAGTTGCCTTATGCGATTCAAGTCACTTCAGCTTCCGCGCCTTTTAGTGCCAGCGCGGCTATGCCTGCCAACGCTTTCATGAGTGAAGGCGGCGCATCACCTTCCCCGACAGTCATCAACGTCGCAACGACCGGTCTGACATGGACAGCCACCAGCACTCTTAACTGGGTATCAATAACTAACCCAACAGGATCAGGCAACGGCAGCTTCACCTTACATTATGACGGCTCGCAATTGGGCGCGGGGCAGTATAGCGGCGTCGTGACGGTGACCGCTAGCGATGGACAGGTTTCTACGATCCCTGTCGCACTAACGATACAGGGTGGAGAACTCATTACAAACAGCTCCAGCGTCTATTTCAACGCTATTAACGGTGCCCCGATTCCATCGCAAAACATCACTTTTGGCCTCGCTGATGGCGCTGCAGATAGTTGGACGATAAGCAGCGACTCAATTTGGCTTACAGTTACCCCGCAGACAGGCTCAATGCCTGGACTTGCTACATTCAGTGCCAATCCGACTTTGGGCAAGCTCAGCAGTGGTACTTACACCGGAAATGCGCGACTAAGCTCATCAGCAAGCACATCAAGTCTGATACCGGTTCAGTTGCAATTGACTAAACCTACACTGTCGTTATCAACTAACAGTGTGGCATTGGGAGGAACTTATGGGCGAGACTTCACAACACCACAATCGCTCACATTGGGCTTAAACACTGCCACCAATGCATGGCCTTGGACCTTATCTCAATTGCCACCATGGGGCAAAGCCAGTGCATCAAACGGGACGGTTAATCAAGCAGGTTCAAGTGTGAATTTCACGGCGAATGCCAGTGCTCCAGTGGGAACAACGACGGCGATATTCAATGCGGTTGTTGCGGTCAATGGTGACACGCTAAGTACACCTGTCGCATTGACGATCAACAAAGATCAGCACAAGATTCTAGCGTCACAAACAGGCGTTGCATTTGCATCGACACCGACATGGTCGCGTCTGACAAAGTCCCTGACAATCAGTGACAATTATGGGCAAACGCCAAACTGGAGTGCTACGTCGAATCAATCTTGGATAAACATTAGCCAGAGCGGCAATACCCTTACGCTTAGTGCTGATCCGACCAGTCTGCCTATCGATACGACTAACTATGCCACGATCACACTTAGTTCTAGCGATTCGACGATTAGTGCGCCTGAACCTATCAAAATTGCGTTGTGGAAGGGATCAACAACACCAACGGCGATGACGCAAATACAGCAGGCTTACACCAATATCATTGCAGACCCAATACGGCCATTTGTATACGTAAATAATGGTGGCAATTCCGTAGATGTTTATAACATTTACACAGCGCAAAAAACTGCTACCGTCAGTGCCCTTGGAACATCCCTAGACAATATGACCATCAGTTCTAACGGCGATCATCTTTATGCTTTAGACACCAGCAGCAATAATCTGATTGTAGTTAATCTAATGACCCCGACACCGACCAAAATCAATTCCTGGTCTTTGAATAGCTCTTTACCCGGTCAGGCGGTGAATATGGCGCCAAATCAAATACTGTCGATTAGACCGAATGGCGTTGAAATCATATTAACGAATAGTGGCACTGAGTATCTGGCATCAAGCGGAAAACCTCTCGCCACTATCAACACTAATCCTAGTAGCGCTTGGTACGATATGGCCGCGTCGGCGGATGGTAAACGCGTTTATCTTCAGGGGGATACATCACCTCAAATCAGCACTGTGAGTTCCTTTGTTTATAATCTTGATTACTCTGAGATGGGCGGGGGTACTCTGTTTTTTGCACAGGAAGCGGCTATTGCTTATGACGGATCGGACATTGCAGTTAGTGCCGACGGCAGCCGTTTATACTCTACCGCTGGCGGCACAAGTCAATGCCATCAAATTGTCCCGGACGATCTACTTCTTGTAAGTTCACTGCCTTCTACTGGAGGTACATCTCCAAACAATGTCAAAGTTGGCAGCGATGGTAGGGTCTACTGTGGCATCACTAGCTCTGGCAATACTGCAACTGCCATCTGGGTCTTTAGTATCAATGGCACCTTATTGACAAGCTTCAACATTATTGGGCATGGTGATTTGCTTGATCGGCAAATGGCTGTATCGGGAGACGGCTTAATTGTGACCGCCCTTGCCGGCAATTCAGTTCTGAGCATCATCCCAGTTGGCCCTTAAACCGCTTCTGACTAGTCTCTAAAAAAATAGCGTACGCATTGCGTACGCTATTTTTATTTGCAGCGATCTTGCCGTTGAACTCTATCGTTTTTTACTCTTATCCATCAACAATCAAAATCCCCCCAGCACCCAAAACTGCCATCCAAAAAACACCGCCAGCCCAACCGCAATCGTCAACAACTGCCGATGCGTTACAGCGCAAATCAATATCGCCACGCTAGCTGCAATCAATTGCGGATTACGCCAGGTCAACTCCAATCCCGTACCATGCGGCGACAAGATCATCGGAACGATAATCGCGGTCAGCACCGTTACCGGCACGAAAGCGAGTGCGTGTTTCAATAACGGTGGTAGCACCACGCGTTCACCCAATACGAAGATTGCGGCTTTGATGGCAACGGTAATCAGTGACATGCCAATAATCATTAACGTGTAGCTCATTTCGCCACCTCCTCTTTATTTTTCCAGCGCGACAATATCACCCCAACAATCACGCCTGCGAACACCGCAGCCATCAAGCCTAACTTGTACGGCAAATCTTGCAGCAGATAAGCACTGGCACCGGCGACTAAAGCTGCACCCAGTTGCGGCATCTGTTTGAGTTGCGGAACGATGATGGAAATGAAAGTGGCAACCATCGCAAATTCCAGACCTAATGATTGCAGTTGCGGGAAAGCGATGCCGAACAATAATCCGATCAAGGTCCAGAACTGCCAGTTGGCGTACATCGCGACGCCCGATCCCAGAAAATACCAGTGACCTAACGGTTGATGCGGATGTTTGACGTAATGACTATTAACCACCGCGAAGGTTTCGTCGGTCAATAAAAAACCCAATCCGAAACGCCAGCGCAAAGGCAATTGCGCGACATGCGGCAACAGCGTCGCTGCGTACAACATATGGCGCAAATTGACGATCAGGGTCGCCAACAAAATCACCGGCAGGCTCGCTTGTGCAGCGACCATGCCGAGCGCAATAAACTGACTGGAGCCGGCAAACACCGACAGCGACATCAATTGCCCCTGCCATGCTGCCAGATTGGCGCTCACCAGCGAACCAAAAATCACGCCGAATGGTGCAGCGCCAACCAGCATAGGAATCGTATCGCGCGCACCGGCGGAAAATTGCGACATTCGTGTGGGTTCTGACATGAAACTATCTCTCGTTAAAGATTATTGATATGGATGCAAATACTCTATTCACAACCATTCCGTATGGTCGTGCACTATGCCAGCCACTGCCCCACCTGATGCCAAAATCCATCAGGCACTTTAAGGAGCAACCAGACCATCGCAACATAACGCAAGAATTTACCTATCGCCATATAACCCACGCAAGGCCAGAATGGCAACTTTAACCAGCCGCCCAAACTGCACATCGGGTCGCCGATTCCCGGCAACCAGGCAAGCAACATCGATTTGGCGCCAAACCGCTCCAACCATGGAAACCAGCGGCTATGTCGTTCTTTGGCGAATACTTGCTTGGCACCATAACCCATCCAGTAATTGACCACACCACCTAAGGTATTGCCAATCGAAGCAACGACGATCACCGCCCAGAACATGGCAGGATTTGCTTTGATCACGGCGAAGACAGCGGGCTCCGATCCCATCGGAATCAAGGTGGCTGCGACGAAGCTGATGATAAAAACAGAACTCAAACCCACTGTTGGAATAGCGAGTGTTTTCAATAACCAAAGGACAGCAGATTCAAACATTAGGAGCAATTCGTGAGGGTGTCGGTGATAATCAGAGCGCTTTATTATAATGGAGTGCATATTTCGGTTATATTTCTATAACTTAGAAACACTTATTTCCAACCCTGTTACGCGCATCTTCTCCCAAGCTGATCATGACCATAGATTATTTACAGAAAATATTAACCGCCCGTGTCTACGATGTTGCAGTTGAGTCGCCCTTAGAACTGGCGCCAACGTTGTCACAGAAAATAGATAACCAAATATATTTGAAGCGAGAAGATATTCAAGCCGTATTCAGCTTCAAGCTGCGCGGTGCGTATAACAAAATGACCAGTTTGACGCCTGCACAGATGAAGCGCGGTGTGATTTGCGCATCGGCGGGCAATCATGCACAAGGTTTGGCGCTGTCTGCCGCAAAACTGGGTTGCCGTGCCGTGATTGTGATGCCAACGACTACCCCGCAAGTCAAAGTCGATGCAACCCGCGCACGTGGCGGTGAAGTGGTGTTATTCGGCGATTCGTATACCGACGCCTACAACCATGCGTTGACACTGCAGAAAAAACACAAGCTGACCTTTGTCCATCCATTTGATGATCCAGAAGTGATCGCCGGGCAAGGTACCGTCGGCATGGAAATTTTGCGTCAGCATGCAGAACCGATACACGCGATTTTTGTACCGATCGGTGGCGGTGGTCTGATTGCTGGCGTGGCGGCGTACGTAAAAGCAGTGCGTCCGGAAATCAAAATCATCGGCGTGCAAACCGTCGATTCCGATAGCATGGCGCGCAGCTTAAAAGCCGGTCGCCGCGTCACGTTAGGTGATGTTGGTCTATTCGCAGATGGCACTGCCGTCAAACTGGTAGGCGAAGAAACTTTCCGCCTCGCCAAGCTGTACGTCGATGAAGTCATTTTGGTCGATACGGCGGCAGTGTCTACGGCAATCAAAGATGTATTTCAAGATACCCGTAGCATTTTAGAACCATCTGGCGCGCTGGCCGTGGCTGGTGCCAAGGCTTATGTAGAACGCGCCAAAGGCACACGCAAACCCATCAAAAACCAAGCGCTGGTGGCGATTACATCTGGTGCCAACATGAATTTTGATCGCTTGGGTTTTGTGTCAGAAATGGCCGATCTCGGGCAATCACGCGAAGCCGTTTTTGCAGTGACGCTACCCGAAGAGCGCGGCAGCTTCCGTCGACTTTGTGAGTTAATTGGTGATCGTAATGTGACCGAATTTAACTATCGCATCAGCGATGAAAATGCGGCACATGTTTTCGTCGGCCTGCAAACAGCGACGCAAAATGAGTCAACGCAGATTGCGAAGAATTTCGACAAGCATGGCTTTAAAACACTGGACCTGACGCACGATGAACTGGCAAAAATTCATATCCGTCACCTGGTTGGTGGTAAGAGCCCGTTGGCGAAAAATGAATTACTCTATCGTTTTGAATTTCCGGAGCGCCCAGGCGCGTTGATGCGCTTCTTGAATAGCATGGCACCAAATTGGAATATCAGTCTGTTCCATTACCGCAGTCAAGGTGGCGATGTTGGAAAAATTTTGATTGGCTTGCAAGTGCCGAAAAATGAAATGAAAGTCTTCCGAAGTTTTCTGGATGGATTGGGTTATCGCTATTGGAATGAGAGCGACAATCCAGTGTATAAATTATTTTTGGGGTAACACGAAAAAAGACGCCATTTCTGGCGTCTTTTTTTACATCAATTTAAATTTCCGATATCTTATCTTCAGCGCACAACCATGTAAGTAAACGGCACCACATATGCTTGCAGCATCACCACAAATCCTACCAGCGATGCCAGTGCGATCGAGTGGAAAAACACATAACGCAAAATTTCTCCTTCATGGTTCACCCAGCGTGTCGCGGTAGAAGCTACCACGATAGACTGCGCATCGATCATCTTGCCCATCACACCCCCAGAACTGTTAGCTGCGCCCATCAAGTTGTGGGATAAACCCAATTGATCTGCTGCGACCTTTTGCATGCCGCCGAACAGAACGTTGGATGCCGTATCCGAGCCGGTTAACGCGACCCCCATCCAGCCCATCATGGTCCCGAAAAACGGATAGAGCCAACCCGTATTCGCAAAAGCCAAACCAAGCGTAGAGTCGCTGCCGGAATAACGGGTTAATGTCCCGATACCAAGCATTAACGCGATAGTCAGTAACGAAAAACGTACCAGCCAAATCGTGCCGCCAAAATTCTTGACCAGCTGCCATGGACTGTACTTCATGATCAAGCCGCCAACGAACGCTGCCAGCAGAATACCGGTACCGGTAGCTGATAACAGACTGAAGGAATAGACCGCATCTTCAACTTTCGGCATTTTGACTACTGGCGGCATTTTTTGTACCAATTGATGCAAACCGTGAATCGGAAATGCCGGTGAGAACAGGCCGTTTAACCACACCTTCACGGGAGGCAAACCCCAGAGAAAAACGAATACCGTCAAAATGAACCATGGCGTCCATGCACGTATCAGCGCAGCGCTATCATGCTTCTGCGGAGCGCTAACTGACTGCGCGGACT
Organism: Glaciimonas soli; assembly: GCF_009497155.1. Classification (GTDB taxonomy): domain Bacteria; phylum Pseudomonadota; class Gammaproteobacteria; order Burkholderiales; family Burkholderiaceae_D; genus Glaciimonas; species Glaciimonas soli. The sequence goes on from NZ_WINI01000003.1 coordinate 123,487, forward strand.
CTCCTTCGTGATGGCGTCCCTTGAGAGAGACTGAAGTCCAAATCGTTTTTGGTTGCCAGATGCGAAGAAATAGCACCAGCGCAGACATAGACACGAGAGAAGAAATTACATCGACCAATTCCGGCCCAATATAGTTGGAAACCAAAAATTGTGAAATGGCGAAGCTGGCACCAGTAACCAAAATAGCGGGCCAGACATCCCACATACCTTTGCGTCCGGCAAAGGCCCAGATCAACCAGAACGGAATCAGCAACGAAAAAAACGGCAATTGACGTCCTATCATCGCCGATAGCGCCATGACATCGTAACCATGTACTTTCGCCAGCGTCAGCACCGGTGTGCCGAGCGCGCCAAATGCGACTGGCGCAGTGTTGCCGATCAACGACAAACCGGAAGCGGCCAGAGGCGAAAAACCGAGTCCGATTAAGATCGCTGCCGTCACCGCAACCGGCGTGCCGAAACCAGCTGCGCCTTCAAAGAAAGCCCCGAAGGCAAATGCAATCAATAACAATTGCAAACGCCGATCTTGTGTAACCCCGGCAATGGAATCCTGGATGATTTTGAAATTGCCGTTTTTCTCGGTAAGTTGGTATAGAAAAATGATGTTGAGGACAATCCAGCCTATCGGCAACAAACCGGTAAGTATCCCCAAAAATGCAGCATTAGCAGCCAACCCCGCTGGCATGCCATAGGCAAAAATGGAGATCACCAGTGCCGTTATCAATCCGGCAGCGGCAGCGATATGGGCCTTCCAACGCAAAAACCCCAAACCGACCAAAAGAACAACTACCGGCAAGGCGGCCAGCAAGGTCGAAATCACCATATTATGAAATGGGTCGTATATTTGTTGCCAAATCATGATTGTCTCCTTGTTTTTCCTTCTTTATTATTTCTTGTTGGAAACTATAGATTAGCCCTATTTCGCATCTTTCACACGGAATTTGCAGCCATCCTTCATAAGAGCGCGTCTCGCCAGATCGGTGTGGGGTAAGCCTCTTTTTTGTTGAAAAAAACTGACTAGCGCAAAACATTCACGGCAATCTGGCAAAATACGGTCTTTCCGCAAAAAGCCATCCATCATGACCGTTCCTCACACTCCCGACGCTTCGCCACTGGGCAAACCGGCAACTTACATTGCGCAATATGACCCCTCTCTATTGTTTCCGATTGCCCGTTTAGGTAAACGGACAGAAATCGGCATCACTGGAACCTTGCCATTTTTTGGTGTGGATATCTGGAATGCATATGAAGTGTCATGGTTGAATTCGCGTGGGAAACCGCAGGTCGCGATTGCGACAATTACAGCCCCGGCAGATTCGCCCAACATCATTGAGTCGAAGTCATTCAAACTCTATTTGAATTCATTCAACCAAACTAAATTAGCCAGCCCGGAAGCACTACTGGAGTTGCTGCGCACAGATTTATCCGCAGCTTTCGGCGGGCCTGTCCAAGTTGTATTAACCGGGGCTGACGCCTTTGTCAACATGCAGTTAGAAGAACCGGAAGGTTTGTTGTTGGATCGACTGGATATTGAGGTAAGTGACTATCAACCTATGCCGAGCCTGCTCAGCACCGATCGCAATGCGGTGCCAGTCGAGGAAACGCTGGTGTCGCATTTGCTTAAATCGAATTGTCTGGTAACCGGCCAGCCCGATTGGGGTAGCGTACAAATTCACTATGTCGGCACACCGATTAATCAAGAAGGTTTGCTGAAATATTTGATCAGTTTCCGTGATCACAATGAATTTCATGAGCAATGTGTGGAGCGTATCTTTATGGATATTATGCAACGCTGCGCTCCGCAGAAACTGGCTGTGTATGCACGCTATACACGCCGCGGCGGTCTTGATATCAATCCTTGGCGGAGCAATTTTTCGACTGGAAAGCCGCCGTCAAATGCGCGCCTGGCGCGCCAATGATGGCTCAATCAATCTGACAAAATAGCTTGTTTTGATGTTTTTATTGTAACAATACGTGTAAATCAAGGAAAATATGGCCCAAATCGTCATACTTCCTTGAGTAAGCACCGTACCTCTTCAATGAGGTTCACACATTTTCTTCTTAATAAGCCCATATTTATAAGCCCATATGTCCAGAACTACCTCTTCTTTCTGCGCAGCTTTTATTGCGGCAGCCTTAGTTTCAGTAAGCGCTTATGCGCAGACCTATACCAGCGTAGATACCCAGCAAAGCAGCACCGCCACTGCACCACCATCCGCACAACCGGCCACTTATGGGCCGCTAAACACCAGCACGGATAGCAACGTTAATCCGGGCTGGTGGAAACAAACCACCAACAGCATTCTGGATCGCCTGGACTACATTACGAATAACGGCTCGATGGAATTATATGTTCCGGGCTATTCTTATCATGGTCGCGGCACCTATACCCGCGAACGAATCGACGAACTGAATGAAGAAGCTTGGGGTATCGGTGGCGGTCGTACTATCCGTAATGCTAGCGGCAATGATGAATCGGTCTACTTCCTCGCCTTCGCAGACTCTCATTCAAAGCCTGAGCTACATCTTGGCTATGCTTATGAATGGGTATTTGGCATTCCCAAAACTCCGCTTGAAATCAGCGCTGGCTATACGGCGATGTTGATGAGTCGTGCCGATTACTTCCATCATTTCCCGTTCCCAATGGCACTGCCACTGGCAGGTATCGGTACGAAAAAAGCAAAATTAATGTTCAGTTATGTGCCTCGCCTGTCTAAAAACAAAGGCAATGGCGATGTATTGTTTATCTTTACACGTTTCCAGGTTGATTAAGCCAGATCAGCAAGGTATCTTTCCATGCTGACAATCAAGTGTTGCACTTATGAATTAGGCCTATAATTACAGGGGTCAGGATACGGATGACAAATATCCAGTAGTCAGCCCAGCTGATTACTAAACTTACCCTTTGATTATTGGCCTTCATATGGCCTGCCATTTTCATGGTGCTCAACGCAAATTTGTATAATGACTAATCTTGCAAAAATCCTGCCGGCACAAAATGTCGTTCTGGATCTGGATGTTTCCAGTAAAAAACGTGCCTTCGAACAAGTTGGCCTGATCTTCGAAAACAACTGCGGCATCGCCCGCTCCACCGTCTCTGACAATCTGTTTGCGCGTGAACGTTTAGGCTCTACCGGACTGGGTCATGGCGTCGCAGTGCCGCATGGCCGCGTCAAAGGTTTAAAAGCGCCATTAGCCGCATTTGTACGCTTGGCCGAACCCATCCCATTTGAATCGCCGGACGGCGAACCAGTGAAATTATTGGTGTTTCTGCTGGTTCCTGAACATGTCACCCAGCAGCATCTGGAAATTTTGTCTGAAGTGGCAGAAATGTTTTCCAGCGATGCCTTCCGGGAGGTTCTGAAAACAGAAACCGATCCGCTATCTGTTCATGCGAAATTACTTGAATGGCAGCCAGACAATGCCGAGCATACACATTGATGCAGATGGTGTGTCGTTACGCAAGTTATGGCGTAATCTCCACCAGGTGCAACGCTGACCGCTGGTGAATAGAGAGAGCCACATAATCCATGCTCATTGCGATCCATCCTACTTTTCTTTACCTATAAGCGCCATCAGCGCCAGACACTATGCCCTCATCCACGCCGCTATCGATTCAACAGCTTTATGAAGACAATCGCGAGTCGCTGCAGCTCGGCTGGTTTGCTGGTTTCCCTGGCGGCGAACGCTTGATTTCTGGTGATGCAGCATCCGCCGCCGATCAGGTTGGCCATTTAAATTTGATACACCCCGGACGCATTCAGGTTTTCGGTCACCAGGAAACGCAATACTACAAACGTTTATCAGAAACATCGCGCGCCTATCAAACCGCGGAATTGGTCGGCGGCGAGCCACCGGCATTTATCATCGCGCAAGGATTGGAAACGCCAGCCGACATTCTCGATATTTGCGACGCCAAAAATATTCCGCTGTTTTCGACACCATTGCCTGCTGCGCAGGTGATTGATTATTTGCGCGTTTATTTGTCCAAAAAACTCGCTCAGCGTATTACCATGCATGGCGTTTTTATGGACGTGCTGGGAGTTGGCGTTCTGATTACTGGCGAATCCGGTTTGGGTAAAAGTGAACTTGGGCTGGAATTGATTTCACGTAGTCATGGATTGGTCGCTGACGATGCCGTTGAATTCGCTCGCATTGCGCCGAATATGATCGAAGGCCGTTGTCCGTCACTGCTGCAGAATTTATTGGAAGTACGCGGCCTTGGTCTGCTCGATATCAAAACCATCTTCGGTGAAACCGCGGTACGACGCAAAATGCGTTTAAAGCTCATCGTCCATCTGGTTCGCCGCGCAACGCTGGAAGAAAATTATGAGCGACTGCCGCTAGATGCACATTACGACGATGTGTTGGGACTGCCGATACGCAAAGTGATTATTCCAGTTGCCGCAGGTCGCAATATTGCGGTTCTGCTTGAAGCAGCGGTACGCAATACGATTTTGCAATTACGCGGCATTGACACACTAAAAGACTTCATTGCACGACAACGTGCAGCGATGGATTACGATAGCGATGCATGATTTAGTATCTATGCAAAATTGTCATTAGAGCGTCATGATGACGTGACAATACTTACGGTATTATCTGTCTATGCACATAATTCTTATCACTGGTATATCTGGCTCTGGCAAATCGATCGCTCTTCGCGTGCTCGAAGATGCCGGTTACTTTTGCATCGACAATTTACCGCCGAAACTGTTACGCGCTCTGGTTACTAACAGCCTGCAAGACGGCGTAGAAACGCTGGTGGTCGCCACCGATGCGCGCAGCGCAGATTCACTCGCAAGCCTGCCTTCCGACATTGCACAACTCAAAGCCGAAGGACATGATGTCAAAGTACTATTCTTGACCTCATCCACCGAAGCACTGGTTGCACGCTTTTCAGAAACGCGTCGTAGCCACCCACTATCGCATCGTATTCGCCCGGATCAAAATCCGGCTGATCGCCTGACCTTGATTGAATGCATACAGGCTGAACGTGAACTATTGGTTGAGATTGAGGGTTTAGGCCATACCATAGACACGTCGGATCTAAGTACGAACAAATTGCGACGTTGGGTCAAAGATCTGATCGATACGCAACATGCATCGCTGACATTGATGTTCGAATCATTTGCTTTCAAACATGGCGTTCCATTGGATGCTGATTTGGTGTTTGACGTGCGTACGCTGCCGAATCCACATTACGATCCACTGCTACGTCCGTTCAGCGGTCGCGATCAGCCTGTCATCAATTTTCTGAATTCTCAACCACAAGTGGCGGATCTGCTAAACGATATCAGTACCTTCGTTGCCAAATGGCTGCCGTCTTTCAAACAAGACAATCGCAGCTATCTCACCGTCGCCATAGGTTGCACTGGCGGACAACATCGTTCTGTGTATATGGTGGAACAACTGGCAAAACAATTCGCGGAAACAGAGCAAGTGGTCGTCAGGCATCGTCAGTTGAATTATTGAATTCTTCCGTCTCCCATCAGCAGGGAGCAGAGCAAAACGCCATCACTTGCCAAACAGCCCCAGCAATAATTTCTTAACTGGCGCTGGCAACGGCGCATCAGCCAATTTATCTACGTCATACCAAACATGCGACGATTGCGCGATCATGGCAAATCGTCGTTCCAGATGAACCTGAAACGGCGAAATATGCAATTTGAAATGCGTAAAAACATGCGAGAACGACGGCAAAATGTCGCATGCAGCAAGATTGCCAAACATGGCGGTAGCTCGCGTCAATTCAATATCCAGATCTGCGGTCATGTCGATTTCCGGCAACGACAACAAGCCGCCCCAAATACCACTATCAGGTCGCTGCTCCAGCAACACTAGCCCTTGATCGACAATGATCAGCATACCGGTTTGCTTCTCCGGAATCGCCTTCTTAGGCTTACGAACCGGCAGTTGCGCCACTCTGTCAGTGGCCAGGGCGACGCAGCGCTTTGCCAACGGACATGCGTCGCAAGATGGCTTGCTGCGCGTGCAGAGTGTCGCCCCCATATCCATCAAGCCTTGCGTGTAGGACTCGACACCCTGCTCCGGCAACAATGCCTCTGCCCGCCGCCACATCGGCTCTTCCACTTGTTTTGCGCCGGGATAGCCATCTATGCCAAATACGCGAGCAAAAACGCGTTTGACATTACCGTCCAAAATCGCCGCGCGTACGCCGTAAGAAAATGCAGCGATGGCTGCCGCGGTGGATCTGCCTATGCCAGGCAGGTCTTGCAGCAAAGCAGGATCGCGTGGAAAGACTCCAGCATATTCCGCAACTACACGCTGCGCGCAACGATGTAAATTGCGTGCGCGGGTGTAATAGCCGAGGCCACTCCAATGCGACATCACTTCTTCGCTGCTTGCTTGCGCCAAACTTTGCACATCAGGAAAGCTGGCCAGGAATTTTTGATAATATGGAATCACCGCCGTCACCTGCGTTTGCTGCAGCATGATTTCCGATAACCAAACCCGATACGGATCGCTGGTATTTTGCCAAGGCAAGCTATGTCGCCCATGTTGCTTTTGCCAGCTAATCACGGCATCTGAAAAAGACGGATCGACAAATTCTGCCCGATCTGCCTGCGCCGGAATTTTATTTGCCCGTTGCTTTTTCTCTGTAATCTCTGTATCTACTGAATTGCCAGAATTTCCAATTACACGCTTCATCTATGCCGCATTTCTCAATGATCTCGTTTTCGATCCATGCTCTGGATTTATCACATCCTTTAATGCAAGCTCATGTGCCGTCAATGTTTTATGTTGCGCATCAAGCGCCGCATGCAATGTTTCTATCGTCGCGATTTTTTCTTCCAAACTGTCAATCGCGACATGCACGCGCGCTATCGAATCCAGTCTTTGTTTGAGTTGCCCATTGTGCGCACGGATTTGCTCTTCCAGTGGTGCCATCACTACTTTCAACCATGAATCAACATCACGATTAGCCTGCAAGAAATTCATTTTGACGCGAGAAGCTATCGAGTCAAAGAATTTTTGCATGATCACTACCTGGCTGGTTTTGAGCAATGTCACTGCGCCAAATTGACGTTGGTATGCGCCTTCAATCAACCTTAATTCTTGCTGATATTTATCTAGCGAAAATGGCATAGGTGTCGACAATGCCAAACCATGTTCGGTCGAAAATTTACGATACATGATGCTCATCATTTCAGAAATTTCGTCGGTTTTTTGACTGGAGGCGACCAGATTAGCCTGGGCTTTTTCAAAAAACGTTTTCACCGCAGAACGAAAGCCGGCAGTAAACATACTGCCTTCCATCTCTTCCTTAGTTTGCCGAATTTCTTCTTTGATGATGCTCATACTCAAAGTGGTAAACACTTCAGATGACAGGCGCGAAAATACCATGCGCGTCCCCTGCAATTTTTGCAGGCTTTCATCGAACTCTTTTTTCTCAATATCGATGCGCTTCATCATATGCGTGATGATGTTAGTGTTTTTCCCGCGCAGACTTTTAAGCTCCATCAATTGTTCTACGATATTACGCTTGCGCGCAGCCATGACGGCCTGTTTGGCTGCCGTCAAATCGTCAATATCAGCCATCAATTGAGAGCAAATGATATTGCGCTTGGCAGGAATCAATTCATGACTAAGCGCATTTTCGAATGCGGGCAAACGGCTTCGCTCCAGCAATGCGCGCTCGTCGTTGATTTTTCCTACCAAGCCCTTTTGCGCCGACACGGGATATATTTGCGACGCGGATAAACCTAAGGTTTGGGCAACGGAGCTGATCTGATGATTAATCTGACTTTCTATTTCCGCTTCTGAACGCAGCTCATCCCACATACTGTCGATCTTATTGAGCACCACCATACGCCCTGCGCCGCTACCGATATGATTGCGCCAGACATCAATATCGCTCTTGGTCACACCCGTGTCAGCAGCAAGAATGAATAGCACGGCATGTGCATTCGGAATCAGGTTCAAGGTTAACTCTGGCTCGGTACCGATAGCGTTTAATCCCGGCGTATCGATAATCACCAAACCTTGTTTTAGCAAAGGATGTGGAAAATTGACGATGGCATGGCGCCATTGTGAAATTTGCACGCGACCAGCATCGTCAGTCGCCAGCGCCGCATCCGGATCATCTTCATCAAATAAACCGTAGCGCTTAGCTTCTTCTTGTGAAACCCATTTGGTCAGACTCACTTGTTTAAAGGCTTCCAGCATCCCGTCCGCAGATGAAATGTCGAGTGGCAGTACCGTCCAGACATGCTGACTGTTTTTATAGTCGCTGGTTGACAGAGCATCGGCGCGGGTTTCGATCGGCAGTAAACGTATGCAAGCGGGGAACGATGGATCGTACAATAATTCAGTCGGGCACATCGTGGTGCGACCAGCAGATGACGGCAAGATACGTTGCCCGTAATCGGCGAAAAATAAGGCGTTGATCAATTCCGATTTGCCGCGTGAGAATTCCGCGACAAAAGCAATCGTCAATTTATCATCATCCAAACGCGCCAACGCTTTGTTGATGCGCTGAGCGCTTACGCTATCGGACAAATTTGCTTCTGTCGTCCACTCCTGATAGCGCTGTAAAGCCGCTCCCACTGCAGCACGCCAATCGCTATATTGTTGAAATTTTTGTACCAGATTACTGGTTGCGCCCATTGCGTTCATTGTGCTCACTGAATCAACTCCTGATTTTTATTTTATTTTTGACAATTTTTACAATAAAACGTTGACCGCTGCCCTTGTTTTATCTGCTCTATCAACGCACCGCATATTTTACAAGGTTGCCCCGCACGATCATAAACGAAATAGCTCTGTTGGAAATAGCCAGTTTGCCCATCTGCACCAATAAAATCACGCAAGGTGCTGCCACCTTTTGCAATCGCCCGCGCTAAAATTTCTCGTATGGCGGCCGCCAATTTATCATATCGCGCTAAACCGATACGATGCGCTGCGGTCTTGGGATTGATTCCGGCTTGAAACAGGCTTTCGGAAGCGTAAATATTACCAACGCCAACCACGATATCGCCAGCCAGTAAAACCTGTTTGATCGGGGCACTGCGGTGACGTGTTTGCTGATACAAAATCTGCCCCGAAAATACATCTTCCAGCGGCTCTATCCCCAAACCACGCAATAACGGATGCTGCTCAACCGGTCCTTTTTCTGCGTCATGCCACAGCACCGCACCAAAGCGGCGCGGATCAGTCATACGCATCACCTGCTGCCCCACGACTAAATCGAAATGATCGTGCTTTTTCGGGATGGTTTCCAATGGAAGAATACGCAAATTTCCCGACATCCCCAAATGAATAATCAGGCTGCCATGATCAAAGTGAATTAACAGGTATTTGCCGCGCCGGCCTGTGCCGCGCACCCGGCAACCGATTAGATGATTCGCCAGATCCAGTGGAAATGGCCAACGTAAACCGCTGTGCCGAAAAATGACAGCAGTGACAATCTGCCCCTCAAGATAAGGCGTAACGCCACGCCGCGTGACTTCAACTTCTGGGAGTTCTGGCATAGTGCAAGGTAAATCCTATGAACTTGTTAAGCAAATACAACTCGAACATCACCATCTACGCGACGCGAACGGCCCGTTTCAGCGTAAAATCAACTTACTTCGACAACCACCTTCGATAATACAAATATAGGAACAACAGACGTTATTTCTATATTTGTCAGCCGGGATATTCTCTTGAAAAAAACTCTTGCTATTGTAACGCTCTCGACCATGCTCACGGCAGGTGTCAGCTTTGCTCAAACCAATAATGACAGTAAAAATGCCAAGCCCCCAGTAAAAGAGAGTACGCAGGATGCGGCAACAGCACCAAAAACTGACGATGCTAAAGATGACGCAAACGACAGTGCCGGCGCTCCAACCTCGGGCAAGATCGCTCACGAGCATCTGCCTTCAGCCAGTTTAAGCCCAAGAATTTTGGCGGGCATACTCAATGCTGAAATTGCCTTCCAACGTGGCAATTGGCAGGCAGGTTACGTCACATTGTTAAGTCTGGCACAGCAAACACGCGATCCACGCCTGGCTCGCCGTGCGGCGGAAATGGCGCTGACCGCTAAACATCCTACCGAAGCATTAACTGCGATTCGCCTCTGGCGAGAATTGGCACCCGACTCAGAAGAGGCTGCGCAGTATTATCTCGGCTTCGTCATGCTCAGCAATCATCTGGAAGAAGCGCAACCGTTGCTTGCCCAGCGCCTGAAAAATTCGCCACCAAAAGATCGGGGCGTATTAATGCTTCAGATTCAACGTTTGTTAACACGCAGCGAAGATAAAGCCGGTGCTTTTAAATTACTGGAGAATTTGGTAGCACCTTATGCCGATATGGCGGAAGCACATGTCGCATTGGCACAAGCTGCGTTCGCCAATAACGACAGCGCCCGCGCCAATCAGGAGGCTGCGCGCGCATTGCAACTGAACCCGGAGTCTGAGTTGGCCATCCTGACTTCAGCGCAAGTATCTCCGGATAAGCAAGCTGCAGAAAAAACGATAGCTGACTTTCTGGCGCAACATCCCAAATCGCATGAAATCCGCATTGCCTACGCACGCACCTTGATAGAGCAAAAGCAATACGAAAAAGCGCGTGCTCAGTTTGATATTTTATATAAAGACAACAAAGAAGATGCAACGACGCTGCTGGCATTGGGGCTATTGAATGCGCAGATCGGCGATACCAAAGCGGCAGAACAATTCTTAAGCGATTACGTCGATGAATTGGCGGCACATCCAGATCCTCGACGCGACAACTCGCAAGCATTGATGATTTTGGCGAAGTTGGCAATGGATCGCAAGGACAACGCTAGTGCCCTTATATGGTTAAGTCGGGTCGGCCCAGGGGATGCGTATCTGGATGCCCAATTAAAGCGCGCTGAATTGACCGCCAGAGGTGGTGACGTCGACGGCGCCCGTACGATATTGTCGGAAATAGAAACATCAAAAGAGTCTGACGAAATTCTGGTCGCTCAGGTGGAAGCACAAATACTGCAAGATGCGCACCGCTATATGGATGCTTTTAATGTGCTGGAAACCGCACTGAAAGCGCATCCGGAAAATATCGATTTACTATATGACTACGCCCTCATCGCCGATAAATTGAATAACACCAGTGTCATGGAAACTGCGTTGCGCAAAGTAATGAAGCTATCCCCCGATAGTGCGCAAGCCTACAATGCACTGGGCTATTCATTTGCAGTGCGCAACACCCGCTTGCCGGAAGCACTGACACTGGTCAAGAAAGCCTCTGCTTTAAGCCCCAAAGATCCGTTCATTATGGATAGCCTGGGCTGGGTAGAATTCCGCATGGGTAATCTGGTTGATGCAGAATCGCACTTGCAAATGGCTTACAGCACGCTGCCAGATCCTGAAATCGGGATACATTTGGGTGAAGTGTTGTGGGCGCAGGGAAAAAAAGACGCCGCGCAAAAAGTATGGCGTGAAGTACGCAGCAAAGACCCGAAAAGCACAACCTTGAATGAAACGTTAAAACGTTTACAGGTTGTCTTGTGATGCATTTTCTCCGTAAAAGTGCAACGATGGCGACAATCACGATTGCCGCGTTATTTAGTGCGGGTTGCTCGAGTTTATCAACGTCGCCAGCCCACATCAGTGAAACAACTCCCGCCATTGCAACAACTGCTGCAATGGCGGCACCAGCGCAACGACCATACTATAAGGCTATAGATTTAGGCGGTCGCTTGTCTGTTCGTTACGAACAAAACGGTAAAGAGCAAGCAGTATACGGCAGCTTTACCTGGTCACAAACCTTGGATCATACCGTGGTCACGTTGCTGTCCCCGCTCGGCCAAACACTGGCAACTATCAACATCACCCCTGACCTGTCGACGCTGCAACAAGCAGGCCAACCCATACGTACCGCTGCGGATGTCGATCAATTGACGAGTGAGGCGCTTGGCTGGCCGTTACCTATAGCGGGAATGCGGGATTGGTTGCAAGCATTCGGCAATGACAGCAAAGATCAACGTTTTAACCTTAACCCGACCAGTGATAGCAGCGCGGTTACTTCGGTTACCACTTCTGATCATTGGTTGATTCAATATACGAATTGGCAAACTGGCACTGATAACAGCGGCTATGCAAAGCGCATAGATTTAAGCCGCAATACCGAGCAAGCAGGTCCGGTTGCCATCCGCATCGTGATTGATAACTGGCAACCGCATTAACGCCAGCCTCGCTAACTCCAACCTTGTTCAAGCCACGCATCACCATGAACCATGAAATTCGCTCGCTAGATAACTGTCTGGCACCAGCCAAACTCAATCTCTTTTTGCACGTCAATGGCCGGCGCTCAGATGGTTATCATTTATTGCAAACGGTATTTCAACTGCTTAACTATGGCGATCTGCTCGATTTCGAAACGCGCAACGATGGCGTTATTCGCCGCATCACCGATATCCCCGGCGTCGCGGAAGAAAGCGACCTAATCGTTCGCGCAGCCAAATTGCTGCAAATCGCGGCGAAAAAAAAAGATGGACAAGCTAAAGCCAGCCTCGGCGCAAATATCGCCATCAAAAAAATATTACCTATGGGCGGTGGATTGGGTGGCGGCTCTTCAGATGCGGCAACGACATTGATGACCCTAAATCATCTCTGGCAAACGGGCTTTTCACGCACGGAGTTGATGGAAATCGGCTTGCAATTAGGTGCTGACGTACCTTTTTTCGTCTTTGGTCAAAATGCATTTGCCGAAGGCGTTGGTGAAACATTGCAAGCAGTTCAGACCCCTGCGGCCTGGTACGTCGTCATAGAACCGGGCGTCAGCATTCCGACTGCTTTAATTTTTTCGTCAGAAGAATTGACACGGGACACAAAACTAGTCAAAATAGCGGACTTTTCAGGGCATCAAAGATGTTTTGGAAAGAACGATTTAGAAATCGTTGCTACCAAGCTGTTCCCCGTTGTTGCTGAAGCTATTTCATGGCTGAAAAAATATGGGGATGCCAGGATGACTGGCTCCGGCGCTTGTGTATTTTGTGCTTTTACAGACGAAGAACAAGCTGATGTGGTTTTAATGCAATTAAAAACGCAAAAAAAACACTGGAAAGCATGGAAAGCGAGCGCGATAGAGTGCCATCCGCTAAAAGATTTGATATAATTCGTGCTCCAAATTTCGTTGCTTATTTTTTCAGTGCATTTCATAGTGCACGTAAATAAACAACAACAGTTTGCGTAGGGGAGTCGCCAAGTTGGTTAAGGCACTGGATTTTGATTCCAGCATGCGAAGGTTCGAGTCCTTCTTCCCCTGCCATTAGTTTTAAAGCGTCAGCAGTCGCAAAATAAGCAAAACATAAAAATAAGCCGCAACGCAAGACTCATAGTCAAGCACGCGGCTTTTTACTTTGTCTGCTTAGTATTCACTTTTTGTTCACATTAACCGATCGCATTCAGGACTCCCCATGGCACTCGAAAACCTCATGGTTTTTACCGGTAACGCAAACCCGGAACTCGCTAAAGGAGTAGCCAAACAGCTTGGTATTCCACTGGGCAAATGTAAGGTCGACAAATTTTCTGATGGTGAAATCGCCATTGAAATTAATGAAAACGTCCGCGGCAAGGATGTTTTTGTTCTGCAATCAACCTGCGCACCGACCAATGACAATTTGATGGAAGTCATTTTGATGGTTGATGCATTAAAACGGGCTTCTGCCGGTCGCATTACTGCCGCAATTCCTTATTTCGGTTACGCCCGCCAAGATCGTCGTCCGCGCTCAGCTCGCGTAGCGATTTCGGCAAAGGTTGTTGCCAATATGTTGCAAGAAGCCGGTGTTGAACGCGTACTGATTATGGATCTGCACGCAGACCAGATTCAAGGCTTCTTCGATATCCCGGTTGATAATATTTATGCCTCGCCTATTTTGCTGGGTGATTTGGTCAATAAAAAATATGATGATCTGCTGGTGGTATCACCAGATGTCGGCGGTGTTGTTCGTGCGCGCGCGCTGGCAAAACGTTTGAATTGTGATCTGGCGATTATCGACAAGCGCCGTCCAAAAGCAAATGTATCTGAAGTGATGAACATCATCGGTGAAGTTGAAGGCCGTAACTGCGTGATTATGGATGACATGGTCGACACGGCAGGCACGCTGACCAAAGCTGCGGAAGTACTGAAAGAACGTGGCGCCAAGAAAGTCATTGCTTATTGCACACATCCGGTATTGTCAGGCCCCGCGTTGGAACGCATTACTAATTCGCCATTAGATGAATTAGTCGTAGTAGATACGATTCCATTGTCTCCTGCAGCCAAGGCTTGCAGCAAGATCCGCCAATTATCATGCGCGGAATTGCTGGCAGAAACCTTCAAACGGATTAGCCAAGGCAATTCTGTTATGTCGATGTTTGAAGAGTAATACCCATAATGGTGCCTCGAAAAACCGTAGCGAGCGGCGATAAATTGCGTTGAGAAGCGCAGCCGTACGCAGGTACGGTGAGCATCGCAAATGCAAGTTAACGTTGCGCAGTAGGTTTTTCGAGGTGCCCAGAATTTACGCCTTCATTTAGAAGGCGTTCTTAAATCTCCTGGTCGCGGGAGATTTTAACAAGTAGGGCAAATGCTCTACGCTATTGGAGAAGTAAAATGAAAGTTATCGCATTTAAACGCGAATTACAGGGAACCGGAGCGAGCCGCCGCCTGCGCAATGCTGGTCAGACACCAGCGATTGTATACGGTGGTACAGAAGCGCCAGTTAATTTGGCATTGGATCACAACGCGCTGTACCATGCGTTGAAAAAAGAAGCATTCCACTCATCGATTCTTGATCTGGAAATCGACGGTAAATCGCAGCCAGTACTGTTGCGTGACTTCCAAGTCCACGCTTACAAACAATTGGTATTGCACGTTGACTTCCAACGCGTTGATGCTACTCAAGCTATTCACGTAAAAGTGCCATTGCACTTTGTTAACGCTGAAGTTTCACCAGCAGTTAAATTGTCGGCCGGTATCATCAGCCACGTAATGACTGATCTGGAAATTTCTTGCTTGCCAACTAATTTGCCAGCGCACATTGAAGTTGACTTGTCTGGTCTGGAAGTTGGCCATTCGATTCACTTAGCTGATGTTAAATTGCCAAACGGCGTTACTGCTGTTAGCCAAGAAAATCTGACTCTTGCAACTGCTGCAATTCCAGCTGGTAAAGTTGAAGCTGAAGCGCCTGCTGCTGCACCTGCTGCTGACGCTGACAAGAAGTAATTTAGCCTTTTGGCTAACAAAACCCGCCTTCGTGGCGGGTTTTTTATTATGATCACAGCATCTATTTGCTATTACTAACAAACACCATGTCAATACGCCTCATCGTCGGCCTAGGCAATCCTGGCCCGGAATACGAACAAACCCGCCATAACGCTGGTTTCTGGTTAGTCGACAATCTGGCACAAGACTTGGGCTGCAATCTGGCACGTAAAACCGACTTCAAAGCACTCGTCGGTAAAGTTAACATTTCAGGCGAAGAAATCTGGCTGCTGGAACCGCAAACGTTTATGAATATTTCCGGTCAGTCGGTCGCGGCGCTCGCGCGCTTTTATAAAATCAATGCCGAAGAAATCCTGGTTGTGCATGATGAACTAGACATGATGCCCGGCGTAGCCAAACTCAAAAAAGGTGGCTCTTCCGGCGGACATAACGGCTTGAAAAGTATCACTGCCTCACTCGGCACGCAAGATTATTGGCGCTTACGGATCGGCATTGGCCATCCACGCACACTGAATTTATCGCAAGGCGTTGCTGATTTTGTATTGCATAGACCGCGCAAGGAAGAGCAACCTCTGATTAATGATGCTATTGCCGATAGCGTAAAAATTATTCCACTATTGTGCGAGGGGAAATTCTCCGAAGCGACAATGCAATTGCATACGGCAAAATAATAACAAACGTAACTCGGCGCAGTGGCTGGCAGCGCATGCTGCGCTCAATAAGGTGAATCTCAAAGAGGCAGAAATTAACAGGTGCGATAGTCGTGCAAGCATAACCCTCTCTCCGATATCTGCGCCATGAAACCGTGCGCAGAATATGCGCTACCAGCCACTGCTGCGCGTATATCAATAACAGTCACCGCTTCCGGTAAAATAGCGGATTAATTCAAACAGCTTTAATTACTTGTAAAGAACCTATCATGAGTCTCCAATGCGGCATCGTCGGCCTTCCTAACGTTGGCAAATCTACCCTTTTCAATGCGCTGACTAAAGCCGGAATCCCTGCGGAAAACTATCCGTTTTGCACGATTGAGCCTAACGTTGGCGTGGTCGAAGTTCCTGATCCGCGTTTGAATGCTTTAGCTGCCATCGTCAAACCAGAGCGCATCCTGCCGGCGACAGTGGAATTTGTTGATATCGCAGGTCTGGTGGCTGGCGCGTCCAAAGGTGAAGGCTTAGGCAACCAATTCCTGTCACACATTCGCGAAACCGATGCCATCGTCAACGTGGTGCGCTGCTTTGAAGACGATAACGTGATTCACGTCAACGGCAAAGTCAGCCCGCTAGACGATATCGAAGTGATTCAGACAGAACTCGCCCTTGCCGACATGGGTACGGTTGAAAAAGCGATTCATCGCGAAAACAAAAAAGCGCGCTCTGGCGACAAAGATGCCGCCAAGCTGGTCGCAGTATTAGAACGTTTGATGCCAGAACTGGACAATGCCAAACCGGTACGCGCCTGCGGTCTGGACGCCGAAGAAATGGCCCTGATCAAACCACTGTGCCTGATCACTGCCAAACCGGCAATGTATGTTGCCAACGTTTCCGATAGCGGTTTCACGAACAATCCATTGTTGGATCAACTGACTAAATACGCAGCCTCGCAAAACGCACCGATCGTTGCTATCTGCGCCGCCATCGAATCTGAAATCGCTGAATTAGATGACGCGGATAAGAAAGAATTTTTATCTGACATGGGTATGGAAGAACCTGGCTTGGATCGTCTGATTCGCGCCGCTTTCAAACTGCTCGGCCTGCAAACCTACTTCACCGCTGGTGTAAAAGAAGTGCGCGCATGGACCATCCACGTCGGCGACACTGGCCCACAAGCGGCAGGCGTCATCCACACAGACTTCGAACGCGGCTTTATCCGCGCCCAAACCATCGCCTATGAAGATTACATCACGTTCAAAGGTGAGGCTGGCGCGAAAGAAGCTGGCAAGATGCGGGCCGAAGGCAAGGAATATATCGTCAAGGATGGTGACGTGTTGAACTTCTTGTTTAACGTGTAAATAATCGTTAGTACTTACCTACTTTAAAAGCCTCGATATTTCGAGGCTTTTTTATTTGTTGCTGAACTTTCTTGATGGTAATTTTTCAAGAATCCGTTATATCTTTACTTCGAAACTATATTGGACGCATAGAAGGTACATTTGCGATACTTCCCGGCTATTTAATATTCAGTACTGCGTAATCACTTATGAAAATCTTCTCTCTCTGGTTCCGTATTCCTTTTTGGCAACGCGTTCTTGCTGGTTTTATCCTTGGCGCTTTAGCCGGTTGGCTGGTCGGCGCTCCGGCCGAGGCGTGGTTTGGCCCGCTGGGTAAGTTGTATGTCACCTTAATTAAAATGATTGCAGTGCCGCTGGTATTTTTTGCGGTGGTCAATAGTGTCTCCAGCCTGCATGGCGTGCAAAGCATGGTCAAACTGGGTGGCAAGACTTTTCTGTGGTTTGCGGTCACTGCGATTCTGGCGGTCGGCGTAGGCTTGGTCGTGGCGCATACGATTAACCCGGGTTTAGGGGTTGGAAAATTGCAGATGGCTGCTGACTATACCGTGCGCGAAGTGCCGACGCCAATCCAAGTGTTGCTCGATGTCGTCCCTGCCAATCCATTCAAGGCACTGTCAGAAGGCAAAATTCTGCAAGTGATTTTCTTCGCCGCATTGCTGGGTATCGCTTTAGTCAAACTGGGCGACAAGAGCGTACGTTTACGCGAGCTATTCAATGAAGGTAGCAGCGCGATGATTCAAGTCACGCGCTTTGTGTTGGAAGTGACGCCATTCGGTACTTTCGGTTTGATTGCGGCACTGGTGGGTACTTACGGTTTTGAACGCTTACTCCCATTAGGTAATTTCGTTTTTGCGCTGTACCTGGCTTGCGCCTTGCATATTGTCGTGGTGTACGGCGGTTTATTGCTGACACATGGGTTGAATCCAATACGCTTTTTCCGTGCCGCCTTCCCGGCGATGCAAGTTGCTTTCACCAGTTCATCAAGCTTCGCGTCAATGCCCATCGCGTTGCGTAGCGTGGTGCATAACATGGGCGTCAAACAGGAATATGCTGCGTTTGCTGTACCGTTAGGTGCATCTATCAAGATGGATGGCTGCGGCGCGATTTATCCGGCAATTGCGTCTATCTTCGTTGCCCAGTATTTCGGCTTGCATTTGGAAGCCTCGCAATACTTCATCATTTTGCTGGCATCTGTGCTTGGCTCCTTTGGTACTGCCGGTGTTCCCGGTACAGCAATTGTGATGGTCACGTTAGTGCTCAGCTCTGCTGGCTTGCCGCTGGAAGGTATCGGTTATCTGGTGGCGATTGATCGCATACTCGACATGATGCGCACGATGACCAATGTCACTGGCCAAATGTTGGTGCCAGTGCTGGTTGCAAAAGAGGAAGGCTTGCTTGATCTGGCTGTTTACAACGCCGCCAATAGCGATGTTGGGTTAGATGAAAATGCGAATGCAGCTGCTTAACGCCATAAAATAAAAAGGCGCTGAATCTTCAGCGCCTTTTTTTATCCTACTGTCCGAAACGTCGTTCCGGCAATCCAGGAATCGCGACTTGCATCGCAAATACACTACCTGATTGAGGATACTGCTGCAATTCAGTTTCTGGTCGCCCCGCACGCGCAGTAGTTACATATAAAGTCCGCAAATCATCGCCACCAAAAGCGCACATGGTTGGACAGCGCGCTGGTAGCGGATAAGTCTCGACTATCTTCCCCTCGGGCGAAATTCGCACTACGCGCCCGCCTTCATATAAAGCACTCCAGTAATAACCCTGGCTATCAACCGCTGCACCATCAGGGCGGCCGCGATCACTTTCTGTCGGAGTAAAGCGCACCCAGTCTTCGCGCTCACCTAAGGTACCAGTCGCTTCATCATATGCATGACGATAGATGGTGAATTTAGGTGTATCTGAGTGATACATCCAACGCTGATCAGGGCTAAAGGCTGCGCCATTGGAAGTTAACAAACCGCCGTCCATTGATTTTAAACCGCTCGCGTCAAAGCGATAAAGATGCGCCTTGCCACCCGCTTTAGGTTCATCCAGCGTACCTGCCCAAAAACGCCCCTGACTATCGCAACGCCCGTCGTTAAAGCGGCTGTGCGCCTGATCTTCGGGATTGTCTGCCAACTTCCTGAGTTGCTTGCCATCGGCACCCAGCAGCCATATACCGGAACGCATGCCAGCAATAAACTTGGCATCATCGCCGTCATTCACCAGCGAAAAACAGCCGATATGCTCAGCGACTTGCAAGGTTTGCTGCTGCCCGGTATCGGGACTAAAAACGTGGATTGCTGGTGCCAGAATATCGACCCAGTACAATTTTTTTTCGACTTCATCCCAACGCGGGCATTCACCTAGCTGTGTGGATGTGTTGCTAAGGCACTCAAATTTGCTCATGATTTTTCCTACGAATTTTCTTATAAGGGATTCCGCAAAACTGTTTCGACCAGGCGTCCTGACGCAGACAGTACGATAGTACGGCAAGCCGGAGGCAACGACCTATAAACAGTTATGCGGGATTACGTACTGTGGATGATGTATGCGTCAGCCACTCTCGCCCTTGCAACAAACCGTGCCAGTAAACTACAGGAAAAACGGTGGTTTTCAAAAACCAGGCGCTGCGCCGTGCGATAGTAGGATCCAGTGCAAAGGTCGGTAATAATTTTCCACCATAGCCGAACTCTGCCAAAATCACCTTACCTTTTTCAACCGTCAATGGACATGCGCCATAACCGTCGTACTTATTCGACAGCATTCGCTCTTCACGCGCAGCAATCAGGTTTTCCGCCACAATCACCACTTGTTTGCGCACCGCCGCTACGGTTTTGGCATTCGGGGCAGAGCACGCATCACCGAGTGAAAATATATTTGGATAGCGCAGATGCTGCAAAGTAGCGTGATCCACTTCGCACCACCCGGCACCATCGGCAAGACCACTATCGCGGATAAAATTCGGTGCAACTTGCGGTGGCACGACATGCAGCATATCAAACGACTTGCTGACACGTGTCACATTGCCATCGGCATCTTTGACATCAAACCACGCCAGTCGCTCAGCACCGTCGACTTTCACCAAATTGGAATTGAATGCAAGTTGAGCCTGATATTTTTTCATGTATTCCATTAGCGGCGGCACAAATGCGGCAACACCAAATAGTGCAGCGCCAGCATTATTAAATTCCACCTCAATCTGAGATAGCACACCAGATCGCAACCAATAATCACATGACAGATACAAGGCTTTTTGCGGTGCGCCGGCACACTTGATTGGCATAGCGGGCTGAGTGAAAAGCGCTTTCCCTTTTTTCAATTGCGCCACCAGCTCCCAAGTGTAAGAAGATAAATCGTAGCGATAATTTGACGTGACGCCGTTCTTGCCTAATGTCTGTTCCAAACCTTCGATTCTCTCCCACGCCAGACGCAGGCCGGGGCAAACGATGAGTTGATCGTAACGGATTTCTCGCCCATCTTCACAGAACACAGAGCGGCGATCAGGCGCTACTTTTGTTGCCGCAGTTTTTATCCAGGTCACCTGCGCGGGTATCAACGTTGCCATGGCCCGCCGGGTTCGGGTTACATCAAATTCACCAGCACCAACCAGTGTCCATGCCGGTTGATAGTAATGAGTATCGCTAGGTTCAACAATGGCAATACGTAAATCTGGACGACGTCGCAACAAACTCGCCGAAACACCGATGCCAGCAGCGCCGCCACCAATAATCACAACATCAAATATCTCTGCCGACATCAATATTTTTTCACCCATGGATTCTCCTTTTATACTTAAGCCCTGATATATTGCTACATCGCCTCTTAGGACTCACGCATGCGTCCCTGCAACGAATTTGCAAACCCTGCCATATAATGACACGGCAAGCAGCGCACTACGCTGCTCAGGCAATTTTCGTAAGCGCTAATTCTAACCTCTGATGACCAACTGATAATCTTATGTCCCTACCCGTTGTCCAAAGTTTTTTTGATACAGCGACATGCACAGTCACTTACATTGTCTATGCAGGCCCCGGAACGCCCTGCGCCATTATCGATCCAGTATTGAATTACGATGCAAAATCAGGCACTACTTCAACCGCTTCCGCTGATCAGATTATCGATTTTGTGCGAGAACAAAAACTGACAGTGCAATGGCTATTGGAAACACACGTACATGCTGATCATATGTCTTCAGCGCCTTATTTGCGCCAACATCTCGGTGGGAAAATTGCGATAGGCGAGCAAATTCGTAGCGTTCAACATATATTCAAAGACATCTATCATTTGGAGCCGGGATTTGCAGCAAATGGTGCGCAGTTTGATTATTTATTCGCGCCGGACGAGGTTTTTCATATTGGTAATTTGTGCGCGCAAGCGTGGCATGTGCCTGGGCACACCCCTGCTGACATGGCGTATTTAATCTACGCTGATGATTCGGCAGAAGAAAAAATCATGTTTGTCGGCGATACGCTATTCATGCCAGATGTCGGCAGTGCGCGCTGCGATTTTCCCGGTGGTAGCGCGCAGATGTTGTATGCATCCATACGGCGCATATTAAACCTGCCTGGTGGCACACGTTTGTATATGTGTCATGACTATCCGCCAGAAAATCGCGCAGTCGCATGGGAAACCACTGTCGCGCAACAACGCGCGGAGAATATCCACGTCGCCGATGGCATTTCGGAAGAGCAATTCGTCAACATGCGCAAACGACGCGACGCCACACTCGGCATGCCGACCTTGATGCTGCCTGCAATTCAAGTCAATATTCGCGCTGGTGATTTGCCACCAGAAGAAGAAAATGGCGTGCGGTATTTGAAGATTCCGTTGAATCAATTTTGATTCGTTTTCACTTCAAACTCTATGTAAAACAGGGCTGAGTATGGCATTTATGCAAATGCTTACTCAGCCCTGTTTTACGTCAGTCAGACGAACTCAACTTATCGCAAATTCCCTGTATGTCCCAACGAGTAGCGACCTGGTTGTGGCCATACTGTCAAGCCATGCGGCTCACGTCCGACCTTAACTTTGTCAACCACACCAGTCGTCGTATTTATGCGATAGACAACATCATCAAAGCGACCGGACAACCACAGATATTTGCCATCAGCACTGACGTTACCCATGTCCGGGCTGCCGCCGCCAGGAATCGGCCAATTTGTGATGACCTTGCGAGTGGCAAAATCAATCACTGAAATACTTCCTGGGCCACCCCGTTTACCGTGAATTTCATTCGAGCCGCGATTAGCAACATATAGATGCTTACCGTCGCGACTTGGATATAGGCCGTGTGCGCCAACGCCAGTAGGAATGAAGTCAATCTGCTTGAACGACGCACCGTCCACTACATGCACACCATCGGCCATCATATCGGCAACATAGAAAATTTTGCCGTCTGGCGATGCACGTACATCTTGCGGCATGCCTTTGGTCGCGCATATCTGCCCACCCAATTTACTTGGATCAGGAATTTGCCTGAACTTCTTACTTTCCCCACCAGCTTTTGAAATGGCCTCAAGTGCATCAGGACGATCAAAGTATTTACTCAATTTTAGCGTGCCGATCACACTGTGATTGACCATATCAATTTTGGTGACCGCACCATCAAACTCACAGGTAAATAATGCGAACTTGCCATCAATCGAGAAATCGGCGTGATTGATACCGCCGCACTCTGGCGTAGCGATCGAAAACTTCAATGCCATGGTGTGTGGATCCCTGAAGTCGAGACGTTTCTGTGCTTCGACCACCACAATTGCTGATTGACCGTCGGGCGTCCAATACAAGTTGTAAGGATCTTCTACCGGAATCGCAGTGCCAGGCTTGCCAGTCAGGGGATCAATCGGCGTCAGGCTGCCATCGGGACGGCCTTCAGCATTATTGGCAACCCACAAGGTACGCAAATCCCACGATGGCACAATGTGTTGCGGGGTGTTGCCGACCTTGAAAGTATCGACTACCTTCAGCGTCGTCGGATCAATCACGGACACGCTGTTACCACTATGGTTGGGCACATAAACGCGTTCCAGAGCACCAGCAACTGCCGCACTCATGTGGCCAGATGCGGTCTCGCTATATAAATTATTTTTATCAATCACCGCTGGCATGCCAGGCACCGTAACCACGGCATCAGTTGTGGCAACTGGCGCAGCATCAGCAGTCGTCAGTACATTGGCTGGCGCTGACGCGCTGTTCGATTTAGCAGAAATACCCCACCATGCAGCCGATCCCAACAGGATGAGTGCAATGGAAGCGATTGTTATACGACTTTTATTCATAGTTACTCTCACAATTCTTGTTTATACGTGCTTTACTCTTTGCTTAATTGCTTAACGTGGTGCTGCTACAGCAGTGCGAATTGCCGCTACCGTTTTGGAGATAATCATATCGACGCCCAACTGACCCAATGCCGCAGTTGAAGGACGTGGATCGCCATTATCCCCGTTGTTTTTCTCAGGACTACGTTGCATTTGATTCAACCTGACCAACGACGGATCAACGGCCAGCGTCAACGACGTATCGGCGGTGCCGGCATGCACGCCGATCTGCTCGTTCGTAAAGCCTTTGCTGCGCAAGAGCTGCGCAAAATCACTGTCGGCAGCTTTGTAATAGTCGGCAATATAAAACGCACGCGCTGGTGACGAGGCCCAATCATGATTCAGACGTGTCGCCACTGCTTTTAGTTGCGTTTGATAACCACCGTGATCGCCGATCAGTATCACATTCACAAAACCATTTTGTTTGAAACTACGCGCTGCCGAAGCCAAAATACTTTGAAAAGCATCGTCCGACACCGAAATCGTACCGACAAAACGCATATGCCCACTCGGTGGCGTGATACTTCCCTCTGGTACGTAAGCGATGACTGGCGCCACCAGAGCATTGCCCAATATCGAAGCGATCTTGCCTGCCAATACCTTGGCACGCACATTGTGTTTGCCCAGTGCCATATGCGGGCCACTTTGTTCAGTGCCGCCGACGGGAATGATGATGGTGTTTTTACCTGCCTGGATGTCGTCGTGCACTTCAGTCCAGGTCAAATCTTCAAGATAGACGCTGTTAGGAGCAGCCCATACAGTTGGGCTAATGGTGACTAAAGTGACTAGACTGAAAAACAATGCATTGCATGTTTTACGGAATGGATTACTGCGCGGTTTAGCTATAACTTGATTTTCACTATTTTCCATGAGGTGTCTTATTTGTGGAACTTATCCGGAATACTGGATAAGTCCTGAATTGCAGAATTCCTAAGTATGCCAAAAAAACCGTTTAAGCAAGGAACAACATAGCCTAAACGGCTTTTGAGGATACTTATAATGATAGCCGCATTACTAGTCAGACTGCACGACATTCTTGGCGGAGATATGGCTGAACATTTGAAAAATGATCCGCTATGCCATTCATCACACGGCCTCTCTCCCACAAGTTGCAGAAAAGAGCGCAGCCTTGTGCATTCCCGGTTTGCAGTACCAGGCAAAAGCACAAACCTGCACACCGATAGCAATCATCCAACTCATCTGATGTGCGCTCACCGCGTAGTGCATGCCTTGATGCGGCCAGGCATTGAGTAGCAAACCGAATCCATACTGCACAATAAATGCACCAATGAAAATTGTCAGCGTCAATCCGGTGCTGACGCGGCCGGCAAGTTCCACAGGAAATTCTTTGGTCAGCGATGCATACGGCAAAACTCCTGCCGTGCCAAAGACGCCGAACAAACTCCATAACAACCATGCCGGTAACGGTACTGCGAGCAAGATAAGCAACTGAGTTAACATAAATGCCAGCATCCCCGCGCCAGCAGTAACGTGCAATGAAATACCCTTAACCTGCAGACGACGCGCTAACCAACCAAACCCCGCCGCTCCAGCCACCATCGCCAAGCCAATAATCGCAATGATATTAGCGGCAGCGGCGGCGGACATATGCGCCACATCACGCAAATACGGTCCGGCCCACAATCCTTGCACACCCATGAACACCCCTTGGCTGACCATCACCAACGGTGCTGTGCGCCAAAAAATCGGGCTGCGGAAAACTTGAGTTATCCCGCGCAATTGCGATGTGAATGTGTTTTTTGCTTGCGGCTCCTTTTTCTCCGGCACGAAAAAATATAATGCCAGCACAATCACACAGATGATCGCAGCCAATATCATAAACAAAACACGCCAGCTAGTGAGGCCCAGCGCCCAGGCAATCGGCGTTCCTGTCACTACCGCACCGAGGCCGCCGATCGCATATAAAGCACCATTCATCAACGGCAAATATTCATGGTGAAACCAGGTGATGATGGCTTTCAATCCCGCCATCATGCAAGCGGAAGTGCCAACTCCTAGCAACAAGCGACCAACTAACAGCATGCCAAAGCTATGCGCATTAGCCGAAACCAATGCGCCCATTGCTGCCAGCAATAACATTGAAGCGAGTACTTTGCGCGGACCGAAACGATCCAGGAAAATTCCCAACGGCAACTGACAAGCCGCAAATGCGAAAAAATACACGCTGGTCAACAATCCCAGCTGCGCTGGCGACAATCCGATTTCGCTACTGAGCAATGGTGCCAACGGCAAGTTGATACCGCGGGCTAAGTACGAAACGAAGTAGCCAAATGAAAAAATAGCGAAGATGCGTAGAGGTAAAGTTAAATTCGACTTCATGTTGCCTGGCCCATATAAAAATATATAGCTTCATCGTATGATGCGTTAACTGCAAACACCAACGAAATGTTTTATCCTTATATGTGAATAAAACTAACATATAACGAATTAAATTTCTAAAAGTCATGTTTGAACGCTTACCACCAATACAATCATTACGCGCGTTTGAAGCTGCAGCTCGCCTGGAGAATTTCACTCGTGCGGGCGAAGAATTGAATATTACTCACAGTGCGATAAGTCACCAAATTCGTGCTTTGGAAGACAATACAGGACGTAAATTATTTCAGCGGCAAGGGCGGCAAATGATACTGACTGAAGCTGGCCGCCTGTTATCTGAACAAGTCCGTTTGGCGTTGGAAGATCTGGACAGAGCACTCAGACTGACTCGGCATGAGCGCAAGCATAGTGTACAAACCTTACGCGTCAGCGCTCCACCCTCATTTGCCGGTGCGTGGCTGGTGCCGCGACTTTACGCGTTTCACGCACAACACCCACAACTACAAATCAGCCTGCGCACCACGCACGAACTCAGCCCTCTTGACTTCGAGGAAGCCGATGTCGCGATCTGGTATGGTCGTCGCAAAACTGCCGGATTGGCGTATGAAAAATTGCTGGATGAAGTGACTTTTCCGGTGTGTAGTCCAGCATTTTTAGCTGCTCACCCCAAACTCACACCAAAAGATTTCTTGCGACTACCGCTATTGCGTTACGCTCATTACAATGGCTGGGAAGTCTGGTTTAAAGCCGCTGGCATGACAGCACGCGAACCACAAAGCGGCCCCGTGTATGACGATCCCATGCACTTGCTGGAAGCTGCAGCGGCGGATCAAGGGATTGCGCTGGCACGCTCCTGCTTAGCGCAACATCACCTTGCTACGGGGCGCTTAGTGCGCTTATTTGATGCCGATAGTCGATTCAATACAGAAGCACCAGCACGCGGCGCTTATTTCGCGGTCTGGTCACCGAACTCGGACTCTGAGAAAATAGCCGAGATCGCTTTACTGCGGGAATGGCTGCATCAGATTCTCGGCAACACACCTCCAGACACCAGATAAACGCTATGCCTATCGTTACCGCTCTCACTATTTATCCAATCAAATCCTGCGCAGGAATTGCGTTGCAAGAAGCGAGATTAACTGCCGCTGGCTTGCGTCATTTTCAAGCCAATGATCGCGAGTGGATGGTAGTTGATTACGCCGGAAATTTTTTAACGCAACGCGACTATCCGCAGATGGCATTAATTGTGCCCAGCCTTGATAAACAAGGTATGCACGTTAACGCACCAGGCATGCCGACATTGAATATTGCGTATCAGGGCGCTGCAGAAAACTCAGCATCCTCCAACAAGCGCGATGTGGTGATATGGGATGACGCACTTGAGGCCGATGATTGCAACGAAAATGCCGCCAACTGGTTCACACAAGCGATCGGTATACCTTGTCGCCTGGTGCATTTTTCTGCTGCAAGCCAACGCTTTGCGAGCGCAAAATGGACACATGGACGTGCTGTCCCGACCTTATTCTCGGACGGCTATCCGATGCTGCTGATATCGCAAGCGTCACTGGATGATTTGAATCAGAAATTGCATGCGCAACAGCGTAATGCATTGCCTATGAATCGCTTCCGCCCCAATATTGTGATCGACGGCGTGGAAGCATTCGAAGAAGATTTTACGGAAACATTCAGTACGGATACCGTGCAACTGCAGCCAGTAAAACCATGTCCGCGCTGCCCTATGCCTTCCGTGGATCAAACCACTGGAAAATTTGGCCCTGATCCGCTAGAGATTTTACAAACCTACCGCGCCAATCCCAAAGTCGATGACGGAATTACGTTTGGCATGAATCTGATCTTGCTGAAAGGTGAAGGAGAAATATTGCGAGTTGGACAGGAGCTGGAAATGACGTTGGCGTTCTGAATACCATCAGGATGCTTTGGCTTTAGCCTCTGCTTGCAAGCGCTCATATTTTGCCTGCAATTGTTCCGGCGTTTCGCGCCATGCAGGATTGAATGGAATGCAGGCGACCGGACAAACTTGCTGACATTGCGGTTCGTTAAAATGACCTACGCATTCGGTGCATTTATGCGGGTCGATTTCGTAAATCTCCGGCCCCATATAAATCGCATCGTTCGGACATTCCGGTTCGCACACGTCGCAGTTGATGCAATCGTCGGTGATGATTAATGCCATAACTTGCTCACTTCCTTACTCACTTCCTTACTCACTTCCATCCTTCGCTCTCTACTTAATCCACCTGTGACTGCGCTTGCTGCAATTGCGCTTGCGCGATCAGTTTTTCTTTCAGCCATTTTTCAACTGAAGGGAACACAAATTTGGAAACATCGCCGCCCAAGGTCGCAATCTCGCGCACGATGGTGCCAGAAATAAATTGATACTGATCTGATGGCGTCAAGAATAAGGTTTCTACGTCCGGCAATAAATAGCGATTCATACCGGCCATTTGAAACTCAAATTCAAAATCGGATACCGCACGCAAACCACGCACAATCACATTGGCATCATGCTGACGTACGAAATCTTTGAGCAAGCCAGAAAAACTTTCTACCTGCACGTTGGGATAATGTCCCAGCACTTCGTTAGCAATTGATAAGCGCTCGTCTAGCGAAAAAAAAGGTTTTTTGCTTTTACCTTCGGCGACGCCAACGATCAATTTATCAAACAAACCCGATGCGCGACGCACCAAATCTTCATGCCCACGGGTGAGTGGATCAAATGTTCCTGGATATACGGCTGTGACCATCTTGTTTTCCTCGAGTGCTGCGCATCTAATTTACTGTTTTATGTGCCATCATTCAAAGCGCGCATTATGCCTGAATTTTACACAATGCTTGCAATGCAATTATGTCAATTGTCGTTGTAACAAATGATAAAACACCATCCCTGCTTTGTCACTTCGCACCACTTGCCAGCCGTCCATCCAACCAGGCAGTTCAGCGCCATCATCTGGCTCTGCAAGTGAGAACTCAGCCTCAACATAAACCAAACCACCCGTTTCGAGCAAACGCTCACATAAAGGTAATGTTTTTGCTAGCCAATCCAGATGATACGGCGGGTCGAGAAAAATTAAATGAAAACGCGTATTTTGCGTTCCGGCGTTCTGCAACGCGGATAAAGCATCAGTACGTTGAATCTGCACCTGCGCCGCGTCCAGCTTGGCTTTGGTTTGCTCCAATTGCCGCACTGCCGGCGTATTGTGCTCAACCATCAGCACTTGCGTCGCACCGCGGCTCGCAGCCTCAAATCCGAGCGCGCCAGTACCAGCAAATAAATCCAGACAGCGCACCTGCGACCAGCGACCATCCAATAAATGCGTTAGCCAATTGAATAAGGTTTCACGTACCCGGTCTGGCGTTGGGCGCAAACCTTCGCTGTCGATGACGGCCAGAGGAGTGCGCTTCCATATGCCGCCAATAATGCGGACCTGGCGTGTTTGAGATGGTTTCTTAGGGCGAATGCTTTTACCTTGCTTCATTACTTTCCTGTGATTGGCTTAGTGCGTCATCTTAATTTGATACGCGTTGCTCTGATAGAATGCCGAGATTGTACCTTGAGCATCTATGTCGCCTCCTCTTGTAGGGCGTTACTTCTCCCGACGATCTTTATAAATATTTTTTAACACTTAGCCACTGATGTTTAGCTTCTTCAAAAAAAAACCGAAAACAGACCCAGCAGTATTGCCTGAAGTGCAAGCTGAAGTCGTCCCTGCCTTACCCGTATCGCATGAAGCGCCAGCGACAGTTGATGTCATTGTTGGAAGTGCCGCAAGCATGGCGCCCGACATGCCAGAGCCTGTGGCTGAAGCCAAGCGCACTTGGCTAGATCGTTTAACCGGCAAAACTGTCGCAACCGAACCGTCCGAGAAAGACTACACGGAACCGGCCATCGATGCCGACGAGCCAGTCCTGACCGATGAAAATGTTGTCGAGGAAGAAGAAATTATTGAGGCAGCGCCTATTCCGGCAGAACAAAAGCGTTCATGGCTGACTCGTCTCAAATCCGGTTTAAGCAAAACATCCTCCAATCTCACCACATTATTTATCGGCGCAAAGATCGATGATGATCTGTATGACGAATTGGAATCAGCGTTACTGGTTTCAGATGCCGGCGTGGAAGCGACGCATTTTTTATTGGCGTCGCTGAAAAAGAAAGTCAAAGACGAAAAATTAACCGAAGCACAACAAGTAAAAGCGGCATTACGCACGCTGCTGATCGACTTGCTGACGCCGCTACAAAAACCCATGATATTGGGCGAGCATCAACCAATGGTGATGATGATCGCTGGCGTCAATGGTGCCGGAAAAACCACCACCATCGGCAAACTTGCCAAACATTTGCAGGCACATAAACAATCCGTACTACTGGCCGCGGGCGATACTTTCCGTGCTGCCGCGCGTGAACAACTTACTATCTGGGGCGAGCGCAATAACGTCACTGTCATCGCCCAAGAATCAGGCGACCCCGCCGCCGTCGCATTCGACGCCGTCCATTCCGCGCAAGCGCGTGGCACTAATGTTGTCATGGTAGATACCGCTGGTCGCTTGCCAACCCAATTGCATTTGATGGATGAGCTGAAAAAAATCAAGCGCGTTATTACCAAAGGCATGGCGACGGCTCCGCATGAAATTTTATTGGTCATTGATGGCAATACCGGCCAAAATGCGCTGGCACAGGTCAAGGCTTTTGATGATGCGCTCGGCCTGACTGGTTTAGTCATCACCAAGCTGGACGGCACGGCCAAAGGCGGTGTATTAGCCGCCATCGCGACCACCCGCGCGATTCCGGTGTATTTCATCGGGGTTGGTGAACAAATAGAAGATTTACAGCCGTTTGATGCGGTTGAATTTGTTGATGCTTTGTTGAGTTAAAAATTGATGCCATTCGTAGGGTCGGGAAAAGCATAGCGTTACCCATCCTACTTCGCTAAATTATTTGTCATTCCCATACATGATCGAATTCAAACAAGTTTCTAAACAATATACGCGTGACACTTTCGCCTTGCGTGACATCACACTCACCGTTAATAAAGGCGATTTAATTTTTCTGGCGGGGCCTTCCGGTGCGGGTAAATCAACATTATTGAAAATGATTGCCGCTATGGAGCGTCCGACTAGCGGCACGCTCACCGTTAGCGGTCAGGATATTGGCAAACTCAAAAATGCCAGCTTGCCGTATTTACGGCGCAATCTTGGTTTGATTTTTCAGGAACAGCGTTTGCTACTGGATCGCAGTGTTTTGGCCAATGTGATGCTGCCATTGCTGGTGACCGGAGCGACGAAAGCGGAAGCAGAAAAGCGTTCGCGCGCTGCATTGGACAGAGTCGGGCTAAGCGAAAAAATTGCAGCGAAGCCCGAATCCTTATCGGGTGGAGAGCAGCAGCGTGTGGCGATTGCCCGCGCAATTGTCAATCGTCCACAAATCATTTTGGCCGATGAACCGACGGCCAATCTCGATCGTGATAACGCCAATTATGTTCTCAGCGCACTACAGTCGTTTCATGCGGCCGGCGTGACTTGTCTGATCTCAACCCATGATGAGCAATTCCTGCAAAGCGCAAATCACGTAGTGTGTTTAGAACGGGGACAGATCGTCGATCGTTGGCACAAGGCCGAGGCAAGCGCGACACCAGAAATGGAAGGTGCAATATGAGGGCAATGGGAACGTGGGTACGACAACACATCGCCGCGATTGGCGACGCCTTTGGCCATGTCATTAAAACGCCTGGCAGTTTTGCGATGAATGTACTGGTGGTGGCAATCGCATTGATGTTGCCGATTGCAGGCTTAACCTTACTAGAAAACATACGTCCGGTTTCGGCACAACTGGCGGTCGAACCGGAAATCAGCGTGTTCCTGACGATGGACACGGCACGCGATAATGCCACCGCACTAGCAACGCCGATACGCGAGATTTTGCAAAAAAACGACCGCAATGCCAAGAGCGCAAAAATTAATTTCGTCCCGCGCGAAAATGCTCTGGCAGATTTGAAAGGTAAAACCGGCCTATCCGATGCACTCACGACATTGGGGCAGAATCCCCTGCCAGACGCTTATGTACTGACGCTATCCGGATTTCAGGATGCGACCGATGCCATGCAAGTTGATACGATTGCTGAGCAGCTGAAAGCATTGCCCGGCGTCGAAAGCGTGCAGGTCGATTCCGATTGGGTCAAACGTCTGGCCGCATTGCTACACATTGCGCATTTGATGTTACTGTTTTTGGCCGCCACATTAGCCATCGTCGTGGTAGCAGTGGTATTTAATACTGTCCGTTTGCAAGTACTGACACAACACGAAGAAATTGCTGTCGCCAAACTGGTCGGCGCAACTAATGCCTATATTCACCGGCCGTTTTATTACACCGGTGCGTTATTAGGCTTGTGTGCTGGCGCAGTAGCATTGAGTGTAGTGGCATTTGGTTTGTCTCCATTGAATCAAGTCATTGCCGAGCTGGCGAAACTGTATGCGTCTGAATTTCAATTGCAACCCTTAAACTGGATCATTACCCTGGCTTTGCTGGCACTCGGCGCGGCACTCGGGTTGATCGGTGCGGTGTTGTCGGTGCGACGACATCTGGCGCGGCTGACTTAATCTATCTATGCTTACTGGAATTCTCTTTGCCTTAGGTGCTGGTTTAGTATGGGGAATGGTGTTTGTTACGCCATTACTGCTCGACGACTATCCCGGTATTGTGTTGTCGTTTGGGCGTTATCTTGCCTTTGGCTGCATCGCGTTAGTCCCGGCTTTGCTTGATCGTCGACGGATTGCGTTGCTTACGCCCGCAGACTGGCGTGCTGCAATGAAATTATCGCTGGTTGGCAATCTGATTTATTACGCGGCGTTGGCGACGGCGATTCAATTAGCCGATGCACCGTTACCGACCATGATCATTGGCACGTTGCCGGTGGTGATTTCAGTTTGTTCAAACTGGTCGCCGGCGCACGGAACCAGAAGTATCGCCTGGCGTTTGCTGTTGCCATCTTTGCTCGTCATTTTGATTGGCTTATTGTTCGTCAACAGTGCGGAATTGGCGCACATGAAACTGGCTGGCGATCACCAGCGTTCGCTCTCTGATTATGCTTTGGGTTGCTTGATTGCACTGGTTGGGGTGGCTGCCTGGACGTGGTATCCGATTGTCAACTCACGATATCTGAACGCCCATCCGCATATCAGTCCCTCCACTTGGGCGACCGCGCAAGGTTTAACTACCCTACCGCTGGCGTTGCTGGGTTTTGCCGGCTATTGGATCTATCTAAAATTATCTGGTGGCGCGTATGACTTTCCGCTCGGTCCACGGCCGACGATGTTTATCGGTTTGATGTTGTTGATCGGTTTGTGTGCATCATGGCTTGGAACGTTATTCTGGAATAAAGCCAGTCAGCATTTGCCGACTGCCTTATTGGCGCAATTAATTGTTTTTGAAACGCTGGCTGCATTGCTGTACGCTTTTATTTTGCGCGGTACGTTGCCTGGCTGGCAGGTGCTGACCGGCGTCGTTCTGCTAGGTATTGGTGTTATTTTGGGCGTGCGCACCTTCCAGCATCAAATACCATAACCTTGCTCTTTTTTGAACTGTAATCATTGTGCTCAAAAAATCCCTATCTTCTGGTCGTAAAATAGTACTGTGCACATGTGCCGCGCTAAGCGCTGCTTTCCTATTAGCCGCATGTTCGCCCACATTCAATTGGCGCCAAGTCCACGGCAGCAATGCACCTTATAGCGTCATGTTGCCGGCTAAGCCCGCTACCTATACGCGCGAAGTGGATCTGGACGGTGTCAAAGCCAATATGACAATGACGGCGGCCGAAGTGGACGATACGGTCTTCGCGGTCGGCAGCGCCAAGATGGCTGACGCAGCACAAGCTACTGCAGCACTACAAGCGATGAAAACTGCCTTGCTAAAAAACATTAACGGCAAAGTCAAAGCAGAGAGCACGAGTGCACAAACGAATAGTGAGGGTACGAGCACCGACATGCAAATAGAAGCCATCGGCGAAGTGAACGGTAAACCAACGCTGCTAGTCGCGCGTTTATCCAGCAAAGATCAACTCATTTACCAAATCATCGTAATCGGCCCGGAA
Organism: Glaciimonas soli; assembly: GCF_009497155.1. Lineage (GTDB taxonomy): Bacteria > Pseudomonadota > Gammaproteobacteria > Burkholderiales > Burkholderiaceae_D > Glaciimonas > Glaciimonas soli. The sequence continues at coordinate 157,440 of NZ_WINI01000003.1, forward strand.
AAAGCTATTTCGCGCGAGAATATTGATATGTTTATGAGCTCTTTTAAGGCGAATTGATGATTGCAGATACTTTGCGAATGATTAAGTAACACATTACTAATTTGACAGTTTCACTCGTCATTCACAATTCATCGCTATAATTCGTGCTTTAATTTGCTGGTGAAGTATAAAATCGCTAGTTAATCACACTCTGTTCGCAGTATGTTTTCATCAATAACAATATGTTGAGGTCTTATGTTAATCACCTTTAAATCCAAAGCCGCTGCTGACGTTGTGATGCTTCAAGCGCACGCCGAGCCAATTCTGTCGCTATTACACAAAGAAGCAAAAATCGGTGTCATTACTGCCGCTGAAACCAGCTCAGTCATTGAGACATTAGAAAAATCTGTTGCGGCCAACAAGCACACCGCTTCCGATGCAATTCAGCATGACGTGATTTTGCACCATGGCGATCAAGGCGATGACCATGATCACGAGAAAATTGAGCACGTCAGCTTCGGCGCCCGCGTCACTCCTTTATTGGAGATGATCAAAGCTGCAAATAAAGAAAAAGTAGATATTCTTTGGGGTGTTTAAGTCGTTATAGACTTAATCTGTACCGCAATAAAAAAAGCTGCTCAAATGAGCAGCTTTTTTGCTTTAAATCTATTCAGTGATGTCTTTTGCGCCTGAGCAAAATCGATCTATATAAGTTCCATTCTTAAAGACAGATGTTAAGTAATCGCAAATCATCAATTTGAAAAAATGCAACCGTCATTTTCAAATTGATTATTTGATCTTACTTACGCAGAACCATCCACTAAGAAGTTGATTTTTTAGCTTTGCCTTCAGTAAAGTAATACAGCATTGCCAGCAGCGGCATCACAAAACCGCACCACGACACTAAGTCCCAACCACCGTGCACGTAAGCCCAGGCTCCCAAAGTCGAACCGATCGCGCCACCGGCAAAAAACATCGCCATATACAAACCGTTCAGACGGCTACGCACTTCTGCTCCTAATGCATAAATAGCACGTTGTCCTAGCACCAAATTAGCCGATACCGCCATATCCAATAACAACGCGGATAACAACAACATCGCCAGCGAAAAATGCGATCCGGTCGCGCCAATATGAGCAACCGGATAAGACACCATTGCCAATATCAATGCCAAACCGGTTGCTGGCTTAGTCCAGCCGCGATCAGCCCATCTCCCAGCCACCGGCGCGGCAATTGCGCCCATCACACCAGCTAATGCGAATAACGCGATACCGCTTTGCGATAAATGAAACGTGTTGGTCAATACCATCGGCACCACTGTCCAAAACATACTGAAAGTGGCAAATAGCAGCGCGTGATACAGACCACGACGACGCAATATCGGCGTAGTCCTCAATAGTCCCAGCATGGACTGCAACAAGCGCCCGTAATGCATACCTGCAGTGGGATGGCGGGTTGGAAGATTACGCGCCAGCACCATCGCCAGCACCGCAATCACACAGGCTGACATAGCAAACACCGCGTGCCAACCAAAAAAATTCGCGATCAAACTGGCCAATGGACGCGCTGCCAAAATACCCAGCAGCAAACCGCTCATCACATTACCAACCACACGGCCGCGCATTTCCGGAGCCGCCAGATAGGTTGCATATGGCACCAGCACTTGGGCAGCAACCGAGCTCAGTCCTATCACTAACGCAGCTAATAAAAACTGCCAGGCAGTTTGCGCCAGCGCTGCAGCAATCAATGCCAACACCGTCACGCAGAGCGCTGTTACTACCAGACGCCGGTTTTCTACCAGATCCCCCAAAGGCACGATGAACAACAAACCCAGACAATAGCCAATCTGCGCTAAGGTCACAATTAATCCCGCCGCCGACGGTGACAAATGAATCGACGCGCTGATCAAGCCAATTAGCGGCTGTGCGTAATACAGATTGGCAACAATTGCGCCGCAGGCAATCGCTAACAATAAAGTGATCCAAGTCGGAATAACTAATTGATGCGTTGCTAAATTTGCATTGACGGATGATTCAGATGCTGTAGGCGCGTTTGCCATAGTCATAGCTTTTTCTCAAAAAATTTTAGCGAATACTGCGTTGCCGCATTATGCATTACAGAATTTTTCTTTGCCGCGACGCACCATTTTTGTCTTACAAGCGACATACTTGAAGGGAAACCACCAGTCTTTGTCCTCAGCATAGGCGCATGCCGTTACAATCATGGCTATAGACAGTACTTCCATTTCTAAATCAAGATTTAGAAATGGAGCAGCAAGCCCCCTAATTCAGATATGGCCTAATGGACAAAACTAAAATTCGCGTTGCAAAAAAAGCACCGACATCGCCCCCGGCAAAACCGGCTCAAGCAAGCAGACAAGCAGCGGTGCAAAACAAGCCACGCTTCTCCAATTTAAAAAATGATTCACTGGCCTTCGCTTTACTCGGCGCAGGCCAAGCCGTTGCCATGGTGCGCGATGGCGCCTCGTTGCCGCAGGCTCTGGCACAAGTATTCGCCCAAGCAGGCGCACCGGCGCCAACACGCGGTGCGATACAAGACATCGCCTATCGCACCATGCGTGGCGCCGGACTGGCGGAAACTTTACTCACTACATTAGCCAGTAAAGCACCTGAGCCGCCTTTATTGCACGGCTTGTTATGCTGTGCACTGTGCTTATTGGCTGAAGTTGATGATCCTGCCTATGACAGTTTTACTGTGGTCGATCAAGCGGTAACGGCTGCGGCATCAGACCTCAATATTGCGCATGCAAAAGGAATGGTTAATGCGGTGTTGCGTCGCTTTTTGCGTGAGCGTGAAGCGCTGGTCGCTGACGCCATCAAACAGCCGCTGGCACTGTGGAATTATCCGGTATGGTGGATAGATGACATGCGTGCTGCGTATCCTGAGCATTGGCAAACCATTCTGACGATCGGCAATCAACCGCCACCGCTGACGTTACGCGTGAATCAACGCAAAACTTCGGTCGAGCAATATCTGCGGCTATTGTCTGAAAATGGTATCGCCGCACAACAAATCGGCACTGTTGCAGTACGGCTGGATAAGCCATTGCCTGTCAATCAAATTCCCGGTTTTGAAGATGGATTGGCATCAGTACAAGATGCCGCAGCACAATTAGCGGCGCCATTGCTAGATGCACAAGATGGGATGCGGGTACTTGATGCCTGCGCCGCGCCTGGCGGCAAAACCTGCCATATTCTTGAAATCGCCGATGTGGCATTGACAGCGCTTGATCATGATCCCAAGCGCTTGCAACGCATCACCCAGAATTTGCAACGACTGCAATTACAGGCGAATTTACAGGTTGGCGATGCTCGAATTGGCGTTGGCGCCGGGTCTGAAAGCTGGTGGGGTGGCAAGCAATTCGACCGCATTTTAGCCGATGTACCTTGTACTGCCTCTGGCATTGTGAGACGTCATCCTGATATCCGTTGGCTGCGACGCAAAACCGATACTGATCAACTTGCAACACTTTCGGCAACTATTCTGGACAATCTTTGGCAGATGCTAGTGCCGGGTGGTAAATTGTTGCTTGTAACGTGTTCGTTATGGCCGCAAGAGTCTGAAGCCCAGGCAGCTGCGTTTGCTGAGCGCCATCAAGCAATTCGATTGGCGGCTCCCGGCCAGTTGTTGCCGGCTTCAGGAGCTGAGGATGATAATAAAAATGACAATAAAAACGACAACGACGCCTTGTTTTATGCTTTGTTTGAAAAACCTGCGGCGGGTTAATTAAACATTGCAGATTGATAAGTGGGCTTGCATAATTATCTAGACTAGGCGTCCGGCGAGGGGGCAACAAAGTATAAATAACTATCCAAGGCTACTTAGTCAAAACATAGCGAATGCACCGATAACCCTAAAATCCGGACTTTGAGCCGCCCCCAGAACAGTGACGCGACCATTGCCTCAGTTAATTACGCAATTCATCTGGCCATTCTTTCGAAACTGGCTGCTAGCGCTCTCAATCATCGTCCTGTCGCTGTGTGCGATCGCGGCACCATCCGCGTATGCTGCCGATGGCGCGGAAATCACTAAAGCCAGTATAGAAACCAGCGATGAAGGTTATCGGCTATCAGCAGCCTATTCTTTTGAGTTAAATAGCGGCTTAGTAGATGCAATCAATCGCGGTATTCCACTCTACTTCAAAACCGAAGTCGAACTGACGCGCCCCCGCTGGTATTGGTTTGATGAGCAAGCGATTGATGCCTCACAAACTGTTCGTATTTCCTATAACGTCCTGACACGTCGTTATCATGCTTCTATCATTAATAAGCAAAATGCCAATTCACCGAATCTGCAACAAAGTTTCAGCTCGTTAGATGACGCACTATCTTTGGTACGTCGCCCTAACCGTTGGGTCATTGCAGAAAAAGATGCGTTGAAGGCCGGTGAAACTTACAAGGTATCGGTGCGCATGGGTTTAGACCTATCCCAGCTACCAAAGCCGTTTCAGGTCAATTCATTCAACAACAGCGATTGGCGCCTGTCTTCCGACTGGAAGAACTTCAATTACAAGGTCGAGTAAGTATGTTCCAAAAATTGGGTAGACTCGCCGTACCGGACACAGACAGTACGACTGATGTAGCAAAGAATTCGAACTGCATGCAGTTCGCCTGCACAACGGGTTGCGCATACAGACACAACCGTGTCCTCCAAGGACGGCAAATCGGCACAACAACCTATAAACGTTTTTTCGGACATATTTAACGTGTCACGCGTATTACGATACCTACTCATCGTCGGCGGCGCAGTCATCAGTATTCTTTTATTTTTGCTCGCTTCCGCCTCCGAAAATTCTGCCGTTTTTGACCAACACTACTCTTTGTTGCTAGGCGTTAATGCTTTCGTAGCGTTTGCGTTGCTGGGGTTGGTTTGCCTGCTGCTGGGAAGGCTCTACAGTCGCTACAAGCGCGGCAAGTTTGGCTCGCGCTTAATGGCGAAATTAGTATTGCTGTTTACCCTGATAGGAATTTTACCCGGCATTGTCATTTATTTAGTTTCCGTACAATTCGTTTCCCGCTCGATTGAATCCTGGTTCGATGTGCGGGTTGAATCGGCATTGGAGTCGGGCTTAAATCTTAGTCGTGCGGCTCTCGATTCCTCGCTCAATGATTTGAGCGGCCGAGCTAAAACATTGGCACTTGAACTCTCTGAACAATCCAGCTCCGGCCAAATCACAATGCTGTCACGTTTGAGTGATCAGAATATTGAAGCCTCGATTATTTCTGGCAGCGGACAAGTAGTGGCATCGGTTGGTGGGCGGCTAGCTACCCTCTCCCCTAATTTACCGACACCAGCGATATTGCGGCAAGCGCGCTCCCCACGCGGTTTCAGCATCATCGAAGGTGACACAGAGAATCGCGACGAAAGCGTCTCCGACCTGGCTTCAGCATCCGGTGCGTCGACCGCACCGGGTTATCCGTCGTTGCCAATCGAAGAGGAAGCCAATAACGATTTACGTCTGCATGTCGTGGTTGAGATTCCCACTCAGTCTAAAACGTTGTCGCTTCAGAACGAACCCCTTTTCTTGCAATTGCTGCAACCGGTTCCCAGCTACCTTGGTACCAATGCCGAGACGCTGCGTGCGGCATATAGTGAATATCAGGAACGCTCTTTGTCGCGCTCTGGCTTACGCAAAATTTATATAGTGACGCTGACATTAACTTTACTGTTAGCCATTTTTGGCGCCATCGTGAGCGCATTCCTGATCGCCACTGATCTCGCCAAACCACTATTGCTTCTGGCAGAAGGCACCAAAGCGGTTGCCGAAGGCAACTTGTCACCTCGACCAATTGTGGCAACTTCAGATGAACTTGGCACATTGACACAGTCATTTAATATGATGACACGACAGCTTTCTGACGCCAGGGCTTCAGTGGAGCGCAATCGTTCCGAATTAGAAAATGCGAAAGCTTATCTGGAATCAGTGCTGGCCAATATGTCAGCTGGCGTAATGGTATTGGACGATAATTTCCGACTAGTTACCAGCAATCAATCGGTACAACGAATATTGCAGTACGACCTGACTCCTCATATCGGCCAGCCACTCAACATTATCGATGGGCTATCGCACTTCGCTGAAGTTGTAAGCCATGCTTTTTCTGAGCAAAATGCGCAATTTTCCGCTGGAAAAATCGATGAAGATGTGCAGCATTGGCAACAACAAATTGAAATTCCACGCCGTATTAATGCCAACAATCTGAGTAACAGTCTCGACAGCAACGCAGATGGCGGCGGCGATAGCGATGAAATTGCACTGTTGGCACGTGGCTCACGTTTGCCGGTGGAAAACAGAACTGGCTACGTCATCGTGTTCGATGATATTTCCAACGTGATATCCGCCCAACGTTCGATTGCCTGGGGCGAAGTTGCACGCAGGCTGGCACATGAAATCAAGAACCCGTTGACGCCGATTCAGCTCTCGGCGGAACGTCTGCAGATGAAGCTGGAAGATAAGTTAATGACGCAAGACGCGGCGATTTTGAAAAAAAGCACCACCACTATCGTCAATCAAGTCGCAGCCATGAAACGCATGGTTGATGACTTCCGTGATTATGCGAAGACTCCGCCAGCGGTATTGACCCCGCTAAACATCAATACCTTGATCAGCGAAATTTTGCATTTGTATGTGGCCGGCGATGGCCGCGATGTGATTCATGCATCACTGGCACCGGATCTCCCAAAAATCATGGGCGATGCGACGCAATTGCGTCAGGTAATTCATAATCTGTTGCAGAATGCACAGGATGCAGTGCTTGATCCTGGCGCAGAAGTGGCTAATCCGCGCATCGACCTCATCACCGAGCGCATTAGTTATCAAGGTGCAGACGGCCAGCCACGGGCGGCGGTACGCCTATCGATCACAGATAATGGCCCTGGGTTTTCGGCAAAAATACTGTCGCGCGCATTCGAACCCTATGTCACATCGAAGCCGCGCGGTACTGGTTTAGGTTTACCGATGGTCAAAAAAATCATTGATGAGCATGACGGACGCATCGATTTACAGAATCGAACCGACATAAAGGGCGCAAAAATATTAATTTTGCTGTTAAAGTTAGCACCACGCGATGGTGCAGTAAATTCGCTGAATAATGATGTACATTTATTTGAGTAAAATCTCACCAACATAGCTATAAAAATAATACATGGTAAATGTACATTCGCTACGTAAACTAGAACTGTAAAACGCGTTAATATTCGCAAAAAACAGTCTGCGATTTTTGATAAAACAAAGGACTTACACAAGACTACTCTAGCAACGATCTTGCCAAACCTTGCCGATGAAGGCAGTGCGACAAGGAGTCATAACGCCGCTAGGGTGATTTTGCGCAAGTCCTAATAATGGGAAGGCTACCGCATGGCTAATATCCTTGTTGTTGATGACGAAATGGGGATTCGTGAATTACTTTCGGAGATTTTAGGGGACGAAGGTCATGTTGTAACGACTGCAGAAAATGCGCAGCAGGCACGCGAATTTCGCCAAAATGGGATTCCCGATTTAGTGTTGCTCGACATTTGGATGCCAGACACTGACGGTGTCACACTGCTCAAAGAATGGCAACGTGACGGCTTGTTGACGATGCCAGTGATTATGATGTCTGGTCACGCCACCATCGACACCGCCGTCGAAGCTACTCGCATAGGTGCGCTTAATTTCCTCGAAAAACCAATCGCTCTGCAAAAGCTCCTGAAGGCAGTTCAGCAAGGTTTAACGCAAGGGCCAAAGGCTTCTCGCCCTGCTGTTATGTATACGCAGACAGCGCCAGCACAAACCGAACATCATGAAGCTATCATCGCTGGCAATTTCAATCCTGTAACCGTATCTGAAACACAGCATTTAGCTTCACAGCCAATTACCGCCATGTCCTCGGACAATCTGTTTTCTTCGTCTTTTGGTCTGCCATTACGTGAAGCGCGTGATGCTTTTGAGCGTGCTTATTTTGAATACCATTTGCTGCGAGAAAGCGGAAGTATGACCCGCGTGGCAGAAAAAACTGGCTTGGAACGTACGCATCTTTACCGCAAACTGAAGCAACTTGGTGTTGATCCGGGCAAGCTGGCTAAAAAAGGCGGATGAATCGGCATAATCAATCTGAAGACTCACCGTCTTTAGCTTTAGTAACCTTAGTCGTCGGTTCTACAGCGCATAAGCGTGAAGCCGCGATTTGGGCTACCATCGCGAACAATCCACGTTCAAACCGGCAATTAAGTGACGACGCCCAACCTCAGGTTGGGCTGATACTTGAAGGTTTGCCAGATGGCAAATCAGACAATATTTCTCCTCAACTTTCCGACACCAGTTTCCGCATCCAACGCATTGCGCCAGGCTGCTTATGTTGCACTGGAAATCTGGTCTTACGCGTCACCCTAAACCGCTTGTTACGAGAGCATTTACAACAAATTTATATCAGCATTGCAGACGCCAGCCATCTCGACAACTTACGTCTATTCCTGTCGCAACCACCTTATGACGCTTTTTTAAGGTTAGAAGCCGACCTTGTTGCTTGAAACATCGTTTAATGACCACAAATATTTGTAACTTTTCACAGACTTTTGCTGCAAACACTAGCAACTTTCTCTCTCGTATACACTCTAAATTCACGTCTTTATTAAATTAAAATCACTTCAACAATAGTAACAATCTATTACGGTGATTTAATAAAATCGATTAGCACTCTAAGATAGAGAGTGCTAATATAGCTGTTCAAATCAGTCCTCATTTTCAATGTAATGATCAAATCTGGTCTGATAAGCAAGGAGAATCTATGAAAAGTACACCGCTACAAACTGCCCTGCCAAGTGATAACCATGCTTTGGCGTTAGGTTTTTCTGGTACTTTAGGCAATATTGATGCCTATATTTCTGCCGTCAACCGTCTGCCAATGCTGTCGCACGACGAAGAAATCTCTTTATCGAAAAAATTACGTGAAAACAATGACTTAGCTGCCGCGCAAGAGCTGGTGTTGTCACATCTGCGCTTGGTGGTGTCGATTGCCCGCGGCTATTTAGGTTATGGCTTGCCGCATGCAGACTTGATTCAAGAAGGTAATATCGGCTTGATGAAAGCAGTTAAACGTTTTGACCCTGATCAAGGTGTGCGCCTGGTGTCATACGCCATGCATTGGATCAAGGCCGAAATGCATGAATACATCTTGAAAAACTGGCGCCTGGTGAAAGTGGCTACAACTAAGGCGCAGCGTAAATTGTTTTTCAATCTACGCAGTCATAAAGTTGGCCTGGATGCAATGACACCAGCCCAAGTAAATGAATTGGCGAAAACGCTGAACGTCAAGCAAGAAGAAGTCATTGAGATGGAAACCCGCTTGTCTGGACGCGATATCGCGTTGGAAGCACCGTCTGACAACGATGATGAGAAATTCGCACCGATTGCTTATTTATCGTCGGACATGCAAGAACCGACTAAAGTGCTGGAAGCCCAGCATTATGACAAACTGCAATCTGAAGGTTTGGAATTTGCATTAACCAAGCTGGATGATCGCTCACGTCGTATTGTTGAAGCGCGCTGGCTGGCAAATGACGACGGCTCTGGCGCAACCTTGCACGAGCTAGCTGCTGAATTCGGTGTTTCTGCAGAACGGATTCGTCAGATTGAAGCCGTGGCATTGAAAAAAATGAAAGGTTCGTTGGCGGCTTATGCTTAATATTTGTTAAGCCGATGTCACTGACCAGCAAATAAAAAGCGCTCCTCGGAGCGCTTTTTTTACGACCATCAGTTTAGAAGCAACTTTAAATCATGTACTAACGGCTCCGGGCCTTCTCCATTACGTACAAACAAGCGGATATGACCTTCTGGGTCAAATACATAACTACCGGCTGTATGATCGATTGTATAGCTACCGGCCTTACTTCCTGGTACCTTTTGATAGAACACACGGAATTCCTTCGCAACTTTGTCGGTGGCAGCCTGATCGCCATACAAGCCAAGGAAATGCGGATCAAATGCGGGTACATACTGCGCCAGTAAAGCTTGCGTATCGCGTGCGGGATCCAATGTGATAAACAACACCTGCACTTTATCTGCCAATGGTCCCAGCTCCTTCATCGCGTTGGCCATTTCCGCCATGGTAGTTGGGCAGACATCCGGACATTGCGTATAGCCAAAAAATACCACCACCGCCTTACCTTTGAAATCAGCCAACGTGCGTGGCTTACCAGTATGGTCGGTCAAGGCAAAGTCATGCGCGTAACCCAAACCAGTAACATCGGTATTCATGAACTGTGATACTGGCTGACTATCAGCGCTGGACTTACTGGCACTGCTATTTGCATCTTTTTCACCGCATGCAGCCAGTGAGAAAACGACAACAAGAGAGAGTGTGACATTTGATAAGACAGATAAAACACGCTTCATGCTGAGGTATTCCTTGATTGGCAAATAAGTGTAGTCAAAAAAAAGTTTTAGCAGCACTTACTAAAATTTGAGGTAGTGATCAACCAGCAAAGCTGCAAACAACAGCGACAGATAGATGATGGAATATGCGAAAGTTTTGCGCGCGATCAAATCGGTGTAATGCTTGTAAATTTGCCATGCGTACCATAGAAAAATCACCCCAAGAATGACCGCGCTGACCAGATAAATCAAGCCGCTCATACCCACCGCAAATGGCAGTATCGTGGTGGCAACCAATGCGATGGTATATAGCCAAACCTGAAGCTGCGTGAATTTCATCCCGTGCGTGATCGGCAGCATCGGCAAGCCCGACTTGGCATAATCGTCACGGCGATACATCGCCAACGCCCAGAAATGGGGAGGCGTCCAGACGAAAATAATCAATACCAAAATCCACGCCTGCATTGGCACATCGTTGGCAATCGCCGCCCATCCCAATGCCGGCGGCATCGCGCCTGATAAGCCACCGATAACAATATTTTGCGGCGTGGATGGCTTTAATAGCATCGTGTAAATCACGGCATACCCAACGAAGGTGGCCAGGGTCAGCCACATTGTCAGCGCATTGACAAAGTTAAACAGTACCCACATACCTGCGCCACCGATAACCCCGGAAAATATTAAGGTTTGCAGTACCGTAATTTCACCACGCGCCATAGGCCGACGCGCCGTACGCGCCATGCGCGAATCGATCTCGCGCTCAACCAGGCAATTTATGGCGAAAGCTGCACCGGCCAACAACCAAATCCCGATAGTTGCTGCGATCACCCGCTGCCAGTTTGGCAAACCTGGAGTTGCCAAAAACATACCGATAACGGCGCAAAATACCGCCAACTGCGTGACGCGGGGCTTGGTCAGCGCCCAATACTGGGCGAGACGATTAGGGTGAGCAATAGTTGTGGTCATGCAAATGTTGTGATTACTACGGTTTGACGGCGCTAAAACGGCTAGAAAGCCTAGCCTTATAGTTTAACATGACCAGCATCAACAGGATAAACGCGGCCCCACCGTTATGCATTACTGCAATGGCGAGAGGCCAATTTAAGTAGATCGTCGCTAATCCTGTCACCAATTGCACGCCGATGGCGATCAATAACAAACGTCCGGTGGTGCGTAAGCCTTCAACCCGTAGTGCTTTATGCGCCAGCCATGCTACAAAGGCAATGACGATGAACGCGAAAGTTCTATGCGTCCAGTGAATTGCGGTTAATGCCGAAAATGGTATGAAGTCACCATCTGCAGTTTTACCAAGATGTCGCCATAGCGTAAAGCCATTTTCGAAATCCATCTGCGGAATCAGTGCGCCATGGCATAGCGGAAAATCATTACAAGCTAACGCTGCATAGTTGGTGCTGACCCAGCCACCCAACGCAATTTGTATTACCAGCAGTAGCAACGCGATGCCTGCAGGAAGTATCAATCGACGCCCGGCTGGCGCAACCGGCTCATGATGATTTTGGCTTGCGCCCAGCCAGCCCAGCATTGCTAATAGGGTTAATCCTAATAACAAATGCGTCGTCACAATAATCGGTTGCAACTTCATCGTTACGGTCCATGCCCCGAATGCACCTTGCAAGCACACCATAAAAAACAAGGCGGTCGGTAACCACCGTGAGAATTGACTGCCAACTGAAGACTTTAATGAAACACCCGCATTACGCGCACTAAACCATTTTCGCCAGGTAATCACCATCAAGCCAATGATCAACACGCCGACACCCATTGCAAAGTAACGATGGGTCATTTCTATCCACGCTTTTGCTACAGTGACTGGACCAGTCGGCATCGCCTCTTGCGCCGCGCTGATATGGGCATGTGCTAACAAGGGATTGGAATGACCATAACAACCTGGCCAATCAGGACAGCCGAGGCCAGAATCGGTCAAGCGCGTAAATGCGCCAAACATGATCAGATCAAAGGTGATAAACAGCGTCACCCAGACCAGTTTGCGGTATTTGTTTGCATCCTTGGAAGCCCACACCACACACAGTGCCAACACGGCCACCAGCAATCCCATGGCACCTAACTGTAATAAATTTTTCATCGCCTATCTATCCTCATCCTATCGAGGAAGCGCGCAGCAATTTTGACAAATCTTTTTTGACCAGATTAGGGTCAGCATCTTTAGGGAAGCGCATCATCAAATTACTGCGGGGATCAATCAAATAAATATGATCCGCTACCGTGGTTCCTGCCTCTGTGGGCAACCAAGCCTGCAATTTTTCGGGGTTGACGCGCAACATGCGTGTGCCATCAAATGGCACCAACGCTTTACTATCTACCGGCTTATCGTCCGTAATCAACCAGACGCGCTCAATACGCTCCATTTCCTTGCCTTGCATCAGTCGCAATTGGCGCATTTCAAACAACTTCTCCTGACAGTCTTTGGCGCATGTGCCACTATCGACCTGCACCATCAACCATTTGCCTTTATACGCTTCCAATGTTGTTGGCGTACCATCCAAAGCCTTGCTGCTCAGGTCGGGAATCGCATACTGGCGCGGATCAAGCAAAGTTCCATAGTTGGTGCGTGATTGCGGTTTGATCACGTAATAAGTGAAATAAGAAGCAATGATCGGCGCTGCGCACACTGCAATAATCAAGAATAGTTTCCACCGACCGCCTTGCTGAGGAGATGCAGTCGCTGTAATGTTTTCGACGTTCTTGTTGCCACTTTTATTCACATCACTCATCACTTCCTGCCTTTGTTCCATTTTTGAATCCCGTTACAACAAAAAAGAGGAAGGCCATCGCAGCCAGTGCATACCACTGAAACTCGTAGCCACGATGTCGCTCTATTCCCAACGCCGGACTCGGCCAATCACGAACCAGTCCGTCTTTTGTATCATTCGATTGCTCGATCACCACCGGTTGAAATGGTAATTTAGTCGCATGCGCCAATTCAGCCACATCCAGATTTTGAACAATCGCCTTGGGTTGCAATGCAGTTGGCTGACCAAGCTGCATAACACGCCCAGGATTCAAGCGCGCCACGCCTTGCAATGTGATCTCGCCGGTCGGGGTTGAGTACGGTAATAATTTGCTGCGCGTCTGCAGATTGAGTGGCAACCATCCGCGTTCGACCAGAATATGGCTGGTAGAGTTCGCAATTTTAAACGGCATCAGCACATAAAATCCGGGATTGCCTTGATATGAGCGGTTATCCAGATAAACCGGCCAATCAGCGACGAATTCACCTTGCACAGTAATGTGTCTAAACTCGAGTTGTTTTGGATCTGCAGTCGATGCCATCACCTTGCCGTCGAGTTGCAATGGTGCTTCAACACCGCGCTCTTGCATCGCATTGGCCAAAGCCTGCTTTTGATCACCACGACGAGTTTGCCACTGCGCCAAAGATATGCCCAACACGATCAGCAATACCGTGGCGATAAAGGGAATTAGGCGAAACTTGAATCTGAGTCCTTGTCCAATCCGCATTACAATATGACCTCTATATTATTTACTACATTGTTCATTTACTGAGCCCCGTATGAAGATTATCGTTGCTATTGCTTTCATCCTCATCATTTCTAGTATGGCATCGGCATTGTTTTTTATGATGCGCGACAAAGGGAAAAGCAACCGTACCGTAAGAGCATTGACCTTGCGCGTCGCATTGTCGGTTTCACTATTTATTTTCCTATTGGTTGCCTACAAGCTCGGCTATATTCATCCTACCGGACTGCGTTAATTTATCTTAACGTATTCGCCACTGACCTCTACCAAAAAGAAAGGCCGCACCGAAGTGCGGCCTTTCTTTTTCATGCTGCTTTTATCTCGAATTACAGCCAATACACGACCACATACAAACCTAACCAAACTACGTCAACAAAGTGCCAATACCAAGCTGCACCTTCAAACGCAAAATGATGTTCCGGAGTGAAATGTCCCTTCAAGATGCGGAACAACACCACCGTCAACATGATCGCACCTATCGTCACGTGGAAACCGTGAAAGCCGGTCAGCAAGAAGAATGTCGAACCATAAATGCCTGAAGTCAGTTTCAGATTGTAATCTTGGTAGGCTTCCATATATTCATAAGCTTGCATCCCAATAAAGGTTGCGCCCAACAATATAGTGACGGCCAACCAAAAGGCTGTTTGTCCACGATGACCTGCACGTAGTGCATGGTGCGAAACTGTCAACGTAACGCCGGATGTCAGCAACAACAAAGTATTAATTGTCGGGATGAGCAAACCCATTTTCTCGAATGGCTCAACAGTGCCAGCCGGGCCAAGATTACCCCAGTGCGCGGCAAAATCAGGCCACAGGATTTTATGATCCAGATCTGCCAGCCACGGCATGGTGATCGTACGGGCATAAAACAAAGCGCCGAAAAATGCCGCGAAAAACATGACTTCAGAGAAAATGAACCAGCTCATACTCCAGCGGAAAGAGGTATCGATGCGAGCGTTGTACTTGCCGCTTTCGGACTCGCCAATCGCATCACTGAACCATTTAAACAGCACCGTCAAAAATGAGAGCAAACCCACGCCACAAAGAATCGGGCCCCATGGTTCACTGTTGACCCACGACGCTGCGCCCAACATTGTCGCCAGCAACGCTGCGCCACCCAAGAAAGGCCATTTAGATGGTCCTGGGACAAAATAGTACGGCGCATTACCTTGTTGAGAACTCATTTCCATCTCCCGATACAAATTGAATAATTATTTGTTGATGTTATTTATTTCTTAGCTCTTCGTTTTTTGACGACTACTTTGCGACAACCAACTTCACTATTGTGAGAAGTATCGCAATAAAAATTGCTGCACCAATAATCCCGGCAATCACGACATGCACCGGATTCAAACCTGCCGCATCACTTTCGTAATCTTCCTTTTTTCGCACCCCAAAGAACGCCCACAAAATAGCTTTAACAGTGGCTCCAAACGAAGCCTTGCGCTTGATGGGACTGACATCTTTCGGATCAGACATACATACCTTTCGCTTTCGTGCGGTGTTAAATTCCTTTAACCGGGTTCGCTATCGACGGCTTGGTAATTTCAAAAAATGTGTACGACAAGGTGATTTCTTTTATATCTTTTGGAATAGCTGGATCGACAAAGAAAACCACTGGGAATTCTTTCGCCTGATTCGGCGCCAAAGTCTGCTGCGTAAAGCAAAAACATTCTACTTTTTTGAAATACTCTTCTGCACGTTGCGGCATGTAGCTTGGAATCGCTTGTGCTTCCATGGTACGCGATTGCTTGTTGACCACTTCGTAAAGCACTTGCTTCATTTCGCCGGGATGCACTTGCATACTGCTCACTGCCGGGCGAAAACGCCATGGGCCTTGCGAATTACCATCAAACTCTACAGTAATAGTTCGCGTTTTGTCGATTTGGCTATTTACTGGTGCAACTATCGAGGAATCTTTTGGCGTAAGGAAATTAATATTGGTTATTTCGCAGAGCTTTTTATACAGCGGAACCAACGCATAGCCAAAACCAAACATCAATACTGCAATCACTATTAACTTGCCGAGCATTTGACGATTCAACTTGCTTTCAGCACTTTTGCCTGGTGAATTGCCATCGCTTAAATTAGAGCCAGCCATTTCATCCACCAATCAGTGAAACCACAAACGATTAACAAATATCCCAACAAAAAACGCCAGGGCAATCGAAGCCAACAGCAACGCCGTGCGCAAATTATTCGGTTTTTTTGGATCTGACATAATGAAAATCAACGAGCTGCAAAAAGTGATTCCCTATAACTGTTTAGACTAGGCACCCCGGCGCAGACAGTACGATAGTACGGCAAGGCAAGAGCAACGACGTATAAACGGTTATGCGGGGTTGCTTAAAAACTGCAGCCCGCCCTTCCTCTATTTAACTGTTGGTGGGACTTCAAACGTGTGAAATGGCGCAGGGCTTGGCACTGTCCACTCTAAACCTTCGGCGCCATCCCATGGTTTCATAGGCGCTTTTTTGCCGCCTTTGATCGAAGGGATCACAACAAAGAACAAGAAGAACACCTGACTCAGTCCGAAACCAAACGCACCGATTGAGACAATCATATTGAAGTCGGTAAACTGCGCTGGATAATCAGCAATACGGCGTGGCATCCCCGCCAATCCCAAAAAGTGCATCGGGAAGAAGGTGATATTAAACGTGATCAATGACGCCCAAAAATGGAATTTCCCGCGTGCTTCGTTGTACATGAAGCCAGTCCATTTAGGGCTCCAGTAATAGTAACCACCAAACAAACCAAACAGGGAACCGGCGACCAATACGTAGTGGAAATGCGCCACCACGTAATAAGTATCCTGCATCTGAATATCAATCGGCGTGACCGCCAAAATCAAACCCGTGAAACCGCCCATGGTGAATACGAAAATGAAGCCAATCGCAAACAACATTGGTGTTTCAAACGTCATAGAACCACGCCACATTGTCGCAATCCAGTTGAAAACCTTGACGCCGGTCGGTACCGCGATCAACAAGGTTGCATACATGAAGAACAACTGTGCAGTCACTGGCATACCAGTGGTGAACATGTGATGCGCCCAAACGATGAATGACAGAATCGCAATCGAGGCCGTTGCGTACACCATCGAAGCATAACCAAACAATTGCTTGCGTGCGAAGGTAGGAATGATCTGCGAAATAATGCCGAATGCCGGCAGAATCATGATGTACACCTCTGGATGACCGAAGAACCAGAAAATGTGTTGATACATCACTGGGTCGCCGCCACCAGCAGCATTAAAGAATGATGTACCGAAATGGCGATCGGTCAATGTCATGGTAATCGCACCTGCCAAAACTGGCATCACGGCGATCAACAAATAGGCAGTAATCAACCATGTCCAGCAGAACATAGGCATCTTCATCAACGTCATGCCTGGCGCACGCATATTCAATATCGTGGTGATGATATTAATCGAACCCATGATCGACGATGCGCCCATGATATGAATCGCGAAAATCGCCATATCCATACCAGGTCCCATTTGAGTGGACAATGGCGCGTATAAAGTCCAGCCTGCAGCAGTGGCACCGCCTGGAGCCAGGAACGACGTTAACAATAGAATCGCCGCCGGCGGCATCAACCAGAATGAAAAGTTATTCATCCGGGCAAAAGCCATATCCGATGCGCCGATTTGCAGTGGAATCATCCAGTTCGCAAAGCCGACAAACGCCGGCATGATCGCACCGAACACCATGATAATGCCGTGCATGGTGGTCAGTTGGTTAAAAAATTCCGGTCTGAAAAACTGTAAGCCCGGCTGGAATAATTCGGTACGAATCATTAATGCCAACACACCGCCTGAAAGCAGCATGGTGAACGAAAACCACAAATACAAAGTACCAATATCTTTATGATTGGTCGCGAACAACCAACGACGCCAACCGGTTGGATGGTCGTGCGCGTGGTCGTCGTGAGAGTGATCGTGATCGTGTGCCAGATCGACTGCTGTTGTGCTCATCTTCTCAATCTCCTAAATTACTTACGCGCAGCCAGCACTTCAGCCGGTTGGACAATGTTTTCTGTAGCCTTGTTAGACCAGCTATTGCGGGTATAAGTAATCACCGCAGCGATATCGGTATCCGACAATACAGCCTTCCATGCAGGCATCTGCATGGCGCCGTCAGTTTTACCTTCCAGCACAGTGTGGATTTGCGCTGCGCGCGGACCATTCACAACTGGATCACCATCCAGCGCAGGGAATGCCCCTGGAATACCTTTACCTGTGGCCTGATGGCAAGCTACGCAGTTAGTGCTATAGACTTTTTCGCCGCGCGTTTTCAGTTCATCAATGGTCCAGACTTTATTTGGATCATCGGCGCTCGCTGCCATTTCTTTTTTCTTTTGATTGACCCAAGCGGTGTAGTCAGCATCACTGACAACTCTCACCACGATAGGCATAAAGGCGTGATCTTTACCGCACAGCTCAACGCATTGACCGCGATAAATACCAATTTTTTCAGCTTTGAACCAGGTATCACGCACAAAACCAGGAATCGCATCTTGCTTGACGCCAAAAGCGGGAACACCCCATGAGTGAATCACGTCATTAGCTGTCGTAATGATGCGGATTTTCTTATTGACCGGAACCACGACATCATTGTCGACTTCGATCAAATAGTTGTCGTCTTTGGGAATGCTGGAATCATTGATCTGCTCATGCGGCGTCGATAGGTTGGACAGGAAAGAAATTCCCTCGCCCTCACCTTTAAGGTAATCGTAGCCCCACTTCCATTGCATGCCGGTAGCTTTGATGGTGATATCCGAGTTCGATGTATCTTTCATCGCCACCACGGTTTTGGTCGCTGGCAAGGCCATGCCAATGACGATCAGAAAAGGTATTACGGTCCAGGCGATTTCCACTGCGGTACTCTCGTGGAAACTGGCTGATTTATGACCAAGCGACTTACGGTGCCTGAGAATGGAATAAAACATGACGCCGAAAACGGCAATAAAAATCACCAGACAGATAATCAACATCCAGGTATGGAGATCGTAAATCTGTTGTGCAATTTCTGTCACAGGTGGTTGAAAATTCATTTGCAGTACTGCGGGACCGCCAACACTATCTTTCACTGCCCAGGCCGGCAACGCAGCCAAAGACAGCGCTCCAAGCATCAACGACATAAGGCGCTTCGCATATTTCATGATTACCCCAAAAGCCCAAAATTATATTTTTATCAACCACCAGACTTTGATTTACGCGGCGAACAACAACTAATCACTCAGCCAAACAAGCTGAGTCGCGCCCAAATCAATGCTGCCTCCATTTCCATTTTCGAATTCAACTGCGCATTACACTTCGCACTACTTTTTTTATTAAATTGAACGCTAGTCATAGGTCTTGTCGAATTCGGCAACTGCTATTTTTTTCGCTATTCCTCTTGCATGCGCAGAAGAATATCCCCATATAGCCAGTCTTCATTCCATAGATCTCGTCCACCCACACCAGCTAAAACCTTTGAAGTATAAAGGGTAATTATGCCGGTTATCAAGAATAATAAAATGTCTATTCTTGACCGACGGCAATACCAATACTGTTGAGTGGAGCAAATGCAAAAAGCGCCAGCGCGCAATACATCGTTGCCATTTGCGGACATGCGATTCTATGCGAACGCCGTTGAGAATGTTGCTGGCCGCAACATATTACATATAACAAACATCTGATATTGGATATATCAGGCTTGCGCAAAGTGAAGACTGGCAAGCCCTATGAGCGTCAGCGCAAATCCGCCAGCGGATGATTTTCATTCGACCAGGGGCTCTGGAAAAACCCGTTAAGCCATTCATGCCCCACTTCTGCCGCAGTCGCATGCAACCATTTAGGCTGCTTATCCTTATCGATGATCAATGCGCGAATACCTTCGGCAAAGTCGGCTCGTGCGCAGCAATGCAAAGACACGCCATATTCCAGACGGAATATTTCTGCCAATGACATATGACGCGCGCGCTTCTGCAATGCATATGACAAATAAGCGGAGCCGGGACTGCCAGCAGCCAAGCCAGCAGCGGCTTTTTGCAGCCAGACATCATCGCTCTTTACATCAACAATCGCGTTCACGATCTCGACAAAAGTAGGCGCACTGCATAGCTGATTGATGGCATTCAGGTGCCCGCTTAATACTGACGGGGCTGGCGTCGACTTTTGCGCATAGGTTTGCAATACACGCGTCAACAAAACATCATCCGACGCGCCGTCCCATTCTTGTGACAACAACGCTTCCATCACCTGCGCCTTGTCCGACTGATTGATTTGCACGTCCGCCACTTTGGCAAAGACGGCGTCGGTCGCGTTGATGGTCACGCCGGTCAATGCCAGGAACAAACCGGCATGACCCGGCATGCGATTGAGAAACCAGGTGCCGCCAACATCGGCATACAAACCGATCGCAATTTCAGGCATCGCCAATCGGGTTTTTTCCGTCACCACGCGGTGGCTCGCACCCGCCATCAAACCAACGCCGCCACCCATTACAATGCCATGTCCCCACACCAGCATGGGCTTAGGGAAAGTGTGAATCAAATAATCGAGACGATATTCGCGCTCAAAAAATTCCCCCGCATAGCGATAGTTAAGAATGTTTTCGCTATCATCTAATTGATGCTGCGCCACCATCGTGCGATACAACTGTTGTAAATCACCGCCGGCGCAAAATGCTTTTTCGCCGGCCGCCTGCAACAGCACCATCGCTATCTGCGGATCGTCCTCCCAGCGTCGCATTTGCGGGTCAAGAAAGTCCACCATTTCCAGCGATAGTGCGTTCAAACTTTTTTCTGCATTCAAGGTTGCAACCCCGATGCGTTTACCATTTGCCGCAGTTAACTCTTCAAACAATACTGGTGCGCTTACTACGGTCGGTGCGGATGTGAAAACGTCAGTCATCGAATATCCTCGTTCGATGCATTATTCAATAATTGGCGTGCAATGATGACGCGCATAATTTCATTCGTACCTTCCAGAATCTGATGTACGCGCACGTCGCGGAAATGCCTCTCGAGCGGGTACTCACGAATATACCCATTCCCGCCGTGAATTTGCAGGGCTTCATTACACACCTGAAAACCGATATCGGTCGCAAAGCGTTTAGCCATTGCGCAGTAGGTGGTTGCATTCGGAGATTTGGTGTCCAACTTATGCGCCGCCAAACGCACCATTTGACGTGCAGCGACTAATTCAGTCTGCATATCTGCGAGCTTAAATTGCAGCGCTTGGAAATCCGACAGTGGCCGCTTGAATTGATGACGCTGGCTCATGTAGGCGTGCGCCGCATCCAACGCGGCCTGTGCGGTTCCGACCGAACAAGTGGCGATGTTAATACGACCGCCATCCAGACCGCGCATCGCCATCCGGAAGCCTTCGCCTTCATTACCTAATAAATGATCCGCCGGAATCCGCACATTATCAAAATTAATGCTACGCGTCGGCTGACTTTTCCAACCCATTTTTTCTTCTTCACGACCATAGCTAATCCCAGGCGCATCAGCAGGTACGACAAATGCCGAAACGCCATTTGCACCATCGCCGCCAGTGCGTGCCATCAGCACCAAAACATCAGTGGCACCCGCGCCGGAGATAAATGCCTTGGTGCCGTTGATGACGTATTCGCCATTAATTAGCACCGCGCTGGTTTTAAGAGAGGCAGCATCGGAACCAGAGCCGGGTTCAGTCAGGCAATAGGAACCTAATTTATGCCCCGCGGTTAGCTGTTTGCACCAATGCTCTTTGACTGCTGGTGTCGCCCAATTGGCAATCATCCAGCTCACCATATTGTGTATTGTCAAATACGCAGCGGTCGACGTACAGCCTCGTGCCAGTTCTTCAAAAATGATGGATGAATCCAAACGAGACAATCCCAGACCGCCAAATTCTTCCGGAGAATACAACCCGCAAAAACCTAACTCAGCCGCACGCTTGATCACATTCACCGGGAAAAATCCCTCAGCGTCCCAGCGTGCCGCATGGGGCATCAACTCACCAATCGCAAAATCACGCGCCGTCTGCTGAAATGCGCGTTGCTCTTCTGATAATTCGAAATCCATGGTGGCTTGTCTCCAGTTTTAATTGATATTTAACTATTTTTGCGCCTGCTTTGTGAGCGGACGAAGGGCTGGCTAGAGAATAGCAATAATTGACGTTAACGTAAACGTTATCCAATCTGTCGTAACGAAAAAAAAAAGCGACGTCAAAAATAACGTCGCCTTCATCCTTCACGATAAAAACCGGGAGTTCTATGTCGTGTTGTTTTGCTGTGTTATTTAGGCAGCAACACAGTATCAATCACATTAATCACCCCGTTCGATTGAAATACATCGTAAGTGCTGATATTCGCAACATGTCCACCATCATCTGTCACATAAATATTGCGCAGGCCGTTTTGTGAAAAAGTCAGCATGCCGCCACTGGCAGTTGGCAGTTCAGCTTTTCCATTATCTTTTCTGATCGCTGTTTCCAGCGCTGCAAAATCATAGCGACCTGGTACCACGTGATAAGTCAGAATTTTGGTCAACGTTGCTTTATTTTCAGGTTTAAGCAAAGTCTCCACCGTACCAGCTGGCAGTTTGGAAAAAGCAGCATTAGTCGGTGCAAATACAGTAAACGGGCCTTTGCCTTTCAAGGTTTGCACCAAACCGGCTGCTTTTACAGCAGCAACCAAGGTGGTGTGATCGGCCGAATTGACTGCGTTATCGATGATGTCCTTGCTGGGATACATGCTTTGTCCACCGACCATTACAGTATTTTCTGCATAAGCGATATTGGCTGCTAGCAAAGCGGCAGATAAAGTCAAAACATAGCTAAGTTTGCGCATGATCATTCCTTTGAGATTTAGTAGGACTTACACAAAATTGTCCCGGCAAGGCGCGACGACGAAGACAGTGCGACGACACGGCGAGGAGGAGTAACGCTGATGGGGCAGTTTTGTGTAAGTCCTATAGAGTTTTGGGAGCCTGCACAGTCATATACGAGGCTGTTTCAAAACCGGATTCAGAGGACACAAAATAAATTAGCGCCGCCAAGGCTACTGTTTTTTGACGTTGACGTTGATTTTGAATTTCGCATTGGACGTTGCCAAATGTGCCAACTGTCATTCGGAAAAAGAGGGAAGACATGTCTGAGCGCAGCGAGTTGGTCTTTCCTCCCGAATGACAGTTGGCACATTTGGGGAACACTCATCTTTGACGAGTGACGACTCTGGCAGGAGCAGTGCTCCCGCCCTTCTTTTGCTTACTTTTCTTGGCGAAGCAAGAAAAAGTGACTAGCTGTCGGGCTACCCCCGACATTGCCAGCACCACGGAGTGACGCCTAACCAAGATAACTTATCTGAACAGTACTAAGGAGAGCCGAAGCTTTTTTATTGACACTCAGCATGTTATGCATTCAACAAATGCACAACATGCCAAAAAAAGAAGTAGATGAAGTAAGCCGATAGGCCGGATTCTGTTACGACACTCAGGCTTGCGCCCTCGCGTTATGACAACCATTCCTCTAGGCGCTGAATTACTCCAGCGCTCAAGCTCTCTACCCGCACGCTCCGCGAGCAACATCAACGCGTGCCTATTTGAGATTGCTCCGAGTGGAGGTTACCGCGTTTCACCGTAACTTAATACGCTCGTCTCTGTGGCCCTATTCCTCGCCTCACGGCGGACGGCCATTAACCGTCACCCTGCTCTATGGAGTCCGGACCTTCCTCCCGCCAACGCATTGCAACGCTGGCCAGCGGCTGTCTGGCTTACTTCAAGCGGCATTCTACCTCAGTGACCCACTTGATGGGCAAAGCAATCACGTAATGCGACATATCCAACGCTCAGGTAGCGATTAGAAACCTGTTTATCGATGCAAAAGCGTTACATGGACCGTCGCATTTCAATAGTCTCAAATGTTGCCTGCGACACATAAGTTGTCATATTAGGCTCTATAATGATTTTTATATCGTGTTCAATAGAAGTGTATTAGTTTGCATAGAACTATCCGTACCTATCAATAATGCGCGCTATAACCTGGATTCCAATTGACTATCAATGATCCACAACAGCTGAAAATATTGCTAGCAGCCATCGCTTGCAAAGATGAGCAAGCCTTCCGCTTACTATATGACACAACTTCGCCAAAACTGTTTGGCTTCGCCGTGCGTATATTAGTAAAGAAAGAGTGGGCGGAAGAAGTATTACAAGAGAGTTTTGTCAACATTTGGAACCATGCCGACAGCTATCAGCCGCAATTAGCCGCACCCATGACATGGATGACGAAGATCGTCCGTAATAAAGCATATGACTTGCTGCGTCGCGTTGATGCGGTAGTTGAAATTGATGCTGACACCTTTGATCAGCAAGTTGTCGAAGCGCTGGAAAGTAAGGACCCAACACCAATTGAATCATTGCAGCTGAGCGATGATGCGAAAGCATTGGCACGCTGCTTTGCCTATTTGGAGGGATTGCACCGACAAGCAATAGCATTGGCCTTTTATCACGATATGTCACATAGCGAAGTAGCAAAACAAATGGCGTTGCCAATAGGTACGGTGAAGACCTGGATACGACGCGGATTAGAGCGTCTACGTCTTTGCCTGGAAAAAGCTGGGGCTTAAATGAACATTCTACGCAATCCGGATTTGCGCGAAAAATTGAGTGCCGAATATGTACTTGGCACACTCAAGGGCGGCGCACGCCGACGCTTTGAAAGTTTGTTAAGTGAAAGTGCCCTATTAGAACAATGCGTCAGCGAGTGGCAAGATCGTCTATACCCATTATCTGAATTTTCTCCCGGCATTTCGCCTTCCCCTAAAGTGTGGGACAACATTCAGGCAAAGCTGAACTTGCCACTGCAAGAACAGAGAAAAACTCCAGCTAAGTCGTTCTGGAACAATTTGTATTTGTGGCGCAATGTCGGTCTGATATCAACCACTATTGCCACCGCCTTGCTAATTTTCCTCGTGGCAAAACCGTCTACTGAGATTTCGCCTCAGCCATCTTACGTAGCCATGCTATCAGACGACAAGGCGCAACTTGCTGTAGTCCTCACCGGCAATCCGCAAACCCGGAAATTAGTCGTCAAAGTTATGGCAAGCCAAACGATACCAAGCGATAAGAGTCTGGAGCTGTGGGCAATATCAAAAGATGGCGTACCACGTGCGCTAGGCCTAGTTGCAGAGAACGGCACAATCACGTTGCCACTGCCTGAAAACATTTCCACCAAGAATTTTACGATAATGGCAATTAGCTTAGAACCTAAAGGCGGCTCCCCCAATCCGAATGCGCCAACTGGTCCGATTCTATTCAAAGGAAATTGGGCTGAAGTGTCAACATAACCACAGTAGTGACATCAAGCGATACGCTCTATTTTTCAGCGCAAAAGCTTTCTTGCGGGAGTTGCAGATATCAGACTAGAATCTGATGATTAAATTTTTATCATAAATTGCCCAGTAAACTTCTGCTCCGCAACAATCTAGATTAACTTGCAGAATAAAGCTGTAGCACGACGCAGCAGATACATTGTTCGTCTGTGGAACGAACACAAGTAGCTTATAAGCCCTTATGCAGGGATGACTAGAAGGTATAGCGCGCAATTTTGCCAGGCTCAGCTTCTATTTCGCAAAAAAGACATCTCAACATCATGCAATATCACTTTCTCGCTTTTCTCAAAACCATCCTCTTTGTACTGGGTGCATTGCTGCCCATTATGAACCCGCCAGGCAACGCGCCAATTTTTCATTCACTCACATTCGGTGCTTCCGAGGCAACCCGCAACAAACTGGCATGGCGCGTGGCTGTCAATGCCTTTCTCCTGTTGGTTGGCGGCATGTTCATTGGCACTCATGTGCTCTCTTTCTTCGGCATTTCATTACCGGTAGTAAAAGTGGCTGGTGCTTTGGTTGTAGTTGCTATGTCATGGAAATTATTAACGTCAGAAGATACCGGTAAGATAGATTCCAACGTGCCAGAATCGCTGTGGACGACGGAGCTGGTGACCAAGAAGGCGTTTTACCCTATCACCTTTCCGTTTACGGTCGGACCCGGTTCGATCTCGGTAGCCATCACATTGGGAGCCGGCCTGAAAGACTCGTCTACGCCAATCGCCATCACACTTATTGCGGCAGTCACGGCACTCCTCATCGCTGCGGCCACCGTGTATTTAAGTAACCGCTTCGCCGGCGTATTAGTGCGGATGCTGGGCGACACAGGTACCACTGTCATGATGCGCATGTATGCGTTTATTCTGTTGTGCATAGGCGTACAAATTCTGTGGGATGGCATTACGGGCCTGGTGCTGCAGTTTCGCACGTTGAGCGGTTAACAATGTTAAGGTTTATGCGCAATTAGTAAGTGCTGGCATTAAATGATAGGATAGGCTTTCTTCCAACTCTCTAAAGGAGAGCATTATGATGAAAAAATTATTCGCAATTGCTGCCGTAATTGGCATGTTAGGTGCGTTATCAGCCTGCAATACTGTTAATGGCATGGGTAAAGACGTACAATCAGGCGGCCAAAAAGTTCAGGATGCCGCGCAAGATGTGCAGCAAAAAATGTAACAGACTCGTTGTAACGTGCATTAAGCAAGCATAAAAAAATCCGATCTTGTGTCGGATTTTTTTATGCTTGCTTAATGCCGGAACGACTATATCAGCCTTACGAAAATTGACTGAAATCCGGTTTGCGTTTTTGAAAAAATGCTGTCATCGCTTCTCTCGCTTCCGGAGCGGTTAACATGCTGGCAAATTGCGCAATTTCTTCCGCCATGCGCTTATCTACTGCAGCCATTTGATCTGCTTTCATTAGCTTCTTGGATGCACGGATAGATGCTGCCGGCAAAGCTACTAACTTTTCCGTTTGCGCCTGAGCAAAAGCCAACAACTGATCTGCAGGCAAAACTTTGTTGACCAGCCCCATTGCATGGGCCTCGGCTGCATCAAATGCTTCCCCTAGCAATAATTTCTCTGCAGCGCGCTGATACCCACTCAACTGCGGCAACAGCAAGCTGGACGCCGCTTCCGGGCACAACCCCAGTTGTGTGAACGGCATAGAAAACTTCGCATTATCGGCTGCGTATACCAAATCACAATGCAACAACATCGTCGTTCCGACACCGACCGCAGCACCAGATACTGCGGCGACCAACGGCTTGCTGGCATGACTGATATCGTGCAAAAACTGGAACACAGGGCTGTCGCTGCCGCGCGGAGGATTTTTCATGAAATCCTCCAGATCATTACCCGCGCTAAATATCTGTGGCTGCCCTAAAAATAAAACTGCTCGCACCGCCGTGTCAGTTTCCGCATCTTGCAAAGCATCAGCAATGGTTTGATACATCGCCGCAGTAATCGCATTTTTCTTTTCCAGGCGATTGAAGGTGATCGTCAATATGCCATTTTCTTTACTGGTCAAAATATCCATTTACAACTCCTCATAAATTCAAATCAGGACTTACGCAAAACTGTCCAAATAACGCGTTTGCAAAAACCCGCCTTACATACACAGGACGGCAAGCGGGTTCAACGCCATTGGGGCAGTTTTGCATAAATCCTGCAGATAAAAAAAGCCGCACTGCATAGGCGGTACGGCTTTTTTCAAAATAAATTCAAGCAATTACATGCGCTCAAAAATTCCCGCAGCGCCCATACCGGTACCAACACACATCGTCACCATGCCGTACTTCTGATTACGACGACGGATACCGTGAATTGCCGTTGCTGCACGAATCGCGCCAGTTGCACCCAATGGATGACCCAATGCAATCGCACCACCCAGTGGATTGACTTTAGCTGGATCCAAACCGAGATCCTGAATCACCGCCAACGCTTGTGCTGCAAATGCTTCGTTCAACTCGATCCAGTCGAGTTGATCTTGCGTAATGCCTGCTGCACGTAACGCTGCTGGAATCGCTTCTTTCGGGCCGATACCCATGATTTCCGGTGGCACACCGCGTACCGCGAACGATGCAAAACGTGCCAGTGGTGTCAGGTTAAATTGCTTCAGAATTTTTTCGCTGACCAAAATCAATGCACCAGCGCCATCCGACATTTGCGAGCTATTACCAGCAGTGACGCTACCTTTAGCTGCAAATACCGCTTTCAGTTTAGCCAAGCCTTCCAGGCTCGAATCTGCACGTGCGCCTTCATCACGATCAACGGTACGATGTCCAATATCAATCTGGCCTGTTGCCAAATTAGGGAAACGCGTGATGATGTCGACAGAAGTGGTTTCGTCTTTGAACTCGCCAGCCAGTTGACCGGCGATCGCGCGACGGTGTGACTCCAGCGCAAATGCATCTTGCGCTTCACGCGAAATTTTCCATTGCGTTGCCACTTTCTCAGCCGTCAATCCCATGCCGTATGCCATACCGATGTTTTCATCTTTGAAAACATCCATATTGACCGACGGATGAAAGCCCATCATTGGCACCATCGACATCGATTCTGCACCACCGGCAATCATCACATCAGCCTGACCAACGCGAATCCGATCTGCCGCCATGGCAATCGCAGTGATACCCGATGCGCAATAACGATTGACTGTGACACCGCCGATGGTATTCGGCAAGCCTGCCAATAGCACTGCATTACGTGCCATGTTCAAGCCTTGCGCGCCTTCAGGAAAAGAGCAGCCGATGATGGCATCTTCGATCAGTTTAGGATCTAGGCCAGGAACTTGTGAAACTGCCGCTTGAATCGCACGCACCAACAAATCATCCGGGCGTGTGCCTTTAAACATACCACGTGGTGCCTTGCCGATAGGAGTACGAGTGGCGGCAACGATGTACGCGTCTTGAAGTTGTTTAGTCATTTAAAAATCTCCGTGTAATTTAGTTGCGTACAGGTTTGCCAGTTTGCATCATGCCCATGATGCGCTCTTGCGTTTTTGGATTGTTCAGCAATTCAACAAAAGCTTTACGCTCCAAATCCAGCAACCATTGTTCGCTGACCACACTGCCATCATCGACGTCACCGCCACAGACGACTTCCGCAATCATGTAACCGAGTTTGTAATCATGTGCCGAGATAAAACCGCCATCACGCATATTGACCAACTGCGCCATGATGGTCGCCAAACCGTTGCGGCCAACAACAGGAACGTTAGCCTTCAAATGTGGACGATAGCCCGCATCAAACATCGCACGTGCTTCTACTTTCGCTACATGCAGCAATTCGTATGCGTTGAAAACGATAACGTCGCTTGATTTCAGGTAACCCAGCTTCTTCGCTTCGATGGCTGATTTCGAAACCACTGCAGTCGCCGCGTTCAAGAAATAATTTTTCAGGAATTGCAGTATGTCGTTGCCTTTTGCATCATGCGCAGCACGCAGAGCCGCTTCTTTCAAGCCGCCACCTGCAGGGATCAAACCGACACCGACTTCAACCAAGCCGATATACGATTCCATCGCCACCACACGCTTGGCAGCGTGCAAAGACAATTCGCAACCACCACCCAGTGTTAATCCTGCAACTGCAGCCACTACTGGTACGCTGGCGTATTTCAAGTTCAAAAACGCTTGTTGCAACTCGGCCACCATAGGCTCAATCGCCTTGGCGCCACCCGACATGAACAAAGGCAGCATGGACTGCAAGTCCGCACCAGCCGAGAACGCGCCGCCATTGGCAGCATCGGCATGCCAGATCACCAAGCCTTTGAAATTTTTCTCAGCTTCAGCAATTGCCATTTTCAAACCAGCAATCACGCCTGGGCCGATGGTATGCATTTTGGTTTTGAAAGAGATCACCAATACATCATCGTTTTGATGCCAGATGCGGACGGAGTCATCTTCAAAGAATGTTGTGCCTGCCGTAGCACCGTCAGCTACGCCTTCACCAACAACCGGCGCACGGAAAATCTGACGCTGATAAACCGGCAGCTCAGAACGTGCGACGTTGGCTTTCTTCGCTGGCGAATACGATCCGTCAGCAGCGTGAACGCCAGTACGGCCATCGAATACCCAGCTTGGCAACGGCGCATTGCACAGTGCTTTGCCAGCGTCTATATCTTCTTTCACCCAGGTTGCAATTTGTTGCCAACCAGCGGCTTGCCAGATTTCGAATGGGCCGATCGCCCAGCCAAATCCCCAACGCATGGCGAAATCAACATCGCGCGCATTGTCGGCAATCGATTCCAAATGCACAGCAATGTAATGGAATCCATCGCGGAAGATAGCCCACAAAAATTGTGCTTGTGGATTAGTCGATTCGCGCAAAGCTTTCATGCGTTTTACCGGATCTTTATCTTTCAGGATGCGGGCGACAAAATCATCTGCCTTGCCACCGCCAACAACGTATTCGCCGGTTGCAGCATCAATACGCAAAATATCTTTGCCGACTTTTTTATAGAAACCCGCGCCGGTTTTTTGACCTAATGCACCTTTTTCTATCAGCTTGGCCAACAACGGTGGTGTTCCATAAACACCGTAGAAAGGATCATCTTTCAAGGTATCTTGCATGGTCTTGATGACGTGACCCATGGTGTCCAAACCAACCACATCCGAGGTGCGGAAAGTACCTGATTTTGCACGGCCCAATTTAGCACCGGTCAAATCATCCACAACATCGACTGACAAACCGAATTTTTCAGCTTGATTGAGTGTCGACAAGATGCCGAAAACGCCGACGCGGTTAGCGATAAAGTTCGGCGTATCTTTGGCACGTACAACGCCTTTACCCAGTGTCGTAGTCAAGAAACCTTCCAACTGATCCAGAATCGCTGGCTTGGTAGTCGCTGTTGGAATCAATTCCACCAAATGCATGTAGCGCGGTGGGTTGAAGAAATGCACGCCGCAGTAACGCGCTTTCAATTCGGCATCAAAACCTTCTGACAAGTCGGTGATCGACAAACCTGAAGTGTTCGATGCGAAGATCGCGTTAGGGGCAATATGTGGCGCAACTTTTTTGTATAGATCATGCTTCCAATCCATACGCTCGGCAATCGCTTCGATGATCAAATCGCAACCAGCGAGCAAATCAAGATTGTCTTCATAATTAGCAACCTGAATCAGGCTTGCGTCATCCTTATTACCTAACGGTGCTGGATTGAGTTTTTTCAGATTCTCGATAGCACGTTGAACGATGCCGTTCTTAGGGCCTTCTTTTGCAGGCAAATCAAACAACACGACTGGCACTTTAGCATTCAAACAATGTGCAGCAATTTGCGCACCCATCACGCCCGCACCCAGCACGGCGACTTTTTTCACGATGAAATTGGACACTTATATCTCCTGGTTGGATTAATCTTTAAAACCGATTCGATTACTCCCTCTCCCGCTCTCGGGAGAGGGAAAAAAGCATTAAAACAAATCTGCATCCAGCGCCATTAAGCTAGCCGAACCAGCACGTGCCTGACGTATCAGCATCGCTGTTTCTGGCAATAATTTAGCAAAATAGAAACGTGCTGTAGCCAATTTTGAAACGTAAAACTTGTCGCCGGAATCTTGCTTTTCCAGGGCGATCTTTGCCATTTGTGCGAAAAAGTAAGCGTACACCATATGTCCTACTACGCGTAAATATGGCACTGCTGCCGCGCCAACTTCATCCTTGTTTTGGAAAGCCTTCATACCGATTTCCATCGTCAACTTCTGCACTTTAACGGCGATATCGGCAAGTGGCTCAATGAATTCAGACATTGCTTCATTGCTGCCATTGTCTTCTACAAAAGCCTGGATTTTTTCACCGAATTTCCGCAATTTTGCGCCGTTATCCATCAAAATTTTACGGCCCAACAAATCCAGCGATTGAATTGTGTTAGTGCCTTCGTAAATCATGTTGATGCGTGCATCGCGTACATATTGCTCCATGCCCCACTCTGCAATAAAGCCGTGACCGCCGTACACCTGCATACATTCCGATGTTGCGATCCAGGCATTGTCGGTAATGAAAGCTTTGATGATCGGTGTCAGCAATGCAACTTCATCAGCGGCCTCTTTGCTGACTTCTTCATCTGGGTGATTCAATTCTTTATCGAGCTGCAGAGCTACGTAAGAACAGAATGCACGGCCACCTTCAGCGTATGCTTTTGCAGTTAACAACATACGACGCACGTCGGGGTGAACAATAATAGGATCAGCTGGCTTATCCGGTGCTTTAACGCCAGACAAGCTGCGCATCTGAATACGGTCTTTAGCGTACACCAATGCATTTTGGTAAGCGACTTCGGTCAAACCCAAGCCTTGCATACCGACACCCAGACGCGCTGCATTCATGAACACGAACATCGCATTCAAACCTTTGTGCGGCTCACCAATCAACCAACCTGTCGCGCCATCCAAATTCATCTGGCAAGTTGAGTTGCCATGAATACCCATTTTTTCTTCGATCGCACCGCAGGTAATTGGATTGCGCGCACCTAATGTGCCATCTGCGTTAGGCAGAAATTTGGGCACAATAAATAAAGAAATACCTTTAGAACCTTGCGGTGCATCTGGCAGACGCGCCAATACCAAATGGATGATGTTAGACGTAATATCTTGTTCACCGGCAGAGATGAAAATCTTGCTACCAGTGATGTGATATGAACCGTCTGCTTGTGGTTCGGCTTTAGTGCGCAACAAACCCAGATCTGTACCGCAGTGTGATTCGGTCAAACACATAGTCCCGGTCCACTCACCGGCAACTAGCTTAGGCAAATATAAAGCCTGTTGTTCTGGTGTGCCGTGCGCATGGATACATTCATAAGCACCGTGCGACAAGCCTGGATACATGGTCCATGCCTGATTCGATGAATTTAACATTTCATAGAAAGAATTGTTCATCACCAATGGCAAACCTTGACCGCCAAATTCCGGGTCGCATGACAATGCCGGCCAGCCAGCTTCGACATACTGCTTATAGGCTTCTTTAAATCCTTTTGGCGTAGTGACGCTACGTGTTTCTTTGTCGTAATGACAGCCTTCACGATCACCAGAATGATTTAATGGAAACAATACTTGCGAGGTAAATTTTCCACCTTCTTCCAAGACCTGATTGATGATGTCTGCATCAATTTCGGCATGCGCTGGTAACTGTTTTAATTCGTCTTCGACGTGGAGCAGTTCGTGCATAACGAATTGCATGTCGCGCAATGGTGCAATGTATTGACCCATGATGTTCTCCTGATATGAAATGTACGTGCTTTAGTAAGGTTGTAAATTCTTTTGACTGCTTATTTTTGATTGCTTAATTTCGACAATGTTTACACTATCTTTGTGACAGCAGATAACTTGTCTGATGATGTTTTTTATTGGTTTGCATGTACCGGCAAATCCGATGATATTTCTACAACTGCATGATTGCGATAACTGTCGATTAACCGTTCAAAGCTTACTTGCGCACGCTCTTCGCTGCCTGCTTTTTTGAGGAATCGTGCATCATGATGCAGCGCTAAAATTAAACCGTACATCTCGTAGACCAGTTGGTCTGCGTCGGTTTTATCTTGTAAATGTCCCATCTCGATTGCTTGCAAGATGCAACGACGCAAAGCTTCCTGCCAGGTACGCACCATGCTCACCAGTTGCTCACGAATTTCACCCGGCCGATCGTCATACTCAACCGCACCGCTGATATAAATGCAGCCAGACGTGATTTCGATAGTCACTTGCTTAACCCAGCGTGCGTACATACTGCGCAAGCGCGGCAAGCCGCGTGCTTCTTTAATACTGGGGTAAAACACTTCTTGTTCGAAATGATGGTGATAGAGCTTGACGACCTCAATCTGCAAATCTTCACGCGAGCCAAAGTGAGCGAAAACACCTGACTTGCTCATGTTCATTTTTTCGGCCAACAAGCCGATAGTCAGTCCTTCAAGACCATCACGGCAGGCTAAATGCAAAGCAACATCGAGAATTGCTGCTCGTGTTAACTCGCCCTTTCGCATAAACTTGTTTGGCATGATCAATTGACTCATCTGAGCCCAGTCCCGGTTAATGTAGATACGAGTAGGCACTTTGTTTGATCCCCTGACTGATATTTCCTGGGGCGATACAAAAAAATGCGAACGACCGTACTATTATGCACCAGAAACAAAATGTCAAACAGCGACTTAGAGCTTGGAGTCTATTGCTGAAGTTTATAGATTCGTTTATTGATTTTTATCCAATAAACGGCGATCGCGCTTAGTGGGGCGACCTTTCATGCTGATTGTCGGCTCACTAAAATAGCGCTGATCTTCTGCAATCGCGAGCCGCTTATTGACGCTGACTTCAGTTTCCTTATAGAGGGTCTGCGCAATGGCCGCTGAACTGCGTACATCAGCCAAACCCTGTACCACGACTTCCCATACGCTATTGCCATTCTCAATAGCGAGCAGATCGCCAATCTTCACATGACGCGCAGGTTTTATGCGATCGCCATCGACTTGTACTTTGCCGTTATCGACCGCCGTGCTGGCTAAGGAGCGTGTTTTAAAAAACCGCGCGGTCCATAGCCATTTGTCTATTCTGACCTCGCTCACTTGATTATTAACGGGCGTTTTCATT
Organism: Glaciimonas soli; assembly: GCF_009497155.1. GTDB lineage: Bacteria > Pseudomonadota > Gammaproteobacteria > Burkholderiales > Burkholderiaceae_D > Glaciimonas > Glaciimonas soli. The sequence continues at coordinate 191,741 of NZ_WINI01000003.1, forward strand.
ACCTTAAACCGGATTAGCGATGTCAATAAAATGGTGCTGCACGCCAAAGTGCTCTGCCAAATGACAGCCCAAAGCCTGTACACCATAGCGTTCTGTCGCATGATGACCGGCAGCGATATAAGTCACCCCAGCTTCACGTGCCAAATGCACGGTGGGCTCTGAAATTTCACCGCTGATATAGACATTGGCACCGGCGGCGATCGCATCTCCCAATAGATTTTGAGCCGCGCCAGTACACCAGGCAATTTGCCCCAGGCGCTGCGCCGGATCACCAATCACTGTCGGTTCGCGGCCAAGTTGACGCGCAATTAACTGCGCCAGGTCACCTGCGGTTTTGATGTCTGCGCTGCCGACCTTACCCAGCCAACCCAGATTGTCCTCACCGAAACGCCCGGTCTGCAATAAATTAAGTTGCTCAGCCAATTGCGCATTGTTACCGACTTCAGGATGTCCATCCAATGGCAAATGATAGGCAAACAGATTGATATCATGTGTCAGCAGCAGTTTTAATCTGGCATGCTTGGTTGCCACCACGCGTGCATCCTCACCGCGCCAGAAATAGCCGTGATGCACCAGAATCGCATCGGCACCGACTTTTACCGCCGCTTCCAGCAGGGCCAGACTGGCTGTCACGCCGGTGACGATGGTAGAAATTTCAGCTCTTCCTTCCACCTGCAGGCCATTTGGGCAATAATCACGGTATTGTTTTATATTGAGCATTTCTGCAAGATAAGTTTCCAGCTCTGTACGACTTATGCGGCTTATCGATGGTTGATGCATATTTACCCTTTTCCTTTTACCTTTAACGCTGTTAACTATCGTTTAGGTTACATTCACTTTTTCTCTTAATTTACACACTTATATGCGACGATTCTGGTTACTGTTTGCACAAGCCGTCACTATCGGTTTAGCGATGTGGTTCATTGTAACGACCTTAAAGCCTGACTGGGCAAGCAGCTCTTTGGGCAGCGCCTCAAGCGTCCATATCGCGACCTCCAAAGTGCCGATACAAGAAGCCTCTTCTGGTACTGTTACCAGTGGCTCTTATCGCGACGCCTCCAAAAAGGCGATGCCATCTGTGGTAAATATTTTTACCAGCAAAGATGCAAAACCTAGCAACCCGATGATGCAGGATCCGTTATTCAAAAAATTCTTTGGCGATCGCGGCGGCGATGATCAGGACGAAAAACAATCCAGTCTGGGCTCTGGTGTGATTGTAAGCTCGCAAGGCTATATCTTAACCAACAGTCACGTGGTTGAATCAGCCGATGAAATTGAAGTTGCACTTAATGACGGCCGCAAAGCCTCTGCCAAAATCGTCGGCACCGATCCAGACACCGATCTGGCCGTGATTAAAATTGACCTGCCTGACTTACCTGCGATTACGTTAGGTCATATCGACCAAGCCAGTGTCGGCGATGTTGTACTGGCTATTGGCAATCCGTTTGGTGTTGGACAAACGGTGACGATGGGAATTATTTCTGCGCTTGGCCGCAGCCATCTCGGTATCAATCAATTTGAAAACTTTATTCAAACCGATGCGGCTATCAATCCCGGTAACTCCGGCGGCGCGCTAGTCGATACGAACGGCAATCTGCTCGGCATTAATACCGCCATTTATTCACGCTCAGGTGGTTCGCTGGGAATCGGCTTTGCAATTCCCGTGTCGACTGTAAAAATGGTGATGGAATCCATCATCAATACCGGTTCTGTGGTGCGTGGTTACATTGGCGTTGAGCCCCAGGAAATCACGCCTGAATTGGCTGAGAGTTTTGGCTTGACACAAAAAACCGGTGCCATTATTGCTGGCGTACTACGCGGTGGCCCGGCTGATAAAGCCGGACTCAAACCAGGTGATATTTTGGTTGCCATCGATGAAAAGCCACTAAAAGATCCCTCCGACTTACTCAACGAAGTCGCACTCTTAACGCCAGGCAAAGTCGTCAAGTTGTCGATATTGCGTAAATCAGCGCCGCTCACTGTCGAACTGACAGTAGGCAAACGTCCTGTACCGAAGCAGCAAGTGCAAGAATAACTACGCAGAAAATAAATTATGCACGTACGTGATTTAACCCAGTTCCTGGCTGAATTATCCGAAAACAATAATCGTGCGTGGTTTGTGATGAACAAACCACGTTACGATATTTTACGCGTTGAATTTTTGGAGCTAGTGACGCGATTGATCGTCGAGATCGGAAAATTTGACCCTGCCGTCATAGGCTGCAATCCGAAGAAGGCGCTGTTTAGAATCAATCGCGACATGCGTTTTTCACACGATAAAAGTCCTTACAAAACCAATTTCTCAGCCGCTATTACCGCCAGCGATAGAAAACGTCCCAGTCAAGGTGGCGGGCCTATGTATTACTTCCACATCACTGCGACAGGCACGTTGTTAATTGCCGCTGGCGAATACATACCTCCGGCAGACCGGTTGCGTGCAATCAGAGAGCACGTTGTGAGCGATAGCGTCGGATTTAGTAAATTATTGAAAAATAAAAAACTACTGGCAAGTTACGGCGGTTTACAACTCGGCGAACAATTAGCGCGCCCTCCGAAAGGATTCGACGCGACATCACCACATTTGGATTACATCAAACTCAAAAGCTTTCTTGTTCGGAAAGAGCAAGCTTTGAAGAAAATGTTGGGAGATGAGTTGGAGCAAGAGCTAATTGCTCACTTCAAAAACGCTTATCCGCTGGTAGAGTGGCTGCGACAAGCTGGTGAGATCGGTGGCGAATAATCCGGTGCGGATGTAGTGCAGAGCCTCCAGAGCTGCTCAATACTGTCATTAATTTCAATCCGTCGTTCCCGTGAATGCGGAAATCTGTATTGAGATCTTAACGTGGCCCCCCGCGATCGCGAGGATAGCGGGTTTCTTCATTTCAGCTTTGAACTGCCCTATGTTCTACCCACGCCTTGCTGGAAATCTTAAGTTGTTTCTTCTTCCGTCGGTGCTTGTGTTGCTCTCACAAACAACGGTGCAACCAATAAGCCAATTTCATATAACAAGCACAACGGAACAGCCAATAACATCTGACTCATGATGTCTGGCGGCGTGACAATGGCGGCAATAATAAATGCGCCGACAATCACGTAAGGACGTATCGCTTTGAGTTTTTCCAGTGAGACCAAACCCATGCGCACCAATACAATCACTACAATCGGTACTTCAAAGGTCATGCCAAAAGCAATGAACATAGTCATCACAAAATCAAAGTAGCTATCAATATCCGGTGCAACCGAAATCGATTTCGGCGCGAAGTTATTGATGAAGTGAAAAATCACACCGAACACAAAGAAATAACAAAATGCGACGCCCATGATAAACAAGGCGGATGACGAGATCACTAACGGTGCGATCAGCTTCTTTTCGTGTGTGTACAAGCCGGGCGCGATAAAGGCCCATAACTGATACAAGACCCACGGCAAAGCAATCACGAAAGCGAGCAATAAAGTGACTTTTACCGGTATCAAAAACGGGGTAATGACACCCGTGGCGATCATTTTGCTACCGACTGGCAGCGCATTAATCATCGGTGCCGCTAACAAGTCATAAATATGCGCAGCCCATGGCATCAAACAGAGAAACACCACAATAATTGCGATGGCAGCCCGCATGATGCGGTTGCGCAGCTCGATCAGATGCGAGATGAATGTTTCCTCGACACCGCTGTTTTTTTGTTCTTGAGTCATGGAGTGGTTACAGAAAATTTAGGCGGGCGGTGTAACTGCACCGTTATGAGTAAAGATCAAGAATAGAACGAAGCGGTATTCTTGCCTCTGCTTGGGCTGTATTTTGCCACGCGTGCCGCACCGGATAGCACACGTACTTTGCGACCATTCTGGTTCTTGTACCACGCTGGAATGGCACTGTTTTTGGCCAATTTCTTTTTGCGAAAATTTTTCGCCTTAACCGCAAGCTGTTCTACATTTCCGCTCAAAGCGACATCATTCGCGTCTTCGACACTGAGATTGTCGTCCCACGCCGCGTGCAAAGTCCGCTTAGTCTCTGCAACGCTCTTGGAGATACTGTTTTCAATCTCACTGGCGGCTGTTTCTACCTCATCTTTTGCATCTTGATAGGTCTTGCGAAGTTCATCAAGCTCCATCTCACGACTGACTTCCGCTTTAATGTCATTGATATAACGCTGCGCACGGCCAAACAGGGAGCCTGCCATACGGGCTACCGTCGGCAACTTCTCTGGTCCGATGACTACCAATGCAACCACGCCGATCACGGCAAGTTTAGTAAAGCCAATATCAATCATGAGGGTGAGCCAACAATAATAAGAGCGGTGCGCTCTTATTTGTCGCTTTTATCCTGTTCTTTAGCCTCGACATCAATCGTCTTCTTGACAGCATCGGCGGTTTTTTCTTCCTCGCCTTTAACGCCGTCTTTAAAACCTTTAACGGCCTTACCAACATCGGCGCCAATGTTGCCCAATTTTTTAGTGCCAAATACCAGCATCACGATGACTAATACAATCAACCAGTGCCAAATACTGAACGAGCCCATATCTTCTCCTTATCAAACGAACCCTCATGGGTTCATCAATATCATTTTATTAGAATTGTCCGCGCCATGGCCGAGGCCCGCCGAGAACGTGTAAGTGTAAATGGTACACCTCTTGCCCGCCATTAGGACCGACATGGAACATGGTCTTGAAACCGCCGCTAGGCTGACCATCTTCACCAACCTTGTATCCGTGACCTTGCTCTTGCGCTAATTTTGGTGCTAACAACATCATTCTACCGAGCAATTCCGCATGCTGCTCATTACAATCACCCAAGCTGGCAATATGCTGTTTCGGAATAATCAATAGATGCATCGGTGCTGCCGGATTAATATCGTGAAAAGCCATCAGCTCCTCATCTTCATAAATCAACTTAGACGGGATCTGCTTTGCAGCGATCTTGCAGAAAATACAGTTGTCCAAATTATCACCTTAAGTCATATGTTGATTCGCTTTTGCGTGTCTTTTATTTTTTTGCTGCTTTTGTTTCTGCTGTTTCTTCGATTTCACGCGCAATCAATTTACGATTGGCTTTCTCTTCGATCCCCGACAGTCCTTCTCGTCGTGCCAATTCATTCAATACATCTTGTGGCGTCAAATTAAATTGCGCCAGCATGATCATCGAGTGAAACCACAAATCTGCGCACTCATATAATACATGCGACACATCACCATCAACTCGCGCGTCTTTGGCTGCCATCACCGTTTCGGTCGCTTCTTCGCCGATTTTTTTCAGAATCGCATCATCGCCTTTAGAAAACAAGCGTGCAACATAGGATGTTTCTGGGTTGCCACCGTTCGCTAATTTACGCGATTCGATGATTTCGGCCAATCGCTGCAATGTTTCACTCATGATTTGCGTCAGTCCAATTTATAAATGGTTTCGGGATCTTTTAAAACAGGCTCAACCGCCAACCATTCTCCGCCAACACGCGTGCCTTCAAATTTCTGAAAAAAACATGAGTGACGGCCAGTGTGACATGCAATATCACCGACTTGTTGAATTTTTAGCAGCACCACATCTTCATCGCAATCCAGACGAATTTCGATGACTTTTTGCGTATGGCCAGATTCCTCGCCTTTATGCCAGAGTTTTTTGCGCGAGCGGCTCCAATACACAGCTTCGCCCAACTCCACAGTTTTAGCCAAAGCGTCACGGTTCATCCAGGCAAACATCAGCACATCGTTAGAACCTGCTTCTTGCGCGATGACAGGTACCAAACCATGCTCATCCCACTTTACTTTGTTTAACCAGAGCGTACTCATACCAACCTCATCGGAATCTGTTGTGCTGCCATAAAGCGCTTTGCTTCTTGCACGGTATGTTGACCGTAATGGAAAATACTGGCTGCCAACACCGCATCAGCACGGCCGATTTTGATACCGTCAGCCAAATCCTGCAAACCACCGACACCGCCCGATGCAATCACCGGTATCGTCACTGCATTCGAGACGCTACTGGTCAAGGCTAAATCAAAACCGACCTTGGTACCGTCTCTGTCCATGCTGGTCAGCAGAATTTCTCCGGCGCCCAACAGTTGCATTTTTTTCGCCCACTCTATCGCATCCAAACCGGTTGCTGTGCGACCACCGTGGGTAAATACTTCCCATTTTCCAGGTGCAGTTTGTTTTGCGTCAATCGCCACCACGATGCATTGCGAACCATATTTACTAGCAGCGTCAGCCACCAATTGCGGATTGGTCACGGCCGAGGTATTGATGCTGACTTTATCCGCGCCAGCGTTCAACAAACGACGCACATCAGCCACCACGCGCACACCGCCACCGACCGTCAGCGGAATGAATACTTGCGATGCGACTGCTTCGATGATGTCCAGAATCAAATCGCGGTTATCGGATGATGCAGTGATGTCGAGGAAAGTAATTTCATCGGCACCTTGCTCATCGTAACGACGCGCGATTTCAACCGGATCGCCGGCATCGCGCAATTCGGTAAAATTAACACCCTTCACCACGCGACCGTTGGTCACATCCAAGCAAGGGATAATGCGTTTTGCCAGTGTCATGATTGCTCGGTATCTGTGTTGTCTGCTGCATCGACAGATTGTGGGCCGAGCTCTTCAGTCAACGCGTCTGCACGATCTTGCGCAGTCAGCAAATCCAAAGAACCTTCATAGATCGAACGGCCGCAAATAACGCCTTCGATGCCTTCACCCTGCACAGCGCACAATGCTTCAACGTCTTTAATGTCATGCACACCACCCGACGCAATCACCGGAATAGTCACACTTTGTGCCAACTTGACGGTCGCTTCGATATTCACACCACCCATCATGCCGTCACGGCCAATGTCGGTATAGATAATGGATTGGCAACCGTAGCCTTCAAATTTTTGCGCAAGGTCTATCACTTCGTGGCCGGATAATTTACTCCAGCCATCGGTAGCCACTTTTCCATCTTTAGCATCCAATCCAACGATAATCTGCCCCGGAAATGCGCTGCAGGCATCATGTAAAAAGCCCGGATTTTTAACGGCTGCCGTACCGATGATGATATAGCTCAGGCCGCTGTCGAGATAGCGCTCTATGGTATCCAGATCGCGGATGCCGCCGCCCAGTTGCACCGGAATTTCTTCGATGTCGTGCTCAACGGCATATTCACGCACCGCCTTGATAATGGCCTTCACCGCCGCTTCATTTTTCGGTTTACCAGCGAAAGCGCCGTTCAAATCGACCAGATGCAAACGACGTGCACCTTGTTCCAACCAGTGTCGAGCCATTTGACCCGGGTCATCGGAAAACACAGTGGCTTGATCCATATCACCTTGTTTCAGGCGAACACAGTGACCGTCTTTCAGGTCGATAGCAGGTATGAGCAGCATGGCTACGATATATAAATATAAAAATTAAATAGAAATAGGAAAGTCGCTTTTGGGCCACCGTTTTTTTCAACCGAACTCAAGGCTTCCAGTGAACAAAGTTCTTATACAGTTGCAATCCAGCGGAGGCACTCTTTTCTGGATGAAATTGCGTCGCAAAAATATTATCTCGCGCCACGGCACAACTAAACGGCGCACCGTAATTGGTCTGACCGACCGTATGCGCCGGGTCAGTAGGTGCTGCGTAATAACTATGCACGAAATAAAAATAATCTTCATCAGTGATGCCATCCCACAGCGGATGCGGCACAGTCTGATGGACGCGATTCCAACCCATTTGCGGCACTTTGAAACGGGAACCATCGTCTTGCAATTTGCCATCGAGCTGGAAGCGCACGACTTTTCCAGGTAACAAACCCAAGCCCGGTGTATCGCCTTCTTCACTGATATCGAACAACATTTGTTCGCCAACGCAAACACCGAATAACGGTTTGCTACGCGCAGCTTCCATCACCGCTTCCTGCACCCCCGATTCACGCAGGCTACGCATGCAATCTGGCATAGCACCTTGACCAGGTAATACTATGCGATCAGCACTTTGAATATCTGAGACTTCGCCAGAAATACGGACATCAGCTTCCGGTGCAACCTGGCGTAGCGCCTGCGCTACCGAGCGCAAGTTGCCCATGCCATAGTCAACCACAACAATTTTGTTCATGATGAAAATCTAAGAAAAGAGCTTGTTTACAAACTACCTTTGGTAGATGGAATAGTTCCAGCCGAGCGCGGATCCAACTCCATCGCCATACGCAATGCGCGGCCAAATGCCTTGAATACGGTTTCGCATTGATGATGTGCATTTTCGCCGCGCAGATTATCGATGTGTAGTGACACCAAGGCGTGATTGACAAAACCTTGAAAGAATTCGTGCGTCAGATCGACGTCGAACGAGCCTATCATTGCGCGTTTGAACGGCACATGAAATTCCAGTCCTGGACGGCCAGAAAAATCGATGACGACGCGTGATAACGCTTCATCTAACGGCACATAAGCGTGACCGTAACGACGAATACCTTTTTTGTCGCCAATCGCTTGGGCAAATGCCTGCCCCAAAGTGATGCCGACATCTTCTACTGTATGGTGAGCATCAATGTGCAAGTCACCAATGGCTTCGACTTCAATGTCGATCAAACCATGACGCACAATTTGATCCAGCATGTGATCAAGAAACGGCACACCGGTATTCAGCTTATGCTGACCAGTTCCATCAATGTTGATGGCGACGCGAATTTGCGTCTCGTTGGTATTACGCGTGATGGTGGCGGTACGAGGTGTAGACATGTTCAAATTGAAGCCAAAGTGACGAAGTGGTGGTAGTCGGAATGGTGACTAGAGCTCAGTTTTCAGGGAAACCTTATCATTTTACCGGGATTTTGATGTATTTTTCTGATGTCAAATTTGATGTTGGGTATTAAATGTAAAAATATCAATATCTCTATTACTCTAAAGACAATACTGATCGCGCATTATCCGGCGCTTCATGTTGCGCCAAGCGTTGCTGAATTAACGCACAATAGGTTGGATTCAATTCAAAACCGACAAAACTTCGTCCACAGCGCTGCGCCGCTACCGCCGTAGTTCCACTCCCCATGAAAGGGTCAAGTACCACGCCGCCTGGCGGACATGATGCTTTGATCATGCGCTCAACAATTTCCAGTGGTTTTTGGGTAGGATGATCTGCACGTTCGCGATGTTCGCGATGCAGACGTGAAACGCTCCAGACGTCTTTCGGGTTATAACCCAGCTCCAGCCATTTAGCCCCAACGAAAATCGAACGTGAGCGCGCCTTCTTCGTTTCGGCGTCGTAGGGAATCCGAATCGCATCAAGATTGAAGTAATGATCTTTGCCGAGCGAAAAAAAACCAACGGTGTCGTGCACCGACGAATAACGCCGTGTCCCGCCGCCCATCGAAGGGACGCGCCTATCCCAGATAATCTCGTTGAGCATAATCATGCGCTGTTTGAGCATGACAAAAATTTCGGGAGAATAACGCCACGTCAAGAAGATATACAAACTGCCGTGCGGCTTCAATTTCGGTAAAGCTGCATCTATCCATTTTTCGGTCCAGGCGAGATACTCAGCCATCGCCATTTTGTCGGAATCATTGCCGTAATCCTTGCCCAAACCATAAGGTGGATCGGCAATCAGCAAGTCGATAGAACCATCAGGAATCCGCGCAAAACCTTGCAGCGCATCTTCCTGAAAAATCTGATTGCGCCAAGAGCTCTGCTCTACATCCGCATGCATTATTTGGTAACGTCTTTTAAACGATATTCGGCAGAACGCGCATGTGCTTGCAAGCCTTCGCCATAAGCCAGTTCGGCAGCAATTTTACCGAGAGTCTGCGCACCCGCTTCGCTCACTTGTATCATGCTGGAGCGCTTTTGAAAATCGTAGACACCAAGCGGCGATGAAAATCGTGCGGTGCGAGAAGTCGGCAAAACATGGTTTGGGCCAGCGCAATAATCACCTAATGATTCCGATGAAAAGCGACCAAGGAACATCGCGCCGGCATGACGTATTTTGTCAGCCCAGCGCTGTGGATCAGCTGCGGAAATTTCCAGATGTTCTGCAGCGATCAGATTAGCGATCTCACAAGCCTGCTCCATGTCCCGCACCTGAATCAGTGCACCGCGATTCGTCAACGAGGTGCGTATCACTTCATGCCGCGGCATCTGCGCCAATTGACGGTTGATACTTGCCTCCACTTGCGCGATATAAGCCGCATCCGGGCACAACAAGATCGACTGCGCCAATTCATCATGCTCGGCTTGCGAAAACAAATCCATCGCGATCCAGTCTGGATCAGTGGTGCCATCGCAAATCACCAGAATCTCCGATGGCCCGGCAATCATGTCAATACCCACCGTGCCGAATACACGTCGCTTAGCTGCTGCAACATAGGCATTGCCTGGACCGACGATTTTATCTACTTGTGGAATCGTCGCCGTCCCATATGCCAATGCGCCAACCGCTTGTGCTCCACCAATGGTAAAAACCCGATCAACTCCGGCAATCGCCGCAGCCGCTAACACTAGTGGATTTTTAACGCCATCCGGTGTTGGCACTACCATGATGATTTCTTGTACGCCAGCGACTTTGGCTGGTATCGCATTCATCAATACCGATGAAGGATAGGCGGCTTTGCCACCCGGCACGTAAATACCAACGCGATCCAACGGCGTGACTTTTTGTCCCAACACCGTGCCATCCGCTTCGGTATAACTGAAACCGTCCGAACCACACTCTTGCTTCTGACGCTGATGATAATCACGCACGCGCTCTGCAGCAGCTTCCAATGCTGCGCGACGTTCTGGCGCCAGTTGCGATAGTGCCAGTTGTAATTCTTCCTGACCAATTTCGAGCGCCGCAATGCTATCGGCCTGCAATCGATCAAAGCGCTGGGTGTATTCCAATACAGCAGCATCGCCGCGTGCTTTCACGGCGGCCAAAATCTGCGCAGCGGCATGATCTATGCTGGCATCTTCGCTAGCGTCAAACGCCAACACGGCAGTAAGCTGCGTTTGGAAATCAGCATCACTTGCGTTAAATTTTCTGATTGCTATAGTCATTGCTCTACACTCGTTCGTTGCGCTAATTATTGATTTGAGGCTTTTTGAATCGCTTCCAAAATCGGCTGCAAGCGTTCACGCTTCAATTTCAATGCAGCTTGATTCACCACTAAACGTGAAGAAATTTCCATAATGTGCTCAACCTCGACCAGGTTATTCGCACGCAAAGTACTACCAGTGCTAACCAGATCGACAATCGCATCAGCCAAACCTACCAGCGGCGCCAATTCCATCGAACCATACAATTTGATCAAATCAACGTGCACGCCTTTGGCAGCAAAATGCTCACGCGCGGTTAGCAGATATTTGGTGGCTACGCGCAAACGCGCACCTTGTCGCACTGCATTTTCATAATCAAAACCAGCTGATACCGCGACCGACATGCGACATTTTGCGATATTCAAATCGATCGGCTGATACAAGCCCTCACCACCGTGTTCATGCAGCACGTCTTTACCCGCAACACCAAAATCTGCAGCGCCATATTGCACATAGGTCGGCACATCGGATGCACGTACGATGATGACGTTAACCTGCGGATCATTGGTTGGCAAAATTAACTTACGCGATGTTTCCGGATTCTCGGTCACCACGATCCCGGCAGCTTCCAGCAGGGGCAAAGTCTCTTCAAAGATGCGCCCTTTGGATAAAGCCAGCGTCAGTTTTGTATTCGCTTGCGTTGTCATTTTATTCTTTCAATCTTGGCACCCACCGCGGACAATTTATGTTCCATACGATCGTAACCGCGATCCAGATGATAAATTCGTTCAATCAGCGTTTCACCTTGCGCGACCAAACCAGCAATCACTAATGAAGCCGATGCGCGCAAGTCGGTTGCCATCACTGGCGCGCCAACCAATTTGTCGACGCCTTTGATGATCGCAGTGTTACCTTGAGTGTCGATTGCCGCACCCAGACGATTCATTTCCTGGACATGCATGAAGCGATTTTCAAAGATGGTTTCAGTGACATGACTAGTACCATCAGCGATCAAATTCATCGCCATGAACTGCGCTTGCATATCGGTTGGGAAGCCCGGATATTCAGTCGTGCGGAAACTTACCGCTTTTGGTCGCGCCGCCATTTGCACACGGATACTATCGTCTTCAGAAGTTAAAATCACACCCGCTTCACGCAGCTTGTCCAGTGCCACATCCAATGTATGAATGCGCGTATTCTTTAAGACCACATCACCACCGGCAGCGGCCACAGCACACAGGAAAGTGCCGGTTTCAATCCGGTCTGGAATAACGCTATGCGTAGCGCCATGCAATGAGGCGACACCTTGAATAACCAATCGGTCAGTACCGATACCTTCGATTTTTGCACCCATTGCAACCAGCAAATTGGCGAGGTCAGTAACCTCTGGCTCGCGGGCCGCATTTTCCAATATTGTTTCGCCCTCTGCCAAGGTTGCAGCCATTAACAGATTTTCAGTGCCGGTCACCGTGATCATATCGGTCACTACGCGTGCACCCTTGAGCTTCTTGGCTTTCGCGTGGATGTAACCCGCTTCTATCGTGATCTCGGCGCCCATCGCTTGCAGACCTTTGATATGTTGATCCACTGGACGCGATCCGATCGCGCAACCACCTGGTAAAGATACTTTAGCTTCACCAAAACGCGCCAATAACGGACCTAATACCAAAATCGAAGCACGCATGGTTTTCACCATTTCGTAAGGCGCTTCCCAATTATGGATAGCATCGCCCTGCAAGATCACTGTATGGCCGTCTTGTTGTGCCTTCAAACCCATCTGCGCCAGCAACTTCAGCATCGTCGTTACATCATGTAGATTCGGGACGTTATTCAGATGCAGCGGATCAGAACTAAGTAAGCCGGCACACAAAATCGGCAGCGCAGCGTTTTTGGCACCAGAGATGGTGATCTCACCGGAGAGGCGATGACCGCCTTGAATCAATAATTTATCCATGTTTATTTAAACTGTCGCTATCTAATGTTCACAAAATGTACGCTAAGAGGCTATAGAACTAATTGCTTAGTTCTACTTTTGAAATTCTTCTGGGGTAAGTGTCTTCATCGATAACGCGTGAATTTCTTCGCGCATGCGATCACCTAACGCGGCGTAGACCAACTGATGCCGTTGAATCAAACGCTTTCCGGCGAAAGCATCTGACACGATCACCGCAGTAAAATGCTGACCATCGCCATCCACTTCTAAATGCGTGCAGGCCAGACCAGCGGCGATGTAATCTTTAACTAATTCGGGTGTGGGTAACATGAAAACCTGCTGTCTGTATTTATAAAATCAAAAAAACTCAACGTTGCGTTAATAACTCTGCGCAGTTCAATGACGCAACTTATATCCGCGCTTTAACATTTGTACCGCCACCACCACAAACGCCATTAAGAAGACGACAACGATAGCGAGACTAATCAGCGGGTTCACGTCTGACTGCCCGAAAAATCCATAGCGGAAGCCATCAATCATATAGAAGAATGGATTGAAATGAGATACGGTTTGCCAAAATGGCGGCAACGAATGAATCGAATAGAAAACGCCCGCCAAAAATGTTGCTGGCATGATCAAAAAGTTTTGAAACGCGGCGAGTTGGTCAAATTTATCTGCCCAGATACCAGCGATCAACCCCATCGTTCCCAGCAATGCGGAGCCAAGCACGGCAAATATGATGATCCACCACGGCGCAACGAAAGACATGCCGACGAATAGGCTTGTTATTAATAGCACACCTGTTCCGACCATCACGCCGCGCGCTACCGAAGCAAGCACATAGCCGCCGAACAACTCCCAATGCGATAGCGGTGGCAACAACACGAAGACCAGATTGCCCGTCATTTTGGACTGCGCCAACGAAGATGACGTATTGGCGAACGCGTTTTGCAACACGCTCATCATCACCAAACCTGGCACCAAAAATGCGGTGTACTGCACGCCTGGATATACTTCTATGTGATCTTTTAAAGTGTGACCAAAAATGAGCAAGTACAACATCGCCGTCAATATTGGTGCTGCGACAGTTTGTGTCGCAACTTTCCAAAAACGCAGTATTTCTTTATAGAGCAGAGTTTGAAAGCCTATCATTTTGCACCGCCAATATAACGAGTGTTGGCGCTGGGTTGACGACTTTCATTAATGCCATGCACGCTTTCACCATCCATTACTTGTAAAAATACATCTTCCAAATCGGCTTGCTGCAGATGCATATCCTCTATCCGCACGTTAGCCTGGCGTAAGGTCGCCAATATCGGCTCAACCTCATCATAGTTGGTAACGCGCAATGCGTACTTTCCTGCATCGCCATTGCTACCCGCGTGTAAAACCAAAGGATGGAGCGCTGCTGGCAACGATGTTCCGGGCATCAAATTGAGCAGTAACTGCGAACCTGAAATACGTTTAAGCAGCGCAGCGGTAGTATCTAACGCCACCATTTTCCCTAATTTCAACATAGCGATGCGATTGCATTGCTCTTGCGCTTCTTCCAGATAATGCGTAGTCAGCACCACGGTATGACCTTCTCGATTTAAGCGCGAGATGAATTTCCATAAGGTTTGACGCAGTTCAACATCGACACCTGCAGTAGGCTCGTCCAACACGATCACAGGTGGTTTATGGACCAAAGCCTGCGCGACCAATACACGACGTTTCATACCACCTGACAAAGCGCGCATATTCACGTCAGCTTTGTTGGTGAGATCAAGATTTTCCATGACCTCATCTATCCACTTGTCGTTGTTTTTCAGACCAAAATAACCTGACTGCAAACGCAAGGTTTCACGCACCGTGAAAAATGGATCAAAGACCAATTCTTGCGGCACAACGCCGAGCTTACGTCGGGCGGCGCGATAATCACTGACTACATCATGACCATGAATGGTCACGTTGCCAGAGTCGGCACGATTTAGGCCCGCAATAATGGAAATTAAGGTGGTTTTCCCAGCGCCGTTAGGGCCGAGCAAGCCAAAAAATTCGCCCTCTTCGATGCTTAAGGACACGCCATCCAACGCTTGTAGCGATTGATAACGCTTTTTAACTTGTGTTATTTGAATGGCCGCCATAGTGGCTCGATACTCTTATAGGAAACGTAAAAATGAATAGCATACGGATTGTGGAATAAACCACAACCACGAACGTGGCTTAATGCGAAACCTTTGATTATAGGGCAATTCCGGAAACGCGAATGAGCTACAGGAAGAAACGGGAAAGGAATGCCTGACATAGAGGCATTTTAGCGACGAATGACGAGCGTCAATGATGCTTTAGGTCGTGTGGTGCCTGCTTGGTTGGCGGCGTCAGCAATTGTGTCACGCCATATAAATCAATCAAGCTTTCCAGATTCGCAGGCAAACTTGAGAAATGCAGAATCAGGCCGCGATTCTTCGCGGCGCATTGCCATGCCAGCAATGTTGCGACTGCAGCAGAGTCAACCGCAACCACATCGCCTAAATCAATCTCTGTTTCACCTGCCGCAATCGCACGCAAACCTGCTTCCAGAGCGAGTTTTGCATTGCTGACAGTAAGAGAGTGTGGTGGCCTGAACATGATTGCAATCTATTTCTTTTACGACATGGTCATATCACTGTTAGCGATATGCCAGTACTGATGAGGAGAACGGCGCAAAAGGGAGTCACTCCCTTTTGCTATGTATTACTTGGATTACTTGTATTTTGCTGCCAGTGCTTTATTTTTGTCCGCTAATGTTTTGATGAAGCCATCAATGCCAGAAGCCTGGATCCCAGATGTGAACTGTCCTTGATACGTTTGAACCAACCATGCGCCAAGAATATTCACGTCAAAAATTTTCCAACCAGTCGCTGTCTTTGTCAGACGGTAAGAAAGCTGAATTGGTTCACCGCGCGGTTGAATTACTGTTGTGCGTACTTCAGCATCATCATCGCCGGTCGGCGCAGAACGCAAAGGCTGCACGTTAATTTTTTGATCGCTGACTTGAGACAATGCACCAGAATAGGTGTAAATCAAAATATCGCGAAATTGCGCGGTTAACTGCTTTTGCTGCTCTGGAGTAGCAGTGCGCCAGTTTCTGGCCGCGGCCATTGCAGTCATCTTGTCAAAGTCGATATAAGGAACGATTTTTTGTTGCACTAAAGACAACAGATGCTGCTTGTTACCGGCCTGGACACTCTTGTCAGCCTGCACACCATCCATAACTTCTTGACTGATACGCTTGATCAGCGCATCTGGCGCTTCTTGTGCCGAGGCAGTTCCAGCAAATGCCAAAGTGCCGAAAGCAAGTATTGCCAAGTATTTTTTCAATATATTCATTTTTATCGATATTCTTTCTAAAATTGATGATGACTTGCGAGAGTACGTACGATGCAAGCCATGCGCAATGCTTATGGCTCATTATGACCTGAGAACCCACATGGGGTTCCCAGTGATGATTTTCAATTACAAAAAAGGCAGCGCTGTTTCACTTTGTTACGCATTGCCATTTTTACAATTTTGCCATTTTACGTCATTGAGGCGTTTTTGGCGTCACATCTGCCGGGGCTGCTTTTTCTGCAGGAGCTGAAGAGTCGCCGTCATCTTTCGCTGGACCGTCAATTTGACTTTGGCGACGCTGAATATACGCGTCTCGTACAAATTGATATTTATCTAAAGCGATTTGATCTATCAAATCCGTTGCATCCAATAAATTGGCGCGCTTATCCACCAGACGTACCACTGTGCCGGTATTGCGCCAGCGAACCGGATATTTATATGACCAGGGATCCGCATAGATATCCACAGGCAACGCTGCAGCATCACGAATATTCGATGGGCCGAACAACGGCAACACTAGGTATGGCCCTGAGCCCACGCCCCATATGCCTAACGTCTGTCCGAAATCCTTATCCTTCTTTTGCAACCCTGCTTGTGACGCAAAGTCGATCAGGCCACCTAAGCCAAGCGTCGAATTCATTGTAAATCGCACCAGGCTGGTCGTCCCGTCAGTGCCATTACCTTGCATATAACCGTTAGCCGAATCCCAGACATCGCCGATATTACTAAAGAAATTATGCACGCCGGTTTGCACAAACGATGGGAGAAATTTGCGATAGGCTGTGGCGATTGGTTTTAAGGCGATCTGATCAAATTTGTCATTAACCGTGAACATCGTCCGGTTAAAACCTTCCAGCGGATCTTGTGGGCTCGGATTGGTAACCGTTGCACAGCCGCCTAAGACTGCAAACAGCGCCGCCAAACTTAAACGCGTTGCGGTTGTTCTTTTTGTTGTTGCCGCCATTATTGATACGTCCTTCATTGTGAACTATCCTTTCCGTCGGCTGCTTTGCTATAGAGAAGCTGACTAATCAAGTTCTCCAGCACTATTGCCGATTGCGTCATTTTGATATGATCGCCTGCAACCAAATCCTGAGGATCGCCACCGGCTTCAATACCAATATATTGCTCCCCCAATAAACCTGCAGTCAAAATCTTGGCAGAACTGTCTTTAGGGAATTGATAACGGTTATCCAGATTCAATGTAACAATGGCCTGGAAATTTTTATCATCAAAGCTGATATCGGCCACGCGACCGACTACCACACCGGCGCTACGAACCGCAGCGCGTGGCTTAAGGCCGCCGATATTGTCAAATTTAGTAATCACGGGATAAGTCCCCTGAAAACTGGCTGCGGTTAAATTACCAGCCCGCAACGCCAGGAACGCCAAAGCCAAAGCACCTAACAGGACGAATAAACCGACCCATACGTCTACCGATTTTTGTTGCATTATTATCACCTTAAAAATGACTGACGAGGCTTTCAACAACCTCAAACTAGCGTATTAATCAGTCTTAATGCATTGAATGCATTGTTATATGCATCACTAAAAGATAGTGAGACAGGCTAACTGTTTACTTAAAAAACAAAATGCCCTGAATCCATTACTTTGTAACGTTGCGTTACTTAAACATTAACGCCGTCAATAGGAAGTCCAATCCAAGTACGGTCAGCGAAGAAATCACGACTGTTCGCGTGGTAGCACGTGCGACTCCTTCGGGCGTGGGTTTAGCTTGATACCCTTGGTAAAGCGCAATAAAAGTGACAGCAATACCGAAGATAACGCTTTTCAGTACGCCATTCATAATGTCTTCCCAAAAATCAACGCCGCCTTGCATTTGCGACCAGAATGCTCCGCCATCAATGCCGATAAGTTTCACGCCGACCAAATAACCACCAATAACACCCAAAGCACTAAACACGGCAGCCAACAATGGCATCGCAATGACACCGCCCCAGAAACGCGGCGCCATCACCCGTTGCATAGGATTAACCGCCATCATTTCCATCGCCGATAATTGTTCACCAGCCTTCATCAAACCAATTTCCGCTGTCAGCGAAGTTCCTGCGCGTCCAGCGAACAATAGTGCGGTTACCACCGGTCCCAATTCACGTACCAATGACAACGCAACCAGCACACCCAACATCTGTTCCGAACCGTATTTGCTCAGTGTGTAATAACCTTGCAAACCCAGTACACCGCCAATAAATAAGCCAGACACACCGATAATCGACATCGAATAATTGCCGATGAAATGAATCTGATCGGTCACCAATCGCGGACGGCGCAACATCCCGCCAGAAACCCTCAGGATAGAGAGGAATGCGCGCGTTGCCTGGCCTAAGCCAGTAATTGATTCACGCAATCCACCGCCCAGCGAGGCTAATAAATTTACAATCATCTCGCATCCTCCAAACCAAAATCTGCAGCTAATGATTTACCGGGATAGTGGAAAGGTACCGGCCCATCGGCTTCTGCGTGCACAAACTGTTTGACATAAGGATCGGAAGAGGCCCGCATTTCTTCTGGTGTACCTTGCGCGACAATTTTCCCTTGGGACAGAAAATAAACATAATCGGCAATCGCAAACGCTTCATCCACATCATGCGAAACCAGAATGCTGGTAGAACCCAAGGCATCGTTTAGCTTACGAATCAGATTGGCGGTCACGCCCATGGAAATAGGATCCAAGCCAGCAAATGGCTCGTCATACATAATCAATTCAGGATCAAGCGCAATGGCACGTGCCAACGCGACCCGCCGCGACATCCCGCCTGAAATTTCCGAAGGCTTGAGCTGCGCTGCATTACGCAGGCCTACCGCCTGCAGTTTCATCAAGACTAAATTGTGCAGCAGCTCAGGAGGCAGATCGGTATGCTCGCGCAACGGAAAAGCAACATTCTCATAAGCTGTTAAATCAGTAAACAATGCGCCGTTTTGAAATAGCATGCCCATTTTGCGTCGTAAAGCATACAGGGCTGACGTTGTCAGTTTATGCACAACCTCACCGTCAACGCGCACTTCACCTGCTTGCGGCTGCAATTGACCACCGATCAAACGCAATATAGTAGTCTTGCCAGAGCCAGAACCGCCCATGACAGCAATGACTTTTCCACGTGGGAAATTCATGTTGAGCGACGATAAAATCACACGCTCACCATAACCAAACTGGACATCGCGAACTTCGACAATATTATCGACAATATTAGACACTAAGTATCCACCGATTTAAGCAAAGCCAGTATTGTAGTTGATCAGAACACAATCTGTCTTTGCATTAGAAAAGCGCCTCAGTTTTATTGGCATAAATTCAATGCAATGCCTTGCAAACAGACATCACTTTACATCTGCACAATAAAATCTCATCAGCACAAAAGCAAAACTGGCTTGCACAAACAATATGCAAACCAGTTTCAATTAAAGCTAGTGACACAAGCAGCAAATTAACGCGGCAGTACAGATGCTCCCATCAAATACTCATCGACCGCGCGCGCGCATTGACGGCCTTCACGAATCGCCCACACCACCAGCGATTGCCCGCGACGCATATCACCCGCCGCAAACACCTTATCAACCGAGGTGTGATAACAGCCATCGCCGTCAGTCGTTGCTTTGGCGTTACCACGTGCGTCTTTATCGACGCCGAAAGCATCCAACACTTGCGACACTGGGGAAACAAAGCCCATCGCTAAAAATACCAAATCCGCTTTCATTTCAAATTCGGAATTGGGCACTTCTTGCATCTTGCCGTCTTTCCACTCAACGCGCGCAGCGATCAGCTTTTCAACCTTGCCGTTTTTGCCTTCGAGACGCTTGGTCGCCACGGCCCAATCACGGTCACAACCTTCTTCATGTGAAGAGGAAGTGCGCAATTTTGTCGGCCAGTATGGCCATACCATTTCTTTATTTTCTTGCTCTGGCGGTTGTGGCATCAACTCAAATTGCGAGATCGACGCTGCACCTTGGCGATTCGAAGTACCGACGCAATCCGAACCAGTATCGCCGCCGCCGATTACCACCACATGTTTACCACCAGCCAAAATTTGATCTTTGACCTTGTCGCCCGCATTAACTTTGTTTTGCTGCGGCAGGAAATCCATCGCAAAATGCACGCCTTTTAATTCACGTCCTGGTACCGGCAAATCGCGTGGTTGTTCCGCACCGCCAGCAATCACAATTGCATCAAAATCGTTTTTCAAATCCTCTGGAAAAATCGTTTTCTTCGCACCGTTATTGACGTTGACCGGGAAATCTTTACCAATCAAGATGCCGGTACGGAAAGTCACGCCTTCCGCTTCCATTTGTTCTACGCGGCGATCAATGTGCGATTTTTCCATTTTAAAATCAGGAATACCGTAACGTAGCAAACCGCCGACGCGATCACTTTTTTCAAAAACTGTCACATCATGGCCGATACGTGCCAGTTGCTGCGCCGCTGCCAATCCTGCTGGTCCGGAGCCAACAACCGCAACCTTCTTGCCGGTTTTCACCAATGCCGGTTGTGGTGCGATCCAGCCGCTTTCCCAACCCTTATCGATGATGAAATGCTCAATTGATTTGATGCCTACCGGATCGCTGTTAATGCCTAAAGTACACGCGCTTTCGCACGGCGCAGGACAAACGCGTCCGGTAAATTCTGGGAAATTATTGGTGGAATGCAGCGTATCCAAGGCTTCACGATAATTACCGCGATAGACCAGATCGTTCCAGTCAGGAATAATGTTGTTAACCGGACAGCCGTTATTACAAAAAGGAATCCCGCAATCCATACAACGCGCGCCCTGCGTTTTCGCATCGCCGTCACTCAAACTCATGACAAATTCTTTGTAATGCTTGCTCCGCGCTTGCGGTGCTTCATACGCTTCGCTCAAGCGTTGGAATTCCATAAAGCCTGTTACTTTTCCCATTTTTCACTCACATAT
Organism: Glaciimonas soli; assembly: GCF_009497155.1. Taxonomy (GTDB): domain Bacteria; phylum Pseudomonadota; class Gammaproteobacteria; order Burkholderiales; family Burkholderiaceae_D; genus Glaciimonas; species Glaciimonas soli. Next base: position 212,915 of record NZ_WINI01000003.1, read on the forward strand.
TTGACTACGACTAATTTAGTGTCGTCGTTCCCGCGCAAGCGGGAATCCATGTTGAACTAAACCTGGATCCCCGCTTGCGCGAGGATGACGAGGCTCAAATTTTAGGCAACAACTTTTGCTTTGCTCGCCGTTTTAGGCGGTGCAGATGCTGCATTCATTTCCGCCATTGCCCGTTTATATTCAATCGGGAAAACTTTGACGAATTTGCCGCGTGATGCCACCCAGTCATCCAACAAATTACGCGCACGTGTGCTGCCGGTGAGTTTGAAGTGACGCTCCACCAAGCCCTTCAGAATCGCCTCATCCGCCTGGCCTTCTTCGCCGCGTTGCAAACTATGCCAGATCGCCTTATCGGTTGTCGCTTCTTGCTCGCCTTGGCTCAATACAGGTTCTAGCGTCACCATGGATAAATTGCAGCGCGCTGCAAATTCGCCATCCGGATCGTAGACGTAGGCCATGCCGCCAGACATCCCCGCCGCAAAGTTACGCCCAGTTGCGCCCAACACAACCACGGTACCGCCGGTCATATATTCACAGCCATGATCGCCACAGCCTTCAACCACGGTCAAAGCACCAGAATTACGGACTGCGAAACGCTCGCCAGCAACGCCATTCAAGAACGCTTCACCAGCAGTCGCACCGTACAGCACTGTGTTACCGGCAATGATGTTATCGACGGCACGGCCGCGGAATTCCGTATTCGGGCGCACGATAATGCGGCCACCGGAAAGCCCTTTACCAACGTAATCGTTACCTTCCCCAACCAGATCCAGCGTAACGCCGTGTGCTAAAAACGCACCGGCTGACTGGCCTGCAGTACCTTGCAGTTGAATATGAATCGTATCGTCCGGCAAACCGGCATTGCCATATTTTTTCGCCACTTCGCCGGACAACATCGCTCCGACCGTACGGTTCAGATTCCTGATCGGTGAAATGAACGACACACGTTCACCCTTATCAATCGCCGCTTTTGCTTGCGCAATCAACTTGTGATCCAACGCTTTTTCAAGCGCATGATCTTGCTCTTCAACGTGGTAATACACGCCGCCTTCTGGCAATGCTGGTTGATAGAAAATGCGTGAGAAATCCAAACCTTGCGCTTTCCAATGCGTAATCGCTTTGGCTTTATCCAACAGATCTGCACGACCAATTAATTCATTGAAAGTACGAATACCCAATTGCGCCATGATCTGACGCGCTTCTTCTGCAATGAAAAAGAAGAAATTCACCACGTATTCTGGTTTACCGGAAAACTTGGCACGTAGCTCTGGATCTTGTGTCGCTACACCGACTGGGCAAGTGTTCAAATGACACTTGCGCATCATGATGCAACCCTCAACCACCAACGGCGCAGTTGAGAATCCAAACTCGTCAGCACCCAACAACGCACCAATCACGATGTCGCGACCAGTTTTCATCTGACCGTCGGCTTGCACGCGAATCCGGCTACGCAGGCCATTCAAGACCAAGGTTTGCTGGGTTTCAGCCAGACCTAATTCCCACGGTGAACCGGCATGTTTCATCGACGTCAGCGGTGTTGCACCTGTGCCGCCGTCATGGCCCGCGATAACGATATGATCGGCTTTCGCTTTAGTGACACCGGCGGCAACCGTACCAACGCCGACTTCCGACACCAGCTTGACCGAGATCGTGGCTTTCGGATTGACGTTTTTCAAGTCATGAATCAGCTGCGCCAAATCTTCAATCGAATAAATATCGTGATGCGGTGGTGGTGAAATCAAACCCACGCCCGGCACTGAGAAACGCAACTTCGCAATGTACTCAGACACTTTGTGGCCAGGCAATTGACCACCTTCACCTGGCTTGGCACCTTGCGCCATCTTGATCTGGATTTGATCGGCCGAAGTTAAATATTCCGCCGTCACACCAAAGCGCCCCGACGCAACTTGCTTGATTTTTGAGCGCAACGAATCGCCCGCCAGCAATGGAATATCCACCATTACTTGTTCGCTGCCGATCACCGATGACAAGGTTTCGCCTTGTTTGATCGGGATACCTTTCAATTCCTGACGATAGCGCTTAGGATCTTCGCCGCCTTCGCCGGTATTTGATTTGCCGCCGATACGGTTCATCGCCACCGCCAAGGTTGCATGTGCCTCGGTTGAAATCGAACCGAGCGACATCGCTCCTGTAGCAAAACGTTTGACGATTTCTTTTGCTGGTTCTACTTCATCCAATGGAATCGCGGTACTTGGGTCGATCTTGAATTCAAACAAACCACGCAAAGTCATGTGGCGCTTGGATTGATCATTGATAATCTGTGCGTATTCTTTGTAGGTGTTGAAATTATTGGCGCGTGATGAATGCTGCAATTTCGCAATCGCATCCGGCGTCCACATATGCTCTTCGCCACGGGTGCGGTAGGCGTACTCACCGCCGGCGTCGAGTGCATTGGCCAAAATCGGATCATCACTGAACGCAGCGCGATGCAAACGCAATGCTTCTTCTGCGACTTCAAACACGCCGATGCCTTCGACGTTAGATGCGGTACCTTTAAAGTACTTTTTCACCATGTCTTTATTCAGGCCGATCGCTTCAAAAATCTGCGCGCCGCAGTAGGACATGTACGTCGAAATGCCCATCTTCGACATCACCTTCAGCAAGCCTTTACCAATGGCTTTCTGGAAGTTATAAATCACTTTTTCAGCAGACAAATCACCAGGCAAACCTTGTGCCATCGCGCTCAACGTATCCATCGCCAGATACGGATGGATTGCTTCTGCGCCGTAGCCCGCCAACAGAGCGAAATGATGCACTTCACGTGCTGATCCGGTTTCCACCACTAAGCCGGTGGAAGTACGCAAACCTTTGGTAACCAAATGCTGATGAATTGCTGACGTCGCCAACAATGCCGGAATCGCCACTTGATCGGCATCGACCTTACGATCCGAAATAATCAATATGTTGTGACCAGACTTGACCGCATCAACTGCCTTCGCGCATAGCGATGCCAGGCGCGCTTCGATACCCTCTTTACCCCATGCGACTGGATAGCAGATATTCAATTCATGCGATTTAAATTTGCCACCTGTATGCGCGCCAATGTTGCGTAATTTGGCAATATCCGCATAATCCAGAATCGGCTGCGACACTTCCAAACGCATTGGTGGGTTGATGTTATTGGTATCCAGCATATTCGGCTTAGGGCCGATAAACGACACCAGCGACATCACCATCGCTTCACGAATCGGATCGATAGGTGGATTGGTTACTTGCGCAAACAATTGCTTGAAGTAGTTGTAAAGCGTTTTGTCTTTATTCGACATGACCGCCAACGGCGAATCATTACCCATCGAACCAATCGCCTCTTCTCCGCTGACAGCCATCGGCGACATCAAGAATTTGATATCTTCTTGTGTGTAGCCAAATAACTGCTGGCGATCCAATAAAGGAATCGTCGAAATCTCTTCATGGGGCTCGGCCTTGAGCGCATCCAGTTTCACACTCACCGAAGCAATCCATTGCTTGTATGGCTTGGCGTTAGAGAAAGTGTCTTTCAATTCTTTGTCGTCGATAATGCGACCGGCATCCAAATCGATCAAAAACATTTTGCCCGGTTGCAAACGCCATTTTTGGATGATTTTCGATTCAGGAATTGGCAACACACCGGATTCCGACGCCATCACTACCAAATCGTCATCTGTAACGATGTAACGCGCTGGGCGCAAACCGTTGCGATCTAAAGTACCGCCGATATGACGACCATCTGTAAACGCCATCGCAGCAGGGCCGTCCCACGGCTCCATCATCGCTGCGTGATATTCGTAGAATGCGCGACGATTCTCATCCATAGAAGTATGGCTTTCCCACGCTTCCGGAATCATCATCATCATCGCTTGTGCCAGCGGATAACCGGCCATGATCAATAGTTCGAGCGCGTTGTCAAAACTCGCGGTATCGGATTGACCTTCGTAAATCAGCGGGAACAATTTTTGCAGATCATCGCCCAACACCGCCGATTTCATCACGCCTTCGCGCGCGCGCATCCAGTTAAAGTTACCTTTAACGGTATTGATTTCACCGTTATGCGCGATCAAGCGATATGGATGCGCCAGTGGCCATTCCGGGAATGTATTGGTCGAGAAACGTTGATGCACCAATGCCAACGCAGATGAGCAACGCGGATCTTGCAAATCTTTGTAGTACACACCGACTTGATCAGCCAGCAGCAAGCCTTTGTAGACCACGGTGCGCGCCGACATCGACGGCACGAAAAATTCTTTACCATGCAACAGATTCAATGCCTGAATTGCATGTCCGGACGATTTACGAATCACGTATAACTTACGCTCAAGTGCGTCGGTCACCATAACATCAGGACCGCGTCCGATGAAAATCTGGCGGATCACTGGTTCCCTGTTACGCACAATCGGCGACATCGGCATATCGATGTCAACCGGCACGTCGCGCCAGCCCAACAACACTTGACCTTCTGCCAACACCGCGCGCTCAATTTCTTGTTCGCATGCTATGCGTGAAGCATTCTCTTTTGGCAGGAATACCATACCAACACCGTACTCGCCCGGCGGTGGCAACGTCACACCCTGCTTCGCCATTTCTTCGCGATAGTACTGATCTGGTACCTGAATCAGGATACCGGCGCCATCGCCCATCAGTTTATCCGCCCCAACCGCGCCCCGATGGTCAAGATTTTTTAGGATGAGCAAACCCTGCTCAACGATAGCGTGACTTTTTTTGCCCTTGATATGCGCAATAAAACCGACGCCGCAGGCGTCGTGTTCGTTGTTTGGGTCGTATAAACCTTGTGCTTCCATGTCGTTGCTCCACCACTTTACGAGTAAGGATATTCAGCATAGTGCAGAGCAGCACAGACTTCAACCAGAATAATTAGGGTCGGAGTAAAATATAGTATTTCATATTTCGCATATTATTTATATAGGGACAGAGTAAATTCCGCTGTGAAACTTGATTGCAAAGCACTGCCAGCCTACTGATCAGGAATCTTTGTTCTTATCTGCGGTTGATTTAGATGGTCGCCCACGCTTGGCGGGGCTTACGCGTTGTTTGCTCTGTTTCTCAAGAGCCAATTTGAACTTATCCGAGCCCAGTGCCCACCCTTTGTTGGTAGCGTCGACAAGCTCCAATACTTCCACAGAAGTTAGTGCTCGCTCTGCCATTTCCTTATATGTGGCCTCGCGCTCGAATGGCGTATTCCCCAAACCCCAATACAGCGCATGGTCCACAATCAACGGATCTGACTTCAGCCCAACGTGATGTAAATAGCTGGACCAATGATAATCGCTCGGCATCGCCACCAAGCCAGCACGCACGGGGTTGGTTTCGATATAGCGACAGCACAGCATGAAATAGCGGTCGGTATCAATTACCGTCGCCTTGTAGCGTCCTTGCCACAAAGTACCGACACGATCCTGTTTTTGATTGAAATAAGGCACATAAAAACGCCCTATCCATTGCATCATCCGCGCCAGACCTTGTGCATCGGCAGGGGTCGCCAGCAAATGAAAATGATTGGGCATCAGCACGTAAGCATGAATAGCAACTTTAAATTGCTTAGCAGCATCGCGTAAACGTGCCAAAAAGAACATATAGTCATCCGCATCGCGGAAAATCGTCTGACGATCGATACCGCGCTGGATGATGTGATGAGGTTGATTGGGAATGACGAGACGAGGTAGGCGGGCCATGGTAGCAACGTGCAATGATTGAGAACTAAATTGTACTCAATAAATTGACTCCGACCCCAATATAATTAATTCTACGTTGTAATAGATGTAACGTACAACGCCTCAACCTTTTCCCGCGCCCAAGGTGTTTTGCGTAAAAACTTTAAACTGGATTTGATACTGGGATCACTTTGAAAACAACGAATCTCAATCATTTTGCCAAGCTGCTCCCAGCCGTAGTAATCGACCAGCGCCGTCAAGAGGTTTTCCAGGGTGATGCCTTGAAGTGGATCTTTTGTATTTGTTGATGCCATGATCTATTTCCCTGCTGAAATTTCCACTGCTTCTATTTTCGTAAATCGCTGCACCATTTTTCCTTCATGTTCAATTTGCTCAAAGAACACCGTGCTCGGACGCGTCCAAATGGTGCCGTTGACCATCGCGCGATACACAATCATCGTTACCGTTGGATCTGATTCCAAGGTTGCTTCGCAAATGAATTCATAGATACCGCCTTTAAAATGCTGATACTGCACTTCTACTCTCCCGCAAATTCGGCAGCCGCCTTCGCCGTCCACAACGCCTTGTTATGTGATTCAAAAGGCGCATCATAACCTTCAACTTGCCCATCCTCATCAATAAAATGTACCCACCATCCATGCTCATCATGCACAATCGCGGTATCGCCGGGGCGACAATGCTGTGCAATTTCTTCACCACTCTCCAGAGTGACTATATTTGTTCTTCTATGTTTAATCGTTGTTGACATGCGTCTTGTCTCCACCATGGGTTACAGATAAATATGAAAAAGCATCACTTCATTTTGATGTTGATTGCGGCTCTCATCGCCGCCATCGCTTGTATGTTCTTTTATCCGCAAGAAGCGAAAGTCATAAAGCTCACTGAACAACGTGCAAGCAAGCAAACGACAACTATGCCCGTTGCGGCCATTTCAGTTGTTCCTACACGAGCAGTACACAACCGATCCGCATTCATTGCAATATCAAAAGCATATCAATCGACCAATGATTTATATGCGCTGTATGCAAAATACCGTAACAGCGAAAACGCCGATGAAAAATATTTCGCATGGAATGCACTGCAATTTTGCGCGCGTTATGCCCTTCCAGGCCGGGGAAATGTCATCGTCGTTCTACCGAAGTCGCCACCATATAAATTATTAGATGGACCGGCAAATAGCGCTCCCTCCAGAGATATTGCGGATCGCAATCTCGCTGCGCGTTGTGCCGGATTTACAAATATGACAGTTGATGCCCTCAAAGCTGAGAACAAAGCATTAGGCAAGGAAGTGCAAAATGGCGATAGCTATGCGGCCATAGAATATAAACTTATCGCCTTAGATAAAATTGGCAAAAAAGACGAAGCACACCTCTTGGCTAAAAACGCTTTTTTGTCGCAAGAACCTGATGCCATTGTCGCCCTGACTGGCTACATGCAAACGCTATGGGATGATGCTGAGCATAAAAACACTAACGAAAATATAGAAGTAAAAGATTTGCAAAGTGTAAAACCAGATACACGTGCGATGGGATTTCATTTAGCGGCTTGCGATCTCGGCTTAGATTGCAGTGCTCATGCTGTTGACGTGGAAGGAATGTGCGTCTATGGGGGGAGTTGTGAAATGCCAATGGAAGAAGCGTTGAAGCAACTTCTTACACCGGCAGAGATTGACGACATGCTCAATAAAAGAGATTTTTATGTTCAAGCAATTAAGGCTGGTGACTATAAAGCGGTCGGATTATAGTCACCAGCAATTTAACGGAACGCAGGCTCACTAAAGCTGCGCAACTTCCGGCTATGCAGTTGATCCACACCTTGATTACGTAAAACTTCCAGTGCATGGATGCCTATTTTCAAATGCTGGTTTACGCGCTGCTCGTAAAACCGATTTGCCATCCCCGGCAATTTGATTTCGCCATGCAACGGTTTGTCGGAAACACACAATAAAGTCCCATAAGGGACACGGAAACGGAAACCATTTGCGGCCACAGTGGCGCTTTCCATATCCAATGCAATGCAACGACTTTGATTGAAGCGCAATAAAGGCACGCGGTGATCGCGTAGTTCCCAATTGCGATCATCGACTGACGCTACCGTGCCGGTGCGCATGATGCGCTTGAGTTCATATCCGTCTAGTTGCGTGATATGCGCCACCGCATCCTGCAATGCCATTTGCACTTCTGCCAGCGCTGGAATCGGCACCCACAATGGCAAGTCATCATCCAGCACATGATCATCACGCACGTACGCATGTGCCAACACATAATCCCCCATCCTTTGCGACGCCGCCAAACCGGCGCAGTGTCCCAGCATCAACCAGCCATGTGGACGCAAAACGGCGACGTGATCAGTGATGGTTTTGGCGTTCGATGGGCCAACACCGATATTGATCAGCGTGATGCCAGAACCATCCGCACGTTGCAAATGATATGCCGGCATTTGCGGTTGTCGCGCTGGTGCAATGCCGGTGATAGCGCGATCGGATGGCAAGTCATCCAGATTGGCATTCCATGTTGTCAAATCACCCGGCTCGACAAATGCCGTGTATTGCTGACGATAAATGCGCTGTTCCGGGTCATCGGTTTCCTGCATCAATTCGCGTCCCATGCGAATGAACTCATCGACGTAAAACGCATAGTTGGTAAACAAAACGTAGCGCTGAAAACGGTCCGGAGAAGTCGCGGTGTAATGCTTCAAACGATGCAAAGAATAATCAATTCGTGGTGCTGTAAACAGTGCTAATGGATGTGGTTCACCGGCTGCCTCGGCATAAGTTCCGTTAACGATGCAATCATCCATCGTCGCCAAATTCGGCAAATCAAATACATCCGGCAAAGAACGCAAATGATCGGAATCGAGCGTACCTTCGACGTGTATCCCTTCGGAGAAAGCAAAGTGCACCGGAATCGGCATATCACTGACGCCAATTTCCAGCGGCACATCATGATTGTCGCGTAATAATTTGAATTGACTGATTAAATATTGGGTATATAAAGCTGGTCGCGTTAGCGTCGTTTGGTAGACGCCAGGGCCGGCCACGAAGCCGAATGATTGCCGCGTATCGGCACGGGTATGAAACTCAGTGGTTACACGCACAAACGGATAGCAGGCACGCACACGTCCAGGCAATACTTCGCCGTTAGAAAAACGTTTAAACGCATCGCGCAATAACGCTGTGTTGTGTTCGTAAATAGCGCACACACGCTCAACTGCTGCATGTGGATCGGTGAATTTTTCAGTAGCGAACATTGCATCTCCGTAGGACATCAAGATGCATTCATTCTACTGGGATTGCGTGGAATAAGGTAGGTCGGAAATGATGACCTGCCAATGACTAACGCATTAAATCGTACTGCCCGCCCTTTTCAACCGCGCGCAAATACGCAGGGCGCTCATGAATCCGTTTTAAAAATGCCATCAGTCGGGGACGGCTTTCGTTAAGGCCACCGCGTGAACTTGCGGCCTCTAATGGAAAACTCATTTGAATATCGGCAGCACTGAATTCTTCACCCGCAAACCAGGTGCTTTTACCTAGTTCCGCTTCCAAAAAATCCAGATGTGTCGCGATCTGCGGATTAATATAATTTTTCTGCATGCCGCCAGAAATCATCTTGGCAAATGGTCGCAGAAATGCTGGCATCGGCGGTTTGTCGATGCGGCCGAAAATTAATTTTAATAGCAGCGGATGCATGGCCGAACCTTCGGCGTAATGCAGCCAATAGGTATAGCGCAATCTGTCTTTGCTGCCAAACTCTGGAATCAAACGACCACCACCGTACTGTTGCACCAGATATTCAATAATCGCGCCTGACTCCGCGATGGTGTTGTGCTCATCGCTGATCACGGGCGACTTTCCAAGTGGATGCACAGCGCGCAATTCAGCTGGTGCCAGCATGGTTTTTGGGTTGCGCTGGTAGCGTTTTATTTCATACGGCAACCCTAGTTCTTCCAACAACCAGAGTACACGCTGTGAGCGCGAGTTATTTAAGTGGTGTACCGTGATCATGCGCTCTCCAATAGACTACATTTTATTAAGACTTACGCAAAAAATTATCACCCAAGTGCCCACTACTGAAATGTTACCGCGCCGATCCACCAAAAAACTCACGCATCATAAATGATTCCAGTCCAGCCTGATCGGTTGGACGTGCGGACAAGGTAATGACCTTACCCAAGCGCTGCGAATCCCATTGGAAATCACCTTGATAGCGTTTACGGATCAGCTCGATCATGCTTCTAATGATGGCGATTTCCAGATTGCCATCTGGTCCAGCCTGAACATCAATATACTGGCGACGATTTTCACGGGCAGTACCGCCCCAACCGTTGAATGCGTATTGCGCGGAGCTAGTGCCTTTGTGAATAATCTGGAATACGCCACCGCCACCACCTCTGTGGGTAAGGAAATTGATGTTGGCCAGCGCAACCGCGTTGTCTGCCGCTGGCGCTTGGCCGTTGCTGCCATTATCGTCAGGCGTTTCATTCTCGGTTAATCCAGCCGCTGCGCGACGTTTGGCACGCGCCGCTTCTATCATGGTGCTCATGTCCATGTCTGGCGACACCTTGGCAATCGGTGGCGGCTCTACGGGCTTTTCTTGTGGCGGCGTCGGCGTCGGTTTCGTGCGCGCAATCACGGGGGACGGACGAACTTTAGGCGTCACCTTGGCGACTTTAGGTTTACTGGCAGATTTCGTCGTAGGCGGTCGTGCCTGAGTCTTATGCACCGCCGAACTCGGTGATGTTTCTTGGATAAATGTGATATTCAACGCATCTGATGGCTCCGGGCGCATCTGAACGACGATTTTGTCCGCTTGCGTCAGAACCAAAAACAGCAATACCACATGCAGCAACACTGTTACGGCGATGCTTATCCATGTCTTGCGGGTATCGTGCGGGGTATATGGTGAAATCGTCATGTGTCGTACAAATTGCGCAAACGCTGCCATTAAAATTAATTAGCATTTCTGCAATTATTACTGTGAGCAAAGTAGTCGAAACCAAACAAAGCGCTACACTACAACAAAAAACGGCACCAAGTACGAGTGCCGTTAAGTTTTTACACTTAAGAAACATTCGCATAGCTTAAGTTACATGCACTCAAAAGAGAACAATCTCGCCTTAAGCCTGTCTTAATCAGCCCAGCTTACAATTTATCTCATGCGCATCCTCCTTGTCGAAGACGATCCCTCCCTCGGTGCCACCGTACAATCCTGGCTGCAGCTTGATGGTTACGCGGTGGACTGGGTGCTGCGCGGCGATTCCGCGGCAACCGCACTGCAAACCCATTGCTATGACTGCGTACTGCTGGATCGCGGCTTACCGGGATTTTCCGGCGATCAACTTTTGCGGCAATTACGGCAAGCCCAGAATCTGGTCCCGATACTCTTGATCACTGCCCGCGATACCTTGGCCGACCGGATCGAAGGTTTGGATTTGGGGGCGGATGATTATTTGATCAAACCGTTTGACCTGGAGGAAATGTCGGCACGCATTCGCGCTGCCATGCGCCGCCATGGACAATTGTCGACGAATATTCTGACGCACGGCAAGATAGAGCTCAACCTGGCCAGCAAACGCGTTATGTCAGATGGTGCTGCAATCGAACTGACTGCGCGCGAATTTGCGGTATTACACGCGTTGATGCTGCGGCGCCAGCAAATCGTCACTCGGGCGCAAATCGAAGAAACCTTATACGGCTGGGGCGACGAAGTGGAGAGCAATGCCATCGAAGTGCATATCCATCATCTGCGTAAAAAACTCGGTGCCTCATTCATCGTCACCTTGCGCGGCCTCGGCTATCGTTTAAAAGAAGAGCATGTCTGAACTGCCTCAAGATCACACCAGCGCCTCAAAGCCGCGTGCATATTCATTGCGATGGCGTTTACTGGGCACCATACTTGGTATCAGCACCTTATTGTGGCTGGCAAGTCTGACTATCATCGCGTTCATTGCGTGGCACGAAACCAACGAGGTGTTTGACGATGCCCTGAAGGAGTCCAGCTATCTGATCATGGCAGCCACCACTGATTTTAATGATAGAGGATTATTGAACGAAGCCGGAGTCGGTACCGGCGAGCCACGCAAAGTAGATATTCAATATCAAATCGTGGTCAACGATAAAGTGATTCAGCGTACTGACAAAGCACCACACATACCTTTCGTTCCTGAATTTGAACGAAGTAAAGGTTTCACGAATATCGAGATCGACGGTACGCGGTGGCGTATCTTCGTAGTACGCAGCAAGGATGCACATTTTGAAGTGCAGGTCGGACAAAAATTTAAAAAACGCCTGGATATTCTGGATGAATTAGCGGATAGCCTAATTATTCCCGTCGTGTTGCTGCTAACGCTATTAGGCTTGGTCAGCTGGTACTGCGTCAGTCGCCTGATCAAACCGATCAAACACACCGCCTATGCATTAACGCAAAAATCGTTAAACGACCTGAAGCCAGTCACGTTGGATAATCAACCTAGCGAATTGCAACCCATCGTCAGTGCACTCAACGGTGTATTGCTACGTCTGGATACCGCGCTACAAGCTGAACGCCGTTTCACCGCCGATGCTGCCCATGAACTGCGTACTCCGCTGGCGGCTTTACGGATGCATGTGCAATTATTGCAGCGTCAACATGGTGAACTGTCCATTCCGTTTCAAAAACTGCGCGATGATATAGATCGCAGTACAGCGTTGGTTGAAAATTTATTAGCGCTGGCACGCCTGGACCCGATCAATCAAAGCAGCCTGCAACGACAAACCGTCACGCTGCAACCTTATCTGCAGGAATTGATACTAAACCATGCAACTATGGCCGAGCAACGCGGCATACATTTGCAACTGCACTGCAACGCTGATCATCTGAGCATGAATGCCGACATGATGCAGATCGCCTTACGCAATCTGCTCGACAATGCATTACGCTACAGTTCAGAAAACAGCACCGTTCGCATCGCTACCAGCAAGACCGCAGGCATGTTGCGGATCGCCATTTGCGACGACGGCCCTGGTGTCGATGCCGAACAACGGGGCAGACTGAGTGAGCGTTTTTTTCGGGTACTAGGTAGTGGTAAAAGCGGGAATGGTTTGGGACTATCTATCGTCCGTCGCATCGCCGAATTGCACGGCGCAACTCTCTCTTTTGGCGATGGCTTGCATGGTCGTGGGTTGGGTGTTTTTCTGGATTTTCCACAGCAAGAAAGCATCTGACATCAGCCGTTGTCGTTACTTATAGTTCTTAAGACAAGCTTAAGCTTGATAGCGCCTAATAGCATCAAGGTCAGCGCACGCTTTAGCACTGGTCGTTGCTAACGTAACTATCAAGGAATTATATGGTGCACATCAATAAACTTATCATCATTGCCGTTTTATCAGCCAGTTCCACCGCCGTTATCGCGCAAGGCTATAGCGGTCCATCTACTGACCCTGCCTCGAAAACTACCGCCAGTCCTCATTACAACGGTCCATCGACAGTACCCACCATGACTGTCAAACAGTTGCTGGCAAATGGCAGTGACGATCAATATGTGACCGTAATCGGAAAGATAGTCCGTCATACCGGTGGCGAGCACTATGTGTTTTCTGATGCCAGTGGCGAAATGAAAGTTGAGATTTCACATAAACATTTCCCGGCAAACACCACTATCAACGCTACAACGCTGGTCGAAATCACCGGAAAATTCGATAAAAATCTCATAGCCGAGTCGGAATTAGACGTGAAGAAAATTAACGTAATAACAGCATAAGCAAGCTATAGAAATAGGCGAGGCGCCGTTAATTCACGGGCCTTGAAATTGTCGCTTTTAACAAATCTGGAGGTACCTATGTATTGTCCTGTATGCAAAGACAAAGAGCTGGTCATGAGCGAGCGTCAAAGCATCGAAATCGACTATTGTCCAGGCTGTCGCGGTGTGTGGTTAGATCGCGGTGAACTTGATAAAATTATTCAGAAATCGGTTCAGGACCAAGTAGCTGATGCACTGCATCCAACACAAACAGCACGTGAACCTGAATATCAACCTTCTCACCATAGTCAACATTCACGCCATGGCGACAATCGCTATCGCACAAAAAAGAAAGAAAGCTTTTGGCAAGAATTGTTCGATTAATTTGATTTAATTTTTATCGGATTTTAATTAGATAAAACAGAAATAGAGTGGGCACTAAAACCCGTGCTCTCCTATTTCTGCAGAATATCGACACTATCCTTGTTCACTCCAAGGTACGTACTGCCGTTGCAACCAGCGTATTCCAAATTCAAAAATCGACGCGATCAAAGCGATCACCAAAATCCCCATGATCACCACATCCGTCACCAAGAACTGTGCGGCCGATTGAATCATGAAGCCAAGACCGCACGTCGCGGCAATCAATTCTGCCGCCACTAAAGTCGACCAGCCCACGCCCAAACCTATTCGTACGCCGGTCAACACATCCGGTAGCGCGGATGGCAAAACGACGAAACGAATCAACTGCCAACGACTAGCGCCCAATGATCGTGCCGATAGCAAACGCTGTGGATGAACCCGGCGTACTCCCTGCACCGTCGCAATCGTCAGCGGCGCAAAAATCGCCAGATAAATCAGCAGCACTTTAGACAACTCACCAATCCCGCACCAGATCACAATCAGTGGCAAATATGCCAACGGTGGTATTGGCCGGTAAAACTCGATCAATGGATCAAATACTGCCCTTGCGCGACGACTTAGTCCTATCCAGATACCCAACGGTATCGCGCTCACCAGCGCCAATAGCAAGGCGGCAAAAACCCGCAAGATACTGGTGCTGGCATGCTGCCATAAAGTGGCATCAACAAATCCTTCTGTCGCCACTGCATAAAATTTGTGCATGACCGCCAACGGCGATGGCAAGAACAATGGCGGCACTAAAGCCAATGCACTCACCAGCCACCATAATCCAAACAATGCAAATACAGTAATCAGCGTGATCGTCCGATCTGAAACCGGCGCACGTGCTGTTACTTCAGATTTGCCGCGTCGTGACGCTTGTGTCGAGACGGGTATTGACGCTTGTATTAATATTTCGCGCGGCAATTCAAGCGCCGACAGGGTCGCTGATAATTCACTCATGCTGCCCACGCTTCTTTGTTAGTTTCATACTTAACTTCGTCATGCTTAACTTCATTCTGCAATAACTGTTCAAGAATCTCTTCGCGTAAGCGGACAAAAGAAGGATCGGACTTAATGCTGCGCGCCGATTCACCAGCCGCAAAGCGCTGACCGAATTCCAGTTGATGCACACTTTCAACGCGACCCGGACGTGCGCGCAACAACACCAAATCAGTGGCTAAAAACAAAGCCTCTTCGACGCTATGCGTAATCATGAACATGCCTTTTCCGCTGCGATGCCACACTTGCAGCAAGTGCTCTTGCATCCTCTCACGCGTCAGGGCATCGAGCGCACCCAGAGGCTCATCCAACAATAAAAAGCGCGGATCAACCGCCAATGCGCGAGCCAGACTGACACGCTGACGCATGCCGCCAGACAGTTTATCGATAGCGTAATCGGCGTAGTCTGCCAAGCCAGTCAGCTGCAAATATTCATGCGCTTTCTCTGCGCGTTTTTCTTTGCCCCAACCGGCCAGACGCAGCCCAAACACCACGTTTTCCTGCACCGTTTGCCAAGGTAACAAAGTATCGCTTTGAAACACCACGCCGCGTTCAGCACCCGGCCCGGTAATCGCACTGCCATCCAAACTGACACTGCCGCTAGTCGGCGTCAGAAAACCGGCGATCACATTCAACAAAGTCGTCTTGCCACATCCCGACTCGCCAATCACCACGGTGAAACTGCCATCACGACAATCCAGCGACAGGTTGCGTAATACTTCGACTGATTGCGTTGGATTGCGGCGTGAAGATGGAGTGTTAAAACTCACACCTATGGATTGCAAGCGAATCATGATGCTTCCTTATTAACTGATGTTACACAAAGCCGTGGTGCGCATGGCATGTTGTGCTCACAACACGGTGTAGCGCAGACCGAAAGAAGTTAATTTCAGAGATCACTGCTTGAGCAAACCCTGTTTCCGATATCCAGACCATAAGACCGTGAGCACAACGTGCCATGCGTACCACGGCTTTGCGTAAGGTCAATAAAACTTATTTTTCAGCCTGTGCCACAAAAGTCCCATTCACATACGGCTGATAATCCGGCAATACGCGTTCCACTTTCTTTTGCTCTTTCAGGAATGCGGAAGTCGCTGCCAATGCCTTGACGGTAGTACCATCAACGCCGCCCAGCAATTGCACTTGTTCTTTCAAGACAGGGAAGCTGCTACCAGCCAATAATTCAGGGATGTCCGATTCTTTGGCGCCAGTCAAACGTGCAATTTTCACTGACTGCGGCGAGCCAACTTTCCACTCTGCGCCATGAGCACGGTAATCGGCATAGGCCAGTCCAGTCACTTTCACAAACTCCGTCACAAAGTCAGGATTTTTTTGCGCAAAATCTTTACGAACTATCCACGCATCAAACGTCGGCGCGCCCCATTTTGCCACCTCTGCTGAGCTCGTCAAAATCTTGCCGGTCTCTTTCGCCTTACCTAATGCCGGATCCCACACATAAGCCGCATCGATATCGCCACGCTGCCAGGCAGCGGTAATTTCTTGTGGACGTAAATTCAGAATCTGCACTTTGTTTGGGTCTATGCCCCAATGCTTCAAAGCCGCCAATAAGCTGTAATGCGTGGTCGAAACAAACGGCACCGCGATTTTCTTACCGATCAAATCCTGTGCTTTCGTAATGCCGCTGCCATTGCGCACCACCAGCGCTTCTGCCTGACCGATCTGCGCCGCAATCAAGATGGTTTCAATCGGCAATTCACGCGTAGCGGCCGCAGCCAATGGACTGCTGCCAAGATAACCGACCTGAATATCACCGGAAGCAACCGCTGTAATCACATCTGCGCCGCTATCAAATTTTTTCCAATTGATTTTCCAGCCAGTCGCCTTTTCATAAGCACCGTCAGCTTGTGCCACTTTGGCAGGCTCGACCACAGTTTGATAGGCGATGTTGACTTCTTTATCTGCAGCCAAAGCGTGCGCAGAAATGAGAGAGAAAATAGCCAGTGCTGGCAATTTTTTAAGAGCGGCGGCAATCATGGAATTCCTCGTTGGGGTTGGTTAAAGTTGTCATTACCGATCGCTTACAGTACGCGATTTGTACTACAAGCAAAACGAAGGAATTCGGCGATGCTTATGCGATTTTCAAATATCTCGACAGGAGGAAACAAGATTATTGAATAAGCAAAACAGCAAGAGGCGAAATTCACTCATCTAAGCAATTAAGAGTAAATTGAAAATATATATCGCTGCAAATTACGACGTGCGGAGAGATTGTCATGAACATACGTTGGCAGGATTGGGTATGCATAGGGCTAGGTTGCTGGCTGATGCTTTCACCTTGGCAGATGGATTATTGGCTAAACAAACCCGCAACCGAAAACGCCATCGGGATTGGCGCCGTGCTGATCATGTTTAATTTAATTTCTGTCAATAGACTGATCGACAAAGGCGAAGAAATTCTCAATATTCTGTTAGGTTTTTGGATCATGCTCTCGCCGTTTACGCTGAATTTTCAAGATGAGAAAACAATGATGTTAAACATGGTTCTGGTTGGCTCCTTGATCGTCATCCTTGCTGTCTGGCAGATTTATGATACGGTGAAATAAGAAAAATTCTATTTATACGAAGCGACAACGCCATTTGGCAATTTTGCGTATGCTTACTCTTTCCTTGAATCCGTAAATAAGGTTTTTCATGACTAGTCTTTCCACCTTCCCCATCACCCAAAAGTGGCCAGCTCAGCATCCTGATCGCATCCAACTTTATTCTCTGCCGACACCCAACGGCGTCAAAGTATCCATCATGCTGGAAGAATGTGGTCTGCCCTATGAGCCACATCTGGTCAGTTTCGAGACCAATGACCAAATGTCACCGGCGTTTCTGTCACTCAACCCTAATAACAAAATCCCTGCCATTCTCGATCCCAATGGTCCAGGTGGACAACCACTGCCGTTGTTTGAGTCCGGTGCGATCCTGATATATCTGGCTGATAAATGCGAGCAATTCATGCCTAAAGATCTTGCTGCTCGTTATGAGACTATCCAGTGGCTGATGTTCCAAATGGGCGGCATTGGGCCGATGTTCGGGCAGGTTGGTTTTTTTCACAAATTCGCTGGCAAGGACTACGAAGACAAGCGCCCGCGCGATCGTTACGTTGCCGAGGCTAAGCGTTTACTCGCCGTATTGAATCAACGACTTGCGAAACGCCAGTGGATTATGGGAGATGCGTATACCATCGCCGATATCGCCACTTTCCCTTGGGTGCGCAACCTGATCGGCTTCTATGAAGCTGGCGATCTGGTGGGTATTGCAGATTTCCCGCATGTCACGCGCGCGTTAGATGCATTTGTGGCGCGTCCGGCGGTCGTAAAAGGTCTGCAAATTCCCAAACGGGGTTGAGCTTCGCATAGTACGGCAGTAACTGTCCTATCACTTCAACAGCAAATTAGCGGTACAAAAATAAAAGCGGAGCCTATATGGACTCCGCTTTTATTTACGCGTTAAACAATGTCAGTACCGAACATGCAGTTAGCCGTCGATGCGGTCAAATGAATGTACTACAGCGGTTGCACCAGGCGCATATCGGGGCGCTCCACAAACGCAGCAAACGCATCGCGTAACTGCGTTCCTTGCCGGATTGCCACTTGCCATTGCTGCTGGCGCATCTCGTGTTCCAGACCGTAGTGCGAAAAATCTTTGCGGTCCGGCAGTTTTTTGCGCGGCAGGCTGCGCAGGAATGATGCTGACGGCGCCAACACAATCACGTTGTCCATCCAATCGCGATGACGGTCTTGTCCGGCGCGCCGCCACGGTAAAGCTTTGTCAAGCCAGCCCGGTACGATGTGCCGGCTAAAATGCGGATACAGCACCAAGTCGGCGTCCAGCCCTTGTTGCAGGCGTGTGTAGGGCAGCGCCAGATGATAGTCGATAATTCCGCCATCCCAGTAAGTGCCGCGTGGCGCATGCAAAATTTCGGAGACCGGTTCCATCACCAACGGCAGTGTGCCAGAAGCCAATAACACCGCCTCCAGATTGGCCGCGGACAGCGGTGCGAAATGGGTATTGAAAGCGTCAAACGAAGCACTTAGCCAGTGATTCGCTGCGCGTACATCACCGATTACGACTCGCTCCAGATGACGTGCCAAACCGGCCCGTGAAGTCAGATTGGCCAAGGTCGCTGCACCGAAGCCTGCTTTAATGGCCCAGTTATTGCGCGGCACATCAAGCAAACCGCGGCCGCGTGCGGTGATCAATTGCAAACGATGATAAGGATGGCTGGTGATATCCGCTGCATGGCCAGCGATGAAATCGTGCAACACATCTTGCACCACCGTACTGACTTGCAATGGCGACGGCTTTTTCGAATAACGCTGTGCGCAATAGACGTCCCCTAACCGTTGAAAAGCCGCTACGGGATCGCTGTCACAGGCCGCTGCCATACGCCAGGCACCGATCGAAGAACCAATCAACGTGCGCTCACGCGGGGCCGCCGGTAACCAATGACCGAACAGGAATTGATCAAGTGCTTGGAATATCAAACCCTTGGGACCACCGGCAGCAGCTGGAATTACGGCCACGTCCTGCGCTTGCAGACCATGACTTTTGAGCCGCGCCAACGCTCCCGGGCCGGCGTGAATTGTCAGAGGTGATGATGCATTCATTTGTTCGTTTTCATTTATATCGTTACCGGCTAAAAAAATCATTGCCTCAACAGCGGACGCAAAAAAACTTCCGGCACACATTGATGTGTGCCGGAAGTTCGATATGGTAACGCTATTAACCTACTTTGGTTTGACGCAACCACGCTGCTCAAAAGTGGCGCGATCCGTATAGGTGGATTGCGGGAAGTACTCACCTAATACTGCCGCTTCATCGCCCGGTTTTTTGGTAGCGAACAAGCTCTGTGGATAGAACTCACGTGATGGCATCATATGGCGATAAATCAGAATACCGCCAGCCGAATTGCCGATGCCGTCGCCAGCACTACCCCAGTCCAGCCACGCCACGCCACATTCGGCGCGAGCATTCGCTGGCCGCTGCGCCGCCGTCGAGACCACGATAGTATAGTCGCCGTGACTATCCAGCGGCACCTGCTCGTCGTACAGACAATCATCGACGGCAGTATCCGCCAGCGAGTGATTCTTACACACTGACCAGTAACGTAACTGCGCTGGCTTCATCACTTTCTCATTGCCGTAGGTATGCGGCGTGGTGGGTGCCTTGGCATGCATCACTAATATCGCCCCATAACGCTGATCGATGTAGGCCGACATGTAAGTATTATCCAGTGTGCCGTAAAAGCCGTTACGCCGTGTCGTATCCATTTTCGCGCGTAACGCTTCGTACGGCGTACCAATCAATACGTTGGTTACAGATAAAGCTGGATTGAAGAAAGCACTCCATAACGGTGGGTTTTGCGCCGGATGCAATGGAGCGCTCGGCCCGGTTAGTGCAAACATCTGATGCACCGTGTCGACTGGTAAATGCACATCGCGGATTTCCCCCTCTGGCACGATGATCTGTTTGCACAGTGTCGCACCGGTCACGGTCTGCCCGTCGGCCAGCATCATCACGGGTTCCGGCAGTGGCACGCCCCCCTTAATGTCCTGCCCGTGGTCTGGAACATAGACCCTGTACCAAAGCTGCTGCACGCCATTGCTGGCATTGGCAAAAAGGCGGTTGCCATGACTACGGCCATCAGCGACGTTGACTTGTCCCATACTGCCTTCGGCCAGGTCAATACGATAGGCACGCTGTTTGCCATCGCGCTGCGCACCCGGAAGAAACGGATTAACCGAGCCAGGTTCCGGCGCGATCATCAAGTCATTCAGACGGTCGACCGGCAAGCCCTCAGCGTTGTAAGTCGTGAAGGACATGTGGCGTCCATGCGTAAACTCTCCCTGCAGATAAAGCTTGGCGCCGGGCGGTAACTTGTACTGCGCTGCCCAATACGTCGCGCCGGTATCTGGAAACAGAATATTGAAGGAATTGGCACTGACGGTGCCGCCCCAAAAGCAATTGGTCGGTATTGATGATTGCGCCGACATATGGGCAATCTGCTCGGCCGACATTGGCGCTACTTGCGGACGCCAGGTGCTTAAATCAGGCGGTTGGGCGTTACTGGCGATACTGACCATGAGCGTGGCACCGATCGCCATTGCACCGAATATGTTACGTACTGTCATGCTGGTGTCTCCTCGTTCCTACGGAATCGTTGTTATGTACATGCACTGCGCCATAAAGAAGCGAACAGGCGAACATAACGATACTGGCAGAACGAGATACATAATTCAAATGCATATATTTGATATTTTCAATGCGAAAAACGCATATGTATTTATATCAAACTTGCTATAACTAAACGAGAGATCCGTCGTGCAAACTCCGATCACACTCGATGATCACCTCCATCGCCCGCTGCGCCGTGGGTGAAACACTGCGGTTGGCCAGATACACAATCACGAACTGCATGTCGAAGCCAGCGGAATCGATGAATTCGATACGCTGCAGACGACCGTCAGCCAGTTCGCTACGTACTGCCGACAACGGGGCATAGAATGCAATGTCAGACTGCTCGGCCAATAGCTTGAGCGAAAATACGCTATTACACTCAACCCGAAAATTAAGCATATCTCCCGATTTGAAGCGCAACGATTTGCGCATTTCCTCGCGCATATGTGGCGGCAACGGCACCGAAGCCAGATGCATCTGGCGCAACAGCGCATGGGACAGAGTGGCATTCTTGAATACCGGATGCCCGGCACGCACAAACCACCCGCAGTGATGGGGCGTCATCAGATGCGTTGCCAGTTCCGGCGCATGTATAATGCCGCGCCTATCCGTGACAAAGAAGTCAATGCTCTCCGCATGTAATTGCTCCAGCATTCCGATCCAGTTATTCACTTCCGCCCGCATCGATAGCCGAGGATAAGCCTTGGTCAGCATCGCCATCGTTTGCGACAACATGATCGCTGCCGGATATGGACCAAAACCAAAACTGACATCGCCCAAATCGTGATTCTTGAATAGAGAAACGTCACGCTCCAGCGCACGCGCTTCGAACAAGACCCGACGCGCGCGCTCCATCACCAGCTTGCCGGCTGGCGTCAATGTCACACCACGCGGATGGCGGTCGAATAACTGCAATTCCATATCCTGCTCCAGCGCCTGGATACTGCGCGTCAGCGCAGGTTGACTCAGATGCACTTCCTCAGCTGCCCGTGCGAACGATCCCTCTTTCGCCAGCGCCACCAGTTGTTCCAGTTGACGTAGATTCATTCAATGCGCTCCCCACATTAATATCATTCTATTCATGCGTTTTTATTATGTTTAATGCCCGCCTATATTGGACTACTTCGCCATAAAAGGCGAGCAACACGACATGCCCCTGGCTACTAGCGTAAGCCATCCGATACAAATCATGGCCAGCACCCCACTCATTTCGTTGACGAGATTCCAGTCATGCATTTATTGCATCAATATGATGCAATAAATGCATTTGAATTGGAAAATAATATATTGCATAGTGGAAATTACTTGCAATTTGGACTAATCTGTCTTTGCTTCACATTTGTAATATTAAGAAATTTTTGATGTAGATAATTTGTAGAAAAATTTAGGAAGGGAATTAAAGGATGCCTCACAAGTAATCGAATTTATGCATGTTGTGACTGGCCATCCTTCGTAATTATTTATCTTTATAAAATTCACAAAAAACGGAGAAAATATAATGGAACCATTGCTAGGCCAGCTACTGCAACCTAAGTATTCGTTTGTTCTGATTTTTCTGTCTTATATCATTTCTTTTTTTGGCTCCCTGCTTGCTTTACAGTGCACGAAATGGATGTTCCGCAAAGACGGCACTTTGGACCGGGAAGTAGCTATCTGCGCTGCAATCGCACTCGGCGGTATCGGAATATGGTCTATGCATTTCATCGGCATGCAGGCATATCGCTTACCGGTACCGATCACCTATGATCTGGTGCTGACGGTCATTTCGCTCATTGCCGCTATCGTCATCTCTGGCATTGCGTTGTACATGACCGGACGCGGTGGAAAATTCAAAGTGCGCGGCTGGCTTGCCGGCAGTTTGCTGGCGGGGCTGGGGGTCTGCGTAATGCACTATATGGGCATGTACGCAATGGACCTGAGTGCAGTCATGACCTTGAATCCTGTCACTGTCGGGCTTTCAGTAGTCATCGCCATCGTCGCAGCCGCCGCAGCACTGTGGCTAGCGTTCAATCTGACCAAGCTATCGCATCACATAATTGCCGCACTGGTCATGGGGCTTGCTGTGTGCAGCATGCATTATGTCGGCATGTCGGCAGCTAGCATGATATGTGTTGCCGAGAAGTCGTCGACTGCGTGGAAAATTTCTGGTGACGATCTTGGTCTCTGGGTTTTCGGTGTAGCTTCGATCGCACTGCTATATATTTTCTGGGTGGTAATGGGACGTAACATTGCCAATCCAGCATTGCAAAGCAGCGCGTGACACCTACTTTCACACTCGTACTTTGATGGGCTCTGCTGCATTATTTCAAGACCCTCGTGAAGAATTCGGAGGGCATCCAAAATGAAATTTGCATGGTCTCCGATAACCTGATTTTCTGAGAAGATTGACGCCCATTTAAAGAATTAAGCAAAGCCAAAACGGTGAAAACCTGTTTTGGCTTTTTTATTTCTGCTCGCCCTGACGTGTGGACATGTTCGCCTCCCTCTGTCAGCAACCGTGTTAACGCCACTTGCGACAACCTTCGGGGGAGCATCACTTTTTTGTATTCTCAGTACTAGTTCAGGAGAAATCTTACAGAGCACGCCCTGCCGTGATCGACATCGCAGTTGCGCTTGACGCAGACCGGCAAGCGTCAGTACGCGCATCGAGACGCTACGCCGCCACGCTCATGGCACCAGTCTGTAAGCACAAATGGCGTTAGAAGCGGAGATGATGGTCGAGTCGCTGGGTGACTACGAAACAACAGAAGGCATCAATGCTTTCTTGGCCAAGCGCTCACCGGATTTTGTCGCCATAAGTCGGATCTGACGAGGTCTTCACCATCACATGCCCCACAGGGCGATAACAAATTCGCACTGATGTGTATTTTTCCATGCAGCAATGCGTCATACGCATTGATTGCCTTCGAAAAACGCATTGGACTGCATGGCATCCAGCTCTTATTCTCAATAGATATACAAAATAAAAGACGAGACATGAACGGCCACATTTGCATTCGAAAATGTGACCGCCAACATGATCCACTAAAGCACCTTAAATTTTACGAATCCAAGATGAGACAAGCAATATGAAGAAACTTAATTACTCAATACTCGTTGCGATGTTGGCACTAGCGGCCGGTTGCAGCAAAAACGACGGCGTCGGTGGCACTGCCAGCGATGCCACTGCGGCCACACAGAAGGTCAACCAGCAGTTCGCACAAGAACTCAAACTCGACGATCAACAAGATTTTGAAGATGCAAAACGCGGCTTCATCGCCCGTCCTAGCGGACAGATTCGCGCCGCCGACGGTAGTGTGCTGATTGACTTCGACTCATTCAAATTCGTCGATGGCAAAGCTCCACCAACAGTCAACCCTAGTCTGTGGCGACATGCCATTCTTGATAATCAGATTGGCTTGTTCAAAGTAACCGACGGTATCTACCAATTACGTGGTTTCGATATCGCCAACATTACACTGATCGAAGGCAAAACCGGCTGGATCGTAGTTGACACCCTCACTTGCCGCGAAACCTCAGCAGCGGCAATGGCATTCGCTCGCAAATATCTGGGTGACAAGCCGGTCTCGGCCGTCATCTTTTCACACAGCCACGCCGATCACTTCGGTGGCGCACTCGGCATCATCTCGGCCAAGGAAGCGGCTGAACGCAAGGTACCTATCATCGCGCCGATTGGCTTCATGGAAGAAGCCACCAGCGAGAACGTGCTAGTCGGTCCGGCGATGGGTCGCCGCTCGACGTACCAGTTCGGCAAAGATCTGCCGCGCTCTGCTACAGGCATGGTCGATAATGGACTCGGCGAGGCCGTAGGCTATGGTACCTTCGGTATTCTGCAGCCGACGCAAATCATCAGTAAGCCGACCGAAGAAGTGATGGTCGATGGCGTGCGCATCATATTCCACAACGTCCCGGGCGCCGAAGCTCCGGCCGAAATGACCTTCTCGATTCCCGATAAAAAAGCCTACGGCGGCGCCGAAAATCTGGCGCAGACCATGCACAATCTGCTGCCGATACGCGGTGCCAAAGTGCGCGATGCGCAGCGTTGGGCCGAATACATGCAGCAAGCGTTGGATCAAACGGCCGATACGGAAGTCTATTTCGGCCAACACAACTGGCCAATCTGGGGTCATGCGCACATCGCCGAATTCATCACCAAGCACCGCGACGTCTACCAGTACACACACGACCAGACGGTGCGATTGATTAATGCTGGCTACACCCCGCGTGAAATCGCCGACACCGTGAAACTACCGGAATCGCTGTCCAATTATTTCGGCGCGCGCGGCTACTACGGCGATCTGCGTCACAACGTCAAAGCGGTTTATCAGTTCTACATGGGTGCCTACGACGGCAATCCGGTCAACCTGAATCCGTTGACGCCGCAGGATTCAGCCAAGCATTACGTCGAACTCGCAGGCGGTGCCGACAAAGCTGTTGCTGCTGCTCAGGTCGCGTTCGACAAAGGTGATTATCGCTGGGCGTCGCAATTGCTAAACGATGTCGTGTTCGCGCAACCCTATAACAAAGGCGCGAAAGAACTGCTGGCGCGTACTTACGATCAGATGGGCTACATGTCAGAGGCTGCGACCTGGCGCAACAGCTACCTTACTGCGGCCAACGAACTGCGCAACGGCCCGCCAACGAAAGGGATCAACCGCGCCAACATGTTGGAATTTCTGGCGCAAACCCCAACTGAAGAGTTCCTGATATCCATGGCCGCCAGTCTCAATGGTCCCGCTGCCGACGGCAAGAACCTGAAGATCAATCTCGAGTTATCTGACTCCAAAGAATCCTTCGTGCTGTGGATCGAAAATTCGGTACTGCATTACAAGAAGGCTGCACCCGATGCTGATGCCAACGCCACGTTGACGCTAACCAAAGACATCTTTATCAAAATGATGGCCGGTACAGCGGGTATCAAAGACACGTTGCTGAGCGACGACTTGAAGGTAGACGGCAGCAGGATTGACTTGCTGCGCTTCTTCACGCTCTTTGACAAAGCACCGGGCACGTTTGCGATCGTTACGAAATAGTTTCAAGGAAAAATTCTGAAGCGCGCGCTAAGAACGGCATGAGCAGTACACGCAACCCAGAACGCCTGCCTAACTTGCTCACACAATTTCGGAATACAAGTTGTGAGAGCAATTCCAAGGTTATTTTTTTGTAGGTGCAGGGACACGGCAGGAAGATTTTTTTGACGAAGAAGCACCCCGGCATGCAACGACTTGTCCGGCATATAAAAACTACCAGGAGATGAAATGAAGTTGAAACTGAAATTAACCAGCATCGCGACATTGCTCGTATGCGCCGGTGCAGCACAAGCGCAAACCTCAGTGACACTGTACGGCACGATCGATACCGGTCTTTTTTACCAGACCACATCAGCCTCGACGCTTAGTCCGGCAGCGAAGAATAACGGCAGCATATTTGCCATGAAGGACGCCGGTTATTACACCAGTTATTGGGGCATGAAGGGCAGCGAGGATCTGGGGAGCGGCTACAAGGCAAACTTTCAACTACAAGGGGCTTACAGCAGCACTACCGGAAAATTCGGCCTGAGCGATACCCTCGGCACCACGGCGATATTCAATCAGATTGCCGCTGTCGGGATGTCTGGTCCGTTCGGCACATTCAACGCGGGACGCCAAATTACGCCAATGATTTATGCCATGGCTGACACCGACGTTCGTGACGGTAAGTTTTTCGGTAGTATCTTGACCGCATGGGCAGCCATGAACACGGCTGCTGGTTGGGCTGGCGCCACCACCAACGCGCCGATCGGTTCGTTATATGACAGCAATGCAATCATCTACGAATCACCAAAATTCGGCGGCGCAACGCTGGGGTTGGAATATGCGCCTGGCGGTACCGCTGGCAGTACCAAGGCTGCGACGCGCGAATCGGCAGTACTGAGATATGTAAATGGTGGCTTGCACCTGTCCGCTGTTTATTACAACGGCTACGACAGTAATCCTCCGCTCGGCGTGGTGTCAACGCCGAACGGAACCAATAACAATCGCCTGAGCTATCTTGGCGCGCTCTACACTATTAATGATTTTTCTGTATCGACCTCGTTCACCAACGCCAAGAATCCGTCGCAAGCCAACAAGCTCGACATTGATTCCTACTCACTTGGATTGGGTTATCGCTTCTCACCAGTATTTCAGATTACGAGCGGCGTTTATTACCTGAAAGACAATAATTTTTCTGTCAATAAATCAACGATGGTCGCACTCGGCGCAGAATATCGCTTATCCAAAAGAACCTTGCTCTATCTTGAAGCAGGGCATGTCAACAACAAAGGCGACATGACTCAGATGATCGCTTACGGTCAGCCAGCAGCACCGGGTATGGCCACAACCGCCGTCATGGCCGGGGTTCGCCACTATTTTTGATCTTGGCAAGATTTGCAGATCAGCTAAACGTTACGCGTGATGCACTTTGCATCGCGCGTGGCTTGCACCGTTTAGCGGCTACAAGCAATCCGGCAATGGGCGTAACTTGGTCAGTACGGTTTGGAGGAATTTCTGGGATACAAGGCGATGCATTTACGCCTCAAGACAGAGCGGCGGTGATTTTTGTTCCGATAAAATTTTTCCCTCGTGCGCCCTGCATTGCGTGCTGAATCATCTCTTGCGCTTCCTGCGCTGAAACGCCGTAGTCGGAAAATTCGGTGCGAACTTCCAGTTGATGCAAAAAATCGCGCAAACGCTTTACTGCGGTTTTACGGTCGGAATTAAACGCCTTCTGTAAAGTCGCATCTCTGTCGGACCGTTCACCCCACGCCATATCTAGTACCAGCGGGAGCGTGAACGAACAAGCTATCCCATGCGGCAATCCATATCGCAAAGTCATTTCGTAAGAAATAGAGTGAGCCAGAGCAGTTTTGGTATTGGAGAATGCCAATCCCGCCTTCATCGCAGCGAGTGCCATAGATGATCGCAGTGTTTTGTTGCCGAGGTCTCTGGCAAGCAGCGGCAAACAAACAATGATTTCGTGAATCGCTTCAATGGCGAAAGTGTCAGAAATCGAATTCGCATTGACATTCCAAATAGCTTCCAGTGCATGCGATAACGCGTCCAGTCCCGTAGAAATGGTAACTGCCTTGGGGAGTGTCAGCATTAAGTCCGGATCAACAATGGCCGCTTTGGGCCAGGTACATTCCAGATGCAATGAGTATTTTTTTTGGTTTGCTGCATCCCAAATCGTTGCCCATGGCGTTACTTCACTGCCAGTGCCTGCGGTCGTCGGGATCGCGATCAGCGTCTTCGCCCTGCTTGGCGCGAAAGACTTGCCATCGGCAAGCAACGTCAATAGCTCATCGAAATTGCCACTTTCCGTTCCAACTATTAACGCCTTGGCGGTGTCGATAGCACTTCCACCTCCCAACGCCACAACGGTATCGCACGCGTTTTCCTCTTGCCAGAACCGGTTATACATTTCTGCCAATTGGGCAACGTCCGGATTGGGGAGAACATTTTCAATTACATAAACCAACTGCTCACCGAGCAAATCTTCCAGTTTCTTAACCAGGCCCAATGATCGCGCTTCGGGAAATGTCACCACGACAACCTTGGCTCCGTTGAGGATACGAGGCAATTCTTCCAGACTGCCAGGGCCGAAATGGGTTGCGACGGGATTAAAGTATCGTTGTGTCATTGGCATTTCCTGTTGGTTGGTAATTGAGTAACGCAAAACAATCGATTTAATACTTGTCACCGTCATCCTGGCGAACGCGAAAATCCGGATTACGAAAGGTGGATTCCTGCGGTCGCGGGAACAACGAGGTCACTTTTAAAATGATTATTTAGTATTACTTAGCTCTCAGCAGATAGATTGTCGATGCGCTGGAGCTTTAGAACAAATCGATTGTTCTATATCTTCTATCGTTCTGACCGATAATAGGAAATCGCCACTTATTGATTGCGTATTTATGTATCAGTACCATAAATGGATACGGTCGTTTCATGCTGTCGCCAAAACAGACAGCTTTACCGCTGCAGCAAGCTACCTGAAAATAGGCCAGCCAACGATCAGCGAGCAAGTCAAAGCATTGGAAGACAGATTTGCCGTAGAGCTGTTTTACCGCCGCGGTCGACATGTTGAATTAACGGACGCCGGGCGGCGTTTATATGAAATCACTGAAGGCATTTTCGGTCAGGAAGACGAAGCTATTCAACTGCTGCAAAGTCTGCATTCTCAAAAAACCGGATTGCTACGCATAGGTGCAGTTTCACCGCCCGTTGTGATGAATCTGACCTACGACTTAATGCGCAAGCATCCGGACATTGAATTCGCGATCTCGATCAACGCGGAACAAGAAACACTGGCCCGGCTCTATGACTTTACAATCGACATCGCCATTTTGGCCTTAACAGAAACGGATAAACGTCTGTATGCCGTTCCTTACCGCACCTACCCTATTGTTGCAGTCGTCAGAGACGATCATCCATGGGCGAACAAATCATCCATACCATTGACCAGCATCCGCAATGAAGCGGTCATCATGCGCGAACCTGGCTCCAAAACGCGGGAGTTGCTTGAGAACGCATGTAACAATCAGGGTATCCAGATAAATTGCGTGATGGAGCTCAATAGCCGCGAAGCCATCATGCATGCCATTGCCGAAGGTATCGGCATAGGTTTCGTTTCTGAGATCGAATACGTGCCGATACCGGGAACGAAGGCGATCAAGCTTAAAGGCACGCCGGTGACAATAGACTATTACATGTGCGCGCTTGCAGTGCGCAAAAACCGGCCACTGATTAGAAGTGTGCTTGAACCAGGAGCGTTATCGAAGGCAACTCGTAAAAAGTAGTTTCGATGGAATTCTCCTTAGTCATGACAAATAAAAATGACAACAATAAAAAACGGAGCCTGTATAAGGGCTCCGTTTTTTTATTTACACTTTATCGAACATATATTTTAGAACGGAATATCGTCATCCATATCAGAGAAGTTCGGTGCAGGACGCGATGGCGCAGACTGTGCTGGTCGCGACGGGGCGCTGTTGCCATATGAAGAGCCACCAGAAGATGCATTGCCCATATTTTGACGCGGTGCTGGTGCTGAAGCGGGTGCGCTGTCGTAACCGCCGTCGTCCATCTGTGCATTACCACCTGGACGGCCGCCTAGCATTTGCATGGTGTCGGAAATAATTTCTGTGGTGTAACGCTCAGCGCCTTCTTTGTCGGTCCATTTGCGCGTTTGCAAACGGCCTTCCAGATACACTTGCGAACCTTTTTTCAGATACTGACCGGCGATTTCAGCCAGTTTGCGGTAGAAAGTGACGCGATGCCATTCAGTCAATTCTTTCTTTTCACCGCTGTTTTTGTCTTTCCAGGTTTCGCTGGTTGCCACTGAGATATTGGTTACTGCTTCGCCATTCGGCATGTAGCGTGTTTCTGGATCGCGGCCCAGGGTGCCGACGATGATCACTTTATTGACTGATGCCATATTATTTCTCCTGAATCTAGATTAAATGTGTCACCACGCAGGCTGGCTGACCATACGCAGTACTGTGGTAACTCCGCTGTAATTTCGCTATACCGGACGAGATTATACAGAGGCCAGACCCGAATACGGTTACCAACGATGCAAAAGATTGACGCGTGTTAGCAGTCTGATACTGGGTGATCAATTAGATACCTGATCCATCATAGGTGCAGGCTGCACACGCATGGGTTCAAGTTTGAAACGCTGTTCTGCTTGCCACATATCATAGTCACTTTGCTCGGCAAGCCAAATTCTCGCATCACCGCCACGCTCTACTCCTAACCATGCCTGAATCCGTAAAGCCATTTCAGGCGAAATAGCCGCGCGACCATTTAGCACACGAGACAACGTCACGCGTCCAACGCCTAATTGTTTTGCTGCTTCAGTCACAGACAAACCTAAAGCGGGTAACACAGTATCACGCAAGGTTAATCCGGGATGCGGTGGATTAAACATATGTGCCATGATGAGTTTCCTTTTTTAGTGATAATCCTGATAGTCAACTAACACTGCATCCTCACCGTCAAAAGCAAATGTCATACGCCAGTTTCCATTTGCCCAGACGGAAAAATGTCCTTTTAATTCTTTTCCTTTTAGAGAATGAAATTTCCATCCTGGAAGGTTCATCCCTTGTGCATTTGTTACGCGATTCAGACGTCGTAACATCTCAGCTAATCGTGGAGCATGAGCAGCTTGGATGCCAACCACACTTCCTGTCTCAAAAAAGACTTTCAAGCCTTTGTGCTTAAATGTTTTAATCATTGTATCGCATAACACTACAAACAGAAATTAACACCGCCTCTACTCACGCCAAATTAGTCGATTCCATCGTTCGCATTTACAGCGTATTTCATTAACCTGTCCGCACAAGTACGAGCCACCAAACCCAAACATTCTGACCCTGATATAGTAGCAAGCTTACTTGCTCAACTATGATGCCTATCAAGCAATTTAAGTTTTTTGGCAGTAGAGCAAACCCGACACTATCCAGCAAAAAATTACACAAAGGCTGTTCATGGAAGAAATTCGTATCCGGGGTGCGCGTACGCATAACCTTAAAAACATCAATCTGGATTTACCTCGTAATAAACTGATCGTGATTACCGGTTTATCCGGCTCGGGTAAGTCATCGTTGGCGTTTGACACTTTGTATGCGGAAGGCCAGCGTCGCTATGTGGAATCGCTGTCTTCATATGCGCGGCAATTTTTGCAGTTGATGGAAAAGCCGGATGTAGATTTGATTGAAGGCTTGTCGCCGGCGATTTCGATTGAGCAAAAGGCCACTTCGCACAATCCGCGCTCTACCGTCGGCACGGTAACGGAAATCCACGACTATCTGCGTCTGTTATACGCGCGCGTCGGCACGCCTTATTGCCCGGATCATCCGGAAAATCCATTGGCGGCGCAGTCAGTATCGCAAATGGTCGATGCTGTACTAGCGATGCCGGAAGATACCAAGCTGATGATTTTGGCACCGGTAGTCGCCAATCGCAAAGGCGAGCACGTTGATTTGTTCGAGCAAATGCAGGCACAAGGTTTTGTGCGCTTTCGGATTCAAAGCGGCACGCATGCGGCGAAGATTTACGACGTCGATGATTTGCCGAAGTTGAAAAAAACGGAAAAACATACCATCGCCGTGGTGATCGACCGCGTCAAAGTCAAAGCCGATATCAAGCAGCGTTTGGCGGAAAGCTTTGAAACCGCATTGCGAATAGCCGATGGCCGGGCGATTGCGGAAGAAATGGATACGGGTGTCGAGCATTTATTTTCGAATAAATTCGCCTGTGCGATTTGCGGTTATTCATTGCAGGAATTGGAACCGCGCCTGTTCTCGTTCAACAATCCCATGGGTGCTTGTCCGGAATGTGATGGCTTGGGTCATATCGAATTTTTCGATCCCAAACGTATCGTTGCTTTTCCTAATTTATCGCTCGCCAGTGGCGCAGTAAAAGGCTGGGATAGACGTAATCAGTTTTACTTCCAGATGCTGACCAGCATCGCTGCGCATTATGATTTCGATCTTGATATCCCGTTTGAAAAATTGACGGAAGAAGCGCAACAAGCCGTGTTGTATGGCTCTGGCCGCGCCACCATTCCATTCACTTACATCAACGAACGCGGCAAAGCTGTCATCAAAGAACATACGTTTGAAGGTGTCGTCAATAATTTGCAACGACGTTATCGTGAAACCGATTCGATGGCGGTCAAAGAAGAGCTGGCTAAATTCATCAACGAAAAAGAATGTCCGTCGTGCCACGGTGCACGTTTGCGGATCGAAGCGCGTTTTGTCAAAGTCGGTAACGGCAAACAAGAACGTGCCATTTACGAAATCGCCGCAACGCCATTACGGGAAACTTTGCACTTCTTTGAAAAACTGAAACTGACTGGCGCGAAAAAAGAAATCGCTGATCGCATCATCAAAGAAATCATTTCGCGTTTGACCTTCCTCAACAACGTCGGCCTGGATTATTTGTCGCTGGAACGCAGTGCTGATACGCTATCGGGCGGTGAAGCCCAGCGCATCCGCCTGGCATCGCAAATCGGTTCTGGTTTGACTGGTGTGATGTATGTATTGGATGAACCATCGATCGGCTTGCATCAACGCGACAACGATAGATTAATTGACACTTTGCGTCATTTGCGCGATATCGGCAACAGCGTGCTGGTGGTCGAACATGACGAAGATGCGATTCGTACCGCCGATTATGTAGTCGACATGGGTTTGGGCGCAGGTGTGCATGGTGGAGAAGTGATCGCTGAAGGTACGCTGGAACAAATCCTGAAAAGCAAGAAATCGCTGACCGCAAAGTATTTAAACGGCACGTTGAAAATCGCCGTTCCGAAAAAACGTACGCCGTCCGATCCCGATCGCCAATTCATCATCGCGGGTGCCACAGGAAACAATCTGAAAAACGTGACGATGAAATTGCCAGTCGGCTTGATGACATGCGTGACCGGTGTTTCCGGATCGGGTAAATCAACGCTGGTCAACGACACTTTGTATCACGCTACCTCACGCCATTTGTACGGTTCACAAACCGAACCGGCAGCACATGAATCCATCAGTGGGTTAGAACATTTCGACAAAGTCATTTCAGTTGATCAGGCGCCGATTGGTCGTACTCCTCGCTCTAATCCGGCAACCTACACCGGCTTGTTTACGCCGATACGTGATTTGTTTGCTGGCGTTCCGACTGCCAAAGAACGTGGTTATAGCGCTGGACGTTTTTCGTTCAACGTCAAAGGTGGGCGCTGTGAAGCTTGCCAGGGTGATGGCGTAATCAAGGTTGAGATGCATTTCTTGCCCGACGTTTACGTGCCGTGTGATGTCTGCCACGGAAAACGTTATAACCGCGAAACGCTGGAAGTCCATTACAAAGGGAGAAATGTCACCGAAGTGCTCGCCATGACGGTGGAAGAAGCGCATGAATTTTTCAAGCCGGTACCGGTGATCGCACGTAAATTGCAAACCTTGCTGGATGTCGGATTGGGTTATATCCGCCTCGGTCAAAGCGCCACCACACTGTCCGGCGGTGAGGCGCAACGGGTTAAATTATCATTGGAATTATCGAAACGCGATACTGGTCGCACTTTGTATATTTTAGATGAGCCAACCACTGGTTTGCATTTCCACGATATCGATTTGCTGTTAAAAGTCATTCATCGTTTGCGCGATCAAGGCAACACCATGGTCATCATTGAACACAATCTGGACGTAATTAAAACAGCCGACTGGATAGTCGATTTAGGACCGGAAGGTGGCGCAGGCGGTGGCAAAATCATCGCTACCGGTACGCCGGAAGATGTCGCCAACAATCCTGCCAGCGTGACTGGAAAATATCTGGCACCATTGCTTGAGAAGAAATAAATATCCGGATTTTTTCTCACTGTCACAAATGACAGTGAGAAAAAATCGCGCTCCACACCCTACGATTTAGATAAATCGGAACATTGTTATGAATTTCAACGCGCTCACCGCCGAGCAAATATCGGCCTTCAAAAATGATGGCTATCTGATCCTGCCAAAAATGGTTCCCGCTGCACATTTCAAGCAGATGGTGACTATCACCAATGAACATTTATTCGATGCCGTTCCACCGTTGGAATATGAAACCGAGGTCGGTTATGCGGGTGCGCCATCGTCGTTTGAAAGCCTCGGCGGCCGTACTGCACGACGCTTGAAAGATGCCTATCATCGGCATGAGGTATTTAAAACATGGGCAACTGATCCGCACCTGGTGAAGATGTTAGGTCAACTTCTGGGCGAACAAGTTTGCCTGACGCTGGCGCATCACAATTGTGTGATGACTAAGCATCCCGACTTCGGCACTGCCACCGGCTGGCATCGTGATATTCGCTATTGGTCTTTCCCGCGTAACGAATTGATTTCAGTATGGCTGGCCCTTGACAACGAAGTTGAGAGCAACGGCGGTCTGCGCATCATCCCCGGCTCGCATCGCTGGCAGATCAAACCCGAACAGATGGACGATCTGGATTTTCTACGACCTGATGTCGCCGAAAATCAGGCCTTATTCGCGCAAGGAATTTCATTGCACTTAGAAAAAGGAGACGTCTTGTTCTTTCATAGTGGGTTGTTTCATGCTGCAGGAAGAAACAATAGTCGAATGATCAAAGAATCCGTGGTATTTGCTTACCACGGCATCAGCAATGCGCCGATTGTCGGTACCCGCTCTGCCTCGGCTGAGGATATTGCACTTCCTTAAATCAACGATTTAACTGGCCGGAAATGCGCTACGCATTTCTGACCTGCCTATCCTCTGGTATCCGCTTCCGGTTGCGGCGGTGGCATACCAGGTGGCGGTGGTACTGAAGGTTGCATAGTCATTGGCGCCGCAGGTGCATTATTGGATTTCTGCGGCAACACGACTCGTTGATTCACTCCACCGTTCGATAGCAAAATATAGTCAGGATGAACTTCACTAATTTGTACGCCAGGCTGAATATCGCTGCCAACGCGCAATGCTTGTGCAGGCTTGCCATCGACACTGACGATGGCGGCACTGCCTGTGCCATTTTTCGCGGCAACTACGCCCAGTAATTGGTAGTTGCTGGCAATCGCCACCGGTTGTAAATCGCCGCCAAACAGGTTCGCCGCCGCAGCTGGATCTATCGCCTGCTGCACCACCAATGGTGCAGCTACCGGCCGTTGTTTTGGCTTCATCCATTGCAATGTCCAATAGGTCAGTGATGCACACAACGCCATAAAGAGCAGCAAGCTGAGGATAGTGTTCGCTGGTTTAACTTTTATTTTTTTCATAGCTACTTTTCGATAGGAAAAGTGCAAACAAAACCCGTTTAGGCAGGCGTGCCGACGCAGACAGTACATTAGTACGGCAAGGTGGCACAACAACGCATAAACGGCTTTTTGTCTGCACTTACTTCACCAACTGATTAATTTCGATAATTGGCATCAACACCGCCAACACAATCAATAACACCACGACACCCATGGCTAAAATCAATGCAGGTTCCAACAAACCGGCAATGGTCATGGCACGACGTTCTAAATCTTGTTCCTGCGCGGCGGATGCGCGTTCCAACATCGCTGGCAATTCGCCCGTAATTTCGCCGGCACGTATCATGTGGATCAACATCGGTGGAAAATATTTGTGTGCGGACAAAGCGCGCGCCAGGCCCACACCTTCACGTACACTGGTAGTGGCATCGTCCACTTGCTTACGCATGGCGACATTGGAAAGCGTATCGCGACTGGTTTGCAATGCCTGCAAAATTGGCACACCTGAACCGGTGGTGATCGACAAGGTGCTGGCAAAGCGTGCCGTGTTCAAGCTGCGCTCAAACTTGCCGTACAAAGGTGCACGCAGCAACCAGCTATGCCAACGCATTTTGATGTCGGGATTTTTCAAGGCGCGAAGCCAGACAGTGCTGGCAACAATGGCGACGACTAAAACGATCCATCCGTAATGACGGACAAAATCCGATATCGCCAGCATCATCACCGTCAACAATGGCAGTTTCTGTTTAGTATTAGCAAATACAGAAACGATTTGCGGCACCACATACGTCAACAAAAATATCACGATAATAAATGCCACCACAGTCACAATCGCAGGGTAAGTAAACGCCAGTTTGACTTTGGATACCAATGCATTACGCCGTTCCAGATAATCAGCCAAGCGAGATAACACGCGCGACAATTGACCAATGTGTTCACCCGACGCCACCAGAGCACGATAGATGTCGGCAAACTCGCGTGGATGATTTGACAGCGCATCCGATAAGGCCACGCCTCCCATCACTTCAGAACGAATCGAAGCGATCAAATCCCGCAAATAAGGTCGTTCTGCCTGTTCCAGCAACGCAGTTAATGCTTGCTCCAGCGGCAAACTGGCCTCTAGCAAACTGGCAAGTTGACGCGTGAACAAGGTCAATTCCACCGTCGATAATTTTTCGCCGAAACGTCGATTTAAGCCCGTGCCTCCTGCAGCTGCCGCTTCCTTTTGACTGGTGATTTGTTCGACGCTAATAGGCACCAGTTCTTGCTCACGCAAATCCGCTCTGGCCGCCCGCGCATTATCAGCGTTGACGACACCCTTTTTGGTTTTGCCGAGACTATCAACGGCTTCATAACGAAATGCTGGCATGCGATTTTCCTTAACCCTTATTCCTTAGCCACTCGCAACAACTCCGCCATGGTGGTAGTGCCATCGGCCAGCCAACGCTCGCCATCCTGCCGCATCGTCCGCATCCCATCACGTTGCGCCATCGCAGCAATGTCCGCTTCAGAAGCGCGTTCGTGTATCAACGCATGAATTTCATTGGTCGATTGCAGTAATTCATAAATGCCGACACGACCGTGATAACCGGTATGCCCACAATGGTCGCAACCGACGGCTTGCCAGGTACCGTCATGATCTTGATGACGGCAATGAATACATAGCTTGCGCACCAGCCGTTGTGCCACTACACCAAGCAAGGAGGACGACAGCAGAAAAGGTTCTATCCCCATATCAAGCAAACGTGTGACGGCGGCCGCAGAATCATTGGTGTGCAAGGTAGCCAGCACTAAATGGCCGGTCAGTGAAGCTTGTACCGCAATTTGCGCCGTTTCCAGATCGCGAATTTCACCGATCATGATGACATCAGGATCTTGGCGCAAAATTGCCCGTAGCGCTTTGGCAAACGTCATATCGATCTTGGCATTGACTTGCGTCTGACCGACGCCCGCCAGTTCGTATTCGATCGGATCTTCCACCGTCAATACGTTGGTACTGGTGGTATTTAAACGTGATAGCGCAGCGTACAACGTAGTGGTTTTACCGGAGCCGGTCGGGCCTGTGACCAACACGATACCGTGCGGTTGCTTGATTAATTTATCGAATTGCGCCAGCACTGATGTACTCATACCAAGCTTGCCCAAGTCCATGCGGCCTGCGTCCTTATCCAGCAAACGCAATACCGCACGCTCGCCATGGCCGGTTGGCAAAGTCGATACCCGCACGTCAACCGCTTTACCAGCAACGCGCAGGGCGATGCGACCATCTTGCGGCAAACGCTTTTCTGCAATATCCAGCTGCGACATAATTTTGATACGCGAAATCAGCGACGCATGCACCGCTTTCTTTGGTCGAATCACATCGCGTAAGTTGCCATCCACGCGAAAACGCACCACCGAAATTTGCTCGAACGGTTCAATATGAATATCAGATGCACCATCGCGCAGCGCTTGCGTCAACAAGGCGTTGATCATCCGAATCACTGGTGCGTCATCGGCTGACTCCATCAAATCTTCTATGGTCGGCACGTCCTGCATCAATTTGCCGAGATCAAGATTGGATTCAAATTCATCCGCCACTTTGGCAGCATCACCGCCACCACTGGCGTAGGCACGTGCAATCGCCGCTTCCAGTTCGTCACTGGGGATAGAACGCAATTTTATTTTGCCAAAACGACGCGACACTTCTGCAATCGCATTCGGCTTGGTCGCATCGCACACCAACACTTCGAGCGTCAGATTAGCTTGGGGATCCGACGTATCCGTATCTTCCGGTTGTTGTGCCAGTATCAAAAAATTACGCGCGAATGCGTAAGGCAAGAAACGACTCATGGTGTGTTGTTGACCGGTTGTGATGGTGTTGGGGCAGTCGCCGGAGTTGTCACTGTTGCTGCAGTGTCGCTCGCTTTTTTCCTGTCTGGATTCAAATTCATCAACGTGCCATCAAATGCGCCATCGAGCACATGACGTACATCTTCATTACGCTGTAACGCAGGAAGCGATCCTGGGCTGGTATTGAGTAATAAGTTTGATTGCGGCGGCGCATTACGCGCTTGTGCTGCCTGAATATAATCGTAACGATCGGCTACGACATTGTCATTCGCTGCTGCATCACGAATGATGGTCGGGCGCAAAAAAATCAGTAGGTTATTTTTTGTCTTGGTGTTGTTCTTGGACTTAAACAGACCACCTATCCACGGAATACTGGATAAGCCAGGCACAGATTCCTGGTAATTGGTTGTCGTCTCTTGCATCAAGCCGCCCAGTACCAGGACTTCGCCATCACCCACGACCACATTGGTATCGACCAGACGTTTATTGATGTTAACCCCGGAAGTATTATTAATGGATGATGGGTCAACCGTGGAGACCTCTTGGGTAATACTCATCTTCACTGTTCCATCTTGAGAAATCTGCGGTTTCACTCGCAATGCGACACCGACATCTTGCCGTTCAACAGTTTGAAATGGATTACTGGTACTGCCACCAGTGGTACTAGGCAAATAGCTACCTGTGACAATCGGAATATTTTGACCGACGATCATTTTGGCTTCTTCATTATCCAAGGTGATCAAGTTCGGCACCGACAGCACGTTACCAACATTGTCGTTCTGAAAAGCCTGAGCCAATACACCCAAACCCAATTTACCAGCCAGTTGACGGAATATACCTACCGTTAAGCCATTACTCGGCTGTGTTACCACGCCAGTCCCTGTGCTTAGCCCAAGTGCCTGAGTGAAAATGTTATCGCCACTCGCCGGAGTCCCTGATGCGACGCCGCCACCGACACGATAACTGCTATTGCTATTACCGCTCAATCCCAGCCATTGCACCCCCATCCCTGCATTGGCGGTATCACTCACCTCAACGATCAAGGCTTCGATATATACCTGTTCGCGTCGCATATCGAGTTGATCAATCACCGTGCGCAAATCACGATATACGGGTTCGCTGGCAGTGATAATCAACGTGTTGGTGCTGGCATCTGCCTGGATAAAGCCGCCTTTACTGCCACCGCCGCTACTGCTGGCGCCGGTGTTGGTGATCGGTGATTTTGCCGCTGCTGTGCCTGTGCTGGTGCTACCAAAACTACTGCCACCACTGCTACCGGAACTACCGTTGCTGCTACCGCTACCTCCCAACATGCTGGTCGTTCCGCTATCACTTGTGGTGGTTGGCGCAGGGCTCGACGTATCGAATGACACCATAGATCGCAGCGTTTGTGCCAGTTTGGTTGCATCTGCATTTTTCAGATACACCACATGAACGTTACCGGCTTGTGCCGTTGGCTGATCCAGTTTCGCAATCAACGATTTCGCCAGATTGGCACGTGCCACGGTGGGTGCTCGCAGGATCACCGAGTTGGTACGAGGATCTGCCATGAGAGTGATGCGACTGCTATCACCGCCGGCAGCACCTGCTGCTTGCCCGGCTGTGCCATTGTCCAGCAATCTGGTCACCATCGTCGCCAAATCGCTGGCCACAGCGTAGCGCACCGGAATGACATCCAGGTCAGTGATATTGGGCGTATCCAGAGTCGCAATCATCTTGCTGATGCGATTCAGATTGTCTGCGTAATCGGTCACCACCAAGGTATTGTTACCAGGATTAGCGTTGATGGTGTTATTCGGCGAAATCAGTGGACGCAACACCGGCACCAGATTGGTTGCCGATTCATAATTCAACGTGAAAATGCGCGTCGCAATTTGATCGCCTTTGACGCTTCTCACCTGGGTCGGGCTGACCTGCAATTTGGCATCGGCTTCTGGTACGACTTTTACAAAACCATCACCCCGCACCAGCGAAAATCCTTGCAAACGCAAGGTCGCCGCCAACATGTCAAAGGCCTGGGCTTTTGTGAGCGCTTTCTCAGACACCAGACTGATCGTGCCTTTTACTCTGGGGTCGATAATGAAAGTGGTATTGGTGTATTGACCGACGGCTTTAATCACCGATTCAATATCAGCACCGACAAAATTCATGATGGCTTGGTTAGAATCCGGTGAACCCTGTGCTTGCGGCACGTTATTTGGTCCTTCAGCAAACGTCAGCATCGGGGTAGAAACGAAGGACAGCGCAATGGCGCTGACAAGTATATTTTTGGCGAATTTATTTTGCACGATGTTCACTATGAAAACTCAAGTCCGATAACTGTTTTACCGTTTTGTTGACGGCGTTGACCTAGCAAATTCAATAAATTTGCCAACTTTTCTTCTTGTCCGTCAGCAGCTTGCGCTGTCCCGGAAAACTGCAAACGACCATTTACTAACTTCCCATTTCCATCCAATAGCATTGCCCCGCTGATGGTTTTCAATACGATGCTGGCATGCTGTTCGTTTTGTGAGTCACTCAACGCCATCGTCATTTGATAACTACCTAGCGGTTTGACTGGCGATAAGCGCGACGACATGGCGACCAAATCCAACGTCATCAACCCAGCAACAGCTATCCTGCCTTTTTGCCTCTCCACCTGTAAATCGTTCCAACTCAACCGCATGTCGCCAGTCGGTTGCAATGTATTAAGCGGCGCTCCCAACGCCACCAAACGTTCTGCCGGCATGTTGATCGAAGTTGCTGCAACCTGCCATTGCGACCAATTGCCGGACACATGCACCGGCGCCGATAGTGCCGCAGGATTGTCCAACATTAGATCGACCTTACCGATCAGAACTAACGGCGACAGTTTCCACGTAAAACGTCCAGGCAGCAGCGGCGTGACGGCTTCGCTGCGACTGGCGGCGCCGCCAATAAAAGCCGAACCATGCCATAAGCTGCCTTGTGCATCGCCCAAGATAATGCGGCCCTGAGTTTGCGTCTCTACCACTTGTGCCAACCAACTTGCCGGAGAAAATAGCAATGCGGTCGATAGCACACTGAAACAACCCATGCAAACCCATAACAATTTACTCCGCATTCTTGTTGATACTTGGATCGGCTCTTTTCGTTCTTTTAATTCTTTTATTCCGTGCTTCACGTTACGTTTTCACTTTTATTTTTACGCATTATTTTTATTCGCTATTTTTCTGATTCAGTGTCACCGATGCATCGACTATCCCTGGCTTCGCGGGTTCAACCGCATTCACCTTGGCCTCAATGACTTGCCAATGCTCGGTTGCCTGAACTTGCTGCAAAAAATTGATCAAGCCAGAGAAGCTGATGGCCGTAAATTGCACTTTGGCGTTGTTGCCCGTCACGAGAATACTTTTGCTGCTCATGCCCAGTCTTTTCAACGCCGCTTCAACGCCACTTTGACTAATCGGCGTCGCCGCCTGATCACTGGCTTGATTGAGATTGCCGGTCTGGGCGATGATTTGCTGCAGTTCTGCGGCTTGTTGACGCAATCCTGGCAAGCTTTTTTGCAGACGTTGGCGACCTTCTATCGCTGGCGCCAGCAATATCAAATAAATCAGCGCTGCCAGCACTACAACGATCGCGACGCTGAGCATGTTTTGTTCTCGCTTATTGCGTTGCCCCCAGAATGTAGCGACCGTATTGCGGAGCTGCGAGACGACCTGAGTGACAGGTTTAAGAACCGGCTCAAGCAGTGATGAGGAAATCAGAGGTTTAGTTTGCTTGCTCATTTTCTTTGTAATGGACTCTGGCGCATTCATTTGTTTGCCCCGGCCGCTTTAATTTGCCAGACGCCGTCAGTTGGTGGCTGAGATAATAATAGCTGGTTGCCAGTCAATGCGATTTTTAATTTTTCAACCCCGCCCGCATCCAATCCTGCACTTTGCGCAGCATTGGAAAAACGAACAAATAAGCTTCGGTCACGATACTCCAGCGAACTCACCAAATTTCTTTGGGGATTCAATCCCGTGCTGTTCAACGCAGTGTTAAATTGCGCCGCCAATGCGATGAAATCATCCGGCATTGCAGCGCCGCTAGCTTGCTGCGACAAAGCGATTTTTTGATGTGCTTGGGCTATTGGATCAACGATGACAGTATCTTGCGGATAAGCCTTACGATAATCCTTCAACATACCGCTTTTCAATTGCGCCGCTTCACTGCGCATGCGCCACCAATCGCT
Source organism: Glaciimonas soli (assembly GCF_009497155.1). Classification (GTDB taxonomy): domain Bacteria; phylum Pseudomonadota; class Gammaproteobacteria; order Burkholderiales; family Burkholderiaceae_D; genus Glaciimonas; species Glaciimonas soli. The sequence goes on from NZ_WINI01000003.1 coordinate 255,696, forward strand.
ATTTAATGCCACCACATTCACCAGTAAAACCAACGTCGCCAATGCCAACGACCAGCGCCACGGTCCCCAATTCATCGGCTGCTCGGATGCCGCTGCATTCATTCCTGTCATCAGGTTGACATCACAAGCTTGTGCGCCAACGATCCAATGAGACCAATCATCTGCGTGCAGACGAATATCAGCAACATCCTCCGCCGCAATAACATCCTGATAAGCAGCCAACTCTTCTGCCGCAACGTAAAGATTAATTGCCCCGCCCGGCACCAGAATACGCAACATCGTCAGCGCTTCTTTTTGCGGCTGATCATGCGAGGTCACCGATACGCCTATACCAACCTGCTTAGATAAACGCACGCTCACGTCTTGCTGTATTTCTTGCTGCCACCGGCGTTGCACAATAGCGGCTGTGGCAGCACCATCAAGTGAGCTTTCAAGTGGTAGACAAAGTTGCGACGGCAGCGCCTTGATATTTTTTGCACCCATCGCCAGCAAGCCATTGGTGATATGTTCCAGCCAGTCGCGCTGGACCACTGCAATCGCCCGCATACCATCAATCCGTGCGCCAGTCGCAATGACACAGCTAGCCGGATCGACGATCAATTGATCCTCAATCAAATTAGGCAACGCCGCCTTCAGTTTCGCCGCTGGCAACGGTGGCACAGCCATGTGTAAGGTAGTGACATCGCTGGCCGCCAAGAGCAGAACTACGCGCTGCGTTTGCGCCACCTGCGGTTTCAATTCGAGTAACGATTGATAACCTTCTTGCTCGATATGGCCTTTGTCAGAAACTACTGCAAATGCACATGCCGGAGCGGCACCATCGGCATCGCCTGCGTCGCTACTGAGCAAGGCTCTTGGCACTAAGCGTATAAATAATGTTGTCATATTTTTCTAATTTTCAAAACATACGCATGACGCGTCAAGCCGGTTTTCATAGTTCACGGCTCCAAATTACTTTGGTCGTCGTATTCACTCCCGCACGGTCGCGCTCTATCAATGACGCGGTATCCAAACCCGCACGCCCCATGCGTATCTTGCCGTTGACCAGGAAAAAGCTGCTGGCAGCAGAAAGTTCGGTGGTATCTATGGTCGCGCCTGGCGCGATCGTTGCGACTCTGGTGGCAATATCCGTCGAGTCGCGGAAATACACATTTTCACGGTTAGCGATCAGCGCTTTCACTTGCGATATCGGCATGCCATCTAAACGTGCGCTGAGAACTTCCGGTGATGCCGTATTAATGTTGACTGCCGTTGCTGCGGGCAGCACGATGATGTAGTCCTTCAATCTATTGACTATCGCGGGAGTAATACCGGGTATAGCCAGCAAATCCTCGATCCGCAATACCGGCATTTGTGTGAGCACTGCTGTTGGCGGAGGTGCCACCGGACTGCCTGGATCGATCACGCTTCCGGCTGCCAGCGCAGTAGGGATCATGGCTTGCGCAATCGCCGGCGCTAAACCAGCGCTCACATGCAAGATGCCGAGCAAACGTACAAACATCTTCATTTCGTTCGGATCAACCACGCCGCCTTTGACCAGATTGACGAGGTTGTAACGCGATTGTGCGTCCACGATAGTGCCGGACAAAACGGCATCGTCGCCCTCGGCTGTGCTATCGCCTGCGTATTGACTCAACCGGGTTGCTTCCAGCGGTGCGGCCCAAGGTTCCGATAAATAATCGGCCGTGGTGATTTTTCCGTCTTCACGCAAGATCAAACGCGCCCAATCCAAAGAGCCACGTAATATCCATTCTTTTTGCAATTGCAGGCGCTGATTTTCAATTGAGCGCACTTGCACTTGCTGTTGCCAAAACAAACTGGCGACAATGGTGATCGCCAGAGTCGTCAACAACAAGGCCGTGATAATTGCGACACCGCGTTGACGATGGTGGCTGCGGAATCTACATGTGCTGAGTGAGCGCAGTGATTGCTGTGTGTTCATCCGCCACCCAATAGGAAAGACTTGACCACACTGCTCGCTGCTTGCGACGGTGACTCTGGTTGCAACGACACTTCCAAGCCGACCCATGTTGCATTGTTAGCCAACTCTGGTGCGCTGCCATCATCCTTAACATTGCGCCAGCCAGCTTGATCACTGCCCCATAAGCGCATCTGCATATTACTCAGATGAGATTGCAAAACCACCGTTTGTGCGTCATTAGCGCCGCCGTCAGTTAAAGCTGCATTCCATAAACCATCAAACTCTTTTAAGTCGCGCGTTTGCGATGACTCTTTGCGTGTCAGCACGCCGTTCTGCAAGCGGTAGTCGACGATTGCCAGACGCGTTGGTTGATCGTCGGCGTACACTGCACGCGCAATGAGCAGACGATTATTCTGCAACGCGACATGCGGTCTGTGCCCAATCATGGCGATAGGTGCGGCTTGCAAACTATCGTTTTGTAGTTGTGCGAAAGTCAGTTGCATGCCACGTGTCTGATCCAATTCGCTATTCAAGGCCACGCGTGCACGGACAATCCCATCCAGTCCGCGCCAGCCGAGTACCGCAACCATGGCCAGAATGCTGATGGCAACCAGTAACTCGACCAAAGTAAAGCCGCGACGATGTCCGCGTGTTGCTTGCTTGCGTTTAATTCCCATGCGGCACCACCTGCGTCATCTTGACGATTTGCTGTTCTGGCGTGCGGCTGTCGATTACGCTGACCACAATGCGACGGAAATAAGGATTGGGCGTAGAAAAAACGTGTTCATTGCATTGCAATGGTAAATCGCCTTGCGGACAAGGAAAGCTGCGATCACCTAGCGCTGGCCATTCGGAGGCGAGACGAATTTGCGTCAGGCGGTTTTCTGCCGACCAGTTCGCCATCATGGCGCTGCGTAAGCCTTGGCTGTTTTGCGTCAAGCTCCCGACTGCACGTAAACTTGCGCCCAGCGCGGTGCCGACGATCACCAACGCAACCAGCACCTCTAGCAAAGTGAAACCTTGTTGTTGATGCTTTTGTGGAGTGAACGCTGACATAGTTATTCCACCGTGAAATGGCCTATGCCATCACCATGAATAACAGCACTGGTCGTGTCGTTATCGCCGATAGAAAGTGTCATCAGAAAAGGTTTGTCGACCGGTTCGCGGCCAAAGACAAAGCGCACTTGCCCGTTGTCAGCCGTGGTGACATTGTCTTGCGATGGCGTGATGGTCAGCAACATTGGCGTTTTTTTGAACGCACGCTCATGTAGCATTTCATCGTCGTTCAAATTATTCCAGCCGCTGCCATCCTCATTGCGAACCATAAACCAGTAATGCTCAGAGTCCGCTTCAAAGGCCACGGGGCGATTTCGCAAAATGGCCTCTTCTCGCCCCAATTGCAATAGCAGGGCAATCCGTTGCGCTTCTTGTTGCACCGCTTTGCCGTTATTTTGAAAAGCGGTAAATGACACCATGCCTAGTGTGATACCGGCGATGACGACCACCACCAACAGTTCGAGCAAAGTAAACCCGCGTGCAGATGCCGGCGCCTTTCTGGAACGCAGACACTTGGGCTTACCTTTATCCGATACTGCCACGACGATCACAATTGCCAGGAGCCGATATCAGCGTCATTACCTTCGCCACCGGGTTGGCCGTCTGCGCCATACGAGAACACATCAATCTCGCCATGAATACCCGGTGCCAGATATTGATATGGATTACCCCATGGATCTTTTGGCAACTTATCGATGTAGCCACCGGTTTTCCAACCGTCGGCGCCGCTGGCAGGCTTCACCACCAAGGCATTCAAACCCTGTTCGGTGGTGGGATAGCGCTGGTTGTCGAGTTTGTAGAGTTTCAGTGCAGACATTAGGGTAGAAATATCAGAACGCGCCGCCATTATTCGCGCATCGTCGGTACGTCCCATTAGTTTTGGCACCACCAGCGCCGCCAAAATACCCATGATGACCACCACGACCATGATTTCGATCAATGTAAAGCCACGTTGTTTTACTGCACGGAACTTGCGACCTGATTTATTCGCGAATGCCAAATTGCTACCTTGCTTCATCACGCTTTGCATACTTAATTTCCTCTTGCACCATAGCTTTCAAATACCTGTACCACAGCATCTGCTTCTATAAAATTGAACAAACGACGAAGTGCACTCAGCACTAGAGCGACAAGAAGACAATGTAGTCAAGGAATGCGTTTGATGCAATGCTTTTTATTGCTTATCGGCATCAAAATCGCTGTAGATTTGTATATTTTCCCGATGTAACATTTTACGATTTTTATGTGACGGTTTAATTACATGAAATCGCGTGTAATCAGGCAAAAGTCTTCGCATCTCTTTTGGATGTGACTTTCAAATATAACGTGCTGAATTAGCAATTATTTACATTCGGCAGCACTTCGGCAGAGTTAGGCAATTTTCGCTACACTGCTGCCTTATGCAGTCTTTTTCTTCCCCCGAAATCATCCAGCGCGGCATTGAACCCTATCAGGTCAGTTTCGACGCCATGCGTGCGTATACTGACAACCGCAGCGCAGACACGCCCGATCAATTATGGATAGTTGAGCACCCTCCCGTGTTTACCCTGGGATTGGGCGCTGACCTGAGCCATGTATTGGCGCCGCATGAAGTGGCTGTAGTGCAGACTGATCGCGGTGGTGAAGTGACTTATCACGGCCCCGGGCAAGTGGTCATTTATCTGCTTCTTGATCTACGTCGCAAACGCAGCGAAGGTCGATTTTTTGCCCGTGAATTGGTGCACAGCATAGAGCAGGCAGTGATCACTACGCTGGCAGCGTATAATCTCGCCAGTGAACGCAAGGCTGGCGCACCGGGCATTTACATTGCAGACGGAACGCACAAAGGTGCCAAGATCGCTGCGTTAGGTCTGAAAATCCGCGGCAATGGCTGCACTTATCATGGTGTATCGCTCAATGTCGGAATGGATTTAACACCTTTTTCGTGGATTAACCCGTGCGGTTATGCCGGTTTGGCAACAGTGGATATGAAAACGCTAGGCGTTGATACTACTTTACCTTCCGTACAGTTAGCACTCGCCAACAACCTGATTGCCTGTTTCAATAACGCTTGCGTTGGCGCACACAATGCTGCCATTGCTTAATTGATATTTGATATTTGATATTCATTGATTCTTTACACAAACTCGCTATGACTACTGACCACTCCTCTGCCAACAGCGTCGACACCGCCGCAACTTACAATCCGCTGGAAAAGCAAAAGGGTGCCAGCAAAACTGCGCGAATTCCAATCAAAATCATCCCGATAGAACGCCTGAAAAAGCCGGACTGGATCCGCGTCAAGGCAGGTTCCCCGTCAACGCGCTTCTACGAAATCAAAGACATCCTGCGCGCCAATAATCTGGTGACGGTTTGCGAAGAAGCCAGTTGCCCGAACATTGGCGAATGCTTCGGTAAAGGCACCGCAACCTTCATGATCATGGGCGACAAATGCACCCGTCGTTGCCCGTTCTGCGACGTCGGTCATGGCCGCCCTGATCCACTGGATGTGAACGAACCGGCCAATCTGGCCAAAACCATCGCCGAACTAAAGCTCAGCTACGTCGTCATCACCAGTGTTGACCGCGACGATTTGCGCGACGGTGGCGCAGGCCATTTCGCCGAATGTATTCGCCAGGTACGTGCTGCTTCACCAAAAACACGCATCGAAATTCTGGTTCCGGATTTCCGCGGCCGCATGGACAGAGCACTGGAAATTCTCAATGCTTCGCCACCTGATGTGATGAACCACAATCTGGAAACGGCACCGCGTTTGTACAAAGAAGCACGCCCAGGTTCAGATTATGAATACTCGTTGAATTTGCTCAAGCGCTTCAAAGCTTTACATCCGGACGTTCCAACCAAATCGGGCATCATGGTCGGTTTGGGCGAAACCGATGAAGAGGTTCTGCAAGTGATGCGCGATATGCGCAGCCATGATGTCGACATGCTGACCATCGGCCAATACCTGATGCCGAGTGGCGACCATTTGCCGGTACGTCGTTATGTGCACCCGGACACCTTCAAGATGTATGAAGAAGAGGCTTATAAAATGGGATTTGTGCATGCTGCGGTGGGCGCAATGGTACGCTCGTCATACCATGCGGATGAGCAAGCGCATGGCGTGGTGGCAGGTGCGAGCAGTCAATAACGACACGCATGATTATCGTTGCAGCCGAAGATCCTACATCCTCTGACGCATATATGCTGATGGCGGAATTGTCTGCAACGCTCGCCATGATCACTGGCGATAGCGGGAACTCCTCCTTCGATCCCAGTGATGTCCGTGTTCCAAATGCGCTTTTTGTTGTTGCACGAGACAGTCAAGGCCGGGCAATAGGCTGCGGCGCTTTTCGCCCTCTGACAGATGGCGTCGCAGAACTAAAACGTATGTATTCTCGACCAGGAAATCCTGGAACTGGTTCCGCATTGCTGGCATTTCTGGAAGCCGCTGCGAAAGCAATGCAATATCAGGCATTGTGGCTGGAAACACGGCTCATTAATAAACAAGCGGTTCGCTTTTACGAACAACGTGCTTATAAGATAATTCCGAATTTTGGCAAATATGCTGGTAATAACAATGCCGTTTGCTTTGAAAAACGATTAACTTAAAATATCCGACAACACGGCTGTTCGGCTGCGTTGTCGGGGTACTCCTCTTAGTATTCAATTACATCCGCAAAACCTTATCTCCAGAACCAAGGATTGTGGCTAATGTAAGCACTGACTTTGGCGACATTCAAACTACCGTAGCCAGTCGCAGCATCCCATCCTTTTTTAGCTTTAAATCCGAAATCAGTAGCGTCCGCTCCGGAATAACCAGTGGTGACGTCATTCACCAAGGCAGGATTCCAAGGGAAGTTAACGTAAAAGTACGGCGCCGGGAAACCCAAACGATTGCTGTGCACCGATTCAATGCGAGCCCAGAAGCCGACGAAAATTGGCGAAGCCAAACTAGTTCCGCCGACCACATATCGGGCACCGTCGTAATACACGATAGCGCCGCTGGCTGATGCCGCATCGAACGCAATATCCGGCAAGGCGCGTTTAGCGTTACCGTTCACCAGTCGCTGCCAGATTGGTGCTGCTTCAGATTTACTGTAACCGCCACCGGTGGCCCAGAGACGTAACGTCGGGTCAGAATCACCGTTGCCGTCGTAAACACCAATCGGGCTCAAGCCTTCATTCCATGCGGCTTCGCTGCCAAACGTTGTCTTCCCTGTGGTGTACAGCGTAGTTCCACCGACTGCCACGACGTAAGGTGAGCTTGCCGGTTCGCTGACATCATAATGCTTTCCGTCTGGCACGCCAGGTGTACCGGAAATTGTGCTGACGCTGCAATTGTATGGACCAGCATCACCAGTCGAAATCGAGAATGTCTGACCCTGTATCACCGCTTGTTTGAAGACTGCATCATCGGCTGCTTGCGTGCCGCTGCTGACAGTGTCGGCTTCGCAGCTACCCAGAGACACGTTAATCACCTTGGCGACATTGTCCGTCACAGCGCGGTTATAGGCGGTCGTGATGTCGGTATAGTCCAACGTTGGCGCAGCATAGAATCGCAATTCCTTGGTTCCGCCGGAAGCACCTGTAATAGTTTGGCTATCCAGATTCCATTCGACTTGACCAGAAGTATCGCTGTAATCGCTGCCGGCCGGGCCGGTTTGTACGACGGTGGTATTGACTGCCGGTAAACCAAGTCCAGTCGTGAATGCCGCCAGATCGGTGATGGTCGGTGCGAGATCGCCATTGGAAATAATAGCGACAGTAGTTGTCGATGCCGCTGGCATGCTCGCTGCGTTATAGATCAACGGGAAATCGGTGGTGTTGTGATAAACCGCAGTGCCGACGGGAGTACTAACCGAAGCGCTGGCTGTGGCTAACGTATTATTCAGCGCAACGCCGCCAACTTTGCCACCCAGCTTGCTGTGCGTATGGTTCAGCGCAACGTTTTGCAAACCTAAAACCGCATTAACGATTCCACCTAACGATGCTGGCACTTGCGCGGCAGCAGTATTTGCATACACTTTGCGACCTTGATAAGTGAAGTGCTTCAGAGACGTATTAAATGCTTGCTGTACCGTAGCGGCAGTGCCATTTGCCGAGATCAATAAGCGATTGGGCGTTACTTCGATCCCGGTAAATCCGGCTTGCTGCAGATGCGCAACGACCAGATTCACTTGCGCTTGCGTTGGTGCATATTGCGCAGCAAATTGTGCTGGCGTCAGAAATTGTCCAAACGATGGATTGCCGGGCGTTCTCACATCGATGATCGCTTGATCAAGCTGCGCTTCTTTGCGCAGATTCAAACTCAGTACCACGTGTACTTGCTCACCTTGCACCATTTCAGTGGCCAAGGTATCTGCAGTGACCACTGCACCTACGTTGTTTTTCACTTGCACCTGCGGCAAAAATGCCTGCGTCTTGGTCGACACCCACGTTGACGTATCTACTGCCGCTTGCGCTCCCATCGATGCGCAAGCCAATGCGAGCGCTAATGACAGTGCCGACGTGCGGGGAAGTGTAACGTCTCGTTTCTTTACTGCTGATGCTTTAAATTTCATCTTCTTTTTCCTTTTAAAGTAAACAATATGAAAACAACGTGCAACAAAATAATCGCAACGCATCGCAATACACAAATAGGCGTATCTGCTAATGCAAGGCAATCGAAAAAAGCATTCTTAAGTTAATTACTGAGCATTACGCCGGGCGCCAGATTTGCATGGCGACAGCAACGCAGCAATGGATGGCGAGTAACGCGCATTCGATAACAAGACTTAAGAGCCGTGTTAAGGAGAGGGACCGTACGCAAGGCGAGAAGATTGCGAAATAGGGAAGGATAAGAATGGGGATGCATGCAGATGAGATGCGAAAGACAACTGCAGAAAATGGTTCTGTACCGAAGGCTCAACACACGTCATCACTATTCCCTTTTAAGGATTAAGGATAGCCAAAGCAACAGTCTTACGTTTGTAAGTAAGCGTCGCCAAAATTATTTTGATTTTCAGGATACTTTCAGATGGCTACATGAAACACGATGCAGGCCCAGCATAGCTTTTTAATTTCTATGTGGCAATAATTATTTATGCATTTTCTTATGCTGAAATTTTCAAAAAAAAATGGAGCAAGGAATTATTTTTCTTCCTGTGTAATTACATCGCCTGAATGACCAGCGATATTTATGTTGAATGTAAATTCAAATAAATCACATTTCTTTGAGGGTGAGCTGCTCACCGGGTTATGGCACAACAAATTTAAATCATCCTTTTCCAAACGGATTGCGGTTCGCACTATTTGCGTTATCTGGTGCAGCCAGTCGCGCATTCATGCTCGTCGCGTGATCAACCAAACTCGGATCATTGGCAACGCTGATATTTTCCCGATCCGGGGAACCGTACATAACAAATGAAACTGCAGCGCTCCCGAGGATAATCGCAGCGATGATGATGGACTTGTTCACTTCGTTCTCTTTTTTAACGTTAACAACTATCGAAAAATCAGCTCAAAAAAAATACGGCTACGCATCAATTGCCTACGTAGCCGCGAGAGTTACAGCGGGCTTTCTTATTTCCTTATTACCTTAAAATTACTTAGCTGGGAACACAGTCGGGTTCGCTGTGATGTAAGCATTCAGAGGATCAATCAACACGCTTCCGAAGCCTGTTGCAGCGCTCCATGATCCTGTTGAATTGGCTGACATGCCTGGATAAGTAGTACTCCAACCGTTGTAATCAACTGCATCACCGTCGACCGATGCGCTACTGACTTTAGCCAACATGCTTGCATTAGCAGAATTGGAAAGCGTGCTGTACAAAGCTGATGCCGGGAAGCCTAAGTTGTTGCTGTGTGCCGATTCCATACGACCCCAGATACCAACGAACAATGGTGAAGCCATACTAGTACCGCCAACCGTGCCATATGCAACACCATTAGCTGCCTGGTTGATATAGATGTTGGTACCGCTTGCTGACGCTGCATCGTAGACGATATCAGGCAGACCGCGTGTGGTATGACCTGAACCGATGATAGCGGTAGTCTGCCAGCTCGGCGCTGTTTCATACTTACTGTAACCACCACCGGTAGCCCAGATACGCACGGCACTACCATCACCAGTTGATGCAGTACCTTCGTTCCATACTGCCTGACCGTTATATGCGCCAGCCGATGTGGTGAACAGAGCAGTGCCGCCGACTGTCAGAACATAAGGTGAGCTAGCTGGCTCACTGACGTCGTAGGTTTTTCTCTTTGTAGTGGTATTTGCTACGCCAGGGTTACCTTCGGAGTCAGTGTCGCAGTTGTAGGCACCGGCATCACCTGCTGCAACAGCGAATGTCATACCTTGCGCTACAGCTTGTTCAAACACTGCATCATCAGCTGCTTGTGAGCCTGATGAATGAGCAGAAGCCTCGCACTCGCCCAACGAGATGTCAACGACGCTGGCGACGTTAGCAGTTACAGCAGCGTTATAAGCAGCTGTCAGCGGTGCATCTTCCATCGAAGTCGCTACATAGAATATGTATTGTTTTGCACCACCAGCAGTACCGTAGGCAACTTGACTATCCAACGCCCACTCAACCTCACCGGACTCATCTGTTGTTGGAGTACCGGCGTTGACAACAGTAGGAACCAATGCTGGCAAGCTTGGGTTATTGGTGAGGAAAGTAGCAAAGTCTTGCAATGTGTAAGTCATGCTACCTTCAGCGATCGAACCGATAATTGCGTTCGATGCTGCCGGCGTAGTGCTACCACCATAAATCCCATAATACTGCGTTGGGGTATGTGCGACTTCTGTACCAGTGGTAGCGAGAGTCGTAGTTCTTGCAGGTTTGCTCATCACGCCACTATGCATAGTGTGATGGATTGCAGCATTTTGCAGACCTAGAACTGAACCAATGATATTCGACAATTCTGCTGGCACTTGTGCAGGCTTATCATTGGCGTAAACACTACGGCCATGATGTGTGAAGCGTTTCAATGAAGTATTAAACGCTTGCGTTACTGTAGCTGCGGTACCGTCGGCACTGATCAAAGTGTGGTTTGAGCTGACAGTAATATTTTTGAAACCTGATTTAGTCAAATGCTTAACAACAGCATCAACTTGCGCTTGAGTAGGTGCGTATTGCGCATTGAATTGTGCTGGTGTCAGAAACTTGTGAAACACGGCACTACCTGGAGTATTTACGTCAGCAACAAATTTGTCCAATTGTGCTTTGTTACGCAATTGCAGAGCAACGGTAACGCTTTTCAATTCACCTGGTGCCATATCTACGGCAATCTTATCCGCAGTAGTTTCAGCACCAGAACTATCGTGCGTTTGTACTTTAGATAAAAATGCGTCTGTTTTTGTCGATACCCACGACGAAGTATCAACGGCTGCTTGCGCGCCCATTGCTACACATGCCAGAGAGAGTGCTAATGCCAATGCAGAGATACGCGGGACTGCTAAATCTCCTGCCTTTGCTGCTGATGCTTTAGATTTCATTTTTTTTATTCCTCTAAAAGTAAACAACATGGATAACAGCTCACAACATAAAAACGCTTGAACATTTCCCTGCATACCATCCAAAATGGGATGTATGCCTGATGAAAGTCTCCCTGCAAAACTACAACCATGGAGTTTCCAAACACAACAGATGTGAAGATGCACACGGTTGCAGGAAGCAGCCTTACACGAGTACGCCAAGCGTCAGATTTGCATCGCAGATCGGCTGCGATACAGGGGGTAACGAACAGCTAGTTCGTTATTGGGACGGTCGTTGCGTGATCTCCGAGGATCGCGCAATCGGTACCGAAATACGGGGGGATTGGTGGGAAGAACACAAACTTTGTTCGTATTGCGACTGCAGAAAAACTGTCAGTTCTAAAGACTTAACGCACGTCATCACTATTCCCTTTTAAGGACTACGACACGACAGCATTACGCTTGTGAGGTAAGTGTCGCTACAAGTTATTTTCTAGCATCCCACAATTCATATAAATCATATTACGAGTCTAGAATAAAACTTAAATTTCCATATGGCAATAATTATTTATCCTTTTTTACAAAAAATATCCTGTAAATTCGCATTTTTTTCACAAAAAAATAAAAAATTCAGCGACCAAATCAGACACAAAAAGATACATACAATTCCCGTTGTTGTATGACACAAATTTGTCTCTGATTTACTCTTCACTATTTTAACGAGCGACAGGCTGACTGCGTTTGGCTTGTTCAAATACTGGCCCCCACAGTGGATGACCTTGCTCGCCGGGCGCCAGTGCAAAGGTCGGATCCAGTTTCAGCGCTTTTTGAAATTCCAGTTTGCACAGCTTCTTTCGTGACGTCACACAATAGCTAAACGCCATATATTTCAACGCCTCTGTTTGCGTGTTCTTATCTGCGGTCCAAATTTCTGGCGCACTACGCAAACGTTTAATGGCGGCGCTATAACTACCGCGATCATACAAATCAATACCGCTCTTTAACGCGTTAGACGCTGCGACTTCAGCCGCACTCGGCGTACTGATGGCGGGCGCCGCAACCGGCGCGCTAAGCGCAGGTTGCGGTGTCGTCAGATTAGCGCCGTCAGCTCCGTCGGTGCTTGCACAGCCAGCCAGTTGCAAGATGCATGCTGAGAAAAAAATGTGCGCGCATGCGTGCAAAGCAGTGCGTCGATATGAAGGTTTTGTCATTTTGAGATTGGTTATTAACTGTGAAAAAAAACGTTTAGATTCGGTGTATCGATGCAGATGGTAAGTAAGTCGCAAAAACTGATGCGAGATTTTAAACCATCTTCTTCAGCAACCAGACCTTGTCATCATCACGAACGCGGGGATCCAGGTTGTATAACATGGATCCCCGCGTTCGCGAAAATGACGAGGTCATTTTCAAATCGATTATTTAGTATTACTTACAACAATGTCTAAACGATTTTTTGGGCTCTATCTATTTCTATCTATTATTTAGTAGAAGAAAAATCTACATCAATATGCTGCATTTTTTTCTTGTCGCTAGTGATGTTGATGGTACGTGATGCGAACTGTGGGTTACTGATTTTTATCTGATGCTTCCCTTCCGACAAAACCAGCTTTTTCAAAGGAGGACTCACGCCGCGCATATTGCCATCGACTGTCACAGTTCCCCAAGGTTTAATAGAAAGAGTAATGATGTCGGTGGTATGCGGCGGCTCCTTAACGGCCGCTGGCGATACAGTTTCAGATTCCGGCAACGCCGCCAACACTTCCGTATCCTGATGCGATTTATCAGATAGGTCAGGTGATTTTTCGATGACTGCTTGCGCATTACTTGCTGTACCCAAATCAGGTGCACGCACTGTAGCTGTCGGTGCAGCTACAGGAGTGACGCTAGCTGGAGAGACAGCAGCAGCGGTTGCTTTAGTTGCTGCTTCAATTGTTGTCGGTATTGCAGTCGCTACCGTTGGTGCGGTTGCGGAGGAGTCAAACAAGAAGTAGCCGAACGTACAAATCACGCCTATCATTAACGCCACCAACAATGTCATGGCGTGTTTAAAACTGAGCGTTTGATCCAGTCGCGGCAGCACTGTATGCCACCATTTCTTTGTTTGCTTCCTGTGTTTCCTGGTGCCCGAATCTGCGCTGCCGGTGCTGCGCCGCGGCGTTGGTATTGCCACTAAAAGCTGCAGGCTTAACAGGCGTCGAAATTCCTCGATCGACTGCGGTCGATCTTCTGGATTGACAGATAAACCAAGATCAATCGCCGACAAAAATCCCATGCTAAAACCCCGCTCGCGAAATTCCGGCACCTGTGCCAAAGGAACGATCGGGTCTTTGATCATGCGCGCCACCGAAGTTGGCGGAGCCGTGTTGGTGATCGCAAAATAAACTACTGCACACAAAGAATAGATATCAGTCCATGGGCCTTGCTTCATGCTGACGTCATCGGCGTACTGCTCTATCGGTGCATAACCTGGCTTTAAAATCACGGTTAACGAGTGCGTCATGTCGCCAATAAGCTGTCGGGCTGCGCCAAAATCCAGTAGCACAGCCTCACCACTTTTTTGGATCATGATGTTGTCAGGCGAAATATCCCTATGCAAAATATTGACGCGATACATGGCATCTAACGCCTCCAGCATCGGCTTCAGCATATTTTTCAGCCATATTTCAGTAACCACTTCCGGCGTATTTTTGACGACGCTGCGTAGCGTACGTCCATCGTAATAACGCATCGCCATATAGCCGGTGTTGTTTTGCTCCCAGAAACGATAAACCTTGATCAACGCCGGATGATCGAACTGTGCCAACAAGCGCGCTTCATTAATGAAGCTTTTCAATCCCAGAGCAAACGTTTCCTGATGTCGCGAAGAGCGAACCGTCACTTTTTGGTTGACACCGCGCCCGGCAAATGCGCCCGGCATGTATTCTTTAATCGCCACCATACGACGCAACGATTTATCAAAAGCAAAATAGACAATCCCGAAACCACCCTCGCCTATCACGCCAAGGATCTTGAAATCAGCTAAACGCGTCCCTTTTTGCAAGCAATTTTCTTCGCTCAATTCGACCTCATCCGAAGTCACGAGAGATAGACCCGGCTTAATCGGCATGGCCGCTTTGGCATTGCGCACGTTTGCATTTAATTCAGTTGTCATAAATTTATACGATAAAAATAGTAAGTGCCGTACAGTTGTCGCGCGAGCGCGATGCAGTGGCTGCAGCATTTTTCTGTACGATCTGTGCCATCCGGTTTAACCATTCTGTGGCGTTATCGGTTGACGCGATTGCATCGACCATCTCATTTTCCGTGATCCATTCCCAAAAGCCATCTGTGCATAGCAGCAGAGCATCGCCGGCCTCGATATCCAGCGCGGGGGTTACTTCCACCCCAACATCCCCTTCTGCTCCGATCGCGGCAAACAAGATGCTGCGTCGTGGATGGTGACGTAATTGATCGACGCTGCAGTGTCCTGCCTCGACAAATTGTTGTACCAGGCTATGATCTTTTGTGACGCTAACCAGTTGCTTGTCGCGGAACACATAAATCCGCGTGTCTCCCATATGAGCGAATACCATGCAACGATTTTTTTGATCGATCAATACTGCGGCAATGGTCGCGCTCATCTCTTTCAGACCCGGCTCTGCGCGTTGGCGTTGTGCCAGATGCGTCTCTGCCGCGGCGATATACGATTGCAATGCGCGAGCGCCGAATGATTGCTCCTGGCGGAAACGGTTTATCACCGTTTCCACCACGATCCGCGCGGCCACTTCGCCGCCCAGTTTACTGCCGATGCCATCCGCAATCACCATACAAGCCAAATCATCCTGCAGCATACTGCCGAGCGCATCCTGATTCAGCCGGCGATCACCGACGTACGTAAGTTGCGCACCGTCCAGCCTTAATGGCTGTACGACTGGCAGCGGTGCCGTAGCACCGCTGCCATGCAGCGCGTCAACCATGGCGTTGTTCTTGCCCAGGCAGAAATTTATCTACCGCTTCCGGCTCTTTCGGTGCCTGTTGTTGCGCTGGTTGTGCTGGCTGCGCTTGCTGTTTTAGACGATCCACTTCCTGCTCATAGGTATGCAAGAATGCCTTACCAAACAACATTTGAAAATCATCTTGCGATTGCTGATGGATTTTTTGAAACAAAGTCGTATAAGCGTCCCACAATTTGGCTTTGCGATTGGCGGGGAAAATGCCATCTAACAGGCCAATTTTCGTTAAACCCTTTTGCATCAACTCTGGATTGAAGCGCTTGAGCAACTGATGCATAGATGCCCGCATACCAGCGACCACACCAATTTGATGGGCGCGCAAATCTTCATACGCATCGTGCATGGCTTCATTCGGCCCCATAAAACCAGGCATTTTTTTACGCAACATTTGCGTCAAGACGGTTTCCGCGTCAGAGAAAAATTTCAGCGGATTATTATTTCTTACCACTACTTGTGTCACATCGACATGCGCCTCGCGTCGCACCAACGTGCGCAAAGCATTGAGATCTATCGTTCCCTGTACCGCTGTCGCCAATAATTTTCCCAATGTTTCCATCAGCTCCGGCGTCAGTTTTGGTAACTGCGCTGAAGATGCTCCCGACGATAATGTGGCAACGGAAATTCCAGCACCATGAAAAAATGCCTGCATCAAGGCCTGGTGATCATCGCTGTGTTCAGATTCATTTTTATGGTCAGCTGTGCTGACCGGTGCTGTTAAATGCAATTCCGGATGCAATGCATCTGAAGCCGCCTGCTCAGTTGCCGACAACGAAATGCCATGATCAACGATAGAGAACGCTGCTTCCGCACGTAATTTATACAAACCGACCGTCATTTCATCGCCAATGTGTAGCGCGTAATCTCGATCCGGCGTCAGTTCCACGCCGTTCAGATGCATCGGACTGGCATAGCTAAGATTGATTACGCTGTGATTGATACCATCGCTTTTGAACAACGCCTGCGTTTGCGAAACGACATTTTTCGGATCGGCCAACACCAGACAATTATCAGTTCCACGTCCCATGGTTCTGCCGGCTTGATCAAAGACCGCAGACAACGAAATGGGCGGTGTAATTCCATTGTAAGAAATAACAGAAATTTTAATCATGAGATGAGCTAAGAATGAGACTATAAATCGAGGTAAGTAAGAGCCGACAACCGTTTTGAAAATGACCTGATCATTCCCGGAAACGCGGGTACCCATGTTACGCAACCTGGATTCCCGCATCCGCGAGGATGACGGAGGTATTTTTTAAATCGCCTATCTGCTTTTACTTACAAACGTATCCGATTACAGACAGCAATTCTTATGCCCAACTAGATGGCGTTTAAGCAGCCATTTCGACGGGGAAACAGCAGGATTTTGGGTTATGCAATCGGCAGCCTGCCCTAGGCTGTCACTGCAAGTGAAAAAAATTGTCAGCTTTTGTGACAACAAAACAAGAAATCAATAAAAAAGCCGCCTATGCAAACATAGACGGCTTTTTTTATTTTCGTGAAAATTTATGCAGTTTTGCGTTTTACCACTGGCTTTTTAACTGCTGCTTTTTTAGCTGGGGCTTTTTTGGCCGGCGCTTTTACGACTTTAGCAGTTGCCTCTGCCGGCGCTTCATCTTCTACTTCAGCCGCTTTTGTTTTACCTTTGGCTGGCGCTTTGGCTTTACGTTCTTCAAATTCAAAGCTGGTTTTACCATCTTTGCCTCTGACTAAAAATGCTTTGAACGGACGACGTGTGCGCTGTGAAATGAAACCCGGCAGCAAATCAGTTTTGCCATCATTGAGCAATTTAGCCATTTGCTCCGGCAAAATTTCTTGCTGCAAGATGATACGGCCGCTGCGGAAATCACAGGCTTTTGGTTTGGCGACCGTTTTTTCGCAAACGTAAGCCAAGCCCATTTCATACACACCACTACCGCATTTCGGACATGCGCCTAGCGGCGTCTGCCCGGTGAAATCAACACCCTCTCCATCTTCACCTTCGCCGTCATTTTGACCAAAATCGAATTCCAGCTTGAAGTTTTTGATTTCTTCGTCGCGACTGATTTTCAGGATGGCGGCAAACGGCCGTCCCATCTTAGAGCGGAAACCCTGCAACGGACCAATGGTCCGGTTAATCAGCAACTCTTCGACTTCGGCGATTTCAAATTGACGACTGCCTGGCGTTTTACTCATAGAGAATTCGCACTTGGTGCAAGCGAAACGGCGATAATTTTCTTTGACGACCGAGCCGCAATTCGGACACGGCGCATGCAAGGTAGCGTAATCACCGGGAATCGTGTCGTTGTCGTACTCTTTGGCGCGTTTGACGATGGTTTGGGTCATCTGGGCGATTTCGCGCATGAATTCTTCGCGCGTGATCTGGCCTTTTTCCATCAGCGACAATTTGTGTTCCCACTCACCGGTCAGTTCCGGCTCGGTCAATTCGTCAACACCCAAACCATGCAGCAAAGTCATTAACTGAAACGCTTTGGCGGTTGGCATCATTTCCCGACCTTCGCGGAAAATGTATTTTTCGAAGATCAAACCTTCAATCGTCGCCGCACGTGTAGCTGGTGTGCCAAGGCCTTTACCTGCCATCGCTTCGCGCAATTCCTCGTCATCCACTAACTTGCCCGCACCTTCCATCGCCGACAACAGGGTCGCTTCTGTGTAGCGTGCTGGTGGTTTGGTCACCAAACCGTGCGCTTCAACTTTTTCGGTTTTGACTTTCTCACCTTTGGCAACGGGAACTAACGTGCCGCTGTTTTCATCCTTGTCGCCGGCCACTTCTTTACCGTAAATCGCCAGCCAACCCGGATTGGTCATTACCTTGCCCTCAGTTTTGAACTGATGGCCGGACACTTCGGTGTAACGGGTAGTGACCTGGAATTCCGCCGCAGGGAAAAATACCGATAGGAAGCGACGTGTCACCAAGTCGTACAGTTTCTGTTCTGGCTCGGACAAATTTTTCGGTGCCTGCGTAGTCGGGATGATCGCAAAGTGATCACTGATTTTGGTATTGTCGAAAATCTTCTTATTCGGCTTGACCCAACCTTTGTTCAAAATCTGTGCGGAGAACTGCTGATAGTTATGGTTCTCCGAAATGGTTTCCAGAGTTTGTTTCACCGTGCTGATATAGTCTTCTGGCAAATGACGCGAATCGGTACGCGGATAGGTCAGGACTTTGTGCTTTTCGTACAGAGCCTGCGCCAGACCCAGCGTGTTCTTCGCCGAGAAACCGAAACGCGAATTGGCCTCACGTTGTAAGCTGGTCAAATCGAATAAGCCTGGTGCCATTTGTGTGGTTGGCTTCGATTCTTCGGTGACATTGCCAGGTTTGTTACGACAAGCGGCAACGATAGATTCTGCCGCTGCAAGACTCCACAAACGCTCGGCTCTTTTCTCCGGGTCGAATTCGTCTTTCTTGTGCGCAGTATCCAGCCAGCGGCCTTCATAGATACCGGCTGCGCAAATGAACTCTGCTCGCACTTCCCAAAAATCACGCGAGACAAATTTCTTAATTAATTCTTCGCGCTTCACCACAATCGACAAGGTCGGTGTTTGCACGCGACCTACGGTGGTTAAGTAGAATCCGCCTTCTTTAGAGTTGAAAGCAGTCATCGCACGCGTACCGTTGATGCCGATCAGCCAATCGGCTTCGCTGCGACAACGCGCAGCGTCAGCCAATGGCAGCATCTCTTCGTCAGAGCGTAAATGAGCAAAACCATCGCGTATCGCGCCTGGCGTCATCGACTGCAGCCATAAACGTTTGACCGATTGCTTGGCTTTCGCGTGTTGCGCGATCAAACGGAAAATCAGTTCGCCTTCCCGCCCGGCATCGCATGCGTTGATCAGCGCAGTAACATCTTTACGCTTGATGAGTTTATTGAGTACTTTCAAGCGCGATTCAGTTTTCGCGATCGGATTCAACGCAAAGTACGGCGGAATCATCGGCAGATGTGTAAACGTCCATTTGCCACGCTTGACATCAAACTCTTCTGGAACAGCAATTTCCAGCAGGTGACCGACAGCTGAAGACAGCACATATTCGTCGGACTCAAAGTACTCATCGTGCTTGGTGAAGCCGCCGAGTGTCTTCGCGATGTCATTCGCGACAGAAGGTTTTTCGGCGATGATGAGGGTCTTGCTCATAAATTAATCTCAAAAGAAAGGTAGTCTCGAAAGCGATGTGCTTCAAGTATGTCCAAAAAACTGTTTAGGCCAGACGTCCCGACGCAGGCAGTACAACTGTACAAGGAGGAACAACAACGTATAAATAATTTTTTGGCCATACTTATTTAATGTTTGCTAATTATCCGACGCATAAGCTTGCATGGATTGCTTAATAACAATTTCTCACACTTATTATGATTAACGCAAACACTTCCAGCAAAGCTTTCAAACGCTGACAGTGCAGTAACACGCCCGAGAAGGATAACGTCGCTGCTGCGATTTTGTGTACATCCTAACTATATAACAAGCAGCATCATATATAGATAGCGGATGATTTGCAGCGAATAATAAGCGCGTTATGAGAAAAACCGCAAGTGGCGGGGAAATATTAAGGTGACATTGCGTGTGGAGCGCGATCGTCCGGGCTTACGCAGATAGCAAGATACCGCAGGGATAACAGCGCTGGAACGGCTTTGTGTGAGCCTTTAGTGCAACATGCGGGATACTGGCTCTTCATCATCATCCAGAAACAGCTCGTCAAACATCAGACTTTCTGGCTCTTTGCCTTGGCTCCATAGCACCATCAACACGATAATTTTGAGTTTATCCAAGGGAATTGGTGTTTCATTGACAACCAATGCACGCTCAATGACGATTTCACGCTGTATCGGGTTGAGTAATTTGGCCGACTCTAGAAACTGAATGAAACCAATTGCCGCTGTGCCAAGAATATCAACTTCTTGAGGGGCATAAAAACGCATGCCGAACGAAAACGCCGTCTGTTGCGGGTAACGATCTGCAAACTCGTGATTGCTTGTCAGCAGTTCTTTTAACCAGCCCAGCGCGTTAGTGATCTCATCCTCTTCAAACCCAATGGCCGACAACTTCTTAACCAATGCTTCCGGTTCCGGACAAGCATCGGGTTGATAGTAGGTTTCGTATAAATAAACTAAGACTTCAAACATGGTTCTACTGTATCACTAAGATCGGACTAAAAAAGCTAGGGGCTGATGATAAGTATCGCAGGTATTTAAGGAAACTGTATACCAAGTTAGCCCAAACGCCGATAAATTCCACCGGGCAGCACTTCCACCAAGCCTTCCAACTCCAACGTCAATAACTGCGCGCTCAAGTTGGCTGCATCCATGCCACTACGCTGGGCTAGTAAATCAAGACTGACCGGATCAAAGCCAAGCGCTGCCAGTATACGACCTTGGTCAGTATCTTTGGCATGTTGTTCAGCTTCTGTTGACTCGGCGCTTTCTTCAACTATTCGCGCTGGCAACCTGGATAATTTCGTTGGCTTAGGCGAGCGGGCCGAAGCCATGCCAAGCGCCACATCGAGCTGATACTGTCCCAACTCTTCAAGGATATCCTGCGCGGATTCGACCAGCTTGGCACCTTGCTTGATCAATTGATGGCAGCCCTTTGACAATGGAGAATGAATCGATCCGGGAATTGCCAGCACATCACGACCTTGTTCGGCGGCCATACGCGCTGTAATCAACGATCCCGATTGTGCAGCCGCTTCCACTACCAAGACCGCGCGAGCCAAGCCAGAAATGATGCGATTACGACGCGGGAAATTGGCTGCGATCCCTGGCATGCCTAACGGGTATTCACTGACGATGCAGCCGTAGACGGCTATTTGATGCGCCAGATTGCGATTGCGCGCCGG
The DNA here is from genome assembly GCF_009497155.1 of Glaciimonas soli. Lineage (GTDB taxonomy): Bacteria > Pseudomonadota > Gammaproteobacteria > Burkholderiales > Burkholderiaceae_D > Glaciimonas > Glaciimonas soli. Next base: position 276,935 of record NZ_WINI01000003.1, read on the forward strand.
ATAAACGATATCAGCACCCGTGCCAATAACGGCAACGGTACTGCCTGCATCTGGATCATTGACCGCGCCACGCATGCTGCCGACATGGGCGGCGCTATCTATTCCCAACGCCATTCCGGAAATGATCGTTACCCCGCGTTGGCTAAGGGTGAAGGAAAATTGATCCGCATTGGCAATTCCTTGCACAGTCGCATTGCGGCTACCCACCACGGCCAGTGATGGTCGTGCCAGCAGTTCGATGCGACCTTTGACGTAGAGTATCAACGGCGGATCGGGGATATCTAATAAGGAGACTGGATAAGTGCTGTCAGCCAAGGTCAGCACACGATTGCCGGGTTGCTGCGCCCATTCCAGCGTGCGTTCTGTTAACGCCTGCAATGCATCAGATGGCGCAGCTAACAACGCATAAGCAATCTTTTCCGGCACCACTTTGTGTAATGCCGAAAAATTACTGCTGAAAATATTCTCGGGAAGACCGAAAGTTGCCAACAGCCGCCGCGCCGTTTCGGGGCCGACGCCAGCGGTCTGTTCAAGACGCAACCAGTCAGCCAGATCAGCGGTAGCTGAAGCTGACTGATCTGGGTGGTCGGTAGTATTGGAGGATGGTGTTGGTTCTGTCGGCACTAGCTTTGTTTATTCTGGTGATCTGGCGATATCGCCAACATCAACAGTATCACGCACTTCCATGATCAAACCATAGGAAATATGATTAAACACACGGAAAATAAACAAAGTTCCATATTGCTCATCTGGCAATTTTATGGTTTTTTTGCTGATAGGGTCAGCAATCAGTTCACCAGCGCGATATAACTGCAACACTGTACCGACATCAATATTGTCAGCGCTGCCTTGATTGATGGTAACGATCTGATTTTGTCCCGCGTTCTCAACACCACCATAAATCGAGGCAATACGCGCCTGCGTATCTGTTGCTGGCGGATGCGGTACGTAATTCAAAACCGGTGCCAATGGCGATGCAACTAACAAGTCGCCAATACCCATTTCTTCTTTAGCATCAACAACCGTAAAGGTGCTCGCCTCATCCGAGGTATGGCCTGGGCGTACCAGTTTCATGGTGCCTAAATACTTTGCCTCATGGGCGATCACCTTTTTCGTTACAGGATCATTGATTGCCTCACCCGGACGAAACACCTGGAACGACGTGCCATCGGCCAGGTCGCCTTGTACATAAGCCTTGTCACCGCGCCCCAGATTTACACGGCCTTCTGCAGCAGCCACGATGTGCGGCGCATTTGCCATTTGACCGTCTTCAATGATCAATGGCTGCGATAAGAATGGCGCAATCAAACCTGCTGGTATCGTCGAAATTGCATCGCTCCCCAAACCATTGGAGCGCACTTGCGGTGATAATTTTTCAGTACCGCCGTTACCATCCATGCCATCGCCTTTTGGCGAACCCAAGCGCAAACGTCCGGCAGCGCGATCGAAATACACAATCTGACCCGGATAAATCCAATGCGGATTATGAATTTGCTGGCGATTCATACCCCATACTTGCGGCCAGCACCACGGATTCTTTAAAAACTGTCCAGAAATTCCCCACAAGGTATCGCCACGTACCACCTTGTGTTGGTCTGGTGCGTTTGGTAAAAATCCACAGCTTGCTGATGAAGGCATTCTTGCAGCAGGTTCCGCAGAGGCCGTCTGCACCACTCCAATACTGCCAATACTGGCGGCGAGAGCAAGGAGAACGTGAAGAGCTGCAGCTGTGCTAAACTTTTTCATATTGTTTCCGATGAGTTTCTAAATAGGTTGCTAATAAGCCGTGGCGCTGGTTGTAGTGTGAATGGAGCAAAATAGATAGCAAAATTTGTGCCGAAGCTATTCCTGCAAGTTTTATCAACTATTTGTCAACTTCATTGACATATTGATTACAATACTTGCCGAAAAGAATCAAATTCTGCCCATAAACGTCACAACTAGCAAGACCTAAACAGACTAATTTCTATCCGAACCACTTAAATCGCGTTTAAACCTCACTGAGATGTCGTTAAGACATCATGCACTTAATTTATGGCCATACTGAATATCCTGCGTTACCCTGATCCGCGCTTGCACAAAGTTGCCAAGCCTGTCACCGCTTTTGATCAACGCCTCAAACAATTAATCGCCGATATGGCGCAGACCATGTACGACGCTCCCGGCGTTGGTCTGGCAGCATCGCAAGTCGATGTGCACGAACAATTGGTGGTCATCGACACCTCTGATACTGGCAACGACCTGCGCGTATTCATCAATCCTGAAATCCTCTGGGCTAGTGAAGAAAAGCAAATCTATGACGAAGGTTGCCTGTCGGTGCCCGGCATTTATGACGGTGTAGAGCGCCCGGCGAAAGTCAAGGTGCGTGCGCTTGACGCAGATGGCAAGCCGTTTGAAGTAGATGCAGATGGATTGCTGGCAGTGTGCATCCAGCATGAAATGGATCACTTGAAAGGCAAAGTGTTCGTCGAATACTTATCGCCGCTGAAACGCAATCGCATCAAAGCCAAGATGCAAAAAGAAGAACGCGAAATGAAGCGCGAAAAAGAAAAGGCCAAGCAGTACGGTTGATTTTTGTTAAAAAAATGGGGACATCGTATGGTGTTGTTTGATAAATATTTACACAAATACGATTTCTCCGAACGCCATCATCTGGAGATCAACGCGAGCAGTGATCAAATCATGCAGGCCGTAGCGGCTTACGATCCTAAAGATGATGCATTCTTCCGCAAGATGATTGCTTTGCGTGAACTCCCATTGCGTTTTGTTGGCTGGGTTACCCGCAAACAAGCATCACAGACACCCTTTGGGCTACATAATTTCCAGTTGCTGGAACGGACAACAAAAGAACGCGTCTATGGCCTGATCGGGCGATTCTGGCAGGCGGATTACGGATTAGTAACGATCGCCGACGGCGAAGCATTTCTGCGCTTCAACGAACCAGGAGTGGCGAAGCTGGCGCTCGGTTATATCGCCGTTGAAAGCATTAACGGCAAAACCGTGCTGACGACAGAAACCCGCGTTCACTGTCCTGATCGGGGTTCGTATCTGCGGTTTGCGCCCTATTGGTATGCAATTCGCCCCGTCAGTGGATGGATTCGCCGCCGGATGCTGCATTCGATCAAACGGCTTTCCGAAACAGTCGTGTAGGGCGAACGTAAAAGCACGTCCGCCCTATTTTTATTTTTTGCATCTTCGCGTAGTTAAGCCCGCTTTTTCAACGTCTCCGCCATCGCCTGCGCCACAGATTCAACATTCTGATTATTCAATCCGGGAATACATAAACGGCCAGAACGGATCAAATAAATCGCGCTATCTTCACGCAAGCTATCGACTTCAGCAGCAGTAAATCCAGTGTAGCTAAACATCCCGCGTTGATTCACCAAATAACTGCCGTCTACCGATGGTGCGTGAGCGGTTAAGCTATTACGCAATTTTTCGCGCATGGTTTTAATGCGATCACGCATCGCAGCCACTTCCCGATCCCATTGCTGACGTAAATCAGCGTCATGCAATACGGTGGCAACCAGCTTGCTGCCGAATAGTGGCGGACTTGAATAAATGCGGCGTACGCCGGCTTTCAGTTGCCCCAAGACTAAAGCAGCTTCTTTCGCCGACGGGCAAACAAAACTCAAACCGCCGCAACGCTCACCATACAACGAGAAATTTTTAGAGAAAGAATTGGTTACCACCATCGTCAAACCCGCATCGGCCATCGCACGCACCACCCATGCATCTTCTTCAATGCCATCGCCAAAACCTTGATACGCAATGTCCAAAAATGGAATCAAATTACGCTGCTGCAACACACCAATAACTTCCTTCCACTGCGCATGATTGAGGTCCAGCCCAGTCGGGTTGTGACAGCAAGGCTGCATCAACACAATACTTTTTGCGGGCAGTGTGTTGAGCGTTTCTAACATGCCGCCAAAATTAATATTGTTAGTCACCGCATCGTAATATGGATAGGTGTGAACCTGAATACGCGCCGCAGTGAACAAGGCATGGTGATTATCCCAGGACGGATCGCTGATCCAGACTGCGCTGTCAGGCAAATAGGTTTTGATGAAATCGGCAGCAACCCGCAACGCGCCAGAACCACCCACACTTTGAATGGTTGCCACGCGGTTATCGCGCAGCGCAGCGGAATCGCGTCCAAACAGCAAATGCTGTACTGCTTCGCGATAAGCGGCTAAACCTTCCATCGGTAAATAGGTATGCGGCTCGGCTTTTTCTTGCACAATCTTTGCTGCTGCCTGCACACTCTTCAGCACCGGGATTTTGCCGTTTTCATCGTAGTACAGGCCGATACTCAAATTGACTTTATTCGGTCGCGTGTCGTGGCCGAATTTTTCCAACAGTGACAAGATAGGATCGCCGGGGTAATGATCTACGTGTTCGAACATGGTGCTTCCTTTTGATAATCAGTTGTTACGTTCTTCTCCATTCTTTCATTTATGAAAGAGCAGAGCTGCTTTTAAAAACTAAAACATGGTTCAAAATTTGAATCAAAATTTGGTACGCAAACTCCACAACTCTGGAAATAAAATCACATCCAGCATTTTACGCAAATAATGGACGCCCTCAGTGCCACCGGTACCTTGTTTGAAACCGATAATACGCTCCACTGTTGTGACGTGGCGGAATCGCCAAAGTCGGAATGCGTCTTCGATATCCACCAGCTTTTCCGCCAACGCATAGAGATCCCAATGATGTTGCGGATCATGATAAATCTCCAGCCAGGCTGTCTCAACCGAATGATCGTGCGTTGTCGGCAATGTCACATCATGCTGCAAACGCTCTGCGCTAATCGCACAACCGCGTCTGGCTAACAGCGCAATCACGTCATCATAAATAGAAGGGCGCAGTAGCGCAGCTTGCACCATCATATGGCGTTCCGCGCGATGCGCATGCGGCTGCAATAATGCCGCATTCTTGTTCCCGAACGCGAATTCAATTTGCCGGTATTGATACGATTGAAAGCCGGATGATTGCGCCAGATAAGGTCGGAAAGTAGCGTATTCTGCTGGCGTCAGCGTGCCCAAAACAGTCCATGCCGCGACCAGTTGCTCCATGATGCGCGTCACACGAGTCAACATTTTAAGCGCCGACGACAAATCATCCTGTTGTATCTTGACCTGCGCGGCAAACAGTTCGTGTAACAGCAACTTCATCCATAATTCACTGGTCTGATGCTGCACGATGAATAGCATTTCATCATGCTCGGATGAGCGCGGATGCTGTGCTTCCAGAATGCTATCCAAACCCAGATAATCGCCATAATCCATCGCATCAGAAAAATCCATTTTGGCATCGTGATGCATGGGGCAACCGCTGCTTTTTTCTGAGTCAATCACTGTTGGTCTCCGTTTTTTATAATTATTTGAATTACTTGTTAAGCAAAGGCCGCAACGCAGCCCGAATAGTCTGTACTGATTTGCCAGATTAGAGCAGTAGGGGAAATCGTAGCGCCGATGCCCCAAATCGTTGGTATTTTTTGTCTCCGGCTTATTACTTATTTTTGTATTTTTTGGCAAAGCCAGTCTATGCCAGATGCAATAGCTTTTTATGGCAAATTTAGTGCGTAAAATTAGCCGATTTTGAAAAAATGAGGAGTTTTTTGGCAAAAAATGCGCAAATCCAGTAATTTCGCATAACGCTTTAAACTTGGCACCCCGATGCATCAGTACGATAGTACGGCAAGGCAGAGGCAACGATGTATAAACACTTATGCGAAGTTACTTAAGTTAATGCTCCCACCACCGCCGTTAACATGCTGATCGTTCCACCTTCAATCCCATCTACCGCAATGGAAATTTTTTCATCGTCATGTTGACAACCGATTACGTATAACAAAGGAAGAAAATGCTCAGCCGTCGGCACGGAAAGTGCGGCATCCTGTCCTAAATCTTCGTACGACACCACCTGTTGCACATCATTGTTGAGCAAACTGGCGCGTATCGTGTCATTGAAGCGCACTGCCCAATCCGGTGCTGGCGCATTTTTATCCCACGACATCATGCGCAAGTTATGCACCACATCGCCGCTACCGATAATCAAGACACCTTGCTCACGTAACACAGCCAGTTTTTGACCGAGTTCAAAATGAAATTGGGCGGGTTTGGTGCCATCAATACTCAATTGGATCACGGGCACGTCTGCGTGCGGAAATGCCTTGATCAGCACTGACCATGTTCCATGATCTAAACCCCATGCGTGATCCAGATGCACTGGCACCGGCGCTAACAATTCCGCTATCTGCACAGCCAGTTCAGGATCGCCTTTCGCCGGATATTGCACATCAAATAAAGCCTGCGGAAAGCCGCCAAAATCATGGATGGTTTTTGGCATGGCCATCGCTGTTACCGCTGTGCCGCGCGTATACCAATGTGCCGAAATGGCTAAAATCGCTTTCGGTTTTCTCGCCGCAAGGCTACGCCCCAGTTGTTCCCACGCGGCGGTATATTGATTGTCTTCCAGCGCATTCATCGGGCTGCCGTGACCGAAGAAAACAGCTGGCATACGAGAGGAAGTATCTTGGCTCATGTAGCTCTCACTTAGCAATTGGGTAGATATATATTCTTATTCGCCGTTGTCTGCATTTTTCAACGCTAATGCCCGCTCATACAGGGCATTTTTCTTTTGTCCGGTAATCTGCGCTGCCAATGCAGCCGCCTGTTTGACGGAGAGTTCGGCCAATAGTATCTGCAACACGCGATCGCTTTCTGCGGCATCATCTTCTTGCGCTGGTGCGGCTTCGATCAGGATCACGAATTCGCCCTTTTGCCGCATCGGGTCTTGCGCCAGCCAAGCGGATGCTTCTGACAATGGACAGCGGTGGATAGTCTCGAATAGTTTGGTCAATTCGCGCGCCAGCACGATTTGTCTGGTCGGGCCAAATGCCTGATGCAAAGCGTCCACGGTTTCGATAATCCGGTGCGGCGCTTCGTACAATACCAAGGTCGCAGCAAGATTAACTAAACCAGTCAACACCGTTTCACGTTGCCTTGCTTTGCTCGGTAAAAAACCGACGAAGTGGAATTGGTCATGCAATAGACCGCTCACGGATAATGCGGTAATCGCTGCCGATGCTCCCGGCAGCGGAATTGCGCGACATCCGGCCTTCAATACTGCATCGACTATTCGCGCACCGGGATCGGATACCGCAGGTGTGCCAGCATCGGAGACCAAAGCAATCCGTTCACCGGCCTGCAAACGCGCCACGATTTTTGCGGCGACTTCGTTTTCGTTGTGCTGATGTGCGGCCAATAAAGGTTTGGACAAACCATAGCGATTGAGCAAATGCGCGGTGTTGCGCGTGTCTTCGCAAGCGACCGCGTCGACCAGAGACAATACATGCAGCGCGCGCAAGCTGATATCACAGACATTCCCGATTGGTGTGGCTAGCACATATAATGTTGATGCCGGATACGCTTGCTGCGCAGTCTGCGCAATCAGTTCTGGCAACATCGGTAGGGTTGTAGGAGAAAAACTTGCGGATGAGTTTACGGGTGAGTCATGCATGAAAATTATCACTTCTTGGATGGGGAGCTAAATATGTTACGTAAGTTGCGGCTGTCACTGTTCCTGTCGTTCCTAAGTGTTTTATATGGATTGTGCCTGCCTGCGATGGCAAACACAACCAAGACTGAAGCAAAAGCCGAACTTGAGCCAATTGCCAATCAACTCCCCAATGGCGCCATTCCTTTGGCAAGCATTGCTTTATTGCTACCAGCACGCAGCAGTTCGTTAGGCCGCGCCGCCGATGCGTTACGCGCCGGCTTTTTAGCCGCGTACGAACGAGATCATAGCGGATTGGCCATTACCGTCATTGAAGCCGCCGATACAGCCCAAGATATGTTGAGTGCGTATCATACTGCCAGTCAGAAATTCGATATTCTGGTCGGCCCTTTATCACGTACCGGTATCACGGCTATCGCACAAAGTGGCAACATCTATAAACCAACAATTGCCTTGACCCTGCCTGAGTTACCGGCAGATAAAAATGCCACACTCTCACGTCAATTGTTACCGATTGGATTATCAATTGAGACCGAAGCGCGCCAGGTAGCCAGATGGATCGCAGATCAGCGAGGACAGGGCAAAGTGCTGGTGGTTGCCGCTGGCGCCAGCTGGCAGCATCGTATTGCCGGAGCCTTTATGCAAGAGGCCGCCAATGCTGGTCTGGATACAGAGTTGGTCGCCAGCGACCTGAAGAGCGATACCTTGGACAAGCTCAAACAAAGGGTTGAGACTGAAAAGCCGCGCGCGCTATTTTTGGCGCTTGATGCTGACCAGGCCACACAAGTGCGCAGCGCACTTGGCTTGTTTAGTGATGCAACGCCTACGTACGGTATTTCGCAATTGAATCCAATCGCCCGCACGGACAATCAAGCCATTCCCGACGAGGATAGAAAAACAGAACTGAATGGCATTCAATTGGTGGACATTCCCTGGCTGTTACAACCCAATCTTCCTGCGGTGATGGCGTATCCTCACCAGGTTGCAGACGCTGGACACCAACGCAATGCCGATCTGGAGCGCTTGTATGCATTAGGTATAGACGCATTTAACGTCGCGCGTGAAGTCGCCCTGCAGCATACGGCGTTTCAAATTAATGGTGTCACTGGTAAATTAAGGATAGATTTCGGGCCAAACCGCTCTACCTTTGAAAGAATTGAGCCGACCGCCATTTACCGTGATGGCGTCGTGGTACCGCTGGAGGCTCGTTGATACTAAAGAAATTATTTAGCCCGCGTCAAATCAGTGGCAACCTCGCCGAAGATCAGGCACTGATTCACCTTCAGCAAAAAGGATTGCAGCTGGTCACACGCAATTTCCGCTGTAAAGGAGGTGAAATTGATTTGATCATGTCTGAACCTCACAAAGCTGCGAATCTGGTTTTTGTCGAAGTCCGGCAACGCGCTGATCAGCGACATGGTGGCGCGGCCGCCAGTGTCACAACCACGAAACAACGCCGGTTGATAATTGCTGCGCAGTTTTTTTTGCAACGTTACCGGGAGCCTCCGGCTTGCCGGTTTGATGTGATTGCTATCGAAAGTGAGCAGATCAACTGGATTAAAAATGCATTTGACGCATATTAGTTCGACTTAAATAGAGCATCTGCACAATTCAATCTGTTACTCTACACACCTATTTTCATCTCCAACTATTTGTTCTCACACCATGATTAATCAACGCATACTGGCGCATTTCCAAGAAAGCGCAGAGCTTAAAATGGCTGCGGCCTCTGTCTTGGCACAACCAATTGCTGCGGCAGTGGAACTTATGTTCTCTGCGCTGTCCAATGGCAACAAGATTCTGTGCTGCGGCAACGGTGGTTCGGCTGCTGACAGCCAGCATTTTGCCGCTGAGCTGGTGGGACGCTTTGAACGTGAACGCTTGCCTTTACCGGCGATGGCGCTCACGACTGATACCTCCATCATCACGGCAATCGGTAACGATTACAGCTACAACGAGATTTTTTCCAAACAGGTGCAAGCGTTTGGACAAGCTGGGGATGTGTTGCTGGCGTTTAGCACTTCTGGTAATTCTGCCAACGTATTGGCAGCGATTGATGCGGCACTGGATCGTGAAATGCGTGTAGTCGCCATGACGGGCAAGGGTGGTGGCGCGATAGGGAAAAAATTAACTGAAGCAGATGTGCATATCTGTGTTCCGCATGACAGAACGGCACGGATACAAGAAGTCCATCTGCTAACAATACATTGTATCTGCGACGGTATTGATGTCGCTTTATTTGGAGGTGATGTGCATGACTAAGAAGTTGATGACAAGACTAACTGATTTACGCCGCCCATTGGCAACCGCTGCGTTATGTGGCGCCATGGCGATGAGCTTGCAAGGTTGCGTAGGATTGTTGTTTGGCGGCGCGGTTGTCAGCGGCTTTGCGATTACAGATCGCCGCACGCTGGGCGCACAAACCGATGACAAAACCATTGCGGTGAAAGCCGAAGCGCAAATTCCTGGCGTGATCGGCGACAACGGCCACGTCAATATCACCAGCTATAACCGTCATGTATTACTGACCGGCGAAGTCCGCGATGAAGCTGCAAAAGCCGCTGCAGAACGCGCAGCCAGTGCGATCGACGGCGTCAAAGTGGTGATCAATGAATTGCAAGTCGGACCACCATCGACTTTCTCTTCACGCTCTAACGACACTTATATCACCAGCAAAGTGAAAGCCTCACTGCTGGATGCCAAAGACGTTTCAGGCAATGCCGTCAAAGTCATCACAGAACGCGGTAATGTTTATCTGATGGGTCTGGTCACCGAACGCGAAGGTAACCGCGCCGCCGAAATCGCTGCAGGTGTCAGTGGTGTACAAAAAGTCGTGAAGGTATTTCAATACCTGACTGAAGATGAACTAACGAGGTTGTCATCGGCACCGCATGAGCAAACCACCTCGCCGTCGCAACAGCCGGAACAGTAAGCTACCTCCCTCTCTTGCTTGCGGGAGAGGGAATATTCAGCGGTCAGCGCATCTTGCTACGGATCGCTATAATGGTCTTTTGTACTCCCTGCACTGGTTATCACTATGTCATCCCATACTACATCAGCAACATCGCACAAGCCGCTTTGGGTCAAACTCATCGCTGCAGTTGTCGTCATTGCGATTGCCTTGTTCGTGACAATGTCGCTGTCCAAAACCAATCCGGCTCCGGATGTCACTTTCACCAATTTAAAGGGTGAACAAATCTCGCTGAAAAGCTTGCGCGGCAAAGTGGTGATGGTCAATTTCTGGGCAACCAGCTGCACTACCTGCATCGGCGAAATGCCGCAGATGGTAGACACTTACAATAAATACAAAGGCCAGGGTTTGGATTTCGTCGCCGTCGCGATGAATTACGATCCGCCAAATTACGTGCTCAACTATGCTGATACGCGTAAATTGCCATTTCAGGTCGCACTCGACACCAACGACAAATTGGCACAATCTTTCGGCGATGTTAAATTGACACCAACCACTTTCGTGATCGACAAACAAGGCAACATCATCAAACGTTATGTTGGCGCGCCAGAATTTGCCGAGCTGCATAAGTTATTGGATAAGGCATTGGCGGCGTAATACGCAATTCAAACAAGTCGCGCCAATTTCAACAAAAAAGCGTAGCGTGTGAACGAATTCACACGCTACGCTTTTTTTGTTGGGGGCTAAGCGAGACCAAATAATCATCTTGAATATAACTGCGTCATTCCCGCGGACGCGGGTATCCATGTTGCGCAACTTTATCCAACCTGGATACCCGCGTGCGCGAAGATGACAGCGATATTTTTCAAATCGATTATTTGGTATTACTTAATTCTGACTATCGCGAAGTCGCCGCGCGTGAAGCGGTATCGTATAAGCCCGATGCAGTACGCAACAATTTCGCGGTTTCACCTAAAGTCTGATTGGATAATCCGGTGTCAGCCAATAATGTAATCAAACATTCCTCTCGCACTTCACGGTATTTCTGACACAACGCAACACCACTTTCGGTCGCAGAAAAAAAAGCTTCTTTACCGACTTTTTCGCTTTTGACATAGCCGGTTTTAACCAGTTTCTTCAGGGCGTAACTGGCAACATGTGTATCTTCAATATTGAGCACGAAGCAAATATCGGCCAGTTTTTTCTTCCGTTCGCGATGACAAACGTGATGCAACAACGACACTTCTACCGGTGTCATATCTTTCACGCCAGCTGCCGACATGCAACGTGCCATCCAGCGATTGAAAGCGTTTCCTGCGATGATGAGAGCGTATTCCAGTTCGGATAATTCCGCGCTGCTTTCAGACGCCAAATGCGATGAAGAGACAATTTTCGAAGTATTCATTCTGAATTTTTGGCCTTATAACTATTACCTAAGTGCAAGCCTGAAGTATAACGCCCTTAAAGACACTAAATGCTCATGTTTTTTTAACAAAGCAGGCGTAATAATATCCAAATAAAAAACTATTTACATATAAATTATTGATAATTTATCTTTGATGAGTATTATGGCAAGATGCTTCACTTAATTAGGACTTGCGCAAAATTGCTCCAGCAACGTATTTGCAAACCCTGCCCGCGGACAGTACTGTTCTGTACAACGCAGGCACAACGCTGCTGGGGCGGTTTTGCGTAACGCCTAAATGACACATCACTCTTTGCGCAGAAAGAAGTCTCATGACGCCACATTCGCCCGCTGAACGCCATAAGCCACAGATAGATGCCCTCGGCGAAGGTGCGTTGTTATTTAACGCAGGTGCGCACGCCACTATGGCATGTCAACAACGTCTATGGGCCATCGCGGCACAAGCAGCATCCTGGCCGTACGTGCGGGATGTCGTGCCGGGCATGAATAATTTGACGATTTTGTTTGATCCGCTGGCAGCCGATGCCGATGATTTGACGGGCAAATTGATCCGCGCCTGGGATGCTGCGACCGTTAAAACGAAAGCCGGGCGTCTGATCGATATTCCGGTGATCTATGGCGGCGCACATGGGCCTGATTTGGCGGCGGTTGCAGCGCACACTGGCCTTGCGGCCAGCGAAGTAGTCAAGCGTCATACCGCGGCGGAATATATTGTGTATTTTCTGGGTTTTCAACCCGGCTTTGCTTATTTAGGTGGACTTGATCCCACGCTGGCAACACCACGCCACAGTGAGCCGCGCTTAATGGTGCCAGCAGGTTCGGTCGGAATCGGCGGTAGTCAGACCGCGATTTATCCTGCGGCATCACCGGGTGGCTGGCAGTTGATAGGACATACTGATTTGCGCTTATTCGATCCCACCAGTAACCCGCCAACATTGCTGCAACCCGGTGATCGGGTGCGGTTTGTAGCGGCGGAGATATTGTGATGAGCACTGACGATAACACTCAAGCCGCAGTTCCAGTCGCCATTCAGATCATTCGGGCTGGCAAGTTGAATTCGGTCCAAGATGCCGGACGCAGCGGTTTCCGCCATTTAGGAATTTGCCAGGCCGGCGCGTTGGATAACGTCGCTCTGTCGATTGCCAATCGTCTGGTTGGTAACGTCATTGATACTGCAGCATTGGAAATTACAATGGGGCCTTGCGTTTTGCGCTTCGCCACCGATACACGGATTGCCTTAGGTGGCGCAGACTTCGCAGCCACATTGGATGACAAACCATTAGCGCCCTGGTGGAGCGTGCAAGTGCGCGCAGGACAAACCTTGACACTCAATGCCGCCCGCCATGGCATGCGTGCCTATGTTGCCATCGCTGGTGGTATCAATGTACCAAAGCAACTCGGTTCCTGCTCAACCGATATCCAGGCCGGATTTGGCGGTCATCAAGGACGTCCATTGCAAAATGACGACCAACTTGTAACTGGCGCGGCAATTGATGCGATAGGCCAGGAAACACAGCGCTTGCATGCGGTACCCAATTTTGGCGTGCGCCCGCCAGGCTGGTATCAAAACAGCGATGACGATGTCGTGCAAATTCGTGTGATTCCTGGGCCGGAATACGCGCTGTTCACCGCCGCCGCGCAAAAAGCTTTCTGGAGTAGTCAGTGGACACTGACATCACAAAGCAATCGCATGGGATTTCGCTTATCCGGCCCGGAATTAAAGACTAAAAAAGCCGTCGATTTACTTTCGCACGGTGTGCTACCGGGCGTGATACAAGTTCCCCCATCAGGGCAGCCAATTGTGCTCATGGCCGATGCGCAAACCACTGGCGGCTATCCAAAAATCGGCGTCGTGATTCAGGCCGACCTGGCACGGCTGGCACAATGTCGTTTTAATCGAACGCTGCAGTTTGTCACGTGTAGTATTGAGCAGGCGCGTCAGGAATTAAATAATGACACCTTGTTTTTAGAGCAAATCGCGCAGGCCATGACATGGCTGCGCCCAACAAACAAGTAGTAGAATCATTGGAGTCAACACATGGCTAAAGCAAAAGATATTGCGGCTAATTTAGCAAAGCTTGAAGACACCAGGCAAAGTAGCAACTACGCGCACCTCAGTGTTGACTTAAACGCTGATCTCGGCGAAGACTGCGGTGCGAATGACGAAGCATTGCTAGCCTTGGTCAGTTCCGCCAATATTGCTTGCGGCTGGCACGCTGGCAATGCCATGCTGATGCAGCAGTGTGTCAGTTGGGCGATACAACATGGTGTTGCTATCGGTGCGCACCCAAGCTTCCCCGATCGTGACAATTTTGGTCGCACCGAAATGCAATTGCCGCCGCAAGAAATCTACAGCGGCATGCTGTATCAAATCGGCGCATTGTCCGCGATTGCGACTGCACAAGGTGCCCGCCTGGCGCACGTCAAACCGCATGGAGCACTGTATAACCAAGCGGCACGCGACCCGGTTTTGGCCGATGTGATTGTGGCAGCAGTACGCGATTTTGATCCTACACTAGCGTTGTTCGGTCTCGCCAACAGTGAATTAATTCACGCTGCCCAACGTGCTGGCTTAAGCGCCGTTGAGGAGGTTTTTGCCGATCGTGGCTACAACCCGGATGGCAGCCTGGTTAAACGCGGCACGCCGGGCGCATTGATCGAGGATGAAGAGCTGGCCCTGGCACAAACCATGAGTATGGTGCGCGATAGTAAAGTGCAAGCCGTCGACGGCAGCTTTATTCCATTGACGGCGCACACCGTGTGTTTGCATGGCGATGGTGCTCATGCGCTGGCGTTTGCCAAACGGATACGCTCCCATTTACAAAAAGAAGGCATCATTATCAGCGCGATGCACGAATCACAGAATATCGCTTCCAGCGTCGATCATTTCTCGCTGTTCCCATTACTGACATAATCTAATTAGAAATCAATCTAAATCACCGTAGCATCTCATGCTATTGTTATCAATCACTCAACAGCTTCATAGAACATCATGTGTCAGTTATTAGGAATGAACTGCAACGTCCCCACTGACATTGTGTTCAGCTTTACCGGGTTCGCCATGCGTGGCGGACAAACCGATCATCACAGCGATGGTTGGGGTATTGCATTCTTTGAAGGCGCCGGTGTGCGTCATTTCGTCGATCACCAAGCGGCCATCTCATCGCCGGTGGCGGAATTGATACGCAAATTTCCGATCAAATCCAAAAATGTGATTGCTCATATCCGCAAAGCCACACAAGGTCAGGTTGCGCTGGAAAACTGCCATCCGTTCGTACGCGAATTATGGGGACATTATTGGGTGTTTTCGCACAATGGCGATTTGAAAGAATTTGCGCCGCGCCTGAATGGGCCTTATCGTCCGGTCGGCAATACCGACAGTGAATTGGCATTCTGCTACATCATGCAGGAGCTGCGCAATCGCTTCGGCGATACCTTACCGAGCATCACCGCACTGACGGCAGCGTTGCGTGAATTAACCAGTGAGATCGCACAACACGGCACTTTCAACATGATGCTGTCAGATGGCTCTGCACTGTTTGTCCATTGCTCAACCAATTTGTATTATCTGGTGCGCCAGTTTCCATTTGCCGAAGCAAAGTTATCGGATGAAGACGTCACGGTCGATTTTTCTCAAGTCACTACACCTAAAGATAAAGTCGCCGTCATTGTCACTGAACCGCTCACCACCAACGAAACCTGGCATAAATTCGGTGAGGGTGAATTGAAGGTGTTTGTTGATGGTGATGTTTTATAGCTAGAATTTAATAACTAATGTGATGCACACACCGCCGTCATTCCCACAAACGCGGGAATGACGGCAATCTGTTTTCGAAAATAGTGGCGATTTAATTAAGCAGTGAACAGCTCTGCGTGAGAAGGCGCTACGCTTTTCCGACCGACAAAAACGCGATGACTTAATCCACCTTGAGCGTACCGCGAATAATGGCATTTTTCGCTACGCGCAGTTTCTCAATAGCAGGTCGCTGGCGCAAAATATCACATTCTGAATACGCCGCATCCAAACCTAAACCCGTCAATGAAACCGCGCCTTCTTTCATCCCAAAATCCATATGAGTCGCGGTTGATCCACCCATAAGCAAGCCCACAGCCACGCTGATGGCTGTGTCCGCATGGGTTTGTACATTGTCTAAAATTCGTCCCGGCGCCAGCGAACATTGATTGATGTCGCTGCCAATGGCCTTGGCTTTGGGCTGCGTGGACAATGCTTTAAAGATGCCACGATTGCTGCCGGAAGCGGCTGCAAAAATTACATCGACACCGTCACCTAACATTGTTTTTGCTTGCGCTTCCGCACGACTTGGATCATCGAATGGCTGCGTTCCACCTACCCACAAAGGTGCGTGAACCGTAATCGCCGAATTGACCGCCTTTGCGCCCGCAGCAAACGCCTCGCCGTTCTTGCGTTTTAACGGACTGTCGATGGGGCCGATCATGCCAACTTTGTTGCTACTGGTCGTCAATGCCGCTTCCATCCCGGCAAGGTAGCTCGGCTCACTTTCGCGGAAGGTGACACAGGTTAAATTTGGCGGAGAATTGTCGACGCAATGCTGCATGATCACAAAACGTGTTTGTGGCGCTGCGCGTGCAGCACTTGCTGCCAGTTCTTTAAATTCGTACCCGATCATGACGACAATCTTGGCGCCTTGTTTGACAGCATTGTCTAGTTGCTGCTGACGGCTTGCCTGGTTAGGCTGGCTTTCAAGTGTGCTTGCTTGCAACTGATACATGGTCGCAGCTTGTTCAACGCCCTTAGTTCCCTGCTGCAAAAATGCGTCATCATTTTGTGGCACCGGTCGCACGTAAACGATTTTTGCAGGTACGACAGCCTGTGCCGCCGTCATTCCAAATAATACCGACAACAACAAACTGGATAAACAGCGTAAGCGCGCAATACTAGACATCATTTCTCCCCGTATATGTTTTTTTATTCGTCGCCTGCATCTTGCAGGCACGCGATTGCACATACTGGGGGAAAGCAATGAAATGAGGAGTAGGTGATAACAATACGAGATATAACTTATTGCAGATAAGCAATCAAAAGCGCATAAACCAACACTAAAAAATCTGACTTATGCGCCCGATTCAGGATGTCGTCGAAAATGCCGCGTCGTAACTTACCTCGCCGATCGGTAGTATCGCACCAAACCCTAAGCACAAAAAATACTCAGGCGGCACATCCGCCAAGGTAAGTCCTGGTTCAGCTTTAAAACCAAATTGCCGATAAAACGCAGGGTCGCCTAGCAACACAATGCCCGCCGCGCCTTGCTCCCGCATACGCGCAATGCCTTGGTTGATCAGTAATCGACCTATGCCTTGCTTTTGATATTCGGGTAGTACCGCTACCGGACCTAACCCAACCCATCCGCACGACTGCTGATTGATCAGCACCGGTGAAAAGGCGATATGTCCAACAATGATTTGTCGCTGCTCTGCCACCAGCGACAAAATCAACGTGCCTTGATCACGTAATGCATCAACAATCTTGTGCTCCGTCGGCAAACTACCTGCGGCATGGTGCGGGTGATGTAAAAACGCTTCGTAATTCAAAGCACGGATCGCGTCACAATCACGCTTTTCTTCAGCGCGTATGCATGTTTCAGCTGGCATAGTCTATCGTCAACGGCGCATGATCAGAAAAGCGCTCCGCTTTATAAATCTCCACGGTATGCGCTTTGCCCGCAATACCTGGTGTAGCAACATGGTAATCAATGCGCCATCCGACATTGTTGGCCCAGGCTTGGCCGCGATTGCTCCACCATGTATAGGCCTCGTCGGTTGTCGTTGGATGAATACCGCGATACACATCAACCCATTGCACTTCATCGAAAAGCTGCGTCATCCAGGCACGCTCTTCAGGCAAAAAGCCTGAATTCTTTTTATTGCCTTTGAAGTTTTTCAAATCGATTTCCTGATGCGCGATATTCCAATCGCCGCAGACGACAATCTCACGGCCACTGGCTTTGAGTTCTTGCAGATGCGGCATGAAGGCATCCATAAAACGAAACTTCGCAGTCTGCCTTTCTTCACCGGATGAGCCGGACGGGCAGTACAGCGAGATTACCGTCAAGTCGCCGAAATCACATTCGACGTAACGTCCTTCGGCATCAAACTCGGCATTGCCAAAACCAATTCGGACCGCATCAGGTGTGCGCTTGCTGTATACCCCGACACCGGAATAGCCCTTTTTTTCAGCGTACTGAAAATGGCCGACGTAACCTGCTGGCGCCAACATTTCTGGCGACATATCCTCGGCTTGCGCCTTGAGTTCCTGAACGCAAACAAAATCGGCATCTTGTTTAGCCATCCATTCAAAAAAACCTTTTTTAGCGGCCGAACGTATGCCATTGAGATTGGCGGAGATGATTTTTGGCATGGTGAGCAATGTAAAAAGTTATGCAGCGCATTAGGATAACCGATCTCGCAAGACTCGCATAAGTAAGTCCAAAATCCATGGCATGCAGTTTGCAATTATAGAAGCCCGACATGAATAACATTTAAAATGACGGTTTTGCGTCGTTTTATAGACTGCATTTGCGCAAAGAAGCGACAAATTTTGTCACCTTGTTGTCACTTTTTGCTCTCTTAGTCCACATTTTCATTGTCAGGAAAACTATTTTGAATAATTTACGCCAACAATTTATTGAGTTCTCGGTCGCTGCCGGAGTATTGAAATTTGGTGAATTTGTCACCAAGGCTGGCCGTACTTCGCCGTATTTTTTTAATGCAGGCTTGTTTAATGAAGGCGCGACACTGGCAAAAGTGACGCAGTTTTATGCCCGTACGCTGTTAGATTCCGGCGTTGAGTTCGACATGCTGTTTGGTCCGGCTTACAAAGGTATTGTATTAGCTGCCGGCACTGCGATGGCGATGTCTGCAGAAGGCCGTAACGTACCGTTTGCCTATAACCGTAAAGAAGCCAAAGATCACGGCGAAGGTGGCACCATTGTCGGCGCCAAGCTGCAAGGCAAGGTCGTGATTATTGATGATGTGATTTCCGCTGGCACGTCTGTGCGCGAATCGGTCACCATGATACGCGCTGCCGGCGCTACTCCTTGTGCCGTTTTGATCGCACTCGATCGGATGGAGCGCTCAGGCAAGGATGATGCACTGTCAGCGAATTCGGCAGTACAAGAAGTGGCACGCGAATTTGGTATTCCGGTGATTTCCATTGGTAATCTGGATGACTTGTTGCAGTTTATTACAGCTGATAAATCCAACCCTGAACTGGCACAATACAAAGATGCAGTGACGGCATATAGAACGCGCTACGGCGTAATGTAATATTTATAAAGAGAGGGATAGAAGGGATGAGGTTAGCCAACAGATCAGCTAAGCGCATAAATTTCAAGCTTACTTGCTTAGTGTTTATGCTGCCGCTCACTCTCTTAACCGCCCCTTTATCCCAGGCGCAAATTTACTCATGCAAAGATGCCGGCGGACGCACTATCAGCTCGGACCGGCCGATGCCCGAATGTGACCACAGCGATGTGCAATTGCTAAGCAAGAGCGGCATCGTTAAAGGCGACATTCCCGCCCCGCTCAATGCCGAGCAAAAACGCCAAAAGCAAATACAAGATGCAAAGCGCCAGGCCGCAGCCGACGCAATAGAGCAGCAACGTCAACAAGATAGGGCACTGTTAGCGCGCTATCACAACGAAGACGATATCGCTATATCTCGTCGTTATTACCTCGCTTTATCGCAGGACTACATTACTCGCGACAAAGGATTGATTGAAGATGCGAAAAAACAGCTAGAGTCTGATCGTCTTGAATCGGAGTTTTATAAGAAGAAAAAAGTATTGCCGGCGGCATTACGCAACAGCATTGACGAGGCCAATCGCGCCATCGCCAATGCTAAAAGCAGCATTGCCGACCATCAGGCTGACGCGGTTAAGATCAATCTGAAATTTGACGATATGTTGAAGCGTTATCGTGAATTGACGCAAGGGCAGGGTGGAATGGAGACTGTTGCTGCCAGTCGTTGAGTCCTCAGCAGGGCGCTCAACTGAAGGTCAGCTGAGCACCAGAACGCATCTAAACACCATCCTTCTCAACCGCCTTTGCATTAGCAATCAAAAACCCCATCATGATGATATCCATCGGTGTGGTAGTCACTTTGTGGCCAGGATGATTATCCGTGTTGATGTTATCGCTTTTGATAACGGTTGCCATATTTTTGGCGTAGATCTTCGCAACTTGCAGTAGCTGCTCTTGCATCATTCCTGTTCCTTGCGGTTTGCCAACAGGCATACCAATGCAAAGCTATATTTCACAGCAATAGATTTGCTACTTTTCTTAAGAAGATTTTTGCAAAATTATTTAATTGCCTACAAAACACTAGCAAACTCAGACTTTCTTCCCGCTCCACACCCAAACGATGCGCCCTAATATCTCGAGCTGTTCATGATCATTGCTATCGACCACGTCATCTGGCCCGAATAAGGGGTTGTCCGATTTCACCACCAACGCGCCATCCTGCAAGCGCCGGTGTACGCGCTTAATAAACGTCGTGTTATTGCGGGAGATGACATACACCGCATCGTGCGCGATTTCGCGGATGCCGCGATCTATCATTAAGACATCGCCGTCATGCCATGTTGGCGACATGGCGTTACCGCTGGCCGGCAACAAAGCCAGGTTATCGATATCGGTGATCGTCGGCAGATGTGCCCTTAGCCACGAACGGCTGAGGCGTACCGCATGCATGTTTTGATGGTGCTCCGATTCTGGCCGCGTTGTACCGCCAGCGATCAAGCCAGCGGCGCTACGGATCAGCACACTGGCTTCGTCAAATTCGCTAATGTCGTTATATTCCGCCACTTTCTGCAACAGCCGATTCGGCAATTGCGCGATATGTGCCGCGGCACCCCTTGTCTCCAATGCAAGACGTGGACTGATATCTTCCAGATTGCAGGAAAATCCTCGCGCATAAATCAATGCCGCTTCCAAACTGATGGGACGCAAGGCGTTGATATGCTGATAAATAATGGATTGACCGCCTTTGAGGCTGTAGTTGCGGGCAAATGCTGCGCGATTGATTCCTGCGAATCGATCCTTTAGCTTTGCGGCTTCTTCTTCTGTTGTCCAAATCTTCATATAGCGATGCTATTAAAGTTTAAGGATAGCTTGGCTTGCTTCATGGCTACATATTAGCTATGTATTTGCCATTGATTTGCTGTATTTCAACAAGAATAAGAAATGTGATCACAAAAAAAATGCTTCAACCAACCGGTTGAAGCATTTTTTGCGCAATAAGGTTTGGTAATAGGCGGGGTTTTAAGCCGTCAATTTCTGCTTCAATAATGCCGTCAGTTGCGCCGGATTCGCTTTACCTTTCGATGCTTTCATCGCTTGACCGATCAAGGCATTGATCGCCGCTTCTTTGCCAGCACGGAATTCTTCCACCGATTTGGCGTTGGCTGCCATCACGTCATCGACGATTTTTTCCAATGCACCGCTGTCCGAAATCTGACGCAAGCCTTTGCTGTCGATGATCTCGTCGGCCAAGGTATCTTGCGACGCCTTAGCTTCCCACATCGCTGCAAAGACTTCCTTGGCGATCTTGTTGGAAATCGTACCATCGGTAATCCGCTGCAACAGCAAGGCGAACTGCGTTGCGCTCACAGGCGATGCGCTGATATCGACGCTTTCGCGGTTAAGCGTAGATGAGATATCGCCCATCAACCAGTTTGCAGCCGGTTTGGCTTGCTCTTTACCGGCCTTGCTCACAATCGCTTCAAAATATGCCGCCATCGCCTTCGATTGCGTCAACACTGCGGCGTCGTATTCAGACAAAGCATACTCACGAACAAAGCGTTCGCGCATCGCGGCTGGCAATTCTGGCATGGTTGCACGGACGCGCTCAACCCACTCCCGGGAAATCGCCAAAGGTGGTAAATCCGGATCCGGGAAGTAACGATAGTCCTGCGAATCTTCCTTACTACGCATGGAACGCGTTTCTTTTTTATCGGGATCGTACAAACGTGTTTCCTGACGCACCACGCCACCATCTTCTATGGTTTCGATTTGGTTCTGCACTTCGTAATTAATCGCGTCTTCCAGGAAGCGGAACGAGTTCAGATTTTTAATTTCGCGGCGTGTGCCATATTCTTTTTGACCGACCGGGCGCACCGATACGTTGGCATCGCAGCGGAAAGAACCTTCCTGCATATTGCCGTCAGAAATACCCAACCACATCACCAGCGAATGCAAAGCTTTGGCATAAGCTACCGCTTCAACAGCACTGCGCATATCCGGCTCAGTAACGATTTCCAACAATGGCGTGCCAGCGCGGTTGAGATCAATGCCGGTCATACCCTGATAATCTTCATGCAGTGACTTACCGGCATCTTCTTCCAGATGAGCGCGCGTTAATTGCACCGACCGCACTTCGCTCTTGCCGTCTTTTTCCATCACGAACGACACTTTGCCCCCTTGTACCACCGGAATTTCAAACTGGCTGATTTGATAGCCTTTCGGCAGATCCGGATAGAAATAATTTTTACGCGCAAACACCGATAGCGGCGCAATCACCGCATCCACGGCAAGGCCAAATTGAATTGCCTTTTCCACTGCACCACGGTTCAACACCGGCAACACGCCGGGTAATGCCAGATCTACCGGACTAGCTTGTGTGTTGGGCTCGGCACCAAATTGCGTGGACGAGCCGCTGAAAATTTTTGAAACGGTCGAAAGCTGTGTATGCGTTTCCAGACCAATGACGACTTCCCATTGCATGATTTTTTTCCTTTGATTACTGAAGCAATTTATTGCGGCGCATTCTCTGGTGACTGCAAATGCCAATCCGTCACTTGCTGATACTGATGCGCGACGTTGAGCAATTTTGCTTCATCAAAATAACTGCCGATAATTTGCAATCCAACCGGACGTTTTGCGTTCTTTTCACCCTGACCGAAACCGCATGGTATCGACATGCCCGGCAATCCAGCCAGACTGCTCGACAAGGTGTAGATATCAGCCAGATAGTTCGCCACCGGATCATTCGCTTTCGCGCCCAAATCCCAGGCCACTGTCGGTGCAACCGGACCCATGATGACGTCGCAAATACGATCCGGCCCAGTCAACGCCCGTTGAAAATCTTCGGCAATCAGACGACGAATTTTTTGTGCCTGTAAATAGTAAGCGTCGTAATAACCGTGCGACAACACATAAGCACCGACCAGGATACGGCGCTTAACTTCTTCGCCAAAACCTTCCGCGCGCGACTTTTGATACATGTCTGCGAGGTCTTTGTAATTGGCAGCGCGATGACCATAACGCACGCCATCGAAACGGCTCAAATTGGATGATGCTTCGGCTGGCGCAATCACGTAATACACCGGAATCGACAGCTCAGTTTTTGGCAATGAAATATCGACCAAGGTCGCGCCCAGCTTTTCATATTCAGCCAATGCTGCGCGAATCGCCTGTTCTACATCTGATGCCAATCCCACGCCAAAATATTCCTTAGGAATACCGATGCGCAAACCCTTCAAATCTTTATTCAGATCACGCGCGAAATCTTCTTTTGGACACTCCAGACTCGTTGAGTCGCGCGGATCAAAACCGGTCATCGCATTGAGCAATAACGCACAATCTTCTGCCGTTTGCGCGATCGGGCCAGCTTGGTCCAACGATGAGGCAAAAGCGATCATGCCGAAACGCGATGCACTACCATACGTTGGTTTGATGCCGGTCACACCGCAAAACGATGCTGGCTGACGAATCGAACCGCCAGTATCGGTGGCTGTCGCAGCCGGTGTCAACCGTGCCGCAATTGCTGCGGCAGAACCACCGGAAGAGCCACCAGGAATCGCGGTTTTATCCCAAGGATTTTTGACGGCGCCAAACGCTGAATTTTCGTTAGAGGAACCCATTGCAAATTCGTCGCAATTGAGTTTTCCCAAAGTCACCATGCCAGCGTTGTTGAAGTGATCCACCACGGTCGCATCAAACGGGCTGACATAGTTAGCCAACATTTTAGAACCTGCTGTTGAACGCCATCCGCGTGTGACAAAAATGTCTTTATGCGCAATCGGAATGCCGGTCAATACAGTCGTGTTGTTTTGCGCCAGCCGTTGATCGGCAGCGCGCGCTTGTTGCAGTGTCAAATCCTGATCGACATGCAAAAACGCGTTCAGATCACTTTGCGCAATCCGTGCCAAATACAGCGTTGCCAATTCTGTCGCCGAAATTTTCTTTTCGTGCAACAGCGTCGATAATTGTTTAAGAGTTTTGGTATGCATAAGGGTGCAATCTACTGAAATTATTTTTCAAAATATTACGCGGCTTTCCTCTCGCTCACGTTTGCAGGAAAGTGGCCGGAAGAAGGAAGCGAATCAGTTATTCAATCACTTTAGGGACCAAATACAACCCATC
Source organism: Glaciimonas soli (assembly GCF_009497155.1). Classification (GTDB taxonomy): domain Bacteria; phylum Pseudomonadota; class Gammaproteobacteria; order Burkholderiales; family Burkholderiaceae_D; genus Glaciimonas; species Glaciimonas soli. Next base: position 301,195 of record NZ_WINI01000003.1, read on the forward strand.
CTCTGTCGCCGGTGCAACTTTTTGATATTCATCACGATGATTGGTTTCGGTCACCACATCGTCGCGCAAACGCAGCGACAATTCAGTTTGCAGGGCGGCAATCGGGTGGCTCAAAGGCTCCACGCCAGTCGTATCAACGGCGCGCATCTGTTCCACCAAGGAAAAAATACCGTTGAGTTTGTCTAAAGTCGATGCCGCCTGATCTTCAGTGAGTTCCAGGCGCGCCAGATTGGCAATGCGTTTAACGTCGGAAAGAGCTAATGACATGATTTTTTTAATAACGTATCGAGCACGCTACAGAAATGTTAATAAAATGACCTCGTGACGGCTTTGTGTTGCTAAAGTCGGCAGAAATCTATTGAAAAAGCAAGCAATTTTGACCTTTTAACAGTCAATTCGATGCAAATTATAAGGTAGAATGTCGCGTTCATGCCGCATTGAGCAGAAGTTACTTGCCGTTGCCTGCAAGTTGCTAATTTGTATGCAGGGCATGAAGATGCGCTTTAGTGCATCTACGACAAGATTCCCCCTATTTATAATTTACGCGCACCATTGTTGCGCATCAGGACAATTCATGTTTGGTTTTTTACGTAGCTATTTTTCGAATGATTTAGCGATTGATCTGGGTACCGCGAATACGCTGATTTATGTACGTGATAAAGGTATCGTTTTGGACGAACCGTCAGTCGTTGCCATCCGCCAGCAAGGCGGCCCGAACGGGAAGAAAACGATACAAGCGGTCGGTAAAGAAGCAAAGCAGATGTTAGGTAAAGTGCCTGGCAATATCGAAGCTATTCGTCCGATGAAAGATGGCGTGATCGCTGACTTTACCGTCACCGAGCAAATGCTTAAGCAGTTCATCCGTATGGTGCACGACACCAAAATGTTCAAACCGTCACCGCGCATCATCATTTGCGTTCCATGCGGCTCTACTCAGGTTGAACGTCGTGCAATTCGTGAGTCGGCGTTGGGCGCTGGCGCATCCCAAGTATTTTTGATCGAAGAGCCAATGGCTGCGGCGATTGGTGCTGGCTTGCCGGTATCTGAAGCGACCGGTTCGATGGTGGTTGATATCGGTGGTGGTACTACTGAAGTCGGTATCATTTCCCTGGGCGGCATGGTCTATAAAGGTTCTGTCCGCGTTGGCGGTGACAAATTCGATGAAGCCATCGTTAATTACATTCGCCGCAACTACGGCATGTTGATCGGCGAGCAAACTGCTGAAGCGATCAAAAAAGAAATCGGTTCGGCTTTCCCAGGTTCTGAAGTCAAGGAAATGGAAGTTAAAGGCCGCAATCTGTCCGAAGGTATCCCACGTTCATTCACGATCTCAAGCAATGAAATCCTGGAAGCGTTGACCGATCCGCTCAACAACATCGTTTCTGCAGTCAAAAATGCGTTGGAACAAACGCCACCGGAACTCGGTGCCGACATCGCTGAAAAAGGCATGATGTTGACCGGTGGCGGCGCATTGTTGCGTGACTTGGACCGATTATTGATGGAAGAAACTGGCTTGCCAGTGATCGTTGCCGAAGATCCACTGACCTGCGTAGTACGCGGCTCCGGTATGGCTTTGGAACGGATGGACAAACTAGGTTCGATTTTCTCTTACGAGTAATCGGATAAGCCGGAATAAATTCACTATTTATGATGTATGCCACTTACTGCGGAACATCTGAAGTGAGTGGTTGTCTGAATGGCTGAGATACAGAAGATGTCGGGTTTTTTCTGTTCTCAGCCATTAGCTCATATATAAGTAAGTGAATGATATTCGTAAGCCATCATTTTTATAACGCGCATTTCCCAAAATTTAGTTCCCCTTCGCTAGTCACTGCAAAAGCCGTTCGCCACCGATGGAATACAGCCCGCCGCCACTTTTTAAACAAGGCACTCCAGCCCGAGTGAAGGCCGTTTTTTGCGCTCTGCTGGCAATTGCTTTACTGATTGTAGATTCACGGATGCACTCGCTGACGTTCTTGCGTCAGACAGTCGCCACAGCGCTTTATCCCGCGCAAAAAATAGCCTTGATGCCACGCGACACTTTCGACAATGTCTCGACCTACTTTTCGCGCCTGTCTGCAATAGAAAAAGAAAATAAAACCTTAGAGTCGCAACAGGCTGCGCGCGCGCAACAGCTGCAACAAGCACAATTGCTCATCACTGAAAATGCGCAGTTGCGTAAACTGCTAGGCGCACAGCAACAGCAACCGGTGAAATCAGTGATGGCCGAAATTCTCTACGATGCCCGCGATCCATTCACACGCAAAGTGATCATGGATAAAGGGTCACAACACGGCATCGCTGCTGGACAACCGGTGATTGATGATGTCGGCATCGTTGGACAGGTAACACGGGTGTTTCCATTTTCGTCCGAAGTGACTTTACTGACCGACAAAGATCAAGCGATTCCGGTGCAGGTGGCACGCAATGGCTTGCGCAGCGTAGCGTATGGCAGCGGCGAATCTGGCTATCTCGATTTGCGCTTTATGAGCGCCAATGCCGATATCAAAAAAGATGATGTGCTAGTCACATCCGGCATTGACGGCGTGTATCCGGCCGGCCTGGCAGTTGCCAAAGTAATATCCGTCGAAACCAAATCTGCAGATGCCTTCGCCCATATCGTGTGTGAGCCGATTGCCGGTATTGAAAAACATAAACAACTGCTGATCTTATTAGTCAATCCTAATCCAGAACCGCGACCAGATGATGTCGCGCCGCAGGCCACCAACAAAGACGAAGCGCTCAGCAAGCGTCGTACAACCAATAACGCCGACGGCAACAAGGATGCGGTAGATGTAGTAAAGCTGGCGCAACAAAAAGCCGCTAAAGAAGGCGCGAAAAATAGTAGCAAAAACGATGCGGCTAAAACCAGTGCCGCAAAAGCTGATGCTTCAAAAGATCCCGCTGATCGCAAAAACCCTAAGGAGCGTAGCAAATGAGACGCCCGCATTACATCCTCTTGCCGGCCAATAGCGCTTTCATCGCTCTGACATTATTGCTGGCCTTTTTTCTGAATTTATTACCGTGGGGTCTATCGCCGATTGCTCCCGATTTTGTCGCTTTGGTATTAGTGTTTTGGTGCATCTATCAGCCACGCAAAGTCGGCATCACGATCGCGTTCTGTCTGGGTTTGTTGATGGACGTGCATGATTCCACGCTACTCGGCCAGCATGCTTTGGCCTACACATTTCTAGCCTACACCGCGATCATGATTCACCGTCGCGTGTTATGGTTTTCGCCGCTGACACAAGCGCTACACGTCTTGCCATTGCTGCTGCTGACGCAGCTGCTGCAACTGGTAGTGCAAATGATTATTCACGGCAAATTCCCGGGTTGGGAGTTTTTTTACTCCAGCATGGTGAGTACGCTCTTATGGCCGCTGTTATGTTGGTTATTATTAGCGCCACAACGCCGTGCTGTGAATCGTGATGAAAATCGCCCGATCTAGAGAGCGACATGGGCGCCCAAAAACTTCATGACTGAATTTAAAAATACCGAAAGCGAACTCCATAAATTCCGCATGCGGATCACCGCTGCAGTGTTGTTTGTGGTGTTGTGTTTTTCGCTGCTGGTCGCGCGCTTTGTCTGGCTGCAAGTGGTACGGCATGATGCCTACGCCGCACAAGCCGAAGAAAATCGGATTTCGCTGGTGCCTATCGTTCCTAATCGCGGTTTGATTATGGATAGACATGGTGTCGTGTTGGCACGTAATTATTCTGCTTACACGCTGGAGATCACGCGCTCCAAACTGAACGGCAAGCTGGAAGATGTGATTGATGATTTATCGCACATCGTCAATATTGATGCCAAAGATAGACGTCGTTTCAAAAAGCTGATGGATGACTCCAAAAGTTTTGCCAGCTTACCGATCCGCACTCGCCTGACTGACGAAGAAGTTGCACGTTTCACCGCGCAACGTTATCGCTTTCCTGGCGTTGACGTGCAAGCACGCTTGTTCCGCGAATATCCGTTGGGCGACGTTGCCGCGCATGTGATCGGCTATATCGGCCGGATCAGTCAAAAAGATGCCGCCGCCATCGAAGACAGTGATGATGCCGCCAATTACAAAGGCACGGATTACATCGGCAAAGAAGGCCTTGAAAAAAGCTACGAACACTATCTGCATGGCACCACGGGTTACGAAGAAGTTGAAATCTCCGCCAGTGGCCGGGCTGTTCGCACCTTATCACGCACCTCGGCGATACCTGGCGACAATCTGATTTTGTCGATTGACATCGGACTGCAAAAAGTCGTGCAAGAAGCCTTTGGTAAAAATCGGGGCGCATTGGTGGCGATTGATCCCGCTACTGGCGATATATTGGCTTACGTTTCCCAGCCGACTTACGACTTGAATATGTTTGTCGATGGCATTGATCAGCAAAGCTGGGATGAGTTACTCAATTCACCCGACCATCCTTTGATCAATCGACCGATGAACGGCACCTATCCGCCAGGCTCCACCTACAAACCTTTCATGGCACTGGCGGCGCTCGAACTGGGTTTGCGTAAGCCGCAAGATGCCATCAGAGACCAGGGTTTCTTTATGCTGGGCGGACATAAATTCCGTGACGATGTCCCCGGTGGCCATGGCATTGTGAATATGTCCAAAGCGATTATCGAGTCCTGCGATACCTATTTCTACATGTTGGCCAATGATATGGGTGTCAATGCGATTTATGACTTCATGAAGCCATTCGGTTTTGGACAACTGACCGGCATTGATCTGGAACATGAACGCACCGGCTTGCTGCCTTCTCCAGCGTGGAAAAAGCGCACATTCAAAACCGCATTACGACAAAAATGGCTGGGTGGCGACACTATTTCACTTGGTATCGGCCAAGGGCTAAATGCATTTACACCATTGCAAATGGCGCACGCTCTGGCAACGTTAGTGAATAACGGTATTGTCATGAAGCCGCATCTGGTCAAAACGATAGAAGATGGTGTTAGCCACAAGCTGACCGAAACCGTACCGAAAGAAAGTTATCGGATTCCGCTGAAACAGGAAAATATCGACTTCATCAAAAACGCCATGGTAGCTGTGACCCATAGTGGTACTGCGGCCAGAGTGTTCGCGGGTGCCGGCTATGAATCGGGCGGAAAAACCGGGACGGCGCAGGTATTTACGGTCAAACAAGATGAGAAATACAATCGACATACGGTCAGTGAGCGTATGCGCGATCATGCGTTATATACGGCTTTTGCGCCCGCTGATCATCCTCGCATTGCGATTGCCGTGATTGTTGAGAATGGTGGCTTCGGTGCTACGGCGGCGGCGCCGATTGTACGTAAAGCACTGGATTATTATCTTCTCGGCAAATTGCCCGCAGATAGCGCGCTGAATGCCAGTGCGCCGGACGATGCCAAAAAAGACAGCAAATCAGAAGCTACAGCAACGGCGGTCGAACAACCCGCACCAGATCAACCAAGCGACAATCCGGATGCAACGACAGATGCCACTTATAAAACCGGTGCTGAAACTGCTGGAAATAAAGAATAATCATGGATTTTACCGATAAACAATCCTGGTGGCGTCTGATCAAATCACAAGTAGTGAAATTTGATGCGGCATTGACCTTGATCATATTTCTGATCCTGTGCGTGGGATTGGTGACCTTATATTCTGCTGGTATCGACTTCCCTGGACGCGTAGAAGACCAGGTGCGCAATATTCTGGTGGCGTTCGTCATGATGTGGATCGCTGCCAGCATTCCGCCGCAAACGTTGATGCGCTTTGCCGTTCCCATTTATACAGTGGGTGTAGCGCTGCTGATTGCTGTAGCGCTCTTTGGTATCGTCAAAAAGGGGTCGCGCCGCTGGATCAATTTCGGCATTGTGATCCAACCGTCAGAGATTATGAAAATCGCCATGCCATTAATGCTGGCATGGTATTTCCAGCGTCGCGAAGGCATGATTACCTGGCGCGATTATCTGGTCGCCGCAGCATTACTGGCGATACCGGTTGGCTTGATCATCCGACAACCCGATTTGGGCACCGGAACACTGGTGTTGGCGGCCGGATTTTATGTGATTTTTTTCGCCGGTTTGTCTTGGCGCATATTGATTGGCCTGGCAGTGGCGGTTGGCGCCAGTTTGCCGGTGTTGTGGTCGGTGCTGCACGACTATCAGCGACAACGCGTGATGATGTTGATTGACCCGACCTCCGATCCGCTCGGCAAAGGTTTCCATATTATTCAATCCACCATCGCAGTCGGCTCTGGCGGTATCTTTGGCAAAGGCTGGCTGAAGGGTACGCAATCACATCTGGAGTTCATCCCGGAACGCACTACCGATTTCATCTTCGCAGTCTTCTCAGAAGAATTCGGCATGATAGGCAATTGCGTTCTGCTGTTCTTATATTCGCTGTTGATCGCACGCGGCATGATGATTGCACTCAATGCACCAACCATGTTCTCGCGTTTGTTGGCTGGCGCTATCACGTTGATTTTCTTTACCTACGCGTTCGTCAACATGGGCATGGTCAGCGGCATCTTGCCGGTAGTCGGCGTGCCATTGCCATTTATGAGTTACGGCGGTACAGCGTTGCTTACACTGGGTTTAGGTTCGGGTATTTTGATGAGCATACAGCGCCATCGTAAATTGATTCAGACTTGATTGAGCAAAAGCAAGAAAGCGTAATCAGTTTAATAAATATCACATCAATCCAATCTGCGTCGTCCCCGCGAACGCGGGGATCCATCTTACGTTTAACATGGATTCCCGCGTTCGCGGGAACGACGGATTTTTAAAATTGATTACGCTGGATCAGTTACAAATCTATTTCGTTTAGCTCTGAAATCTTAGGAAAGCATCATGCGTTCTTCTTATCTTTCCCGTTACGCTGCCTGGGTCACGTTGACATCTGTGCTGATACTGGCCGGTTGTAGTACTACGCCGCCATCTACAGCACCGGCAACCAAGCCCGCATCGTCATCCTCATCAGGCAAACTGGTTTTACCTCCGGCCGGCTCGGGACGCGGTGGCTACTATAAGGACGATGGTCCTGGCGATGACATTCCGGCTGGCCTGGAAAATACACCCGATGCAACCCCAGACATCGAGCCGTACGCTAAAACTGGCAATAAACCATACGTAGTATTTGGCAAAACCTATACGCCGCTGGTGGACAACAAGCCGTTTAAGCAACGCGGCACCGGCAGTTGGTATGGCAAGAAATTTCACAATAAGCGCACTTCATCGGGTGAACTATATGACATGTACAAAATGTCAGCGGCGCATCCGACGTTGCCGATCCCATCTTATGCACGGGTTACCAATTTAAGTAACGGCAAGAGTGTTATCGTTCGCATCAATGACAGGGGTCCGTTTCACTCCAGCCGCATCATTGACCTATCCTATACCGCAGCACTCAAATTAGGTTATATCGGCCACGGCAGCACTGAACTGGAAGTTGAACGCCTGCTTCCCGCGGATATTATCGCTATCAATAAAAACGGGCCTACTGCCAATTCGAAGGCGATAATGGCAACCGTAGCGAATACAGCACCGTCGGATAGCGGCGTTGCTACCTCGGTAGCTACACTGCCAACTCCGCCATCACAGCCAGCAGAACTTGCCAGCGGATTTTATTTGCAACTTGGTGCATATGCACAGCAAGCCAATGCCGATGCCGCGCAACAGCGTTTGCAGCAACAACTTCCCGATCTTTCCGCCCCGTTAAATATCTCTCCCAATAACGGCGTATATCGTTTGTATGTCGGGCCGTTTTCTAGCCGGTCCGAGGCCGAAAATACAGGACTACAAATACGACAACGAACCGATGTCGCTGCGATTGTTGTACAAAAGTTATAGCATTTCCAATTTCACCACCTTGACATTGTAATTATTACAATGTCACTCAGCGCCCCAAAACTCTGGCGCTTGTACGATCATATCGACCGCCTTCTCCTCAGAACCACCTGAGTTCAGAGCATCTTTAACAAGCCCAAACCAGTAATTAATCCATATTGTCGACAAAACACAATCTGCAATGTCATCAAATGGTCATGAAAACTTCATACGCACGACATATTTGGTAGTGATACTGCGACCATTCTTTGCAACACGCTGTCAGTGAAGGTCATGCCTTTGCTACCTCGACAGCAACAAAAATGGTGAGACTATGGTTGAAGTAAAAGGTTTGTCGAAGACATTTCGCGGCACAGGTGCGGCGGGTAACACGGGCAGCTTTCAGGCGCTCAATAATGTCACCCTGTCTTTCGCTCCGGGCGAAATGGTCGCGTTGATTGGTGCTTCCGGTTCCGGTAAATCCACGCTGTTACGTCACATGTCCGGCTTGATGGCCGGCGATCGTGATGCTGAAGGCAGCGGCGGCGAAATCATCATTAACGGTCAAATCGTGCAGAAGAACGGTGTGATTGCGCGTCATATCCGTGCAGTACGTGCCAATGTCGGTTTCGTTTTTCAGCAATTCAATCTGGTAGGTCGTTTGCCGGTATTAACGAACGTGTTGACCGGTGGCTTGTCGCGCATTCCACTGTGGCGCAGTTGCTTCAAACTGTTTACGCCAGAAGAAAAAGCCCTCGGCATGGAAGCGTTAGCGCGGGTTGGCATCGTTGATCACGCCTATAAACGTGCCGCACTGCTATCCGGTGGCCAGCAACAACGCGCCGCGATTGCTCGCACCATCGTCCAAAAAGCCAGCATCGTATTGGCCGATGAACCGATCGCTTCGCTCGATCCAGAATCCGCCCGCAAGGTCATGCAAACGCTGGCCGATGTCAATCGCATCGACGGCACCACGGTGATCGTATCTTTGCATCAGGTCGATGTTGCCATCCGCTTTTGCCCTCGCACTGTCGCGCTAAATAAAGGTCGAGTAGTGTATGACGGCCCTTCCAGCGCTCTGACCGAAACAATGTTACGCGAATTATATGGCACCGAAGCAGCCGATATTATCGGCGGCTCCAACAGCCTGACGCGCCCTGCAGTTGACGTCGCTACGCCATTTGATCGACCTGCAGTCAAACCTGCTCTGGCGATTGTCGCATAACGTATTTGAGTAAATTTTTCACCTGCTTTCCCTGTTGTCTCCACGTCGTTTTTGTCTAATTTCTTATCTATATTCCTATTAGGAGTTTCGTTCATGTTTAAAAAGTTAATCTCCACCGCTGCCATGAGCTTGGCTGTGTTGGCAAGCAGCTCTGCAGTCGTGCATGCGCAAGAAGCGGGCAAAGAAATCAATTTCGGTATCATCTCGACTGAGTCATCACAGAATTTGAAACAAGACTGGCAACCAGTGCTCGACGCTATGAGCAAAAAACTGGGCGTTAAAGTAAATGGCTTTTTCGCTTCTGACTACGCTGGCATCATCGAAGGTATGCGTTTCGGCAAAGTACAAGTAGCCTGGTTTGGCAATAAATCAGCAATGGAAGCGGTAGATCGCGCCGGCGGCGAAGTGTTTGCGCACGTCATGAATACTGACGGCACAGAAGGCTATTACAGTTTGGTCGGCGTTCCAGCGGACAGCCCACTGAAAAGCGTTGACGATATTTTGAAAAATTCAAAAACACTGAATTTTGGTATTGGCGATCCTAACTCGACATCCGGTTTCCTGGTACCGAGCTACTACATCTTCGGTCAAAATAAAGTCGATCCAAAAACAGCATTCAAAACTATCCGTAGCGCTGAACACTCAGCCAATATTCTTTCAGTCGTCAACAAACAAGTTGATGCTGCCGTGTTTGCATCAGACACACTGGCGCTGATCGAAGCACGTCAACCGGACGTCGCCAACAAACTGCGCATCGTTTGGAAATCACCATTGATCGCTGCTGATCCGCTGGTATGGAAAAAAGATTTGCCGGCCGCTACTAAAGAAAAAATCAAAGACTTCTTCGTCAACTATGGCAAAACCGGCCCTAACGCAGCGCAAGAAAAAGTGGCGCTTGAAAAGTTGAAATACAGCGGCTTCAAAGAGTCCAGCGATGCCCAGTTGATCCCGGTTCGCCAATTGGAATTGTTTAAAGAAAAAACAAAAATCGAAGCTGATAACAACCTGAGCGTTGAAGATAAGAAATCCAAACTTGACGCAATCAATGGCAAGTTGGCTGCATTGGCAAAAGCCTAAAGTAAAGTGAAATGACCACCCTTCTCCCCGCACGCGGGAGAAGGTTAGGGTGAGGGCAGTTGCAAGTCGTCGCTGAGGGCTGAACAACTACCCTGACCTTAACCTGAATTTCTTACCTTCACCTGCGGGAGAAGGACTTAAAGTCTCTTTGTTTCAACACGTACACCAAATGACAACTTCTGCAAAAATGCATACAGCTCCGGTACTCCCAACATTCCCAACTCCGCCCAAACAACCAATAACCCGCACGCTGTTTTGGGGCGTATTGCTAGCCGTTCTGATCGGGACCTGGAAAGGTGCGGACATGCGCCCGCTGGAGTTGTTCCGCGACAGTGGCAATATGGTCACGTATGCAGCCAGCTTTTTCCCGCCAGACTTCCATGAATGGCGCACCTATTTGCAAGAGTTGCTGGTGACCATACAAATCGCCATATGGGGCACTGTGTTGGCGGTCGTCGTTTCCGTCCCGCTGGGATTGCTGGCATCAGAAAATATCACGCCAGCATGGATCAACCAACCGGTGCGACGCTTCATGGATGCAGCGCGGGCAATTAATGAAATGGTGTTTGCGATGTTGTTCGTCGTCGCCGTCGGCCTTGGGCCTTTTGCCGGTGTTCTTGCATTATTTGTCTCCACTACCGGCACTCTGTCGAAATTATTTTCGGAAGCTGTTGAAGCGATTGATCCGCAGCCCGTTGAAGGTATCCGCGCTACTGGCGCACATGCGTTAGAAGAAGTGGTGTTCGGTGTTCTGCCACAAGTTCTGCCGTTGTGGATTTCCTATACCTTGTATCGCTTCGAGGCCAACGTCCGTTCTGCCACCGTAGTCGGTATGGTTGGCGCTGGCGGTATCGGTGTAATTTTGTGGGAAGTAATCCGCAGTTTTGAATACGCTGAAACGTGTGCCGTATTGATCATGATTGTAGTCACGGTAACTCTCATCGATATGATGTCGTCACGTATGCGCAAGCTGTTCATATAATGCATGTTGTCGGCTTGATGGATCAGTGTATTTTTGTCGCTGTTCCAGCTGGCGTTTAATAGAAACACGCACCTTTGCAACCCGATTCATTGACACTGATTACGATCTACCATTAAGCGTTTGTATGCCTGATCCAGCTATCGAAATCAAACCGGCTACAGCGGATGATGCGCACACCATTATCCGGCTCCTGGCTGAAATGGATGACACCCCGACACGCCCGAATTTGGGCGTTGACAGGGCGCGTACGATCATGGAACAAATGGCGGCATATCCCTATTTCCGTGCTTATCTGGTGCTGGCTGATGGTGTCGCTGTTGGCACTTTTAGCTTATTAGTTTTTGGCAGCCTCACGCACGAGGGTGCGCAACAGGCGGTACTTGATGCCGTAGTCATCAGCCGCACCTGTCGCAATCGGGGTATCGGCAGCGTGATGCTGGAGCAAGCTTGCCACATCGCCGCTGAAGCGGGTTGCTATAAAATTTCCTTGTCTTCAAATTTGAAGCGAGAAGATGCGCATCGCTTTTACGAAACATACGGCTTTAAACAACATGGTGTCAGTTTTAGTTTGCCGTTGATCTAATCTGCTTTGTAATTGGTTTAACTCCCGCTTAAATGGCACAATAGCCGTTCTGAATGCGAGATAACGCCAACATGACAACATCCACTTCACAAAAAACCATTGGACTTATCGGCGGTATGAGCTGGGAATCTTCAGCTGAATATTACCGCCTGATCAATACCGGTATAAAAGCGCGTTTAGGCGGGCACAACAACGCCAAAAGTTTGATGGTCACGGTCAATTTCGAACATATCAAAACCTTGCAGCATGCAGAGCAATGGGATCAACTCGCGTGCGAAATGGCGGAAGCCGCGCGTAGTTTGCAAGCCGGTGGGGCAGATTTCATCGTGTTATGTACCAATACCATGCATAAAGTATGGACAGCAATAGAAGATGCGGTGGAAATCCCCGCATTGCATATTGCCGATCCAACGGCAGCGGCAATCAAACATAGTGGTTATAGCAAAGTAGGTTTATTAGGTACACGCTTTACGATGGAACAGGATTTTTATCGCGGCCGACTTGAAAAACTGCATGATCTGGAGGTGATCGTTCCCTCCGATACAGACCGCGATTTGGTGCATAGCGTTATTTACGATGAGCTTTGCCACGGCAACATTAATGCATCATCGCGCCAGCAATTTCAGCGCGTGATACAAGATTTGAAAGCACAAGGTGCACAATGCGTGATTTTGGGATGTACCGAAATCATGCTGCTGATAGCACAAAATGATTCGGCGCTACCGGTCTTTGATACAACGGCTTTGCATGTTGCTGCAGCCATAGACGCGGCGCTCGATGCGTCTCCTAATTCCAAGTAAAATTAATTCAATGTCAAACAATCTCATCAATGCCTCATCACAAGATGGCGCGCATATTTCAGTTTCACTCGATGGTGGTCATCTTTGTTCATGGCGTACGGCAGATGGCGTCGAGCATTTATATTTAAGTCCACTGACGAAAATGGGTGCCGGCGCGGCAATCCGTGGCGGCATTCCAATCATCTTCCCGCAATTCGCTAGCAAAGGCGATTTACCTAAGCATGGCTTTGCGCGTAACTCGCTTTGGCGTTTATGCGCATCGGGTGATGGCTTTATGCAATTGACGTTGTCAGATAGTGTCGAAACCAGAGCGTTGTTTCCGCATGCGTTTACGCTGACATTGAACATCACTTTTTCCGCACGGACGCTCAATGCAGAATTGGCAGTGACAAACACTGGCACAGATGCGTTCACGTTCACCAGTGCATTGCATACTTATCTGGCGACACCGATTGCTGACACCGCGCTTCGTGGTTTGCAAGGTTGTCGTTATATTGATACGACGGATAAAACCTGCGAGCGCAACGGTATATTCGAAGACACGTTATTGCAAGTGAATAACGAAGTGGATAGTGTGTTTTTGCAAGCGGATAAAGCGGTCGAATTACTGTCACCGCAGAAAAACATCGCTATCAGCAAAACCGGATTTCCTGATTTGGTAGTCTGGAATCCGTGGCAAACGCTATGTGCTCAAATTGCTGATTTACCGGACGACGCCTATCAGCAGTTTATTTGCGTGGAGGCGGCGTTGGTGGCGGTGCCGATGACATTGCTTGCTGGGGAGAGTTGGGTTGGAAGTCAGCGATTAGAAATGTAAAACCCAGCTCCGTCATTCCCGCGAAGACGGGAATCCATTTTACGTAACTTGGCTCCCCGCGTTCGCGAGGATGACGGATATTTTTTAAAATTGATTACGCCGATTTAATTACCGCTTTATTCAATCAAACTTCCCACCCTGCATAGGAAACGCCCGCAAGAAATCCGCAGCAGGCAAGCGCTTGCCACCTGGTTTTTGTAATTCCGTCAAACGTAAAGCACCTTCACCGCAAGCGACAATGACGTCATGGTGTGGATCAGCGCTGATGATGGTTCCGGCTGGATGTGCGCCATCGTTCGCCACAACTTGTGCTGACCAGATTTTCAAGGTCACACCACCAAACGGCGCAAACGCTGCGGGAAAAGGGTTGAAGGCGCGGATTTTGCGCGCTAACACTTCGGCCGGTAAAGTGAAGTCTAGTGCGGCTTCTTCTTTGCTAATCTTGGCGGCGTAAGTGACTCCGTCGTCTGGTTGCGGTGTTGCTGGCAATGCGTCTGCTTCTAATTTCTGCAAGGCCTCAACTATCATGGTTCCACCAAGTGTCGCCAATTTATCATGCAGGCTGGCGGTGGTATCTGTCTCTGCAATCGGACATTTTTCGATCAGCAGCATCGCGCCGGTATCCAGCCCCTGATCCATTTGCATGATGGTTATACCAGTCTCAAGATCGCCAGCTTCTATCGCCCGATGAATCGGTGCCGCACCGCGCCAGCGGGGCAATAGCGAACCGTGAATATTCAAACAGCCACGTGGCGGGATAGTGAGTACTGACAATGGCAAGATCAGTCCGTAGGCAGCAACCACCATCACGTCATGCGGCGTGGCATGCAATAGTGCGTGTGCGTCCTGAGCGATCTCGGGATACTTCCCATCCAAGCGCAACGATATCGGTTGTGCAACTGGCATGTTATGCGCCAGCGCAAACTGTTTGACGGCGGAGGCTTGCAGTTGCATGCCGCGTCCAGCGGGGCGATCTGGTTGCGTTAGCACCAGGACAATTTCATGGCCAGCATCATGCAGCGACTTAAGCGCTACAGCGGCGAATTCGGGAGTTCCGGCAAAGATAATTTTCATGGCGGGATTTTAGCTTATTCAAGCAATTTTTTTCTTAATCGCCGCCATGCCACCACAATCCCGGTGGCACTCAACAAAAAACCACCGGCGCTAAGTAGGATCAACGCCATATCCCACAGTGGCCGACTTGCCAACATGATCGGTAAATCCCAGCTATGTAACAACCCAAACAACCAGCGATACACGCGTTTGGTGCGGGTTAGTGTGCCCTCTACCGTTCCCGTATAGGGATCGAGATGCAACCAGGTCTGCTGCGGATCGTCAAATTTGACTCTTACTATTGGTAGGCGCTTTTCACTGTTTCCCATCATCGTATGCGCATCACGTGCGTAATAGTAAGCGTCGTAGTGATTTACCACTTCAATCGCTGCGTGTGCATTTGGGATTAATTTTTTGGCCGCTTCTACCAGTTGCGACGTGGGGAATTCTTCTCGCAAAGAAAACGTATCCCCATCGACCTGAACGATACGCGTGCGACCTGCGCCGTTAACCCCAACCAGATATGGTTTTCCGTTCAACATATGCCAGCTAATTTCTCGCGGCCGTAGTATGTTTTGTAAAGCGTCGATTGCTTGTGATGCACTTATCTGGAATTTCGCTGGCGATAAATTTCCATCGCTCTCATCGCCATTCACGTAAACTGCTTTGTTGAGTGGCGATGAATGTGAATCAAAAATTCTCCAGGGATTCATCGACATCAAACCGCTAAAAATCCAGGTAATGGTGATACCTGCGAAAGCCAGGCCAATCACATGATGCCAACGCATGAAAAATTCACGATAAGGTGTTTTGGCACCCGAACGATAGCTGCCACGGAAGCGCCAGCGCATCAGGCCAACCACCGTGCCGACAAATGACAACAATACGCCAGCCAGCGATAAATACAGCACGACGTTGCTCCATGCCGCATCCAATACGCCGCCGCGAAACGCATATAACCAGTGCAACCAGGCGCCGACGTAATTCCAGATACGCTCAGTGTGCGTCGCTTTACGCACCACGTCGCCGGTCATCGAAGAAATATAAAGCAAAGTGCTGTCGGCATCGTTCATCTGCACCCGATGCAACGGTCGATGCTGATCTAAGCCTCGAGAATGAGTCCAGGTATCTTCATTGACCGCATCCAGATACTGCATCCCGGCGCGCGGCATAAATGCATGCGCTGCTCGCAGTGCATCAGCCTCTGAAATGGCAGTTACCAATGCACCGGTGCGCGCATCCACACTGAAGACGCGCTTTCCTATTCCTGTAAATTGATAGCGCGGTTCACCGGCAACGCTAGTCAGAGTGATAGCGGTTAACGACGATTGCAGCATCGTTGGCAGCACGTTGACTGCATTTTCCAACGAAATGCACGATGTTGCGCACGCCAATTCTGGCAGTTTTGCCAGGCGCTCACTGTCGGTCAGTTTTGGATAACCGACATACATCATCACCACACCGCTGAAAAACCACATCGCCATGAATAAACACAGGATGATGCCAAGCCAGCGATGAGCGAGAAATAGCCAGCGCTTCATTAGAAATTGGCGGCTAATGAAACTTCAAATGTTCTTGGCGCACCCAGATACACCATTGGTGTGCCGGTGATGTAGGCAGCGTAGATTTTATCGGTCAGATTTTTTATACGTGCCGTAATGGTAGTGTTTTGTTGCAGGCGATAACTGAGATTTACGCCAAAAATCGTGTAGGCAGAAGCGCGCACGGTGTTGGCATTATTCGCAAATACTGAAGATACGTAACGGGCGTCAGCACCAGCACTCCAGTTCGGCATAAAACTGTAATCCAGCCACAGATTGGCGACGCTGGTCGGCGTATTGGTCGGACGCTTTCCCGCGCGGGAAACTGCAATGCCATTCACGTTTTCCATGAAATCATCATATTGCGCGCTGACCAATGCCAGATTACCTTGCACTTTGAGTGCCTGACTGGCACGCACACCGAATGCCAGTTCTATCCCTTTTGATGATTGCCGTCCCACTGGGAGCGTCATGCCTGGATTGTTGACATCGGCAATCGCCAGATTTTTACGGGTGATGGTATAGGCTGCAATGGTCGCATTACCTCTGCCATTCCAGAAATCGATTTTGCTGCCAACCTCAAACTGGCGGCCGGTAGTTAAACCAAAATCCTGCACCTGTGCCAAGTTTGCCGTACTCAAAACACCAGAGGGCGGGTCGGCTGCGGTACTGTATTGCACATACACGTTCGCGTGCGGTGTGATGTCATAGACTAGCCCGAGACGGCCAGTGGTGGGCTGATAGCTGCGCTTGAAAAATGCCGGATTGGTCGGCGTTACTTCTCGTTTGTTCGTCACAGTCAGATCAATTTGATCATGCCGTAAGGCGCTGACCAACGCCAACTGGGAAAGCAGCTGTGTGCGATTTTCCAGAAACACTGCCAGCGTTGTGGTGCGATTGGTTTTATCGGGGCCATTCCCTAACGTCATGCCGGGAATATCAAAAAACTCGCCGGGGTTGAAATCGTAGGGCGACACTGTATCAATCACCCCGGGATAGGAACGCGGGAAACGCGTTACGCGGTTGACGCTGTAATCAGCGCCCGCAGCCCAGTCAGATGCCAAGCCGGCCAGCGTAGCCTTATGCAGCACCTCGAAACGATTGCCGGTCATATCCTGCTCATGCCGCTGCAGTAGTCCGCCTGATCTTTGTATCATGCTGTTATCAGGCGTATAACGATAAGTTTCGATATTGCGGTAATTACGCAACGCCTGGTAATGATAAAGCGTGTTTTTAAACGACGTGGCATCAGATAATCGATAGTCAATCATAGAACGCAGCCACTGCACCGACTGATCATAACGGCCATCTTCTGCGTTGTAATTTTTGAAGCGCAGATTGGAATCAATGACAGCAGTACCAGCTATAGGATTTAGCACCGGCGTGCCCCAATACGGACGCTTGACGATTTCGTTTTGATATTCATATGCGAGCGTGTGCGACAACTGCGGTGTGATATCGCTCAATAGCGATACCGCTACCGTGCTGGCGCGACGACGCTCACCTTCGATGGAGTAATCGCCATCGCCGTCATTGGCCGAACGGCTCACGTCAATACGCAGATAATTGGCGGTGTTGTTATCGGAGGTTTCGGCATTGTCACCGCTAATTTGACGATTAAAACCCGCTGCCAACACGGCGGAATTATTGGTGCCAGCGCTGGAAAATACGTCGGTCGCGTTGCCATCGCGATTGGCGAGTTTGGTGATGTAATTGATCGAACCGCCGACCGCACCGGAACCATATAAAAAGCTGGAAGCGCCACCGACAGTCTCAACTCGATCGATTATCCAACTGTCAATCGGTCGCGCAGCAATGGCATCGTATTGCACCGTGATGCCGTTAAATAATTGCGTTATTTGCGAGCCAGAAAACCCTCGGTAGGAAACAAACCCTGCACTACCCGGTGGCGATGCGGCCGTAATGCCAGGCACACCATTCAAGATTTGCTGCGTATCGCTGGCACCACGCGCTTCAATAGTAGAGCGGTCAACAATACTGATGCTGGCGGGCGTTTCGCGCACGCTCATGTCTAGCCTGCTGCCGCTGCTGACACGATCCAACAGCAGCTTCTCATTGGCGACTCGGCGTGGAGCATTGATCTCCACCGTGCTGATCTCATCGCTCATATCCGTGTCGTCTGCATACGCAGCATTACAGGCCGCAGCAATCGACAAGACTAATAATTGCTGTAGTTGCTGAGATATGCGAGACTTACCATGAGACTGAAATGCACGCATCACCAATATCCTTAAAAAGCGTAGGATTGTATGGTGGGAATTGCATGATGGGGATGCGACAGATTGTCGCAGTGTGGGCCGGGCAGTTGCCATCGTTCATAACGACCGCAACACGATTATTCACATACGAAAAGAAAAAATATATGAAATATTTTCTACTTTGCTCTGCATTAATTCTCTCTGGCTGTTCTGCAATTCAGGCGACTACTCCAGATCAGTCTCCAAAGATCATTCAAAGCAGCTGCCCGCAGCCTGTATACCCCAGCCTATCCCTGGCTGCCAGAGAAGCCGGAACCGTGATTTTGAATGTCCACCTTTCCAAAGAAGGAGATCCTATCGGGACATCTATCTTCGTGTCTAGCGGTCATCCATTATTAGATAATGCCGCAGCCGATATATTCAGCAAGTGTAAATTCAGCCCATCAATACAAAACGGCAAACCTACTGATACGTGGATTAAACAGGAATTTGTTTGGAAACTTCAATGACCATCACTGCGCAACTGGCCTCTTAGCCAATTTCCGTTGCAACGTACGTCTATGCATATTTAAAGCCCGGGCGGTTGATGAGATATTGCCTTGGTGCTCGGCCAGCACGCGCTGAATGTGCTCCCACTCCAGACGTTCCACGGATAACGGCGTCGCTGCGACAGGCGACAGCGTATTTTCGGCGTTGGCAGCGTCGTGCTGCAATGCCGATAAAATGGAATCCACATTCGCCGGTTTCGCCAGATAATTATCAGCACCGGCTTTGATCGCCTGCACAGTGGTAGCGATGCTGGCGTAGCCGGTCAAAACTAACAGACGTGCTTGCGGCAGCTGTTGTCTTAGCGGCGCGATCCATTGCAAGGCCGAATCTTCGGCCAATTGCAAATCGATGGTAACGAAGGTGAATGCTGTTAACTCGGCCGCTGTCAGTGCTTGTTGTCCGGTATCGACCATCGTCGTCGCAAAACCACGTCGGTTTAAAGCGCGTGCCAGGGTTGTAGCGAAAACTTCGTTGTCGTCGAGGATCAGGAAGCTGGGCTGAGTGGCGGAATTGGCGGAATTATTCATGCTGTCAATCGCAATTTCGCCACCGTACCAACGCCAACGGTGGATGATAAAGTCAGCGTGGCATGCATTTGTCGCGCGTTGGCGAACGCGAGCATTAAACCTATACCTTTACCGCCAGAACCGCTCTCCACCGGTTCGTAACCACACTTTTTCAGCTTATCGGCGGCAATGCCGGGGCCGTTGTCACTCACGTGAATGACAGCGATATCGGGTGATGTTGCCGGTTCTCGGCTCAGATGGATTTCAGCGGATGCTTGATTTGCCAGCGCCTGGGCGGCGTTGTCGAGCAAAGTCGATAAAATTTGTGCTATCGCACGCGCATGTCGTGTTTGTACATCATCATCGGGAGCGGAAACCTGGAATTTAATCGCTGGATGACGCAAGCGCCATTGATCAGAAAAGGTACGTAGCCATGCTGATAAATTCACGGGTAATGCTTCCTGTGATGTGTCGACTCTATTGCTGCCACCCATATGATCGAGCGCCGTTTTACACGCTGCGATTTGCATTTCTATCGTCGCCAGATCATCGCTGTACGGCGCCAGCGCTAGATTTCGTTCTGCCTCCAAACGCAACTCTCCTGCGATCACTGCCACGGTCGCCAGTGGCGTGCCCATTTCATGTGCCACAGTGGCCGCTTGTGCACCCAAACCAACGATGCGCTCATTTTGCAAGTGCTGCTCTCGCGCCAACGCCAGTTGTGCGTCACGCTCACGCAGGGTCGCTGACATACGCGTGACAAACCATGTAATCAATAAAGATGACACTGCAAAATTAACCCACATGCCCGCCAGGTGATATCCCATCGCCTTGTCGTGATCGTGTATGTGCAAAGGCAAATACACATAAGTGAGCAGGGAGTAGCCGGCAAACGCATACAGCGTCAAAACAAATGCCAGACGCCATGGAAATATCGTGGCCGCCACTGCCAGTGCCGGCAAGTAAAAAGAAACGAAAGGGTTGGTCGCACCGCCCGACAAATACAACAACGCGGATAGGGCGGTGATATCAATGAACAATTGAAAAAACAATTCAGCCTCGCCCGCCGGACTGGCATGGCGCATGCGCCATCGTGTGAGAATATTAAAGATGGCAAGCGCGGCTATCACTGCCAGCAGGGGCAACAACGGTAATGGAATATCAATCCAGAAATAAGCGGCCATCACGACCAACACTTGTCCAATCACCGCGATAGTGCGCATCCAGACTATTCTGGCAAGGATTTGATGTTGCGGTAATTGCGCGGCGAGGGTAGTCTTCATCGGTAAATTATAACTTGCGGAAATCTGAGAGTATCTGTTGCTATATATGATGCAAGATCGATGATGCAAGATCGCTATCTATTTTGCTGTTTAAGTAACCGGTTCGCAAATAACCTCGTCATTCCCGCGAACGCGGGAATCCATGTTACGCAACTTGGATCCCCGCGTTCGCGGGGACGACGATAATTTTCAAATCAATTATTTTAAAATATTTACTTCAATATCATCAGTCAAAAAATGGAAAAACCATGCTGAAAGTCATCGATACAGGATTGCCACAACTACCCCAACCATTCTCTTGGGCGGTACACGCCAACGGCTTGATTTTCACCGCGCAAGGACCGGTCGATAGCGGTGCCAAGATCGCTGGAGAGACGATCAGCGAGCAAGCTCAGCTTACTTTTCGTAATCTTGAGAAAACGGTAAAAGCCGCAGGTGCGCAACTGACTGACGTCGCACAAGTGTTGATTTATATGCGCTCTGCAAGCGACATGGCGGCAATCGATGAGGTATATAAAACGTTTTTCCAGGCACCCTATCCGAATCGCTCCAGCGTCGTAGTGGTTGGCTTTGTGCATCCGGACATGTTGATTGAGATTGTCGCTTACGTGGCGGTGCCGGGGCAATGAAATTACAGTGGAGTGCGGTATGGCGCACCCATACTGCCTCGTCATTCAACACTGCAAATCAAGGAATCCGTCATCCTCGCGAACGCGGGGATCCAAATTACGATCTCAACGTGGATTCCCGCGTTCGCGGGAACGACGAATTGAATTTAATTAGAACATTGAACAGCGCTGTCACCACCCCACTTTGCGTAGAAAAATACTTGATGGATAAAAGTTCTTAAATCTCGATACTCCAGCCCGCATAGGCGTCACGCTTGTCATCCTCGTGCTGCCATTTGGTACCACAATCCTCACAAACATAGTGAGTCATGATCACCGCCGGTTGCCCCATATTGCGGACCTTTACTGGCTCACCGATTGGCGTCAGTTTTGCATGGCCCTGACCTTTGCGGTTTCTTTGTTGAATCCCATTACATGCATCACACGACATAGTATTTCCCATTATTTTTCGACGTCTTAACTGGCCGTAGAGTCGATATCGGCCAGACTTTCGCGACCGCGTGGAGTGACATCAAAACCACCTTCCGCGCGTACTTCGATGTGCCCTTTTCTGCCGAGGAATGTTGCAACATCACCAGCCAGCGGTGCCAACGGATCATTCGACACCGCACGCAGTCCTTCAATGCAGTTTTTCAGGAAGAGTGTTTCCTTACCTTTATCCGTTAATACCAGTTGGCCATTTCTTTTAAATTCTACATATTTAAGACCTGAAAGGCGCTTGGCATTCCGTGCTACGCAGACAGTTTCAGTACCGCGCGCAGGACCTTTTGCGATCAGTCTAAGCGCGTCATATTCATCTTTGGTTAAACCCGTGGTATTACTCATTTTGATTTCCTGTTCGTTATTATTTTTTAGTGATACTTAAGGCAACCGCTTCCGCCACCCGAATGCCATCAATCGCCGCCGACATAATTCCACCGGCATAACCAGCGCCTTCACCGGCCGGGAATAAACCTACGGTGTTTAAACTTTGCAAAGTATCGTCGTGTCGTTTGATGCGGATTGGGGATGATGTGCGCGTTTCTACACCGGTTAAGACCGCATCGTTCATGGCGAAGCCGCGAATTTGTTTGTCGAAAACCGGCAGGGCTTCGCGCATGGCGGCGATAGCATAATCGGGCAAGGCTGTGCTGAGATCGCCAAGATGTACACCCGGTTTGTAAGATGGTATGACACTGCCGAGTTCGGTAGAGGCACGCCCGGCCAGAAAATCACCTACCAGTTGTCCTGGCGCGTCGTAATTGCTGCCGCCAAGTTCATACGCACGCGATTCCCAGTGCTGCTGAAAGGCGATCCCTGCCAGCGGATGACCAGGATAATCAGCCGGTGTAATCCCGACCACGATGCCGCTATTAGCGTTGCGTTCGTTGCGTGAATATTGGCTCATACCATTGGTAACTACGCGCCCCGGTTCTGAAGTTGCAGCCACCACCGTACCGCCAGGGCACATGCAGAAGCTATATACGGCACGCCCATTTTCGCAGTGATGCACTAATTTGTAATCTGCCGCACCCAAAATCGGATTACCCGCACTGGGACCGAAGCGACATTTGTCGATCAGCGATTGCGGATGTTCAATCCGGAAGCCAAGCGAAAACGGTTTTGCCTCGACATATACACCACGGTCATACAACATCTGGAACGTATCGCGGGCGCTATGCCCAATCGCTAACACTACGTGATCAGTCACGATGACTTCACCACTGTCCAGTTTTACCGCACGCATTTGTCCATTGTCGATTTCCAGATCAACGACTTTTTGCTGAAAGCGAAATTCACCGCCCAATTCTTCAATCGAGGCGCGCATTTGCTCCACCATCTTCACCAGACGGAAAGTCCCGATATGTGGCTTGCTGACATACATGATTTCGTCAGGCGCATCGGCTTTGACGAATTCTGCCAGCACTTTACGACCATAATGTTTGGGGTCTTTAATCTGCGTCCAGAGTTTGCCGTCTGAGAAAGTACCGGCACCACCTTCGCCAAATTGCACGTTAGATTCTGGCTGCAATTCACGCTTGCGCCACAAACCCCAGGTATCTTTAGTCCGTTCACGCACGGCTTTGCCGCGTTCCAGAATGATGGGCTTGAAGCCCATTTGCGCCAGTATCAATCCGGCAAACAAACCACACGGTCCGGTGCCAATCACCACAGGACGCGATTTTTGAGCACCGTTGGCTTGTGCTACAAATTGATATTCCATGTCCGGCGTCGGAAACACCGTTTTATTGGCTTTCAGACGCAGCAGCGTCGCCGCCTCGTCCCTGACTTCCACGTCCACGGTATACGTCAGTATCACTGCAGATTTTTTCCGTGCATCATAGCTGCGTCGAAAAATTGTAAAATTCAGCAGCGCTTCGGCCTGGATGCCCAAGCGCTCCAGAATCGCGCTATGCAGTGCATCGTCTGCGTGATTGAGAGGAAGGTGTATTTCGTTTAATCGCAACATGAGTATTTTGCTAACTTCGGTAAGTTCTAAATTGGACGCCATTTTACCCTAGGCTATTTGAACCAAAATTCAGATGCAGATGTATTAAGCGTATGTATTGTTTTGTTCTAAGTATTGCAGACTGTATCAAAAATCCGAGAAAAGCCATTTTTGGTAGTAACTCGTAGCAATTGGTATTAAATTAGAAACACAAAATTACAACTATTTTTGATGTTCTCATTTACATTGGGTACCAACACTTGATTAATCACAGGAGAGCTTTATGAAAATCAAATCAATGCTATGTATTAGTCTGCTGGCTGCCAGCGCTGGCATGATGTTGCCAATGACGCAGGCACAAGCTCAGGCAGTTGTCGGTATCCGAATCGCCCCTCCGGCACCTCGCATGGAACGTATTCCCCCACAAGCCAGAGGCTATGCCTGGTCACCAGGCTATTGGAATTATTCAGGCCACAGATACGTTTGGGTTCCAGGTCGATCGATTCGTGTCAAACACGGCTACCGCAACTATGCCGCTCCAGTCTGGAGACAGGATCGACACGGTAACTGGGTACGCCAGGAAGGCGGCTGGAGACGCTAATTTAAAATTTAGCTGACGAGTAAAAAAGCGCACTCATGAGTGCGCTTTTTTATGTTGACGCAAAACTTTCAGTTGAAAGCGCGCCGGATCTAATGCTGCCGCCAACTCTGAGGCAATCGGCAAAGCTTCATCATTCAAAGTTGCGGCCAGCAATTCTGCCGCCAACGGTGCCCAGATTAAACCGCGTGATGCATATCCCAGCAATCCATATAGCCCCGGCAAACGCGGCATATCCTTCAATTGCGGCTCTCCATGCATCGTTGCTCTATCGGGCTGTTTCATCACATCCGGTAAAGCTCCCACTAGCGGCAGGCGATCCGTTGCGACACAACGAAAACCAACACGCCCGGCTAATGGAACCGACGCCGGATCGACTTGCCAGTCCGGCAGCAACAGCTTCAAGCGCATCAGGTTTTCATGCTGACTATCTGACCGTAATTGCGCATCATCAAAAGCGTCATAGCTAGCACCGACGCTACAAAAACCTTGCGTCGCTGGCGTCAGATAACCATCACCACACAACACTATCTTGCTGGGCGGCGCTAGCTGCTCGGCTAGCAAAGTGACCTGGCCGCGATGCGCTGTCAGTGGCAAACCTGCTGCTTGCGAAAAAGTGAGTGCGCTCATTCCATTCGCAAAAATTACCACCGGCGCACTGGCAATCACCGCGCCAAGCTGATCACACACTTGCCAATTGCCGTCGGCTTGAGTCAACGTTGAAACGGCATGCCCAAAACGTGTTTCCAGACGATCACCGCAAGCCTTCAGCAAAGCCTGACATAAGCTGTACGGATGCACCCAACCGCCTTGCGGGAACCACCAGCCGCCGCTGTTGACAGTAACACCCGCTTTTTCACTCGCGGCAGCTTGATCTAACCATTGTGCATAGTCAGCAGGGAAATTGGCTTGCCGTGCAAATTTCTGCTGGAGTGCTACCCGCTGTGCATCGCGTGGTACTTGTAATACGCCACAGGCCGCACCAGAAAATGCAGTGCCGATCCCGCCTAACTGCTCCCAGCATTGCAAAGCAAACCGATAGGCGCTACGCGCCAGTTGTGAGGTGCGATTATCATCGCGCGATAACACTGGCATATAGATGCCGGCAGCATTGCCCGATGCTTCTTGCGCAATATCGTGATGACGTTCGATCAAGGTTACATGCCATCCGCGCAAGGTCAGGCGATGGCAGGCGGCACTACCTGCCAGCCCTGCGCCTATGACAATGGCGTGGCGCGTATTTTGTACTTCATTGGCGTTCACTTAATAGACTCTCTGCACCGTATAGCCGCGTTGCTGCAACAACATCTGCACGCTGTTGGCGCCGACCAGATGCAATGTACCAATCCCTGCAAAAGAAGTGACATTTGCCGCCAGCATTTTCTCAATGCCGTCAGCCAGGACAGGATTACGTCCGTCTAACAACGCCTTCTGCACAAAAGCGCCACTGAACGTGCCGTCATTGGTCATCTCTTGCAATAGTTTTTGCAAACCATCCAAATCGCCTTGCCGCCACAACGTAGTCAATTCCAGTGACATATTGGCGCGACTCGTATCTTGCAAAATATCGACACTGTCTTGCAAAAATTTAACCTGATCCGGGATGCTCATGTCGCCTAACAAAGAGAGCTGATCAACAATGCGCTCAAGGCTAACGATAGGTTTATGCTGTGCCTTGGCAAAAGCGATCAAGTAATTGTCGACGCCATCTTCCTCCGTAAAACCATTGGTTTGATAGTCGTACAAACCCAACTGCGTCGCCAATAACCACGGTTTCATGCGCCATATCGGAGCGGCAGCATCAAACGGTACGTGATATTTTTCCAGCAGCGTTGTAATGTTGCGATACAGACTGGGAGAGATATCGTCGGTGAGCGCTTGCGATGAAGGATACAACGCATATTTCTGCACCAAATCCATCATCCGGGCATCGGTAGGATCGATTTCTACCGCCACCTTGGACGACTCCGATAAGGCTTGCATCACCTCTGGCGCCAAAGGGAAAAAATCTGCTTTGCCAACGTGTATCGTGCCGAATAGATAGGTAACATGCGCGCTGCTGCCCTCACCACGAGAGATTTTGAATAGTGCGCCACCTTGCTTTTCCGGCGCTGTGGCAGTGGCCGATGGCTGATCCACATTTTCTTGCGCGCGGATTGCCAGCGGCATCATCGCCAACAGCGCCGCGCACAATGACGGTAGCCAAAGTCGCTTAAGCAAATGAAACGAATTGCTCAAACTGACTATAATCTGGCTCAGCATAAGCTTTCCTTTAAATTTAAGTAATCCCGCATATTTGTTTAGACCAGGCGCCTCGTCGCAGACAGCACTTTAGTAGTACAAGACGAAGGTAGCAACGTAAGTAATTCCGCATAAGTATGTAGACTAGACGCCCCAGCCGCAGGCAGTACTTTAGTACGACAAGGCAGGGTAACAACGTATAAATGCTTATGCGGGATTACTTATAAACAATTATGCGGAATTACTGACATAGCTGGTACATCATTTTGGCAAATACTACACCGCTCTGGTTGTTTGATCTGGACAACACACTGCATAACGCTTCCTATGCGATTTTTCCAGCGATTCATGAAAACATGAATCGCTATCTTGCTCGCGTATTGGGTGTCGATGGCGTCGATGCCGATGCTGCCACCGTGGATGCAACGCGCACCAAATATTGGCAACTTTATGGGGCGACTCTGTTGGGCATGATAAAACACCATCAAGTGCGCCCGGAAGATTTTTTGCGCGAAGCGCATCGCTTCGACGACTTGCACGGCATGATACGGGGAGAACGCGGCCTGATCAATCTCCTGAAGCGCTTGCCGGGTCGTAAAATTTTACTGACTAACGCGCCGCTGGACTATTCTCAACAAATCATGCGGCATTTTGGTTTGCAACGCCATGTGGCAAAACATATTTCGATTGAATCGATGTTCGTCCATGGTCAATTACGACCAAAACCTTCACCGCAGTTATTACGCAAAATATGCAGTCGCGAACGCATTTCGCCGCAGCATTGCATTTTGGTGGAAGATACGCTGGCCAATTTGAAGAGTGCAAAAAAAGTCGGCATGCGTACCGTATGGGTCACGGGTTATTTGCCAAAGGCGAAGCAATCCTCTGCACTGATCCGTGAAAAAGGACGTCCAATTATGAGCAGACGCGTTGGTGGGGTTGATGTACAGGTAAAATCTGTCCGGCGCCTGGTAAATCATGTACATAGACTGCGTTAATTATGTAAAAAAGACCTAAGCCACCGTTATAGTCATTATTAACCAATACAACCAGGACTTACGCAAAATTGTCCCGGCGAGGCGTACCGAACGCAGGCAGTACACTGGTACGGCAAGCAGGTACAACACCGCTGGGGCATTTTTGCGTAAGTCCTAACAACAATAAAATACATCATGGCCACCAGCAAACCCGGGGAACGGAAATTACAAATACTACAAACTTTAGCGTCCATGCTAGAGCAGCCAAAAGGGGAAAAAATCACTACGGCAGCTCTTGCTGCCAAGGTAGAAGTATCAGAAGCGGCACTGTATCGCCACTTCGCCAGCAAAGCACAAATGTTTGAAGGTTTGATTGAGTTCATCGAATCGACAGTGTTCGGTTTAATCAATCAAATCACTCAAGAACAAGAAAAGGGGCTGCTGCAAGCCCAGGCGATCACATTAATGCTACTCAATTTCGCCGAACGCAATCGCGGCATGACACGCGTCATGATCGGTGATGCGTTGGTCAATGAAGATGAACGCCTACAACTGCGCATGAATCAGTTTGTCGATCGCATCGAGATGGCCTTAAAGCAATCGTTACGCGTTGCCGCTAGCCAGAACGAAGGCCATGAACCAGAAGCCGCCATTCGCGCCAATATTCTGACCAGCTTTGTATTAGGACGCTGGCAGCGGTTTGCCAAAACCCGGTTTTTATTGAAACCAACCGATGACGCGGCGCAGCAGATTGCGTTAATTCTTGTATAAAACACCTCAGTAATAATGGAGATATTGAATGAAGAAAGTTTTTTTGAAGACCGCTTTTTCCAGCGCAATCACATGCTTATTGCTAGTCGGGGCTAACAACGCACTCGCGCAAATCAAAGTCGGCGTCACCGTTTCCGCCACTGGCCCAGCGGCTTCCATAGGTATCCCCGGCAAGAACACCATTGCGTTGTTACCAAAAGAAATCGCCGGTCAGAAAGTCGAATACATCGTCCTCGACGATGGCACCGATACCACCAATGCCGTAAAAAATGCTCGTAAGCTGATCAGCGAAAATAATGTAGATCTGTTGATGGGTTCGACCACCGTCCCTAATTCGCTGGCCATGATCGATGTCGCTGCAGAATCTGGTACGCCGATGATTACCTTGGCGGCTGGTTCTGTTTTAATTGAACCTATGGATGCCAAACGCCATTGGGTTTTCAAGACCCCGCAAAACGATTCAGAGATGGCCAGTGCCATTGTCGGCCACATGAATCAAACCGGCGTGAAGACGGTTGCCTTTATCGGCTTCTCTGATGCATACGGTGAAGGCTGGTATCGTGAATTTTCAAAATTGGCGGCACAGCACAACATCAAAATCGTCGCCAACGAGCGCTTTGCCCGTAGCGACACGGCCGTCACTGGTCAAACTCTTAAAATCATCAGCGCCAACCCAGATGCCGTATTGATCGCTGGCGCCGGCACACCGGCAGCTTTGCCAGAAAAAACTTTAAAAGAGCGCGGATATAAAGGCAAGCTGTACCAAACCCACGGCGTCGCCAATAATGATTTCTTGCGCGTCTGCGGCAAAGATTGTGAAGGTACTTTCCTGCCCACCGGCCCTCTGGTGGTCGCTGAACAACTTCCCGATAGCAACCCCGTCAAAAAAGCAGCCATGGCCTATCGTGCCGCTTATGAAAAAGCCTACGGCGTCGGCAGTGTTTCCTCGTTTGGCGGTCATGCCTGGGACGCAGGTTTAATACTCGCGGCGGCAACACCTTCCGCACTTAAAAAAGGTAAACCCGGCACCAAAGAATTCCGCGCCGCTTTACGCGACAGTATCGAAGCCATCAAAAACCTGCCGGTTTCGCATGGCATCATCAACATGACGCCAACCGATCACTCGGGTTTCGACCAACGTTCACGCGTGATGGTGGAAATAGTGAATGGAAAGTGGAAATTGCTTGATGCGGGAAAATAATTAAATAACTGACATTTCGTACATACCCGCTGTCATTCCCGCGAACGCGGGAATCCATGTTACTTAGCCTGCGCGTGAATCGCCTCAATGTTGATACAAGCATCGCGTATTATTCGACATGATGTAAACGTAGTGTCTCGTTTCGCAAAATGGATTCCCGCGTTCGCGGGAATGACGGCTATGTGTGTAATATCGGCAAATAAGAAAAATGACATTGCACTTTTCCAGTCTCAACAAAAAATCCTTTTAGGCTTGATATGGACCTCTCCATCGCCGCCATCCTCGCGCAAGATGGTATTACTAATGGCGCGATCTATGCGTTGCTGGCACTGGCTTTAGTGTTGGTATTTTCTGTCACTCGGGTGATCTTTATTTCGCAGGGCGAGTTCGTCGCCTTTGGCGCATTAACTTTGGCGGCGATACAAGCTGATCAATTTCCGTTATCGGCGACGCTATTAGTCGTACTGGGAGTACTGTGTTTTGTTCAGGAGATTTGGTCGCTGTTCCGCACCGCCAGCATACAGCAAGCGCTCACCCGCCAAATCGGATTGTCCTTGCTCAAATTCGTCGCCTTTCCTATCGCGGTATTTTGCATCGCCAAGCTGTACGGCCATGCCAATTTGAACATGCTCTTGCAGATATCGCTGACCTTGCTGATTGTGATCCCGATGGGGCCTATGGTTTATCGCCTGGCGTTTCAACCGCTGGAACAAGCTAGCAATCTGGTGTTGCTGATTGCCGCAGTCGCAGTGCATTACGCGTTGTTGGGCATAGGCCTGCTGATGTTTGGTGCGGAGGGTTCACGCACTTTACCGTTTTCGGATGCCCGATTAGATATCGGTGGCTTGTCGATTACCGGCCAAAGCATGGTGATCGTTAGTGTTGCGGTGGTACTGATTGTTGCCTTGTATTTTTACTTTGAAGGTACGTTATCCGGCAAAGCATTGCGCGCCACAGCGGTTAATCGCCTGGGTGCGCGGCTGGTGGGCATCGGTACCACGCAAGCCGGGCGTTTGGCATTTACCCTGGCGGCAGCGATCGGCGCGTTGTGTGGCATCTTAATTGGACCGCTAACCACGATCTACTACGACAGCGGATTCTTGATTAGCCTGAAGGGTTTTGTCGGTGCAATTATTGGTGGTCTTGGCAGTTATCCGATTGCCGCTGGCGGTGCTGTATTGGTCGGCTTGCTGGAATCCTATTCCTCTTTTTGGGCCAGTGCATTCAAAGAAGTGATCGTGTTTTCCCTGATTATTCCGGTGTTGTTGTGGCGCTCATTGACGAGCAAGACAGTCGATGAGGGAGATCAATAATGCTTCGTAAAATATCTCTTCCCGTTTTATTGTTTTTAACGGTTGTCATTTTACTACCGCTATTTCCCACGCCGGAATATTGGATCACGCTGGCGAACTACATCGGGCTGTATTCCATCGTCGCGTTGGGCTTGGTGCTGTTGACAGGCATCGGTGGTTTGACCTCATTTGGTCAGGCGGCTTTCGTTGGTTTAGGCGCTTACACCACGGCGTATTTGAGTACGCAATACGGCATATCGCCTTGGCTGGGTTTGCTGTTCGGTTTGCTCATCACCATGGGAGCGGCTTTCGGTATCGGAGCCATTACGATGCGGCTATCCGGCCATTATCTGCCGCTCGGAACGATTGCGTGGGCGTTATCGCTGTTTTATTTATTCGGCAACCTGGATTTTCTGGGTAAGTACGATGGCTTGAACGGCATACCCGCAATCTCGCTTTTCGGATTCACGCTTGATACCGGACGCAAGATGTATTTCTTGATTTGGATAATGTTGCTGGTGGCGTTATTGGGTGTACAGAACTTATTAAATTCGCGCATAGGCCGTGCGATACGCGCATTGAACGGTGCTGGCGTGATGGCGGAATCCATGGGCGTCAACACGGCTTGGATCAAGATGGTGATTTTTGTCTTGGCGGCATTGTTGGCCAGTGTATCCGGCTGGTTATATGCGCATCTGCAGGGCGCGGTGAATCCGACACCGTTCGGCCTGAATCCCGGCATTGAATATTTGTTTATGGCGGTAATAGGCGGCGCCGGGCATATCTGGGGCGCGATACTTGGCGCAACAGTGTTGACGTTGCTGAAGGATCAGTTGCAATCCATATTGCCGAAATTATTGGGAGCCAATGGCAATTTTGAGATCATTGTATTTGGGATCTTGATGGTGCTGCTTTTACAAAAAGCGCGTGATGGTTTGTGGCCTTACATCTTGGTTTTTGCGGAAAAATTCTTCCCAAAAAAACATCAAGCTATTGCTCCCGCCAGTGCCACAACATTAGCGATGCGCAGCAAGCCGCCACCTGGCGAAATTGTGCTGACAATTGAAAAAGCACGTAAAGAATTCGGTGGTCTGGTCGCTGTCAACGATATGCAATTCAGCGTCGCTGCAGCAGAAATCGTCGGTCTGATTGGCCCCAATGGGGCCGGCAAATCGACCATGTTCAATCTTGTGACTGGTGTACTGCCGTTGACTTCTGGCGTGATTCAATTCAGATCGCACGACACCTTGGAAACCATATCCGGTTTGCCATCCCGGCAAATAGCACGCCGCGGCATCGCCCGTACCTTCCAGCATGTGCGTATGTTGCCGAACATGAGCGTACTGGAAAACGTCGCCATTGGTGCACATTTACGTGGTCACTCCGGCGATGTACTTGGTGTCGCGACAAGTACATTGCGGCTGAATAAAATCGAAGAAGATGCCTTGCTATTTGAAGCAAAAAAACAATTGGAGCGAGTAGGCTTAGGTGAGTTGTTATATGCCGAAGCGGGCAGTCTGGCACTTGGCCAACAACGTATTTTAGAAATTGCTCGCGCCCTCTGTTGCGATCCTGGCTTGCTGTTATTGGATGAGCCAGCCGCCGGTTTGCGACTTCAGGAAAAACAAGCATTGGCAACACTGTTAAAGCGCTTGCAAGCAGAAGGCATGAGCATTTTGCTGGTTGAGCATGATATGGATTTTGTGATGACTCTGGCAGATCGTTTAGTGGTGATGGAATTTGGCAGCAAAATTGCGGAAGGCTTGCCCGCCGCGATACAGCAAGACCCGGCGGTACTGGAGGCGTATTTGGGGGGCGTCGATGAATAAAGATTTCAGCGATCAACCTGTTTTAGAAATCAACGATCTGCACGTCGCTTACGGCAAAATCGAAGCATTACATGGTGCCAATCTGCGGGTTGAAGCGGGGCAAATCGCCACTGTCATCGGCCCTAACGGAGCCGGAAAATCCACCATGCTCAATGCGATTGCCGGTGCGTTGCCGCACACTGGAACGGCGCGTGGCAATGTCCGTTTGCTAGGATCGGATATTGCTGGCATGGCGATAGAAAAACGGGTTGAACTAGGCATGTGCTTAGTGCCGGAAACGCGTGAATTATTTGCCACCATGAACGTCGAAGACAATCTGCTGCTAGGCAGCTATCGCCGATATCAGGCACGCGATGCCAACTATGCAGACCAAATGCCAGTAGTCTACGATTTGTTCCCACGTTTGCGCGAACGGCGCAAACAGCAAGCTGGCACGCTATCGGGCGGAGAGCGGCAAATGCTGGCATTGGGCCGTGCATTGATGGCGAAACCGTCGTTGTTGATGCTGGATGAACCTAGCCTCGGTCTGGCGCCGTTAATCGTCAAAGAAATCTTTCACATCATCGTGCGCTTGAAACAAACTGGCGTAGCGATTTTGCTGGTTGAGCAAAATGCACGAGCCGCGCTGCAAGTCGCGGATCATGGCTATGTGCTGGAGAACGGCGAGATGACGATGCAAGGTTCGGCTACGGAATTGGCCGCGGATCCGCGCGTAGCGGCGGCCTATTTGGGATTCGTGAAGCAGATCGGATAATCCGCTTATTTGTTTGATTCCTTCAGTAACGAAATACTGCGCTCCCGGGAACGGCACCTCGTTACTACGCCAGCAGCGCTCGTATCAGCGGAATCAAGCGTTCGCCTGCCAACATGCCGAATAAACCAACCAGCGCAATAGTCGGCGGTGCAGGGGATTTCACATTGAGTACACTATAAATCAAACCGACAAGCAGACCTACCGCCAAAGACACCAAATATGCTTTCATGAAAAATCCTTTCTATAATCGATAATTCCTCGCCGGATTGGCGAGGAAACTTTTCACATATTAATGACGACGCGCCCGCGACTCCCGCCAGCAACCGTAAGATAAGCGTCACGCGCTTGCTCAAGGGTAAAGCGATGTGCAATTACCGGTGATTCGTATTGCGTAGACTCGAAGCCCTGCACCAATGCAGCCATGAAGGGAGCGGATTCGGCAACGCCGAGTTTGGCGCTGTCGACACCGAGCAACTGCGTTTCATTGTGGTAGAAGTCAATCACATCAAATTCGACGCGGCGCTTTCCGGTAGCACTGATTTCGAGGACCCGACCACGCCGTTTGGCCAGAGATAATGCAGTCTCGAATGCCACGCCACCGACCGCGTCGTAGACCACCTCAGCAATGCTGCTAACCTTGCGGGCTTCCTCCAAAGATATGTACTCATCAATCAACCTGCCGGCAGGTGATTCCGGTAACGGCAGGCTACGGTCGACGGCAATCACACGGCAACCAATGGCTTTGGCAATTTGTGTCACCGCACCGCCAACGCCGCCGCTGGCGCCAATAACCGCGATGGTTTCGCCCTTGCGGAGTTTCGCGTATTCAACCGTACCCAGCCAGGCGACCACGAAATTCACGCCTATCGCCGATGCCTGTTCGTGACTAAGCGTGGTGGGCTTGCGCACCAATGCAGACGATGGAATTTTGATGAATTCAGCATGCGTGCCGTCGCGGGTAAAACCAATGTCGCCGCCGGTGCCCCATACTTCTGCGCCCAGCCACTCTGCAGGACCTTCCACCACGACGCCACTGAAATCTCGCCCTGGAACACGCGGTGGCACCGTGTGATCGAAATGTCCGGATACGTTTTTGACATCGCTAGGATTAACCGATGCGCTCTTAACTTGGATAATTGCCGAATCAGCATCGCATACCGGCATCTGCAGTTCCACATACTCCAGTACGTCTGGACTACCGAAGGATTTAAATTGAATTGCTTTCATGATGTTTCCTCAGTCGATTAGTGATAAACCGCTGTGTACCCGCGATGAAGCAAGTGTAATGTGCTAAAAAACAGGATTGGACAAAAACTTTCGAATTTCGGACAAGTTATCGCCGACGATGGCGACGACTATCCATATCTTCTTACTGCGACGCCGCAGCGAGCAATTCTTTATCTGGGTCGCTCAGTGTTTTCGCCGCTTGAAACTTGGTCGGTGAGGTCCCTAATTCGCGCCGGAACATGTCGCTGAAACTGCTAGTCAAGTAGCCGAATTCACGCGCGATGTTACTCACAGAGACGCCTTCCGCTAACTTCGATACGGCGACAGCAAGTTGCACCTGGCGTCGCCATTCTGCAAAACCAACTCCTAGTTCGCGAATAAACAATCTGGATAACGTGCGTACGCTGGCGCCAGCAGAAGCAGCATGCTGTTCAAAGCTGATTGCAATGGATGGATTGGCAATCACTGCACGGCAGAGCATTTCCAGACGGCGATCGGATTCAGATGCAGCGGGAAGTGGAATTCGGAAAGATGACCGCGGTGCCCGCTCCAATTCCAGAACCACCAGACCAAAAGCCGCCTGTACGTATTCTTCATCAATATCACCTTTGGCATCGATGTCGGTGATCGTCGAAATCAACTCTCTGAGCAATTTACTGACTTCAAACACATCGCTTTGCTTACTCAAGTGTGTGATTTTACATTCGTGCAGATAGAGATTCCGCATATCGACGGCGCTCAGCATCTGGATGGAGTGCACTGTGCCTGCTGGCAGCCAGACAGCTCTTTGCGGCGGGACGATCAACGCCTCCCGTTCGGCCTCGACCCACATGACGCCTTCCACCGCATACAGCACCTGCGCCCATTCGTGCGCATGCGGATCGATATGCATTCCACGTGGGTACTGCCG
Organism: Glaciimonas soli; assembly: GCF_009497155.1. Taxonomy (GTDB): domain Bacteria; phylum Pseudomonadota; class Gammaproteobacteria; order Burkholderiales; family Burkholderiaceae_D; genus Glaciimonas; species Glaciimonas soli. The sequence goes on from NZ_WINI01000003.1 coordinate 336,475, forward strand.
GGCAATCGACTTACCTTCGGTGATGTTGTCGTGAAAACTTGGCGGAGTGGCTTTGGGCATAAAGACGCTAGTGAGATGGAATTTCCAACAAGACAAATTACTGTTGCCTGGCACCGCAATGCAATAAATATGATAAATTCCTGATGCGCGTATTTTTATCCATTTTACAAAAATATGTGCAACGTTCTCAGGGCGGGGCGCAATTCCCCACCGGCGGTAATGATATTTATATATTTAGCCCGCGAGCGCTTGTGCTTTTTTAGCACGAGGTCAGCAGATTTGGTGTGATTCCAAAGCCGACGGTATAGTCCGGATAAAGAGAGAACGGGATGAGAACCTGCACAGCACTGTGCAGGTTTTTGACGTTGCTATTTTCACGCTAAGTCTTGCTTATCCCCTTCAATCGTATAGCCCTGTTTTTTATCAGTTTAATAGGGCTTACTCAAAACTGTCCCGGCAAGGCGTACCGTACGCAGGCAGTACGTTAGTACGACAAGTAGGTACAACGCCGCTGGGGCAGTTTTGAGTAAGCCCTATTTAAAAACAGGAGTAGTCTCATGCAATCTGCAAAAACACATCACGCAGGTCAACGCATTGCCTTCATCCAGGCGGGCTGGCATCACGATATTGTTGATCAATGTCGTTTAGCTTTTATCGCCGAAATGACGAAGCTAAGTTTCGCTGAAGCCGACATCGATTTCTTTCAAGTCGCCGGCGCTTTTGAAATCCCTCTACACGCGAAATTATTGGCTAACAGTGGGAAATATGCCGCGATTGTCGGTACTGGTTTGGTAGTCGATGGCGGCATTTATCGCCATGAGTTTGTCGCGCAAGCGGTGATTTCCGGCTTGATGCAAGTGCAGCTGGAAACTGGTGTGCCGGTGTTATCGGCTGTGTTGACGCCGCATCACTTCCACGATGGAAAAGAGCATCAACAATTCTTCTTTGACCATTTTCTGGTCAAGGGCGCAGAGGTTGCACGCGCATGTGTATCGACGATACGTGCAGTAGAAGCGTTGAACAATGTAAAGACTAATGTCGGATCACAGACCTTGCATGTAGCTTAATTTTTTGCAAAAAAAACAGGCCAGAAAAGCGTAATGCCTTCTGGCCTGTTTTCTTTATACATCCATCAATCGCACGGTTCCGGAAACACGAATTGTGCTGCCGATTGCAGCGGGAATATCCGCATGCAAGCGCGAGCCGTGCCCCATATCTTCGCCCTGAATAATATCGATTGCACCGCCGTGTGGCCAGGCAATGTCGCGCAAATATCCAGCGAGCGCAGCGGCTGCCGCACCTGTTGCAGGGTCTTCGTATACGCCACCGGATGCAAATGGGTTTCGCGCGTGAAATAACTGCGGTGTTTCAGCGAACGCTAAAACAATAGTCGCCAATCCAGCCTGATGCATCAAGCTTCGTCCATCAGCCAAGTTGTAGCGCATGGCACTTAATTTTTCTCGGCTGTTCAATGCGATGACCAGATGATTGGCACCAGCGTGTGCGATAGCGGGCGGAATGCGGTCGTCTATATCATTTTCGGCATATCCAAAAAGCGCCAATGCATCTGCCAGCAGTGTTGTACTAACGGCTGCACTGTGGGTCGCTGGCGATTGCAAAGCTGCGGCGATTAAGCTGCCTTGACGTTGCCCTTCAACGGTAATTTTTGCGTTGTTTAAGGTGAGATGAAACAGTCCATCGCCATGCGCCTGTGACAGAGCTGCGCCTAATGCGATAGTGGCGTGTCCACAAAATGGCACTTCCGATTCTGGCGAAAAATAATGTACGCGCCAGCCATCTTCAGTTGGTGTTGCAAATACAGTTTCTGAAAATCCCACTTCAGCGGCAATCCGCTGCATTGCCACAGTATCTGGTAACGCATCGCCAATCCAGACACCAGCAGGATTTCCACCATGATCACCATCTGAGAAAGCAGCGAACTTCTGAATGTCTTTTGTCATCTTTGGGGTATCTTAAAATGAATGTTCAATCTGGCTTACGCATTAATGTATATGGTGCTTGCCAGCCCGGCAAGCGGCTAATGCGTTGTAACCATGCTTCAACATTTTTTGGCACTGTCACTTGCGCTTCGTCAGCCCAGAATAAATAGCCGCACAACGAGAAATCGGCGATGCTGGGATTGTCATCGAGGATGAACCCGCGTCCATCAGCGAGTTCTTTATCCAACCGTGCGATATCTAAATCAAAACGATTTTGCAGCCAGTCGATGGCGCCGGGCGGACATTCATCGGGTGCAAAACGACGTGCATAACGCAAATTGGGTAAGCACATGCCGAGACGATTGGCTTCCCAGAATAACCACTCGCGTACACGCGCCATCCGGCTGGCGGATTCTGCACCGAACTTGCCGGTATGCTCGGCCAGATGTATCAATATCGCATCGGACTGCACATAAGGCTGTTCGTTATGAACCAACAACGGCACTTCACCAAATTTCGCCAGATGTCGAAATGGCTCCGGTCGCTCGTTCCGTGGCTGATCAAGATCAACAGCTTGATAAACATGCTGGACTCCACTAACCGCCAGCATCAGTTTTACCTTATAGGCATGACCCGAATTGTGGTTACCGTAAAGCGTAAAGTCATCGGACGCATTTGGCATAAGGTACTTTCAAAGAACTATCGGCACTGTAGTTTACCTGGCATTACCGCTTGCAGGCGATGCCCCGCACGTGCGCTGGTTTGTGCCGCTGATGATTGTTTGCGCATTTCAAATACGCCACCAGACTGATCGCCTTCAACCACCAGACGACTGCCGGCAGGGACGTTCAGATATTGTCCGGCTCCCAGCCAATAGTCATCTTTTTGCCCAGAAATAGTAAGCCAGACACGACCACTGAGAACTTGCACGGACTCTGCAGTTGCGATCTCCATGGAGATGACTTTGCCGGCCGCAACGACTATCGCTGAATTGGCTGGTGGTGCTATATTAGTGAATAATTTTCTCATGATGCTCTCCGTGCGCGATTGTTATATTGCTCAGAAAATTGCTATCAGCTCCAACGTATTAAGCTAAATCTCCTGCTACGTGTGTAGTTTAGGTTGAACTCAGAAAGATGCAAAACGAGTAATTTTCTTCCTTCTTGCTAATTTTATTCACATAAAAAACTTGAGCCATGGCCGATCTACGCAAACTTCCCAATCTTTCAGCATTACGCGCTTTCGAGGCGGCAGCGCGTCATGACAGTTTTTCGCGAGCGGCAGAAGAAGTTCATTTGACGCCGGGAGCAATTAGTCATCAGGTACGCGCGTTGGAAGAAGAGCTGGGCGTGAGTTTGTTCGCGCGACATGGCAAACGCATTACGATTACAGAGCAAGGCCAGCGTTTTGCCACGGCGTTGCGTAAAGCGCTGACCGAAATTGCAACGACAGTGGAAGATTTGAAAGCCAGCGCGCAACACAAGCGACTGACCATTACGTCGTTGCCGTCATTTGCCTCACGTTGGCTGGCGCCGCGCTTGTGGAAATTTATGGATTTGTATCCGGACACTGAAGTGGTGCTGCAAACTGGTCAGCACTTAAACGATTTACGCCATGAAGGGATTGATGTCGGCTTGCGTTTTGGCAAAGGTCATTACCCGGGCTTGTTTAGCGAAAAATTGATGGATGACTATTACTATCCAGTCACTAGCCCACGCTATCGCGATGGCAATTTGCCGCAATCACCACAAGCGTTGGCGCAATGTACGCTGCTGCGCCTGGATGTCAATGAATCGTGGCAGCCGTGGTTTGATGCGGCAGGCGTCACCTTGACTGAACCTAGCGGCGGCTTGCAAATTGAAGATGCTTCCATGCTGTTGCGCGGCGCGTCAGATGGCATCGGCATCGCATTGACACGACATGCGATCGCTTTACAAGAAATTGCAGCGGGGGATTTAGTGCGCTTGTTTGATGTGGTCGTAAAAGCACCGAATGCGTATTACTTTGCCTGCTTGCCGGAGGCGATGCATAAGCCGCAAGTAAAGGCATTTTATGATTGGGTGCGGGAAGAGATTGCGCAGTTTAAAGCGCAGAGCAATTGGCCGGGTGAGCCAACAGAGTAATGCGGGTCGGAAAACGTCGCGCCATCCGACCCAAATTTTTACAACACAAACTTGACCATAGGATGCGAAGACAAAGCGCGATATAAATTATCCAGCTGTTCACGACTGGTGGCACGCACAGTGGCGGTCAATCCTGTGTAATTACCTTTACCAGATGGACGTATTTCGAACTTGTCGATATGGAAAGTCGGGTCATGTTGAATCACCACACCAGCGATGGTTTCAGCAAAAGCATCGTGCGTCGGACCCATGATCTTGATGGGGAAATCGCTGGGATATTCAATGAAACTTTGATCGTGCGGGATGATGTGTTCAGTCATGATATTCACTCTACAGTAATAGTGACTTATGCTGATTCTGCATAAGTCACAGGGAAGAGATTATCAAGAAGCCGCTTTAGCGCCTTGATAAGCCTCATATAACTGCTTGTAAATGGGGCCAGGTTGGCCGTTTCCAATTGTTTTTTCGTCTATTTTTGTCACTGGCAGTATTTCTTTAGTGGCCGAAGATAGCAATACTTCATCAGCATCAAACACTTCTGCACGAGTTATTTTACGCGCTTCAAATTTGATGCCACCAGCTTTGCACAATTCTTCCAGCAAACCGTAGCGTATACCTTCCAGTATCAGGTTGTCTTTAGGCGGCGCCATCAAAGTGCCGTTCTTGACGATCCAGACATTCGATGCCGATGCTTCAGTCAGGTAGCCATCGCGGAACTGCACCACTTCCAATACGCCATTTTCAGCTGCATTTTGCGCAGCCAGTACGTTGCCCAATAGAGAAATCGATTTGATTTCACAATGCAACCAACGCAAATCTTCCATCGAAACACACGACACCCCCGTTGCGCGCACTGCGTCAGTGGGTAATACCAACGGATTGGTCATGATGAAGACAGTGGGCGCGACCGGGTCTTTCGGGAATGCATGCGCACGTTTGGCAACACCGCGTGTGACGTGCATGTAGACCATTTGATCATCGACGGGAAACTGATCAACTATCTTCGCGATCAACGCCATCCACTCTTCTTTGGTATGCGGATTATGGATACCGATCGCCTTCAGGCTGCGAAACAGACGCGCCATGTGGTGCTCTGCACGGAACGGCTTACGGTTATAAATGGGGATCACTTCATACACGCCATCACCAAAAATAAAGCCACGATCCAGCACTGGAATACGCGCTTCTGATAGCGGTGTCATTTCACCATTGAGATAGACGATGGGATCTTGTAGAAGATCTTGTGGGGATGTTTGCATGATGGCTTCCTGTGATGATTGAAATAACAACAGGCTATTTTGTCACAATCAATATTTGCCGTGTATGCAAATAAGGCATGCGGAAATTCAGGCGGGGGACTCGTAGGATGGGTGCTGTATGCAATACCCATCCTACTTTATTACTTCACTAATTGATGTTTTAGCTCTTCTTGAAGAACAAGCGTATCGAATCCCAGATACGCCCAAAGATACTGGCTTGATTTACCGGCTCCAAGGCAATCACTGGCAATTCTGAAATGGTCTTGCCATCTACATTGATTTTCAACGTACCAACTTTGTCGTTCTGGTTGATCGGTGCCATCAATGGATCAGTGCGGTCTAGTACAGGTTTCAGCTTATCAGCCAGGCCTTTTTGTACGGTGATGAAAACATCATGGTTGAAGCCGACTTTAACTTCGCTCTTCGATCCTTTCCATACTGGCGGTGTAGCAATTGCCTGGCCTTTGCTGTACAGCTTGACCGTGTCGAAATTCTGGAAACCCCAATTAAGTAATTTTTGACCTTCTTGCGTGCGGCTTTGATCCGAATTAGTACCGATCACAACAGCCAACAAGCGGCGATCACCAGTTCCGTTCGGACGCTTGGCTGATGCAATGATGGAATAACCAGCACTGTTGGTATGACCTGTTTTCATGCCATCAACAGATGGGTCCAGCCACAACAAACGATTGCGGTTCGGTTGTGTAATTTTGTTGTAGGTGAAACTTTTGGTCGAATCAATTTTGTAATATTGCGGGTAATCGATCATCACGTGCGATGCCAGAGTCGCCAGATCACGTGCGGTCGAATAGGTGCCCGGGCTTGGCAAACCATGCGGGTTGTCGAAGTGGGTATTCTTCATGCCCATGCGTTGCGCTTCGTGATTCATCAGCGCAGCGAAAGATTCCTGCGTACCCGCGACTGCTTCAGCCAAGGCCACTGCTGCATCATTGCCAGAAACCACCATCAAGCCGTTCAGCAGATCGTTGACGGAAACCGGTTTGTTAGGCTCAATAAACATTTTCGAGCTGGCAGGATCAACCTTCCACGCAGCAACCGACACATTGACCATTTGGTCCATAGTGATGCGCTTGTCTCTTAACGCATTGAACACAACGTAAGCTGTCATGATTTTTGCCAGCGATGCAGGCTCTATGCGCTGATCCGGGTCTTGTGCAGCGATCACTTGATCACTGGTGGTATCAAGCAATATCCAACTTTTGGCGGCGACCGTTGGTGCTGGCAACGTTTGCGCGAATGCGGCAGTGCTAATAGTCAGGGAAAGTAAGGTTGCAGCGAATGCTGCGAATATTTTTTTCATGGATTTTTCGTATCTGAGTGAACAACATGTGTTGTTCGGATGAATAGCACAGGAATAAGATGAAAAACAAACTAATGGGGATTATAACGTCCCCATTAGCACAATAAAACCTTAACAACAGATTAAGGTCGCCACATTTCGACCATCAAGTTCTTAATATGTTGCAGTCGGCGATGAAAAAAATGATCGGCGCCAGGAATCACGATGACCGGAATATCTTGCGGCCGCGCCCAATCGAAAACAGCAGTCAGCGGAATGGTATCGTCCAGTTCACCATGAATCAGAATAGTATTGGCAGGTACGGTTGGCATCGGCCATTTACCGGCGGCAGTACCTACCAGGACTAAACGCTCGGCGGCTGTGCCAGGGTTAGCGGCGATCAAGCGTTGTTGCAATTGCGATTGCACAAACGTACCGAATGAAAAGCCGCCAAGTGCCAGCGGCAATCCCGGATAAAGATCGCGCATATGCTGTAGCAGTAAAGCCATGTCATCGGTCTCACCACGGCCTTCGTCATGCGTTCCGGCCGATCCGCCGACACCGCGAAAATTCATGCGCGCAGTGACGTAGCCTAAAGCCAGAAAACCACGTGCCAGCGTTTGCGCAACTTTGTTGTCCATCGTGCCGCCATACAGCGGATGCGGATGGGCTACTAACGCCAGGCCTCGCGGTGTAGGAAATTGGGTTGAGTCGGGTAAATCGAGCGCGCATTCAAGCTGTCCTGCAGCACCGGGAATGAAAAAAATCTGAGTTTGGGCGTTCATGGGGATATGTAAATGATTCTATCAATACGTGGGTGGCGTGCCGTTGCGCATTTCATATAGCAATATCCGTCAATACTCATCGTTGACCATTGATAGGAATTGCAATGCTCCACCCATCCTGCTTGGTGTAAATTTTGTTAGATTTTCAAGCGTTCAACTATTTTTCCACCGACGATATGGACATCGATGATTTCATCAATATCTTCATTGTCGACATAGGTGTACCAAACGCCTTCGGGATAAATCACCAGTGCAGGGCCTTGTTCGCAACGTTCCAGACAGCCCGCTTTGTTGATACGGACTTTGCCTTCACCCGCCAGGCCTAACGTTTTGATGCGGCGTTTGGCGTGCTCCTGCGCAGCTTGCGCACCACTGTCGGCACAGCAAACGCGGTCACCGGGAGGGCGTTGATTAAGACAAAAAAAGACGTGGTGTTGGTAAAACGGTACTGGTTTAGCGTCATCACTCATGTTGAAAGCCTGGGAAAGAAGTAAGCGCCATCATACATCGACATCGCTATTGTTTCAGAGACGGTTTCAGATTTGACTTCATGCTTTGCATGGGCTGCAACAAAAACCACAAGGCAAAAAATGGCCATAACAAAGCCAAAAATTGTGAAACGCCATAGAAATTCAAAAATTTCCCCAAATTCCAGGTTTGCAAGGTGGCCATGTAATAGGGATTATCCGGTATCACATTGACGACGATTAAACTGATCATTAACGCCAATACTGCCAGCCAGCGCTGTACCTGATGCGGGGAAAATGACAGTGCAGCCAACAGCAAGATGCCTATCAATAATCCAGTCAATGCGCCCGGCGTAAGCCAGACCAGGGCGTTTTCAGGTGTGAACAATAAAGCTGAGGCCATCGTTTTTATCAGTAAAGTCGCGGCCAGTAAAAGCGATACCAGAATAAATTTCGGCGCTTGTTTGCGCAGTACGATCAGCAACATCAAACCGGCCCCGATCAGGCCGCAAGCAGTGATGATGGTTTCAACCAGCCAGTATTGGGCGACGCTTAATTGCGCTTCGTTGGTAATCCAGCCGGAGATGCTAATCGGCTGTTCAAACCACTTGGATAACCAGGTTGACGTCATAGTGGAAAGTTGGCCAAAGCCAAACAGATGACTTAACGGCGTCAATTGCGCACACGGCCACAAAGCCACTATCACCATGCCACGGCTGGCATCACGATTAAACCAATATTCACGCAAGCGAAGAATTTTGCTATCGGCATCAAGCCATGATCGCAACTGTACGCCAATCACCGCACCGATCAAGGTACCAGCGCTGTTGGTAAGGAAATCAAGCTTGTCTGAAACCCGCGTCGGCAAATAGGTTTGCACCGCTTCCATCACACCAGAGTTAAGCATCCCGAACAAGGTTGCCAGCACTATCGCAATGACAAAATGCAAGCGGCGCGGCAACACCAGCACCGCCAGCAAACCCAAAGGCAAATAGCCTGCGACGTTAACCCAGACATCAAACACCGTCCAATAGTACGGTAGCCGGGCACTAAGAAAAGCAAAAGGGGAGATACCAAGATCACGCCAACCGATAAACGGATACCAGCTGGCGTAAATAATCAGCAGCCAATAAATCAAAAAGCTGATACGAACAAATGATGAAGAACGGTGCCGCGTGGGCAGTTTCGGGACTATCATTTTGGTCTAGCTAACTGCCAGGGTACTCAATAAAATTTATATTTACAGGACTTATGAAAATTGTCCTGGCAACTAATTTGCAAAAACCTGTCGCCGCAGACAGTACGAATGTACAACAAGTAGACACAACGCCGCCAGGGCGGCATTGCTTAAAACCCTATTTAGCCTTACTAACAGGCAAACTCGATAACCAGTCCAACACATCCGTAATCACCGCATCGTTAGCGATTGCAAATGCACGCGCGCCACCTTCGGCATCCGCTGTTGGTGTCGGCTCCTGACGACTAAAGGTTTTTTGCGCCACTAAATTGCGGCCATTAAACAGCGAAGCGCGCAGCGATACTTGCGCCACACTATGTGATGCTGAATCAAAGCTTTGACTGAAATCATCCATATCGATACGCAACAATGGAATATTTAATGCGCCATCCGACAACGCCACCACTGCACCACCAGCCTGGCCGATACGTGCTTTTAAACGCTGACTGAATAACTGTCCAGGTGTCATGCTCCAGCGCGTAGTGGCATATGGATGCGGTTGCAGGTCATTGGCATAGGCCAATCGATACATCATCATCGTGTTATCAAGCCAGGCTGGCGAATCAACGTCGGCCAGGCTGATGGCTGGCAGTACCTTGGTCGTAATGGCCGTGCTTGGCAATGGACCGAAGTCATATTGCGTCGGAGGTGTTATTTTGCTGGCACATCCAGCAAGAAATATGATGGCGATTGCAGCAAAAGTTTTCATGATGTTGTGCATGTTATACCTGTTTATTTATTTAGCAGGAGTAGAAGTAGCTGCAGGTGCCGCAAAGCCAGCTTCACCCGGTCCCGGAGGCAAACCTTTGGTACCAAAGATCAAGCTTTGTGGCTGCTGATTAAAATTGTCCACTGCCTGATTAACTCCCCGCATAGTCGTCCGCACTTCGCTCACGGCACCGGAAATCTTCGGCAGGGTTTCGAACTGCACATTATCAACAGCTGAACCGGCATTTTCTGCCACTGTACCAACATGGTTGATAACGCCATTGAGCTGCGCTATCGTCCCATTTGGCGCTTGTAAATTCTGACTCAATGCCGCCACACTTTTGCTCAACACATCAATCGATGCTAATGCCTTATTGAGCTGATCAGTCATCGCCGGCAACTTGTCTAAAGTAGGCTGCATCTGGTGCGGAATCGTTTGAAATTCATTTGCCGTTTTACTGACGTCACTAAACGCTGCGACCATTGTTTTTTGATTTTCCGGGTCCAGAAAGTTATTCAGCTTGGCCACCGTTGTCTCTGCTGATGCCAAAATCGCCGCACCTTTGCTTTGAAGATTATCAAACAAGCTAGGGCGTAATTCGATACGTGCCACCTTGTTAAGACTACTCACCAATCTGGTTGGTTGAGTGCCGTCATCGTCAAGCTGCACATAGGCGATACCGGTCACACCTTGATAGCCCAGCGTGCCATAAGTCGAATGGGTCATCGGCGTATCAGGATTGACTTTCAAACGGATTAATACTTGCCCCGGCGTGCTGGGATCAAATTTAATGCTGTCTACTTTGCCGACATCCAAACCGCGATAACGTACATCGGCTTGCGCATTCAAACCCGGCACCGATAACTTGGTAGCTATATCATATGGAACGCGCACCACACGGTCGCTGTTGAACCACATTACGCCGAGAATCGCCGCCGCCAATAAGACGATGGTGAACAATCCGGCCATCAGGGCATGTGCTTTATTTTCCATGGCTTATTTCCATAATTCGTTTCCTGGTCTCCTAAGTACGCTGCTTTACAACATTTAGGATAGACGCAATTGTTTTGTTGTTATCCAACAGTATGTTGTTCTTCTCGTGCCGAAAGGAAGAATTTTTCTATAAACGGATGTTTCACTTTCATCACGTTTTCCGGGGTGTCATAAGCAATCACGTGCTTGTCAGCCAACACCGCGATTTTGGTGCACATGGATAACAATGATTCCAGATCGTGCGTAATCATCACCACCGTCAAACGCATGTCTTTGTGCAGGGATAGAATCAGTTGCACAAAGGCTGCAGACGATGCCGGGTCGAGGCCGGCGGTTGGTTCGTCGAGAAACAGCAATTCTGGCTCCAGCGACAAGGCACGCGCCAGGGCAACCCGCTTAATCATACCGCCAGATAAATCCGACGGCATTTTTAATGCATGTTCCGGGCCGATGCCCGCCAGTTGCAATTTCAGCAAAGCTGCGTCTTTGATCAAATAATCCGGTAAAGCACGCAATTCACGCATCGGCAATGCCACATTATCAATGACTGTCAAAGCCGAAAACAATGCGCCCATCTGGAACAACATGCCCCAGCGGTTTTGCAACGCCATCATTTGATTGACATTGGCTTTACTCAAATCAGTACCGAATACGGTAACTTTACCGCGAGTTGGTCGATTTAAACCCAGAATTTGTCGCACCAGCGTGGTTTTACCAGAACCGGAACCGCCCACAAGACCGACGATTTCACCTGGCTCAACTGTCAGATCCAGATCCTGATGAATTACCGTCTCGCCAAATTGCGTCCACAGTTTTTCAATCTGAATGACAGGCTGCGCATGCGTGCTGTTTGTATCGGCCATCAGAACCCCACGCTACTAAAAATAATCGCAAACACTGCATCTGCCAGAATCACAATGGTAATCGCCGTCACGACCGAAGTAGTGGTGCCGTGACCTAAACTCTCGGTATTAGGTTCAATTCGCAACCCGAAATAACAGGCAACCAACGCAATCAAGCTACCAAATACCGCTCCTTTGCCCAAACCAATCAGATAATTTGGCAGAGGCACTGCACCCGGCAATTGTTGCAAAAAATAAGTCGGCGACAAGCCTAGCTGTACTTGAGCCGCAAACATGCCGCCTATCAGTGCCACCGCATCAGTCCAAATCACCAGTAGCGGCATCGCAATTAATAAGGCCAGTACGCGCGGCAAGATCAGGCGGAATCCATGCGGCAATCCCATCACTTCCATCGCGTCAAGTTCCTGTGTTACTCGCATCACGCCCAGCTGCGCGGTAATCGCTGAACCGGAACGGCCTGCCACCAAAATCGCAGCCAGCAACGGTCCCAACTCACGGATGATACTCATGCCCAAAATGTTAACCAGATAAACGTCACCGCCGAAAGTATGCAATTGTTGTGCCGACAGAAAGGACAGCACGACTCCAATCAAAAAACCGACAACGGCCGTAATTCCCAACGCTTGATATCCAGCGTGATAAATATTGGCGGAAATTTCTTTCCAAGGCGCGCGATGCGGCATTTTCAACATCCGCGCAAAATCCAGTATCAATTGCCCTATCAGTGTGATGAAGCCGGTCACATGTACATAGGCGGCACGCCAAAAATCATAAATGACCGTAAACAGTCTGCGACGCGGTGGCTTCGGCGGCAAAGCCAACGGTCCGGCATCGGCCAGGCGTTGGAAGAAATCTTGATGTTGTGGCGAAATCACCAGCTGGGCCGGACGCGCTTTACCCCAGACATCCCAGAGTAATTGCGCACCGATATGATCGATTCCAGTGATGCTGGACAAGTCCCAATGCAGCGACGACGGGGCATTTTTTGCGGCGACTTTCTTCAATTGCGCCAGCAATGAGCGCATCACCCCCGGCGGTGTGAAGGAATGCACTTGCCAGTTACCACTCACGGTAACTACGCCCTGAGCAATTGCCAGAGCGGGCAAAGAAGTGTCTGAATTTGGCATTGCGCAAGTTTAAATGAGAATTAGTGGAAAAGTGCACTTATGGTCAAATTACTTGTAAAAATGGTTATTTTTCTCACAAGCAAAAAACTTGCTAGTTGTTTGGCATCGCTTGAGCAATAAACGGCAATTCGCATAACCCCTCGTCAGCCCATTCCGTCTTAACCAGCATCCCGTTACAATGCGCACTATGACATCTCATCTCTCCGCAGAGCGCATCTTTGCCCTATCCGCAGTACAGCCCGACGACATCACGATTGAGGTTGTGACTGAGACCGGCTCAACCAATGCCGATTTATTAACACGGATTCAATCTGCTCCGACCGCAACCAAGCCCATTTTACGTATTGCAGAAAACCAAACCGCTGGTCGCGGTCGTGCCGGACGAGCTTGGCTATCAACTCCTGAGACCGCGTTGATGTTTTCTTTTGCATGGCCTTTCGCCCGATCTGTGCAAGATTTGGTGGGATTGCCGCTGGCGGTTGGCGCGACGATAGCAACAGCCATTACACATTTTTTAGGTAAGGATGTCGGGATTCGTCTGAAATGGCCGAATGACTTGATGCTGGACAGCAATAAATTAGGCGGCATCCTGATTGAAACCACCAGTACCACCAACGCCGCGGCCAAGATTGCTGGCGGTGCCGCCAAGAAACAAACCTGGGCAGTTATCGGTGTCGGCTTGAATCTGGCCGTTCCAGCTAGTTTGCAACAGGATATTGGTCGCAATATCGCCAATCTGCCCGCACCGGTTGATCTGGATCGTGATGCCCTCATGGCGGCATTACTATGCGATTTAATCCTAGCCTTACAAAGTTTTGAGCAACATGGATTACACGACTTTATTGGGCAATGGAATCAGCTCGATGCGTACGCCAATCAGGAAGTGAAGATTTTAGATCAGGAAAAAGTTGTGCATGAAGGTACTGCCTTGGGTATTGATCAGACCGGACGTTTATTGCTGCAAACAACAGATCAGCGCATCGCCATCATGGCTGGCGACATTTCACTACGCGTGAAAGTGTCGCAATGAAATCCATGAAAACAACATTGCCGACATTATTGATTGATGCTGGCAACACCCGTGTTAAATGGGCATTGCTGACATCTCATGTCGAGAATATCCAGGCATCGACTTCGATGTGGAGCACATCCGACTCCGTCACGCATGCAGAGATGGCAACATTGCAGGATCAATGGCGCGACCGGATAAACATCGATCACAAATTACACGTTCTGATCTCCAATGTCGCTGGCAAGACCATGCATGCGCAATTGGAATCTGCTTTAACCGCCGCCTTTGGCGACAATCTGGCGGTGACTTGGTTTGCCTCTGAAGCGCAGTTAGCCGGTATCCGTAATGCTTATCGCGACCCGACTCAATTAGGTTGCGACCGTTTTGCAACGGCGATTGCGGCGCATTATTTGTTTCCGCAACAAACTTTGTTAGTCGTCACTTGCGGCACAGCAACCACCATAGACGCCATCAGTGCTGAAGGCGTATTCATGGGCGGTATGATTTTGCCGGGGCTAGGCACGATGGCAACTTCGCTGGCGAGAAATACCGCGCAACTACCACGCATAACCGATTACGTCGGCATCGCAGCACATTTTGCGGACAATACGGATGATGCCATTGTCAGCGGCTGCATCGCCGCGCAAGTTGGTGCGATAAACCATGCCATCACACTGCAACAGGAGCACATGCTGCAAATGCCGCACATGTCTACCGACGACATCAAATGCATACTGTCCGGTGGCGGAGCGCCTTACATTGCACCGCATATGCTGCACGCATGTGAAATAGTCGATAATTTAGTGCTGACCGGATTGGCGCTGGTTGCCTCATCTCCTCAACATTCAGCTTCGAACGCCTGACTATAACCATTCACAATCACACCTCATCCCCAATCACTCATGTTGAAATATTTTTTCGGACTACTTTTGCTATTAAATATCGGGCTGTTTGCTTTGCAAAAAGGCTATTTCGATGGCATCTACAGTAACGGCAGAGAACCAGAGCGCATGTCGACGCAACTTGCCTCCGACAAAATCGTATTGTTAGCAAACATGCCCGAGCCATCAGTTGTTACGCCAACGGATACGCCCGCAGCAACACCGACCGCGCCGATTGCAGCGAAACCTGAGGTCGCAACGCCGACCAAACCCGCCGTGGCAAAACCTGCTGCGTCGCTGGCTGTGGTGTCTGCTTGTACGGAAATAGGAAATTTCAGTGCTGCTGAAGCACGCAAATTTGCCAGTCTGGTAGCCGAAAAAATACCTGCCATTACGGTCAATCGCCACGAAGCGCAAGACGTCAGCAGTTACATGGTGTATTTACCCTCGCTTGGCAGCAAAGAAGCAGCAGATAAAAAATCGGATGAACTACGCGGTCTGGGAATTAATGATTTTTTTGTCATTCAAGACAGCACAAGCAATTTGCGTTACGGCATATCACTCGGTATTTTCAAGACTTCTGAAAACGCAAACACACAGATTGCCAATCTGGCCAAGAAGGGCATCAGCGGCGCGCAAATCAGTCCGCGGAATAGCACTGGCAGCAACATCAAAGTCGCCTTCCAATTGCACTCTTTGACAGCAGCAGCGAAAACCGAATTCGATAGTATCAAAGCCAGTTTCCCGCAACAGGAAGTGCGTAGCTGTCATTAAGAGTGAGGTTGTGCCTGGTCTCGTAATAAATCCTGCAGACAGTCCGGGCAATAACAACCGGGCGGTTCAGTTGTGTGTAGCACTGTGGCTGGCAACGTTATCAACAACGGCACAGCATCGCACCAGCACGCCGCACAAGGCACTGCAGGTCCGCAAAAAAATGTTTTTCGGCAACTAGGGCACTGCTTCATGATGATAACTTTTGTATTGATTTACGACAGTGAAGCACTATTATGGGACGTCATCAACTTTGACGCATCAGCGATATAACAAAGCTGAACATTTCCATGTAAAATTCGGCACATTCGCCGCACATCTCTGCGCAATACATTAGGACTTACACAAAATTGCCCCAGCAAGGCATTCCGACGAAGACGGTACGAACGTACGGCCAGACGAAGTAACGCAGCTGGAGCAGTTTTGTGGAGGTCCTGTTATTGCACATTTATTACCGGTCACCTGTCCATCCCCTTTTAGACTTTCATGCAGGACACGCTATGCTCGACTTGACCGAAGAACTTGCCAAAATTGCGCCAGCAATAAAAGCCGGAATCCTGGCTGAGGCGTTGCCGTATATACGAAAATTTCACGGCAAAACCATTGTTATTAAATACGGCGGTAACGCCATGGTTGAAGAGCGCTTAAAACACGGCTTTGCGCGGGATGTGATTTTGCTGAAACTGGTCGGTATGAATCCGGTCGTAGTGCATGGCGGTGGTCCACAAATTGAGAATGCACTGAAAAAAATCGGCAAGCAAGGCACCTTCGTCCAAGGCATGCGCGTCACCGACGAAGAAACCATGGAAGTGGTCGAATGGGTGCTGGGCGGTGAAGTGCAGCAAGATATTGTGATGCTGATTAACCACTACGGCGGTCAGGCTGTGGGTTTGACTGGCAAAGATGGCGGCCTGATTCGCGCACGTCGCATGCAAATGCCGGATAAACAACATCCTGGCGAATTTTTGGATATCGGTTTCGTTGGTGAAATTGAAGCCATCAATCCTGCCGTCGTCAAAGCGTTGCAGGACGATGCCTTTATTCCTATCATTTCACCTATCGGTTTCGGTGTGGATGGCCAAGCCTACAACATTAATGCTGACGTTGTTGCCGGCAAAATTGCCGAAATTCTGCACGCAGAAAAGTTGATCATGATGACCAACATCGCTGGCGTACAGAACAAAAAAGGTGAGTTGCTGACCGATCTGACAGCCCGTGAAATCGACGAAATGTTTGAAGATGGCACCATCTCCGGCGGCATGCTGCCAAAGATTTCTTCCGCGCTCGACGCCGCTAAATCCGGTGTCAATGCAGTCCACATCATTGATGGTCGTATCGAACACTCATTGCTGCTGGAAGTGTTGAGTGAACAGTTCTTCGGTACGATGATTCGATCGCATTAATTCAGTCGTACCAAAGCACTGCATTAGTGCTTGATTAATACTCGCATGGTTCGCCGTCTTCATTCACGTGAAGACGGCGAAATTTTTAGTGCATCCTCAAGCTGGCACTAACAACGCCAGTTGTTCCGGCTCCAGATAACACCAATCCCCCTCATCCAGCGCCAATGCCGCCAAGGTCAAGCCACCAATCGCGGTGCGTTCCAAAGCCGTGCAGTGATTCCCAGCCGCGACCAGCATGCGTTTGACCTGGTGGTATTTGCCTTGCTCCAGCACGATTTCAATATGATGCGTATCGACCATTTTGCAGCTCACTGCAGCCAATGGCGCTGGCTCGTCGTTCAACTGCACACCGCTTAATAGCTGCGCAACCAGTTCAGGCGTGACAGGATCATGCGTAGTCGCCACATAGATTTTAGGGACATGACGTTTCGGTGACGATTGCGCGTGGATAAAGCTGCCGTCGTCCGACATCAATAACAAGCCTGTGGTGTCATGATCCAGACGGCCAACCGGTTGCAGATCACGCCAGGTAAATTCCTCCGGCAAGATCGTTAATACGCCGGGATGATGACTAGGTTTGCGCGAACATTCGATATTGGGCGGTTTATGTAGCGCGATATACACGTGTTCGCGGTACTGCCATTCCTCACCAAACAGCGTGAAAATCAAACCATCGGTTTCGATTTTTTCGCGGTAATCGTTAATCACCTCACCATTGATGGTGATTTCATCATCGACGATTAAGGTACGGCAGTATTTACGTGTGCCGATGCCTTGGGATTGCAAAATACGATCTAGTGTTAATTTACTCATCAGTTTTAATATAGGACTTACGCAATAAAAAGGTCGTTTGGAAAAGCGTAGCGCTTTCCGACAACAAGCAATACTTCACCCATCTTTGCATGATTTGGAAACCGCAACGACGGAAGGCGCTACGCTTTTCCGCGCTACTTTGTTGGGTTCCATGCACAAATCAGCAAGATACCTTACGTAAGAGTAAATTAGCGTAAATATTGCTTTGCAAAATAATGCTATTTTGATTAAATGCTCAGAAAAAATGAAACAGGATCATACAATGAAGCAGCAAATTATTCATATCTCGCCGCTACAAACGGCTAAAGTATTCGCCATTCTTTATTTTGTCATTTCGCTACCATTGATAGCGATCTTTTCGCTGCAGATAATGCTGTCGCCTGAGTCAGAAACGCCATACCCGGTTTTCTTCTTCATTTTATTGCCATTTATATATGCAATTTTCGGCTTTATTTTCACAATTACGGGTGCCTGGATATATAACCGTATCGCCCGTAGCTTTATCGGCGGCCTGGAATATACCACCAGAGAAGTTGAGAACAATAAAGAGTAAATAAACACGTCACGCAAAATTCCATGCCATGAAATATATCGCTTTCCTGCGCGCCATCAACGTCGGTGGTCACACCGTCAAGATGGAGCTGTTGCGCGAATTGTTTGAAACGATGGGCATGAAAAACGTGGAAACGTACATCGCCAGCGGTAATGTACTCTTCGAATCCACTCTAACGGCTGAAAAATGCCAGGCACAGATTGAAGCGCATCTGCATGCAGCATTAGGCTATGAAGTAGCGACTTTCGTCCGCACCAACGCAGAAGTAACGGCTATCGCCAAACAGCCATGCATGCAGAACTGGGGCAAAAATAGTGACAATGGCGCGCTCAACATCGCATTTCTGAAGCAAGCATTGAACAAAGATGCCAGCCAGGCCCTGATGCAATTTAAGACTGAGATAGATGACTTCTCCGTCCACGGTCGCGAAATCTATTGGCATTGCGCCGTCAAGCAAAGTGACTCCACTTTTTCCAACGCCCGTTTTGAAAAAACATTGAAACTGCAAAGCACTTTTCGTGGCGCCAATACAGTGTTGAAATTGGCGGCGAAATTTCAAACTGAGTAAATTACGGTTTCGGCATCACTGCATACGGCACATGCTCATCACCAATCTGCTTTACATTGACTATCACGCGCTCGACATCCGGCTCAGCACGTACAAACGCGTCTAGCACATCAGCCGTCACCGTCGTATCATCGGCGCATCCCTCCACCCAGACAAAACGACGCTGTACCGTAATCCACAAACTGCTACGAGAAAATCTCGGATCGTTCGCAAAATGTGCGGCGACTGATTTAGCGATGCCAGCATCGTACGCATAAGAATTGGGCTTGCTACATAAGCCTTGTAACCAGCAACTGGTTCCCCGTTCAAGACGCCAATGCGACTCCTGCTGCGCTTCCTCTTTTGTGGACATCGGCCCCAACGGCATGGGACAAGTTGGAATGTTGCTGCGTACCTGAATGAAGGGGTCGTTGTACCAGTTTTGCAAACTGGCATCCGCAAATGACAACGGTGCAGCAAGCACCATCATTATTGCCAGAAAAATTGGTTGATGTAAGGGCTTCATCTCAACATCCCTTTGGTCTGATCCGACTTCTATTGGTATCATGAAAATATATCAGCTCACCTATTTAAACATCATGGCAAGTTCCAAAGCACAATTCAACTGGTCAGATCCGTTATTGCTGGATCAACAACTCACCACCGAAGAACGCATGGTGCGCGACGCTGTGCGGGAATATGCGCAAGACAAACTCGCACCGCGCGTGTTGCAATCATTTCGTCATGAACAAACCGATCCGGCGATTTTCCGCGAGATGGGCGCGCTAGGTTTACTGGGTGCGACGATCCCGGCGCAATATGGCGGCGGCGGTTTGAATTACGTCTCTTATGGCTTAATTGCGCGTGAAGTCGAACGGGTCGATTCTGGCTATCGTTCAATGATGAGTGTCCAATCATCGCTGGTGATGCTACCAATTTATGCCTTTGGTTCGGAAGCACAGAAACAACAATATCTGCCGCGCTTAGCCAGCGGCGAATTGATCGGTTGCTTCGGCTTGACCGAACCCAACCACGGCTCCGATCCCGGTAGCATGATAACGCAGGCGAAAAAAATCGATGGTGGCTATCAACTCTCCGGCAGCAAAATGTGGATCACCAATGCGCCGATTGCCGATGTGTTTGTGGTGTGGGCAAAAACGGAAGATGGCATCATTCGTGGTTTCATTTTAGAAAAAGGCTGGAAAGGGTTATCGACCCCGACCATCCACGGCAAAGTCGGTTTGCGTACTTCCATCACAGGCGAAATCGTGATGGATGAGGTGTTCGTCCCGGAAGAAAACCTGCTACCGAATGTCAGTGGGCTGAAAGGGCCATTTACCTGCCTCGATTCGGCGCGTTTCGGTATCGCATGGGGCGCATTGGGAGCTGCAGAAGATTGCTGGCACCGGGCACGACAATATGTCATGGATCGTACGCAATTCAATCGACCGTTGGCGGCGAATCAATTGATACAGCTAAAACTAGTCAACATGCAAACTGAAATTACCTTGGGCTTGCAAGGCTGTTTGCGTTTAGGCCGAATGAAAGAAGAGGGCAGCGCCGCCGTCGAGATTACATCCATGATGAAACGCAACTCCTGCGGCAAAGCTTTGGAAGTCGCCCGACTGGCACGCGATATGTTGGGTGGTAACGGCATCTCTGACGAATACGGCGTGATTCGTCACATGGTAAATCTGGAAGTGGTCAACACTTACGAAGGTACGCATGATGTGCATGCCTTAATTTTAGGCAGGGCGCAAACTGGCATTGCGGCGTTTGCAAATTAATCCATTGGATAGAAATCGGATAGCAACCCATGTATCAAATCTCCCTGGCAAAAATCACCGATCTCGACGGAATCACTGATCTGCTGCAGGCCAATTCGCCCTCACAAAAGGGCGCGCTGACCGGCGAGTTCCCACGCGAAAAAGTCGCCATCATGGCTGCCAGCGGCTCGCCGGTGATCGTTGCGCGCAGAGATGCCAAAGTGGTTGGCGTGCTATTTACTTCCCCCAAAGAAAATCACACCGCGCCTTCAGTGCTAGCGATGCTCGCGGTGTGGCCGGGCGAACCTGATGCCTATGTCTACGGTCCGGTGTGCATCGCCGAGTCTGAGCGCGGCCGCGGCTTGCTGCCACAATTGTATGCAGAGCTACTGAAACATTGTGCTAACCGCGAAGCCGTGCTGTTCATTCGCAATGACAACATCGGTTCGCTGAAAGCCCATGAACGACTGAATATGCACAAAGTCGGGAGCTTCATTTTGGAAAATGATGATTACGCCATATTGAGCAATCGGAAAGTCTCAAACAAATAAATCATTGCCTTGCTTTATTGCGTGACATTGTCGGCAAGCGCCACGCTTGCCGCCTTAGCGGCACCGGCAGCTCCAGCAACGAATGGCGATGAAGTATAGAATTGTCGCCACCGCAGTTTTCACAATCTGCAGTCTTTCGCAATTTTCCCTGTTTCAAGAAAGCACCATCATGTACAAAGACGTATTGCTATTTATCGACGGCGAATGGCGCCCTAGCGTATCGGGCCGTACTTTGCCGGTATTTGATCCAGCCACCGATGCAGAAATCGGTCGAATTCCGCATGCCAATCAAGCAGACTTGGATGCCGCGTTAGCCGCTGCGCAACGCGGTTTTGAAATCTGGCGTAACACCAGTGCATTTGAACGTTCCAAAATCATGCGTAAAGCCGCTGAATTATTACGACAGCGCGCCCCTGAAATCGCCGAACTGATGACGCGTGAACAAGGCAAGCCTCTTGCCGAAGCCAAAGCAGAAACGCTGGCATCGGCCGACATCATTGACTGGTTTGCGGAGGAAAGCAAGCGCGCTTATGGTCGCATTATTCCCGCGCGTTCGGCAGGTGTACAGCAGATGGTCATCAAAGAGCCAGTCGGCCCGGTGGCGGCGTTTACGCCATGGAATTTCCCGATCAATCAAGTTGTACGCAAACTCTCGGCGGCATTAGCTGCGGGGTGCTCCATCATTGTCAAAGCCCCGGAAGAAACGCCTGCGTCACCGGCAGAATTGATTCGTGCTTATGCCGATGCTGGCGTACCTGCGGGCGTCATCAATCTGGTGTACGGCGTACCGGCCGAGATTTCGGAATATTTGATTCCGCATCCAGTGATACAAAAAATTTCCTTCACTGGCTCGACACCCGTCGGCAAGCACCTGGCCGCATTGGCCGGTCAACATATGAAAAGGGCGACAATGGAATTGGGCGGTCACGGTCCGGCCTTGATTTTTAACGATGCCGATATCGATACCGCCGTCAAGATTCTGGTTGCTGCCAAGTTCCGTAATGCCGGCCAGGTCTGCGTTTCGCCGACGCGCTTTATTGTGCAAAAAGATGTGTTTGAACGCTTTGTCGATAAATTCGTCACCGCTGCAAGTGCGCTCAAAGTCGGCAATGGTTTGGAGGCTGGCACCACGATGGGACCATTAGCCAATGACCGTCGTTTGGCGGCGATGGAAATCTTGACTGCAGATGCCGTCAAACTCGGCGCACAATTGCGCATCGGTGGCAAACGTATCGGCAATCAAGGTAATTTTTTCGAGCCGACCGTGCTGACCAATGTGCCTTTACAGGCACGCGCCATGACCGAAGAACCTTTCGGTCCGTTAGCACTGATCAATGCCTACGACACGGTCGATGAAATGATAGCTGAAGCCAATCGCTTGCCATATGGTTTGGCAGCTTACGCCTACACCAGCTCGCAAAAAACCGCACTCGCTGTATCCAGTCGCGTCGCTAGCGGCATGGTAAGCATTAACCACCATGGCTTAGGTTTGCCGGAAGTGCCGTTCGGCGGCATCAAGGATAGTGGTTACGGATCGGAGGGTGGCTCCGAAGCGATTGAAGCGTACTTGAATACCAAGTTCGTTTCGCAATTGGCGATATAAAGAGTCTTGGGACACGGCGTGCCGCCGTGTCCTGTTTTTCTATTTCCGCTTTCCCACTTTCGACGCATGTAAAAAGCACGTCGCCGGATGATCATTGACCATTCCTATGCCTTGCATATACGCATAGATAATCGTTGAACCAACAAACTTGAATCCACGTTTGAGCAAGTCTTTGGAAATTTGATCCGATAGCGCCGTTTTCGCTGGCATCGCATGTTTGTCTGACCACTTACCTAGCAGCGGCTTGCCACCCACGTACGCCCATAGATAAGCATCCAGGCTACCCACTTCATCGCACAAGCGCAAATACGCTTTGGCATTATTGATGGTCGCGGCGATTTTCAAACGGTTACGTACTATCCCCGCATTTGCCATCAACTCAGCAAATTTGTGCTCGTCGTACTGCGCAATTTTGCGCGCATCCCAGTTATCAAACGCCGCTCGATAGTTGACGCGTTTGTTAAGGATGGTTTCCCAACTCAGCCCCGCTTGCGCGCCTTCCAGATTGAGCATCTCAAACAAACGCACCTCATCGTGACAGGGAACACCCCATTCATGATCGTGATATTCAATATAAAGTGGGTTGGCTGGATTAGCCCAAGTGCAACGCTGGATGGTCTCTGTCATTTTTTATCGTATTACGGTGATTTGATGGAACACGATATTAACAAAAGTTGAGAATTATTTTCTTACTATGAAATTAAGCAAAAAAAATCCCCGCAAGCTTTGCAGGGATTTTTGAAAGATGCATGCGAGAGCAAAGGAAAAAATTAACGCTGATACACCTTCACACCAGCCGCATACGTCGCGTTGATGCTGCGATCATCTCCCAACATCGCCAATGCAAACAGTAATTCTTCCAGGCTTTCCGAGTGCCCGGTGCGACGCTCCAGTAGCGGCGTAGCTTGTGGATCGAGAATGATGAAATCGGCTTCTGCGCCTTTGACGAAATTACCGATCGTGCCTTCCAGTTGCATGCTGCGTGCACCACCCAGCGTTGCCATATAAAACATGCGCAATGCCGGCAAATAAGTACTGCCCAAACGCGCCATTTTGTAAGCGGCATTCATGGTTTGCAGCATGGAGAAACTAGTACCTCCGCCGACGTCAGTCGCCAAAGACAAAGGAACATGCAGTTCGTCAGCACGTGAAAAATTGAACAGGCCACTGCCTAAGAACATATTTGAGGTTGGACAAACCGAAACAGCCGATTTGGTTTCTGCCATGCGTTTGCGATCGCTGTCATCCAGATAAATACAGTGACCATACATAGAACGCGGGCGCAGCATGCCGTATTTGTCATATACATCCAGATAGCTGCGCGCTTCTGGAAACAGCGATTTAACCCATGCTACTTCATCGGTGTTTTCAGCAACGTGAGTCTGCAAATAAACGTCCGGGTATTTCTGCGCCAACTCACCAGCCAATTGCAATTGTGCGTCAGTCGATGTTGGCGCAAAACGCGGTGTAATCGCATACATCTGGCGACCTTTGTTATGCCAGCGCTCGATCAGCTCTTCGCTTTCGCGCACACCACCTTCGGCGGTATCGCGCAAAAATTCCGGGCAATTTCTATCCATCAGCACCTTCCCAGCTGCCATCCGCAAATTGCGTTTTGTACTTTCGTGGAAGAAGGCATGCACCGATTCTTGATGCACCGTGCAATACACCATCGCACTGGTCGTACCACAGCTAAGCAATTGGTCTAAAAAGAAATCCGCAACTTGTGCCGCATGTGCTCTGTCTTCAAATTTGCGTTCCGTCGGAAAAGTATATTTTTCCAGCCATGGCAACAAACCCGGTGATGGCGATGCGATCATGTCAGTCTGCGGATAATGCACGTGGGTATCAATGAAACCCGGCATGATGATCTTGCCGCGATAATCCAGT
The DNA here is from genome assembly GCF_009497155.1 of Glaciimonas soli. GTDB lineage: Bacteria > Pseudomonadota > Gammaproteobacteria > Burkholderiales > Burkholderiaceae_D > Glaciimonas > Glaciimonas soli. Next base: position 361,068 of record NZ_WINI01000003.1, read on the forward strand.
GGCATCACATCATGCGGCAATTTATCTTTCAAATGTTGATAGTCGCCGGCCGCGACAATATGACCGTCTTTAACAATTAACAAACCATCTTCATGCCAGGAGTAGGCATTTTCATGAAAAGCCGGGTCAGCCGTAAAGTGCAATACGCTGGCGCGGTAAGCTTGAACTTCTGGAACATGGTGATTGATATTGACTGACATGAAATTCTTTCTTTAATTTTTTGGAGCTTATTCAAAAATATTTTGAACTCACTCTCAAGTCTCAAATAAATTTTCTGATAGTTGTTGTGTATTTCTTTGCTGTTTTTTTGCGGCATCCTGTGCCAATAGTGCCGCGCTCGCAATCTGCTCCCACACTTGCAGCAACTGCGCCGTTACCGATGCCGCAATCACCGCTGGCTGTTTGCCAATGATGCCCGGCACGCCGATCGGACAGATCATATCTGCCAACCGCTCTTCAGAAATACCGCGCTCGTGCAAACGATGCTCAAATTGCATGCGCTTGGATTTGGATCCGATCAAACCAAACCACGCCACATCATCGCGTTTCAAGACCAATTCAGATAAACGTTGATCCAACGCGTGGTTATGCGTCATGACTAAAAAGCTGGAACCGGCAGGAGCCGTTTTCACCACGGCTTCAGGCACATCGGTGATTTCGATCAGCACATTAGCTGGCTGTAAAACCGGGAACAATTCTTCTCGTTCATCCACCCATACGACCCGGCAAGGTAAGTCGGCCAAGGCTTTGACAATGGCAGCACCAACATGACCGGCACCGAATAAAAATAATTGTGGTCGCGGCGCTAAACAACTATCAAGCAACCAACGCTGACCAAGCGTATCTTGCAGCACCATCGCACCATTCACAGACGATAAAAGCGGTAGCGATGGCAATTTTCCGGGGCCATGCAAACGTACGCCATTGTGGTCGCATAAAGTCGGCACTGCTGCAGTATCCAGGCTCAGCAAACGCCAGCTATCCTGTCCGCTACGCAGGCGTCCCTGCAAATAATTGAGATAATCAAGCGCTTGTGCATCAATTCGATCAAACGCCAGATGCACCACACCACCGCAACATTGCCCTAACGCCGGGCCAAGCGGGAAACGTTGCAAACGACGTTGCGCACCAATCGACGCCGTATCTTCCAGCAACATTTCACGGGCAATTTCGATGGCGCGATGTTCCAGATGGCCGCCACCTATGGTGTCAAATTGTGCCAAGGATGTGACCACCATTTTGGCACCTGGTTCCCGCGGGCCAGAACCTTCTACCTGCGCAACGCTAATCAGAATGGCATCGCCAGCCGATGGTTGTGCCATGATCGCGGTTAATGATTCCAGCCAGTTGCTCATTTCTTTTCCCATGTTGCGGACTGCGAATTATCTTTTGATTGCTCTTCAAATATATAGTTGACGAGCTGTTCCATCGTTTCAAAAAACGGTGCCAGAGACGGCCGTAACGTTATATGGCATCGGCTTCCAACTAAACGAAAAATATTTTTCACTTCATCCTGACTCAGATCGAAATCGCGGGTAAGAACAGTAGCCAAGGACATGCTATTAGCTTTATCGCCTTTAGAATGCAGCAAACTTTCTTTTATTCTGGATAAGATTTCATCTTTGCTTGCCATGATGATTTCTCCATCACCATACGTCGCAGAATCACACTAATAAAGCCAAATAAGTAAGGCAAAAAAAACACTTCGAAAATATTTTCGTCATTCCCGCAAACACGGGAATTCGCCTTACGCGCCTTGGATCCCCGCTTTCGCGAGGATGACGACGACATTTTTCAAATCGATTGTGCCGCCATTTCTTCCACTGCTGTCAGTGCTTTCAAAATCGCCTCGCTCGTTGCTGGTGCTTGCAACGGCGGGTTAAAGCGATAGTCAGCAACGCTGGCAATCGCATCACGAATCGCGAAGAAAACCGAGAACGGCAACAATAATGGTGGTTCACCGACCGCTTTGGAACGGTGAATACTGTCGGCGACGTTACGGTTTTTGAATAAATTAGTGCGGAAATCTTTCGGGCAATCGGAGACGCCGGGAATCTTGTAAGTCGAAGGTGCATGCGTCATCAATTTGCCGTCTTTGTTCCACCATAATTCTTCAGTCGTCAGCCAACCCATGCCTTGTATGAACGCACCTTCAACCTGACCGATATCAATCGCCGGATTCAACGAGTTACCGGCATCGTATAAAGAATCTGCGCGCAGCAATCTCCATTCGCCAGTGAGCGTATCAACGATCACTTCGGAAACCGATGCGCCGTAGGCGTAATACGAGAACGGGCTGCCGTTCATGGTCTTGGAGTCCCATGACAAACCGGGCGTTGCATAGAATCCGTCCGACCACAATTGCACACGTGCCAAATAGGCTTTTTGCGCCAGATCAGCAAAGCTCATGCTGTGCTCGCCGAGCTGGATAAAACCCGCTGCGAAAGTAACTGCGGTGACTTCACCGTTGTGCAATTTGGCGAAAAATTCGGCCAGACGTTGACGGATTTTGTTCGCGGCATCTTGCGCTGCCTTGCCATTCAAATCGGCACCAGTCGACGCGGCAGTTGCCGATGTGTTGGCGATCTTGCTGGTGTCGGTTGCGCTGACGCGCACGTTTTCCAGTGGCACACCCAATTCGTGCGCAACCACCTGCGCTACCTTGGTATTGACGCCTTGACCCATTTCTGTGCCGCCGTGATTGACCAATACGGAACCATCGGTGTAGACATGGACCAAAGCACCGGCTTGATTCAAATGCGTCACGTTGAAAGCGATACCGAATTTAAGCGGTGTCAGTGCCAGGCCTTTTTTCAAGACCGGACTAGTCGCATTAAACGCAGCAATGTCCATACGGCGTTGACGATATTCACTGGTATCTTCTAACTCAGCAACCAATTCGTGGATAACGTTATCGACTACTTTTTGACCGTACTGCGTAACGTTGCGGCCTTCTTCATCGTTGCGACCATAGAAATTGACTTTACGAATATCGAGTGCATCGCGACCTAAATTACGAGCGATTTCATCAACGATATATTCAATCGCAATCGCGCCTTGCGGGCCACCGAAACCGCGGAAAGCAGTATTCGATTGCGTATTGGTTTTACCGCATGCTGCACGAATATCAACATCAGATAAGTAGTAAGTGTTATCGAAATGACAGACAGCGCGTGTCGCCACTGGTGCCGACAAGTCGGCAGAGAATCCGGCACGACTCACCATATCTACCTTGGCGGCGAGAATCAGACCATTGTCGTCGTAACCGACTTCGTAATCGTAATGGAAGCAGTGACGTTTGCCGGTGACGATCATGTCGTCGTCACGGTCGGCGCGCAATTTAACCGGGCGCTTCAGCTTCTGTGCGCACACTGCCGCGACGCAAGCCCATAATCCTGATTGCGATTCTTTACCGCCGAAACCACCGCCCATGCGACGGCATTCGACCACGATGTTGTGTGCATGCAAACCCAACGCGTGGGCGACGTGATGCTGCATTTCCGATGGATGTTGGGTAGAACATAGCACCAACATGCCGTTACCTTCTTTTGGAATAGCGTAGGAAATCTGACCTTCCAGATAGAACTGTTCCTGACCGCCGACCAGCAATTCGCCTTTGACGACATGCGCCGCCTTTTCGAATGCTTGCTTTACATCGCCGCGTGCCAGATGCATCGGAGGCAACACATAAGATTTCGCCGCATGTGCTGCTTGCGGTGTCAGAATTGCTGGCAATTCCTCATAATCAATCACCACTTTACGCACTGCACGGCGGGCATTATCGTGGCTATCGGCGACGACCGCAAAAATCGGTTGTCCAATGTACTGCACCAAACCATCGGCCAGAATCGGATCGTCATGAATGATCGCGCCACAATCATTAACCCCGGGAATGTCGCTAGCCAGAAGCACATCGACCACGCCGACAGCAGAACGTACCGCGTCCAGATTAATCGAACGTATCCTGGCGTGTGCTTTTTGTGATAAGCCGAGTGCCGCATGCAAAGTGCCTTGTGATTCAGCGATGTCATCGGTGTAAGTGGCTTCACCAACCACGTGCAAAATTGCCGATTCATGCGGATGTGACTTGCCGACTTCCTTCCATGCGGAAGTATCAGTAGGGTTCAAGGCTTTCAAGAAAGCATCATTTTGCGTATTCATATTCGTCTCGGTCTTTTACTCAGTCTTTTACTCGGTTTTTTCGCAGTATTTCGCAGCTTTTATTCAGGACTGCATTCTTAGAACATTCTCAGATCGTCCGTTAAGCGAACGCATAAGCGTTTACTTGCTCGGTTTGCAACGGCGCATCAACCCGCGTTTCCAACCAGAAGCGACGTAATAGATTTTGCGCTGTTTTCATGCGGTAGGTGTTCGAAGCACGCATGTCGGATAATGGGATGTAATCTTCAGCCATCAATACCATCGCCGCTTTCAGATTAGCTTCGCTCCAGACTTGACCGAGCAATGCAGCTTCTGCTTTCGCGGCGCGCTTCGGGGTTGCGGCCATACCGCCGAAAGCGATGCGAATTGCTGCCACTTTATCGTCCTCAAGCGCGATAGAAAACGCTGCGCAGACCGCAGAGATATCCTGATCAAAACGTTTTGCCAGTTTGTAGGTACGGAACTGAATCGCTTTACTTGGTAACGGCACACGTACGGCCTCAACGAATTCTTCCGGGCGCATGTCTTTTTTCATGTAGTCCAGATATAGCGCTTCCAATGGCATGATGCGTTGGCCTTCTGGACCGCGTAAAACCACTTCCGCGCCCAGTGCGATCAGCCAAGGTGGCGAGTCACCAATCGGCGAACCGTTAGCCACATTGCCGCCCAAGGTACCCGCGTTACGAATCGGTAGCGAAGCAAAACGCTGCCACATTTCGTTCAATTCCGGATAGTGTGCAGCGAGAGCGGCATAAGCATCGTTCAATGTCACGCCGGCACCGATTTCAATTTTGCCGCTGCCGGTAGTGGCAACGGTTGCCAGTTCACTCACTTGACCCAGGAAAATGATATCGCCTAAATCACGCATTTGTTTGGTAACCCACAGACCGACGTCAGTGGAGCCGGCCAGCATTCGCGCGGTTGGATTTGCAGCGCGCACTTCTACCAATTGTGCCAAAGTACGTGGCGCATAGAAAGTTTGGGTGCCATGTTTATAGACAAACATCTCTTCGCGCTGTAATCCTTGCAACGCTTGCTGCAAAGTGGCGCGATCAAAACTCACCGCTGGCAATTCACCCATGCGGTGTGCAGCATCAATGATCGGACGATAGCCGGTGCAACGGCATAGATTGCCGGAGAGGGCGATGTCGATGGTTTTACGCGCTAACGGTTGATGTGCCGGTTGTGTGCCGGATTTGCTTGAGCATGCGCCCGATGAAGCACAAGATGGTGCCTGGCTGCCATCGTTCTTCAAATACAGATCCCACAACGACATCACGAAACCCGGCGTGCAGAAGCCGCATTGCGAGCCGTGGCATTCCACCATGGCTTGTTGCACAGGATGCAAAATTTCTTCTTTTTGCGCATTTGTTTGTTTCAGATCTTCGACCGTAAACAACGCTTTGCCATCCAACGTAGGCAAAAACTGGATACAGGAATTGACCGATTTCATCACCACGCCGTCCGGTCCCATTTCACCGACGACCACGGTACATGCTCCGCAATCGCCTTCAGCACAACCTTCTTTAGTACCGGTGCAATGCAAATCTTCACGCAGATGCTGCAAGATGGTACGGGTTGGCGCCGCCTGATCAACACTGTGCACTTCACCACGGTAAAAGAAGCGAATAGGGCTGGTGCTGGTGTTTGCAGTATGTTCAGAATGAATTTGCGGGGCGAGCGTAGACACGAGAGTCTCCAATGTGGTTTATTTATGGTTGCAGGTTAGCAGCCACGTCAGCCCTGTGCGTAGCAGACAAATGATGTTGAGTATTTACAGAATGAAATAGCATATGCAATTTTCGCCCTATAGAGACTTGCCAAAATGACGCCCGGCTTTCCGATCTTGTTTTTGATGTATTAATTCGTGTATTAATTAGACAAATAATTTAGTCAATTAATGCATGTATAAAAACAAAAAATTGCATCGCGGAATACGTGCTTTTAGCAGCTATTTACCTATACAGCCTCAGGGGATACACCGCAATAAATATCATCCGATTGAAATAATAATTATTTCAAATATGGAATGTTTGATATTACAATCTAGCCGACATTAACATTGTCATAAGGCATCATATTTTGACCGACCTTATGCACCGCGTTAGTCAAAAATTTCTGGAAAAAGTAGGTGAGGCAGTTGTAGCTTGGTTGTAACTTAATTTTGGCTTAGTTATAACTTTATTGCTAGTTTAGCTAACTTACTACCGCCACCACCTCTTTCACGTGACCCTCAAGGAGACGACTATGCAGTTCCTCGACAATTTCTTTAAAATAAAAGAAAGCGGTAGCGATATTCGCACCGAATTAATTGCCGGATTAACCACCTTCTTGACGATGGCCTATATCATCTTCGTCAATCCTTCCATTCTTGGCGATGCGGGCATGCCCAAAGATGCGGTGTTCGTTGCCACTTGTGTGGCCGCCGCGATTGGCACCTTGATTATGGCAATGTATGCCAATTACCCGATCGCACTGGCACCGGGCATGGGACTCAACGCTTACTTTGCCTATGCTGTTGTCAAAGGCATGGGCGTGCCTTGGGAAGTCGCGCTGGGCGCGGTATTTATTTCCGGCTGTTTGTTCATCATTATCAGCCTGGTCGGCGTTCGAGAAGTGATAGTCAACGGCATTCCTCCCTCGATCCGAATTTCCATTACCGCCGGTATCGGCTTGTTTCTTGGTTTGATTGCCTTGAAAAGCGCTGGCATCGTTGCCGCCAATCCTGCCACTTATGTGACCTTGGGCGACCTGCATAAAATGCCAGCAATTTTGGCGATTATCGGTTTCATTACCATCGTGGTACTCGACAAACTGAAAGTCAAAGGCGCGATCTTGATCGGTATTCTCGCCATAACGATACTGAGTTTCTTCATCGGTGATAACAAATTCATGGGCGTGTTCTCCACACCGCCTTCGATAACACCAACCTTGTTCAAACTGGATATCAAGGGCGCATTCAATATGGGAATATTGAATATCGTTCTGGTGTTCTTCCTGGTTGAATTGTTTGATGCCACAGGTACTTTGATGGGAGTTGCCAGCCGCGCCGGATTACTCAAAGACGGCAAAATGCCGCGTCTGAACAAAGCGCTGCTAGCCGACAGTACCGCGATTGTTGCCGGTACGATGTTAGGGACTTCAAGCACCACTGCTTATGTTGAAAGCGCCGCAGGTGTACAAGCAGGTGGCCGTACTGGCTTGACCGCATTGACGGTGGGCGTATTGTTCCTGGCCAGCTTGTTCGTCGCACCACTGGCTGGCGCCGTACCAAGTTACGCTACCGCACCAGCATTGTTTTATGTCGCTTGTCTGATGCTGCGTGAAGTCACACATCTGAATTGGGAAGACACCACGGAAAGCGTACCTGCTGTGATCACCGTGTTGATGATGCCTTTCACTTACTCAATCGCCAACGGTATTGCTTTCGGTTTCATCGCCTATGCCGCCTTGAAATTACTGACAGGTCAATACAAACAAGTGAAGCTGATCGTGTGGATTATTGCTGCTGTGTTCCTGTTTAAGTATATTCACTTGGGTGGGGATTGAGCGATAGTTTCAGTTGATACATCAATAAAAAGGAGCGTTTTGAACGCTCCTTTTTTTGTACTTTTTTTAGGTAGTCCCACCTCAGAAAACTCCACCTTTCGCAACAAATCTTGTTTGAGTTCTGACTCTTGATAGTAACGATTTTTGTCGCTATCACCCGCGTTCGAATCGACTGAACTGGCATACAAAATGTCATGAGAAATTTCACCGTTATTGCGGTTGCTTAAAATTTCAACACTACTGCACTAATTTTTACGTCTGGATGATCCACCTAAAGTAGAATAAGAATTTCCAAATTAATAATTAAATTCCATGGATCAACTTCAAACACCGAAATTGAAAGAGGCGGTACGAGCTGTTACCAAATCGTCGAAACTGGCAAGAGCTGTAGGAGACACTGGCAATTTGCTTAAAGAGAGCGGCGAAATTCGCCCTGGCAAAGGAATGGTAACCAGCATCGTGGCGCTAACTTTGAGTTTCTTGAGTTTGCTCGGCGTTATGGCTTTTCATTTCCCTCAATATCTGACAACACCTGAATTGCGTCATATGTATTCGGTAGAAGTCATGCGCAAAGTTTTGTTTGCTGCGTTACTGGTGGCTGGTGCTTTATCGGTTGGTAATCTGATATTAGGTCAAAAACGCAGCTTCAATGCAGTGGCATTTTTGATGGTGTTAGTTGCCGTATTTTTTGGTGGTTCACGTGTGCCGGTGGGGAATTTCCCTGACCATACACCGTACATCGGTCTTGATTGGTTTATCGTCGATCTACTCGGTTCGACTATTATTTTTATCGTGATCGAAAAACTCTTCCCACTCTATAAAAAGCAAGCCGTATTCCGCAAGGAATGGCAAACCGATATGGTACATTTTGCTGTCAATCATTTCATTATTGGTCTGGCGTTGTTAGTAGTTAACTTTTTTATTCATAGAATTTTCGGCTGGATGGTACATGCCGATTTTCAAGTAATGATCGCAAGTATCCCGGTTTTACCACAGCTATTTTTATGTATCCTGGTTGCTGATTTGATGCAATATGGCGCGCATAGGGCATATCACGAAATACCATTTTTCTGGCGCTTTCATGCCGTCCATCACAGCGTCAAAACCATGGATTGGCTAGCTGGCTCTCGCCAACACATGCTGGAACTGATCACGACACGTGTATTAGTTTTAGGTCCATTGTTTGTTCTCGGCTTTGATAAGTCTGTCGTTGACATGTATATCATCGTCGTCGGCTTTCAAGCTGTGTTTAATCATTCCAATGTACATTTGCCGTGGGGTCCGTTGAAATATATTTTTGTGACGCCTGATTTCCATCACTGGCACCATTCGTCTGAAGCTGAGGCAATTGATAAGAACTACGCAGCACATTTCGCATTTATTGATTACTTCCTCGGTACCGCAGTGAAATCAACTCGCGCATTCCCGGAGGAATACGGCGTCGTCGGTGATTACATGCCTGATGGCTTTTTGAAGCAGCAAGCTTTCCCGTTCAAAAAACAGCCAGAGTAAATCTCGACTTCAGTGCGCTTTGGCCAAAGGGATGTTAAAAATATCCCTTTCATCCCGCCACGCAGCAACCTCATCCATCAAATCCCTTGCCAGCCCTGCACCCCAGTAAACAGCGCCGTTGCGATCAACACCACACCAACCACCCGCGCAACTTTGATCGTTCCGCCTGGATTGGTCACAAACCAATGACTGGCACGACTAGATAGGATCGTGATGACGCCGTACACGCCAAACTGCGTCGATGTCGTAATCGCGCCAAGCGCGATCGCTTGTGCCCAGATCGGCTCTGCGCCTATCCGCAAAAACTGTGGAAAGATCGCCAGCATAAAGACGTAGGCTTTAGGATTGAGCAGACTGGTCAGCATCGCTTGCCGGAAAGTGATGGCGACTGGTGGCGCATGCTGTTGGCGCGTCATATGAAACACGGAATTACTGCGCAAAAATGACCATCCTATCCATGCTATATACGCGCCGCCAGCCAGTAACATCAGGTTGAATAAAGCCGGCCATAATTTCAATACTGCGGCAATCCCCAAGGCACCCATAGTGATATGACAAACACCGCCAGCGACGATGCCGGCTACCGCCGCAAAGCCTGATCGACGCCCACCCACCAAAGAGCTGGCAAGCACAAAAGCCATGTCCATGCCCGGCAAGATGACGACGCCGAAAACAATCAGAAAGAACAACCAAAGATGTAAAGATGTTTGCATTTTTATCTCCTGAAGGGTGCAAAGTTATTCCAAATAATTAATTTAAAAAATGCCTGCGTCATCCTCGCGAACGCGGGGATCCAAATTGCACAACATGGATTCCCGCGTTTGCGGGAAAGACGATGATTTTCAAGCCGGCTATTTTTTCTTATTTAATAAATAGTAATTTTTAAAAATCGAAGAAAACGAATTGCCATTTCAATATCGCAGCTACGCCTTATGCCCATACTGATAGTGCAAACACCACTACCGACGATGCCAGTAACCGCAGCAAATCCGGGACGACTTCTGCCAACCAAAATGAGAGCAAACCGGCAGCCATATCCAACCCCGGCAAGATGACGACGCCCAATGAGGTAATTAGAAACACCCAAAATGGTAAAAACTTATGCATTTCCCATCTCCTTACAACAGTGCCAACAAACAGTTTTTTTGGAACAGTTGTAAGGTTAAAGTTTATTTAGGGCATTATTTGTCCTATTTATCTGCTATTTTTCGTCTTTATGTACCATCCAACCACACGAGTCCTGGCGGTCCTGGAACTGCTGCAAACGCATAGCCGTATTAGCGGTGCGGAGATAGCTGCGCGTCTGGAGATTGACGGCCGCACTTTGCGCCGTTACATCGTCACTTTGGAAGAAATGGGCATACCGATTACCACTGAGCGTGGCCGCCACGGCGGTTATGCTTTAGTCGCCGGGTATAAATTGCCACCTATGATGTTTACCGACGACGAAGCGCTGGCCTTATCCGTCGGTCTGTTAGCGGCACGCAGTCTGGGGCTGGCCGAGGCGGCGCCGGCCGTCGCCAGCGCGCAAGCCAAGTTAGAACGCATCATGCCGAAAAACTTGCAAAGCCGCGTCCGCGCAATCGACGAAACCGTCAAACTGGATTTATCGCACCCGGGCGGTATTCCCAAAAATAACGCTGCACTCATCGTCTTAAGCACCGCAGCGCAATCGCAGCGACGCGTGCATCTGCATTACCGTACCGCACAGAAGGAAGAAAGCCAACGTGACTTTGATGCTTACGGCCTGGCTTATCGCGGTGGTTCCTGGTATGTGGCGGGCATGTGCCATTTGCGCAAAGGCTTGCGCTCTTTCCGCTTAGATCGGATCGCACAAGTTGAATTGCTTGATGCGCACTTTCAGCGCCCGACTGATTTTGATGCGCTGGCACATCTGACCTTTTCGATTGCTACTTTGCCGCGCGCTTACAGCATTGAGGTGTTATTGAAAACGGATCTGAACACCGCTCGTCAATATTTGTATTCAACACTAGGCATCCTTGAACAAACTGTAGAAGGTGTGATGATACGCAGTCAATCCGATGATCTTGACTGGTCTGCACGACAGCTGGCGAGCTTGCCGTTTGAATTTGAGATACGCCAGCCGGCACAATTGCGCGATGCCGTTAAAGCCTGCGCCGAAAAATTATTGCGGGGTACTTTATAGGTTTATCGAACGACTGTCGTCAATCAAGCGTTTAAAATACGGCAACACCTGCGCATTGCTTAACGCGAGCAAATTGTCTCCCACGTACAGTTCGGTAGTGCTCCAACCCGGCACTTCCGCCGCTTGCACAGTCCCAACCACCCAATGCTTTTCTTCTTCGGCAATCTTGTCCCGCGCGGCCATGACTTTGTCATGATGCGCATCAAAATAAATATGCATCATATTGGTTTGCGGTATAGCAGGATTGACCCTGATGCCCGGTAGCGCTTGCAAACCTTCGGCCAGTGCCTGCGCTCTTTGCAGACAGGCATCCATCTGGGCCAGGCGCGCATCGAAATGCATTGCGGCTGATGCCACCATAGGACTTTGATGTACCAGCGTGCCGCCCATGCGGCGTTGCCAGATGCGTGCATTGGCAATGAATTTTTCATCCCCGAGCAAGACCGCGCCGGCGATTCCGCCTATGCCCTTGTACATCGAGACGTAGACCGAATCAAAACCGTCAGCGATTTCTGCATATGTTTTGCCATAAAAGGCACGGCTTTCCCATAGTCGGGCGCCATCCATATGCAAAGCAATGTCGCGCTCCCGCGCTTTATCTTTCAGAGCTTGCAGTTGCTCCCAGCTGGGTAATTGGCCGCCAGCACAGCGGATCGGCAGCTCTACCAACAGGCAAGCCAGATCTTGTTTGATCGCGTCCAGATCGGCAGCCAGCATAGGAGTCAGCCGATTCCCCACTGGCACTCCATGTAACTTCAGCAGCGCCTGATACGCTTGTTCTTCATGACCGATCAGGTGTGAGGTAGGATGCAGGCCAAAACGTGGCAGCGCGCTTTGTTCCGCCCACATCTGAACTGCGATCAATTGCGCCATCACGCCACTGGGCATGAAGACGGCGGCAGGTTTGCCTAATAGTGTGGCTATTTTCTGCTCAAAGCCGCTCAGCAGCTCGCCCTCACCATACACATCGTGCTCTACATTATTTGCCTCGCACCATGCTGCTATCGCGCGAAATTCTTCAGCCGGGCTGGGACTATGGAAGCCCGGGAAAACGACCTGAGATTGCTTGCGGAGCTGTTGGCGCTGAAGATTTGTGTTGGTCATAAAATAAAACCTGAGTAATGGTAAAAGGATAAATGCCGCTAAAAAGGTTTAGTCTGGATGAAAGCTGACACTGTCGTCAATGCCATTTGCGCCATCCGCGTGCATCGAAGTTATGATTTCAACATGGCTTTCTGCCTTCGCGGGAGTAACGATGATTTAATTCACACTCCAACTATGTCTGAACGGCCTCTAAAATGGGCTTTACAGCGCTTTATCCATCAATTCGACTCCAATCTCGTCACAACAGAGTAAACTACGCATCTAATTGTTTTGCATTGTCAGCACCTCTCAACTGACCACTGGTGCGATTCGAATCAACAAGCACAACCAGCGAGTAATCCCATGTCTGAAAAACCAGTTCCCCTATTTACCGATTTAAACCTGAGCGAGCCACTGATACGTGCGCTTAAGGAAGTCGGTTACGAATCACCATCGCCGATCCAAGCGGCCACTATCCCTGCCTTACTGAACAATCGTGATGTATTGGGACAAGCGCAAACCGGTACCGGTAAGACCGCCGCTTTCGCGCTGCCTATCCTGTCACGTATCGATCTCAAGCAAACCACGCCACAAGCGTTGGTATTAGCGCCAACCCGCGAACTGGCCATTCAAGTCGCGGAAGCCTTCCAACGTTACGCTACACATATTCCCGGTTTTCACGTATTGCCGATTTACGGCGGTCAAAGTTACGGTCCGCAACTAAGTGCGTTGCGTCGTGGCGTACACGTGGTGGTTGGTACACCTGGTCGCGTGATTGACCATTTGGATAAAGGTTCGCTGGATTTATCCAAACTAAAAACATTGGTGCTGGACGAAGCCGACGAAATGCTGCGTATGGGTTTCATTGACGATGTTGAGCGGATTTTGCAAGAAACGCCGGAAAGCCGCCAGACCACATTGTTCTCCGCCACCATGCCAGCAGTGATCAAGCGCATCGCCAAAACGTATTTGCGCGATCCGGCAGAAATCACTGTCGCCGCCAAAACCGGTACTGCCGATAACATTCGCCAGCGCTATTGGTTAGTCAGCGGTATGCATAAGCTCGATGCGTTAACACGCATTTTGGAAGCTGAAACTTTTGACGGCATGATCATTTTTTCGCGCACCAAAATGGGCACGGAAGAATTGGCCAGTAAATTACAGGCACGCGGATTTTCCGCAGCCGCGATTAACGGTGATATCAATCAACAGCAACGCGAACGCACTATCCAGCAGCTGAAAGACGGCAAGATCGATATTCTGGTTGCCACTGACGTCGCTGCGCGTGGTCTGGATGTTGAACGCATCAGTCACGTCATCAATTACGACGTTCCACACGATCCGGAAAGCTATACCCACCGTATCGGCCGTACTGGCCGTGCTGGCCGTAGCGGCGAAGCGATTTTGTTCATCACACCACGTGAAAAAAATCTGCTGAAAGCCATTGAGCGTGCAACGCGTCAGCCCGTATCGCCATTGACTTTGCCGACCGTACAAGCGGTTAACGACGTCCGCATCGCCAGATTTAAAGAGCAGATCAGCGCTACTCTAGCGTTAGGTGAATTGGAAGAATACGCTTCCATCATTGAAGATTTTGAACGCGAACAAAATATTCCTGCAGTAGAAATCGCTGCCGCACTGGCCAAAATGGCGCGTGGTAATGAGCCATTGTTGTTGGATAAAAAACCGAGCACATTCGAAAAGTTCGAGCCATCTGAAGCACGTAAATCTTCATCAGGCAAATCCTGGTCAGACGAAAAGCCAGTGCGTGGCGGTCGCTTTGAACGTGGCGAACGTTTTGAAAGGTCAGCACCATCCGAGCGTTTCGAACGCCCGGCACCATCAGAGCGCTTTGAACGTCCTGAGCGCTCAGTACGCCCTGATCAGCTTGAACGCCCAGAACGTGCCGAACGTAGCGAACGCAGCGAACGTCCGGCAGCACCAAGAAAAGATCGCGGGCACAACAACGATTTCGACATGGCGCATTTCCGCATTGAAGTCGGTCACAGTCACGGCGTCAAACCCGGCAACATCGTCGGCGCAATTGCCAACGAAGCTGGCTTGGAAGCCAAACACATCGGCCGCATCGAAATCTTTGATGACTACAGCACCTTGGATTTACCAGCAGGGATGCCGAAAGACTTGATGGAGCATCTGAAAAAAGTCTGGGTGGCGGGACAACAATTGAAGATTGCTCCGGCTGACGAAGCAATGTCGTATAGTGATCAGCCAGTCAAAAAATTCGCTGGCAAACTTAGTCCAGGAAAAACTGGTGGTGATAGAAGAGTTTCTGAAAAAGATGGCGCTAAAAAACCACCGTTTGCGGGCAAAGACAGAGCAGGTAAAGGTGCCCCTGCCAAGCCGCATCGCAAGGGAACCAAGCCTGCCTGATGTGCATAGGTGATTAAAATAAAATGGCGGTGTTCGCAAGAACATCGCCATTTTTGTATCTAACACTACAATCACTTCAAATGGCAAAAAGTCGGTGTAGTATCTTGTCTGAAATTTTACTTCTCACATCGTTCAGCGCTTTCTAAACAATGAGGAAATAATGGTATCAACAATACGATTCGCAATCCCACGCCGATTACTGATACTGCCACTTCTCATTTTCTCCACAGCTCTTGCCAGCTATCCCGCTCACGCTGATCCAGCCACCATCGATTGGAATGCGGCAGCAAAGCAAGACATCAAATTCGCAGCAGACTCAATTCGCACTAGTCATGCCGGCGCAGTAAGCGGCCAGTTGAATGTCACTGTCCCGCTAGAATCTGGCGTACTCGCGGATACGGTGGAAGCTGAAAAAATACAAACACAGCAAGATTATCGCCGTTTAATGACGCGCTTTATCGCTAGCTTCGGTGATCCGCATACCGGCCTTTACTTGCATCTGACAACACATGCTTGGACTGGTTTGGTAATCGATCGCATAGCCGGTCAATATCGGGTGATCTGGTCTGAGCCTGACTGGCCTACACCGTTGCCACCCAAAAACGCCACGGTGCAAAGTTGCGACGGCGTCTGGATCGGCACATATTTGAAAACGAATGTCGCGCCATTCGTCAATCACAGCACAGAATACCCGACTACTTTCAGCGAGCTTGCCCGTCAAACGATGTTTGACACCGGCCTGGGCTGGACACCAAAACAGTGTGTATTCACGCTGCAGGATCACAGCACTAAGCGTTTCGACTTGCCGCTACGGTCAGTACCGGACAATGTAAGTAAAGAAAGAATAAAGGAAATACGCCAGCAGTACACTGCAAAAGCCAAGCCAGTCGGCCTCTACACGCTGGCCAACGACAGGCACTGGGTCGGCATGCCGGATTTCAACGGTAGCGTCTCTGCTGCCGCCTATGAAAATCTATACAAACAGCTGGCGACGCTGAAAAAATCGGGATGGATTATCTTCGACCTGCGTGGCAATGGCGGCGGTGATTCCAGTTGGGGCACCCGCGCACTGCAAGCTGTGTATGGGACTGAGTACGGAGAAAAACTGGGTAACACCGCCACCTATAGCAAAGCGATGATCGTCAATCAGGCCACCATCAATTTATTCAAGCGCTTTGCCAGCCTGCCTGAATACGCCGCATCGAAAGATGAGTTTGACCATGCGGTGCAAAAACTCGAAGCAGCGCAGCGCGCTGGCGATAAAATGGCCATAGTGGAAGATATGACACCGGCGGATGCAACAACACTCGCGTTGCAAGCCAGCGCTCGGCCGCATGGACCACGGATTGCTGCCGTAATTGACCGCGGATGCTTCAGTTCCTGCATGAACTTTCTGCAACAAATTGAATCGATTTCAGACACCGTTGTGCTAGGTGAACCGACTATCGGTTACTCCCCTTATGGTGAAATCAACGAATTCAATCTGCCAAGTGGCAACGGCGCTATCTATATCCCGTCTGCGGTATATACGTCTTTGCAGGCGACAAGAGAACCGTTTATGCCGGATATTGCCTATCCAGGCAATATCGCTGACGACGACGCGTTGATGAAATGGGTGAACGGAATTCTGACGTCGTTAAAACCCGGTCAGAAAAAACCATAAAATGCATGCATTAGGAATTGCTTCCGAACTGATGTTCCATCGCATCAGTGGAAACGTCAGACGAGACGGCAGTTATACCGTGATTGAAACCAAAAACAATCCTGACTCTTATTCTGGCAATACTTTATTGCTGGCCCGTTCTCCAACATATAAAAATCGCGCTACACTCGAAACGGATTTCGCGTCACTCATCGGCAAACCACCAACTATTCGACACCGCTCTTTCATGTGGCCGCTGGATGATGCTGAAGTATTTGATCCCTCTGCGTTCGTTCAGGATGGTTACGAATATTGCGAAAACATCGTACTGGTAGCAACCAAAGATAACTTGCGTGCTCCGCTGCGGCTTAATCATGAGATAGAAATACGATCATTCTCGTCGGATCAAGACTGGCAGGATCTTGAGTCTATGCAGATTAGAGAAAACGACAATGTCTATCCTGAGGCAGAGTTTCGCAACTATTTAGCAGGGCAGCGGCGCACCTATCAAACGTTAATTGACGCTGATCGAGGCAACTGGTGGGGCGCATATAAAGATGGCAAACAAGTCGCCAGTCTCGGACTGTTCTTTGATGAAAACATCGGACGTTTTCAATCTGTGTTGACGGATGCTGTATATCGCAATCAGGGGATTGCCAGGACTTTGGTGCATCATGTTGCGCAACTAGGATTTGCTGAAGTCGAGCGATTGGTGATGGTGGCTGATCGCAGTCACCATGCTTTGCGGATGTATGAGGAACTTGGGTTTAAGGCGGCTGAGAGATTTGGTACGATGCTTTGGGTATTGAAGTAATTTATCTTTATGTGATGCTGCGATAGGGCATCAATAGCGTAGCGTATTGCGCCGCATGCGACACAAATCAAATTACAGAATATCGAACCATTTGAGTTTTACAAAACATCAGCAATGAAAATGTTCAGCGTGATGAAATCATTCGCCTACTTAATTTCTTTAGAATTACAAAATAATGGACTTAGTTAAAGTTAAACTTGATCGAGTTTTTGATATCGTAAAAATACAAGGTCGTAGTGGCAGACATACACTCTTTAGCTTTGAAAGTAGTGGTGTTAAACACTATGGAATCAGTGTCAGAGATTGGCCAAAAATTGAATCTGGAATGGTAATTTCAGCTCTACTTGAACGAGATGAAGATTGGCAATCAATTTTTGGTTGGGTTGACCATAGCACCGGGGAAGTTTTTAACAGTGAAGGTTATACAGCAGTATTTGTTTGTATTCTTTTATTATTTTTAAGCGTGGTTTCTGCTGGGGCATTTTTGGCCGACTGGAGAGGAAATTGGTTTGCACTCCTGATATCACTCGGACTAATTTATTATGCAATAGTCAACGTGACGAGAGCGTTGAGAGCAAAGAAAATATTGGGCGAATTTGCAGCCACCTTGAAATAAAGCGAACACTTTAAATTTCATACAGTATTGTAATTGATGGGTATCGCAACGCTCTACCCATCCTACCTACCATTACAAATTCGGCGCCAACCACCGCTCTACATCTTCCTTGCTCTCACCCCGTCGCGCCGCCATATCACTGACCTGATCATCGGCAATTTTGCCAACCACAAAATACTTAGATTCAGGATGCGCGAAATAGAAACCGGACACCGCAGCTCCCGGATACATCGCAAAGGATTCAGTCAGTTCCATCCCGATTTCTTCACATTGCATGGTCTTGAACATCTCTGCTTTGACGGTGTGTTCAGGACAGGCAGGATAACCGGGTGCAGGGCGGATACCGAGGTATTCTTCTTTGATCAACGCAGCGTTGGATAGCTCTTCAGTCGGTACATAACCCCACAAATCTTTGCGCACGCGTTCGTGCAGGTATTCGGCGAAGGCTTCGGCTAAACGGTCGGCCAGTGACTTGAGCATGATGGAGGAGTAATCGTCATGCGCATCTTCAAAGCGCTTTTCGTATTTCTCTATGCCGAGGCCAGCAGTCACCGCGAACATGCCAATGTAATCAGCAATGCCGGACGATTTCGGGGCGATAAAATCAGATAGGCATTGGTTCGGGCGTGCCACGCCGTCGACCACTGGTTTGACGGTTTGCTGGCGTGTACCGTAGTAAGTGAAGGCGACTTTGGTGCGCGTGTCATCGGTGTAGATTTCGATGTCGTCGTCGTTGACGGTATTTGCCGGCAGCAGTGCAACCACGCCGTTGGCGGTGAGCCAGCGACCGTCGATGACTTTCTTCAAGAGTGCCTGGCCTTCTTCAAACACTTTGGTGGCGGCTTCACCTACCACTTCATCGGTCAGGATGGCTGGATATGGGCCGGCCAAATCCCAGGTCTGGAAGAATGGTCCCCAGTCAATGTATTTCGCCAATGTAGCCAGATCGACGTTTTTAAAGACGCGACGGCCGATAAATTTTGGTTTGACTGGTGCAAAACTGAGTTGCATTTTGTTGGCGCGCGCTTCGGCCAGACTCAACATCGGCACGGCTTTTTTATTCGCATGTTGTACACGAATACGTTCGTAATCGACTGCGATTTCTTCGATGTAGGCATCGCGACTTTCCGGCGTCAACAACGATTGCGCAACCGATACCGAGCGCGAAGCATCTGGCACGTACACTACCGGGCCTTCATATCCTGGTGCGATTTTTACCGCAGTATGCGCGCGGCTGGTGGTGGCGCCACCAATCAGTAACGGCATTTTGACGCTGCGGAAGTAGGGGTCACGCTGCATTTCTTTGGCGACGTGCGCCATTTCTTCCAGCGACGGCGTGATCAAACCCGAAAGGCCGATGATGTCGGCATTTTCTGCTTTTGCCATCGCCAAAATTTCGGAACACGGCACCATCACGCCCATGTTCACGACTTCAAAGTTATTACATTGCAGGACGACTGAAACGATGTTTTTCCCGATGTCATGTACGTCACCTTTGACGGTAGCGATGACGATTTTGCCTTTCGGTTTGGCGACGATACCGGTACGCTCTTCATCCAGACGTTTTTCTTCTTCGATGAACGGGATCAAATGCGCTACCGCTTGTTTCATCACGCGAGCGGATTTCACTACCTGCGGTAAAAACATTTTCCCTTGGCCGAACAAATCACCGACCACGTTCATGCCATCCATCAACGGACCTTCGATCACATGGATAGGGCGTCCGCCGTTGGCTAGCAATTCCTGACGTGCTTCTTCGGTGTCTTCAACGATCCATTGCGTGATGCCCTGCACCAGCGCGTGCGACAAACGTTGTTGTACGGTGCCGCTGCGCCACTCTAAGGTTTCTTCTTCTTTCTTCGCACCGGCTTTTAAAGTCGAGGCGATTTCGATCATGCGTTCGGTCGCATCTTCACGGCGATTGAGCACCACGTCTTCGACGCGTTCGCGCAATTCGGCTGGCAAGTTGTCATAGACGCCGACCATACCGGCGTTGACAATACCCATGGTCATACCGGCTTTAATCGCGTGATACAGAAATACCGTGTGAATCGCTTCACGTGCGGGATCATTGCCGCGGAAGCTGAAACTCACATTGGAAACACCGCCGCTGATTTTTGCGTATGGCAGATTTTCATGTATCCAGCGCGTGGCGTTGATGAAATCGACTGCGTAATTGTTGTGTTCTTCGATACCAGTGGCGATCGCAAAAATGTTGGGGTCGAAAATAATATCTTCTGGTGGAAAGCCGATTTCTTCCACCAAAATATCGTAAGCACGTTTGCAAATTTCGATCTTGCGCTCGAAGGTATCGGCCTGGCCTTTTTCATCGAAGGCCATGACAATCACTGCTGCACCGTAACGGCGGCAGAGCTTTGCCTGGCGCAAGAATTCCGGCAAGCCTTCTTTCATCGAAATCGAATTGACGATGGCTTTACCTTGCACGCATTTCAAACCCGCTTCAATCACCGACCATTTCGACGAATCGATCATGATAGGCACGCGAGCGATGTCCGGTTCCGATGCAATCAGATTCAAGAAGCGCGTCATCGCCGCCAATGAATCGAGCATCGCTTCATCCATATTGATGTCGATGATTTGCGCGCCGTTTTCAACTTGCTGACGAGCGACAGCCAGAGCTTCGTCGTATTGCTCGTTCAGAATCAAACGTGCAAAGGCTTTGGAACCGGTAACGTTGGTGCGTTCGCCGACATTGACGAACAAGGAAGTATCGTCGATGGTGAATGGTTCCAGACCGGACAAACGCATTTCGTGTGTGGTCTCCGGCACCGTACGCGGCGCGATGCTGGCGACGGTATCGGCAATCGCTTTGATATGTGCTGGTGTGGTACCACAGCAGCCACCGGCGATATTGACAAAACCGCTTTCGGCGAAATCTTTTAACAACGATGACGTCACATCCGGAGTTTCATCAAAACCGGTATCGCTCATCGGGTTAGGCAAACCGGCGTTCGGATAAATACAAACGAAGGTGTCGGCAATTTTCGATAATTCTTCAGCGTACGGCCGCATCAATGCGGCACCCAACGCGCAATTGAGACCGACTGTCAGTGGCTTCGCATGGCGTACTGAATTCCAGAACGCGGGCACAGTTTGTCCGGACAAAATACGACCGGATGCATCCGTGACCGTGCCGGAAATCATGATAGGCAAGCGCAAACCAGATTCTTCAAAGAAGGCGTCAATCGCAAACAGCGCAGCCTTACAGTTGAGCGTGTCGAAAATGGTTTCAACCAGCAGCACATCGGCACCGCCTTCCACCAACGCCCGCGTCTGATCCAGATAGGCGGTGGCGAGTTGATCGAAGGTGACGTTACGCGCCGCCGGATCGTTGACATCTGGTGAGATGGAAGCCGTTTTAGGCGTAGGGCCAAGTGCCCCGGCGACGAAGCGTGGCTTATTCGGGGTTGAGTATTTATCGCAAGCCGCACGTGCTAAACGTGCCGATTGCACGTTCATTTCATACACTAGATGCGCCATCTGATAATCATCTTGCGCTACCGTGGTGGCACCAAAGGTATTGGTTTCGATCAGATCCGCACCGGCAGCCAGATATTGTTCATGCACTTCGCTGATGATGTGCGGTTGTGTAAGGGAGAGTAATTCGTTGTTCCCTTTGACGAACAATTCGCGCTCTGACTCCGCACCTTTAAAATCTATAAAGCGTCCATTGGGGCCGCCGCGATAATCTTCTTCCGTCAGCTTATATTGCTGAATCATGGTTCCCATCGCGCCATCCAGAATCAGGATGCGTTTGGCGAGTAGCTCGCGCAAAATGGTTTCGGTCGAAGAAGTGGCGTTTAGCTTCATGAATATGCCCTGATGTAGTCTGTATGGTGCAGAAAAGACGCAAAAAACCCGGTCGTTGAAAACGCCGGGTTAGTTAAGTGTATTCAAACAACTGTTTAGACTAGGCGTACCGACGAAGGCAGTACGATTGTACGGCTAGGAGGTACAACAACGTATAAACAATTGTTTGACTACACTTATGCGATGTATGCGGGAAATTATACGTTAAATCAAGGACTTGATCAGCGAACAAGTCGGATAGACACCATTCCTTCCGACTTATTCATTGTCTTTCAGCCAATTCCAATTACGCAGCTGCTTTTTTCTCTAATACAGGCTCATTCAGTTTCAAGGTCAGACATTTCGCCGCACCGCCGGCTTTGAGGAATTCAGTCAATGGCGTTTGATGCACGGTGAAGCCGTACATATGCAGCATTTTGACCAATGTTTCAGAGGCGCGATTCAGGAAAATATGGGTTCCGCAATTGACGGTGTTACCGGCAAAATGCAGCGCGTCTTCTTCTTGAATCAAGATACGACGATGAGCTGGTACGCGCTCTTCAATCGCTGCTTGCGAAGCGGCGTCGAAAGCGGCCGGGTAATACATCACGTAACCGCCATCCAATGGACAGAAGCAAGTGTCGAGATGGTAGAAACGTTCGTCCACCAAGCGCAGCGGTTGCACTTCGACATCCAACTGTTCGGCAAGTATCTCTGCGCATTTCAAGTCAGAACGATGACCATGACCAAACCACAACAAATCTTCATGACGATCCAACAAAGCATCGCCGGCGCCTTCAAATGGTAAATCGGCAGGTGTTTTCAATACCGTGTAACCGTTATCCGAAAACCATTTTTCAAAATACTGTTCTTCTTCTTGACGCTCTTTGTGGCGGAATCGTGACAACACCACTTTTTGACCGCGCACAACGCCTGCGTTAGCGGTAAATACCAGATCCGGCACACCACGCTCTGCTGGCATGCAAACGACATTGGCGACCGTGGAAATTTTGTCGACCAGCGCTTGCCATTGTTGATGGGCGATGCTGCGATTACCGTGTGCGATATTTCCCGCCATCCACGGGTTGATGACGTAAGACACCTCGAAATGGTCGGGGGCGCACATCAAGTAAGTGGTGGAAAATGCGGTCATGCATAGCTCCTTTCAGCTGTAGTAGTTTCGGTTGTGGTGGTAAGACGGTTGAAGGCTTGATGAATAATATCGAGCGCAGTATCAATTTCACTGGCGCTAATGGTCAACGGTGGGGCAAAGCGCACCACGGTATCGTGCGTATCTTTAGAGAGTAAGCCAAGTTCCAGTAACATTTCGCAGAATTCGCGCGCGGAAATCACGGCAGGGTCCAGATCCATCCCGATCAACAATCCTTTGCCCCGCACAACGCGTATCGCAGGATGGTTAATCGCACGCAATCCTGCTTGCAAACGTTGTCCCATGCGTTCTGCAGCATCGGCCAAATGGTCATGACGCAGTAGCGTCAGTGCTGCCAGACCTACCGCTGCAGACAAAGGATTACCACCAAATGTGCTGCCATGATCGCCCGGAGTAAATACGCCCATCACCTCTTCAGTGGCAAGGAATGCTGAGACCGGCAACAGGCCGCCGCCGAGCGCTTTACCTAAAATCAAACCATCCGGTTTGATGTTTTCATGATCGCAAGCGAGCAATTTTCCAGTGCGACCGAGGCCGGTTTGTACTTCATCGCAAATCAATAAAACATTGTGGCGCGTGCAAATTTCACGGCAAGCGGCGAGATAGCCATCGGGTGGCACGATGATGCCGCCCTCACCTTGAATCGGCTCTACCAAAAACGCCGCAGTGCGCGGTGTGATGGCAGCTTCCAGTGCAGCAGCATCGCCAAATGGCACAGACACAAAGCCCGGCGCGAATGGGCCAAAACCATCCTTGTATTGCGCTTCCGTGGAGAAGCCGACGATGGTAGTGGTGCGACCGGCAAAATTGCCGATACAAGTAATGATTTCAGCAGTGTTATCGGGGATACCCTTAACTTTATGCCCCCATTTACGGGCGGCTTTCAAGGCGGTTTCGACGGCTTCTGCGCCGCTATTCATCGGCAATGCTTTTGGCATCCCGGTCATCTCGCACAATAATCGCAAAAATGGCGCGAGCTGGTCGCTATAGAACGCCCGTGAAACGATCGCTAATTTTTCTGCCTGATGCGTTAACGCGTGCACTAAAACGGGATTGCTGTGCCCGAAACTGACCGCCGAATAGGCTGACATCATATCGATATAGTGCTTGCCGTATTGATCGGTTAGCCAGACACCTTTGCCGCTGCTGAGCACCACAGGCAAGGGTTCGTAGTTATGTGCGCAATAGCGGTTTTCTAAAGCGATCGTGGGGTTTTGCGTGGGCTTAATGTGCGTGCTCATGATACGTTTGCTCCCGTTTTGATTTAATTTTTTCTGATTACATGATAATCACAATCGATAGAAATATTTGTGCATAATGCAGCATGATTTATAAAAACTATGCACGAATCGTGCGTCAACGAGGTTAAAAATGGAAAAGCTTGATCGTTATGACCAAATTTTGTTGCGAACATTGCAAGTCAGTGGTCGCGCCTCCAATGTGGAGTTGTCGGAGCAAGTCAATTTATCGCCGCCGCAATGCTATCGGCGTGTG
The DNA here is from genome assembly GCF_009497155.1 of Glaciimonas soli. GTDB lineage: Bacteria > Pseudomonadota > Gammaproteobacteria > Burkholderiales > Burkholderiaceae_D > Glaciimonas > Glaciimonas soli. The sequence continues at coordinate 385,478 of NZ_WINI01000003.1, forward strand.
CAGCGTCTGGAAAATGAAGGTGTGATCCGCAGTTATACGGCACAAGTCGATCCAGCCAAAATCGGCCTCGGCGTTACGGCATTTGTCAGTTTAAGCATCGCACGGGAACAATTTAAGCAGGTACGCACGCTAGAAAAGGGGATACGCGCGTTCCCGGAAATTTTGGAGTGCTATACGATTTCTGGTGATTTTGATTATTTACTGAAAGTTGTGGCGACTGATTTGAAATCGTTGTCTTCGTTTCTTACGGACAGATTGATGCAGGTGCAGGGGGTGGCTAGCGTTAAGTCTATGGTTTGTCTGGAGGAGATTAAGCCGCCTAGTCCGTTGCCGGTGTTGGATTGAGGCTGCTTATTTGTGTAATGTCGTTCAGCGATCTTAATTAAGTCGCCACTCCGTGGTTCCGGCAATGTCGGGGGTAGCCCGACAGCTACTCACTTTTCTTGCTTCGCCAAGAAAAGTAAGCAAAAGAAGGGTTGGAGCACTGCTCCAACAACAGCCGTTGCCCGCCGTTGGCGGGTTCCCAAAAGTGCGGCTGCTTATTCGGGAGGAAAGACCAACTCGCTGCGCTCAAACATGTCTTCCCTCTTTTTCCGAATAAGCAGCCGCACTTTTGGCAACGTCAGCATCGGGGTACGTCAAAAGCAACAGCCTTGGCGGCGCTGATGTATTTTATAGGGCAACTTCAGGTAAATGGATTTGCTCTTCACTTAACTGCATACGTTATTTGTGCGATTTCCGCACAAATACTGTGTGATTTGTCAGCTGTGCTTCCGACTCTTACATGGTTATGCTGTGTTCATGCTTCATCGCTTCACAGGTAATCAACTTAATCATTAGGAGAATCAGCATGAGCCATCCCACTATCCGCACTATCGTCGGCGCACCTGCGACTACACAATTGGATCCAAATACCACGGCCCTCATCGTCGTTGATATACAAAACGAATATTTCAGTGGGATGCTGCCGATTCCAGATGGCATGACCGTGCTGCGCCAGTCTAATCGCTTGATTGCGCTGGCTGATCGTCACAACATGGCAGTGTTTCATATTCAACATTTCGCGCCTGCTAGCAGTCCAATTTTTGCTGAGGGTTCAGTCATGGCTGAAATACACGCAGATGTACTGCGCAGTCCGCAGCATAGTCTTATCAAAAAAGGTGGGCCGAGCTCTTTCGCTGGCACGCAATTGCACGCGCAATTACAAGCGCGCGGGATTAAAACGTTAATTATTAGTGGTTTGATGACCAACAATTGTATTGCGGCGACTACTTTGGATGGCGCTGGATTGGGTTATCAAAATATTGTTGCCAGTGATGCGAGTGCCACCCGCGATCTGGATGCAGGTAACGGCGAGGTGCTTAACCACAAAGATATTCATCGTGCCATATTGGTGGGATTGTCGGATGCGGCTGCTGAAGTGCGGACTACTGATGACATTCTTGAATTTCGTTTTGCCAGCGCTTAAGCTGGACAACCAAGCAACAAGTTAGTCCCAGCGTGGCTTGCTATACCACTCCACCGCGAAGTCGACGAATGCCCGTACTTTAGGAGACAAATGTCGATTTTGCGGATACAACACAAACAGTTCTTGTGATTTGAGAGTGAATGCAGGCAGCACTTGCACCAAGGTGCCGCGCTGCAAATCCTCGTCGACAATAAAAGATGTCGTGGCGGCGATTCCCAACCCAGCTAAAGCAGCTACACGTAACGCAATACCTGTATTGGCTTGCATGCTGCCTTCCACTGTTACGTGATGATTTGCGCCATCCTGATCTACGAAATTGAATTCATTGAATTTTTGCATCAATGAATAGGTCAGACAGTTGTGTTGGAGCAGATTATCGGGTGTCTGTGGCACGCCATGTCGCTCCAAATATGCTGGTGACGCGACTAGCAAAGTCGCACTGGATGCCAAATGTCTGGCAATTAAATTGGAATCCTCAAGCCTGCGGGTGACACGCAAGGTGACATCGAAACCCTCTTCGATCACATCAACAAATCGGTCATTGCACACCAAATCAACCCGCACTTGCGGATATTGCATGATGAATTTGGGTAACCAGTGCACCAGTTCGCAGGTACCAAATGCCTGTGGCGCGTTGATACGTAATAATCCGGAAGGACGCGCCTGATGTGCTGAAATCGACAATGCTGCATCATCAATCTGATCCAGTATTTGTTTGCAGCGGTCGTAATATTCTTGCCCAGCTTCAGTCAACGCAAAACGACGCGTAGTGCGATTGAGCAGCTGCGCTTTCAATTCTGTTTCCAACTGACGTATCTGACGAGAAACGATGGTGTGCGACTGGTTCAGTTCCGCTGCAGCAGCAGTGAAACTTCCCGATTCCACCACCCGTCTGAATGCGCGCATTGCTGCCAGTTGGTCCATGCTGTTCCCATAAAAAAGAAAAATATGCCTTGAGGCAGTGCCTGATTTTGCATCAGCTAGGTGGCAACTTCCGTATCGCATCCAATACAGTCTGCCAGGCGCTGCTGCGCGGATCTATCAATGCATAATGGCCGGTATCTGGCAAATTAAGCAAACGTGTATTGGGAAAGATTGCATGATAAGCAGTTGCTACTGAGGCTGGTACTTCTTCATCGTCGTTGCCCTGCACTATCGTCACAGCAACAGCAGGCGCGGGCAGTTGCATCGGGTCGACATCTGGACGCTCCTGAGGATCAGCGCCGAGAAAACTCCGAACCGCGCCACCGCCTAGTCGTAATTTATCCGCAAAACGCAAATCCGCTACCGGAGCCAATGCCACAACACCCTGTAATGCTGGCCAAGTACACTTGGCCGCCGCCCACAATACCAGCTGCCCTCCGGCAGAATGACCAATCAATACTATCTTGCCATTGTGATGCTCCACCTTGTTCGGCAAAGTTTGCAATGCGTTGGCGACGTCTTGCAGCGTCACATCGGGCTTGCCGGAGATCCTTCGATATTCCAGTGTCAGCACGGTCCAGCCTGCCGCCGCCAATGCGGCTGACATGGCATCCAGATGCGCGCGGTCATATTCCGGCTTCCAAAAACCACCATGTATTAACACCAACAGCGGCAATGCGTCGCCATGTCGGCCATAGCGAATATCGGCTACCTGATCCGGCTCACTGCCGTAAGCTACGGTCAGATCAGGTGGAGTCGCCTTCAGGCTCAGGATAGATAAATCTTCATCCATAGAGGCTCCAAATACATCAATGTACGGTGTTGCTGCAATCAAAAACACCAACAACACAAACAGAAAAGCTTGTTTCGTTTTCATGATTCCTCCACACACAATGGATGGAATTGAATTGAAAACCTCTATTTTAGAATGCCGTTAAGCCTTGGCAAATCTATCCGTTGCTGAAATCAATTGATGCAAGATGCCAGGCTCACTCACGGAATGACCAGCATCCGGGATCATGTGAAATTCCGCCTCTGGCCATGCTTTATGCAATTCCCAGGCGGTGACCGGTGGGCAAATCACATCGTAGCGACCTTGCACAATCACGGCAGGAATGTTTTTCAGCAAATGCGCATTGTCGATCAATTGATTCGGGGTGAACCACGAATTGTTCATGAAATAATGATTTTCGATGCGTGCCACGGCCAAGGCATGATGCGCTTCGGCGAAGAAATCAACGAACTCTGGATCTGGCAAAAAACTGATCGCGCCACCTTCCCATTCACTCCAGGCTTGTGCTGCTTTGATTTGCACTTCTTGATCTTCGTGATTCAACAAGCGGTGATAAGCGCTCATCAAGTCGCCGCGTTCCGCTTCTGGCACGGGCGCGATATAGCCTTGCCAATTATCGGGAAAAATCAGCGAAGCACCTTCCTGATAGAACCAGTCGATTTCTAATTTGCGGCAAGTGAAAATGCCACGTATCACCAATTCCGTCACGCGTTGCGGATGTGTTTGTGCATAAGCCAGCGCCAACGTGCTACCCCACGAACCGCCAAATACTTGCCAGCGTTCGATGTTAAATTGCTTACGCAATTTTTCGATATCTTCCACCAGATGCCAGGTTGTGTTCGCCTCCAGGCAAGCGTGCGGCGTACTACGACCGCAGCCGCGTTGGTCAAACAAAATAATGTGATACAGCTCCGGATTAAATAAGCGACGATGATTGTCGGAACAACCAGAACCGGGGCCACCATGCAAGAACACCACCGGCTTGCCATCCGGATTACCGCAAGCTTCCCAGTACACACTGTGACCGTCACCGACGTCTAACATGCCGTGTTGGTAGGGAGTGATTTCTGGGTAATATCCGCGCAAGGCATTGGTTGTTGCTGAATTCATCTTTTATTCCTTAAAAATTTATTCCGACCGCGTAATTGTAGTACGGCTGATGAAAATCTCGGTAGGGCGTAAAGCTGTTTATTTATTTTTACACGCACTCACGCAAGGTCTGAAAATAATATAGCGCGCCACCAAGTTCAGGCGGCGATTGGTAATCTTCAATTTGTACGCGCTCAAATGCAACGGGCTGAGCGAAGTTGGGGCCGTCGTAGACAAAAGTGTGAAACTCGCCATTTTCACCGCAAGCGTCTACTGTCTCGGGTAAATCGGCGATAAAGGCAGCGTCGAATTCACGACCGCAAAATTCTTTTGACAGATGTTTGCCATTTACGCAGACAACGACGGCTTTAAATCCCAGTGACAGAAATTCTTGCACCAACTTTAATCTAGCCTCATCCCATAAAGGCAGGGCGACTTGAAGATCGGCTTGCGCACATACTTTTTCTTCCCAATCGCGATGCGCTTGTAAATCGATGTCGCCGAAGATGGCGTGACGAATGCCATCGCCATGTGCTTTACGCAGTGTTTCAATAAATATGGCTTCGTAGGTTTGCCAGCTGGTGTGATAGAAGGTGATTTCTGTTCCTAACGCGACAGCTTGCGCCGCTAACAAGCTTGGTGGCACACCGTGTGAGCGCGCCCGTTGGCCGCTTTCATCCATAGCGGTGATTAAGCGCTGTATGGTCATGCCGCTTTTTTGTGCGCGCCATAAAGCCAGGCAGGAGTCTTTGCCACCGCTCCATGAGACCAAGGCGGTGTCAGATTTTGTTTCAGAATTATTCATACTTATTTATTTTCCTATTACGTACCGGTGTTACACACACTACCGTCATTCCCGCGAACGCGGGAATCCACTTTGCGAACGGCAACGACTAGAGAGATTTGTCCTTTACGTTATTGAGATCGTAACTTGGATCTCCGCGTACGCGAGGATGACGGCGGTGCGACTATCACTGCAATTTAACTGGTACTGGCCGTGTCAGCAAATCGACATAGGCGTCAAAGAAGCGCGCATTATCAAAACGTTGAACCACTGTCACTTTTTGCAATACAACTCCGGCAGGGGAGCCATTTCGATAGCCGACGGAACGGCCATCGTTGGCACCGAAACGCGTATCGACATCCACCCACATCTGCTCTGTTTTAGTCGCATAACTTGGATCCATCAAATACATGATGGTCAGTGTGTCCCAGATGTTGATGGTGTAATGCGGATTCGTTTCAAAACCATTTTTACCATCGAAGCCATAACCAACTAATTGCTTAAACAATTTAGTAACGATGGTTTGCTTATGCGGATCGTTGGCAATCCTGTCGTAGTTTTTCTTATCCAGAATCACGGTGTCCGTGACATCGAGCGGGATCACCACTTGTCGTATCGGTAAACGCAAAACGGTCTGCGCCGCTTCCGGATCAAACCACCAGTTAAATTCAGCCGTCGGCGTGGTATTTCCCTTTACATCTATCGCGCCGCCCATGTATATGATTTGCTTAATTAGCGGGATGATTTCTGGATTTTTATGGACAGCCAACGCCACATTGGTCATCGGACCTATCGCCAGAATGGTGACCTCGTGCGGATATTTTTTGACTGATTCGATAATGAAGTCGACCGCGCCTTTGGATTGCAATTTTGCCGTCGTTGCAAAACCGTCTGGCGGCGCTTTCAGATCACTTTGCGAAGTCGGTTCTGGCGAACTCCATGCACCTAAATAGCCATCTCCACCGGGGAAAAGTGCCTGTTCTTTTTTGATAGTGGCGAAATCGTGGGACAACGCATAATTGGCTCCGCCATACACGCCAATACGATCAGCAACACCTAAACGCTCTACCGATTTGAGTGCATCAGCGACACCTTGTTTTAGCCATTGATTGCCCGATACCACCGTGATGCCCAACACATTGATCTTGCCCTGCGCCTGTAACTGCGCCGCCATCACGCCGAGCTGACCGTCATCGCTCATGGTGTTGTAATCGCTGTCGATAATCACTTTAGGTGCCGTCGCGGTGCGCGCCGTAGCAATGTCAGCGCAACTGGCCAGGCTGACGACAGAAATTATGCAAAACACAATGGAAGATATTTTCTTGATATTTTTCATAAAGCCCCAGATGTTTTTTGTTATTCCATTTGCAATTCTATGTGTAATCAAGTGACATATCCCACTTTTTTTCCTGAGATTCTGGTGCTATGATCACTTCGCGCAAACGTTTGCGCGTTTGTTTTATCCATACACATATGACATGCTACTCAATAGTTGGTCTGGCGAAACTGGACCGATTGCTAGTGGACATATCAACCTAAGGAGACTTTTGATGATGCCGAATAGCCCGAAAAATAGTAAAAAGCGCTTAAATATAAAGTTATTAGCAGCCGCAATATTGGTCAGCGCATTACCTGCTTTGCCTGCAATGGCGCAGACCGCCGCGCCAGCAGCCAAACCAAAAATTGCATTGGTAATGAAATCACTCGCCAATGAATTCTTTTTGACGATGGAAACCGGCGCGAAGGATCATCAAAAAGCGCATGCAGCACAATACGATTTGATCGCCAACGGCATCAAGGATGAAACAGATACCTCCAGCCAAATCAAGATGGTGGAACAGATGATCGTCTCCAAAGTCAACGGATTGGTAATCGCTCCTGCAGATTCGAAAGCGCTGGTTCCGGTGCTTAAGAAAGCGATTGATGCGGGCATCATCGTCGTCAATATCGACAACAAATTAGACGACGCCGCACTCAAAGAAAAAGGCATCACTGTTCCATTCGTCGGTCCGGATAATCGCAAAGGCGCGAAACTGGCGGGCGATTATTTAGGCAAGCAAATCAAGAGCGGTGACAAAGTTGGCATTATCGAAGGCGTTTCCACTACCTTCAATGCGCAACAGCGTACTGCTGGTTTCCAGGATGCGATGAAAGCCGTCGGCGCCAATGTCGTCAGCGTGCAATCAGGCCAATGGGAACTTGATCCGGGCAATAAAGTGGCGGCAGCGATGTTAAATGCCCACCCTGATATCAAAGCGCTGTTAGCCGGTAACGACAACATGGCTCTGGGCGCCGTAGCTGCCATTAAAGCCGCTGGTAAAACCGGTAAAGTCTTGGTGGTTGGCTATGACAACATCACTGCAATCAAACCAATGTTGAAAGATGGCCGTGTATTGGCTACCGTCGATCAGTTCGGTTCGCAACAAGCAGTATTTGGTATCGACACTGTGTTGAAAGCGCTGGCTGAAAAGAAAAAGCAAGCTAGCTTGAGCGGAACAGTAGAAACCAAAGTCGAGTTGGTGACTAAAGATAGTAAGTAACGCAGCAATTAACTCAGCAATTGAGTAACCGATAAGCTTGCTCCCTCACCCGCCTGCGGAAGAGGGAGCAAGCTTATTTCAATACCATTTTCCATACTCTCCGGTGGAACCCATGTCCCAAATACCCCTACTGTCCCTAACCAACATTGGGAAAACCTACGTTGAACCCGTGTTGGCTGGCGTTTCGCTGCAAATTCGTTCAGGCCAGGTGTTAGCGCTGACCGGTGAAAACGGTGCAGGGAAAAGTACTTTATCGAAAATTATCTGCGGTCTGATCAACGCCACCGATGGCACCATGCTGCTCGATGGTCACGCGTATCAGCCAGGCTCACGGCAAGATGCCGAACGCCTTGGTATCCGGATGGTGATGCAAGAATTGAATCTGATTCCCACTCTCAGCATCGCAGAAAATTTATTCCTGCAACAAATGCCACAACGATTTGGCTGGATAGACAAACCACGTCTGGCCAAGATGGCAAAGGAGCAAATGGCGACCGTTGGCTTGGATGATCTGGATCCTTGGACGCTGGTTGGCGAGCTGGGTGTCGGCCACCAGCAAATGGTAGAAATCGCGCGTAATCTGATTGGTCATTGCCGCTTGCTGGTGTTGGATGAGCCTACGGCGATGTTGACTGATCGTGAAGTCGAACTATTATTTTTACAAATCGCGCGCTTACAAGCTGAAGGCGTGGCGATCATTTATATCTCGCATCGCCTGGAAGAATTGAAACGAGTTGCCAATACCATTGCCGTATTACGCGATGGTGAACTGGTATGTGACGCCGACATTGCCGGCTATAGCAGCGACGACCTGGTACGCCTGATGGTAGGCCGCGCAGTCGATGCGGAGCGCGAACATGGCGCACGACACTTTGGCGCTCCTTTGCTACGAGTACGCGATATTGCCCGACGCGGCGTGGTGCAACCCACATCGTTCGATTTGCGCGCCGGCGAAGTTCTTGGCATCGCCGGCTTGATAGGATCAGGACGTACCGAATTGCTACGCTTGATTTTCGGCGCCGATCGCGCCGATCAAGGCGAACTGTTTTTTGGCGAGCAAACTACGGCGACCAGGATCAACTCACCCAAAGCAGCGATTGCCGCTGGCATTGCGATGATTACCGAAGATCGCAAAGGCCAGGGTTTGCTGTTGCCGCAAGCGATTGCCAGCAATACGACATTGGCAAAACTAACCACCGTCAGCAAGCGCGGCTGGATTGATAACGACGCAGAAACCGCGGTAGCAGATCAGTATATAAAGCGCCTGAATGTGCGCTGCCGCAATGGCGCACAGGCAGTTGGTGAATTATCCGGTGGCAATCAACAAAAAGTAGTGATCGCACGTTGGTTGTATCGTGATTGTCCTATTATGTTATTCGACGAACCTACGCGCGGTATCGACATAGGTGCCAAGTTTGAGATTTATCAATTGCTGGCAGAACTGGCACAGCAAGGCAAAGGGTTGGTGATTGTTTCCAGTGACTTGCGCGAATTGATGTTGATCAGCGACCGGATTGCGGTGATGAGTGCTGGCAGTCTGGTCAAGACCTTTGAACGTGGACAGTGGAGTCAGGATGCGATTTTGCAGGCTGCGTTTAGTGGCTATGCAAAACCAACTGATGCCGCTGATGTCATCAAAACAGCCGCAACATCGCAAGCTGCGTAAATCACAATAAAACTAAAATTAATCATGAAAAATTCCTCCCAAAAAAGCAGATTTTCCGGCCTGATGAATTACATCGGTCTGCTCGGCGCACTGGTCGCGATGTGTGCATTGTTCTCTTTTCTCAGCGAAAATTTTCTGACGCTGGAGACATTTAAAACCTTGTCGAACGATATCCCTACGCTGGTGGTGATGGCGGTCGGGATGACATTCGTGCTGATCATCGGCGGCATTGATTTATCAGTCGGTTCGGTGATGGCATTGGCGGCATCCGTATTGTCGACGGCGATGGTGCAATGGGGCTGGAGCTTGTTTCCCGCCTGCGTGTTGGGCGTACTGGCGGCGACACTGTGCGGTGTCGTTACCGGATCGATTTCAGTGGGCTGGCGAATTCCTTCTTTTATCGTTTCTTTAGGTGTGCTGGAAATGGCGCGTGGCCTGGCCTATCAAGTAACTGACTCGCGCACGGTGTATATCGGCAGTGCAGTCGAATCGATCAGCTCTCCTATTTTTCTTGGCCTTTCACCGGCATTCATAGCATCTGTTCTGATCGTCGTTGGTGGCCATTTATTGCTGACAAAAACGGTGATCGGTCGCCACTGGATCGGCATCGGTACCAATGAAGAGGCGATGCGTTTAGCCGGTATCAATCCGCGACCAAGCAAGATCATGGTGTTCGCGTTGATGGGTTTATTAGCGGGTATCGGTGCTTTGTTTCAAGTATCCCGTCTGGAAGCGGCTGATCCTAATGGCGGTGTCGGCCTGGAATTGCAAGTCATCGCCGCTGTGGTCATCGGCGGTACCAGTTTGATGGGTGGCCGTGGCTCCGTGATCAGCACTTTTATTGGTGTACTGATTATTTCGATATTGGCGGCCGGTCTGGCGCAAGTTGGCGTAAGTGAGCCTATGAAGCGCATCATTACCGGTTTGGTAATCGTCGGCGCGGTCGTGTTTGATGCTTACCGTCGACGTAACGAACGAGCGGCTTAACAACTGATTTCTCCCCTCACCGATAAGCAAGAAGAGGGGAGCAACTTCTAGTGCAAACATTGGTAAATAATGGCAACAATTAAAGAAGTCGCACGTGTAGCCGGTGTGTCTTACACCACGGTATCGCACGTATTAAATCAGACTCGCCCGGTGAGTGATGCTGCGCGTGAAAGTGTGATGGCGGCGGTAACGACATTAGGCTATGTGCCAAGTGCATTGGCACGTTCGATGAAGAGTAAAACCACCGGTACCATCGGTTTGATTATTCCGAACAATGCCAACCCGTATTTTTCCGAAGTCGCTCGTGGCATTGAAGACAGTTGTTATGCCGCTGGCTATAGCGTGATTTTGTGTAATTCCGATGACGATTCAGATAAACAGCGCGACTATCTGAATATGCTGTTAACCAAGCGCTGCGACGGCATCATTTTGGCGACATTGGACGACATCGATAGCGCTTTGTTACGCAAGATGAAAGTGCCAACCGTTTTGCTCGATAGAGCGCACAAAGATGCTGCGATTGATATTTCAATTGACAGTGTCTCTGTCGACAACGTTGCTGGCGGCGCTTTGGCGGCGGAACATTTGTTGGGAAGCGGGCGAAAACGCATTGCCTGTATCGCTGGCCCGGAAGAGCTGGCGATTACACAAGCGCGCGTTTCCGGGTTGCGCAAAACGCTGCTCAAGGCAGACAAATTTTTACCGGATAATTTATGTATCTATAGCGATTTCACTAGCGCTGGCGGCTATGCGGCGGCATGTCATTTATTGGATAATCTGCCGCGCCCGGATGCACTATTTTGTTGCAACGATTTGATGGCAATCGGCGCTTTACGTGCCGCAGCAGAACGCGGTATTGCAGTACCAGAAGAACTGGCTGTAGTTGGCTTCGATGATATTGAATTGGCGCAATTTGTGCATCCAACCTTAACCAGCATTGCGCAAAATATCCGCTTGCTCGGACAACTTACCGCGCAATTTTTGTTGGCGCGGATTGCTACGCCGGAACTGCCGGTGCAACAGCAAATCATCATGCCAGAATTGCATGTGCGGGATTCGTCGCTTAATCGTCAAAACGCGCATCAAGAGCCCAGCGCATAGAATAGGAATAGAGAAATGATCGTCATCATTGGCAGCATTAACATGGATTTAGTCATGCGGGTTCCACGTATTCCGCATCCGGGTGAAACCTTATCTGGTGGGCCGTTCCAAACTATTCCCGGCGGCAAAGGTGCCAATCAGGCTGTCGCTTGCGCACGCCTGGTGAAACAAACTGAGCGATCGGCACCACAAAAAGTGGCAATGGTTGCATGTCTCGGTGACGATGCATTCGGCGTTCAGTTGCGTGCCGCGTTGCGCAGTGACGGCATAGACGATACGCATGTCTCAACAGTTGCGAACATATCTTCCGGCGTGGCGGCAATTCAGGTTGATGCTAATGGCCAGAACAGTATTGCACTGGCCGCAGGTGCCAACGATGCTCTGACGCCTGCACATATAGATGCCGCGCGCAACTTGATAGCGCAGGCAAAAATCGTGGTGCTACAACTGGAAACACCGTTGGCAACAATCAGCCACGCGATAAAAATGGCGCATGATTTAGGCAAAATTGTGGTGTTAAATCCGGCCCCGGCGCAAGCTCTGCCGACTGCATTATTGGCGCAAATAGATTATCTGATTCCGAATGAAATTGAAGCGGGCATGCTAGCTGAATTACCTTTGACTGCTTCGATGTCTGATGCCGACATCGATGCTGCAATGGCTAAGCTGCAGGCGCACGGCTGCCGTAATGTGCTGGTCACATTAGGTGCTAAAGGTGTGCAAGCTGGACTGGCAAATGGAGCGCAGCATTTCCCCGCGCAAGTTGTCAAAGCAATCGATACTACCGCAGCCGGTGATACCTTCATTGGTGGTTTTGTTGCAGCCTTGGCCGATGGCTTGAGTGAAGCGGAAGCAATCCAGTTCGGCCAGCGTGCGGCAGCGCTCAGCGTCACACGCATTGGTGCACAAACGTCGATACCTTATCGACACGAACTTTAGTAGTCAGACTAAGCATCCATTTTCTGCGACAATACAGCGTGTCAAATACAGGATGATCACTCACTATGAAAAAGACTCCTCTGCTCAACATCGCTCTATCACAGTTAATCGCATCATTGGGTCATGGCGACACTGTCGTAATTGCGGATGCCGGATTGCCCGTGCCACCTGGCGTGCCATTGATTGATCTGGCGCTCACACGCGGCATTCCTGGTTTTATGGACACACTCAATGCGGTATTGAGTGAAATGGAAGTAGAACATCATTTGCTAGCCGATGAACTGGTAGAAAAAAATCCACAGCTAGTCGAAAAAATCGATGCGCTAGCTTTGGCTGATCAGCGCACTTTATCGCACTCCGAATTCAAACGTCTGACCCAAAGCGCGCGCGCGATTGTGCGTACCGGCGAATGCACGCCGTATGCCAATATCATTCTGTATGCCGGCGTGGCCTTTTAGCAATGACTATTTCATTGCAAGAACTGGAACAAGCGATCAATTACTGGCGCATACAACGCCCGGCGACCGGCGAAGAATGTGCGTTATCGCCGGAAGTAAATGCACTGGCAAGCGTCTATGCATTGATGATTTTCCATCAAACCAGCGCACTGCCGTTTGAGATGATAGACACCATTGCGCAGCAGTTGATTAATGCGTGGCGAAATCAAAAAGCGTTGTAATTTACTTATGCCGGTTGCCGGTTTGCCACATCAAACGCATCCTGTCGAGTCCAACTTTGGAATATCTTCCAAGGGCGCTTTCCTTAGCTTTATGAGATAGTTCTTTTGATCTGAGTTCGGCCAATCTTTTCAATTGTTCATCAGTCTGTGCGCGTGGCATAAGAATATCTCCATTGATGCTTAAAAATTCAGCATAGCAGATGGCTGGGGAAATGATAGGTCAATTCTTGTTCTTGATTGGCTGACCGATTATTAAACAAGGTTAAGCAATTAAATCTTCTGGCGAATGCTCTTTAAGCCAATCCGTCAGCGCCGCATCCATGCGTGTTTGCCAGCCTTTGCCGGTGGCACGAAATCTTTCAACGGTTGCGGGGGTCATTCGTATCGTGACAGGTGTTTTGGTAACTTCAGCAACAGGGCGTCCGCGCTTAATCAGCTTTTTCCCGTCATATAAGTCGGCTTGCGCTACCCATGTATCGGTAATTTCAGGGGCATCATCAGTATCAATCCAGATATCTTTTGACTTTGGCAATTTCGCGCTCATTGGCTTTCCTCATTGAGATAATTCGCTTATATTTTCCACGTGAGGTCCACACCACCATCACAATTCTGCCTTCCAGCCACCCCATCGTCTGAAAACGTGGTTCGCTATAAGCATTGCGTGTATCTTCAACCGTCAGATGCTTGAGAGTAAATATTTCAGCGGCGCTGGCAAATTCCAGCCCGCGCTCGATATATGTTTTATCGCGTTTACTTTGATCAAATTCAATACACATAATTATTGTACGTACATTTAATGTGATTTTCAAGTGGAGTGAAAATTTCCCACTTGCCTTATGACATTTTTGACATCACAAACACATGGTGCTATGTACGTACAACGTCAGATAGCCTGCTTCATAGGCAATAACTTATTTGTCTAGTTTCATATCCCGCTTCACCCACTCAATCACCGAACGATGTTCCGGTAGCCAGCCTAATTCTGTACGTGCACGCTGCGCCGAGACACGGCTATTGGAACCGAATGAATACACCGCATGCCCAAACCCCCATTCTTCGATGGCTGCTTCGACCGGCCATGGTTGTGGCGCACCTAAGCCCAAGCGTTCGGCGATAGCGGTGACAATTTCAGCATACGAAGCCTGGCCATTTTCAACGTAATAAAACGATCCTGCCGATGCTTTTTTCAATGCTAAAAGATACAGCTCTGCCACATCGGCAATGTGTACGTTGGACCAAATATTGACACCTTTACCAACGAAACGGGCGATGCCGCTTTTACGTGCTTGCGCCACCAATGGTGGAATTTGCACACTATGCGGATTCAAACCCAAGCCATTCCCATAAATCATCGTGTTGCATAAAATGATCGAATGCACACCACGTTTAACTGCATCCAGAATTAACTTGTCCAGAGCAGCACGTTTTGCTTTCTCTGGCGCTGGCGTATAGACAGTCGCTTCATCGAAAATTTGCTCAGAAGCCCACTCACCACGCGCATCATCACCCACCACGCTAGAGCCGCTGGTGTGAATAAATGCTTTATTTGAACCAGCCAATGCATCAAGCAAGGTTGTCACTGCAAGCACATTGTCCGAGCTCGCCGCATTCACCACTGCATCGGCAGACTGTGCCTCACGCGTCAATACATCCGCATCTTCCAGCATGCCCAACACTGGCTCTATGCCACGTTGCGCCAGCAACGCTGCCTGTGCTTCGGTACGCACCAAACCACGCACTGAGTAACCTTCGGCTACCAAACGCGCGGCGACAGAGCCACCGATAAAGCCCGTTGCGCCGGTGATAAAAACCTTCATGATTTTCCTTTAGAAATTATTTGCACAAGCGATACTATGAACCTTTTATATTTTGTGAAAAATAGCTGTAATAGGAATTCATATTTGACTCATAATCAAGAATAGATTTTTTGAAAGTAAGGTTATGGATATCAATTCAGACGATCTCAATGTCTTTATCGCAGTAGTTGACAGTGGCACACTCAGCGCCGCCGCTGCACATTTAGGGCAAACCTCTTCGGGCGTTAGCCGTGCGTTGTCACGCCTGGAAGAAAAGTTATCCTGCACATTGTTAACCCGTACCACACGGCGCATGATATTGACTGAAGAGGGGCATTTATTACTAGAGAAAGCACGGGCTATTCTGGCAGCGATGGATGAAGCTGAAGAATCGATACGTATTCGCCGTCAACAATTAGCAGGGCGCTTGCGAGTTGATGCCGCATCACCTTTCATGTTGCATTGTATTGTTCCGCATGTGGCAGAGTTTCGCGAAAAATATCCTGATATAACTTTGGAATTGACCAGTCATGATCAAATCATCGACTTGCTGGAGCATCGCATTGATATCGCGATCCGACATGGCGCATTACCAGATTCCAGCCTGCATGCGCGTGCCCTCAGCACCAGCGCACGACACTTGCTTGCCAGTCCTGCTTATCTGGAACGTCACGGTCGGCCCACTAATATCGCAGCACTTACGCGGCATCAGTTACTAGGTTTCACCAATTATGAGGCCGGCAATATCTGGCCGATTCGCCATAAAAACGGCGAGACACTCTCCATCACGCCTACTTTGTTCGCATCCAGCGGCGAAACGCTGCGACAACTGGCGCTACAAGACTTAGGCATTGTGTGTCTGGCCGACTACATGACACGCGACGATATCGCCGCTGGGCGATTGATTAAAATCCTTCCCAACGCGAATAATGGCGTTCATCAGGCTATCCATGCGGTCTATTATCGCAATACGCAATTGTCACGAAGGATTAGCTGTTTTTTGGAGTTTTTACATAAAAAACTGTGACTGAATTCGTTAAACATCAATACGCGTCCCTTCGACCACATTCCTCGTATTAACAGTTGTTTCCATTGCAATCCCGCAAGCGACGTATATTCTTTTACGCCGCTTGAGACGTCGTCAAATAGGCGACAAAGCTGTGCACAAGACTCTCCGCTAATTCCGATTCGCTGGTAGAAGGCTCTGTGTGCCACAACGAACGAGGATCCAACGTGAATGTCTCAATCGAACACGTCACATTAAGAACTGCAAATCGCAGCGCCGATTCCGGTAATCCGTGCGCAATTTCGCTCCTATGCATAAGCAGGATTTCGACTATGACGTCAACGTTCGCGCTCATAATCGACCGCGCTTCGTTGGCGAATTCCGAATTCGAGTCAGCATCAATGAAGTGAGACAGCGCGCGAAACAAATGAGGATGTTGCTGAAACTGCTTGAACAGCAGGGTGATCAAGCATTTTGAAGTCGACGCCAAGGTGTCACGCAGTATTAGCGTTTTGAGCTGTTGATGATTCGCCTGATTGCTTTGTTTGAGCACGTGCATAAATGCGGCTCGCAATAAAGCTTCCTTGTCAGCGAAACGCCGATAAACGCTTGCGGGTGCGACTTTCGCAACTGCCGCAATGCGCGGAATGACCGCGCCGTCGAGACCTGATTCGTCAAGGATGCGTATCGTGGCGTTTAGCAGGCGCTCGGCGGTTGCACGGCTGCGTTCTTGACGTGGCTGGTGAGGGGATTCTTCTGAATTCATACACATAGTATAGACAAAACACGATATTTATGTGAAAGTGAATACGCATTTACATTTTATCGGCCAGCAAAACCTTAAAAAACTGACTTAATTGATAAGTTTGTCAAAAATGGGGGGCACCAATGGAAACCGAAAAATCGCTGTCTAATACAGAGTCATCGGATAAGGAGCTTGCTTCGACTGACAAAGGCGAACTGAACACCTTAGTCGATCTTTTGAAGATGACACCATTTCGTAACGTGTGGATAGCTTCGACCATTTCGTTAATCGGTGATGTTTGCTTCATGGTTGCCCTGCCATGGCTGGTGCTCCAATTGACGGGTTCAAGTTTGGCTTTAGGGTCGGTCATGATGGCACTGGCAGTACCACGTGCCTTGCTATTGCTTATCGGGGGCGCGATGAGCGATAAGTTCCCGGCTCGAACCATCCTGGCGATGGCATATAGCGTTCAATTAGTCTGCGTTGGCGTTGTCTCGGCGCTCATTTGGTACCACTCGCTCCACTTGAATGCGCTTTATATACTGGCATTCTGCTTTGGGATTGCCGATGCTTTCACCTCTCCGGCATTGCGTGTTCTACTGCCGGAACTGGTGCCGCGCGAGCAACTGCCACGCGCCAATTCGTTACTGAGTTCCACCAGTCAAGTTTGCTTACTGGGAGGCGCTGCCATAGTAGGTTTGCTAATTGCGAAATGGGGTCTGTTCTTCGCATTTTTTGTGGACACAATCAGCTATGTATTTATCATTTTTGTTTTATTCGGCATTGCCGCCAAAGCGCGCACCAAGTTGTCCTCTCAGAATATGCGCAGCGCCATCGCAGAGGGTCTACGCTACGTCTGGAGCGACACAGCGTTGCGTTCGCTTCTCACTGTCATGACGTGCATAAATTTCTGTATGATTGGGGCAACGCAAGTCGGTTTTGCCGCTTTGGCAAACTCCCGATTTGAATCTTCTGCCGATTTTGGATTTTTGCTGATGAGCGCCGGGATCGGGTCGTTGATTGGGATCGTGCTGGCTGGATCCCCGCTGCCAAAAATGAACTTACAGAGCACTTTCACGACAGCGTGCTTAACCCTCAGTTTTTTACTGGCTGCGCTGGCCATTCAACTTCAGATATGGGGCGTTTGCATCATCTCGTTATCATTAGGCATCGTCGCTGGCTACGTCAACATTCAAGTCGTGTCATGGCTTCAGGCTACTGTCAGAAGTGATATGTTGGGACGGGTGATGAGTGTATTGGCACTTGGCTCCGTGGGAATAGCGCCTTTGTCACTCGCAATCAGCGGATTAGTGGCGCAATCCCATGTCCATATTTTATTTTTGTCCGCAGGTGCAATTCTGTTTCTGACGACGCTACTTATGGGCCGGCATCAATCCGTCAACATCTAACTTAGGTGACGTGCTTGAGATGGTAACGGGTATGTGTGTTCTGCTATCGCTTAATACACATCCCGCCGATACCGTCCTGCCGCAATCAAATCATCCATCCCAGCTTCGCCGAGAATATCAACCAGCACCGCATCAATCCCGGCAGCCATTCCATCAAGACTGCCGCAAACATAGATTACCGCACCGTGATGCAGCCATTTACGCACTGTATCGGCTGCTGCGCGTAGTTTGTCTTGCACATAAACCCGCTCTTCCTGATCGCGTGAAAAAGCCATATCAACGACAGACAGCACACCATTTTTTTGCCATTGCTCGATTTCTTCGCGATAGTGAAAATCATGTGCCTGATGACGTTCGCCGAATAGCAGCCAATTGCGATGTTGCTGTTTGTGCGCGCGTGCACGCAAGTGTCCGCGTAGGCCAGCCAGACCAGAACCATTGCCGATGAAAATACATGGGGCATCGTTATCGATCAACGCGAAACCTGGATTTGCTAGCAAGCGCATGCTGATTTCTTGACCAATTTCAGCGTGTTCGGTGATCCAACCTGAAGCTATTCCCAAGCCATCTTCGTGGCCGACCTGACGCACTAAAAGATGAATACTGCCGTCTTCAGGGGTTGAGGCGACGGAGTAGCGACGCGCTGCCAGCGGTTGCAAGTGATCCGTGATCTGTTGAGGTATGGTATCTGCTGCAATGGCATGTGGCAAAGCGCTACGCGATAAGGCATCTGCCAATGTACGTGCGACGCCTTCGTGCTGCACCATCGTCTGGCCATCTTTGGCAAAGCGCTGTAAGAAAACATCTACGCGCTCTTGCGCATGGCGCGGCGATATCTCAACTAGCGCACCAGATTCCCAGTTTGGCTTCTCAGCCGCTGGAAAATGCAATTCAAGATGAAAAATCGGAGCGCCATGGCTGCCGACATTCAATAAGCGTCGCTCTGTCAAATGCCATGTTTGATAGCTTGATTTCGCCGGTGTCGCCATGCTGAAACTGGATGTCGCAGTGGTCGCCAGTGTTTTTTGCAAAACGCTTTGCCATAACGCCATTGCTGCCGTATTTTCATGCGCTTTGCCGTTATCCATTTCTATCGTCGGGAATAAGGCATGCGCATTTTGTGTAGCTAGCCAGTGTTCCAACGTATGCGCAAAACCACAGAAATGTTCGTAATGACTATCTCCCAGCGCCAAAATTCCATATTGCAGATGCGGCAGACCAGCGTTGGCTGTGTGCGCCAATTGCTTGGAGAAGCGACGTGCACTGTCGGGTGGCTCACCTTCGCCAAAAGTGCTCACTACGAATAAAACGCGATGAAAGTGACGTAATTTTTCAGCATCCAGTGTTGCCAGCGACTGTACCGATACCGTGAGCTTGGTGGCTTGCAAAGCAGCTGCCGTACGTAAGGCAATGCTTTCGGCCTGACCCGATTGGCTGGCGTAGGCGATCAGCAGTGTTTCCAATGCTGCGTTTGTTGACGGTGCTGACGTATGCGTTAGCTGTGCACGCTGCGCTTTAGCGGTGCGCTTTTTGCGGCGCCTATCGAGATACAACATCCAGCCAGTGATGCCAAACAATGGCAAACCCAAACCAGCCAACATGATGATGATGCGTCCCGGCAGACCGAAATAAGTCCCCATGTGGAGCGGATAAACACTATTCAATAAGCGATCGCCGCTGCTTTTATCGGCATAGCGGTCCAGCTTGAGGATTTTGCCGCTGTCCGGCTGAATCAACATTTCATTACGAGCGCGTTCGTGCTCTGGCTTAGCGTCCAGATAAAAAACTTGTATCGGCTTGCCCTGTTGCTCTGGCAGGCGGATACGCGCCATGCTGTAGCCGCCGATTTTGTTGGCTTCATTTAAGAATGCTTGCCAGGTAACCGACAGGTCGATCGCAGAGGTGTCAGTCGATGCAGACGGAGATAACGCAGGCTCTTTTTTTCTATCTGTTTTTTTCTTTACCGATGGCCCAGCTGTTTCGTGGGGCGTTTCACCCAACAAGTGATTCGCACCATCCTTGAACCAACCTAAAGCCCAATACATTCCGGTCACGCTAAGCAGCAAATACACAACCAACACCCAAGTCCCGAGGACTGAATGCAGCCCCCATAAAAACGAGCGACCTTTCAAAGAAAAGTCCAGCTTGAGCCAGTTTCGCCATGCAAAAACACGGCGCGGCCAGCGTAAATACAAGCCCGATAACGCCAGGAAAAACATGCACATGGCGAAGGTGCCGGTGAATATCTGCCCTAAATCTTTAGGCAGTAATAGCCAGCGATGCAAACGCTCTACAAAATTGAAAAAAGCATCACCTTGCAGCGGCGGTAGCAAAGTCGCCGTGAAAGGATCAACGTAGCGTGTCTCGCCGCGCTTTGCTCCTGACGCTGGCGCAAAGGTCACGCGTGCCGCCTGCTGTGGGTCAGCGAACACGGTCAATTGCGAGATTGGTTGCGATGCTTTCGATGGGTCTTGCAAGGTTGCCTGCGCATCAGCAGCTTGTAATTTTTTCAATAGCTGATCCGGCGTCAACTGAACGGCAGAGCCATGATCGGCGATGCGATCGGCCGGATTCATCAGATCCAGTAACTCTTCGCGAAAAGATAACACTGACCCGGATAGGCCAATCACCATCAATACGCTGCCCGCGGTGATACCGATGAACCAGTGCAGTTGAAACAGGATTTTTTTAAACATGATTAAGCAGAATAGACCGCCGCTACGGAAGGTTGATTGGTTAACAACAGACGACCTGCATTATAATACGGATAGGAATCATTATCATTACCATTAAGAAATTGTCTATTTATGAAGAATCTCCGCTCTGTTGGCAGTCTCGCGTTATTAGCGTTTGCTTTTACTCCCGCCGCTTTTGCTGAGGGTTTCGACGACGATAGCGACGCATTAGACGATGCCATGCTGCCCGAAATTATCATCACCGAACGGGCACAAGAGCATGGTTATCAACCAAAACGCGCAACCACTGCTTCCCGCACCGATGCGGCATTGCTCGATATTCCACAGGCAATCGCCGTAGTGCCGGCACAAGTGATAGAAGATCAGCAAGTACGTAACATTGATGAAGCCTTGTATAACGTCAGCGGCATCACGCAAGCCAATACCTTGGGCGGAACGCAAGATGCCTTGATCAAGCGCGGCTTTGGATTTAACCGCGATGGCTCGATTTTGCGCGACGGCGTGCGCACAGTGTTGGCACGTAACTTGATTTACACCACGGAACGCGTCGAAGTATTGAAAGGGCCATCGTCCATCATGTACGGCACCATGGACCCGGGTGGCGTTATTAATATGATTACCAAAAAGCCGCAGCTATCAGACTTTAAACAAGTCGCACTTTACGCTTCCAATCTGGGTGGCGGCGCATCGGTGGATCTGACCGGTGCTATCGGCGATTCACGCCTGGCGTATCGTTTGATTGCGGACACCAGTGACGAGAAATACTGGCGCAATTTTGGTGTCGATAAGCAAACCGTGATTGCACCATCGCTTGCCTGGTATGGCCGTGACACCACTGTGCGCGTGTCGTATGAGCATACCGAATATGAACAACCCTTCGACCGCGGCACCATCATCGACAGCCGTACTGGCAAGCCGGTAGACGTGCCGCGTGAACGTCGTTTTGACGAAGCGTACAACCGTACCATCGGCGATTCCGATTTCTTCACCATACAAGCGCAACAGCGTTTGAACGACGAGTGGAAAAGCAATTTCACGTACAGCTACAACCGTAATCATTACAACGATTTTCAAGCCCGTCCGATTTCCTTGAATCCTGTTACGGGTGTATTGACACGTCGTGCCGACGGCACTCGTGGCGCACTGAGTCAGCAGCAGATCGTGCAATGGGATGCGATCGGTCATCTGCAAACCGGCAGCATCAAACATGAAGTGCAGTTTGGTTTTGATTTTGAAGACAGTAATATTTTCCGTCGCGATTTGATACGCGGCACCAACAATACTGATTTCAACATCTACGATCCTGTTTATGGTTTGATGCCAAATTCCACGGTAATCAGCCCGGCAGATAGCGATCAGACGGACAAACTGCACGCGTATTCAGTGTTTGCGCAAGATTCGGTGCGCTTGAATCAGCAATGGATAGTCTCGGCTGGTTTGCGCTATCAACAATACGATGAAATGGCAGGCAAAGGGCGGCCGTTTAAAGTCAACACCGATGTCTCCGGCCGCAAACTGATTCCCCGCGTTGGTGTGGTCTATCAAATTGATCCGACCGTCTCACTGTACGGCAGCTATAGTGAATCCTTCAAACCGAATACATCAATCGGCAGTTTCATTGAAGCCTTGCCTCCGGAACAAGGGAAGTCGTGGGAATTGGGTGCCAAACTAGACACCCCAAAAGGCGTCACCGCTACCCTTGCTGCGTATGATATCAACAAGACCAACGTACAAGTCAAAGACGCGCCGATCAACGGTTACACACCTGTGCGTGCAGCGGGTGTAGCGCGTTCTCGCGGTGTGGAATTAGACGTGGCTGGTCGCCTGACTCAGCAATGGAAAATCATCGCTGCATATGCTTACACCGATGCCAAGATTTTGGAAGACACCAAATACAAAGGCAATCAGCTCGCCAACGTTCCAAAAAATAGCGCTTCTGTATTTTTGGAACACGATTTTGCAGCCAGTGAAAACGGCAACCGCTGGCGTGCTGGCGGCGGCATGCGTTATATCGGCAAACGTCCCGGCGATGACGCCAATACTTTCTTCTTGGATGGCTATAACGTCGCCGATGTGTTTGCGTCTTACGACACCAAACTAAATGGTCATAAATTGCGCTTGCAATTCAATATCAAAAATCTTTTCGACAAAACTTATTACCCATCGGCAGGAAGTAATTTGTATGTGGCAGTAGGGGATGCCCGGCAGTTTCTATTGCGAGGGGTGATGGATTTTTGATTAAGGTGCGCTAACGGTCATGAGGGAATACAGTCCATATTCCCTCGTCCGGTGAATTGCTAAATCACCTATCAATCCGGCATATTCCACTGAACATAAGTAGCATCGTTATGGACGGCTCCGGATTGATACGCAATATAAGAACTCAATGCCGCAGCAACTATCATGATAGTTGCAATAACGCTCCAAAATGTCGTCTTCATATCAGCCACGCTTTCGTCTTGCTGTCCTGTCGGAAACTCCATATTACGACTTCCTGAGTTAATTCGCGTGGCGGCATGCGCTCCCTGTTTTCGTTTTTATGGCAAATCGCCAATTCAATCAATTCGATATTGCCTTAACAATTTCTGTGTGACAACATACGTTAATGGCCGTTTTCAGAGGAAATAGCCGTCGTTGACGTAGATTAGTAATTGTCTAAGCCAGCTAACGTCATCATGAACGGGGATGCAGCGGCAATCCCATTATCAACGCCTTATTGACGAGAGAACACGATGGGATACTTTGACGGATTAACCAGCAAAAATTTTAAGAAGGACAAGAACGGAAATACTCTTTTTTTCCCGTGGGGTGTTCTTGGCAAAGGACGTGTTCTACCGGACGATGCCGCAGAAACCCGCGTACGTGGATTCGTGAATCGTTACCTCAAAATCTCGCTACCGATGATCATAGGTGTTACGACCATCGCTGGCCTGAAATGGTCAACTCCACTTTTGCTTTTCTTTGGCGTATGGTTCTACTTTGGCACAAAGGCGCTCGTTTCAGACTATCCGTATAGCGACGAAAATCTCACTATAAAAGAAAGCTACGCAAACTCGGCAGCGAGCCACAACAAGTTAACCTTGCAGATTATCTTTTTTTGTTCCGTCCTGTTTGTTCTCATAGGCATCTTCATGGCAGCCACTGCCAAGTCTCCTCAGCAGATAGCGATAGGTTGTTTTTCGGCGGTCTTTTTCGGTACGTGCGGCGTTGCAATCGGTTATATGCTCAAGAAAAAGAGTGCAAGCGCCGGGACACGATAAATCAGAGTTGTCTTCGTCAAGGAGAAATCGTGCGTGTATACATCTCGAAATTTTCGCTGATATTTGGGGCAACTTGTACAGCCAGCTTTACTGCCGTAAACGTCTTTTTTATTTGGCTTACCTATCAGCTAAATGCCAACCATTCCAATATCTCTCACGAAATATTGTTGGTATTCTGTTTAGTTGCGACGTTGTTTACGTTTACTACTTTCGCTCTTTGGTGGTTCTTTATCAGGATTTATAGATTCCGAAATAAGCCCGTTATTTCCTTTGATGAAAATAATGTGTCGTACTGGATAAAAAGCCATAAAGAACTAGTAACCACCCAATACGATGCAATTCGCAGGATTGATTTCGACACTGAAATTTTCCCAAAAGGGTCGAAGTTTTATTTGCAAATCCACAAAATGGATGATCGCATCGACGGCATATTTATGAATAATCTTGGAAAATCGATAAAGGATATTTTTCTAATGTTTAAAGAAAAATGCCCTCATCTTACACAGTCTTACAGCGCCGTATTGTTGTTGGCTTAATGCGTGGATACGTGGATTTTCATCGCCGATGGCATATGACATCTAGTTACAAGTAAAAAAAAAAGAAAAATGCACATATGAAAAATAGTGAAGATTCATTCAAAATCCCTCATTCATTTGGCTATTGCTGCGCAGTTGCCGCGTCATCTCTGTGTTTCGTTATTTTATTCGAGTCACTGATGGTAGTCAGTAGTCTGGGATCTGAAACTGCAACAAATTTCTCTTTTGCCATGAAGGCTTTTGAACTTTTCGCTTTTACAGTCATGATTTCTACAATTGGTTGTTTGTTCTCTTTCATCACTTCAATCATTCCATTTCTTATCGGTCTGGCCATTGCAATTAAATTCAGAATTCATAGTCCTGTTTATTTTATTGTGGGTGGGGCGATAACAGGTGGAGTGCTTTGTCCACTATTTCTTTCCATTCCAAATTTCGGATTCAATGTTCAGAATCCAGAGCCTGATTCCATGATGGGCCTCATAGTTTCCTTGTCTATATTAGTATTATCAGGCGCGGTCGCAGGGTGGACTTACTGGCGTTTGTGTCATCGAAAAAAGCCAAGTAGAGCGTAATCGCGATGCGTATTAAGCCCCACTCACTGCTTCTGGTTTCGTGAAGTTCCTCAAATTAAAAATCATACAAACCACTCAGAAAGAATACCGCAACATGACTGAATATAAGACGGCGGCTCGCCTAAATGGGCTTGACACGCTGCGCGCCGCTGCGATTGTTCTGGTAATGGCATACCACTATATGGTGGTAGTAAGCGGGAAAAATACATTTGGCTTCATGACGGAAATCGGATGGGCGGGCGTCGATTTGTTCTTTGTGTTGAGTGGGTATTTGATTGGGAACCAGATACTCTCGCCGATTGCACAGGGCCGTGATTTTTCTCTGAAAACGTTCTATATCAAGCGCTTGCTTCGCACTTTGCCAAACTATTACTTTATCTTGGCGATGTACTTTATTTTTCCGCTCGCGTTGGGAGAAAAAGGGGCTGCGCCAACATGGCAGTTTTTGACATTTACGCAAAATTTTGGCCTTCGCCCCGGCCAGACCTTCACCCACTCATGGTCGCTTTGCATTGAAGAACAGTTCTATCTTATTTTGCCGGCCATCGCGTTGTTGATTGCCAGTTTCAAGGGTTCCAGACAATTAGCATGGATTGCAATTGGCCTTGCTGTCGTTGCCGGCATGATTGCCAGAAGTACGGCTTGGCTTGAACATGGCCGCAATGCCATTAACGCTTACGACTATTACGAGCATATATATTATTCGAGCTTTGCACGCTTCGATGAATTACTGCCCGGCGTCGCAATCGCCATGCTGAAGAATTTTCATGTCGCTACCTATTCAAAAATCATGCGTAAGGGGAATCTCCTATTTGTCGCCGGTTTGACGGCAGTCGGGACAATGTTCTATCTGTTTTCGCATTTTCTTGTGATACCCGGTTATGGGTTTGGATTTTTAATGACCACGTTCGGTTATCCCGTACTGGCGACAAGCTTTGCAATTTTGACGCTATCGGCGCTGAGTACAAACTCCATATTGCATCGAATACGTGTACCTGGGGCTACCAGCATTGCGTTGTGGTCGTATGCCATTTATCTGGCACACAAGCCAATATTTAAATTGGCAATTTCACCGTTAACCAAAATGGGTATCGATACCAATTCGATTTTAGGAATCGGCATCATCATAACTGTGAGTATCTTTGGGGGATGGTTGCTGTTTCGACTGGTCGAAACACCATTCATGGAACTGCGTGCAAGAATGTATTCGGTTGATGGTGCGAATGGACGGGCAACATCAAATCCAGCGGAGGCACTTCCTAAACAAAGCGAAGCGGCATGAAAAGGGATTTTTGGCGCAGTTGAGAAATGGAATTGATGCATAACTATTGGTTCGTCTGCGTAGTTCGCAGCTCTCATTGTGACATCTTCCATGGGCCGTAATCGGCCGTAACCGAAAGCCGACGAATTCAATATTCGTCTTACTAATATAACGGTGAAGCAAAAAACTATTGTGGCCCCCCTCAATTTCATTCTTGTAACATGCTCCTTTTTCTCTTGCCGCTAGCATTCGTGACCTGATGACCCATTGCGTGGTCATCCCATTACGAATGGCGTAATCTGCCGTAGAACTGTATTGTTAACCTCTACGAAGCATTCTTGTGTAAAGGATTCCAATGATGAAAATCGCTGTATTTAGCTCTCAACCGTATGATCGTCGCTTTCTCAATGAGAAAGCGGATCAGCACGATGCAGTGAAAATGCGCTTTCACACTGAATCCTTGTCCTTGCAATCGGTGTCCCTTGCTCAGGGCTGTCAGGCAATTTGCGTGTTTGTGAACGACGTGCTGGATGCTGAGGTGCTACATGCTCTCGCGCATATTGGTGTTCGCGCGATTTTGCTGCGCTGTGCTGGATTCAATCATCTCGATACGGATGCAGCGCGGCGTTTGAACCTTTTTGTTGCGCGCGTGCCGGCCTACTCACCAGAGGCGGTAGCTGAGCACACTCTGGCCCTGACCCTTACATTAAATCGCCGAACGCACCGTGCATATGCACGAGTTCGCGAAGGAAACTTTGCGCTCGACGGGCTCCTGGGGAGTAATCTTCATGGGAAGACCGTGGGCATCATTGGCACTGGCAAGATTGGCCTGGCGACCGCAAAAATTTTTAATGGCTTTGGTTGCCGTATGTTGGGATTTGATCCATACCCATCGCCAGAGTTTGAAGCTATTGGTGAAATGGTCGAATTGTCTGAGCTTCTCTCTGAATCGGACTTCGTTTCACTGCATTGCCCACTCACCACGGACACTCACCACCTGATAAACGCCGATACGCTGAATCTGATGAAGGAGGGCGCTATGCTGATTAATACCTCGCGCGGTGCTCTTATTGATACGCAGGCGGTGATTGAAGCGTTAAAGTCGCGCCAACTGGGCTCCTTGGCCATCGACGTCTATGAGCAAGAAAGCAATCTGTTCTTCGAGGACCGTTCCGACGACATCATCACGGATGACGTTTTCCAGCGCCTGATGACATTCCCTAACGTTCTTGTTACCGGACATCAGGGTTTCTTTACGATAGAAGCCATGCGTGAGATTGCCTCGACAACCTTTGAAAATTTATCCGCGTATCAGCTTGGCACCGAGTGCTCAAACCGTGTGGCGGGTACGTATTAACGGTTTTGCCAGCGATGGCGGTGTTGCTGGTAACTGTCAGATCAGAACATGCTCTGGCCGGCTCAAAACGGCCACGATCGACCTGTCGACGTCGGCCGACCGCTATGACTGCTCGACATAATCAAGCATACCTTCGACCAACGCATCGAACACGACTCTACATCGTGGATTATTGCGCAGATCTTCGTGCATGGTGACCCAGGTTTCCAGTTTCATTGAAAACGACTTCGCCAATACTCTAGTTAATGCAGGATCGCGCTTGGCGAGCGTCACCTGGCATACGCCAATGCCGGCACCACTACGAATCAGGGCAAATTGCGCAAGATTGCTGTCGGACGCCAATGCAAAATTTTTGCGGGGGAGATCCGGCAATGACTTACCTGCCCTGTGGACGAAAGGTGTCGCCAGGTCATAACCGATGATCGAATGCTTGGCCAAGTCTTTGGTCGTGCGCGGATTTCCGTGGCGGCGCAGGTATTCTGTATGCGCATGGAAACCGAGTTCTATCGATCCGATGCGACGTGCAACCAGTTGCTCCTGTTTCGGTTGCACCATGCGTACCGCGATGTCGGCTTCACGATGAAGCAGGTCTTGCACACGATCCGACAAAACCAATTCCACCCTGATGTCTGGATATTGTTCACGCATGCGCGTAATGATAGCTGGCAGCACCTCGACTCCGATCACATCGCTCGCTGTTACGCGCACTACACCGGCCACGCCATTACCCTGACTGGATGCCGCACGTTCCAGCGATGCCACGGTACTTTCCACCGCCTCTGCGTAACCTCGAATTGCCAGTGCTATTTCAGTGGGCGCCAAACCCGATTGTGAACGCGTAAAAAGCACGATCCCCAAAGCCTGTTCCAAAGCCTCGATATGCCGTCCCACAGTCGGTTGCGTAGTGCCAAGAGCGCGTGCCGCAGCAGATAACGATCCCTCTTTCAGAACACTCAAGAAGGAGCGGTAGAGTTCCCATCCAATATTTGAAGCCATATATTTTTGAATAGCCGCTATGCAATGTTAGGTAATTTTAATATAGCACGGCTCGCCCTAGAATTACGCCATCAACTTTAACTTTTAGGAAAACTGACATGGAAAACGAGGGCAGAGCTCTGGTTTTAGGGGCAACTGGCGGTATCGGTAGCGAGGTGTCGCGGCAGTTGCGGGATGCGGGCTGGGAGGTACGTGCTTTGAAACGCGGGTTGAGCAAGGATGTTGAACGCAAGGACGGAATTACCTGGCTACGTGGGGATGCATTGATACGGCAAGACGTAATGAATGCCGCAAAAAACTGCTCTGTCATTGTTCATGCCGTCAATCCACCAGGATATCGTCAATGGTCTGAGCTGGTATTGCCGATGCTGGAAAATACGATAGACGCAGCGATCGCCGAATCGGCAACTATTGTGTTGCCGGGTACTGTGTACAATTTTGGGCCGGACGCGTTTCCGCGGTTGACGGAAGAGTCTCCTCAATATCCGGTAACACGCAAAGGTGCCATTCGTGTGCAGATGGAACAACGCTTGCGCGAAGCCAGTACCAGTGGTGCACGGGTGCTGATAGTCCGCGCCGGCGATTTTTTTGGACCGAATACCGGCAATGGCTGGTTCTCTCAATGTCTTATCAAACCCGGCAAGCCGGTCAACACCATTAGCTATCCGGGACAACCTGATATTGGTCACCAATGGGCCTACTTGCCGGACGTTGCCCGCACCATGGTCGCGTTGTTGCAGAATCGCAGTACGCTCGACGCCTTCGCCGCATTCCACATGGCCGGACATTGGGACGACGATGGCAAAAAAATGACTAGTGCAATAAGTCGAGTAGTCACTCGGCACACCGCCAAACACCCCAAGACTAGCGCGTTTCCATGGTGGCTAACAATACTCGCTTCACCGTTCGTTACAACACTGCGCGAAATGCAGGAAATGCGCTATCTATGGCGTACACGTGTGCAAATGGACAACACAAAACTCATCCGCGTGCTTGGATTTGAACCACATACTCCTTGGGATGAAGCAGTAGAGGCTGCCCTGATTGGGGCAGGATGTATCAATAAAATCAAGGCGACATTTGCCGCCGCCTAAACATCGATTGGCAATATGCGTTAAGACAAGCAAAAACCAAGTAGGGCGTAACGGCGAGGTACATTACGCCCTGCTCATGATGACTAAGAAACAGCGTGTTGGCCAAAGATCCGGAATCGTCAAATTTGTATAGGCGGCACGCCTTCTTTAAATAATTGCTTCAGTTGGCTGCGTAATTCCGGCGTGTCTGTATGACCGTGGACACTCACTGCATGCTGAACCGCGGTTTCCAGCAACTCGATGTCAGTGTCTGCGGAGATAGCGACTGAGCAGTTCATATCACTTGGATATTCGCGGCAGTCGATGTATTTGCGTGGCATGGTTTACTCCTTCGTGGTTACTATCGAATGAGCGCATACAACGTCTGGTTGATTTTTTAGAAATTCAACGAAATTCCGACTGAATTATCTGAGTTGCTTGCGCACTTGCTTATCAACTAATTCGCCGCTCCGATTAAAGGTCTGGCTA
Source organism: Glaciimonas soli (assembly GCF_009497155.1). GTDB lineage: Bacteria > Pseudomonadota > Gammaproteobacteria > Burkholderiales > Burkholderiaceae_D > Glaciimonas > Glaciimonas soli. The sequence continues at coordinate 415,644 of NZ_WINI01000003.1, forward strand.
GCGGCAAAAACACCAATCTCTGCGGCCAGACGACCGCCAAAAATACACGCACTGTCGGCCATCGCTTCACGCGCGCTTTGAACACTCCACATATGCAATTATTCTACTCTGGCGTCACCAGGAACACATCTTCTGCCGTAGTGATTTGTTCTTTCATCAACGTCTACTGACCATTTGCCAAAATCGCATGCAACCTAATACGCTTGGTAATACGTTCTATCAACTGATCTGCGAAAAGCTTCTTCATTACTTACCCGGTTTTGACGATCAACATGGTAAATTTCCGAACAAGAGGCGTGACAAATTGCGCCACCACAAAAGAAAAAGGAAACGAGAATTTCCATGCCCCGAGAAATTTCATGAAGAATCCATTTGAAAATCCTTCTTCATATGAAATGATGATGAATGAGATGACGCCAGACATTAATATTGACATGAGCGCTGCAAATATAAACGTGAAATATTTTTTGTCTAATTTTTTCATGAAATATATAAATAGATAAGCAAAATGTTGCAGCACCTTATATTACGATTGTAGCTCGGTAGGATGTGCGGCGAAAACAATACTCATCCTAAGTGCCGATTTTTTTGGCACACATCCATGCTAAATTAGCTCTTTGCATTAGTTGAATAACGCGTTGGATAATATGGAGAACATCATGTGGACTCACGAAGACAGCATTGAAACAACTGCCACGCCAGCGCAGATCTGGAAAATATTTTCGGACGTTTCGAATTGGAAAAAATGGAATAACGGCATTGAAAACATTGAAATCCATGGCGCATTTGCAAACGGCACAACGTTCACTATGCGGGTTCCGGGTGAAGATACATTTACCAGCACGTTGATAGAGGTCAAAGAGAATGCGTCTTTTACGGATGAGACCGTGTTAGATGGCACTCGCGTATTGGTGCATCACAAGATCATGCCACTGGCCTCCGGCCGTACCAAAATCATTTACAGCACTGAAATAACTGGACCTGCAGCGGCAGAATTTGGGCCTATGGTTACTGGGGACTTTCCTGACGTGCTTCGGGCATTGAAAAATATTGTGGAAAATTCTAAGTAGTGTATGAGGGTAATTGGTGAGTTTCGCAATGTTCCACCCATCAATTATCCTCACCCCCGCAACACATACTGATTATCGCTAACACACTCATACCTTCGCAGCACATTTCCACTGTCATCCACGCTTTCCAGATACACGTCAAACTGCCATAACCTGGCCATATGACGCAGTACTTCATCGGTTGTGTCACCCAATGGCCGGCCATCGCTGCGGAAGTGGCGTAGCGTCAGGCTGCGGTCGCCTCTGGTGTTGACTGACCAGACTTGTATATTGGGTTCGCGGTGGTTGATGTCGTATTGGCGCGACAGGGTTTCGCGCACGTGTTGATAGCCAGCTTCGTTGTGGATGGCGGAGACTTCCAGTTCGCTGCTGTTTTCATCATCAAGGACAGAAAACAGCCGCATGTCGCGCATCAGTTTTGGCGATAGATATTGCGCGATGAAACTTTCGTCTTTGAAATTACGCATGGCGTAATGCAGTGTTTCCAGCCAGTCTGATCCCGCCAACTGCGGGAACCATTCACGGTCCTCTGCTGTGGGTTGTTCGCAGATGCGACGGATATCGCTCATCATGGAAAAACCTAGTGCGTACGGATTAATACCACTGTAATACGATTTAGTGACGGGTGGTTGATAGACGACATTGCTGTGCGAATGCAGAAATTCAAACATGAAACCATCGGTCAGTTTGCCTTCGTCGTAGAGCGTATTGAGTAAGGTGTAATGCCAGAAGGTGGCCCAGCCTTCGTTCATCACCTGAGTTTGGCGCTGCGGATAAAAATATTGCGCAATTTTGCGGACGATGCGAATAACTTCACGTTCCCACGGTTCCAGAAAAGGCGCATTTTTTTCCGCAAAATATAATAGATTTTCTTGTGGTTCAGGCGGAAATCGCTCATCTTTTTGTAATGCTGCTGCGCCTTTTTTGGTGGGCAAAGTGCTCCATAATTCACTCACTTGCGATTGCATATAGGCTTCGCGTTCGCGGCGGTTGATTTGTTCTTGTGCCAGTGAGATTTTTTGTGGACGTTTATACCTGTCTACGCCGTAATGCATCAGGGCGTGGCAAGAATCGAGCAATTCTTCCACCCGTGAAAAGCCATGACGCTCTTCGCATTCCGCAATGTAATTACGCGCATAGACCAGATAGTCGACGATCGCGTGGGCATCGGTCCACAGTTGGAAAAGGTAATTTCCTTTAAAAAAAGAATTGTGTCCATACGCTGCATGCGCGATCACCAGCGCTTGCATGGTCATGGTATTTTCTTCCATCAGATAGGCGATGCAAGGATTGGAGTTGATCACAATCTCATACGCCAATCCCATCTGACCGCGCTTGTAATCACGCTCTGTGGACATGAAATGCTTACCATATGACCAATGCCGATAATTGACCGGCATCCCCGACGAAGCATAGGCATCCATCATTTGTTCGGCGCTGATGATTTCTAGCTGTATCGGATAGATATCGAGTTTGTAGTTAGCGGCTACGCGTGCGATTTCTTTTTCATATTGTTCGATTAATTCAAAACTCCAATCTGATGGGCAAGGTAATGGCGTGCGATCTGCTTTATTCGCTTCACCATGATCGCCGTTATTTCCGGTACCGCTTTTCTTTAGATGAACGCGGTCTGTCATGTTGTCACCTGTTTTTCAAATAACTCACGGAAGACTGGATAAATATCACTGGCATACTGCACTTTTTTCAACACAAATTGCGGATATTCTGGTGCCATTTGTTCGTATTCTGTCCACAGATTTTGTTCTTCCGGCACGACTTGTATGTAGGCGAAATAACGCACCATCGGCAAAATATGATTTTCCAGAATTTGTCGGCATTTTGGCGAATCATCGTTCCAGTTATCGCCGTCCGACGCTTGTGCGCCATAGATATTCCATTCACTTGCCGGATACCTGTCCTCGATAATTTGCTTCATCAATTCCAACGCGCTCGACACTACAGTACCGCCGCTTTCTTGAGAATGAAAAAATGTATTTTCATCGACTTCATCGGCGCGAGTGTGATGGCGGATAAACACCACTTCGATATGTTCGTAATTACGCGTCAAGAATAGATACAACAAGATGAAGAAGCGCTTGGCCAAATCTTTACGTTGTTCGTCCATGGAACCGGAAACGTCCATCACACAAAACATCACTGCCTGACTCGATGGAATCGGCTGACGAATGCGATTGATGTAGCGCAGATCGAAAGGGTCGATAAAAGGAATGCGCCAGATGCGACCTTTCAGGAGATGGATATCTTCTTCCAACCGCAAGATTTCATCGCGTCGGTCTTCGGGATCGGCTTGCAAGGTCAACATCAATGCTTCCAGCTCGCGTAGTTTGGCCACTAGTGGCGAACCTAAAGCGATACGCCGTCCCAAGGAGCTGCGCAAGGAACGGACGATGTCGATATTGTTAGGCGCGCCATCGATGGAATAACCTGCGCGCATGTTTTTCCAGCTCGGGATTGCCATCAAATTGGTTTTGATCAAACGCGGCAGTTCGAGATCTTCGAAGAAATACTGCATGAATTCTTCGCGCGACAACTCAAACGTGAAATCGTCTTGACCTTCACCATGATCACTGGCAGAGCTGCCACCGCCGCCAGAGCCTCTTTCCGGGCGCGCTATGCGATCACCCTGGAGATAATCCTGGTTACCCGGATGCACAGTGTCCCGTCGGCCGCCAACGCCATGACGAAACTCTGGCTCTGAAATGTCATGCCGGGGGATGCTGATGCTTTTGGATTTTTCGATTTCGGTGATGCCGCGATCACGCACGGCCTCCGTCACCGAGCGCCGGATATCTTCTCGATAACGACGCAAAAAACGCTCGCGATTGGCAATGCTTTTGTTCTTGCCAGCTAGCCTACGGTCGATTATCTGATGTAACACGATGTTCTCCCATCAGTACTTCGCTTTGCTCCTTTCTTCCGCGAGCGGAAGAAAGGAGTGGTTCGGCATTACGACGACTTACGCACGCGCAAATACCATTCACACAAGAGTCGCACTTGTTTCGGTGTATATCCCTTAGTCACCATGCGATTTACAAAGTCTTCGTGTTTGCGTAGTTCTTCGGCTGACCCTTTGGCATTAAATGAAATTACTGGCAGCAAATCCTCCGTATTCGAAAACATTTTTTTCTCAATCACGACGCGCAATTTTTCGTAGCTGGTCCAGAGCGGATTTTTGCCGCCATTGGAGACGCGTGCGCGCAGAACAAAATTGACAATCTCATTGCGAAAATCTTTGGGGTTACTGATGCCCGCAGGTTTTTCGATTTTTTCCAATTCATTATTCAAACCGGCACGGTCAAAACTTTCACCGGTATCGTGATCGCGGAATTCCTGATCTTGTATCCAGAAATCGGCATACGTGACATAGCGATCAAACACGTTTTGTCCATACTCGGAATACGATTCCAGATACGCGGTCTGAATTTCTTTACCGATGAATTCAGCATAACGCGATGCCAGCGTGTCTTTGACGTAGGACAGATATTTTTGCTCTACTTCTTGCGGGAATTGCTCGCGTTCGATTTGCTGTTCCAGCACGTACATCAGATGCACTGGATTGGCGGCGATTTCAGACGTATCGTAGTTGAAGACTTTCGATAAAATCTTGAAAGCAAATCGCGTTGATACGCCTGTCATACCTTCATCGACACCAGCATAATCGCGATACTCTTGATACGATTTTGCTTTTGGATCGCTGTCTTTTAAATTATCACCATCGTAGACCTGCATCTTGGAGAAGATGTTGGAATTTTCTGGTTCACCCAAACGCGTCAATATAGAAAATTGCGCCATCATTTTCAACGTGCCCGGCGCACAAATCGCTTTCTCTAATGAGGATGTACGTATCAGTTTTTCGTATATCTTTATTTCTTCGGTAACACGCAGGCAGTAAGGCACTTTAACGATGTAGATACGATCTAGCAGCGCTTCATTGTTTTTGTTGTTGCGGAAAGCCTTCCATTCCGATTCATTCGAGTGCGCCAAAATAATGCCCTCGAACGGAATCGCACCAAAACCTTCGGTACCTTTGAAGTTGCCTTCCTGGGTCGCTGTCAATAATGGATGCAAAACTTTGATCGGTGCTTTGAACATCTCGACGAATTCAAGCAAGCCTTGATTCGACAAACACAAGCCGCCTGAATAACTATAAGCGTCGGCATCGTCTTGCGAATATTGTTCCAGCTTGCGGATATCGACTTTGCCAACCAGTGTAGAAATGTCCTGATTGTTTTCATCGCCCGGTTCGGTTTTGGAGATGGCGATTTGCCGCAGTATATTCGGGAAACGCTTAACGATACGAAATTTGCGAATATCACCGTTAAACTCATGCAGGCGTTTGACGGCCCATGGGCTGAGGATGGATTTCAGATAACGACGTGGAATGCCGTATTGTTCTTCCAGAATTGCGCCGTCTTCTTCGTAATCAAAAAGACCCAGAGGCGATTCATTGACAGGAGAACCTTTGATGGCATAGAACGGCACATGCTCCATCAATTGTTTGAGACGCTCAGCGATGGATGATTTACCGCCGCCGACTGGACCTAACAAATAGAGAATTTGTTTGCGTTCTTCAAGACCTTGCGCAGCATGGCGGAAATAAGCAACGACTTGCTCGATGATTTCTTCTGCGCCATAAAACTCTTTAAAGGCGGGATATACCTTCAATACTTTATTGGCAAAGATACGAGACAAAACGGGATCTTGGCGGGTATCAACCTTTACAGGTTCACCGATGGCCATCAACATTCGCTCACCAGCCGTGGCGTACACGGAAGGGTCGTTCTTACACATTGTCAGATATTCTTCAAGCGAGAATTCTTCTTCTCGCGTCTTGTCGAACCGACTCGCAAAGCTGCTGTAGATATCCATATCACCCCCGCGTTAACAAGTATTACGTTGTTGCGAAAACAGATTGAAATCAAACGTCTTTACTTCCTACTTAGTTTGACCTCTTCAAGTTTCCACAGTTCCTGTAACAAAATGCACGCTAACTGTGACATCTACACCATTTAACACAATGCAGACGAATATAGCTTGAAGCGGTGACTGCACTTTTATTCTATATCTTTTTCTGGAATGCAATCGTGAATTTGTGTAAAAGATTCTGTATTTCTATAACAAAGTACTACAAAAAAACTATACGCTTATTTGATTGTAGCTATCGCTTTTTTCGCTACGCTCTATCCACCGTTGTTTTCTAGCTTATCACCGTGCCAAGGCGCCACTTTCGGCAACATCATCATTCCCGGAAAAGACAACAAAAAACAGATAATGAAGAACATAAACCAGCCGGTTTCGGCCACCATATAACCGGTCAGCGAATTCATAAAAGTGCGCGGCACCACTGCCAACGCCGTGAATAAAGCAAACTGTGTTGCGGTATAACGCGGGTCTGTAGTACGTGCGATATAGGCGACGAAACAAGCCGTGCCAAGACCGATCCCAAACGCTTCAGCACCGACCACCAGCGCGAGCTTCCAATCTTGCGCACCTGCCTGCGCCAACCAGGCAAAACCGAGAATGGTGACAGCTTGCACCACGCCAAAAATCCAAAGCGCACGATTAATCCCCAATTTAACCATCCAGATGCCACCGATAATTGCTCCCAGCACGCTGGCCCACAAGCTGGTAGTTTTCGAAATGAGACCTATCTGCGTCATCGAAAAACCCAGATCAAGATAAAATTTGGTCGATAGCGCCGTCGCCATGCTGTCACCGAGCTTATATAGGAAAATAAAACTCAATATCCACAATGCGCTGCGCACACCGTTACGCGTGATAAATTCTTGAAATGGCATTAGCACCGCGTCGCGCATGTTCTTTGGTGGCGCACCGTACAGTTTAGGTTCGCTGATCATTATGGTGCAGAGCAAACCCGGCAACATGAATGCTGCCGTGATCCAGAATACCGGTTGCCACGCCATCCGATCCGCCAGAATCAGCGACAACGCTGCCGGCACCATGCTCGATACTTTGAACGCATTAACGTAAATCGCCGTACCCAAACCTTGTTCGCTATCGGGCAGTAATTCGCGTCGATACGCATCAATAGCGATATCCTGACTAGCAGATAAAAACGCAATCGATACGGTGAAGAAAACCACCATCGACAACTGCGTATGCGGATCCAGCATCCCCATCCAGCCTATCATTAAGAACAACGCGCATTGCGTCAGTCCCATCCAGCCACGCCGTCGCCCGATGCGCCCGAAGTGGAACCTATCCATCAGCGGTGCCCACAAGAATTTCACGTTATACGGAAACATCACCAACGCAAACAAACCCAGCGCCTTCACATCCAAACCGGATTTGGCGAGCCAGGCGATTAAGAGATTAAGAAGAATGTAGAGTGGTAAGCCAGATGTGAAGCCGAGGAACACGCAAATCAGAATGCGTCGATTGAGGTAATGATGCCAGGGGATAGATGAAGGTGATGTCATGGATGCGATTATTTAGCAGTGCTGCGAATGTAATAAAAGCATTATGGCAGAGAAATTTTAGCCATCTGATAAATTAAGTAGTGCCAAATAATCGATTTATGAATACCGCCGTCATCCTCGCGAACGCGGGGATCCGAGTTGCGTAACATGGATTCCCGCATCCGCGGGAATGACGAGGGTGTTTTCTACATGATAAATTGGCCTTGCGTAGCTACTACAAAACGATAGAGGTCCATAGATGTTGTGCCGCATAAGCGCGCCAGGGCCGCCAGATTTCGGCTCTTGCGGTTAATTCTTTCGCGCTAGGTTTTACGCCTTCATGCAAAGCAATCGCTTGCATCAATCCGACATCCCCAGCCGGAAATGCATCCGGTTCCCGTAATTGGCGGATGGCGATGTATTGCGCGGTCCAGTCACCGATACCGGGCAACGCACACAATCGTTTCACGCTTTCATCCAGATTCGCACGTGCATCGAGTAAATGAGGATCATCTAACAATGCCGCTGCGACTGCAGATAAGGTGGCTGCGCGTGCTCTTGGCATGCCCAATGTCGACAAATCTGCTGCGGCCAAACGTGCTGGTTGCGGAAAAACATGGGTTAATTCAGGCCGATTTGCAGGTGGTTCTTGCAACGCTTCACCATATTGCGCTACCAATTTTCCAGCCAGCTTGACGGCAGCGCCCACGGTAATTTGCTGTCCCAGCACCGCCCGCATGGCGAGCTCGAATCCGTCCCATGCACCCGGCACGCGCAAACCCGGTCGCGCCGCCACCAGTTTCGCCATTAACGGATCGATGGATAGTTGTCGATTGATCATTTTTGGATCGGCCGCCAGATCAAATACTCTACACAAACGCGCAATGATCTCGGGCTGTGATGTCAATCCAGGGAAGCGGATGGTGGCTTTCAGTGCGCACTTTTCTTCCGCGTTTTGTACCGCCAGCATGCCCTGCGCGCCATCCAGACTGATGCTGCGATAGTAGGTTCCATCTGCGACTACTTCCAAACCGGCGATCGCACGCGCTGCCAGAAAATTCAATATGGCCAGCCAGTCATAGGGAGGGCAGTAAGGCAGAAATAATGTGACTTCGCCCTGCATTGCCGATGATTGCTCTATTTCCGCACCTTGACGTTTCACTTTATTTCTTACGGAACCGAAACACCGCCAAACTACCGCGCCAATTTGGCAGGAAGGTAACCGGCTGACCATCATGCAATGCCACACATTCCAGCACTTCCAGCCCGACATCGTTGGCCAATTGCTCAAAATCCTTGATCGTTGCACAACGCAAGTTGGGCGTGTCATACCATTCATATGGCAAGGTTTTTGAGACTGGCATACGACCACGCAACAGCGCGACACGATGTGGCCAGTAAGCGAAATTGGGGAACGACACAATCGCCTCACGTCCCACGCGGGCAATTTCACGCAAGACACCTTCGACGTCTTTCATCATTTGCAATGCGGACAAGCACAATACGGTGTCGAAGGTGTTATCGCCAAACATCGCCATTCCCGATTCCAGATCCTGTTGAATCACGGAGACGTCGCGGGCGATGCAAGCGGGGATTTTTGCATCGTCGATTTCCATGCCGTAACCGGCGCACTGTTTATCTGTTTGCAAATAGTTCAGCATCACACCGTCGCCGCAACCCAAATCGAGTACTTGTGATTCGCCACGTATCCAATGGGCGATAAATGCCAGATCAGGGCGAAGTTGACTTAGTTGTTCAAAATTCATGCGTTTGCTCCAGCGATGATGCTTGCTTGTGTTGCCACGTGTGCGGATGGTGCAGCCGGCGTTTTTTTGTGGCCATGCGCATTCTTAAGGTTGTTATTGAGCTCGTGCCAGACACGGTTGTAGTATTCCCGCACCACATTCTGATAACGTTCATCTTCTAACAAGAAAGCATCATGACCATGCGGCGCGTCGATTTCGGCGTAGCTGACGCGGCGTTTATTACTGACCAGCGCCTGCACGATTTCGCGGCTGCGTTCTGGCGAAAAACGCCAATCGGTCATAAAGGAGACGACTAAAAATTCAGCCTGTGTTTTTTCCAATGCCCGATTGAGATCGCCGTCAAATTCCGCAGCAGGATCAAAATAATCCAGGGCTTTGGTAATTAACAGATAAGTATTGGCATCAAAATATTCAGAAAATTTATCGCCTTGATAACGCAGGTATGATTCGATTTCAAAGTCGACACCGAAACCAAATTGATAGCTGCCAGAACGCAGGTCACGGCCAAATTTCTCAGCCATGTCGTCATCCGACAAATAGGTGATATGTCCCACCATACGCGCTACGCGCAAACCATTTTTGGGGACGACTCCATGCGCGTAATAATCACCGCCATGAAAATCGGGATCGGTCAGAATCGCCTGACGGGCAACGTCATTGAAGGCGATATTTTGGGCGGATAGTTTCGGGGTGGAGGCAATCACCACGCAATGGCGCAATCGCTCTGGATACAGCGTACTCCACGCCAACGCTTGCATACCGCCCAGTGAACCACCCATCACTGCCGCAAATTGCGTGATGCCAAGTGCATCGGCCAGGCGCGCTTGTGCTTGTACCCAATCCTCCACCGTCACCACCGGGAAATTAGCGCCATATGGTTTGCCCGTTGCTGGATCGCTATGCATAGGCCCGGTCGAACCAAAACACGATCCCAGATTATTGACGCCGATAACAAAGAATTTATTCGTATCCAAAGACTTGCCTGGGCCCACCATGTTGTCCCACCAACCAACACTTTTGGGATCGTCGGCATAGCGACCAGCAACGTGATGAGATGCGTTCAAGGCATGACACACCAGCACCGCATTGGATTTATCAGCATTCAAGGTGCCGTAAGTTTCATAAACCAGTGTGTAATCCGCCAGCGACGCACCGCTTTGTAGCTTGAGCGGTGTCGCAAATTGCATGGATTGAGGAGCAACGATTGCTGTGGACATGATGGCTAGGTATAAAAATAAAAAAGCCCGAGGGCCAAAGTTGATAGGCGTCGGGCTAAATCAGGCTTGTGTATCACATCATTCCAAGCTCGCTTTAGCCGTATTTATTCGGCACCTTGTTAAGGTGCCTTGCGCCCGCAAGCTGAAGTTGTTAAACAACCATTCAAATCGGCGCTGTTGTATTACTTGTGTTTTTTACTTGTATTTCACTTGCTGATTTACTTATTCAGCCAGCAAATAAGTATCTAGGATAGCTAAATCTTCGGAAAGCGTCAAACCCCAACTTCTCGTTAATACACCAACTCACGCATGCACTGCACCGCTTCCGCAATTGCACTTGGCTCAGTTGAACGCAAAATCTTTTTCGTTTGCAGCGTCAGGCTATCTAAATTGCTATTCAAAATTTCCTGTTTCACCGATAGCAAATGTGTTGGGTCCATCGAAAATTCCAGCAAACCCATGCCGAGTAACAAACGTGTGTATTTGATATCGCCGGCCATCTCACCGCAGACCGATACCGGGATCTCGGCTTTACGCGCCTGGGCGATCACGCTAGCCAATAGGAACAATACCGCCGGATGCAACGGATTGTACAAATGGGAGACTTCATGATCAACGCGATCAATCGCCAATGTGTATTGAATCAAGTCATTGGTGCCTATCGACAGAAAATCCATACGCTTGATGAACATCGGCAGTGCTAATGCGGCAGCAGGAATTTCTATCATTGCACCAATCTGTATACTTTCATCAAAGCGGATTTTTTCATCGCGCAATTGTTGTTTGGCCTGCGCGATCAGCGATAGGGTTTGATCAATTTCAAATGCATGTGCCAGCATCGGAATCAGCAATTTGACTGGGCCAAAAGCGGAAGCGCGCAAAATCGCACGCAACTGCGTTAAGAATAATTGCGGCTCAGCCAGACAATAACGAATTGCACGTAAGCCTAGCGCTGGATTTAAAGCGGTCTGTTCCGCCGTGTCCAATGGTTTGTCAGCACCGACATCTAGCGTACGAATCGTGACTGGACGGCCTTTCATGGCGACGACGGCAAACTTATACGCGCTAAATTGCTCTTCCTCGGTTGGCAATTCCTGTTTCTCGTCTATGCGGCCCATGAACAAAAATTCTGAGCGAAACAAGCCAACGCCATGCGCACCGGACTCCATCGCATGCTTGCAATCTTCCGGTAATTCGATATTAGCGAGCAGCGTAATTTCTGTACCGTCGCGCGTGATCGCCGGTAATTTTTTAATCTTGCCGAGTTTTTTACGATCGCGCGCGTGCTGTGCCTGACGTTCACGATATTGCATTAGCACCAGCGGTGATGGATCAACAATCACCACACCGCCATCGCCGTCAATGATGACCCAGTCATCTTGCAAAATCAGCTGTGAGGCGTTATCCATACCAACTGCAGCCGGAATATCCAAGCTACGGGCAACAATCGCGGTGTGCGAATTCTGTCCGCCTAAATCCGTCACGAAACCGGCAAAAGCGCGGTCACGAAATTGCAGCATATCGGCCGGTGAAATATCGTGCGCGACGACGATGATATTTGGTTGAGAACTGTCTTCGCCATCAATTTCTGGCAGCGCAGTGGCGGTGCCCGTTAACACTTTGAGCAGGCGTTCGCCGACTTGCTGCACATCGGTTTTGCGCTCGCGTAGATAGGGATCTTCAATTTCGTCAAACTGCGCTGATACTTCTTCAATCTGCGTGACTAACGCCCACTCAGCGTTGTATTGACGATGACGAATAATATCAACCGGCATTTCCGCCAGCATCGGATCGGCAAGAATCAGCGTATGCACATCAATGAACGCACCTAGTTCTGCTGGTGAATCTTTGGGCAAGTCACGACGTATCGTTTGCAGTTCTTCACGGACTGCTTCTACCGCATCACGGAAACGCAGAACTTCTGCTTCTACCTGCGTTTCGGCAACCAGATAATGCTTCACATCCAACGCCGCTGGTGTCAATAAATGCGCTCGACCAACCGCAATACCACGGGAAACCGGAATGCCATGTAAGGTAAAAGATGCCATGGTTCAGCCTACTCGCCTTCGCCAAACTTATCCTGAATTAACTGAAACAGCGCATCGAAACATTCTTTTTCGTCGACACCTTCAGCTTCTAATAAAACCGTGGTGCCTTTTCCTGCTGCCAACATCATGACGCCCATAATGGATTTGGCGTTGACGCGGCGTTTGTTGCGAGTCATCCAGACTTCGCTTTTAAATTTGCTCGCCAGTTGCGTAAATTTGGCCGACGCTCGCGCATGCAGGCCAAGTTTGTTGATGATTTCGATTTCTTGTTGAATCATAAGTTGGTCTTTTTAGTTTTATTCAATACTGCGTTAGTTTAAAGATTCGTTTAAAGATTCGTTTTAAAAATGAATGACTTATTAATGCGCAACCCGCACTCGATTATCAACCCGCACGGCGCCACCCTGACCACCAGCTAACGCCATTTCGGTGACCACGTCCAACGTATCATTGCGGTAAGTCAACGCACGCAATAGCATCGGCAAACTGACCCCGGCAATCACTTGCGTCTGATTGAGGCTGCAAAAGGGTAGAGTGCAATTGGATGGTGTGCCGCCCATGACATCGGTAATAACCAACACGCCACTGCCATCGTCTAGCCGTTTCACCGCAGCTCTTGCGAGCATCTGCACTTCTTCAATATTCTGATCGGCGATCACATCAATTGCTTCGACACGTTCTGGCGCTTGTCGAAATACATGTGACGCAGCGGCGAGAAAAGCCTGACCGAGAGGAGCGTGAGTTAATAAAAGTATGCCAACCATAATATTTAGTACCAAACCCGCTGTGCGGATGAATTTAACTGATTAATGCAACTTAATAAGACAGCTTAATGCGATTTGGATGCCGCAGCTTCCAATTTATTCACGAACAACTCAGCAACGTTAAAGCCCGTTTGTTGCGTAATCTCTTGAAAACAGGTCGGGCTGGTGACATTGACTTCCGTCAGACAGGCACCGATCACATCTAATCCTACCAGTAACAGCCCACGCGCTGCTAACACGGGGCCAAGTGTTTCACCAATTTCACGTTCACGTGATGTAATCGGCTGCGCGACACCCAATCCACCAGCAGCCAAATTACCACGCACCTCTGTACCTTGTGGTATCCGTGCCAAAGTAAATGGCACGACTTCACCGCCAATCACGAGTACCCGTTTATCACCGGCTGTAATTTCCGGGATAAAACGCTGAATCATGATGGTTTGATGACCGTTATGCGTCAATGTTTCGATAATCGAACCCAGATTCATGCCATCGGCTTTGACGCGGAAAATCCCGACTCCACCCATACCATCAAGCGGCTTGAGAATTACATCCTGATGCTCTTCGTGGAAAGCTCTTAAACGTGCAGCATCACGCGTCACCAGCGTTGGCGAAGTAAATTGCGGGAACTGCGCAATTGCCAATTTTTCATTGTGATCGCGTATCGCTTGCGGTTTGTTGAAAACCTGCGCACCTTGCTTTTCCGCTAACTCCAGCAAATACGTGGTGTAGATGTATTCCATGTCGAACGGTGGATCTTTGCGCAATACGATCGCATCAAACTCCGACAAAAACATTGCCTTCGCTACATCAGCGCGATACCAGGCCTTGCTGTATTTGCTTTGATCATCAGTGAATGTGATTTTTTTGACATTGGCCGTGACCACGCCATTTTCCAACGCCATGTCGCTTTGCTCAAATGCATAAATCGCATGACCACGCTTGGCCGCTTCTGCCATCATCGCGTAGGTAGAATCTTTGTAGATTTTAAAGCTATCGAGCGGATCAGCTAAGAATGCGATTTTCATTTTTCTTCTCTTCAGTTATTCAATTTTTGGGTGGTGTCGAAAAACCGTAGCGAGCAAGCCAAGGTCGGGTTTGTGACGCGGAACCGTACGCAGCATCACAAATTCGAGATTGGTTTGCGCAGTAGGTTTGTCGATGCCACCCTAGTAAATTTCAGGATTCGGATCAGTCTTTTCCATTTCCAGTGATGCCGCCAATAATGCCAAACGTGCGACTACACCATACATATAAAAACGATTCGGTGCAGTAGTGCCAGGCTTGGCGAGCAAATCCGGAAGCGCATGTTGCTGCGCGAAAGCCAGCGGCACGTAATGGGCGCCGGGCGCGTTCAGATTTTCGTTGATACCGCGATCCGCATGCACCCGATAAAAACCACCAACGACATAGCGATCTATCATGTAGACAACTGGCTCCGCCACCGATTCGTTGATGTGCTCAAAGGTCGGTACACCTTCTTGAATAATCACGTCGTGGATAGGCAAACCGTCTTTGCCGACTGACATTTTATTGCGTTGTTTCAGATTCAAATCTTTGATCTGGTTCGCATCAGTAATGCTCATGATGCCCATGCCGCAAGTACCGGCGTCGGCTTTGACAATGACAAACGGCTTTTCTTTGATGCCGTATTCCTTGTATTTCTTACGCATCTTGGACAGTAAAGAACTGACGGACGATGCCAGTGCTTCCTCGCCAATATGTTCTTGTAAATTAATCTGATGGCATTTGGTGAAAAACGGATTCAACATCCACGGATCGACATCCACCAGCTTGGCGAATTTTTTAATCACTTCATCATACGCGGCAAAATGATTGCTCTTGCGGCGCACTGCCCATCCAGCATGCAACGGCGGTAGCAGATTTTGTTCATTCAGATTTTCCAGTATCGACGGAATCCCTGAGGACAAATCGTTATTCAGCAAAATGGTGCAGGGATCAAAATTTTCCAAACCCAAACGACGACCATTGGCCGAGCGCTGCAAAGGCTCTAAAGTGACGCTAGTACCATCTGGCAGCTCCAATGTTTGCGATTCCGTCACGCCTTCCGTCAGATTGCCAAGACGTACGTGCAAACCGGTTTGGCGGAAAATCTGCATCAATCGGGCAACGTTTTGCAGATAAAAAGTGTTTTTGGTATGCAATTCCGGCAACAACAGCAAGTTCTTAGCATCCGGACAATATTTTTCTATCGCCGCCATCGCCGCTTGTACTGCCAAAGGCAACATTTCTGCTGACAAGTTATTAAAGCCGCCAGGAAATAAATTGGTATCTACTGGTGCCAGTTTGAAGCCCGAATTGCGCAAATCGACAGAGCAATAAAACGGTGGGGTGTGTTCCTGCCATTCCATCCTGAACCAACGCTCAATCGCTGGCGTGGCTGCAAGGATTTTCTTTTCAAGATCAAGTAGCGGGCCGTTCAAGGCCGTGACGAGGTGCGGAACCATAAAGATTCTTAAACTTTCTGAGTAAAATGCTTCAGCAAATAATTAAAAATAGGGCATCAATTTTCATGAGCACTTTTAATTCATGTTAAGAGCATAAATGATGTTTTTGCTAAAGTAATGCAAAGCAACGGCAAACCCCTGATTTTAGCGGGAAACGCACAATGTTGTCGGATACAGCGACATTAGCATTGCTATGAGCGGTCTCCGGCCATATCAATATGAGGATAATTTGAAATTTTTAAAGACTTTGTGTAATTGACAATTAACTGAATGGGCGTACGCCAATTAGCCAGCCATGCAATACAAAAGCAAATAACGCCCAGAGTACCAACCCAACCACGCTGGGAATAATGTCGCCCATCAGCTTGCCGTTGGCGGAGGCCAAACCCGCTGCCGGTTCACGGCGTAGTGAAACAGCAAAATCAATCACTGACCACAACAAAAATGCGCCAAACAACACGACTGCTGACAAAGTCCCATTCGCGAGCAAATGCGCCAACGCCCATAATCCGACGCCCAACACCATAGGATGGCCAACGACTGCTTTGATCCGGCCATTGCGTACATGTGAAGCGGGGAACAAGATAAAAGCCAACGCCGTTAATAAACCGGCAAGATGTGGTGCCCAGCGTGGCGGTGTCCATAACCACACCGGTTGTGCCCGCGCAATGCCATAACCCCAGATGATCACGACGATGCCGATCAGTGCTGTCACCGAGAACAGCATTTTCCATTTATTCGGACCCATGCGCGCAATCTGCGCGGTACGCCAGTCATTGGCAAAAATGCGTATGGAATGTATTCCTAAAAAAATCACTAAGCCAAGTATTAGTAATGCCATTTGATCTCCCGGAAAAGAGTTGCTCATGGATTATCAAGTCTCATCTTGGCCGAATACTTGAAACACAAACGACCTGGCTCCCATCATACAAAAAGCGCCCTGACTAAGGGCGCTTTTTTGATGAAGAATGACTTTACCCCACCATTTCCCTTGCATCAGGAAAATGGTCAGATGTCACTATGCTCATACATCATGCATGATATGCCGACTCACCGTGACTGGAAATATCCAGGCCTTCGCGTTCTTCTTCTTCAGTCACGCGCAGACCCATCACGATATCGATCAATTTGAACGCTATGAAAGCGACAACACCAGACCAGATAACAGTGGTCAAGACGCCTTCAAATTGCACCCACACTTGATGCGAGATCGAATAATCTGGGGCAACAACATTGGCGACATAATCATAAACGCCTGTTCCACCAAGACTAGGAGCAGCAAATACGCCAGTCAATAGTGCGCCCAAAATACCGCCAACGCCATGCACGCCGAACACGTCCAGCGAATCATCGGCACGCATGATTTTTTTCAAACCCGTCACGCCCCACAAGCAAGCAAAACCGGCAATCAAACCCATCGCCAATGCGCCACCTACGCCGACATAACCAGCTGCTGGTGTAATTGCCACCAAACCTGCTACTGCACCGGAAGCACCGCCCAACATGGATGGCTTACCTTTACCTACCCATTCACCCAGGCTCCAGGTTAAAACGGCGGCAGCGGTAGCAACCAAAGTATTGATAAAGGCCAGCGCTGCACTGCCATTGGCTTCCAAAGCAGAACCAGCATTAAAGCCAAACCAACCAAACCATAGCAACGATGCACCAACCATCGTCAGTGTCAGACTATGTGGTTTGAATGCTTCTTTGCCGTAACCAATACGTTTGCCAACAACATACGCACCAACCAGGCCAGCAATCGCTGCATTAATGTGCACCACCGTACCGCCAGCAAAGTCCAATGCGCCTTTTTGGAACAACCAGCCAGAAACCGCATTAGCCGCATCGCCAGCAGCGGCGCTGGTATAAGCATCAGGACCAGGCCAGAACCACACCATATGCGCCATCGGCAGATACGAGAAAGTAAACCAGATCACGGTGAATACTAAAATCGCCGAGAATTTGATACGCTCTGCAAATGAACCAATCACCAATGCACAAGTAATCGCCGCGAACGCGCCTTGGAACACAACGTAGGCAAACTCAGGAATCACCACACCTTTGCTGAACGTACCCGTATTGCTGTCTGGCGTCATGCCGTGCAGGAAGAAACGACTGAAACCACCGATAAATGAATTACCTTCGGTAAAGGCCAGGCTGTAGCCGTAGATAATCCACAACACAATCACCAATGAAAAAATACTGAAACACTGCATCAGTACCGACAACATGTTTTTGCTGCGCACCAAACCGCCGTAAAACAAACCCAGACCAGGCAAGGTCATCAAAATCACAAATGCTGAGCAGATCAGCACCCATGCAGTGTCACCTTTGTTTGGAACCGGCGCTGCAGGTGCGGCGGCGGCCGGTGCTGTAGCCGGCGCGACTGCTGCAGTAGCGGCCGGAACAGCCGCGACCGCCGGTGTGTCGGTCGTAGCACTTGCCGCCATACTAGTGGCTGCCGATGCTGCTGCAGTGGACGAAGCGTCATCTGCGGCAAAACTTGGTCGTACTAAACCACACATCACTATCAGCGCAAGCAGTGCTAATAGCGTGTAGATTTTTTTAGTTATTGTCATGATAAATATCTCTCCTAACTTAAATGGCGTCTTTGCCGGTTTCACCGGTACGTATGCGAATAACCTGGATCAAATCGGAAACGAAAATTTTGCCATCGCCGATTTTTCCGGTACGAGCAGATGTTTCAATCGCTTCGATAGCGCGGTCCACCAAAACATCATCAACCGCAGCTTCGATTTTTGTTTTCGGTAAAAAATCAACGACGTATTCAGCACCGCGATACAACTCGGTATGGCCTTTTTGACGGCCAAAACCTTTGACTTCCGTCACGGTGATACCTTGCACGCCAATATCTGACAAAGCTTCCCGCACTTCATCCAACTTAAAAGGTTTGATAATCGCTGTGATCAGTTTCATGATGGTCTCGATTGTTGTTAAAAATAGTTTTTAGGATTACGCAAAATTGTTCCGGCAACGAATTTGTAAACCCTGCCGTACGCAGACGGTACGCAAGTACGGCAAGCAGGCACAACGCTGCTGGGGCAGTTTTGCGGAGTCCTATTAGAAAGTTTTTGCAAGAGAAACGACTAAACCATTCCTGCCCAAATTTTTACCCGATGGCGTGACATACGCACCATCCTTAGCGTTGGTGCCCACATATGCTGCCCCCAACGTGATGCCGGCCAGAGCATCAAAGGTTTTGCTGACGCCGATTTTCCAGTCGTCGTAACTGGCAAAGCTATAATTTTCTACAGTTTGATGGCCAACATGCAGCCCAAGGGTGACGCCGGCACCGACGTCAAAGTTGGCGCCCAGATCGTAATACGCACTATTTTTGCTATCGACTGTGCCGAACAACGTAGTCAATGCGTGCGAATATTTGAAGTAGGCCGGACCATAACCAAGTTGAGCGTACAACTCGAACGTGTCAGCATTTTTGCCTATCCTGTCGTAGTTATTCTGCGGATAAAAATAATACAAACCGCCGACATCGTAAGTAAAACCCGCTGGCAAGTCGCCACGCTTACCGGCGTACAAATCCCACTCAACGTTACCTTTACCATTCAAACCAGCGCTGTTGACGCTGTCGGTAATCCACTTAATGCTGGACAACCAGGTCCCTGCGTAAAGGCCGGTTGGGTTATTCGTGTAATCAATGCCACCTTGTACTGCAGGATCAAGGCCCGATTGTGAAATACCGCGAAAGCGATAATCGTTGACCAAGCCGATGTTGTAGGCGACTTGATTGTCTGGAACCGGCGCAGCTGCGGCCGCTGGTGCCACTTCAACAACAGCGGGCGATGCAGGTACGACATCCTCCGCGTGAACTAAACCCACCACAAATAGTGAAGCGACGGCAAATACCAATTTCTGCATTTTTACTGGTGCCAGATTTTTCATGGTGATCCCTGTGGGCTAGGTTAGAAGAGTAAAGTTTCATTAACTCCATAGCAGAACCCATGCCAGCACAGTTTTGTTGTTTTTTAGGCCTCTTTTAGAGATTTTTATATTCCCACCCGGAAATTTCGCTGCAACGCAGCAAAAGCATGCTTTTTGATGCGCCATTTTAGTGCGTATAAAAATATGACTTTTTATGCTGGCACCAATTTAGTGCGCTTGTCGCTTGAATCGCCATCTCATCGACCACCAAACCCAACACCAAATCAGTTCGCGTAGATAACGACGGCAAGCAGTATTGGCATTATGTTTGACGTCTGAATATGTATGAATAGGCAAGCGACTGTAATAGCGCTACCGCGCTTCCCGCCAATACCTCGCCCACCCTCAATAAGCCGAAATGTAGTTCTTGGCTCAACCCGTTGCCTGACACGGCCGCAGACATCACAATAACAACGGTGGCCGGCCCCAATCGCCAATTGGATGGATAACCTTCCAATAGCATGGCGATCAGCACCGATATAGTCAGCGCGATCAAGATTGATACAAGACCTGGGCCTAATATCAAAAGTGCCAAACCAGCAACTATGCAGCCGTTGATAGTATTGATCAAACGTGCGTTGAAATTCGCCTTGGCTATTTTGACATCCGGTTCCGTAACGATGATCAACGAGACCATGGCCCAATATGGATCGGCAATGCCGAGCGCCCGCAGACCGAACCAGAGTATGAGTGATCCAGTGATGATCTTAATGATATACACCAACGCGTTTTTTCTGAGGCTGACGATGTGGAATTCCATTAAATATTCGATCACTGATAAGGAGATGTCTTTTATCTTACCAAATTGGCGTTTAAGATCATTGCTCGAATCTATCTCTTTTGAGGAATATCGTGGAACAAAAAACTAGCGTCAGCATTAAACCGCTCAGTACCACCGATTATCAGGCGTGGCTGCCGTTATGGCAGGGCTATCAAGCGTTCTATAAAGTAGAAGTACCAATAGCCACCAGTGAAGTAAGCTGGCAGAGAATGCTGGATCCGACAGAACCCATGTTGGGCGCATTGGCTTATGTGGATGGTAAAGCCGTCGGACTGGTGCAATGGGTGTTCCATCGCACCACTTGGGCCATCGAGAATCGCTGTTATCTGGGCGATTTGTTTGTTGATCCGCTCGTGCGTGGACACGGTATCGGCCAACAATTAATTGAACATGTTTATGCGGCCGCCGCAGCGAACAACTGTTCGATGGTCTATTGGCAAACGCATGAAACCAACAGTACAGCAAGGCAGCTATATAACCGCCTGGCACAAGATTCTGGCTTTGTGATTTACAAAAAACGTCTGACAACCACCTAACCGTATCGAAAGCAAAAAATGCCGCAAGAAATAGAAATACCCTCATCAGAAATAATGCTATTACCTGATTGGCGTCCCGCAAAACTGCCTCAGCCAAACACAATTAAAGGCCACAGTGTGCGCCTGTTAGCGATCAATGTTGAACGCGATGCTGAGTCACTATTTGAAGCAGCAAATGGCGTAAACGCGGACAGTCATCAATGGGATTATCTGCATTGCGGACCATTCAATCATATTGATGAGATGAAAACATGGCTGAGTACATGTGCAGAATCGAAAGATCCTTTGTTTTTCACCGTCATCGATCAACAAACGGGTTTGGCGATAGGCGTACTGAGCTTTTTGGCCATCACACCAGAACACGGCTCGATTGAAATTGGCCACGTCTGGTTTAGTGCGCGCATGCAACGCAGTACAAAATCGACCGAAACCATCTATTTATTGGCAAAACAGGCATTTGAAGAGCTTGGTTATCGTCGACTGGAATGGAAGTGCAACAACCTTAATCAACGCTCCAAAGAAGCGGCGCATCGCTTCGGTTTTAGTGCGGAAGGACTGTTTCGCCAGCATCGCGTATTTAAAGGTCAAAGCCGCGACACCGCTTGGTTTTCCATGCTTGATCACGAATGGCCGTTGCAGCGAAAAGTATTTGAAACATGGTTAAACCCTGCCAATTTCGACGCCGAAGGGCGACAAAAACGTACTATGCAGGAAATTCGTGTGAATTTGCTATCAGCGTTGGCTTAAATTTCCGACCAGTTAATAACAAACTTAAGCCAAACGGCAGTGCTGCCTGGTCTGGTATCGGTTATTATTTTCTGGTTACTACTTTTTCTTATACCAAGGACCAATCATGACCAAGCCAAATTTTTTCGAAGATATGCAATCCAAAATCAATCAGGCGATTGAAAACTCGCCTGTAAAAGATATCGAAAAAAACGTCAAAGCTATGATGAGCAGCGGCTTTTCCAGACTTGATCTAGTCACACGTGAAGAATTCGATGTGCAAGCGCAGGTATTGGCTGCAACACGTGAAAAATTGGAAGCTATGGAAACGCGTGTGACTGAGCTGGAAGCCCAATTAAAAAAGGCATAAGCAGACGTCGGACTTAAGTAATACCAATTAATCGATTTGAAATATACCACCGTCATCCTCGCGAACGCGGGGATCCAAATTGCGCAAATTGGATTCCCGCGTTCGCGGGAACGACGATTTCCAAAATCGGTTTTGTAGCATTAGCTCGCGCCGATTTCTCCATTATTACTTCCAATTTATTATTTCTCATTGCGCCAGATCAGCGCCATCAAATATGACGCTAGCAGTATTAAAAAGCCGGGCACTATCAGGGATGCGAGCGCCGGAAGTGACTGTTGAAGTGCATTTAGCCAATGGATTACCTTCTTTTACTATCGTCGGTTTACCCGAAACCGAGGTCAAGGAATCCAAAGATCGTGTGCGTGCGGCGTTACAAAACGCACGCTTTGAATTCCCGGCGCGTCGTATCTAAGGTTGTCAACCGAGATTTAATAAATATGACGCACATAGACCCATGTGGCGGCAAAAATTTCTATTTGACTAAGAAAATCATGCGGCGAAGCCTCAGCCTGGGCTGATATAAATCCGTTAGTGTTTGATGAGTTGTACGATTGAATTGCTATCGACTAAAGTTCCGCTCGCTTAAACAATTCTGAAAGTTTAAAGCTAAGTGCATTTGACACACGCAGAACGTTGAGGATTGTGACATTTCGCTCCCCGCGTTCAATTCGTCCCATGTGGCTACGATCTATCCCGGCTTGGTCGGCAAGCGCTTCTTGAGATAAACCTTGTTCTTTTCGGACAGCTCTGATCGCCAAACCGAGCGCTTCCAATTCTTTACTATCGTCTCTTTTTGATGAAGGCCTTTGCATCTAGGCATGATCGGATTATCATGCAAATACAGCCACGGCATTTACGGCCCATTTATTGATTGAAAATATATTTAGGCACTATGCCTTCACTTATGCAACGCTAAGCTCAGCGAAACGTATGACACAAAAATCTATTGATGCAAAAAAGAAACGACCAGTATTGATTCGTCTTTCACCTGAAGTGTACGACGCACTATTGGTACGATCGGCTGCTGAAACCTTAATTCGTCGCAGCAGTGTTTCAGTGCCAGGTTTAATAGTCGAAACTATTGTTGATGCCTTAACAAAAACAAATACAATTTCAGCAAATGGCAAATTGACTTAAAGATCTAGTAAAAGTAGCTATGTCTATGACTGGGCAATCAATCGGCCAGTTGTTCTTCGGTATGAAAATATCCTAAATATACTTCGGCGCATTATTTGTGCAGCAAATTATCCAAAATGTGTGCCATATCAGAGGTATCTGTTGTGGATAGCTAACACAACAGGCAGAACGTCGCCGGAAAACAACTTCAGTCCAGTCAAGCTCCCGTCCAGCATTCCTGTACGGAGCCGCGTTGCCTTGTTCAAGGCTTCGTACATGGCACTAAATCCCATTCTTCGAGCTGCCATATGATGCTCAAGGATGAGTGTCTTATGAGAATTTTTACCTTCACTCCAAGCCGAATCCCGACTTACCTCCGCCATTCTTGTAGCTACTATACTTTCGATATCGGCATGCGATTCGGGAGAAACGGGAGCAATAAATAATCGAACAGTTCCGTCAGGTTTGTCAATGCGGCCTAACTGTTCTTGACCATCGGCAGCAAAACGTACTCGATTTATCAGTCGTATTACTCTTTGAGGACATCGATGGTTCATCCTCTTCTTCGGCGTGGCCCAGTCTTTAGGAATTGCCTTTTCCAGATTCATCTTGCCATCCGAATAAATGCGCTGCATCACATCACCGAAAAGGCCAAGACAAAATTTGGGACCATGATCGCTCTGAACCGCCAAGACGGAATCCATCAGATATTTGTTTGTATCTTGGCTCTCGTCGATAAATAGCACAGGGAAGTGACTAACCAGTACCCTTTGAAGGACTGGTTTTTGGATTAAAAAATCAGCAGTGATACTGATGACTTCTGAATGATTGAGAGAATCATTGCTGCGGTTATCGCCAGTTGGACTGTAGACAAACTTATTCGTAGTCTCGATTCGGATGAGTCTGCGCTGCTTGCTAGAAATAGACCTCTCTCTAATCTCTGCCGACTTGGTTCCTGCTCTACCCTTCATTGCGGCAGCTTTCAGTTCAACTATGTCAGCAGCCAGTCTTGCACGAAGCCAGGCCCTAATATCGCTGTTGTAGCCACCTATCAAACTCCAAGCAAAGGAATGGATAGTTGAAACCTCTACTAACGGGTCAAATTCAAGCCTTTTCTTGATTTCATCGCAGGCCGCGTTGGTATACGTGATAACGGCGATGCGCTGACCCTTGAGAACCAGCCGCCGGCGAGCTGTCTCACGCAGATTATCGATTGCATTGACAAGCGATCGCGTTTTTCCAGATCCGGCTCCCGCATATAAGAAAAAGCTTCTTGGGGAGTCCAAGTTTAGACACGTTCGAATTTCGTCATCAACTTCGTCGTCTATGTCGTTAGTCACCACGGTCTCAGCAACTATCATTTAGGCTCTCCAAGTTTGACTTGCTCAGGGAGAATATCTACTTGCTTTCTGCGAAGGCGTGCTTCAAGCCATGCCAACCCCTCGAAGATATAGGCCGGGCACTTGAGATCGTTAAAATCAGTGCTCCAGATAACGTCAAGAGAAAACGCGGCCTTGTCACCATCTTTGAGGGCGTCAAAGAAATGAACTGCAAGCTCCCCCCACTGTTGTCTTTTTTGCAATGGCATCCCGGAACTCCCGGACTAATCCATTTCCCTCTAGTTTTTCGAAGAACTCCAAGTTCTCAAAGGCAAGTGAATCCTCGAACGTGCTTGGTAACGCTTCTTCAAAATTCTTCCCATCGTCTTTTGTGACCTTGATCGGAATTTGATACGCAGAACGTACGGAAAATAGCTCATCAACTTCGAGAATTTTTTTCTCCGACTCTGCGTCTAGCAAATCGTCAACGTCATCCATACAGGGTGTCCATTGTCGGAGCGCTGTATTACCTGTTTTTTGTCCATTTTTACGCTTTGGAACTACTCCCTTGCCTCCGATTTTCACCGCCGCATCGAGGTCAGTAATAATCAAAGTAAGTAAGCCGAGAGCATCAATCAGGCCTCTGAGTCGATGTGAGTGACTCCCATTTATTTCCAGTAGAGTAACGTAGCACTGATTCAGAAATGTGAAATCCCTCCTGATGAAGTTAGGGACTAGCATTTTCTCCGCCGGTCCTTCAACTAAGATTGCTGCGTCAGCAAAAAAAAGGTCGCAATGTTGTGCTCGCAAATACCGAGTAACAAAACGCTCTGTATCTGTACCATTACCAAATACATTAGAGAGATTTACTACAGTAGAGACCGGAACATCAGCTACCATACCTGCTGGCAATCGCCTGAAGTAACGAAGACACGAAAAACTGGTCTCGTGCGCAACGTGGCTCGAATGCGAACTGACTATCAGCTGGCTCTTGAGATACGATCCCTCTCCGAGATCTTTGTGCGCTCGTAGAACGCTGTAGGCTTTCTTGATAAAGACCTGCTGTACTTGTGCGTGAAGATGCGCTTCAGGCTCTTCGACCAATACCAGATGTAAGGGCTCGATCTTGATTTCAGCGGCGCTCTTGCTCGCCTTTCCTACTCGCATCCAGGCATCTCTATAGCTCATCAGCTTGAAAATCATTGAGATCAAGTTCTGATAGCCAAGCCCATTGTAGGATTCGGGAAGCCGCAGGAGTGGGACCTTCGCCCCGTTATTGTCGAGCATCCTTATTTCAAATGATACTGCGGCCTCATGATCCAACCCGTCCGTAGTCTTGAGTTTGGAGGCAATCTTTAATTTAGGGTCAAATACGCCCGGATAACCCATACCTTCTACCTCAACGAGCGCGTCTGTGAAACTCTCCTGGAGACGCTTGTCAAAGGTTTCTTGCGCCGCTTCAATGGCTTGAAGCGCCGCTAGATCGGCAACATCAGGGGTTGAGAAAGGATCAAGGTGTTTTGTATAGTACGCTCGCAATTGGTCCGATAACCGATGACTGTCTTTTGAAGATGACGAGCCGCCGTCTACATCAACGCCATCTGATTCTCCGAAGCCACGCTGAGCATTAATTTCGTTTATCCTGATCAAGCCCTTCAAGGGGTCTGCGTCTAGTGCAAATGAGCCTTCAGGTAATTTCTGTGGTTGCGCCTGTCCTTTCGCGGGAATTTGGATTTTCTGTGGATCAAGCAGATAGGACTTCATGACAAAGTGGTCTCCCAATTTGCGTCCCAGAAAATCCGTAAGGCTCGCTGGCCAGAGATTGAGTTTTTTCCCGATTGCATCGACCCGTGCCTCTGGATCTGCAGTGTTCATCTCTACCCCATCTATTTTTCGCTGGGCTGTTTCTGCGGCCGCATGTAACACTCGAACGTCCTTAATTGCCGCTCGATACTCCCTGTAAAGAGCTTCAATGTCATTTGGCTCCAACCGCATCCGAACACCTAAGAGGCTCCCAGCCCAATCGAGAGTCGGCAGAAGAGCACTTACATAGTGCAACTCGTGATTTTCAACTTTCAGCCAAATATCCAACGCAGGAAGAAGTTTGGCCCAATCGTCGGAGGAAAATGCGGGAATCGCCCCGTCAGGTAAGCCTTCCCAGGCTTTTCCAATGGCGTCTATTGAGCGCCAATGAGAAAGTGTGAAGTCTTGCGTCTTGAAGCGTTTACCTTTTTCAACAAGGAATCTGCGCAAGGCTAAGATTGCAGAAGTCTTACCGCTATTGTTTGCTCCGACAAAAAGTGTAGTCTCCTCCGCAAGATCGACCCGAACCGACAATAACTTCCGGAAATTTGCTATTTCGATGTAGTTAATATGCACTTAATGTCCCCCTATAGGGCCAGACACTATCTGTAATTATCATGTTCGGCAACGATATTTGCCGTTTGGCGGTCGACGTACATGCTGAATTGAGCGCCCGCAATGCCAATTTCTGAGCATATCGCTCTCCGAGTCCCGACCACATAGATCCGCCAAGACTTATGATGTGTTTGAAAGGTATGTATTCATGCGATCCATGATTGATATCGCCCAATTTCGAGGGCAAGTCGCAAAAAAGGTAGCCGCATATATATGGGGTTATATCTTCCTCCCTATCTATACAGGTGGGGCGTCTATATTAAAGACATGCTTTTTTGCGCCGCTATTTAATGTTCTCTGGTCTTGAGCGTATGATTCGACTTGAGATTTACCAATATGGATTTGCGCATGCTTAGCAAATTATGACCCGTACATAATGATTTTTTTCAGTAGTAAAAGGGGACTGTTATGGAAGTATGGCCACCGAAAAAACTGCGAATTACGAAGATGTCTATAGGCACCCCTATTCATGGCGCAACAATGCATGAATTCGAAGAAGCTTTAAAACGTGGCTTCGCGAAAATGTACGCGCAAAGTCGCGTGAATGACACAGAGTTTGATGCCAATCAAGCGGCGATTGAAGAGAGTAGTGTCGGCCCAAGTCCGTAATAACTAAGAAAGAGATTTGGCTCAAGCCTATATTGCACTTAGGTGTGCGCGGCCGAAACGCTTTTATGAGGACTGAAGGTCGCGCAAGTATAGGGGCAACAACAAAGGCAGATTGTGCTCGCGATTCTTCTTTACCTCTGATCGGAAATGCTTTGACTGATTGTCGCGATGCCATCGGCGACAAGGGCGCGAACGTCCTCATCGAGCACGAGGTCTACGGAGCTGTACGTCGAGTGTCCGCTGCGAATCGTTTCCGGATGGAGATTCGTACAGCCAATGTCAGGTCAAGTCTGAGCTAGTACAACTTAGGCCCCATCCAAAAACCGCGTTGACCAAGGCCCCTCTGCTTCTGTGAACGCAGCAATCTATATGCAAAATGAAAAAACCGGCTTTCGCCGGCTTTTTCCCCCACACCCTAGATGATCAAGGCACGCCAGCGTTGCGGGTTAGTTGTTGCCCATATTATTAACGATTTTTCCACTCGGCGCAACTAATCGTACTCAGTGTAACGAATAGCCTTATTACGACTTAAACTCCAATCCAAATCAGTCGGCCATGACAACAGTAAGTTTTTTCTAGATATAACGACCCCGCGCGGTTTGGAGCCAAAATTAAATAGAAAAATGATCGCTCGTCACTGATCTTCAGTAGACGGATCAAGCCCAACAAGACGTCACTCTCGCGACAAATACCAATTAGATAATTATATTTTTGCAACCTAATGTCAGTATTCACGATTACAATCATTTGAGATTCGGAGTTGCATTTGACGGGCGCATTCCTTGACGCCCACGAGAGGATCGGAGCGCGAGATGATATTTGCTGAATGGTGCGATAACCAGCGTGTAGATGTCGCACGCAAAAAATTATGGAAGCTGACTGAACGCGCAAATGGCCGCGCCGCGGTCGCAGCCAAAATGCCCCATCTTATTCGTTCTCACTATGATGATATGGGACGAATTGCCCAAGACGTTCTTGATCTTGGTTTTCCAGCCGCCGCGGCTCTTCTAGCGGAACGCTTACCACGACAAATACGAGCTCGGTCAGGTGAACTCGGTGAGATCTTAGCGACAGAATTCGTAGAGGAAGAAATTGGCTACACAATCCCCGTAAGACGCTTGCGATACAAAGATGGCCGAGAGATGGCGTTGCGAGGTGACGATCTCTTAGGATTTCGCACAGATGAAAATGGCTTACTTCATTTGCTGAAGGGCGAGTCAAAGAGTCGCGCGCAACTCTCCAGAATTACAATAGATGAGGCTAGGACAGCACTATGTCGTGATAATGGACGGCCGACAGCTACGTCGCTGCTATTTATGGCGGATAGAATGATGGAACGTGACGACGGACTGGCAACCATCGGTCGAACTCTCCGCAATGAAGTTGTTGCCCACGCGATTCCAGCGTCACGCATAGATCACCTTATGTTTGTAATGTCCGGTAACGCCGCACCGCAAGCATTGACTGAAAATCTCCACGCCGCAGATGAACACCATCCACAAACAATAGTGCATCTTTGGATCGAAGATCATCAAGACTTCATAAGACATATGTACGAAGGAGCCCTTGTTCTTGGAAACAACTGAAGAGTTGACTGCGTTCCTGACGCAAATTACAAATGATGGCTATCGTGGGCGTTTGCAGGCTCGGGGAGAAGCGCGCGCGATTATTCGTCATGATGGAGTTCTCCCTCCAGACTCCCCTGCATTTGGTGACAGCCTCGACGTAGACTTGGCTGAGTATGGCTTTTCACTTCTTCGTGCGGCACTAGCTCTTCGTGAAGTTAATGGAGACGGCGGATTAATTCGCCTCGGATTTGTTCGAGCAGGACACGCATTTGAAGCGTTGGTTCAGAACGGCTCTCCCGCGGATAGCAACCGTGGTTTCTATAGAGTGATTGGAAGCGCGGCCTTTCATCTCGCACGATATTCAGCATTAGCTTTTTCCTTATTGTCACAGAGCGGCCCGAACCAAAACCTCTCTCCAATCGAAGACGCGATGCGTTTGCTAATCATTCGGGACCTGACCGCACTGGGGGAGCGTGCAAAAACATGGCTTCAAGATCCAACGCATGGTGATGCTGCAATAGCTAGAGCAGGAGAAGCCGGAGAGATCGATTACGACGATGTCATTCAGCTAGTTGTCACTTCAGCAGTATTTCGAGCTTATGCTTTTTTTGAATTTGCGCTTCAGACTGGCATCGCGTCTCTCGTTGATGAAGCGCGGTCGTTGCTGCGCCGCGCCATCACACTTACGCAACATTCCAATGCAATATCGCTTTGGTGGATCTCCCGCATTGCATTGAATCTGATCGACGACCTCTGGGCGAATAGTTTACATGCAGTCTTACCACACGACGGCCCTCGAGGTTCCGAAAACTATTCATCACTCAGAAAATTATTCATTGGTGAGCTCTACTGTCGCAAGGCGGCAGAAGTCGAATTATGGCCATCCCAATCAGAGGCTGCGTTACGAGCTGTGGACATAACGGATGATCTTGTTGTGGCCTTGCCGACAAGTGCTGGTAAGACTCGAATCGCAGAAATCGCTGCTCTAATGGCTCTCGCGTGTGGAACAAGAGTGCTCATCGTCACTCCGTTGCGCGCGCTGTCCGCCCAAACAGAGCGATCATTTCGGAAAACATTCTCTACGCTGGGATTTACTGTTTCGTCATTATATGGAGCCAGTGGCTTGGGAGGTGGAGACGAAGACGCTCTGAGAACACAAGATATTGTAATTTCTACGCCAGAAAAATTGGATTTTGCGCTACGAAATGATCCGACGATTATCAACGATGTCGGCCTTGTAGTTCTTGACGAAGGACACCTTATTGGTCCGAATGAACGTGAAATCAGGTATGAGAGTCTGGTGCAGCGGTTACTCAGACGAGGGGACAATGCAAATCGACGCTTGGTCTGCCTATCAGCAATATTACCAGAAGGTGATCAACTAAACGATTTGACCGCATGGATCCGTAGTGACATGGCGGGCCATCCAATTCAGTCATCTTGGCGTCCCACACGTCAGCGCTTCGGCATGTTGTCCTGGGCTGGAAATTCGGCAAAATTAAGCTTCAATTTGGAAGTCGATGGCCCTTATATTCAACATTTTATACCGTCAAGTCGTCCGATTGGCCGCCGCAGGGTCTCGTTCCCAAGAGACAATAAAGAACTCACTCTTGCAGCCGCTTGGAAATTCTCTCATCAAGGAAAACGCACGCTAATTTTTTGTACGCAGAGGGATCATGTCGAAGGATACGGCAAAACGATTGTTGACCTGAACCGACAAGGGTACCTCCCTACTTTGCTAGAGGATGACGAACTTATCAAGCGTGCGGTCGCGGTTGGCCAAGAATGGTTAGGCGCCAACCATCCCGCTGTGTTGTGTCTCCCGATTGGCGTAGCTATTCATCATGGCCGCTTACCCAGGCCATTTTTACGAGAAGTAGAGGCCTTACTTTCATCGTCTGTTCTTCGTGTGACGGTTGGATCGCCAACGTTGGCACAGGGGTTGAATCTCAACGCAGCAGTTTTACTTATTCCCAATTTGTACCGTGCTGGCAAGCAGATATCAGGCGAGGAATTTGCAAATGTCGCCGGTCGTGCCGGACGCGCCTTTGTCGACCTTGAAGGACTGATCATCCACGTCATGCATGATTCAGTGACGTGGAGGCAAGGAGTATGGCGTCAGATTGTCATGGCGTCCAAAGCCAGGTCACTTAGTAGTGGCATTATTTCGATCGTAGATGAGGTTATACGACGCTTGCATCGAACCGGGATTTTTGCTCGTGCTGATGCATTGGATTATCTTTCGAATGCGCAGGAAGCGTGGTTTCCAGCCCAGATTCCTGACGACACCGACTCTATCGAAAGCCTGATTGAACGCCTTGACGCGACTGTTCTCGGGCTGATCGCCGCGCTTGACGCAAATAGTGCTGACTTACCTCGCCTGCTCGACGAAGCGTTAACCGGATCGCTATGGTCAAAACAGATTGCCAGGCTTGATCCGGTTCGCCGCCAGGGACAAATGTGGATATTAGTAACTCGTGCAACTCTCATTTGGAACAAAACGAACTTTGCCCAACGTCGCAGTCAATTCGCTATGGGTGTTGGCCTAGAGGCTGGTTTAGCCATTGACGCAAAGGCTCAAGAATTGATCGTTACGTTAGACTTGGCTGATGCTGCAGCTCAGCAAGGCAACGCTAATGGTCTGAGCAACGCACTTGTCGGTTTGGCTGAAAATCTTTTGCCAATCCGCCCCTTTACGCCCGACGATACCCTTCCCGACAATTGGCGTGAACTCTTGCGTTGGTGGATTCATGGTGTGGACGTAGCAGAGATTGGACTCGATAACATGCGTATTATTGACGACACCTTTGCATATCGCCTGGTTTGGGCAATTGAAGCACTACGAATGTATCGGCGTTCACATCAAATCGAATCCGCTGTTATAGAAGGAAGTGCTGCAGCATGTCTTGAAACAGGGCTCCCGCGAAACAACATGGCGATGCTCGTACGCACCGGCTTGCCATCTCGTGTAGCAGCAAAAATTGTCGTAGAGCAGCTTCAGCCGCAATTTACGAACAGAACCGAGATGAATCAATGGCTAGGTTCAGCAGAAATTACTGCCCTAAGCAACCAACAAAACTGGCCTACACAGGAAACCAATGAGATCTGGAGGCAGTTTTGCAACGAAACTCTTACCGCTTCGATAACAAGATGGTCATCCCAACGGTGGGAGATGAATTTGCCTGGAAACGTCAATATCGATCCAACTATACCCGGTCGCATCAATATCGATCCAATCAATGGCCAGGTATCGATCACCTCACCTGATTATCGTCCCCTCATTTCCATTCATCAACGTTTGCGACATACTCAGCCAAGCCTACTACAGGTCGAATTTTCAGCGGATCGAACAAATGCATGCATATCCCGTATGGGTCGAGGCAGCGCAGTATGGAGGAACGCTCAATGAGCCCCAAATGTTTCACTCAGAGTCAAGCCCAGGCAATAGCCAACGCGCTTGCTGATACTACCGAAGGTCTCAGCAATACTGAAATTAGCCACTTGCTCAGCGCGTGTAGGATGTCTGATCCGGCTCCCCAACAGACAAAACGGCATCGCCTCTTTAATGCATTTGCTGAGTCGCAAAACACCAGGCAAGATCGTACGGCCATTCTCGCTTTTATCCGCAAGACGATGAAACCAGAAATCTACGTTCGACAACTGGATCGCTTCGAAGTCATGCGAGAAAACCTAAATCGAGCGCTGGCGTTTGCAGGGCTAGCGGTCACAGCTGACGGCGAGCTCAAAGCTGTTGAGAAGGCAAATACTATTCAAGAAGCTGCGCATCGTGCTGATGAGCTGCGTTCCGATCTTGTAAGACGCAGAGTTCATCCGGACATTCTCGCATTCTGCAAAGCTGAGTTAGTTGCGGATAATTATTTTCACGCCGTCCTCGAAGCCGTCAAGAGTGTGGCGGATAAAATTCGATTAAAGACCGGACTTTCCGATGACGGAAATTCACTAGTTGATCGCGCTTTGTCGGGTGACTCTCCATTGCTTGCGATCAATGCGCTATCAACAGATAGTGAACGAAGCGAACAGCGTGGGTTCGCAAATCTGGTACGCGGTGCATTTAGCATGTTTCGTAATCCAACTGCCCACGAAGCTCGTGTTCGATGGGAAATTCAGAAGGATGATGCAGAGGATTTACTTTCATTGGCGTCGCTCATCCACAGAAGACTCGACTCTGCTGTTTCTGTGTCAAACGCTTAACTAGTCATCATCAAATATGAGTTAGAAATAGATGGTGTAAAGGTTAAATGTAATATCGATAAAATCCGTCAAAAAAATTCCGAAGAACGGGTAACAGTTTCGCTAAAGCTGCCGATGGGTAGGTGGACTTAATGCTTAGCTTTGCCACAAATAAGAAAAAATTATGGTATTTACTTCATCCGATTATGTAGCGTCGCTAGCAATATTGGTGTCGAGTGCAAGCGCATACTATACAAAGAGACAAAGCGAGTTATCGAATATCGCCTCGAATAACGATTATCGTGCGCATTTGTCAGACCACCACGAGAAGTACAGAATTATCGTAAAGGAGATAGAGGGGCAATATAGAGTCGATCTAGAAACCTTGGTCAAGCTCGCCGGCACCACACTGAGCGCTATCACGGACATATTCGACGAACACGATACGAATCGGAGAAGTATTCGTCCCTTAAGACATCTAATTCACGAATCGTCAGAAATGGTGTATTACGCATTTAAGGGGCAGTTGGCATGGAATTCCGGATCGAGTATTTCCTACAGATTTGCGCAGATATCCCGGATAGAGGATAGGCTAGATCCGCAATCGGATCAGTTCAGTGGAGGGGATTTTAGGAGGGCCTTTGAGCGTGCGTATCACAATGATCCCGAATTTCAGTTGGAAATTGAGCTGCAACAGGACATACACTTCTGCAAGCTAGTAAATCAAATGAGAGAGCGAATTGACCCTCAAAAAAAGGGAGATTTCCTGAAGAGCGTTCAAGAAAAATACCTGGATTTCCGAAATTTATTGATAGCATTGCAGCCTCAATTCGGAGATGGTTCCATCGTCCTTGAAAGAGCGCTTGAAGAAAATGAGATGGAACATTTTCCTCTTTCTGAATCACCACGGCTATATCGAAAATTGAAGCGCATCAAGTCACGACTAAGTATTCTCAACAATTTTGACACAATGAAAATTGATAATGAGAATATTGATAAATATCAGAACTATATATCGATTTGTATTTATATTTGTGCGATGTTGTTTGCCATTCAAGACGTACGTTCTTGGGGGTGGCGAAACGATTAATGTCGAGTGCAACGTAAATACCGAATCACGTTACGAATTGGTGCGTTTTTTACAATCACAATCTGAGAGTATATTAACTCAGACCTAACCCATGAACTAACTGATGAATTGTGGAGTGGACCTCCCCCAATTCTGTAGACGTTTTTCAACTTCCGCGATGTAACTTTTCGAAAGTCATA
>NZ_WINI01000030.1 GCF_009497155.1 Glaciimonas soli
CAGATTTGGTGCAACTGGCAAACTATGATGAGAGTTGGTAGTAGCAATCCATTTGCGTTTATGCCTGACACGTATGCCATGACGTCGCATCAGTTTTTGGACGCGTTCTTTGCCGACTCGAATACCACGATGCGCTAATTCACGATGCATGCGCGGCCAACCGTACTCTTGCTTGACTTAGTGGTGAATCGCTTTCATGTGAGCCACAATGCCTTCCTCACGGTGTCGCGCTGTTGTGCTCATGGGCCGTACTTGACGTCGACAATAGTCGTGATAGCCGCTGGTGCTTACATCAAGTAACTGACAGACGACTTTAACTGACCATTGCGCATTATTTTTGATGAAAGCGTACTTCACATCGATTCTTTCGCAAAGTACGCCGCCTTTTTTAGGATATCGCGCTCCATTTTTAAGCGCGCATTCTCAGCACGTAGCCGAGATAATTCCATTTGCTCTGGCGTGACAACATTGCCTTTTGCTTCGCTTAATTGACCATCTCGCGCAGCCTTTACCCAGTTGTACAGCGTTTGTTCACTCACCGACAAATTCCGGCTCACCGCAGCGATGCTTTGACCAGCTTGTACTAGTCTGACCGATTCTTGCTAAAATTCTGTCGTATAACGCGCTCTTACTTGCCCTTTTTTTGCCATTTTTTGACTCTCCTTACTACCTAGTTTACAACCTCAGTAAGGGATACGTTTTGCGGGGACAAGGTCACTTTACTTGTTTGAGTTTCCTACTCCTCCACGATATAATTACAAGCTCACGAGTGCCAGAAAATGGCTCAGATTTGCTGGAGCAGGACCAAGACGTGTGTTTATGCGAATAGCCGTGCGAACTGCTAGCCTTCCTGCTTTTTTTCGATTTTGATTGCACTGCATATGACGCGAGTATCACTGCGTACAAATTTCCACAGTTCAAAATTAATTCGTTGTCTCACTGACTTGGCCATTGTGGATGCTGCCGAGCCCGAGAATGCGTTTGCAGAAAAACTAGGCCTGTGGATTCATTTTACCGACGCGATCACCCTGTCTGCTGTTCACAGCGACAGCATTGCGAGTCCGCCGAAAATGCAGCACGAAGTGCAATTTCCCCTGGGTGCTGCGGTCGGTATCGAATTCCACCGGATACAGACTAGCTTGATCAATTCGATCATGAAAAGTTGCTCTCTTAACTTGGACAAGACGCACATAGAACTACCGATGGACCTTGCGGTGGCTTACGCACCGTATCGTCGGTTCTATGATACGCATCAACGGGACATGGAATTGCGCATTCAGCCCCTGCGGATCAATGTCCGGGAAGCGCTTGCAAAGGTGTCGCCAAGACTCAAAAAGCTTGCCGACCTGGACGCGGCGCTCGAAGGAATACTGCGCGACCACGAGAGTAAATTGCTCTCGAAGGTGCCAGTGCTTCTTAAAAAACGTTTCGAGCAATTGTACAAAACACATCAGCAGATGCTGGTTGATACTCAGCAGGCAGACAACTCTGCCAGTTGGACGCAAGCCGGAGCCTGGCTGGCGCGTTTTTCCAATGACATGCAAATGCTGCTGCTGGCTGAAATGGAGCTTCGCTTACAACCGGCGATGGGACTCATCGAAGCATTCAATAACAAAGATACGCAATGAATAAACATTTATTTACAGTCGCCTTCTTCTTGGGCGCACTTGGAGTCGTTTGGATCGGAGTCGGATTTATCCACTCCAGTTTTCTGGCGCTGGCGATGACGACTGTCATTGGCGTAGTCTATGCGTTCGGAGCGTTCGAACTACGTCAGTTTCGTCAGGCGACATCCACATTGGCGGCCGCGCTGGCGACGATTCCTGAAAACCTGCCGGCTCTCGGCGGCTGGCTCGACCACGTGCATAATTCACTACAAA